>NZ_JBFAXC010000041.1:0-1073 GCF_040680615.1 Nocardia sp. NPDC052001 | reverse complement strand
CTAGGGCGTGTTTTGAAAGTCAATGCACCGTAGCCACTGGTTGATGGCGGCGATGTGGATCGTGGCCAGGTAGCGGACGGCGAGTTTGTCGAATCGTGTTGCCACAGCACGGTGTTGCTTGAGCTGATTGATGCCGCGCTCGACGGCGTTGCGATCGCGGTAGATCTCGGGGTCGAACGCCGGTGGCCGCCCGCCACCGGAGCCACGATTGCGGCGTTTGGCGAGTTGATCGATCGGAATCGGGATGGTCGCCCGGATACCACGTCGGGCCAGATAGGCGCGGTTCGAGCGAGAGGAATACGCCTTGTCGGCCAAGACCCGATCCGGACGCACCCGCGCCCGCCCCGGACCGAGGCGTGGCACCCAGATCGCCTCCAGCACTGCGCTCATGCGCGGGCAGTCCGCGGCCTGACCACCGGTCAGCACCACCGCCAACGGGCGCAGTCCCTGCTCGTAAGCCACATGCAATTTTGTGCCCCACCCGCCACGCGAACGACCGAACGCGTGATCATCGGGCTCGGGGTAGATCCCGCCTGGCGGTTCGACCTGCCGACCACCCTCGCGGCGGGCGCCAGCAGCGTGCTGATGAGCCCGCGCGATGGTGGAATCCACACTCACCTGCCAGCAGATCGCGCCTACCGCATCGGCCAACGCTTGCAGCAACTTCAGGATGAAAACCCAGTTCCCGGCCCGCTGCCAGCGCCGGAACATTCCATAGATCGTCTGCCACGGCCCATACTCCACCGGAACATCTCGCCACGGCGTTCCTGCGCGGGTGCGCCATCGGATGCCGTCGATGAGTTGCCGCCTGCTCCATTTCGGCGGGCGGCCCGCCTTCTTGCCACGAGGCAACAACGGCTCCAACCGCGCCCACTGGGCATCGGTCAGATCCGATCGCCTCGTCACCGCTACGCTGGCCACGAGGTCTCCGGTGTGAAGTTCTGCTTGGTCGCTGAACCATCTACCGGAGACCTCGCCCATTTGCCAACGCGGACAGTACTTTCCAGCTCACCTCTGGCGGGGCACCGCTTCGCGGCGCCCCGCCAGACGAACTACTTTCAAAACACGGCCTA
>NZ_JBFAXC010000040.1:0-1263 GCF_040680615.1 Nocardia sp. NPDC052001 | reverse complement strand
GGGGCTGCTGCAGGAGTAGGTGACAACCGAGATAGCTTGCCGAGCGGCAGGCTTGAGAGGATGTCACAGTGCCCAAGCCGTATCCGAAAGAGTTCCGCGACGATGTCGTGCGAGTCGCTCGCAATCGTGATGACGGGGTGACCCTGGAGCAGATCGCGGCCGATTTCGGTGTGCATCCGATGACGTTGTCGAAATGGATGCGCCAAGCCGACGTCGATGACGGGAACAAGCCCGGAACCACACGCAGCGAGTCGGCCGAGCTGCGGGATGCCCGTCGCCGGATCCGCCTGTTGGAGCAGGAGAACGAGGTCCTGCGCCGCGCCGCGGCGTATCTGTCGCAGGCCCAGATACCGGGAAAAGGCTCTACCCGCTCGTGAAAGAGCTTGCCGCCGAAGGGGTTCCCGTGGCGGTGACGTGCCGGGTGCTGCAGCTCGCCCGCCAGCCCTACTACCGGTGGCTGGCCGAACCGGTCACCGCCGGCGAACTTGCCGAGGCGTATCGAGCCAACGCCTTGTTCGACGCGCACCACGATGATCCCGAATTCGGGTACCGGTTTCTCGCCGACGAGGCCCGTGAAGCCGGGGAAACTATGGCCGAGCGGACCGCCTGGCGGATCTGCTCGAGCAATCGGTGGTGGAGTGCGTTCGGCAAGCCTCGACGCGGCAAGAACCGCAGACCCGGGCCACCCGTCCATGACGATCTGGTGCGGCGAAACTTTCGCAGTGACGCACCAAATCGCTTGTGGCTCAGCGATATCACCGAACATAGCACCGGGGAAGGCAAGCTGTATTTGTGCGCGATCAAAGATGTCTTCTCCAACCGGATCATCGGCTATTCGATCGATTCACGGATGAAGTCCCGACTCGCGGTCACCGCGCTGAACAACGCAGTCGCCCGCCGTGGTGATGTCGCCGGTTGCATTCTGCACACCGACCGCGGAAGTCAGTTTCGTTCAAGGAGATTCGTCCATACGCTCAACCGTCACCGCATGGTCGGGTCCATGGGTCGTGTGGGTTCCGCCGGTGACAACGCCGCCATGGAAAGCTTCTTCAGCCTGCTGCAACGCAACGTGTTGAACCGGCAGCGCTGGGACACCCGCGAGCAACTGCGGATCGCGATCGTCACCTGGATCGAACGCACCTACCACCGCCGACGTCGTCAGGCCCGGCTCGGCCGGTTGACCCCGATCGAATTCGAAACCATCATGTCCCCAGCAGCCCGACAGGCTGCCTAACCACTGTCACCCGATCCTGCAGCAGCCCC
>NZ_JBFAXC010000039.1:0-1290 GCF_040680615.1 Nocardia sp. NPDC052001 | reverse complement strand
TGAGGTTCCCCCGCTAATCCGGAGAGCGGATTATCTGGTTCCGGCTGGAACCTGTTGATGGTAACCGCCTTCGAACTCGTCGGGTGATCGCCAGCCCAGCTTCTTCTGGATGCGCTGGGAGTTGTACCAGCCGTCGATGTAGGCGAACAGGGCGTTCTCGGCCTCGTCGCGGGTGCGCCAGGTTCGCCGGTAGACCAGCTCGGTCTTGAGGGTGGAGAAGAAGTTCTCCATCAACGCGTTGTCGTAGCTGTCACCGACAGACCCCATCGATTGCGCAATACCGTTGTCGGCCAACCGATTAGCGAAACGGATCGCGGTGTAGGTCGACCCGCGATCGGAATGGTGGATCAGTTCGCCATCGCGGATGTCGCGGCTCCAGACCGCATATTCCAGCGCGCCCAGCACCAACTCGGTGTCACAACGGTCGGAGGTCTTCCAGCCGACGATCCGGTTGGAGAACGCGTCGCGGACAGCGGAGAGCCAGAACGCGCCCTGCCCGCAGGGAATGCGGGTGGCATCGGCGACCCACAACCGGTTCGGCTCCTCGGCGGTGAAGTTGCGTTCGACCAGATCCGGTGCCGGAGCGGCCCGCGGATCCTGGCGTGTCGACCCGAGTCGCCACTTCTTGCGCAGAAATGCGCCCTGCAGCTGCGAGGTCCGCATCAACCGTTCCACCCGCTTGCGGCCGACTCGAATGCCGTTGCGCCGCAACATGGCATGCACTCGCGGCGATCCATATGTGCCGCCGGAACTGGTATGGATATCGACGATCTCGCCCAGTAGTCGCTCGTCTTCGACATGGCGATCCGACGGTTGCTGCGCGCGTTTGCGCCACTCGTAGTAGGTCGAGGACGCGATTCCCAAAACCCGTAATACGAGCTCGACCGGGTGTTGGCTGTTCTGTTCGACGAACCGCATGATCACCGCCGGGTCGGGCCGAGCTCGGAGGCGAAATACGCACTCGCAGAACGCAATATGTCGTTGACCCGCTCGAGTTCGGCGACTCGCTTCTTCAACGCGCGGTTCTCGGCAGCCATGTCGGTACTCGGCCGGTCGGTCCGCTCGCCGGCATCGGCCTCGGCCTGGCGGATCCAGTTCCGCAACGCTTCGTGATGCACCCCGAGTTGCTCGGCCAGTTTCCGGATCGTCGGCTGCGGGTCCGACTCCCGATACAGCCGCACGGCCCGCGCCTTCAATTCATCGGGGTACTTCTTCGGTGCTGCCACGAATGACTCCTTCCGGCCCTATCGGACCACAGTCAGAGCTCTCCGAGAAAGCGGGGGAACCTCA
>NZ_JBFAXC010000038.1:0-1409 GCF_040680615.1 Nocardia sp. NPDC052001 | reverse complement strand
AGCATCAGTTTCTGCCGTTGACCGAGATCTGCCGCGCTTCCGGACACAAAGAGCTGTTCGACACGCTCGTGGTGTACGAGAACTACCCAATCGAGGCTTCCGCGGAGAGTATCGGCGGAGATATCTCGATCACTGATATCGACGTCCATGAAACGGTGCACTATCCGCTGGCGCTTCAATTTACGCCGGGCGCGGAACTGCGGCTTCAGGTGGACTATTCGGCCGAACTGTTCGATACGTCGATGATCGAGCAGTTGGCGGACCGGTTGCGGCGGGTGCTGGAAGCGGTGGTTGCTGATCCGCAGCGGAGGTTGTCGTCGATCGAGTTGCTCGGCCAACACGAGCTGACTCGATTGGCACGCTTCTCGAATCGGGCGGTGCTGGCCGAACCGACTGCGGCGGTGTCGATTCCGGTGATGTTCGCCGCGCAGGCGGAGCGGACGCCGGATGCGGTCGCGTTGGTGTTCGAACAACAGTCATGGACTTACGGCGAGCTCGATGAGGCGTCGACACGGTTCGCTCATCTGCTGGTCGATCGGGGCATTGGCGAAGGCGACATCGTCGCGTTGATGCTGCCGCGCTCGGGTTCGGCGATTGTGTCGACCTTGGGTGTGCTCAAGGCCGGGGCAGCGTATCTGCCGATCGATGTGCGCCATCCCGATGAGCGAGTCGGGTTCCTGCTCGCGGACGCTTCGCCGGTCGCGGTGGTAACCGATGGCGCCTTCGCGCCCCGGTTGATCGGGTACGACGTGCCGGTCATAGATGTCACCGATCCGGCGCTCGCGACACGACCCGTGGCCTCGTTGCCGGTACCGCCGGAATCGGCGGTGGCATACATCATCCATACCTCTGGCACGACCGGCACACCCAAGGGTGTCGCCGTCACCCACGCTGGAGTCTTCGAGCTGATATCCGATCAGATCGCACGGTTCGGTATCGGCGAAGACAGTCGGGTTCTACAGTTCGCGTCCTGGAGTTTCGATGCGACGGTCTTCGAAATATGGGTGACGTTGGTGACGGGGGCGACGTTGGTCATCCCGCCGGATGACGCGGCGACCCGCATTTCCGGTCTGTCCGATCTCATAGACGAATTCGGCGTTACCCACATGACCCTCACCCCGTCGGCGTTGGCAACGTTGCCACCGGAAGGGTTGGAGTCGGTGCGCTCGCTGGTCGTCGCGGGGGAGGCTTGCCCGGTTGAGTTGGTCGATCGGTGGGCGCCGGGCCGATCCATGGTGAACGCGTACGGGCCGACGGAGGCGACCGTGTGTGCGACGGTGAGCGAACCGCTGGTGGCGGGTGCGGGGACACCGTCGATAGGTCGTCCGATTTCGGGGACCGCGGTGTTTGTTCTGGATTCGGGTTTGTCCGAGGTTCCGGTCGGGGTGATCGGTGAGTTGTATATCGCT
>NZ_JBFAXC010000037.1:0-1486 GCF_040680615.1 Nocardia sp. NPDC052001 | reverse complement strand
AGGACGCTCCTATAGATGTCAAGCTGCCGATGCCGACGTGCGGAAGTCGGTTCGGAGGGCTTGAAATACCTCGCGTGCGAGATACCGCTTGAGGCAACGGATGATCTCGGGTTTGGTCTTGCCTTCGGCCGTGCGGCGAGCGACGTAGTCTCTGGTTCTCTGGTCGTAACGTAGCCGCACGATCACTGCGACGTGCAGCGCCTGGTTGGCTTGTCGGTCTCCGCCCCGGTGGAGTCGGTGTCGGACGGTTTTGCCGGAAGATGCGGGAATGGGAGCGACTCCGCAGAGGTGGGCGAAGGCGGCTTCGCCGATCAGCCGGTGGGGGTTGTCGCCGATCGAAATCACCAGCGCCGCAGCGGTATCGGGTCCGAGCGCGAACACGTTCAGCGTGTTCGGGGCGACCTGCTTCAGCAACCGATGCAGGTGGCGTTCGAGCTGGTCGGCCTGATCCTGCGCCTCCTTGACCCGCGCGGCGAGTGAACGCAGCGCAAGTTTCGTGGCATGAACCGGGTCTGCGAGGTGACCGGTATCGGGTCGGAACGCGGCGCAGGTGGCCAACAACTTGGCGCGGGACAGGCCGCGCAGCTGGCTGCGCAGCGTTTCCGGGCTGGTCGTGATCAGCCCGCGCAGCGCGTTGAGCGCGGCGGTGGAGGCCTTGACCGCGGTGTGCCGTGCCACACGCAACGCGCGAACGGCTTCGATCGCGCCGTTGCGCAGTTTCGGTGCGGTGACACCGGATTCGTCGAGTAGTCGACGGGCCGCGGCGTAGGCGTCGATGGTGTCGGTCTTGCCCTGGGCGCGGCGCAGCCGGCGGTTCGGGCGCGCTACCTCGGCGACATCGTGGCCGTGCTCGTGCAGGTAGCGGGCCAGCTCGACCCCATAGGATCCGGTGCCTTCGATACCGATCCGCGCGACCCGACCGAAGGAGGTGATCCATCGTTCGATGGCCGCGTAACCGGCTGCGGTGGTGGGGAATTCGCGGTCGGCGAGCTTCTTGCCGTGTTCGTTGACGATCGCGACGTGGTGGGTGTCGGCATGGGTGTCGACACCGACATAGACCACCGCGAGCGCGACGAGGGAGGAAGTCATCGGGCGGGTGCTGCCTTTCTCTGGGATCGGCAGGTGCTGCGCGTGCTGCGGTGGGTCGGACAGGCCAGTCATGGGCCGGCTGTGCGGCAGGCTCCTATCAGGTCACGACCGTCGATGCGCAGGACCTGGGCGGGATTTCGGGGTGGGCGCATCGCACCGGCCCGAACTCGGGTCGACGGGTCCCGAAAAGGACACCCGCTGGGGTCAGGAAACTTCGGAGTCACACCCGAGTTCGGGGTAATGCGGTGAGCGAGTTGCCATCATGCTCGCCCACCGCATCGGTCGGGAAGCAGGTCGACGGGTCCTTCGAAAGACACCCGTTCGGGTCAGGAAAATTCCGGGTCAGACTCTGGCTCGTGCGGTGCGATGCGCGAGTTCCATCATGACTGGAAACTTC
>NZ_JBFAXC010000036.1:0-1561 GCF_040680615.1 Nocardia sp. NPDC052001 | reverse complement strand
CTCAACACCCGAGACCACGCCGCGTGCAGCACGGTACTCATCGTCGAATCCAACTGCCGCACCACA
This sequence comes from Nocardia sp. NPDC052001, assembly GCF_040680615.1. Classification (NCBI taxonomy): domain Bacteria; kingdom Bacillati; phylum Actinomycetota; class Actinomycetes; order Mycobacteriales; family Nocardiaceae; genus Nocardia; species Nocardia sp. NPDC052001. The sequence goes on along the minus strand of NZ_JBFAXC010000036.1, from coordinate 1,495 downwards.
GCATCCAACGCACGCGTCGTCGACTCCGGTATGAAGAAACGTTGCGATGCACAGAGCGGATCGGAATAGGCACCGATCGGGTCGATGATCGTCGGCTCCTCGAAGCCCGCGAATTTCGCCCGCCACACGGCACTCGAAACGTTCGCGTCCTGGTCGGATACCCAGGCCAGATAGTTCCGGTACGGCACCGGCGCGGCCAGGCTCTCGCCGCGATACGCGCCGAATATCTCCGCGAGGAGAATCGGCAACGACCAACCGTCGAGAACGATGTGATGCACGGTTACCACGAGGTGAAACTTGCCCGCGGCCACCCGGACCAGAGAAACCCGGAAGGGAGACTCTCGATCCAGATCGCAACTCGCGGTCCGATCATCCACCGCCAGCTGCCGCAAGCGGCGATCACGCTCGGCTTCGGGCACAACGGCAAGATCCATGAATCGCCAGGGCACCGCCGGCGATTTCACGACGACCTGCACCGGACGGAGGAACTGCCGGTAGACGAATCGCGCGTTCAGCTGCGGGTGCCGATTCGCCACAGATTGCACCGCGGCACGAAGGCCTTCCACATCCAGCTCACCCACCAGACTCAAATCCAGCTGGGTGGCATAAAGATCGGAACTGCCGTCCCCGTATGCGGCGTGAAAGAGCAGCCCTTCCTGCAAGGGAGCCAACGGCAAGATGTCGGCGACATCGAACATCGACTCCAGCTCATCGATCTGCGATTGGCGGAAATCTCGGACCAGCAGATCAGCGGGCACCAGCCCACTGCCGCCCTGCCGCGCGTATCGGCATATTCCTTCGACCGCCGCGAACCACAGACCAACGATGGACTCGATCTCGCGACGATCCATCTTCGCCGCCGCGAAAGCCACGGCGGCTTGCAGCCGCGCACCGATCTCGGTATCCACCGCGGCGGCATTGATCTCGACAGTGTGTAGAAGCGTCATATCCGCGGCGGCTGCCAACTCCACTGGCAAGCCCCGCACCTGCCAGGCGGCGAAATCCACGCCCGGGGTTGCCTTTTCGCCCGTCCAATCATCCAGTGCGTGAGACCTGCCGTGATAGTTGAACCCAACCTGCGGATCGCCGACATCGAGCACGGCTTCGTTTCGCACATACCGGAGCAATCCGAACGTCACGCCTTCGGGCGTCACCCGCAACTGCTGCTTGAGGTCTTTGACGACAGCTCCCAGCGCAGCGCCGTCTCCAGCGATCTCGACCCAATCCACGTTCGGCATACGCAGCGATACAGGATATTTCGCGGTGAACCAGCCCACCGTCCGCGACAGATCCACATCATCGCCGAGCCGCTCCACGCGACCGTGGGACTCCACATCGATCGCGACAGCCGAACGATGCCCGGCATGTTCGGCCAGCGCCAAAGCCAAAGCGGTCAGCAAGATCTCGTTCACGCCCATACCCAGGCGAGCAGGCACGTCACCCAGCAGCATTGCCGTCACATCGGTTCCCAGCGCGGCCACGTAATGCTCGGCGG
>NZ_JBFAXC010000035.1:0-1957 GCF_040680615.1 Nocardia sp. NPDC052001 | reverse complement strand
TCATCAACACCCACCCGCTCCAAACCCAACACCTGGGCATAAACCGACGCCAGCACCACCTCAACCGCCGTAGACGGCGCCCGATACCCATCCCCGTTGCCCGCGAAGTCGGGAACCGGCAGTGCACGCTTGTCCAGTTTCCCGTTCACCGTCAACGGCAAGCAGTCCAGGACCACCACCGCGGCGGGAACCATGTACTCCGGCAACCGCGCTTCAACAGCGGCACGCACCAGCGCGGGTTCGACCGCACCGGTCACATATCCGACCAGCCGCTTACTACCCGGCTGATCCTCACGGACCACCACCACGGCATGTTCCACGCCCGCCACCTCGGCCAGCGCGGCACGGACTTCACCGAGTTCTATCCGGAAACCCCGAATCTTCACCTGGTCGTCGCTACGGCCCGCGTATTCCAACTCGCCGTTGGCATTCCAGCGCACGAGATCGCCCGTGCGATACATCCGAGAACCCGACAATCCGAATGGGCACGCCACGAACCGCGAGGCTGTCAGCCCCGGACGACGCAGATAACCGCGTGTCACACCGCGACCCGCGATATACAACTCACCGACGACCCCGACTGGTACCTCGGACAACCCCTCGTCCAATACGAACACCGCGGTCCCCGCGATCGGGCGACCGATCGACACTTCCGACCCTGCCTCCAATCTCGCCAGGGTCGAATAGGTCGTGGTCTCGGTCGGACCGTACGCATTCACCATCATTCGGCCCGGCGCCCAACGCTCCACCAACTCCGCGGAGGTCGCCTCACCCACCGAGAACAATGTGCCCACTGCCTCCAGCCCCGATGTCGGGAGCACCCCCATCGCGCTCGGAGTCATCGCGAGTGCGGTCACATGCTCGTCAACCAGCAATTGGTGCATGTCCATCGGCGACCGCACGACCGACTCCGGAACGACCACGAGTCGTCCCCCGTGCAGTAGCGCACCCCACATCTCCCACACCGAGACGTCGAACGCGTACGAATGGAACTGCGTCCACACCTGTCCCACCGGGAAGAATCCCACCTCGCGCACCGATTCGAACAGCTGTGTCGCGTTCGCATGGGTGACCGCGACACCCTTCGGAGTACCGGTCGTTCCCGAGGTATAGATGATGAACGCCAATCCGGCCGCAACCGGGATTGGGAGCGACAGGTCCGGTCGGGCGACCAGCAAGGCGGGGTCGGCGACATCGATGACCGGCAGATCATGTCCGGCGAACCGGGACATGTACTCACCGTTGGTCATCACTACTACGGGGGCGGCGTCCGCGAGCATGAAACCGATACGCTCGTCGGGATGGCGCACGTCGATCGACAGGTACGCCGCCCCGGCCTTGAGTACCGCCAAGATCGACACGACCGCCTCGGCCGAACGCGGAAACATCAGCGCGACAACATCACCCGCACCAACGCCTCGTTCGGCAAGCACGCGCGCGAACCGCGATGAGACCGCATCGAGTTCGGCGTACGTCCACGATCGCTCTTCGAACACCAATGCCACCGTGTCCGGAGTCCGCGCCACCTGCGCGGCGAACATCGCCGGAATCGACACTGCGGCAGTCTGTTCGGCCAGCGCCGCACGGTTGGAGAACTCCGCCAACTGGGCGAGCTCCTGCTCGTCGAACACATCGATCGCCGTCATTCGTTGCTGGGGATCAGCGACCACCGCGTCGAACACTCGCACCAATCGAGCCACCAGCCGCTCGATCTCCACGACATCGAACACATCGGCCGAATACTTCACCAGCAATCGCAGTTCCGGACCCGGCGAAACCTGGAGGGTCAATGGATAGTGCACCGTCTCGTGCACCGAGATATCCACCACCGAGATTTCCCCGCCGACACTCTCGACCGATGTCTCGATTGGGTAGTTCTCGTACACCACGAGCGTGTCGAACAGCTCTTTGTGTCCGGAAGCGCGGCAGATCTCGGTCAACGGCAGAAACTGATGCT
>NZ_JBFAXC010000034.1:0-2155 GCF_040680615.1 Nocardia sp. NPDC052001 | reverse complement strand
AGCGATATACAACTCACCGATCACCCCGACCGGAACCTCGGACAAACCCGAATCCAGAACAAACACCGCGGTCCCCGAAATCGGACGACCTATCGGAAGCACCCCCGACCCCGCCACCAGCGGTTCGCTCACCGTCGCACACACGGTCGCCTCCGTCGGCCCGTACGCATTCACCATCGACCGGCCCGGCGCCCACCGATCAACCAATTCCGCTGAAGTCGCCTCCCCCGCGACGACCAGCGAGCGCACCGACTCCGAACCCTCGGGTGACAGCGCACCCAGCACCGACGGCGTGAGGGTCACATGGGTGATGCCGGAATCTCGGATGAGGTCTGCCGTACCGGAAATCCTCGATATCGCGTCATCCGGTGGGATGACCAGGGTCGCCCCCGTCACCAATGTCACCCAGATCTCGGACACCGCAGCATCGAAGCTCCAGGATGCGAACTGCAACACCCGGCTGTCCGCGTCGACACCGAATCTTTCGGCCTGATCGGCGATCAAATCGCCGATTCCGGTGTGGGTGAGGGCGACACCCTTGGGAGTACCGGTCGTGCCGGAGGTATAGATGATGTACGCCAGCTCCGATGCCGGTGTAACAGTCAGTGGGGTGTCGGGTTGGTCGATCGGTGTTCGGTCGGCGACGTCGATCACCGCCACGTCGTGCCCGGCCAGGCGGCACGCGTACTCATCGGTCGTGATCACCGCGACCGGTGACGCATCGCCAAGCATGAACCCGATCCGATCATCCGGATGCCGAACATCGATCGGCAAATACGCCGCCCCGGCCGCGAGCACCGCCAGCATCGACACGATCGCCGCACCCGAACGCGGCACCAGCAACGCCACGACATCACCCGCGCGAACACCCCGATCGATCAGCAGATGAGCGAACCGCGTCGCGTTCTCATCAAGCTCCCGATATGTCCACGACCGTTGTTCGCACACCACCGCCACCGCATCCGGTGTTCGGCGCGCCTGCACTGCGAACAAGGCCGGAATCGACTCCGCTGCAACATCTTCGGTCAATGCTTGCCGATTCGAGAACGCCGTCAGCCGCACCCGCTCGTCCTCGTCGAAAACCTCGATCGACGACACCCGCCGCCGCGGATCAGCCACCACCGCATCCAGCACCCGCCGTAACCGACCCGCCAAATGTTCGACCGTCAACGCATCAAACAGATCGGTCCGATACACGATCGCCCCGTGGATCCCGGCGACATCGCCATCCTCGGTGAGGATTTCGCCGAGACTGAAACTCAAATCGACACGGGCGGTACCGGTCTGCGCCGATTCCACGGACACGTCCACCCCGCCCAGGTCGAGAGCGGCGTTTTCATTGTTCTGCCACGCGAACATCACCTGCACCAACGGGTGATGCGCTTGAGACCGAGCCGGATTGAGCCGCTCGACCACTACCTCGAATGGCACATCCTGGTTGGCGAACGCGTCCAGGCTGCGTTCGCGCACCTGCTCGACCAACTCACCGAAACCGGGATCACCGCTCACATCGGTACGCAAAACCAAAGTGTTGACGAAGAATCCGACCAGATCATTCAGCGCGGCATCACCGCGGCCGGCGACAGGAACGCCAACCGCGATATCAGCGCTGCCGCTCATCCGCGACAACAACACCGCCAGCGCGGCGTGCACCACCATGAACGTGGTGACGTTGAACTCACCGGCTACCTGGCGAATTTGCTCGTGCAGGTGAACCGGCCAGGCCACGGGCACCGCAGCGCCGCGATAGGACGCAACAGACGGATAAGGCCGATCCGTCGGCAACTCCAGCCGCTCCGGCAAACCCGTAAGACTCCGCTCCCAGAACGCCATCTGCCCCGCGAGCTCGCTACCCGGATCATCGATATCCCCGAGATACTCACGCTGCCACAGGGTGTAATCCCCATACTGCACCGGCAATGGAGCCCAACCGGGAGCGATACCCGTGCACCGCGCCGAGTAGGCCACATCCAGATCACGCGCCAATGGCGCGTATGACCAACCATCCCCGGCGATGTGATGCATCGTCAGAACCAACACGTACTCTTCGGCGCCTGCTACGAAAAGTCTTGCCCGCAAAGGAATCTCGGCCGCAAGATCGAACTCGTACCGGACCAGCCCAGCCACCGCCGCATCGAGCCGACCACCCGGCCAC
>NZ_JBFAXC010000033.1:0-2628 GCF_040680615.1 Nocardia sp. NPDC052001 | reverse complement strand
GCTGGCGATCACCCGACGAGTTCGAAGGCGGTTACCATCAACAGGTTCCAGCCGGAACCAGATAATCCGCTCTCCGGATTAGCGGGGGAACCTCATGACCTACCTCGACGCCGAGCTGGGCCTGGCAAGGATGTGAAGCCAAGCTCCCACGACCACACCTGTGTTCGAAACAGGAAACGTACGCTTCTGCCGCGATCCGTGCTGTTCGAACTGGCCGAGGCGACGCGGGCGGCCGGGATTCAGGCGGCATGGTTCAGTGAGAAGGATCGTGCTGTTCGGGCTGGCTGTAGAAGATGGTTTCGAGCGTTTGCCGCAGTGGTCGATCCAACGGCTTTCCGCCGGTGTCGAGGCCAGGCGCGGGATTGTCTGCGAACCCCGCGATCTGTTCGCACTGCCCGTCGGCGGTTGTGGCCCAGACCTGAGTGTCAGCTGGCCGCCAGATGACTACTGCATCCGGGTAATGGCTGAGTTCGGCCAGCATCGCGTCGGGTCCACGGAACGCGAGGATCACCTTTTCTTCCCCTGGGAACTCGTATTGCATCGCCTCCGGCTCGATCACGATGATGAAACGGTGGCTGTCGGGTAGGGCCGATACCGCCAGCTGGAACTCCATTCGCCAATCATGCCGTAGTTCAGGAGATCTCAGTTGAATGGTTCCGGCGAACGCGCTCAATTGCCGCGACCCGGGCATTGGCTAACACGCACTAAGTAGCCGCATTCCGCGCCGATCGATTCAGCCATCGCGACCGCTGGAATGCCAAGGGGCTGTTGGGATCCGATGGTCGTCGGTTCCCTCTGGCATCCTTCGCGTGTGAGCAGTCGAGATGATCGCGTGTTCGAGGCGGTGCGGGCAAGGGTGCGGGCTGGTGACTACCTCGATCACCGGGACGGATTTCCAAGGGTCGATCTCGAAGGGGGCGGAGCGTTCACGCGTCTGCCTGATGGGCGCCTGCAGCGCTGGTATTTGAGAGGTACAGCCGATTACTATGCCGCCCATCGCGGTGGCCTATTGGTGCCGTTACCGCGGTTGTCGCCCGCATCGGATGAAGCCCTCACGGAGTTCGAGGCTCACCTGGGCAAGCCACTACCCCCGTTGTTGCGCCGGTGCTATCTCGAGCTCGGTGACGGCGGGTTCGGTCCCGGCTATGCGCTGTCGTCGCTGGCGGTGATGCGCGAGGACCACCGACGACAAGAGGGTCCCGAGCCTTCCCCAGCACCGGCACAAGCGCTTTTACGGATCTGTGAGTGGGGGTGCGGTATCGCCTCTTTCGTGGACATCAGTGACCCGGCCTACCCGATGTGGGCGATGGACCCTACCGAGCCGGAGCAGGAAATACTGTTCGCCGAGCCCTTCGATTTCACCGAGTGGATGTACCGGTGGACCGTGGACGCATGGCTGCTGCCGTGCCAGCCATATGACAAGACCAGTCAATGCCACGACGGCATGGACGACATCTCGAACGCGCCCGGCCCGGGTGATCCTTGGGCCGACACCGATCCATGGGCAGATGCAGGCGAACGGAACTCGGGACGCCAACCCTAGCCCCGGAGTGTGTAAACGTCCTGTATTGCCGCGACCCGCGCGTCGGGCGGCTGTCCAAACCGGTTGGCCGACAACGGCTTCCCAACGCGGGCACATGCCGAATGTCGTGCACCTTTGACCGGACCCCGCGAATTGGTCCACCGGGTGTGAGAGCCGGTTATCGGTGGATGCAGCTGTCAGCGTATCGGGCTGGGGTTTGGTAGCCCAGCGCGGAATGTCTTCGGCGGTGGTTGTATTCGTCCTTCCAGTCGCTGATCACAACCCTGGCGTGGATCAAGGACCAGAAGCTGTTGATGTTGAGGCATTCGTCCCGCAGGCGGCCGTTGAAGGATTCGATGTAGCCGTTGCGCCAGGGCTGTCCGGGTGGGATGAACGCGAGCCCGACGCGTTCGCCGGCCCAGTCCCGCATGGCCTCACACGCCAGTTCCGGGCCGTTGTCGCTGCGGAGCGCGGCCGGGTAGCCGCGACCAACGGCGAGGCGGTCGAGCTCGTCGATGAGCCGGTCCGCGGTGATCGAACGCTCCACCAGCCCGCCCAAGCATTCACGAGTGTGCTCATCCACGATCGAGACGATCTTGACCGGGCGCCCATCCTGGGTGGCGTCGAACTGAAAGTCCACCGCCCAGACACGATTCGGTGCGTTCGCGGTCGCGTCGGTGGCCGTGGAGGTCCCGATCCTTTTGCGCCGTCGCCGCTGCGGCACTCGGAGTCCCTCGTCGCGCCAAAGCCGTTGGATCTTCTTGTGATTGGCGGTCCAGCCCTCGGCGCGGGCATCGTGATAGGCGCGGCGGAAACCCCAGCGTGGATGCGCACGGGCGTAATCACGCAGCCAGGCGCGAAGTGCCGCGTCCGGATCGGCCGGGGTCTGCGCGGGTGGGTCGCGGCGTTGGGTACTTCGGTGTTGCCCGGTGATCCGGCAGGCGAGCCGCTCGCTCAGGTCCAGGACTCGCATCAGGTGCTCGACCGCGGCTCGCCGTCGTTCCGGGCTCAGAAGTTTCCAGTCATGATGGAACTCGCGCATCGCACCGCACGAGCCAGAGTCTGACCCGGAATTTTCCTGACCCGAACGGGTGTCTTTCGAAGGA
>NZ_JBFAXC010000032.1:0-2986 GCF_040680615.1 Nocardia sp. NPDC052001 | reverse complement strand
CAACCGCAACACCAAAGGCATGTTGTACGTCGCGGACAGACCCTCCAACTGATGAATGAACCACAACCGACGCTGAGCAAACGACAACGGAAGCACACTCGGCCGAACCATCGGAACCAACGGCGCTCGACCACTCGACTCGGCACTCAGCCCGGCCGCCAGCTGCGCAACCGTAGGCGCCTGGAACAACCCCCGCACCGAGATTTCCACGCCGAACACATCCTGAATGGCCGCGACCACCCGCATCGCCAGCAACGAATGGCCGCCCAGATCGAAGAACGAATCGTCGACACTCACTCGCTCCAGTCCCAGCACCTGAGCGAAAATGACCGCCAACGACTCCTCGACCGAGGTAGCCGGTGCCCGATGTCCTTCCCCGCCCGCGTAATCGGGCACCGGCAGCGCGGCCTTATCCAGTTTGCCGTTCATCGTCAACGGCAGGCTGTCGAGGACCACCACCACCGAGGGAACCATGTACTCCGGCAACCGGGACGCCACAGCTGCCCGCACGACGGCCCCGTCGACCGCACCGGTCACATATCCGACCAGCCGCCGGCTGCCCGGCTGATCCTCCCGAACGACGACCGCAGCCTTCTCGACCCCGGCCTCCCGGGCCAACGCCGCACCAACTTCGCCGAGCTCGATTCGGAAGCCCCGAATCTTCACCTGGTCGTCGCTACGACTCACATATTCCAGCTCGCCCTTGATGTTCCACCGCACCAGATCACCTGTGCGATACATGCGAGCGCCCGCCGTCCCGAGCGGACATGCCACGAACCGCGAGGCCGTCAAACCCGGTCGACGCAGATACCCGCGAGCCAAGCCCTTACCCGCGACGTACAACTCACCCACCACCCCGATGGGCACCTCACGCAACCCCGCATCCAATACGAAGTAGGCCACACCGGAAATCGGACGACCGATCGACGGCACCCCGGACCCCGCCACCAACGGTTCACTCAACGATGTATAGAACGTCTCCGTGGGGCCGTACCCATTGATCATCACCCGGCCCGGTGCCCATAGATCGGCCAGCTCCGCCGAACACCACTCGCCGGCGAGCACGACGGTTCCCACCGAGCCGAGTCGCTCCGGCGACAGCAATCCGAGCGCGCTCGGCGTCATGTTCAGTATGTTCACGCCTTCGCGAACCAGGAGCCGCTCGAGATCTCGACCGGACCGGACCACGGTGCCGGGCACCACGATCAGTCGCCCTCCGTGTAGTAGCGCGCCCCAGATCTCCCATACCGAGATGTCGAACGCATACGAGTGGAATTGCGTCCACACCTGTTCGGACGCGGGCGAGAAGCCCCAGGTACGAATCGAATCGAAGGTTTGCGCAATGCTCGCCTGCGTGACGGCGACGCCTTTGGGCCGACCGGTCGTGCCCGAGGTATAGATGACATAGGCCAGGTTCTCGGCGTCCGGAGCGGGCAGCGCCGTCACCGGCTGATCGGCGATCGCCGGATCGTCGATATCAACCACCGTCACCACCAAACCTGCCAGGCGATGCGCATACTCGGCGGTCGTAATCGCAAGCGCCGGTGCGGCATCGGCGAACATGAACGCCACCCGTTCATCGGGGTGCAGCACATCGGCGGGGAGATACGCGGCCCCCACCTTCAGCACCGCGAGGATCGCAACGATCGCATTGACCGACCGCGGCAGCAGCAGCGCCACGATGTCACCGGCACCGACACCGCGCTCCGCCAGCGCATGCGCCAGGCGCCACGACTCCGCGTCCAGCTCGCGATAGCTCAGCGAATCGCTCTCGAACACCACCGCGACCGCATCCGGAGTCCGTGCGACCTGCTCGGCGAACAACTCCGTAATCGACACCGCCGCGGTCTGTTCGGCAAGAACCGCCCGGTGGGAGAACGCCATCAGCCGCGCCCGCTCGTGCTCGTCGAGCACATCGATCGACGACAACCGTCGTCGCGGGTTGCCGGCAACCGACGTCAGCGCCCGTTCCAGCCTCGACACCAGCCGCTCGATCGTCTCCGCGGCGAACACGTCCGACCGGTACTCCACCGCGCCGCGGATCCCGGCAGGCGCACCGGATTCGGTGAAGTTCTCCCCGATGCTGAAGGTCAGATCCATCCGCGACGCGAATGCCTCGGTCGGCTCCGCCGAAACCTGTACACCGCCCAGGTCGAGCATTGCGACCTGATTGTTCTGCCACGCCAATGTCACCTGCACCAACGGGTGATGCGCTTGAGACCGAGCCGGATTGAGCCGCTCGACCAGCGCGTCGAATGGCACATCCTGGTTGGCGAACGCGTCCAGGCTGCGTTCGCGCACCTGCTCGACCAACTCACCGAAACCGGGATCACCGCTCACATCGGTACGCAAAACCAAAGTGTTGACGAAGAATCCGACCAGATCATTCAGCGCGGCATCACCGCGGCCGGCGACGTTGATGCCGACCGCGATATCGCCGCTGCCGCTCATCCGCGACAGCACCAGCGCCAGCGCGGCCTGCACCACCATGAAGGTGGTGGCATTGAATTCGCTTGCAACCCTGCGAATTTGCTCGTGCAGGTGAACCGGCCAGGCCACGGGCACCGCGGCACCGCGATAGGACGCAACAGACGGATAAGGCCGATCCGTCGGCAACTCCAGCCGCTCCGGCAAACCCGCGAGAACCCGCTCCCAGAACCCCACCTGCTCGGCCATCGCACTACCCGGATCATCTACATCCCCGAGATACTCACGCTGCCACAGGGTGTAATCCACGTACTGCACGGGCAATGGATCCCAACCGGGAGCGACACCGGCACACCGCGCCGAATAAGCCGCCCCCAGATCACGCGCCAGCGGCGCGAATGACCAACCGTCACAGGCGATGTGATGCACGGTTAGAACGAGTACGTGCTCATCGTCTCCGACCTCGAAAAGTCTTGCCCGCAAAGGAATCTCGGCCGCAAGATCGAACTCGTACCGGACCAGCCCAGCCACCGCCGCATCGAGCCGACCACCCGGCCAC
>NZ_JBFAXC010000031.1:0-4076 GCF_040680615.1 Nocardia sp. NPDC052001 | reverse complement strand
CAACCGCAACACCAAAGGCATGTTGTACGTCGCGGACAGACCCTCCAACTGATGAATGAACCACAACCGACGCTGAGCAAACGACAACGGAAGCATTATTCGAGTCCCCTGAGAAATAGCAGATCAATTACTTGACGGATCCACGCGAGATCAGTCGATATCGCGCGAGTACCGCCGAAGCGCGGGTCGTGCAGAACTCTTCTTCGGTAGCGTGGCTGCCCGCACATCCGTTGCCAGCTGGGCGATCGTCGGTGCCTGGAACAAGGCCCGCACCGCGATTTCGACGCCGATGGCGTCATGAATTTCCGCGACGACCCGCATCGCCAGCAGTGAATTACCGCCGATATCGAAGAAGGAGTCGTCGACCCCGACCCGGTCCAATCCGAGCACCAGGGCGAAAATCGTCGCCAGCGTTTCTTCGGTCGGTGTCGACGGTGCTCGATATCCCACACCCGCGTAATCGGGCATCGGCAGCGCCCGCCTGTTCAGCTTTCCGTTGACTGTCAACGGCAGATTGTCCAGTACCACCACCACCGCCGGCACCATGTACTCCGGCAAGCGCGCCGCGACCGCGGCCCGCACCAGCGCCGGGTCCACGGCACCGGTCACATATCCGACCAGCCGTTTGCTACCCGGTTGGTCTTCGCGCACCACCACCACGGCCTGCTCGACCCCGGGCGCCGCGGACAATGCCGCACCGACTTCACCGAGCTCGATCCGGAAACCGCGAATCTTCACCTGGTCGTCGCTTCGACCCATATATTCCAACTCGCCCTTGGCATCCCAGCGCACGACATCACCTGTGCGATACATGCGAGCACCCGAATCCCCGAACGGGCATGCCACGAACCGTGACGCTGTCAGCCCGGGACGGCGCAGATATCCACGCGCCAAACCCCGTCCGGCGATATACAACTCGCCCGCGACCCCAACCGGGACCTCCGACAAACCGTCATCCAAAACGAAAAAGGCGAGTTTGCTCAGCGGAACACCGATCGGGCTGATGCTGTGGTTCGCGTCGGCCTCATCGAGTTCGCGGAACGAGGCGTGCACCGTCGTCTCGGTCGTACCGTACATATTGATCAAACGCGGAGCATCCGAATACCGGCTCCACCACGAAGCCAGGCGATTGGGCTCCAGCGCCTCACCGCCGAAGATCACCGCCTCCAGCTTCAACAAGCGCGAATCCGGTCGCATCTCCTCGACCGCTTGCAGGGCATGGAACGCCGACGGCGTCTGGCTCAATACCGTGACCTGCTCATCGATCAACAGTCGATGCAGATCCAGCGGTGACCGCACCACCGATTCCGGGACGACAACCAACCGGCCACCATGCAGCAGTGGACCCCATATCTCCCACACCGAGAAGTCGAACGCGTACGAGTGGAACTGAGTCCACACCTGCCCCGGCTCGGGAGCGAATCCGGAAGCACGCACCGACTCGAACAATTGCGTCGCGTTCTCATGGGTCACCGCAACGCCTTTGGGCGTGCCGGTCGTGCCGGAGGTGTAGATAATGTAGGCCTGCGCCGAGGCGGGTGGAACCGCCAGCGGCCCTCCGGGTCGTACCGCGGGCATCGGGTCGGCGATATCGATGACCGGCAGGTCATACCCGGTCAACCGGGGGGCATACTCGAGCTCGGTGATCACCGCCGCGGGCAATGCGTCGGAGAGCATGAACTCGACGCGCTCGTCGGGATGACGCACATCGATCGGCAGATACGCGGCGCCCGCCTTGAGCACCGCCAGGATCGACACGATCGCTTCGCCAGAGCGCGGCAACATCAGTGCGACAACATCATCCGCGCCGACGCCCCGATCCACCAGCAGATGCGCGAACCGCGACGAAGCCTCGTCAAGGTCGCGATAGGTCCAAGACCGTTGTTCGAACACCATTGCCACCGCGTCGGGCGTCCGCGCGACCTGCGCGGCGAACACCGCCGGAATCGACACCGCCGCAGTCTGTTCGGCCAGCGCCGCGCGATTCGAGAACTCGGTCAGCTCGGCCAATTCCCGCTCGTCGAACACCTCGATCGCAGACATTCGCTGCCGCGGATCAGTTGCCACCGCATCGAGCACCCGCCGCAATCTGGCCACCAGCCGCTCGACCGCCACCGTGTCGAACATGTCGGCCGAATACTTCACCTGGAGCCGCAGTTCCCGGCCCGGCACTATCTGAAGTGTCAGCGGGTAGTGCACTGTTTCGTGGAAGGCTATGTCGACCACCGAGATATCCCCGCCGATGCTTTCGACGGATGTCTCGATCGGGTAGTTCTCATACACCACCAGGGTGTCGAAAAGATCCTTGTGACCAGCCGCGCGGCAGATATCCACCAGGGGCAGGAACTGGTGTTCCAATGTATCGGCCTGATCGGCCCGCAACTGTTCGACCAGTTCCGCGAACGTCATATCCCGACCGATATCGGCCCGAACCGGCACCGTATTGATAAACAACCCGACCATGCCCTCCACACCCGGCAAATCCGCGGGCCGACCGGACACCGTCGTTCCGAAGGCAACATCGGATCGACCGGTCATCACACTCAACACCCGAGACCACGCCGCGTGCAGCACGGTACTCATCGTCGAATCCAACTGCCGCACCACAGCATCCAACGCACGCGTCGTCGACTCCGGCACCGAGAAACTTCGCGACAACCGCTCGGACGACACATCGCCACCGAGCGGATCAATGAGGGTCGGTATTTCGAAGTCCGAGAACCTATCCCGCCATACAACCTTCGAAGCTTGCGCGTCCTGCGCGGAAACCCACGCCAGATAGCTCCGATATGGCACGGGCATGGGCTGGCGCTCCCCGCGATACGCGCGGAATATCTCCGCCAGGAGAATTGGCAACGACCAGCCATCGACAACAATGTGATGCATCGTCACCACCAGGTGGAACCTGCCGGGCGACACCTGTGCCAGGGAGACCCGGAACGGTGACTCATAATTCAGATCGCAGCAGGCGATCCGGTCTTCCGACGCCAGCTGCCGCAAACGGCGATCCCGCTCGGTCACTCCGGTCAGGTCCACAAATCGCCACGGCACCTCGGGCGCCTTCAGTACGACCTGCACCGGCCGGGTGAACTGCTTGTAGGCGAAGCGCGCGCTCAGTTGTGGATGGCGATTCGCCAGATCCCGCACCGCATCACGCAGGGCCGCCACATCGAGCTCACCTGTAAGCGTCAAATCCAGCTGTGTCGCATACAGATCGGAACCGCCGTCTTCATACGCGGCGTGGAAGAGCAACCCTTCTTGCAATGGGGCCAATGGCAAGATGTCGGCGACATCGAACACCGATTCCAGTTCATCGATCTGCGATTGGCCGAAGTCCCGCATCAGCAGATCGGCGGGGACCAGCCCACTACCGCCCTGCTGTGCGTACCGGCAAACCCCTTCGATCGCCGCGAACCACAATCGCGTGATGGCCTCGATCGCATCCCGATCCAGCTTCGATGCCGCGTAGGTCATCGAGGCCCGCAACCGCAAGCCGGCCTCGGTATCCACCGCTGCGGCATTGATCTCGACAGTGTGCGGCAGCGTCATCTCCGGTGACATCGCCAACTCCGCGGGCAGCCCTCGCACCTGCCACGCCGCAGACCCGTCCGTAGCCAGCGATCCGCCGCCCGTCCGACCGAGATAGTTGAAACCGATCTGCGGATCCCCGACATTCAGCGATGGTTCGTTTCGCACGTAACGGAGCAAGCCGTAGGTCAGGCCCTCCGGCATCGCCCGCAATTGCTGCTTCACATCCTTGACGACGGCTCCCAGCGCGGCACGGGATTCAGTCACCGCGCCCCAGCTGTACAGCGGAATGCTCAGCGATACAGGATATTTCGCCGTGAACCAGCCCACCGTCCGCGACAGATCCGCATCACCACCGAATCGCTCCTCACGACCGTGCGTCTCCACATCTATACCGATCGCGGTACGCCGCCCGGCGTATTCAGACAACGCCAAACCTAGTGCGGTCAAGAGGATCTCGTTCACGCCCATACCCAGGCGAGCAGGCACGTCACCCAGCAGCATTGCCGTCACATCGGTTCCCAGCGCGGCCACGTAATGCTCGGCGG
>NZ_JBFAXC010000030.1:0-2843 GCF_040680615.1 Nocardia sp. NPDC052001 | reverse complement strand
GGTGTGTGGAGGGAACGTGGGGAAGTGAAACATCTCAGTACCCACAGGAAGAGAAAACAACAGTGATTCCGTGAGTAGTGGCGAGCGAAAGCGGAAGAGGCTAAACCAGGAGCGTGTGATAGCCGGCAGGCGTTGCGTTCTTGGGGTTGTGGGACCTATTTTCTTGTTTCTGCCGAGGCAAGCAACAGTCAGAAAAGAATGCGTTAGTCGAATTGGTCTGGGACGGCCAACCGCAGACGGTGAGAGTCCGGTAGACGAAAACGTGTTCTCTGTTGTAGTAGGCACCCGAGTAGCAGCGGGCCCGTGAAATCTGCTGTGAATCTGTCGGGACCACCCGATAAGCCTGAATACTACCTGGTGACCGATAGCGGACTAGTACCGTGAGGGAAAGGTGAAAAGTACCCCGGGAGGGGAGTGAAATAGTACCTGAAACCGTGCGCTTACAATCCGTCAGAGCCTTCGTACTTGTATGTGGGGTGATGGCGTGCCTTTTGAAGAATGAGCCTGCGAGTCATCGGTGTGTGGCGAGGTTAACCCGTGTGGGGTAGCCGTAGCGAAAGCGAGTCCGAATAGGGCGCCCTTTAGTCGCACACTATGGACCCGAAGCGGAGTGATCTACCCATGGCCAGGGTGAAGCGACGGTAAGACGTCGTGGAGGCCCGAACCCACTTAGGTTGAAAACTGAGGGGATGAGCTGTGGGTAGGGGTGAAAGGCCAATCAAACTCCGTGATAGCTGGTTCTCCCCGAAATGCATTTAGGTGCAGCGTCACGTGTTTCACACCGGAGGTAGAGCTACTGGATGGCCTAGGGGGCCCACAAGCTTACCGAAGTCAGCCAAACTCCGAATGCCGGTGTGTGAGAGCGTGGCAGTGAGACTGCGGGGGATAAGCTTCGTAGTCGAGAGGGAAACAGCCCAGATCGCCGGCTAAGGCCCCTAAGCGTGTACTAAGTGGAAAAGGATGTGGGGTCGCGAAGACAACCAGGAGGTTGGCTTAGAAGCAGCCACCCTTGAAAGAGTGCGTAATAGCTCACTGGTCAAGTGATCCTGCGCCGACAATGTAGCGGGGCTCAAGTACACCGCCGAAGCCGCGGCATTCAGACATTATCCCGCCTTCGGGCCAGGAGTCTGGATGGGTAGGGGAGCGTCGTATGGCCAGGGAAGCGGCGGAGTGATCCAGCCGTGGAGGCCATGCGAGTGAGAATGCAGGCATGAGTAGCGAAAGACGAGTGAGAAACTCGTCCGCCGAATGACCAAGGGTTCCTGGGCCAGGTTAATCCGCCCAGGGTGAGTCGGGACCTAAGGCGAGGCCGACAGGCGTAGTCGATGGACAACGGGTTGATATTCCCGTACCCGTGTATCCGCGCCCAATGGCGAATCAGTTGTGCTAACCGTCCAAATGTTTCCTTATCGAGCCTTCGGGCGAGAGGGGAAATTGCTGCACGGGACCCTGATTGTAGTAGTCAAGCGATGGGGTGACGCAGGAAGGTAGCTGGGCCCGGTAATGGTTGTCCGGGTGTAAGCCTGTAGGGCGAGACATAGGCAAATCCGTGTCTCATATAGCCTGAGAGGTGATGCGTAGCCGATTGAGGCGAATTCAGTGATCCTATGCTGCCGAGAAAAGCCTCTAGTGAGTTGGTACACGGCCCGTACCCCAAACCGACACAGGTGGTCAGGTAGAGAATACTAAGGCGATCGAGATAACTGTGGTTAAGGAACTCGGCAAAATACCTCCGTAACTTCGGGAGAAGGAGGGCCTTGTCTGGTGACGGCACTTGCTGCCTGAGCTGGGTGAGGTCGCAGAGACCAGTGAGAAGCGACTGTTTACTAAAAACACAGGTCCGTGCGAAGTCGTAAGACGATGTATACGGACTGACGCCTGCCCGGTGCCGGAAGGTTAAGAGGACCGGTTAGCTACTTCGGTGGCGAAGCTGAGAATTTAAGCCCCGGTAAACGGCGGTGGTAACTATAACCATCCTAAGGTAGCGAAATTCCTTGTCGGGTAAGTTCCGACCTGCACGAATGGCGTAACGACTTCTCAGCTGTCTCAACCACAGACTCGGCGAAATTGCATTACGAGTAAAGATGCTCGTTACGCGCGGCAGGACGAAAAGACCCCGGGACCTTCACTATAGCTTGGTATTGGTGTTCGGTACGGTTTGTGTAGGATAGGTGGGAGACTGTGAAGCGGGCACGCCAGTGTTCGTGGAGTCATCGTTGAAATACCACTCTGATCGTATTGGACCTCTAACCTCGGACCCTGATCGGGTTCAGGGACAGTGCCTGGTGGGTAGTTTAACTGGGGCGGTTGCCTCCCAAAATGTAACGGAGGCGCCCAAAGGTTCCCTCAGCCTGGTTGGCAATCAGGTGTCGAGTGCAAGTGCACAAGGGAGCTTGACTGTGAGACCGACAGGTCGAGCAGGGACGAAAGTCGGGACTAGTGATCCGGCACCGGCAAGTGGAAGCGGTGTCGCTCAACGGATAAAAGGTACCCCGGGGATAACAGGCTGATCTTCCCCAAGAGTCCATATCGACGGGATGGTTTGGCACCTCGATGTCGGCTCGTCGCATCCTGGGGCTGGAGTAGGTCCCAAGGGTTGGGCTGTTCGCCCATTAAAGCGGCACGCGAGCTGGGTTTAGAACGTCGTGAGACAGTTCGGTCTCTATCCGCCGCGCGCGTCAGAAACTTGAGGAAGGCTGTCCCTAGTACGAGAGGACCGGGACGGACGAACCTCTGGTGTGCCAGTTGTCCTGCCAAGGGCACGGCTGGTTTGCTACGTTCGGAAGGGATAACCGCTGAAAGCATCTAAGCGGGAAGCCTGTTCCAAGATGAGGTTTCTCACC
>NZ_JBFAXC010000029.1:0-13636 GCF_040680615.1 Nocardia sp. NPDC052001 | reverse complement strand
CGGCCGGTTGACCCCGATCGAATTCGAAACCATCATGTCCCCAGCAGCCCGACAGGCTGCCTAACCACTGTCACCCGATCCTGCAGCAGCCCCGTATGAGTTGGAGCATCTGAGCCTGTCGATCACCGGCGCGGTCGACGCGGTAGAGATCAGCCTGGTTGCCCCACGGCCCGACGGTGGGGTCAGTCTGTCCATTCGCGATATCCACTACTTCTCGATCGAACGGTTTCCGGGACGGGAGATGCCGTTCGTCGATTTGACGGCCACCACACTGTTCCCGTCCGCGCCTTGGCCGCCCGAACTCCCGGACGAGTTCTCGGAGCCGAGATCCTCGCACCCACTGTTGTGGTTGCGTGCCCACGGGGCAACCACTCTCCACCTGGTCGCCGCCATCGTTATCGTGCTGCGGCAAGTCGATTGAACGACTGGACCCGAGTCCGTCCATGATCAGCTGTCGCGCACCGGGTTTCGCCTGGCGTCCGCGCGGGAAGTGGCGGGTCCGTGCGTGTTCTGGCCGATCGCCCGGAGGACCTCCGAGAGCCACACCAGGTGATATCCAATGGCCTGGTCCGGATCAGCGAGTAGATCGGTCACGTGGTGCCACGACCACATGGGCGCGCACCCGGAAACGCTGTCGGCCAACCCGTTTGGGCGGGCGACCAACGCCCGGGTCGCGGCAGCAGCGGATGTTCAGTGAGGCAGCCGGTTCGACGATCGGACTTGCGATGTCAACGCTCTGACCGGGATTGGTGGGCAGTGGATCTGGTTGTGGTCGATCACACTCCTCCGCTGCTGTCAGCGGCACCTCGATCCAGCTCGCACAGAACGTATGACGCCCATTCGCGTGTCCGTTCGTGTCCGCTGTTTGTCGCTGCGGTCAGTACGGAGCGCCACGACGGTGCGGTAAGAAGCGACCAGTACCCGGTTCGCAGCGACTCCAATGTCGCCCAGTCCGGTGGAGGGAAGTCGGCGTGACCGTCCAGAAAGCGGGCAAGGGTCCACAACGAGCGAACACGAGACAGGTTCGGCGCGAGCCGGGTGACGTGCGAGAGGTATTCCGCCAGAACCTGTTCGGCGTGGTCGTAGTCCCATATGGTGCCGCTCATGCCCTGACTCCACACCAGGGTGGACAGAAGACGCCCAGTGTGGTCGACGAGCTCCTGGTCGGAGTCCGTTTGTGCTATCGCTTCATGGACCGGTGCGGCTTCGGCGACTTTGTGGGCGAAGTAGGCGTTGAGGTAGTCGCCGTCGCAGGGTGTACGAAGTAGCCACGGCTCGGCGGCGGGATCTCCGAGCCTGCAGATAGCGTCGACGAGGTACACGCGGCCCCAGCCAGCAGCACGGTCGGCGAGCCAGATGAGGTTGGTCGCGGCATCGGGAAGCCGGGCAAGGGCCTTGGCGGAGAGTGGACCGAAGGTGTTGGACAGCAGACCGATCGTCTGGATCAACGGAACATCTTCTGCGGTACCGACTTCGGCGAGTATCGCCATGCCGAGCACTGTCGGCTCCGGGTCGGTGCTGGTGCGGGCTAGATGCCGACCGAGCTGTCGAACCTGGTCCGGGTCCGCGCGTCCGATCGCCTCGACAATCGCTGGGCTGGGGTGGATCGGAACGTCGTACTCGATGACCGCCCGATACAGCTGTGCAATGTCGCGATGCTGGGTCGGGGTGGCGAAGAAGTCGTCGATGAGCTGACTCGTGCGGGTGCCGTCGCTGTCGGATCGTTCGTCGCTGAGCTGGGAAACGTCCCGTTCATCGGCGTTCGGGTACGGCTTGCCATCTTCTGGCAGCGGTACGTCCGGATATTGCCGGGCCAAGGCGACGGCATGGTCGTACAACGTGGTTTTGGGGCTGGGCCGAGCCGAGCCAGAAAACGCGCTCACCGCGCGGTGGAAAACTCGATTCTTTCGATCATGGGAGTCGATGGTGACAGGCGTTGACAGCCTTCGCAACTGGCCCGGCTGGATTTCGACTGTCGAGGCGGACCCGATGTCGAGGTCCGACTGTCATACCCGCCTTGGCGATCTCGATTGCTCGGCCGGCTGCCTCGATACCAGCGAAGGTGCTCTGTCCGTTGATCTTCCGAGCCCTGCGCTAGCTGCTTCGGTCAGCGCGACATTCCGCAGTTTCGGACGCTCCGGATGCGTGAACGACCAGAGATGATCTCGGGGCGTTGATCTTCCGAGATCGCGTCGAACCGCCGCGACGAGCAGGAGATGAGCGTGTTGTGTGAACGTACTGATGATCCGGGACATCCTCGACGACTCCGACTGCCCGGTCGAACTCACCGCAGAGGACGAGACGTGAGCTGACCCCGCTGATCTGGTCCCACGTGCTCCCGTACGGTGAGGTCAAGCTGAACATGGACAGCCGCCTGGCACTCGGCGGATAGAGCTCACGGTGTGCAGTCACCGAGCCATCACAAAAACCCGTTGACGATGTTCTGCGACCATTGCTACCTTGCCGGAAGCCGTGCCAGAGAACGAGGAGGTGGTATCCGTGAACGCAGTATCGATATGGGTGCTCCCCTCGTGGGTCATGGTCGGGCGATAGGTCGTCGTCCGGGAGCGCCGTTCACCAGCACTCCCGAAAGGCACTATCGTGCAATTCATTTCCGAGAACCGCCTCGACGGCGACGGCGTTCCCGAGCGCGACGGCAGCATGGAGCACGTCCCAGGCCTCCGGCCGCACGCCTCGGGCAGCGACCGCGCCTCCCTGACGTTCGATGTGATCATTGCCGGGTGCGGGCCGACCGGCGCGATGCTGGCCGCCGAACTGCGGCTACATGATGTGCGAGTACTGGTCCTGGAGAGGGAATCCGAGCCCACGTCGTTCGTGCGCATAGTCAGTCTGCATATGCGCAGTCTCGAGCTGATGGCGATGCGCGGACTGCTGGATCGCATTCTCGAACGCGGACGACGGCGTCCGGTCGGAGGCATCTTCGCCGCCATTCCCACACCCGCGCCCGAGACCCTGGATTCCGCCTACGCCTATCTGCTGGGCATCCCGCAGCCGGTCATCGTTCACTTGCTCGAGGAACATGCGATCGCACTGGGCGCGCAGGTCCGGCGCGGTTGTGCGGTAACCGGTTTCGAGCAGGACGACCTGGGTGTGACCATCGAGCTGGTCGGCGGGAAGCGGCTGCGGTCGCGGTACCTCGTCGGATGTGACGGTGCGCGTAGCACGGTGCGCAAATTGCTCGGGGTCGGCTTCCCCGGCGAGCCCTCGAGGAACGACACGCTGCACGGCGAGATGGAAGTGGGTGTACCGCAAGAGCATATCGCCGCCAAGATGGTCGAAGTCCGCGAGGCCAATCAGCGTTTCTTTCTTCGCCCTGTCGGCGACAGCGTCTATAGCGTCGTGGTCCCCGCCGCGGGAATCAGCGATCACGCGGAACCTCCCACCCTCGAGGATTTCCGGCAGCAGTTGCGCGCCACCGTCGGAACCGATTTCGGTGTGCACTCGCCGCGCTGGTTATCCCGCTTCGGGGATGCGACCCGGCTGGCGGAGCGTTATCGCCTCGGGCGCGTGCTATTGGCCGGCGATGCGGCGCACATCCACCCGCCCGTCGGTGGACAAGGCCTGAACCTGGGCGTTCAGGACGCAGTCAACCTCGGCTGGAAACTGGCCGGGCAAATCCGCGGCTGGGCGCCGGACACATTGCTGGACACCTACCAGGCCGAACGTCATCCGGTCGCCGAGGACGTGCTTGACAACACCCGTGCCCAGATGGAGCTGCATTCCACCGAACCGGGCCCGCAGGCCGTGCGCAGGCTGCTCACCGAGCTGATGGACTTCGACGAGGTGAACCGCTACCTGATCGAGAAGATCACCGCGGTCGGCATCCGCTACGACTTCGGCGCGGGCCCCGACCTGCTCGGGCGGCGCCTGCGCGACATCGATCTGACACAGGGCCGCCTCTACGGTCTGCTGCATCATGGTCGTGGCCTGCTACTGGACCGCTCCGAGCGCCTGACCGTCGGCGGCTGGTCAGACCGGGTCGATTACCTCGCCGATCCCGCTGCAGTACTGGATGTTCCGGCCATCCTGCTACGTCCCGACGGCCACGTTGCCTGGATCGGTGACGATCAGCAGGACCTGGACGACCACCTCATCCGCTGGTTCGGTAAGTCCGTCACTGATTTCGCGCCTGAGCAACCGAAAGCCTGTGAGGAGGATCGAACGGCCAGTATCGGACATTGTTGACTATGGCCATGCGCCGCAGTCGATCTCGACCATCCGTCGCCGCCAGGCGGATCTGTGGCGACCATGTACAGCCTCCACCTCGGCTGGCCGTGGACCTACGATCAATCCATGGACCACGACGAACCTGTGACCAGAAGTTCCTTCCGTGAACTGCATCCGATCGTGACGCCCCAACCGCTTTCGCAGCTGCCCGATCGTGTCTGGACTCTCAGCGAGTGGGACCACATTCGGATGGGTCACCAATCGCGGAGCATGGACGAGAAATGGGACGTCTTCACTGAAGCCGACATTGTCTACATGCACCGCAGCTGGACCGGGCGCGGAATATACGAGGTGACATTCTCCCCGCTAGCGGCGGGCGGCCGAAAAATCACCTCGGTTGCCGTCGAGTCGGATCCCCAGCGGTATCAGCGAACGACCGATGACTGTGACCGTGCGCTGATCGAGCTGATCATCGGCGGCACCCTTCTCCACGAATCCACCCTTGAGCTCCAGGCCGCCTTTGCCGCCGCCATCGCGCGAGCGCACCCCGACCGACACTGACCTCGGCCAACAGGCGACGGGCCTATCGTCTGGCGATCAGCTGGTCGGTCACCCATGTATTCGACAAAATGGTGCGTCACGAGAGCCGAGTTGCATTCTGCCCATTGATCTTCCGGCGATTCGGGTGACCGCTCCGAACAGCGCGCCATGCGGCAATTGAGGATGTCGGGGTCCGCGCGGGCTTGATGCCCTCGAGCTCTGTCAAAACGGCGGGTCGTCGAACGTCACCGTCCACGTGCCGGGATTCGGCCGACGTGGAGGGTCGGATTCCACGTGCAGGTGTGCGGGCAGAGCAAGGTCCAGTCGTTCTACGTCGGCTCGGGTACCGGAGTCCAATTCCCAGTGCAGATTCACCGTGTAGCCGAGCCATTCGCTCCGCAAAACGCCCACGATCGAGTCGATTGTGTATTGGAGCCCGTAGCTGCACATCGGGACTTCCTGCGAATCGATCCACCCGATCGCGGGGTCGTGCGTACCGAAGACACTGAGGTAACCGCGCCCACACTCCCAGGGTTGCTCGAAGAATCCATGGAAGTACCAGACTGCGACACCGACTGTCACGGTCGGCATTTCGCTCGACTTCGAACAACAGTCCAACGTGATCATTGGTTGATCCTCCCAGCTCGACGATCTCGTCGAAGCGCACGCGGTGGGCGTGCTGGACGTCGACCGTCCCTCGGTCGTCCAGCCAAGATACGTCGTGTACTCGGCATGATGGTGCGGTGGGAAGCTGCTGTCAGCCAACCGGTTTGGGCAGCCGACCGACGCGCGACCAGCGACATGAGTGTGTGTTCGTAGGAGCCTTTCACCGAGGTCTCGAGGCGGCTTGCTCGTCAGTGCCACGTGCGGTCCGGCGTGATCGGAATGTCCATGCGCCACAACGGCAGCGTGCCCTGGCCGAAGCACCAGGTTCTCGCGGTGAGCTCGGTGGGTGAGTTGACCCCGTACCGGCGCAGCACGGCGGCGACCCGGGAGGCGATGCTGGCGCTGACCTCGGGCGCATTCGCTCGCGGTATCTGCCAGTTGTTGCCGGTCTCGATATGGTCGTCGAGGATCCAGCCTTCAGCAACCATCTCGCGTGCTTCGTCATCGATGAAAGCGAACGGCGGTGGTATCACCCCCAAGGTATCGAAGCACGACTCGCTGATCTGCGCCCACGCCTCACCAGCGTTCGTTATTTCAAGGACCGTCTCCCCGCCCAGACCACACTCGATCATCGTGGTGAGGTCTTCGATGAATCGGTCCCAGTCGCTCATCGTCGCGCGTGGACCGACCGTGTTGCGATCGGCCACCGGCCGGGCTCCCATGGACCAGGTCCCCAGCTTGACCGGCCGAACCCATCTGTCGGTTCGGTCGGTGCGCCGAGCGGCGTAGTCCACCTTGGGCACCACTGCGAGGAAGTAGGAATCGGCCCCGGTTTGTATCGCGACCAGCGCGTACCCCCGGTGGTGCAGGCATTCGCCGGTCAACTCCAGGAACCGTTCGAGAGTATCGCCCGAGGGCCAATCATGGGTCTCGGCAAGGAAATCGGGATGCCAACTCCAGTCCGCGCCAGGCGGGTAGGACACCAGGTACTCCAGCCCATCCCGGACCGACTGAACATCCTCTTTCCAATCGAACATTCCGACCATGCGATGCTCGCTCAAGGCGTAGACCAACGCCAACTCGAGATTCTCGTCCGCGGCTCGAACCGCCTCGGCCACCGCAGGAATGTTCCTGGCCACCAATGCCGCGACAGCGAGCATGTCCTCCCGCACCGATCCGATCGACTCCCCATTTCGGGTCTGGTTACCGTTCACCGCGCCTGGCTCACTCACTCGACATCCTCCACTCGACATCTGCCGTTCCCATCGAGTTGTACTCGACAGCAACGACACTCGACGCAATCAGTTGACACCCGGGGCTGCCTGGCAAACACTGCCGGGCATCCTTAAGCCGGACAGTCCCCTGTGGGAGCGTTCGCAACGGCCCCCGGACATCGTGGATCGGCCGCACTCGCCCGGTGCAGGCAACCAGAACGAACGGGATCGGGATCGAGTCCGGAATTCACTGCATTCGGCATGATGGTGCGTTGCCGATGCCGAGATAGGCTCGGCCCATTGATCTTTCAGCCATGCAAGGTGGCCGCTTCGAATGGGCCGCCCGAGTTGGCGGTCGAGTGCTGCGTCGATCGAGATAGATTCTGGTGGTGATCTGGATACGGATGGGCGGCCTTGTGCTTGTCGCGGTAGGCTTGCGGCCGCTGCGGGGTGTGGCACGCACGACGGTGGACCGCCGTGGTACTCGCCGAATGGTGGCAGGGGGACCGAGCAGACGCATGTGTTCATCCAGGGCGGAACGGTGCACACGTCCACAGTCACGCTGCACATGAGCTATAGGTGCCCGACTTCGACACCGGAAGGTGGGTTCCTCGCTGTTGAGATAGGAGACAGTGGTTCGGAGGGCCTGCGGCACGCCGACCCCGCCCACCTCACGTGCGACGGGGGTGAGCACGGCATCGACGTTGACTTCGACGAGAGTCTCCCCGCCGGAGAGGGACGGGTACTCGGAATTGCCGCGATGTGGCTCCCCGCTCCTGTGCCCGATCCTGCCGGTGGCGCGGTTTCTCCTGCTGGTGCGTTGAGCGCTGTGCAGACCCAGGATGTCGCCAACGACATCAACGGCAAGGTCGAGTTGAAGTTGGTGCTGTGAGTACCCCGTGCTGAGGCCGATCTTGCGCTCGGCGGGGCCGGCCGGACCGCTTCGGATCGCCACCGCCAGTTGATCTTCCGCCGCACCGCGCTGGCCGGTTCGGTCAGCGCGCCACGCGGCAGAAGCGGACGTCTTACGCCGCCATTTCGCGCTCGGCGAGGAAGGTATCGAGCAGATCGAATAGAACGGCCACGACGTGCGCTTCCTGTTCAGTGGTTCGCTTGGTACCAAATTCTTTGTCCGGCAGCGCAATATTCTCGATGAGGGCCCACCAGGCAAGGCTGCTCTCACGGCGCACATGGTTGGCGAGTAGCCACTCGCGGAAGCCGTCCAGACCCTGTCCACCATAGTGGCGGGCAGCGCAGTCGAACCCGTTGAGGAAGCTCACTACACCGCGCACGGACTCGTAGCCGATGTACATGCCGGGCCGTTTGGCGAACAGCCGGAGGTACTCACGTTCGCTGAGTTCGCTCACGTCGGTGATCTCGCGCCCGTTCACCATCAATTGATGTGTAGCCCCGTAGGAACCAGGCCCGTCTTCCTCCAGCATGCGGATACTTCACCACAGTGGCACGTGACCAGCCAGCCGTATCACGACCTCCGGCAGACACGCCGTCGTCCGATCCGACGCCGTGGCCGGTCCAGAACACGCGGGTCACGACATGAGTGGCCATTCCCTGTGTTCACCAGTTCGGTGTGTGCATCTCGTGCCCGCGATCGATTGGGCTCTGGTGGTGGTCAGAAGGTGTTAGGCCTGGAGTTGCTGCGCTACCCAATTCGCGGTGTCGGAGCTCGAGCGCAGGCTCGAGTGCCCGACCGGGGCGGCGCCCGGGAACAGGTCCTCGTAGAAGTTCATGTTCACGCCCAGTTCGGTGAGATTCGTGCACACGGTCGCTGGTGTCGCGAGTTCGTCGTTGCGGGTTGACAGCACCGAGTAACGGACGCCGGGCTGTGTGATGGGGCCGTTGAAGATGGCCTGGTACACCGGCGAGGACGGCAACATCTGGACGAGGTTGGCCTTGTCGGGGGCGATCACCGCCAAGACGGTGCCCAGAAACGGCAACGCGGACAGCGCCTGGACCGGGCTGATGGGTGCGTTCTTGATGCCGTACGCACTGAAGAACCCGGAACCGTCGCAGCCTCGCACCTCGGGGGTGAGAAACACCGCGCGCGCGACGACAGGGGCACCGCCGAGGACTTTGAGGAAGTAGTTGGCAACGATCGTTCCGGCCGAATGCGCGATGATGTCGACCTGATCGGCGCCCGTGGTCTGACGCACCGTGGTCACAAAGTCTGCGACTTGCTGTGCGGCGCTGGGTATATCGCCGGTCCAGCGGCTGCCGTTGATGACTCCTCCCTGGAACAGGAACGCGCAGTGCCCGGCTGCGCGCACGGTGCTCAACAGTGTGTTCCATTGAGTCGTGGTCTCGGCAGTGGTTCCGTCCCCGCCCGGTAGCACCACGACTGGACGGGGGTGCGCAGAGTCCGGCGTGCAATCGATGGGCGGTTCGATCGTATTGCCCGCGGGCACCTCCGCCGACCCGGAACCGGTGTCCGGAGCGGCGGCAACGGGTCCCGCCGCCATCGTTACGACCATGCCCGCGCTGATCAGCGCGGTCATGAACCTCGCGGCGATTCTCATCTTTCGACAGCCCCTTCGGCATCAACTTCGTGATCGACCCCCGACCGAGTGCGAATCCCGCACCAGGACAAGACGATACAGCGACAGCGGCATGTCGACAGCTGCAGGCGTATGTCGGCGGATGCCGATGTGTATGTACCCAAAGACCATTAGGAGGTTGGGGCGCGGGCCCGCTGACAAGGTGGGGCCACCCGCCGCGAGTGCGTGCAGTATCGGTCGAGCACCGACCTCGGGGTGGGCTGCTACTGTCGGCACATTGTTCAAAGGCACCGCAATTCCAGTGATTTCGGCATTTTGTGGGGGGGATCGTTGATCATCAGGCTGGCTGCTGCTGCCGTTGTTACGGCGGCACTGATCACGGCAGGTTCCGCGGTTTCGGCGGCTTCGCCGTTCGGGTTTACGGTTCTTCCTCGGCCCGTCGGCCAATTCGCCGTTGGGACAACGACTCTGCATCTGGTTGACCAGAATCGGCCTGATCCTTTCCAGCCGGATCGAGCGCGTGAACTCATGGTGTCGGTGTTCTACCCGGCTACCGATGTCGATCGGCGTTCGCGGGCACGATACCTGTCGACACAACTGATGACCGATGTCGACAGGCAACTCGGGTTCCAACTGCCGGGAGTGTTCACGAACTCCTATACCGACGCGGACGCAGTCGCCGGTGGGAGCTTCCCGGTGGTGTTGTACTCGCCGGGCGCGGGAGTCACCCGCCTGATGGGTACCGGGCTGGCCGAGGATCTCGCCAGCCGCGGCTATGTGGTGGTCACCATCGACCACACCTACGAGACGACCCCGGCGGTGGAGTTTCCCGGCGGCCGGTTGGTTCAGGCAGCCGCGATGCCAGGAGGGATCACCCCTGAAGTCCGCACGAAGTTCATCGATGCCCGACTGCTCGACACCACCCTGGTACTGGATTCGCTTGCGCGAGTGGCACACGGCGACAACCCCGACGCCGAACACCGCGCGCTACCCGTGGGCCTGGGCACGGTTCTCGATATGAACCACATCGGGATGGTCGGGCACTCCTCCGGAGGCTATACCGCCGTCGAATCGATGCACGAAGACCATCGCATCATCGCCGCCGTCGATTTGGACGGTCAGATCGGTGTGGATGAGGACTTCGGTCGCGCGGTAACCGAGGGAGAGGACCGCCCGGTGCTGGTGATGACCAGTCAGCAGATCGAACAAGTCGGGGATGCCAACCCCTCTCTCGACGCCTACTGGCAGCACTCGACAGGCTGGAAACGGCAAGTGACCCTGCGAGATTCGGCCCACTACGACTTCACCGACATGCCGTTATTCATCCCGTCCCCCGCCCGCACCGCCGCGACGAGGTACGCCGGACCCATTGCCCCGGAACGCGGTACGACACTGGTGCGCACCTACGTGGCGGCGATGTTCGACAAATTCTTGCGCGGTCGCGGCGATACGGTCCTCGAACAGCCACCAACAGAGCCCGAGTTGACCGTCCTACGTTGAGCGCATTCCAAATCTGTCGAACTACTAAGCCGAGTCCGGAGCTCGTTCAGAGGGCGGTCGCTTGACCGGACCACGCAAATTCGCCACAGGCTCACATGAGGTAGGCAAGGACCGCACACCGGCCCGCAGTTCTGCCTCAGCGGTGACAGCCCGCCCATAGTTTGAGCGGATGTCAGGACCAACACAGTGGTGCTCGGTCATCGGCATCAGCGCGCACTCCCACCTGGCCACGCTGCTCCGGTCCGCAGTGCAATCGGTCGCGGATTCGGGTGGTTACCGATTCGGGAATCACTGCGCCGGTGGTGATTTCGCGTCCCACGCCGGGGCGAGCGCGCCGGGCGAGGGCGTGTTCGGGAGAGTCGAATCCGCGGTCGCCGATCGCTGATCTCCGGTGTCGGAGCGTGGCAGATCGCGGCGCAGGGCGCGGGTTTCGCGGGCATGGCCCGGTGCGCCCAGGAAGCGGTACAGCATGCGAATCGGCGCGGGAATATCGCAGAGGAAGTTGGCGCGTTCGGTGGGGTCGGCTTCCTCCAAGATGTGGCCGAGAAAGACCAGGGCCCGGTGTTTGGGGAGCGAGGTCATGCCGCGTTTGCCCAGTTCGGCCCATTGGGGTTCGGTGAGGATGTGGGCCACGAGGGGCAGCACCGAGTTCTCCTCTTCGATGAGGTGCTCGGTGAGGACCGGGTGCAGGCGAGCGGCCGCCTCGGTGACCTGGTCTGCCGCGGCCGGATCGGACTGCCATCCGGTGAGGGCGGCGTCGAGGGCGGCCATGCCTGCGGCGATGGCGGCGTGCTGGGACTCCATGGCTTCGACCACGGCGGAGTCGACGCCCGCGGAACGCAATCGGGGCCATACCAATTCGTCTTCGGACTCATGATGGTGGTGCAGCGCCTCGAGCAGCTCGCGGCCATGGCGGACCACGCGCCGTATCTGGTCGAGGTCCGATCGCGGTGTCACCGCGGCGATTTCGCCCAACAGCCGGAATTCGCGGGTGAAGGCGCGGTGCACCACCACCATGGCATGGGTGTCACAGCTCATTGTTCGGGATCCTTCGACGGGTACGGCATCGCCATGAAGATACGGCCACAGCCGCCAGCACGGCGGATCAGGGCGCGAGGCACCCAGACACCGACGACACAGCCGCCGCCGGCCCGGTCGCCCGCAGAGGTGTGCCAAGAATCGGCAGCTGCCGCAGAACAACCGTGTAAGCGGCAAGACAGTGCGTTCGATGTCGGTCGAACGAGGCCATTTCGACTACCGATGTGGCGACCTACCAGGGAGCCCACGCACGATTGTGCACCAACGCTGATTGATCTCGTCTGCATCGATTCTCGGTCGCATCGCGGGGTCGAAGCAGTCGAGTATCTTCCTCGACTGGACAAACGAGATACCCAACTCCATCTGGAAGATCCACAAGAACCGCATTCCGGTCAGGGGCACGTTCTCGCGCATCGACAGGTGTTCCAGCATCTCCAGAAGCGAAGCGTCTTGCTCGAAAAGCTCGTGCAGCCGCTGGTCTTTCGACGTGTCCATTGCAGCGGATCTACGCGGCAGTCTCGCGCTCGGCCAGGAACGTGTCGAGGAGGTCGAACAGGACCTCGAGCACACATGATTCCTGCTCGGGTGTGAGCGCGTCCGCGTGGTCATGATCCGGCAGCGCGATCAATTCGATCAGTACCCACCATGCGAAGCTGTTCTGGCGGCCTATGTGAATGGTGATCAGCCACTCGTGGAAACCGTCCAGCAGGGGTCTGCCGCTGCGGCGGGTGGCCGCGTCGTAGCCGTCCAAGAAACTGGTGACACCGCGGACATCCGGGCGACCGATGTACATGCCGCTGCGCCTGGCGAACAGAGCAATGAACTCGCGCTCGGTGAGATCGTTCGGATCTATCACCTTCGACGCGTCGACCGTCTGTTGCCCTGCCTCATCGGTGGGTGAGCGGAACTCTTGTGTACCACCGGCCTACCTCACCACGATGTTGGCCAGTGCGCTACCAACCACGACCGTATTGGTGCGCTCATCGACACAGATCGAACCGAGACGCCCTCGGCTCGTTGGTCTTCGGAACCGCCGACCGCGAACCCGCACTTGCCGATTCCCTGCCTCGGTTTCGAAATCGAGTCGCGTTGGTCAGGCCGGTCTGCGATGGTGTGGGCGTGTCAGAGGATGTGCAGACCGAGTGGCCCGAGGACCGGAAATGGACAGCGGGCACGATTCTGCTGAAGAGCCGAACGGTGAGCGCGAGCGAAATCTCGGCGCGCCTGGAGATCACCCCGGACAGGCAGTTCGAGCGTGGCAGCCTGATGAGTCCCCGTAATCCGACGGGCGCCCGACGGAAGAACAGTGTGTGGGCCCTCGAGAGTGGACTCGCCAACGACAGCGATCTCACCGACCATGTCCGGGCACTGATCGGTCTGGTTGACGGGTGTCGTGAGGAGTTGGCGCGGCTGGCCACTGACTGCGAACTGACGTTGTCCCTGGGCTTCGGCAGCGAGAACGGGCAAGGAGGCTGTGTGCTTCCCGCGGACCTCCTCGCCGATGTCGCGGGGTTGGGGCTTGATCTCTTGCTCGATCTTTATCCACCCCGAGCGCCGGAATTCGGGTGAGAAAACTTCCTCGCTCCACCAGTGAAGGTGACCTGACCCCGTAGGTTCGGTCCGGCGATTGTGAGAGTCTTGTGCCCACGTTGTGGGCGGGAAGGCTCGATCACGATGACGACCAAGAAAAGGCACACCCCCGAGCAGGTAGTGCGCAAGCTGACCGAGGCCGATCGGCTGCTGGGCGAAGGCAAAGACGTCGCCGACGTGTGCCGCACCCTGCAGATCACCGAGGCCACCTACTACCGATGGCGGAACCAGTTCGGCGGTTTGAAGGCCGACGACGCCAAACGGCTCAAGGATCTCGAACGCGAAAACTCCGTCCTGAAACGGCTTTTGGCCGAGGCAGAACTGGAGAAGGCCGCGTTGAAGGAGATCGCCAAGGACGCTCCTATAGATGTCAAGCTGCCGATGCCGACGTGCGGAAGTCGGTTCGGAGGGCTTGAAATACCTCGCGTGCGAGATACCGCTTGAGGC
>NZ_JBFAXC010000028.1:0-17590 GCF_040680615.1 Nocardia sp. NPDC052001 | reverse complement strand
TTCATCGGGGTACTTCTTCGGTGCTGCCACGAATGACTCCTTCCGGCCCTATCGGACCACAGTCAGAGCTCTCCGAGAAAGCGGGGGAACCTCACCCTGACATATGTCTTTGCACTGCAACATAAGTCGATGGCCAAGAACAGTGTTGGGTCACCGAGCCTGCAAGCAAGTCGTCGCACCGGTCGGGATTCCGAGCTGCTCCCAACTCATCCCCCGATCGAGGGGGGCCGCGATATCGAGCGCGGACGCATCACTAGGGAGACCGAGCATGGATCCGCCGACCGCGAGTTGCGCGCCGCGGCCGCGCGAACCGCGGTCACGGAAAACATACGGCTGGGCTGCGGTAGTCGCCGGCGCTGGAGGCGGCGATGCTGGAGGTCGGCGTACACGTGAGCATGCCCATCCGCTGTTCAGTCTCCGGTCCGGAGAACCCAAATCATGGCCGAGAGCAGCACATTCAGGGGGTTCATCGACCTGATCCACGTCCCCACGGCTGTGTTTTCGGCTTCACTCGGTCCGGCGGCCCGACACCCCGGGCCGGTCAAGGAAAACAAGTACGTGCCGGGCAACGACGTATCCGTTGTTTCGGGCGTTCTCCTAGGAACAAAGGGGGGCACATGATCGCGAAGTGCATCACCGCCATTCTCGTGACCGTGGCTTCGGGCACCATCGTCTGCACGGGAGCAGCCAGCGCGGCAGGAGGCCACACCGACACCAAGCCGAACGACCGCGCACCTTAGAGCTTTGGTGCAGCGGGCCAGCCGCGCCGTAGCCGTTTCTCGTCCCACGCCTACCGGTGCTCAGAAAACGATCGCCGGCCAAACAGGGAGCCACGCTGCGTTCGTGCGGGCATTTCGGCAGGTCGAGGTGTTCGTGAATCCGTTCGTTCTCCGTTCGGACGTAGCGCATCGTTCGGAGAACGATTGTCGTGGTGAGTGAGCTCTGCGACGCGACCGAGACGACGTACTCCAGGATGTTGAGACGTGTTTCGAGAGCAGGATGGGAAACATGCTCCAGGCCCGGCAGTCACGACTGCCGGGCCTGGATGCCTCACACCAAGCTGTTTCGGCGGCGCCGTCGACGACATCGACCCGAACTCCACCAATGGCCACACTGCGGCCAGCAACGCAACAAGCTTGGGAAGCTGCAGCTTGCTCTCGTCGAATCCGAGCCCGCAAGCAAGTTGTCGCATCGGTCAGGATGTGGGCATGGAATACGCGCAAGCGCAGGCGGACCGGATCGCCGGGATCCTGACCGACCTCGGCCGACTGCGAGCGGCCGATCTGAAGACCACCGTCGTCTCGCTCGGTGATCGCGAGGTCACCGGCTACAAATGCCGCATCCACGGGGCAGCCGTACACCGTTACGAGTTCGCTGCTCCTGCGGACCCCGCCGCACTCGCGGCATTCGAGCATCGACTGGGCGTCGGACTTCCCGCCGACTACCGCGCGTGGATTACCTCGGTGAGCGACGGCGGAGCCGGACCGATGCTCGGGCTATTCCCGCTGGCGCAGGAGGCAGAGGACGCCGCGATCGACTACGCCTCGGACTTCGCCTTCACCCCCGAGCGACCCTGCCCGCCTGCCGACGAGGACTCCGAGTCCCAGTGGTCGAAGAACATCGACATGATCCACCGCGGCGCCACTTTCCTCGCGGACGAAGGATGCGGCATGTACAACCTGCTGGTCCTGCGCGGCCCGGCCGCGGGGCAGGTGTGGTGGCACAGCTATGAGCACGCCGCCGCCCTGCCGCTGCTGCACCCCGACACCCGCGAGCCGCTGATGTTCCTGGACTGGTACGAGCTCTGGCTCGCCCGGGCCCTCGATCCAGGCGTGGACCAGGTAGGGAGCTTTGCCGAGTTCGCCGACCACGCCCGAAGGTGAGCTGGACCCCGCCGAACGGCCAGTCGCCTGAGACCCAAACATGTTCCCGCGCAGCCTGACTGGCGGGCATCCAGTCGCGTATCGCTCAGGGCTCGAGAGCGAGACGGATACCGAAACCGACCAGGGCCACCCCCGCGATGGCATCGAGGCGGCGGCGAATGCGGTCCGAACGCATCCAGTCTCCGATCGCATTCGCTCCCATCACCAGTGCCGCGCAATACACGGCAGTGAGTGCAACGTAGATGCCGCCTAATCCCACAGTGGTCCACCCCACCGAATACCCATCGGGCACGAATCCGGGCAGGAGGCTGACGAACAGGATGCCGATTTTCGGATTGAGCAGATCGGTGAGCAGACCGGCGCCGAAGCTGCCCAGCCGATCCAAGGGCGACACGGGTGACGAATGGGCATCGGAGTCGACAACCGCCGGACGCCGTAGTGCCCGCAGGGATTGAACACCCAGCCATAGCAGATAGCAGGCTCCGACGACCTTGAGAATCTCGTATCCGAGCTGGTTGGCCTGCAGCAGAGCAGCCAACCCCAAAGCGGCCGCGCCCACCCACACCATGAGCCCACACAGCACACCTACCGATGTGCGTATACCCGCGCCCCGTCCACCCCGAACCAGGCTCCGGACCACAACCAGGGTGTCAGGTCCCGGCAAAACGACCAACACCACCGACGCGACCGTGAACGAGACAACTGCAGCCAACACCCGGCCATCGTAGGTGAGGTGTTTGCCGCCACGGTCGAGACCAGCGTCTGGCGCTCACAACCGCACATGTCACAGTTCCAGATACCAGCGATCGCAGGCAAAGGGTTTGGGGCGTCGTGGCTTTCAGAGGTCAGCCGAGCCATTGGACAAGTAGTACATGAACCTCACGGCGAGATTCGTCTATCAGATAGATGACCTGGCCGGATCCTGCGAATATCCAATGCCGTACGGCACCCTCAGGATTGTCCTTGTGCTGTGGACGACCGTTCCACGGCGCAACCTGCAAGGTGGTGAGGACTTCCAGGTAGTCGTCGAGGGCAGGTTCGGGCAGGGCCGCTACCTGGTCGTAGGTCTGTGGGTCCGGGACTATGCGATAAAAGAAATCAGCGAGTCCCGCGTCGGCGTTCGATGTGGGCGAGCATGTCTTCCAAGCTGCCGCCCTCGGGAATGCCGCCCTGCTCGAGGATTCGCGCGGCCTTGTCCAGAAGGCGCTGATATGAACCCGGGTCGCGCATCTCCATCACCGCGGTGTGCTGCCATTTGTTCAGCAGCTCGTGAATGCCGACCAGGGTGTGGGACGTCTTGGCCTCTTCCAGCGTCGTCTCCCACTCGCCGTCGAATTCCTCACGCAACAGTGGCGATAGCACCGCGCGCAGAGCTTCGGGCTCTGCCGCGGGCACCGACTGATGCGATGGATCGTGGTGCGGGGCGGCCATGAACACACGGTAGCCGGTGCGACCGACAAAGCCCGTCGCTGGTGAGCAACAGCCACGCGCGCGATGTCCTGACTCACCGGCGCACGGGAACCGGCCAACCGCTCGAGCGATTCATCGAATACCGTCAAGCACAACGGATCTGACCGGTTGCGAGTTGAAGATCCTGCTCGTCGGCGTGGGATTGCCTCCCTGCACCGATCCCGATTTCCGCTCCGGAAAGCCGGCACAAGCCCCTGAACTGGGCATTCGTGGTGCTTCAGGCGCTTCGAGCATGCGGGCTGTTTTTGGGCGAATCACCATTTTCTCGTGAAGGCCGTATCCCTCGGTCCCACGAGAAGGAGGACGAAATGTCCACTAGAACAACGTTCCCCGCCCTTCGCCGAATCGGTGCTGCGTCAAGCATCGCCTTCGTCATCGGGCTCACCGCCATACCAGTGGCGAACGCAGTGCAGGCCGGCGACGGGGTTGCCACACGCTCCGTCGCACCAATGCATGACGGGCACGAAGTGTGTGATTACGTCTACTCGAACGGAAACTGTGCCCACTGGGTCTGGGTTTGGGACTACCAGTGGGCGTGCGACTGGTGGTGGTCGGACGGCAGCGGTTGCGGCCACTGGAGCAGCATTCCGTACTGATTGTTCAACGCGGGCTCGGACACTGTGCCAGCACTCGGTTTCAGGTGCTTCCTTCCTGATCTCTCCCTGCGGTGCCAGGGTTGAATCGCGCGCTGTGACTGTGATAGATGGTCACTGTAGATCACGCTGTATGGCGTCGATCGCATCGGGAATGGGGCGGCGTGCTACCGATATCGCGACGAAAAGTGTTGGGGCTCATAGTGGCCGGGGTGGCTGTCGGTGCAGGTGGGACGGCGGCGGCGCGGCCTGCGCTGGACAGCGTGCCCGCGCTCGGCGAGGAATTCCTCTGGGGTGTGGGCATGTCCGGCTACCAGGCCGAGGGGCACACGCCTGACAGCAATCAGACTCGCTATATGAGCAGACGGAATCCGGATTTGCGGCGGTATCCCGATTCGGCCGATTTCTATAACCGCTATGGCTCCGATATCGACCTGGTCGCGGGACTGGGCGCGGGTGTGTTCCGGACGTCGATCGAGTGGGCGCGGGTGCAACCGACCCCCGACGGCTGGTCCGAAGCAGGCTTCGATTTCTACGACCGCGTGCTGGATCGGCTGGCGGCCAAAGGTATTCGACCGATGCTCGTGCTCGACGAGTGGGTGTATCCGGGTTGGGTCGCCGACCGCGGCGGGTGGCGGACCGACGAGATCGTCGACCTGTGGCTCGCGAACGCGCGGAAAGTGGTGGAGCGCTATGCATCCCGCAATCCGCTCTGGATCACGTTCTTCCAACCGTTCAACTACATCAAATACGAATGGCGTGACGGTGATCTGGACACCGCCCAGATCCCTGCAATGAATCGTCGAATCGGCCAGGCACACAACGCCATCTACGAGCACATCCATCGGACGCAGCCGGACGCGATGGTCACCGCGGCGATCGCCTATTTCTCCGACGTAGTCGAAGGGCTCACCAACACCGCGGTCACCGAGCAGATCGAGGACCGTATCGACTACATCGGCATCGAGACCGTCTATACCCCGACTCTCGATCTGCTGACCAAGAATCCGCTGACCTGGGGCAACCCGGACTCATGGTCGGTCCAGCCGGAGACCATCTACTATGCCCTGACCTATTACGCGCGACGGTATCCGGACAAGCCGCTCTACGTCGTGGACAGCGGCCTGTACTCGTTCGACGGTGCGGCCCGCCCCGATGGGTACGGTCGCGCCGACCACTTGCGCGACACTGTCTACTGGCTGCAACGCGCGAAAGCCGACGGCGCCAACGTGATCGGATACAACTACTGGAGCCTCACCGACTCGTTCGAGTGGGACGGGTACAACCCGCGATGGGGCATCTATCAGGTGGATATCCGCACCGATCCCACACTGACCCGGCGTCCCACCGAGGTTGCCGACGCGTTTCGGACGCTGGTGCGCGAACGCGGCGTGCCCGCCCGCTACCGGCCCGTCCGAATGCCGCAATCCTGTTCCCTCACAGATCTTCCGGACAGCTGTTCCGATCCAGTGACGGTTCCCCGTTGACGGCGGGCGCCTGCTCAGGCGCACACCGCCGGTAGATCGTGCCCCGGTAGCGCGGCGGCGAGTTGCGCGGAGATGGTGTCCCGGGTGAGCCCGCAGATTCGGTCGACGGCGTGGGAGGCATTCAGATCCCACACCCGCAGCATCCCGTTGTCTCCGGCGCCGATGAGAAAGTTCGCCCGGGGATGGAACGCGACCCGCCACCCGGTGGAACCCGGCGCAATGATGGACTGCCCCAAGGCTTTCGGATGCGCGGGGTCGCTGGTATCCCACAGCCGCACCGTGGAATCGGTGCCCCCGGTGGCCATGAGTGTGCCATCGCCGCCGAAGTCCACCGAACTCACCGATATGCTGCTCACCGGCAGCGGATCACCCACCGGCGTGATCTTGGCGGGATCGGCGATCGACCAGAGCCGGACCGTCCCTGAATTCCATCCGGCGGCGGCGATCCGATGGTCCGGGCTCACGGCCACACCCACCGCGCCGATATCCCGAGTCGCGTCCACGCTGCCCAGTGGAGTGCGGGAATCGCTCTGCGCGAACACATTCCACACCTGCAACTTATCGGTCAGCGACACCACCTGGCGCCCATCACGGGTCTGGGCCAACTGTAATCCGTCCGTCAGGAGAGTCTGCGACACCGGAATCAGCACCGGCCCGCCCAATCGCACCGGTGTGGCGGGATTCGAGATATCCCAGAACACCATCTCCGGCGACGGAAGCGCCACCACGGTCGCGAGAATCGGCCGATCGGCAGCGAACGCGCCCCCGGCTGCACCCGGAAAGTGCGCCACTTCAACAGGTTTCGCCGGATCGGTGATGTCGACCAAGGTGAAGACGCCGTGCAGCAGCAGCGCGACGTGGTGCCCGTCATGGCTCATAGCAGGCACCGCCGCTGCCGACACACCGGCCAGCGCGAAATCCGGTCGCGCGATCGTGCCGAGCAAACGAACCTCGCCCGGGTTCTCGATATCCCAGATATGGGCATCGGTACCGGGCGCGAGAGTGACCATGCGCCGCCCGTCGGCACTGAGCCCATTGGACAGCGAATCGATTTGGCCGGACTGTCCGGCGAGCACCGCGCCCGGCAGCGACCAGCGTTGCACCGCACCATTGTCCAGACCTGCCACGTACTGCCGTCCGTCCGGGCTGAACCCCGATACCGTCGGCACCGCCGAGCACCCGCGCCCGGACTTCGCACACCGAACGGAGTTGCCCGCCAACGGGGTTCCGAGCACCGTCGGCTGCGACAGGTCGGCGAGATTCCACAGCGTGACGCCCTCGACGGTGACGGTCGCCAGGACCGTGCCATCCTTGTTGGCCGTCATACCGAGCAGGTCATTGGCGGCGGCCACGGTGAATGACGTCCCCTCGGGCGTCATGGCTCCCGAGTCGTCCAGGCGCGCGAAACGCACCACGCTGCTGACGGGTCCCCCGGGTGCGATCCGGCCCTGAATATCGGCGAACATCATGGTCCGTCCGGTCCCCAGCGATGTCGCGGCCAACCCGCCCGCACTTTGGATGAGCGGTGTCGTGCGCGAAATACCCTGTACGGGGTCTATTTTCGCGAACAGTCCGGTCTTGGTCGAACCGAATCCGCCCTGGATGTGATTCACCGCGACCATGAGATCGCGGTCGTCGCCGAGGAAGACCGCGCCGTACACCTGGTCCTCGCTCGTTACTCGCCCGGGAAGCGCCATCGGCGCGGCCGGATCGGCGATATTCCAGAGCGTCACATCGTGGGCGTGCACCACCGCCAGTCGGCCACCATCACGCGTGAGGGTTGCCGTGACTATCGCATCACCGGTATCGATGGCGCGAATCAGCTTCGGGTGCAAAGGATCCGACAGATCCCTAATGCGGACCATGTGATCTGAGCCCGCTGACAGCAACAGGTTACCGCTGGAGAGCAGAGTGATGATTCGCTCGGCCGGATCGCTGATCGGCGGTCCCAGTTCGTGCGATCCGCTCCCGCCCCGCGCAGGCCGCAATCGTACGGTGTGATCGTCACCCGCTATCGCGAGCAGGTCACTGCCGACGAACGCCATCGCGGCCACTTTGCCTGGATGATCGACGAAACTCGAAGCGACAGGCAGGGTTTGGCTCGCGATCAGCCGTGATCCGACCCCGGCGTCGCCAGGGCGCATCCGATAGGCCAGCGCGGTCAGCTCTGCTGACAATGTCGGATCGCTGCCCTGCAACCGATCCGCCTCGCTCACCACGGAATTGAAGAACGCTTCATCACGCTGATCGGCCGCCACGCGGGTATTCACGAAGCCGACCAATGCCGCCGCCAGTAGCACCACAACTCCGAACGCCACCAGTGCCTGCGTCCCGAACATCCTGCGCCGTGCCCGGATCGCCGATACGAGAAAGGCGTGGGTTCCCGGCGTGATCTCGCGGTCGCGGTCCGCGATCAACCGGTGCCATCGCCGCGGCGATGCGGCTCTATCCGACTCGTGCGCAGCGGTTTCCGCTACGGCGGGGGAGTCGTCCCCCGTCAGCGGGGGCCGGCGCCAATGCCGCCGAGCTTGATCCAGGCGCGACCCGCGATACAGCAGCGCGCTGGGACGCTCCGAGGTCTCCCATTCCGCGGCATCGGCGGCGGTCCGCTGACGGATCAGATGGCCTTCCCGGTCGGCGTCGAGCCATTCCCGCAGTCGGGGCCAGGCATCGAGCACCACCTCATGCGCGAGATACGCGGTGTCACCGTCGACGGTGACCAGCCGCGCCTGGGTGAGCGTCTCCAGGGCCGCGGCGGCATCCTCGGAATGGCTTACGCCGGTGAACAGTTGGTCAC
The DNA here is from genome assembly GCF_040680615.1 of Nocardia sp. NPDC052001. Lineage (NCBI taxonomy): Bacteria > Bacillati > Actinomycetota > Actinomycetes > Mycobacteriales > Nocardiaceae > Nocardia > Nocardia sp. NPDC052001. The sequence goes on along the minus strand of NZ_JBFAXC010000028.1, from coordinate 9,360 downwards.
GCGGAACCCGGCGACGAGTATCCCGTGTGCCATCGCCGATGGTGACCATGCGCAGCAGCAGGTCCTTGGCGGCCACCTGCTCATCCGCGTTCAGCTTCGCCCACGCCGCGTCGGCGGTGTGCGCCACCGAACCGGCGACGCCGCCGGCGCTGCGGTATCCGGCGATCGTGAGCTGGTTCTTGGCACGACGTTGCCAGACCGCCTCCATGACGTGTGAGAGCAGCGGCAGGGTGCCAGCGCCCTCTGATCCGGCGGTGCCGCTGAGCCCCACCAACTCGACCATGATCAGTTCCGCGAGACCGGGTTCGAGCCGGAGTCCGGCCCGGCGCGCCGGCTCGATGATCGCGGTGCGGATTTCGTCGCCGCGCATCGGCGCGAGTACGAAAGCGCGCCGCACACAGGCTTCCACGAGCTCTGGTGTTTCGAGGCAGCGGGCGAAGAAGTCCGCGCGTACCCCGAGGACAACCGTCTCACCGGCATCGCCGCGGCCGCGCAATCGTCCCAGCAGGTCCGTGCGCGCGGGCTCGTCGAGCGCGGTGGTGAACACTTCCTCGAACTGATCGACGATGGCCACGACGCGACGGCCTTCGAGGTTCGCGTCCGATTCCTCTATCCGCCACGGTGTTCCGCTGACGACGGTCCAGTCGGTCCCGAGAGCAGGAACCAGTCCCGCCGCCAGCAGCGAGGATTTTCCGGCTCCGGACGCACCGACTACGACCACGATTCCGCCGCCCGCCGCCGCGGTGCCGGTGACCAATTCGACCAACTCGCCGGTGACCTGTTCCCGCCCGAAGAACCACTCCGCGTCTGCACTGCGGTAGGGCTGCAATCCCGCGTAGGGGCAGCCTTCCGCCAATTCCGGCGTCCAGGAATCACATTCGACCCAGAGGCGTCGCCAGGCGCGCAGGTCGGTCAGTTCCGGCTCCGCGCCCGGCGGCACCGCGTCCATCAGGGTCAGCAGCACCGGTCGTAGCGAATCGAATTGCGCCGGAACATTATCGCCGCGCCGCCACGCGCTGATGCGCTGCATTCGCACGGTTCCCCGCGTCGAGGAGCCCCGCGCGGCTTTGGTGCGCTGATTCGCCGCCCGTGTCACCCGGTCGAGGGTCGGATCACCCGCCAGCTCCCACAATGCCGCCAGCCTGCGGACGAATTCCTCACGCGGCGTGCGCGTCGACCGCTCCCCACCCAGCTCGACCACAAGCCCTCCATGTTCCAGCATCTCTCTCCCGCAACAGATTACGGTGCACGATGCGAGGACGCGGCTTGGTTCATGCCGGTGGGATACCTCGCCGCTCGGCTGCCGAGTTCCGGTCAGGAATTCCGGTCGGCGGCCTTGACCTGCCGAAATGCGTTGTACGGCAGCATGACCGACTGCTCCGGAGGGATCTGGCGACCTAGCGTCGCCGCCATGACGAATTCGATCGACGCGAACGAGGCCGCCATCCGGCGCGGTACGTTCGCAGCGGCCGCATTGGCCGTGCTCTTCTTGACCCCGGTCGCCGTGATCGGCGCTATTTCTCTGCAGGACGGTCACTTCCACCCGATAGTGCTGCTGCTGATGGTGGCGCCGCTGATACCCGCGTTGTGGACGCTGTGGGTGACATATCTACTCGTCCGCCGCCGGGCCCATTGGCAGTTGCGCAATACCCGAGCCCTCATCACGGTTACCGCATTGCTCGCCACCGGCGCCGTTCGTTCATTGTTCGCCGCGCACTGGGGCTACGCGGCGATCTTCGCGCTCACAGTCGGCGCGGTGAGCCTCGGTACGGCGGCGATATCACGCGCCGGCGCCGCTCTGGGCGCACCGACGCGGCGCTGATCTCACCGCCGCAAAGCTCGCCTGCGACAAACGATTCAGCAGAAAGGGTTCACGCCATGACAGTTCGATCCATCCACGAGCTGACCGACACCGATGACCCCGCATGGCCGATAATCGCGAAGAAGCTCACGACCGGTCCGGTGACCGTCCAAGTGCTGCCCGTCGATGCCGACCGAGCGCGGCAATCCCTGTTCCGCCTGCAGGTCACCGCGCGATCAGTGCTCGGCACACTGGTGTTGAACACCGGTGGACTCCTCGTCGACCACGGCTGGCTGCGGATCCTCGGCGGCGGACACGCGGGCCTTCCCGACGTGGCGACCATGAACCGAATCAGCAACCCCGGCGACGACCACGGAGCCCTGATCATCGCCGTCGACGTGCTGGGCGGCCTATTCGCCATCAACGGTGGCGCGCTACCCGGAAAGCCCGGCGGCATATGCTTTCTCGGCTCCGACACCCTCGCCTGGATACCGATAGGCGGCGGCCACACCACCTTCGTCAACTGGGCCCTCGACGGCGGCCTCAACAGGTTCTACGCCAATGTGCGCTGGCCCGGATGGGCCGACGAGGTGAAACACCTACCGCCCGATCAGGGCCTGTCGGTATACCCGCCGCTGTGGAGCGCCCAAGGCATAACGAACATCGCCGGAACCAGCCGCCGCAGCTGCGACCTACTCGAACTCGCCGCACTACACCTCGACCTCGCCGAGCAGCAGAGCTGACCGGCGTCGCAATACTCGCAGCACTGAAAGACAGGGGGATGATGATGAGTCATCGGATCGTCGCGGCGATCGACTTCGGCACACATGGGACGGGGTACGCGTGGGCGTTCACGTCCGAACTGGATCGAGAGCCGCGCCAGCGCGGTATTCATTTCTTCGATGAATGGGCGGGCCAGCCCAGCAGCTATATCAAGAATCGGACCGCCCTGCTGTTAGGGCCCGATGGCACACCGGTGGAGTGGGGACATCAGGCGCGGCGGCGATTCCACACGGACTCTCGCACCGAGGTTTTCGAGTATGTAGACCAGTTCAAGATGGATTTGCTGCAGGACCCGGATCCGAATCTTCCCGGCACCTCAGTGGCGCGCCGCACCGATATGAGTACGTATTTGGTCACGGCCTATCTGCAGCTCTTCTTCCGGTTCGCGGTGCAGGACATCGTGGCGCGCAGCGGTGTCATCGAGAGTGAAATCCTGTGGTGCCTAACGGTTCCCGCGATCTGGCGGGATCGGGAATGTCAGCTCATGCGGCAGTGCGCGGAGCGTGCCGGTATACCCGGGGATCGACTGCTGCTGGCGATCGAGCCCGAGGTGGCGGCGCTGTACTGCCGTCACGATGCCGGATTGTCCGGCGCGGACGCCACGGGCGATCGCTTCATGGTCGTCGACGCCGGCGGTGGCACCGTCGATATCACCGCATACGAAGTCACCGATGCGGGTTTGACCGAGATCGGCTACACCTCCGGTGGCGGCCACGGGTCGACGTATCTGGATCAGGACTTCATCAGCCAGGCCATGGTTCGCAGAGTCGGTCGCAGTTCGCTCGACGCGGCCTACAACGCCGATCGTGGTGCGTTCGCCGACCTGCTCGATGCCTGGGAGCGAGCGAAACTCGGCTTCGATCCGGCGGCGGGGCACGACCTGGTCGTACCGTTGAACAATCGCCTCTATCGGAACCTCGACGCGGACGCGCGGGAGAAACTGGCCCGCGCGCAGAACGGGATCGACGATGAGATCATCCTCGATTCGGAGGAAGCGATCAGTCTTTTCGATCGAACCGTGGAGCCGATTCTCGATCTGGTCGACGATCAACTCGCCCGTATCGGAGACGCGGGTGTGGGCCGGATTCTGCTGGTCGGCGGGTTCGCGCAATCGCGACACCTGCAGAACCGCTTGCGGCAACGCATCGGTTCCCGGTCGATGCTCGTCATCCCGTCGAAGCCGGCGTGGGCGGTATTGATCGGAGCGGTGCACTATGCGCTGGCGCCGTCGACCGCGATCGTGGGCCGCCGTTCGCGGTTCACGTACGGAATCGCCACAGCGCTGAAGTTCGAGGAAGGGCGCGATCCCGAGGACTATCGGAGGCATAACTACCGGGATTGGCCGTCGTGCACCAATAGGTTTGATGCCTTTGTCCAGGCGGGCGAGATTATCGACTTGGGCCACGAGGTCAGACGCACCTATCTGCCATTCGACGACGGGCAAGCCACGATCGGTCTCCGGATTTTCACCTCGGTGGACCTGGAACCGCGCTATGTCACCGAGAGCGGGTGTAACGAGGTAGGTGAAATGACCGTCGATGCCTCGGCCTCCCTGTCACTTCCGACCTCCGAGCGAACCTCGGAGGTGATCATGACCTTTGGCGGTACCGAGATCTCGGTGCGGGCCAGGGATCTGCGATCCGATCAGGACGTCAGTGTCACCGTCGATTTCGTCACCGATCACTCGACGGATCTCGAGCGTACGGGCGCTGCGGCAACGAAGAGAACCATGATGAGGCGGAACGCATGAACGAGCGCCATCGCGCCGGATCGAGATTCGACGCCGCGCGGCTGGACAGGGTCGACGACCGTGTTCGACGAGTAACCGAGTACTGCCTGCAACTGCAACAGTCCCTACTGCCGGCAATGTCCGCCGAAATCGCCCAGCTTGCAGGCGAATTCGCCGATCTGAATGCCAGGTTCACTTCCGTTCTGGCCAACCAGCACCGGTATGAACAACCCGACACCACCACGGCGGGCCACCTGGGTCACTACAAGATCTCACATCAGCTGCGCTCATTCGTCGAGCAGGACCTGCGCCGCGCAGTACAGCGGATCCTGCCGTCCGGCGCGTCATCCAACGATCGCTCCGAAGTGATAAGTCGCTGTGCGGCAGCACTTTTCCGCCATTCGGAGATCGATCGCACCGCCCTCGAGGACATCTTCCACTCCGATTCGGGGGACACCGCGCAACTCGAATATGACGTTCTGCAACGGGCAGCCGAAATACGGCAGGCGGCAGCGGATCTGGGGCACGAGCACCGATGGGACTTCACCTGCGAACCCGGCGGCCCACTCGATGCGGAGACCCAGGAGCCCTGGGGCGTGTGCGATCCGGACGAGCCGACCGCCTACGTCGTGGTGCCCGCCTACTACGTCTCCCGCCGTCTGCTGCTCAAGCAGCAGGTCGTCACATCTGCCTCCCAGCCCTTGACCGGGCGCGGATCTCCGGCATGACCACGCCGGTCGCGATTCGGTGGTGGGCGCTACTGCATCAGCTGAATGTGGGGGTGATCGGGTGAGGCCGGGCAGATGCGCAGGATCATGTTGTAACCGCGAGCAATGGTGACACCGGGACCTACGGTCGTGCTGTAATCGCCTGCCAGGGCTTGGTCTTCGTAGGGTATCCAGCTGTGGGTCGCGGCGTCCCATTCGCTCGACGCGACGGTGAGCAGCGATTCGGTTCCGGTACCGCAGGTGGGGCAGGGCTGGGGATAGGGATCTGTTGTACCCCAACGGATATGGCCGCCAACCTTCCATCCGGGCGAGACGCATACGTTGCTGACGAACCAGCTCTTGACGTCATCCGGATCGATTCCGATATGCTCTCGGCTCGCCCACTGTCGCATTTGTTCGAGCGACTCTTCGCCGAGTTCGTCGAAATCAGTGGGGTATTCGACGATGGGTTCGGGGTTGACTTTGCACGGAAAAGGTATGTAGTCGTAGCCGTATTCCGCCGCGGCCGGCACCGGCGCGGCCCGCAGGATATCGGTGACGTCGGCGGCGGTTCGCCAGACCAGCGTGGTCTTGGGCATGACGTCGTCATGGTCCACCGGGCACCAAAGTATCTGCAGCAGATCCTTGCCCGGCGGCGGACGCAACCCGGGGAAATCACGCGTAAACAGTTGCGCCACAGGCAACATCGCGTTCGACACATCACCGATGTCGCGCCATGGTTCGGGGTCGTAGCGCGTCAGCTTGGCGTCCGCGAGCGACTGTGACGGGTCGAGCGCGTCCGGGTTCCACTCGTCGGTCAACAGATCCCAATCGTGCGGCCCGTGACAGTGCGGCCAGGGTTCATCGCCCGGCCACAGCAGCGGCCCGCCGATCGAACTGTCGTATACCGACGGCTTGCCGCCGCGCGGATGCAGCCGGGTCGCGGCACGCGCGTATGGCGTCATCGCGGGACACGCGGCCGCGACATCGACTGCTCGGGGTGGGGTGGTTCGGCTCATCGGCGACCTCATCGGATTCGGGCGTTCGAACTGTAGTTCGGATGATCGTGAATTCCACGGCTGGGAATACCCGGCGACCGAGTGGCGGGACGGGTTGACGTCCGGAAAGTCGAAGGCGGATGCACCCATCAGCCCGTCGAAGCGGCGTCGCGTACTTCGAGATGTCCTGCTCTTCTCGCGTTACTGATATGCGAAGGCGACAATAATTCGTTTAAGGCTTCACCCGCACCGCATGAGGGCTGCCGAATGCATGATGACACCCTCTACGGTGGTGGTATACCGGCGATGTAGATGATAGGAGTCCGAGACAACCAACACACCAAGTCTGTTCGCCGTGACGACCGATTGTGCTTACCCCTCGAGGCTGGCTCGGTTCATCAGTGATCACGATACTCGTCTCGACTTTCAACGGGTCGCAACCATCAGCCATCCTATGGTTCGGTGTGCAAATACTGATTAGAGCCACGAACTCTTGCCGCCACCTTCATCGGTAACGGACGCTCACCATTCGGATCCAGTTGCAGAGATAGCGGGGCTCAGCCGGTAATGCTTGGATGCGCGCGAAGGGCGACCATGCCGTACGCTTCGTGCCCATGTCCGGGGAGATTGCGCATGCCAAAGGGACTGATGGAACGTCGCGAGCGAAAAGATGGCTCGAGAGGACCACCCGGGCGAAAGTGCCTTGGGTGCAGCCCGATCCGGCTGCGGTGCGAAAATTGACCTTTAGAAAACCGAATGGTTCGTTCTCTTTCGATCTCGGGGGAGTGCTTCACGGAGGCGAGTTCGACAAGCAGGAGTTCCTCGCCGAGGTGAAGAACTACAAGGACGCCAGCGACCAGCCGGTCCTGTATCGCGAGTTCATCGCCAAATGCTATCGAGCCTATTCTGAGCGTCCTGAGCGGTGTGATCACTTCATGTGGATCACCTGGGCGCCGTTCAATGCGACAGAGTGGTCCAAACTCGACAGCTGCGACAAAGTGAAACATTGTGTCAGGGAGTGCTGGCAGTTCAATTTCACGAGCAAGGAACAAGCCGATGGCGCGATCCTGGATTCAGGGATCGTGAAGGAAGTAGCCGATCGTATTTGGCTGCTGGTGCTGTCGGAGAAACAGATCGATCATCTGTCCATGAGTGATGAGTATCTGTCGGTCATCGCCATGCACGAGGTTTTGGCGGAGGCGAAGAAATGACCTCGTATACCGAATCGGAATTGAATGAGGCCCTCCGCATCGCCGATGGTGCTGCCTCCATCGAGCGGGTGAAGGATATCGTCAGCGACGCGTTGCTCGCGGCCGATCCCAGCGCCCGTGTGATGCGCACGGAGTACTTCAACCACACCTACATCCCGGACCTGGTCGTCGAATGGCCTTCTCGCGGTACCAACTCCCTTCGCCGTGTGTATCTGAGGCCGACTCAGGACCCCGGTCAAATCGACATCGATATCAAAGAGCGTGGGTCGACCCGCCCGGTGTTCGTGCACCTGTCGGCGCTGTTACCCCAGCACAACGACATCAGTCTCGAACATCTGTCCGCAACAGCGCGTTCGGCGCAATCGCTGGTGACCGAGATCGGGTCCTTCGAGCGACTTGCCGAGCATTCGACCGCCCCGGGCGCGCGGTTGCTGCCGTCGTCGGTGCTCAGGGGCGGACGAGGGCTGCTCGAATCGGCGCAGGCCACCGCCGCAGCCCAAACGATCAGCCGCGGCTTCGCTGGTGCCATTCTCGCCGACCCCGAGTCCACCGGGTCGGCGCTGGCGACCCTCGAAAGCGTCTTAGCACCCAGCACGGCCGTCGAGTTGACATCGGTTCTCGAGACGATGTGGATCGCCTCGGGCGCGCCGTTGAGCCAGTTTCCTAGGCCCCGCCAGGATTGGACGACGACGCCGTGGAGTGCTCCCCTGAGTCCGGACAGGTTGCGGGCACTGCTGCGCGCGGTCTCGCCAGAGCTGCACGCGTTCTGGCGAACGATCGGGCACCAGATCACCCTCGACTCATTCGAGGGGATGAACATCCTCGGCGACGACCAGTTGGCACTCCAATCGATTATGGAATCCGCTCTGGACAATCTCACCGCCCGCACCTGCCGGATTCTCGATTCGGCAGGATCGGAGAATATTCCGGACACACTGACCTGGCATGTACAGCACGGGCAGTTGTCGCTGGCCGCGTTCGGTCGACGGTCGTGGTTCGGTCAGCGAAGTGAGGACTTCCCCGCCTACGACAGCAGCGATGATCGCCGCCCTACCCCGCAAGGGTTCACCGATGTCGCAGTGCGCGCGGATATTTCGATCACACGGGTGGATTTGGCCAATGGCAGCCGGACGTTGTCGTTCGGGTCCAAGGACGGCAACGATATCATCGGTGACGATATGACGGCCTCGTTCGCCCAAAACCTGGGTGAGGGCACGGTGGTCGATCGCGCCGTCGCGCTGGTCGAGTCCCGGCCAGTGACAGTCGATTTCGCCACCGGCACTACATTCGGTCGCCCCAATGCCCGCCTCAAGGCCGCGAACCTGTTGTGGACCACCTGGACCATGCTGGCAGGCCTTACCAAGTCCCAGTGGGCCTCGTTCTCGCGTACGATCCGCCAGTCCGAGGCTGGCGACCCGCATAGGGTCTATCTCGAATCGAACTGGCACCCAGCAACATTGCTCGCTCGTAGTCGCCCTGCAGGCGAGCTGACCACGCGCCTGTCACGGCTCAGAAATGAACTCGACCGCAACCGGATACCCGAGACAGACTTTCGCCAGGCCGCGCAATCCGGTGATTATCTGGCGATGCTGCTGCTGGGCATGCTGCTCGAGAGCAAAGACGAGACGGTCGAAGCCGAAATGTGGTTTCGCAATGCGATCGAGCCCACAAGCGGCGAGGCCATGGTTGCGTTGGCGTCGCTGCTCGAGCGTCAGGGGCAGCGCGTTGAAGCCGAACGTTGGTACCGCCGGGCATCGAACATCGATTTCCGCGCCTGAGTGCCCGGGCTCTCGGACAATTCAGAAGGACGGCACCCCGACGTTATTCGTCGGACAAGACAACCAACTCCAACGGCCATGGCAGTACGTCACGTATCGCGGCCCACCGCGCTTGATCGTGTGTGACGATCTCCCAATCCAGATGTCGGGCCACCGTGAGTACATGCGCGGCTGCCCAGTCGATGTGCTCGGTGACGGCCAAGACGTCGGCCAGCTCGCCGGTGTCGGCCAGTGTGGACAGCCCGGTCAACGCCAGTGGGGGCTGCTGCAGGAGTAGGTGACAACCGAGATAGCTTGCCGAGCGGCAGGCTTGAGAGGATGTCACAGTGCCCAAGCCGTATCCGAAAGAGTTC
>NZ_JBFAXC010000027.1:0-20989 GCF_040680615.1 Nocardia sp. NPDC052001 | reverse complement strand
CTAGCTATGTGACCCGCTCGATCTCGGACGTGGCAATCGAGCAATCCGAAGGGAGTCTACAGAATTTGCCCGACACCGATATCCGCTCATGCCGCGACCCGCGCGTTTCGGCAGGGCGGGTTCGACGGAACGCGCCGGAGTGGGATGAGCCCCTATCGTCGGTCCATGACCACTCGACTGAACCCCTACCTCAGCTTCGCGGGTGAGGCCTCGGCCGCCCTCGCGTTCTACCAGGACGTGTTCGGCGGCGATCTCACGATCAACCACTTCGGCGACTTCGGCACCGACGACCACGGCATCGGCGACCAGGTCATGCACGGCCGGCTGGAAACAGCGTCCGGCCTCACGCTGATGGCCGCCGACATGCTGCCCGGCGAGACGTTGCGGCCCGGGAACAACCTCGCGATCAGCCTCGGCGGGGACGACACCGAGGAGCTGCGCGGCTACTGGCAGGCGCTGTCGGACGGAGGGACCGTGACGGTCGAGCTGGTCACCCAGCCCTGGGGCGACGAGTTCGGGATGTGCGTCGACCGGTTCGGGACCTCGTGGCTGGTCAACATCGCCGGGGGCAGCTGACCTACCCGATCCGCGCTGCGCCCGGTCGGCGATGCCGCGGCCGGCGGCAGTCCCCTTGCGCTCGAACCTCGTCACCGGCCGCTCGGCCCAGCGATCGACCACGCCACCCTCGAAGGCCCGGCTTGGCATCGATCTCCCGCACCATCTGCTCAAGGCAGGGACCAGCGCCTGAGCGTACGCTGGTGATTCGCCGCCACAGACCGAGGATTAGGCCAGTTCGAAGAGTTGACAGCCTGTCTATGGCAAAGTCCTGAGACTTTGCCATAGACAGTTGACAGTGACATATCACCATTTTGAGGCAGGTGTTGGAGTGTCGTTCTTGTGCGCACTTTCATCGGCATTCGCATTTGAGATATGCGGTCGCGCCGACGGTAAACCTGCGGCCTTTTCGGAAACCGAGTGTCTCGCTAATATGAGACCGTCATGATTTGTACTGCTCCCATACATTAGATGGATTGCCATCCGAATTGAAATAATTCTCAATTCCGCTATCGGTCGGAATACCGAAGTGGGTGGGGTCGCCGGGGTCGGTCTCCGAATTCAGCACCTCCGAGATGGCGTTCAACACGGCAGCCAAACGCGGCCGGTTGACCGAGTAGAGGTCAGGCTGGGCGCGACCCATCAGATCATATTGCATCCAGGAATCCGAGAATGCCACAACACTTGTCGTGATATAATCTCTATAGGCGTCCGTTGTCAACTGTAGCGGATTGTCGCGAATGGGTGCTTGGCTATATTCATTGATCTGATCATACTCGACCGACGTCATTACCGATCCAATTTCTCCAGCCGCCCGACCTATGCTAACTCTATCTGCGAGTTGCGACGTAACTTTCTCCAAAGGTGCGGATAGATCTACGACGAACTTTTCCCGGAAGAGAGAGTTCCTTGGCTTTCCTGCTTCGGATACCTTTATCAGAATTGTGACCCTTTCCGGCATTAGACGATGAGCAAGAAGTACGAAACATGCTTTCACCAGGTCCTGGATGCACAGACTGACAGTATCGATACTTTCGTGATCGCGTCCCCAAGTCCAACGAGCGACAGGTATATCCGTAATCACAATTCTCCTTCTGGCATGAATTTTCCATTCGACGGTATGAATACTATCCCGTCGGGTGTGCGAATGATAACTTGCACATGATTATCTCGGAAATTTCTCTCGAGCCGCTCCAGGTGTGGCGCCAGATCTTGGAGCGATACCGGCGCGTCCACTACGAACGTCTGATAGTCGGCGTAGGACTCTATCAGCTGACGTTGCCCCTTGAATATCTTGCCGACGACGTTCTTTGGGCTAGTTGACTCGGCCACTTTGAACTGCCATCCGTGTACGTTTCCCGCGAAGTCTCTAGCCATGACATCCAAGTCGGTGTGCTCCTCGGTGAAAATTCCCGGTTTGATTTCGTAGTCTTTTTTGATCTCGAAGCTGAGATCTTTGAAACCTTTGTCCAATAGACGGTCTGCTAGCCGGATCTGTTCCAATGCACCCGGAATCATCACCTCTCCAGGCTTTGCAGTACCCGCTATAAACGCGTCGGCGTTCTTTCTAATGCTTGCTATGACCTGTGAGAAATTGGCGATTTCCCTGAATCTGTTGGATGCAATAGCCTCCGCAATCTCCTGGCCTGCTGGATGGACGGCCAGGACGTCAAGGACCGTCTCGATATCATCGGCTTTGACGGCGGTGCCTTTCAACCCGTCTCTGACCTTTTGATCCCAGCTTCCGCCCCGGTCAATTGGTCGCGGAGGATTATTTGGCTGCTCCCAGGACGATAGCTCGTTCGATCCGGTCTGTGGTATCGGGTCGGCTTCCCGGAGCGCACTAACGCTCGGGTAGTTTCCGCCGTCACCAACCTGGGAGGGTGAGAGCTTCAGGTCGTCGAATTTCGGGAGGGTGTTGGGATCGAAGGGCTGATCGAAACCTGGATGCGGCGTACCTGATCCTGGGATCGGTGGACCTTCGAGTTCGAACGTGGGTAGGACTGATCGATCGGGTGCGGGCAGGTTGTCGTCGATCGAAGCTGTGGGCGCCTCGGACTTGATGACTGCCGTGGGATGGTCGACCGCTTGACCGACGTCCTTTCCAGCCTGGATGGCGGCTTTTTCTGTTGCGTTTGCAGCCGCGCTGCCGCCGCGTAGGAGCGCGGCGGTGGGACCGTCGAGTGCGACTCCGGCGCCGAGGTCGAGGCTGAGTTTGGTTTGCCAGTACTCGGGTCCGTGTTCTTTGAGATCGTCCAAGCGGATCATGGCGGTGAGTGCGTCGGCGCGGGGTTGCGGGTTCGGGCTCGACCAGGTTTGGCCCAAGCTGGTCACTCCGCGGGCAAGTGTGCTCCAGCTGTGGGTGAATTCGGACCAGCCGCCACCGCCGGTCAGGTTGTTCTGGAACCGGCTCGCGCGCAGGCCGAGCTGCCACATTTCGCTCACCCAGTCGCGGGTGGCTTGCGCTTTGGGATCGACGGGGTCTTGTGTCCGCAGTGACGACGACGGTGCCAGGACCGGACGCTGCATAATGCTGATCCGGGTGTGCCCGTCGGGTCCGGTGATCGAGGTGACCGTGGTGGCTGTGTCTGCTGTGCTGGTGGTGTGTTGCTGGATCTGGGTATTGGTCAGCACGCCCACCACCGCCGCGGTCGGGTCCGAGGAATTCTGACCCGCCTGCTGTATGGCTTGGCTCCCGGCCTGGATGTCGGCGGGGGCCGGTCCGAGTCCGAGGAGGGAGTTGAGCAACACCGCCGAACTCGATCCGCCTCGAGTGTTGGAGCCCGCTGCGGCGGGAGGTGTAACCCCTTGTGGCACAGGCGGGATCGCGGCTGCGGTGGTGGCGTCGACTTGGACCTGGGTCAATGCGCTCAGCAATGCCGCGTTCGGGTCGGGGGTGGTGCGGGCTGCCTGTTGCAGTGCTTGGGTACCGGCTTGTATGTCCGCAGGGGCGGGCCCGGTTCCGGTGAGCGCGTTGAGCAATGCCGAAGAGCTAGTGATGGGCTGAGCCGCTGGCGAAACCGGTGCGGGCACTGGAGCAACGACGGGAACCGTGTCGTTCGGCTGCGGCACGGGGACCGATTCTGTGTCAGGACGGGGTTGCGGTACCGGGGCGGCTTGGGTATCGGGCTGCGGTATGGGAACGGGTTGGGTGTCGGGGCTGGGCTGCGAGTTCTGCTCTGGCCGGAGGTGAGCGCCCGGGTTGGGGACGCTGCCGGGCTGTGGTACGACGAAACCGTCCTTGTCGAGCGTCGCGCCGGCCTCAGGGCTGAAGCATACGAAGGAAATCGCGGTGGTCGTCCCATGTGGCGAACGGCGGAATCGGGATCGTCGCGACCGTGGGTCGGTCCCATGGCACGTCGGTCGGTATGAACATTCCCATGGTGTCGAGTTTGCCAGCCGGGCAACGGAAGCCCTCATTCTGAACCGGTATCGCTCCGCCGCATGAACGACCTGTATTTCAAAGGCTGCCGACGATCTTATGCGTGCCGAGCGAGTACATAGACAACGTCCTATTCTGCCGCGACCCGCGCGTCGGTCGGATGTCCAAACCGGTTGGCTGTCAGCACTTCCCGAAGCACTTTTCTGCCGATGCGCGCGGAGTCGCCGCTCGCGCCGGGTTGGACAGCCAACCGTCACCGCCGAAGGAATTCCATTGACTACGAACGAAATCGATCGCGAAATTCAGGATGGCTGGCAGGGTGTTCTGCGTGACTGTCTCCGACCCTAAAGCGGATTTGCATCGATACCTGCGCTCAGCCCGCGAAGCCGTGCTGTGGAAGCTGGATGGCTTGTCCGAGTACGATATTCGTCGTCCGATGACTCCTACCGGCACGAACCTGCTCGGTTTGGTCAAGCATCTGGGCGGGGTCGAGTTCGGCTACTTCGGCGACACGTTCGCTCGTCCCTACGACGAACCCCTCTCCCAGCACGATTTCGATGCTGATCCGACGGCCGACATGTGGGCCACCGCGGAGCAGTCGCGTGGGGAAATCATCGCGTTCTACCGTCGGTCCTGGGCGCATTCGGACGCCACGATCGAGGCCCTGGATCTGACCGCACAGGGCTTGGTTCCGTGGTGGAGCGAGGAGCACCAGGCAGTCACGTTGCACGGGATCCTGGTGCATGTGATCGCCGAAACCCACCGGCACGCCGGGCACGCCGACATCATCCGCGAACTCATCGACGGCGTCGCGGGATTGGTCGACGGCAACGACAACATGCCCAATACCGACCCGTCCTGGTGGCTGCGCCATCGGGCCAAGGTAGAGAAGGCGGCAGAACTTGCCGCCGGTCCCACTGTTTGACGGGCTATCTAGATTTCGAAGGACCGGCCGCGCCACGTCCACTGGCACAGGTCGCTGACCACCTCCGAACGTACGGAAATGCCGCGACCCGGGCGTTGGTCGGCCATCCAAACCGGTTGGACGGCAGCGGCTTCCCAATGCAACCGTATGCCGCATACCGCGCTGACTGAACGGCCAGCGCGGGAAGCGACATGAATGATCAACTCGCACTGTACCTTTGAACCCCCTCGCGATTTCGGCGAACTGGTTCGGGTTGGCCTCGAATTCGACTAGCATGGCGAGGTTTTCAGGAACGGTTTGCCGAACGGGTCGGCCCAGTCGTAGATCTGGTTGCCGAGCCCGAACAGGGCATCTCGCTGGCGCGGACCGGTCAGGATCTCGCCGGCCTCGGCCGTATTGCGCGCGAGTCGGTCGAATTTCGTTGTGGTCAGCACAAATTGCCGCTCCGCGGTATTGCGAGGGCGAGGAGTTGGTCGGTGTGGATATCGACGTCTTGTTATGTCGAACTTCGTTGGATTCTCGGCAAGATCCTTGCTTGGCGGTAGTGTTGGAGGCTCTTCGGGAGAGCGCGGGATCGAGCTTACTGTAGGCGCGCCATCGGAAGCTGGTCGGAGGGCGATGTTTGGTCGGGTGCTGGTGTTCCTGGTCGGAGTCGGCCTGGTGGTGTTCGCGCTGGTGCATACCGTGGATCCGTTTCATCAGACGCGGGAGTATCGGCATCAGGTGGCGTGTGAGAAGCACGTAGGGAGATGCTTCGACGAAGAGGTCGTCACGATAACCGAGAAGCGTACGTATACAACGACTTCCACTGAGCACAACAGTGATGGGACCATCAGCACCAGCACGACGAATCACCTCGAGATCAGTTGGGAGCGCGACGGGCAGAAGCACTCGCACGAGGTGAACGACGAGCTCTTCGGGAAGGCCCGTGAAGGCGGGCAGGCGACGCTGCGGCTGTGGGAGGGGCAGGTCGTCGGAATCGTCATCGACGGGCAGTCTGATTCGTACGACCCGCGTCAGACCGGGCAGCTGGGGTGGTGGCTGTGGCTGGCGTTCGTGGGGGTTGGGGTGGCGCTGGCAGCGAGGTTCGAGACGGCGGGGGTGTTCATGGGGGCTTTCCGGCTGGGGGCGTGGTCGTTCGCCGGAGCTGTGCCGCTCGGAGTGTTCGTGCCGAGCCTGCTTGCCAACGGGGCGGAACCGGATTTCGAGTTCTTCGTCCTGGCGGGGGTCACCGTCCTGTTCGCCGGGACCGGGATTGCGCTGCTGGTCACCTCGCTTCGCGACTGATTTCGTCAGTAGGGGTTCCGGGGTAGTGCACTCGTACAGCGCGAACGAGTTGGTGGTGGCCGCACCACCGCAGATCATGTCTCCTCGCTTTCGCTCTGGCGGGCCGTGGGGCGATAGCGCTGGCAATAGGTCGGTGCATCCAGATGGGAGCCGACTGTGATGACACGGCGATGGTAGTGCGGGGCAAACTGTCCGACCGGTTATTCCGTTGCCCCGCAAGTTCTCCCATGAGAGCGGGCCTTGCCAAATGTTCGTGCGCGACCGCCCGTGGCGGGTTTCCTCATCTCCCCAGATGTAGGTCTTTCGATCTCGCGGCGGGAAAGCGGGCTGAATTCAGCGTCGGACGCGATTCCGAATATGCGTCGCCGCAGGCGTATTGATCACCTCGACGACGTTGAGTTCGATCTCCGAGGGCAACACATCGAACAGGCGGCGTCCACGACCGAGCAACACCGGAATCACATGAACCTGCAGTTCGTCCAGTACCCCCGCTGACAACGCCTCGCGCACAGTGTAAGCGCCGCCGCGTATTTGCACGTTCCGCTCCCCGGCAGCAGCTTTCGCCTGTGCCATCGCGCTTTCGATGCCGTCTTGCACATAGGTCACCAATGGATAACCCCAGCGAGCGGCCGGTGAAGGCGGGCGATGGCTGGGTATGAAGATCGGTTGGCCGTTGTGATCGCCACCCCAGTGGTCCATCAGCTCCGCGGTCCGCCGTCCCGACAACACCGCGCCCGCGGCGTTCCACTCCTCTTGGAATTGGACGTGTGGCCCGGAGGCGGCGGTCTCTTCGGCCCATCGGTGCAATCGTTCACCGTCCTCGCCGCCGAGGAAGTCATCGGAATCCGCGATATACCCGTCGAGCGACATCGACATATCCAGCACTGATACAGACATAGTTGGCTCTTTCGCAGGTTTCGAGAGTGATCTTTCTACCCGATCAGACGACAGCGGGCCGTGGAATTCATCGCTAGTGCCGCCGCACGACGCGGACTCAGTGCGACACCATCGCGCAGAGCCGCCGACGGGTCGCAGTCCGCGACGACTACCCGCCGCCCCCGCGGGCCCGATTCCACCATCACGAACACCGTCGGCGGAAGGCGCTGCATCACAGCGGGTTCGACCAGATATTCATGGACGCGGCTGGTAATCCAACTGGTGTCTCTGGACTGTCCCGGGGAATAGCCGGTCGATACCGAACTGCCCCGACCCGTCACTGTCGGTGGAAGATTGGAGAGATTTTCGATCAGCGTCGGTGCCGGCATGCTCTGGCTGTGGGACACGCCGGTGCTCGTGCGGTGGGATGTGCCGACCTGTTCGGTGAGCTCGGACAGTACGAACGTGATCCCCGCACCGATGAATTCGGTGGCGATCGCGGCCGCGTGCGGGTTGTTCAACTGCATGAAACAGGTGACGCTGTCCGATTCGCCGAGGAAGGCGCGCAGATCCTCGCGGAGGTGCTCGATCAGCAACACCAGCCGAACTCCGAGACGATGAGCCTGGCGGGACAAGGCATCGAGGTCGCTCACCCCCAGGCTCGCCACACCCGCGATGACGATGACGTCGGGGTCTATCCGGTTGCCCAGGTACGAGACCGGGGTGTCCTGGAGTCGCATGTCGTGGAGGAGACGATGGAACACCAGCAGGTCGAGGAAGTTCTTGCGGCGGCGATCGGCGACGTCGTTCGCCACGATCGCGAGCCCGGCCGGTGGCCACAGCGTCGCGAACGTCTCGGGCTCTACGGCCGATGATCGGCCGGTGGCGAGCCCGGTCAACTCAGCCAGCAGATGCAGTTCATCGTTGACTATCTCGGTTTCGCCGACTGTGTGCGCGAGGGTGCTCAGGTGCGCGAATTCGTTGTCCGAGAGCAGGTTCTGCGACTGTGGATCGTAGGTCTCGAGCAGCACACCGAGTCCGGCTTCGATACGTGCGAAGGTGATCGGGGCTTCGAGGCGTTCACACACCGCCTGGATCAGGCGCACACCTGAACTGCGGGTGTCGTTTCCCGAGTTCGGGACCGATCCGCGCAGGGAATGCACCGCATCCGAGATCAGTTCGGCGACCTGCTCACCTGAGAGTCCCTGCAGCAGGTGGTCTGTGTCAGAGTGCGGCGTCCGCATGTTCGCCTCGCCGTGGTCCGCGTGAGTGGTGTTGTCCGAGAACGCGAATGCTTGCACCGAGTGCCCGCCAGCATGAGCGTGCGATCGGAGGTCGTTCGCGGTGTGATGGTTGCCGAAGTCCAGGATCAGTGCCCGTCCACCCGCGGTGAGCAACGAAGCGCACATGGTCGTCACCATCGCCGACCAACCCCGCGGGGTCCCACCGAACACGTCGAGCCGTGCCGTGCCGTTGGTCGGACACACCGGGAACCACACCCGTGCGCGCCGAACGCGCTGATATTCGGCGCGATCATGGGCGGCGACCTGTGCTACCCACCGCTGGTGTGCGGACTCGAACTTGGCCCGGTTCGACTTCCGCTGCCGCCGGAAGAGCATCAGGCGGATCACGTAGATGCCGTACATCAGGACCAGTGGCACGGCTGGCAGCGCGACCATCACTCCTTGGTAGTTCGGTTCCCCAGGGTCCGCGGGATAGGCGTGCTTGCCCCATGCCGGGGGCCAGCAGAACCAGGTCATCAGCACGGCGATAATCCATCCTGCCGCGGCCCCCGCGACAGGGACTCGCGGCGGTATCAGCTGTGGGCGGTGGTTCAGCAGCGGCGATACCGACGGCGGCGCGGGGGGAATGAACTCCCACCCCAGGGGAGCCTGTGGAACGAACAGCCGAGTCCCCGCCTCGCTCGGCAACGCGTCCTGGTGTGGGGGAGTCATCGAAGCGTTCACGCGCACAACCTCTTTCCTGGCTCGGTTCCCCCGGTTCCGGACCCGCGGAGAGCCTTACTTCTGGGTCCGGAAGGCATGAGCGAACTGTAGGAAGAAGCCCGCGTCGCGATCGAGCAGCGGTCCTGCGGAATCAGTCGAATTCGCAGCTCACGCAAGGGATGTGAGTTCTCCGGAACGGAGGAATGGGTCCCGCTCGAGCCGGATCGAGCGCGAATGTTCTAGGCTGGGCACTTCGTAAAACCAAGGGGTGTAGTGGGTTCCACGACCACAGGGGCGGGACGGTCCTCGCGGGTATTGTTCGCCGAACGGCTCCGCCAGCTCTATCTCGCGGCGGGCAATCCGACGCTCAAGCAGCTGGCGGCAACGGCCAACACTCGCTTTCCGAAGGATTCGCGCCAGTACGAGGTCTCCGAGCAGCGGATCAGTGACTGGCGGTCAGGGAAAAACGTTCCGGCCAAATGGGATCCGCTGCATCGAGTGCTGTTGGTCTTGATCGACAGGGTGCCCCGTGAGGCGGGGGTTGACGCGAGCCTGCTGCAGATCGGCAGATGGCGGGAGCTGTGGAAATCGTGTGTGGCCGAACGAGCGGTCACCGCTGCCGCGGACACCGACACATGTCCCTACCCGGGTCTGACGCAGTACACCGGCGCGGACACCGCGCTGTTCGCAGGACGCGACGCCGCGACCGCCGAGCTGGCCGAACTGGTCAAGGCGGGCCCCGGCATCGTGGCGTTGGTCGGCGCGTCCGGGGCGGGTAAGTCCTCTCTGGTGCAGGCGGGCCTGATCCCGGTACTCATCGCTGAGCACTGGCAGACACAGGTTGTGAGCCCGGCACGGTCCACCCGCGACACCCTGCTCACGCTGGCCTGGGAAGGTGAGCGGCGGCTGCTGGTCATCGACCAATTCGAGGAACTGTTCAGCGCGGTCACCACTGAATCCGAGCGCGTCGCCTACATCGATGCCCTGCGCTCACTCACCGAACCCACCACCGGCACACCGCCGGTCACGGTTCTGCTCGCGATCCGCGCCGACTTCTACGCCCACTGCATGGAGCACCCGATCCTGCTCACCGCGTTGGGTACGCGAACCTATCCGCTCGGGCCGATGACCCGAGCCGAACTCGAGCAGGCGATCGACCGGCCGGCCGAGGTGCGTGGGCTCACCCTCGAACCCGGACTGCGCGAGCTGGTGATCCGTGAACTGGGTGACATGAACTACGGGCGCCACGATCACCAGTACAGTGCGGGCTTGCTGCCGCTGCTGTCCCACGTCATGGCCGCCACATGGGAACAGCGAAAGGGCCGGGTACTCACCTTCACCGGGTACCGCACGGTCGGCGGCATCTCCGGATCGGTCACCGCGACCGCCGACCACGCCTGGCAGTCACTCGACCCCGCACAGCATCACGCCGCCACGGCGATTCTGTACTCGCTGGTCAATGTCGGCCACGACGGCAGGGATACGCGTCGAGTCCGGGCGATCACCGAGATCCCCGACATCGACCGGGCCGAGGTTCGCGCCGCGCTCGACACGCTGGTGTCCAGCCGCTTGATCATCATGGACGAGACCTCGGTGTCGTTCACCCATGAGATCGTGCTCGACGTCTGGCCGCTGCTGCGTGAGCTGATCGACAAGGACCGCGCGGCCCATCTCGACCGCCAGCGACTCGAAATCGATGCCACGGAATGGGCTGCCGCCCACCATGATCCGTTCTTGCTGTATCCCGGGCCTCGGCTGGCCTCGCTGCTCGAACACACCGAGCACGCACCGATCACCCCTACCGCCCGCGAATTCCTGACCGCGGCCGCCACCGCCCATCAGCGAAGCCGACGACGGGAACTGCTGCTGCGCGGATCCGCGGTAGTCGCGGTGGTGGTGCTGCTCGCGTTGTCCTCACTGGCCTACTTTCAGAGCAGGCTCACCGCCCAACGCGAAACCGACAGGCTCGTCGCGGACATCCTCACCACCGCTGACGGTGTGAACACCACCAACCCCTCGCTCGCCGCTCAGCTGACCCTGGTCGCGGACCATCTACGCCCCCACGATCCCGCCATCGAAACGCGAATACTGCGCACGCAAACCGTGTCCCTGGCCACGCCCTTACGCGGGCACCAGGACTTGGTCAATGATGTCGCGATCGATCCGAGTGGGGCACTGATCGCCTCGGCCGGTGCGGACCACACCGTCAAACTCTGGACTGCCACACCCGAACCGCGAGAGGTGGCGACTTTCCCGAGAGACGCTGCCGCTATCTCCGCGGTCACCTTCCTCAGTGGTGAAATCCTGGCAGTGGGAACGGATTCGGGACTCATTCGGCTCTGGAATATCAGCGATCCGGCACGACCCGAACCGCTCGGTGCCACCTTCGCCAGCGGGACAGGAACCCTGCGCCTGGCATACAGCCACGACCGGCGCACCCTGGCGGCCGCCAGCGCTGATCACACCGTCACCCTGTGGAACCTCGCCACGCCGGCCACCCCGATCCGGGGCGAGGTCCTGAACACTCCTGCCCCGGTCCGCTCACTGGCGTTCTCTCCCAACGGCAATCGCCTCGTCACCGCAAGCAATGACGCCGGCGGCCCGACCCTGTTCATACCGACCACGGCCGCCGGTGTCAGCTCTTCGGTGCTGGTGTGGCAGCTCGATCGCCCCGCCGCGCCCGTCGCGATTCCCGTCGAGGACACCGCACACCGGGTCGACGCGGTCGCCTTCAGCCCCGACGGTGCCACCGTGGCCATCGGACACGGTGGCACCCCCATCGATATGGGCATGCTCACCGAAGCCCGCGTGCGGTTGTGGTCACTCACCGATACCGGACCCAAGGCATTGGGGCCGTCCGTCTCACTGTCGGTGCGCTCGGGTCTGTGGTCGCTCGCCTTCAGCCCGGACGCGCGCAGGCTCGCGATCGGCACCGACGATGGCGCCCGGCTGTGGAACGTCGCCGATCCGGCGCGCCCGGTCGCGCTCGGGCCTGCTCTGCGCAACGGTATGAACACGTGCCTGGACCCGTCCGGCATCTGTCTGAGCGGATCACGGTCGCTGACGTTCACCGCCGACGGGCGGCATCTGATCGCCGGTGATGCCAGCGGAATCGTCCAATATTGGTCACCCGCACCGGGTTTCGTGGGTGGGTTGACCACCGATCTGATCCCCTCGATGTTCGATTCCGCGGGACAGCGCATGATCACCGGCTGGGACGGCAACGAACTGCGCGTCTGGGATATGTCGGACCCCACCACGCCTCGCCAGCTCGGAACCATGCCCGGCGGTTCCGGAGAAATCAGTGCCGACGGCCGCATGATTGTGGCCACGCCACAGGGCCGCCACCAACCCGTGCAGCTCATCGATATCTCCGACCCGGCCAGATACCGGGTGCTGCATGAATTCTCGGAGGCTTCCTCGGCGAGTTTCCTCGAAGGCTCCCGCCTGGTCACCGTCGACATTCGGTTTCGCGACGACGCGATCTTCAACGTGACCAGGGTGCAGTATTGGGATATCGCGAATCCCGAACAACCACGCTTGCTCGGCACCCCGATCTCCGAACCCCTGTTCACCGACAAATCCCTCGGCACGGTATCGAACAGCGACGGGAGTCTGCTCCTGTCCGGCGGGCAGGATCGCAGTGCGTCCGGTGATCTCGAGGCCGTCGCCAAGGTATGGGAGATCACCGACTCAGCTCGGCAGCGGGAAATTCTGCGGATTCCGAGCGATCCCTCCGCACCCATCTACAAAGGGACATTGCCCTACGATCAGCGCACCGTGATCACGGTGACCCGCAAGGCCATTCAGCTCTGGGATGTCAGCGATCACAACAATGTCACCAAGCTCGGTGCGATCGCTCCGCCCGACGGCGTCACGGTCACCAACGCCGATATGACCCCCGATGGGCGACTGATGGTGATCAGCGGCTCGGATGGCAGCATCCGCCTCTACAACACGCGGGATCGATCCAATCCCACCGCCATCGGGCCATCCCTCGTTGATCCCGGAGTCGTCACCGGGATGTTGTTCGCGGGGATGGTCCCCGCCCGCGGGCTCGTCGTGGGAGTCGGCCTGCTCAGCCAATTGCTGGTACTGGACTTGAATCCCGCGACCGCGGTCGAACGCATCTGTCAGGTGACGCGGGATGTGCTCACCCCCGAGGTATGGCACACCTATGTGCCGGGCCGAGCGTACGATCCGCCGTGCTGACCGGCTCAGAACGTGCAGAACACCCGCTCCAGGGCGGCCGCCAGGTGGAGAACGCTCGGCGAATCCGACAGCAGGTGGTACTCGTTCGCTGCCAATACCACCTGTTTGTCCCCTGAATCGGAGGTAGCCACGGCGCTGAAATATCCCAGTACCGCACCGTATTTCAGCCAGACCGGCCCGCAGGGGCTGTCCCAGCGATAGATCCCCATCGCGAATCCGGTATCGCGCCCCTGCTCGTGAAAGGTGCTGCGCAACAGTGATAGTTGTGCGGGCGCGAGCAGTCGGCCATCCTGCTGCGCGCCTGCGAACACCGCCAGATCATCGAGGGTGGACACCATCGCCCCGGCAGCACCGTGGATTGTCGGGTTCGATATCGACACATCCCGTACGAGAAAGTATCCGCGCATCCAGTCGGGCCCAGCCTCCGGGGAGCGCGGAAAGAAGGTGTGCCGCAACCCTAATGGCGTCACGATCCGCGACTGGATTTCCGCTTCGGCACTGCGCCCTGTGGCCGCTTCGATCACCATTGCTGCCAAAACGAAGTCGGTGTTCGAGTACACCTGCTTGACTCCCGGGTCGGCGTATGGCGGTGACGCGGTGGAGATCTGCACCAGCTCACGGGGCTCCCACACCCGAGCCGGGTCCACATCGGCCGCATACAACGCCGAGAACACCGGATCCCGGTCGTAGCTCACCAATCCGGAGGTGTTCTCGAGCAAATGCCGCACTCGAATCCGTTCCCCCGCATGGCCGTTGCCCCGCACGACTCCGGGCAGCCACCGCTCCACGGTGTCATCGAGGCCAACCTTGCCTTCCCCGATCAGTTGCAGCAGCACAGTGGCCACGAACATTTTCGTGATGCTCCCGATGCGCACCGGTGCACCCGGATCCGCTGCGGTTCCGGCGACAAGATCACCCACCCCCACCCCCACCCGGCGGACCTGATCCCCACGTCGAATCAGCCCGATCGCCCCCGGGTACCCCAACCCGCCCACACCCTCACCGAGCGCGGCCCGCAGCACCTGCACCGCGTCATCCACCGGTTCCGCGTGGGCTGAATTCGCCCCTGCCGCACACACACTCACCACGATCGCCATCCCGGCCAAGGCTCGTTTCACCGGCTGATCTTCGCACCTCGAGCTCCCGCTGGACGTATCGTCGGTCGCAGCGGTGGAGACTGGATTGCTATGCGCGGATCTGGCGGCTGGCACCGCGTCCACAGTCTGACGGCCGATCGACAACCTGATGCTGATTGGTTCGCGCAGTGGGGATTCGGTGAACGTGCCCAACTCACCGGTTGCCCAGATTCCCATCAGTTGTCAGAAGTGCGAGGTCCGAAGCCACGCACGTTTCAGTACGCGGCATCGTCCATGGCTGCCCGGATCGCCTCGCACAGCGCAAAACTCAGCGCTCGTTGCGCGAGCAGGGAATCAGCCTGGACCAGAACGGCTTCGGCTTGGGCGGGAACGTCCGCGGAAGGAAATTCGCCGTCGGCTTCCTTGACCCCCATCGCCCGCCGCAGAAGCCTCCTGCCGAGGCAGCGTTCATCATCGGGCAGCCCTCGAAGATGGAAGCAGACCCGATCCATCCGCCACATCGCCAAAGTTTCGTCGAGCAGCCCGAATCGCCAGGCACGTCCATAGATTCCGGCGACCACATCCCAGGGATCCGAGATCGGGCCATCGGCGAGATCTCGCCCCGTCTGCGCGGCAAGGTCGTTCAACATCAGCAGAACCCGGTACTCGGTCGGATCGTCGAGTGCGGCGAGATCACCGATGGCCGGCCATCGGAATCCCTGATCGAGAAGGATTTGCGCGATACCGGGCCAGCACGGCTCGTCGAGCATGCCTTTGTCCGCCAGCACCGCCAGAGCGTGTATCACCTGCGTGGTCGCACGTTCATCGGCGTTCATGATCATCGACCCATGTCCTGCACGGTCAGTATTTCAGCAAGCACCGCATCAAGATACGGCCGAAGACGGGTCTGTCCAGATAACGGCTCTGGCTCACTTCCGGTGGTGACGGAGGGGCTCTGACGGCACGATGTTGCGGTGGGTGAGGTGAATGTGCTTGCTGCCGTGGTGTTTTCGGGATTGGATCCGCTGGTGGTGGAGGATGTCGTCGATGAGGGCGGCCGGATTCTGGTGCAGGCGCGGACGCCGGGTGGTTCGGCGGCTTGTCCGGGTTGTGGGGTGCGGTCTGCCCGGGTGCACGGGTATCACCAGCGGATCGTGGCCGATGTGCCGTTGGATGGTCGGGCTGTGGTGGTGTTGGTGCGAGCGCGTCGGCTGGTGTGCTCAACGCTGGGCTGCCGCAACACTTTCCGCGAGCAGGTGCCCGGGGTTTTGGAGCGCTATCAGCGTCGAACTGCGCGCCTGACCTGTGCGGTCCGGTCCGTGGTGCGGGAGCTGGCCGGCCGTGCCAGTATCCGACTGCTCGCGGCGCTGCCGGTTCGATTGTCGCGTCACACCGCGATCCGGATTCTGATGCGGATCCCGGTGCCGCGATGGTCGACGCCCAAAGCGTTGGGCGTGGACGACTTCGCATTGCGCCGCGGCCAGCACTACGCCACCGTACTGATCAACGCCGCCACCCACCAACGCATCGACGTGCTGCCCGATCGCAAATCCCAATCGCTGCGCACCTGGCTCTGCGAGCATCCCGGTGTCGAGGTCATCGTCCGCGACGGCTCCACCGCCTATGCCGAAGGCGCCCGCCGCGCCCTGCCCGGGGTGATGCAGGCATCGGACCGCTGGCATCTATGGAACGGCCTGGGCCGAGTGGTCGAGAAAGCGGTCGTCGCCCACAGCGTCTGCTGGGCCGAGGCCGGGCCCAAACGCCAGCAATTGACCAGAGAGACAACAACTTTGCAGCGCTGGCACGATATCCATGCTCTGCTCGGCCAAGGCGTCGGGCTGCTGGACTGCTCGCGGCGGCTGGGTCTGGGCCTCAACACCGTCAAACGCTATGCCCGAGTCCCGCAACCGGATCGGCTGCGCCGACCGCCGCAATATCGTGCCTGTTTGGTCGATCCCTACCGTGATCACCTGAGAACCCGCCGCGCCGCCGAACCCGGCGTTGCGGTGGCGCACCTGTTCGCCGAATTGAAAACCCTCGGCTACGCCGGCAGCCTGAACCTGCTGCACAAATACCTCAACCAGGGACGCCATCTCAGCGACCGCATCCTGCCCCCGCCCAAGCGGCTGACCAGCTGGATCATGACCCGCCCGGCCGATCTGCCCGATCAGCATCGCGCCCACCTCGACGAACTACTGGCCGCCTGCCCCGAACTCACCGCTCTCGCGCAGCTCGTGCACGAGTTCGCCCCGATCATGGCCAACCGGCGCGGCATCGAAATCGACTGCTGGATCAAACAGGTCCGAGCGGCCGGCCTCATCGAACTCGAACCGATCCTCACCGGCGTCGATCAAGACCACGACGCCGTCGTCGCGGGCCTGACCCTGCCCTACAGCAGCGGCCCGATCGAAGGCGTCAACACGAAAACCAAACTGATCAAACGACAAATGTACGGTCGAGCGGGATTCGACCTACTCCGGCACCGAATCCTGCTGGCCTAACCTCATTGGCTCAACCACCACCGAAAGTGAGCCAGAGCCGTTGTTCTTACAGTCCCGGCCGGCGCGGTGCGATGGAAGGTCAATCGGCCGTGGCGATCCGGGACTGGCCGAACGCACTGAACTGTCGATTGTGGTGTGTTGAGTCACCGAATATCGCGATGCGGTGCCTCAGCCTTGGTGCAAGATGGCAAGGACTGCACCGAACTGGTCACAATCCCGGGTGCGACAGTGACGTTGTGCGGCAACAAGACCGGTGCTGACCCTATTGCCTTGGTCCGCTCGCTAACATCGGTTCAATGAACTCGGAGGGGGAGCAAAGCGCCGGACTGCGCGTGGTGACTGCGAGGCGGCAGCGGATGGTGTGGGTGCTGGCGGTCGTGGGTGCAGGTGTGCTGGTCGTCTTCGGCCTGGTCGCTGTGGGGTGTGGCGTGGTGCTTGTCTCGCTCGGGCAATTTGCGCTCGCCTGGTTCCCGTTCGTGGTCGCTGCGGCGATGTTCGTGTACGCGATCAATGTGATTCACCGGCCGTATGCATTGTCCGGCAAAGCGCTCCGACGATGACGCGGGAGCTTGGGTCCCGCGGGGTGTGCGGTGACTGATGACGCGGTGGGGCGGATGCGGAAACTGGCCGCGGGGACTGATGACGGCGGTCATCGTGGTTCTGGTCGGGTTCGCTGGAATCGGCCTCATTTCCGCTCCGAGCATCGTGACCTACTACCGCGGAGAGCCCGTTACCGCTCGGGTGCGTGACTGCTGGCTCCGTAACCCGGACCGTCCCCGCTACGGTTATATCTGCGCTGGCACATGGATATTCGGTGACGGCCGCAGCGGGGCCGGAATTCTCGACGGAGTCACGGGAGACCATCGATCCGGTCAGAATATTGCCGTCCGGGTCCGTGGTGACAGGGCGGTCAGCGACAGTCCCCGCTGGCCCGCATATCTCGGCCTGGCGCTGGCCGCGGTGGCATCGCTGCTTGCGATCGCGTATCGCGCGGTGCGGCGCCGCATAGGGTCCTGATAGTTCGGCGCGTCATCCGCACACAGGTTTATGCCGAGTACGGCATGGTCGGCCGAGCTCTAATCCACGCTTCCACCCGAGACTTCCCGGATTCGGCCGACTAACGCGCGAACGAATGCAAGCTCGTTGAACGGTTCCTCGTCACCACGATGGCGATGACTTCTGACCTCGAGGAACAGGGATCCCCGCAGCAGGTCCGGATCGCTCGGCAACTCGCCGGTCTCATCCCAGGCCACCCGTACTGTCCGCACCGCCGCGGCAAGGTCTTCCGCGTTGCCAAAGATCACGTATCCGTTGTAGGTGTGGGCAAACTCGATGAATTGCTGTTCATCGCCATCGTCGGGCGGCACCGAGTGGCCTGTGGTCGTCATACTCACCGAGCATGCCAGGGCAATCGGTCACCATCCGCACCTGTGGTCGTGGCGATCCGATGCGGGCGGTCGTAGGTCATCACGCGGGGCGATGCTTGTCGGTGTACCAGCGCGGTGCCGGTTCGACCGATTGAACCAGGGCCCAATCGATGTAGACGAAGTACGGGCGTTGATCTCCGGTGTCGGGGTCAGCGGCGGTGAAGACCGCCACGTCTCCGACCGCACCGAAGCCGTCGACGTAATCGATCGGGCCCAGGCTCGAGTTTTGCAGTTCCTCGGATGTGCACGACCAGGGCGTCAGATCAGCGATGGACTCGATCCGCGGGGGCGGCAGGTCGGATCTGCGCAACAATCGCCGGAATATGTTGTACCCGCGATTGATCTCCATGAATTCAAGCTGTAATTCCGGCCAGAACGTGAGATCCCATGCCGCATACCGCACCTCGCGATCGCGAGGGTGGTCGATCCGCTCGTATACCGGTGCGCCCCAAGCTGTTACGTACTCATCGATCGACCGGAAGTTGTTGACGGCCTCTCCGTAGAACCACCGCTTCTCGGCGATCGCGGTTTCAACCGGAGTAGCGCCGATGCGGTCGAGTAGCTGCGCGGCCTGGGCCGGGGCGCTTGCGTTCATCGGGTGAAGCATCGCCAGTTGATAGTCGTACAGCGTGGTAACGGTCTCGCCGACCATAGTCCCTCCCCATTGGCACCCTGCCCACGAATGTACCGACATGAATGACGCACTGGTACTTCCAATTTCACCGACACGACATCCCGACGACCCAGGTTGCCGTCGTTGTACTCAGCCAGTGGCAGCTCGTGCGGCCTACTCCTCGCGGTAGTCACTCTCTTCGCGCCCGTCTCGGGTCGTGACGGTCACGAGCGGTCGTTCACCTCTCTGCGCACGGACCAACGCCAATACCAGACCGTCGTCACCGATCTCCGGATAGCGGGATTCGAGCGTGGTCAGCCGGGGACATCATCGGGGTTGAACCCGACGGTCATCTGCGCTACTGCAGAAACGTCGGCGACGGGACCGCCGACCACTCGGGCAGCACCGGCTGGGATACCCACTCGCGCAACATTATCGGGAACCGATGGTGACCGCACACGGGACTGTCGAGCGATGGGTTCTTGCAGCAGGATGGTTGTCGTAATCGCGAATTCGGCTGCCACCGAGCCAGTTCCGGCGTGGTGGAAGGTCAGTCATAGTGGTCGTCGATATGGAGCCGTGCGCCCACGCGTGCCAGGTGGGTCGGAGTGAATCCGAACATGCGGTGGAAAACGTCGGTGTAGTGCGACGGTGTCGAGAACCCTGCGTCTATCGCGCATCGGGTGGCGTCGTGGCCCGATAGATAACCGTGAGCGGCGCGCAACATGCGCGCCCATTGCACGTAGCGACGCAAGCTGGTCCCGGTTTGCTCGGCGAACAGCCGCAGGAAGTAGGCCTGTGACAAACCCACCTCGGCGGCCAGTTCCGCCGCCCGGAATCGGCGTGCCGGATCGGCCCGAATGATGTTGGCCGCCGACATGATTCTCTGGTCGTGGATCCTGACCCCAGGAACACTTGCCAGCTCCAGCACACGGTCGACGTCCATGCTGGGACGATTGCACAGCTCGATGAGTTCGGCTTCTCTGTGGTGATCGATCCCGAACCCGAACACGGTGCGCCGCATGCCCCCGAGGCTGCGGGTCATTCGCGCCGAGGTCGGATCGAAGTAACAGAACAGCAAGCGGCCCGTGCTCCGAACCAGCTTGTGTCGCTCGCGGGCTCGAAAAAGGAAGCTGCGTGCGGTGATATCCGGATACCCGTCCGGCCGAACGGTGAACGGCTCGTCCACCCCGACGCCCAGACACGCCAGCGCGCTGGAATGAGTGTCCAGTTCCAGCGACGTTCCCACGCTCACCGCATGTCCCAGCCGCAACCACACCAGTAGCGGCGGAGCTGGATGGCACGTTTCTGACAGCGCGGCGGAGGCCATGTCGGCAACGATACGGACCAGTGCCGACCGACCGAAGGTTCGGCAATTACCCAGGGGAGCAACAGATTATGTCGAATAACACGCTCGTGTCTGTCGAGACGTTCGTGAAGCGTTTCGCGGACGCCTGGGCGGACCCGAACTTCGAACGCCTCATCACGCTGGTCCACACCGACGCGGAACTGATTCAACCGTTCAGTCGAAACGTCATCGGCCACAAGAAGATTGATCGTTGGTTGAAACGCACCTTCGCGATCATCCCGGACCTGCGTGGTGAGGTGATCAGCTGGGCATACCGCGGCGATGTGCTGTTCATCGAACTGCGCTTGTACGGCACGATCGGTCGTCGGCCCGTGGAATGGATCTCCGTCGACCGCATCACCCTCGACGGTGACAAAGTGCGCCGACGGCACGCGAATTTCGACCCGACCCCGCTCATCCTGCCCCTCGCGATGAGCCCACGAACTCTGGCCCGTGTGCTTCACCGGGAGCTCTGGTGATCTGGTCGCACACCCGAGCCGAAGATCGAGAGCCGCGAACATTTCAGCATCACCGGCGCACTGAATTTCGTGCGAGTTCAGGCTGCTGGCAGTACCGCCGCCAGACCGTAGATTCGAAAAGCTATGCCCGGCTCTCACCGCGACAGCGGTAACCACCGTTACGCCGATCGGCCGTGACAGCCCACACCAATGCAGCGCAGAAGCCGCCGAACATTATGCCGCCAGCCAGCAAGATTCCCACGCCGACAAGGAAAGTAACGAGCACAGGGGGCTGCTGCAGGATCGGGTGACAGTGGTTAGGCAGCCTGTCGGGCTGCTGGGGACATGATGGTTTCGAATTCGATCGGGGTCAACCGGCCGAG
>NZ_JBFAXC010000026.1:0-22007 GCF_040680615.1 Nocardia sp. NPDC052001 | reverse complement strand
CCGCAGACCGATCCGCTGGCGCATGTTCGCAAACTGCAGCAGGAGTTGCGCCAGGGCGCACCGCGGGTGGCCCGGCCCGATTCTCCGCACACCCCTGAGGATCGGTCGGCGGCCCAGCCGGATCCGACGAGCATTCCCGATCAGGGCGGCAAGGTGCCCTACGTCCTGGACTCCGATCAGCGAAAGCACTTTCGGGAGAACCGGGAGGACTGGAAGGCGTTCGTCGCCGACCATGTCCCGGCTGACCGTCAGGACGAATGGCTCACGCACCGCGAGCAGGTGCTCGATCATCACGAGACCATCGCCAACGACATCAACACCGCTCTGCGGGATACGAATTCGCCGCTGGTGTGGCGGCAGATGGCGACCATGCAACCCGAACGAGACGCGACCGAACTGCGCACCGAGTTCGCGAAGTGGTGGGTCAACGGCGGCGCTGCGCAGTACATAGCAGAGCGCAACGACCGCGGAGTCCCCGAACGCGCGGAACACAACAGCATCCCGCACGCGCCGAAGCCTCCCGCGTCGGACCACTCGCAGCGACCACAAGCTCCCGAGACTCCCGAACGCGATTCCGTCGAAAGCGATCGTGAGCGCGAACGCCAGATCAGCGACTTGACCGCCGAGCTGGCGCGAGTGCGCGGCGAACGGGATGAGGCGGTGGCCAAGCTGGTCCGCCGGACTCCTGCGGCACAGCGCTACGGCAGCCCGCAGCGCCGGGCCGCCGAGCGACCGGAAACCCCGGAGGCTCCCGACGCTCCGGAAGCTCCGGAATCGCCCGATCGCGAGGAGTTGCCGACTGATCGCGACGAAATCGACCACGACCGTTCGGATCTGACCGATCTCGGATCGACGCCGGACTGGTCGGGGATTCCCGAGCCGCCCGAGCCTCCGGATCTGGAACCGCTGCCCGCGCGCGGCGGGGGATGGGACGGGTTCGAACGATGACCACCGTCGACCATCCGCTCGGCGTCTCCTGCGAGCGCGAGAACAGCGCGCCCGCGTCTCCTGCCTCGATCGAGGAGACGCAACAGGAGACGATCGCGCCCCACCAGGAGACGCTGACCAACTTTTCAGGAGACGAGGAGGAGACGATGGAGCAGAACCCGCCCCGGCGCGATTCTGTCGAAATGGCCGCGTTGCTCATGGTGATCGCGGTACTCATGGTCGCGAGCGGATGGTCGGCTATCGCCCTGCACGGACTCGCGCAGGCCTCCGGCATCACCTCATGGCTGGCCTGGGGTGCCCCGGTCATCGTGGACGGACCGATGATCCAGTCCGCGGTCGCACTGGTCGTGCTCAAGCGGCGTGCGGCGGCCGGCGCCCATGTCGAGGACGGTCAGCGCGCGTTCTTCTGGTGGATGCTGGCGGCATCGGAGCTGATCAGCCTGGTCGGCAATGGCGCACACGCTGCGATGAGCGAGACGCGCAGCATCTCGGGCTGGGCGGCTGCCGCCGTCGCGGGTGCCGCACCGATTGCGGTGATGGCAGTCATGCACGGGCTGACGATCCTCATCGAGGTGTTCGGCCAGAGGCACAAGGCTCCCGCGTCGCCAGACAACACCGTGCGAACCGGTTCGGTGCGCCCGTCCGAGGTGCCGTCTCCTGCCGTCTCATCAGGAGACGCTGCCGTCTCCTGCCCGTCCCCTACCCGTCTCCAGGAGACGACAGAGGAGACGCCGTCCGTCTCCTACCCGTCTCCTGGAGACGCACAGGGGACGACCGAGGAGACGGTCGAGGAGACGGCAGCGTCTCCCATCGAGCGTGATGCCGAGATCTGGGCGCTGCATTCGAGCGGCAAGAGCCTGCGCGAGATCGCCGAAACCATGGATCTGTCCAAGAGTCACGTCGGCAGAATCCTGGCCCGGCTCAAGACCGAACACGCAACCGACACCGACGACGAGGGCGGGGAGGTGGTGTTGCAACTCGTTCGCTGACCAGCCCGTCGCGGCGGCGGGCCACAAGGTCCGCCCCGCGTTCACCCTCTCTTTTCCCTCACCAGCACATTCCACTATCTCTTTGGAGGACACCATGACCATGTCGGATTTCGACCTCATCAATGCCGAGCTGGCCGGGCCGACCGGTCCGCGCAACGCCTTCGGCCGCGACGCCACACCGGGTGACGAACTGACCGGGGACATCATCGGCGCCGAACGTCGGCACCGCACCGTGGACGGCAAACCGCTGTACTGGGTGAACCGCAAGCCCTCGACCGTCGAGGCCGGAAGCCCGGTCATCGATTCGGTGCTCATCTTCCAGACCACCGAGGAGACCGACGAGAACGACGACGGGCAGCGATTCCTGCGCCTGGACACCGACGTCAAGACCGCGCTGAACCAGGCCCTTGCCGCGGCCGGAGTGAACGCCGTCGCGCCCGGTGGCCGACTCGAAGGGTTCACGTTCCTGCGCAAGGCCACCAGCGGAGGCCGCGTCTACGGCAACGGGAAGTACCTGCCCCCGAGCGCATAGCCCGCAGCCCGAACAAAGCCCCCGACTTACCGGTCGGGGGCTTTTTCGTGTGCCCGTGTCCCGAGTGTCGTGTCATCTTCTGTTAGCTCGTTCTTCGCCCGCTCCCTCCGAAAGCGTTTTCGCCGAGTCCGTGGCTGGGTCAAGGGTGCCCGCCAGGGCATCGGCGCAGCCGACGCGAACGCGCCCTTGACGCTGCCTCGGACTCGGTCACAATCTGCGCTGAGGGAGCGGGCCAGCGGCTCCGGACGTCCAGCGTTGATCTCTGGTGGCAACCGGCGGGCCATTCGATCAAGGTCAAGAAACGGCCGAGAAACGCTCGGGGTGGACCCCGAGAAAAGGTCGAGAAAAGTCGTGACAAGAAGTCACGACTTTTCTCTAGGTCACTTCTCCCTGAATACCTACCCTCAGCTGCGGTTTTGTGGGTGCCCGTCCCACCCCCACCCCTTGGAGAGCACATACCCACTACGTGTGCATGTGCTCTCCAAGGGGTGGGGGTGGGACTCTTTTTTGTGTGTGGTGAGGGTAGGTATTCAGGGAGAAGTGATGAGTTGGGTAGGTGGTTGAGTTTGGGTGGTTATGTTGCGTTGGGTTGGTGGTTCCGCGAGGGGCTAGCGTGTCAACGTCGGCCGTGAACGGCCTTTGGTTGCCACGCTGTTGCCCCCTCGCTAGCTTGGGTTCCTCCGGCGTGCTGGGCACGTCGTGCATGAACGTGGCGGTTTGACGCCGGACTCGCGTGCCGTGGACTGCTTGCGACGCGGCTGACGGTAAGTCGGTGGTGCGCCGGATTTCCAGCGCGGACCGATGTGCTGGGCGAGTGCAGGAGATCGGCGTAGTTCCGCGAGCTCGCGCTCGCGCGTCGTTCCGCGCGGCCGTCGTGGTGGGTGTCCTCTCCGCTCGGCCTGATCTGGGGCTATCACAGCCGGAACCTGACCCGCGTCGTCGGCATGGCATCCGGCGGTTGGGTGGGGATGCGCGGGCCAGAACCCGGCTGTGATCGGAGACGCCCCAGGCCAAGCGGAGAGGACACCCACCCCGCCAGAACCGCGCTCCACTTCGGAAGGTCTGCGCCCTGCGGGCCGCACACGGGGGCGCTGCCCCCGGACCCCTGCTCTCGGCGAGGCCAGGCCTGCACAGAGAGGGGCAAAGCACGCTGCCGCCCGCCGGGCCGTAGCTCTACCGGACCTTTCTCGGGCAGCCTCACCCCCGCCGCGGGCGTGTGTCCGGCTGGCGGATCTGTCCGTGGAATCGCTCGATTCCGAGAGCCCGGCCCGTCGATTTCCGGGCCGCTATCGCATGCCTTTGACCTGGGGAAAGCACAAAGTGCAAGAGGTGTGTACGGGATCCGGGGCTTTCGGGCTTTCGGGGCTTCAGACCGCCGGGTGAGTTGCGAGCGGATGGAACGCGTCGTGGTTGGTGAGCGTCGAAGTGGGATATGGGTGAGTCGACGAGGGTGATCGCGATGTGGCCGCGGGCGGAGAGCATTGCCGAGCGTTGGTCGGCGGCGCGCCTGAGGATCCGGTTGCAGCTGGTCTACGGGCGCACCGCCGAGCGACGCCGCGCCCGCATCCTGGCCCGGCGCGCGGAAATCGATTGGCAGAATCATGGCCATGGCGCTGCTACCCCGCACGAAGGTGCGCCGCCCGAATCTGGCCGGCACTCCCAGCGCTGACCGCGTCGGCTGGATCGCCCCGCCCGGGCACTACCCGGTCGAGCTCGACGGTGACTTTCTTACCCCGGACGGTGAGCCGAACACCAAGACGACGGAGCGGCGGGACCCGCCCGATGAGTCCGGGAACTGGATAGTCGTGTGGTGGCAAGGCCGCGAGCTGGCCGATGGCACCCGCGGTTCGGGGATCTACCGTTGGGAGTACGTGCCGTGGCTGGAGGTCCTGACCGAGCACACCCCCGAATCGCCGGGAGCGTAGCTCTACCGGAGCTCTCGGCGTCGGTGTGCACCTGCGCGTGCAGCTCGCTTCGCGCCGCTGGCGATGCCTGACTGCCCTGCCTATGTGAGTAGGCCACAAGCCCATACCGTGCCCATACACGCGTATGTGGCGCGTGCACCCTGGTATGAGGCCCGAAAGGTCGTATGGTGCTGGCGTGCGAATCTATGCGATTGCCAACCAGAAGGGCGGTGTCGGCAAAACCGCCAACGCGATCAACCTGGGCGCTGCTCTGGCCGAGCGTGGCCAGCGAGTGCTGGTGGTGGACTTCGACCCGCAGGGCCATCTCACTACCGCGATCGGCGCGAACAAGGCCGCCGCGGGCGGCGCGAACTTCGCGCGCGCGTTGTTGGGGCAGTGGACCGGGGAGCTGGGCGAGTTGGTGCAGGAGGTCAGCGCGAACCTGTTCGTCCTGCCGTCGAGCGATGACATGTTCCTGCTCGAACCGGGCATGTACGGGCGTACCGGCCGCGAGTTCCTGCTGAGCAATTTCCTCGAGCCGTTGGCCTCAGTGTTCGACGCCGTGGTTATCGACTGCCCACCGAGCCTGGGCGCGCTGAACGACAACGGCCTGACCGCCGCGCGCCAGCGGGCCGCCGACGATCCGATCCAGGGGACCATCGTGATTCCCGTGCAGGCCGAGGATTCGAGCCTGGAGGCGTTGCGGCTGTTCCTGCGCCAGCTGGTGACCCTGCAAGAAGGGCTGCGGATCCAGGTCGATATCAGCGGCCTGGTGGTCAATCTGTACGACCGACGCAAGGGCGGCATCGCGACGTCGACCATGGCCGCGTTCGAGCAGCACCCCCTCGACGTGCTGGCCGTGTTCAAGGACCGCAAGGAGTTGCGCGAGGCGTGGCGCGCGCACAAAACGGTGCTCGACTATGCACCCGATTCCGAGATCGCCGACGGCTTCCGCGCCTTGGCCGTGCGCGTAGATCCGGCTCTCGCACCGGCGGTGGCCTCATGAGCCGCAAGAATCCACTGCCCGGCCCGGATGTGTCCGGCACCGACCCGAACGCGGTCCTGCGCTCTCGGATCAACCTCAGCATCCCGGTCGGCGCACCGCCGAACCCGCCGCCCGCACCCGCCCATACACCGGTACGGGAGGGTGGAGAGCCTGTACGGGCAGGCAAAGGCGGCACCCGTCCCGATCCGGTCGGGATGCGCCGCACTTCGCTGTACATCACCGCGGAAGCGGCTGAGGCGCTGGAGCGAGCCGCGGACCGTATTGTCGAGATCCTCGGTGATGGCACGCCCCGCCACCAGGCCCTGTCGGCGCTGCTGCTGGCCGGGGTCAGCCAGGCCGATGCGGTGACCCAGGATCTGGCGCGCCAGCGGGCCGCCGAACTCCAGGCCCGCCTGGCCGCTCTGCCGCCGCTGACCTGAGTAATACCCGCCCATACACGCGTTTGGTCAGTTATTACGCGTGTATGGGCATCGGGTTCAGTAGTCGAAATCGGGATCGGTGAGCAGCCGGACCACGAACAGCACCCCGGCGCGGAAATCGTCGCTGACTTCCTCGGTCTCGAATCGCTCGTGTGCGGCCCGCAGTTCGGGCACCGCGGTGAGCGCGGGATTCTCGGTGAGCTCGAGCAGCAGGCAGTCCTCGGGATCACGTCCGGCGTACACGCTTCGGTCCGCGCCGGGGCGCCCGAGGAATCGGTCCTCGATCTCGCGGGCGATCTCGGCTCGGGTTTCCTGCCCGGACCGCCGGCGGATCTCGTCACCGAGTCCGGCCAGGTCTTCGGCGAGGTCGGCGGCGCTCTTGCGGGTCACCGGTTCGCCCAGCGCTCGTGCGCGGACTGGCGGGTCATGCCCGCCGCGCGCCCGATCGCATCCCACGACGCTCCGAAGTCGCGCGCCTGGTTCACCGCCTCGGTGAGTTCGGCCTGGGCGGCGGATACGGCCTCGGCGGCGTCCTCGATCGCGTTGAGCGCCTTGAACGGGGCAATATGGTGCTTCCACTCGGCGTAGGTACGTTCCTCGGCTTCCTCGGGTGGCCACGCGTCCTCGCTGTACGCCCGATAGCGCGCCAGATCCTGCTCGGCGGCGGTATCGACGCGTTCCCAGCGCGCACCTCGCCAGTTCCCGCACTCGCACAGCGGTTGCCACGCCACCACTTCCGAGCGTGGGCGTTCTTCCCACAGGCTCGCGTCACGGATCGGCGTGCCGTCGGCACGGGTGGTGGCCGAGACCGTTCCTGCCCCGTAGGTGCCTCCGTACATGCCGTCGGCGAACACTGCCGCCACCCAGCCCTCATGCTTGCCATCGTCGGTTGCCCAACTCATATCTGCCTCATTCCGTGTCGTCAGGATCTCCTGACAGTCTATCGTATGTCAGGAGATCCTGACTGAAGATTAGGCAATATATGGATGTGTGTACTGAAGTATTACGCGCCCATACACGGGTCCAACCGGGGATTTGTCTTCGCCGCCGCCGGGGGATGTATCGAGGGTTCTTCCTGCGGAAGGGGGAACCCTGGGCGGTGCAGCGTCGCGAATACAGGCTTTCACCGGTCGCTTCACCGCGCTCGGGTGTTGCGGCTTAACAGCAACACGGAATGGCCCACCGAATGACACACGGAATGACACACGGAATGCGCTCCGGCCGCATTCGACCGGAGCGAGGACACATCCATATGTGGAAATGTGCGCACTCATGCATGTGTGGTCGGCGGGTCCGAGGGGTCGGCTTGGGCTGCAACCGGATTCGGCCCGGAGCACCGCGGGGTGCGTGGCACAGTAGGTAGCCGTGGCCGAATCCGCGAGAGACCAGACCGCGACATTACGCGCGGTGCGTGCGCGCCTGCTGGCCGGAGAACAGGTCAGTGTGGAGCTTCTGGTGGGATGCCTGGATCTGGCTCTCGCTCAGTTCGATGTCCTGGATCGATTGCGGGAGCAGACCGCGGTGCAGTACGAGCACGCCGAAGCGCTCAAGGACCGCGCGCGGGTCGAACGATCGCTGGTGCTGAATTACGTTCGCGAGCACGCGCATGCGCATCCGGAGCTGGAGGAGCTGGTCATCCAGTTGGAACAGTCCGCGATCAACGACATCGCCGCGGAAATGGATCGGGACGACGACCCGAAATAGGGGGCAGCGGAACCGTGTTCGGTTAGAGGTAGGCCCGGCCAGCTTCTGTAAGTCTGGCAATTAGGACTTCTCGTACCACTGGGTGTTCTTTCGCATAGTCCGGATCTCGCTGCCAGATGCGCATTCTCACCATCTTGCATTCGAGCAATCCCCGATTATCGAGACTGCGAACGCTTCGACGGACACTTGCCCAGTCGGCTTTGCCTTCAGCCAGCCACCAGGATTGACTGATGCGAAACCAGTTGTCACTGTTGGCTTTCCGGCCGATTAGCTCGGCCGTTCTCTCCCTGGACTCAAGCTCTTTCAGCACTTGGATCTGGCGCGATCCCAACCCCTTGGACACTTTTTCAATATTAAGTGCATCCATCCCCTGGATCGATCGTGATCCAATGATTCTGCTCCCAAAAGAGTGCTGCCCCCCACCTGTTCCAGCAGGTGAGGGGCGAGCTATGAACCCAATGTCCAGTCGCGAAACAAAACATCGAGGCATCAATGAGCGTAGCCAAGTCAACAGCTCGTGAGAACTTCAAATCCCTTCCCGCAGGTGAGGAGCCGATCCGGCGTGCCAGACATGGCTCGGTCACCGACCTGGCCGACCTGCTCGGACTGATCGCGATCCTCGTGACCTCCGTGGTGCTGGTGGTCTTGTTGGGCGCTGCCGCTGCGTCGGTGCTCGCGGCAGCAGGTGGTTTTGTCGTTGTCTCCCTGCGGCTATGGCTCCGGCGCAGATGAACACGACAAACTGATTCGCTCGGGCTGCCTTTGCGGACCGTCAACGTGCCGATGTGTGCGCATTGACGGATGCATTTGCAATTTCAGGCGAATCAGACTGTGCAGCACGGGTTTTCGCCGGTCCGGTCATGCCGAGGTTGTCGGTCCCTCTCCTTACCCTGGGTGCGCAGGGTGCGCGAATTGCGCTGATGGAAGGGGATTCCAGGAATGACTACACGTCGTACGAGGCTGGCTCGGACGCTGGCCGCCCTCGGCGCGGCCGGCGCGCTGATGCTGTCGGTGTCCGGGTGCGGGACCGATTCGCCGAAGGAGCAGATCGACCGTGAGCACAAGGCGGCGAGCGTTCCGGTGTTCAAGCTCCATATGGCGCACGATCTCTGGTCGCGGACGAACCGCGACAGCAGTCGGAATGTCGACAAGCCCAAGAGCCTGGCCGATGATCCGGTAACCGGCATGGCCACCATCGAGCTGACCGGGCCGCAGATGGTGGACTACCTCCAGATCCTGGATTTCAACGCGCACAGCGACATCGGCGCGCGCGACAAGTCCCTGGCGGTCAGCGTCTACGACGCGGTGGCCCC
The DNA here is from genome assembly GCF_040680615.1 of Nocardia sp. NPDC052001. NCBI lineage: Bacteria > Bacillati > Actinomycetota > Actinomycetes > Mycobacteriales > Nocardiaceae > Nocardia > Nocardia sp. NPDC052001. Next base: position 13,192 of record NZ_JBFAXC010000026.1, on the reverse strand, counting down.
CGTGGTGGACAGGATCCAGACGCCGCCCGCCCCGAATGCTCCGGCACCCGAGATCACCGTCAGCGCCGCCGTCACATCGGCCGCGGCCACCACCACGGCGCCGAAGTAGATATCCGCCCCATCGCGCTGTGCACCTGGGCCGGAGGTGTCCGAATCAGCGTGACCACTCGCCCCTGCTGACTTGAGCAATACCTGCCCATACACGCGCATAGGCGGGTATTACGCGTGTATGGGCAGAGGGTTCAGGCAGCGCGCGGGGTGTTCTCGAATCGTTCGATGTCGTCGCCGGTGATGGTTTCCACCAGCGCGCACCCGAGCAGGGCAAAGCCGACTGGGCAAGTGTCCGTCGAAGCGTTCGCAGTCTCGATAATCGGGGATTGAGCCCACGAAATGCGGTTCTGGCCTCCGCTAACCCCCACTTATCGGAGGTCAGAATCAGGGCGATTCCCCGAGGAAAATCGTTGCCTAGGAAGGTATTCGGAGCGTCCCGCACGGCGACGTGGTCGGTCAGGATTCGTTCCTGCGGAGCCGACAACTGACACGTCCCACGCCTTGCGCCGGACCGCCGGATCAGCCCGCCCGTTTCACCGGCTGCCTGTTCAACAGGCCCTCCCGGCGGGCGATATGCAGCAACGCGCCCACGGCCCCGGTCGAGATCTCCATGTCGTCGGCGATCTCCTTGTACGACCAGCCCGCGTTGCGCAGCCGTGCAGCGCGCTCGCGTCGCTCCCGCGCTCGCGTCTCGAAATCGTCCCGGGGCTCGGCCACCAGCCGCTGCGCGGTCCGCACAGATGAACCGAGTCGTTCGGCCAGCTCTCGGGCGGTCACACTTCGCCGCTGCGGTGCCTTTGCGCTCATGTCGCAATCTCCAATGCGGTTGCCAGGTCAAACTTGGTGGCGCGCTTCCGGTTCGCTTCCCGCTTCGCTTCAGTCATGACTCGTCCGCCATTCCGTCCGCGCCGGGCCTGCTCTTCGCTGTAGGTCCGAAGGATGTGCTTCCAGCTCCAGCCTGACACCGACCGGGAAATAGCGCCTACCTCGGCCCAGCTCATCGGCCCGGCGCTGAACGCGGGCCCGATGATCGCCTCGTTACGGTCCCAAGCGTAAGCGAACGCGACTTCGTCCCACTCCTGGCGCTGCTGGTAGTCCCGCACTCGCGTGTAGGCCCACTTACGCTCCATCTCGAACAGCGCGCAATTGCGCCCCGTGAGCGAATTCGCCAGCAGCGTGCGCTGTTCGCGCTGACTCGTGGCCCGCCGCGGTAGCGCCTTCAACCGCGACAGCGGCCGGGCCAGGTCCGCGAGATCGTAGAGCGCGGTCGCCGGTCCCCACAGCGGCAAATGCGCCGCATGCATCGGGTTCTTAGTGAACGTCCCGGCATAGGCAATATCGCCGCCCAGAACCGTGTTCAAGCCCTGTTCGATCCGCGCCAGCAGATTCACCGGCGCGCGCCGCGCCGCGTCGGTCAGGACGACCGGGGTCTTCCACGCGTACACGATGTGCCCGTCCCGGGTGTGCGCGTTCATCGGGATGTACGACGGCGCGGGCAACCCACACAGCGCGGTGATCTCATCCGCGCGCCCACCGTCGTGATCCACGATGGTCAGCGACTGGATACACGTCGGATTCGCCTCGATATAAGCCTTCGTAAGCGCTTTCTCGCGCGACATCCGATACTTCGGACCATCCTTGCGATCCCCCGCCATCGGATAGCGCGGCAGCCAGGACCCCTCGAACACCGTGTCGAAGGTCGGCTCGTCTGGATCGCACCACTCGGCCTCGGGATCGTCCACCCCATCCACGAGGTCCGTCACATCGAAGGTCACGCCCGACACCCTGCCACCCGATCTCTCCATGTTGGGGTACGACACGCCAAGCCTAATCAGATATTTCGTACGCGGGGGTGCTACCGACCCCATTTAACTGCAATTTATTGGGGTACGACGCGCCAACCCTAATAGGGCGTTGGAGCACACCCGACAATTCATGCTTTAATGCGCATATCACTACTAATGAATGACTGGCTTTACAGAGATTTCTTGACCTGGGCCAGCAAGTACGCACTGCGCTCTGGCCGTCCCGGCAGCTCGTCCAGGCGTGATTGCTCCTGGTGGAGGGCGAACTGAAGTTTGCCGACTTCCTTGGGAGGTAGGCCCTTTCCAAGCAGAGAGACAAGAGGAGTGCCGACGAAGCCCGCCGCACCAGCCGTGAGCGATTCGCGGATGTGTCGGGCGGAGCCATCCCACAGCGCGAAGCCAGGTGCTACCTGGCGAATTTCACCGATCTGGGGGATTTTTACCTTGGCGAGCTTGCCGCCAGCCGGAAGGCATCCGAGAGCAGCTGCGCCGCGGGCAATGTCAGGGCTGAACGGTAGGCCGAACATGGGATGGCTGTAGACAGTCGATCCGCTTGGCAGTCCGGACAAGAACGCCAAAGCCTCAGTGTCTGTACGGATTCCGCGCATAACAGCCATTGGAGTCACGTGACGTAATGCGGCTGCTGTTAGGTCTTCAGGTTCCCATGCGCAAGCCAAAAGCTTGTCAGGGCCAATCACGTCGACCCATAGATCAAGCACCGCCGCACGCTCTGCCGAGCTGAGTAGATCGCCGCGGGTCGTAGAACCGTTGACCAGGAACCAATCGACCCATGTATCGCGGGCCTGCTCGGCGTGCCGCCGCGTGGCCTGCATATCGATGCCAACTTTGGCGGGGATGTTCAGTGCAGGGACGACGACGGAAAAGCCCATGAAATCACTTTCTGGCGGATCCGCTCGGCCGCACTTGCGGCGGAGACGAGAGACGTGTCAATGAAGAGATCAGGGTGCGAGAGGTGCCCGGTCTCGTTCCATGCTTGGAGGCGGGCCGCAGTATCGCCCGTTTCGCGAGCTTCTATGCGAGCCGTCGCAACTGCGCGCGGGCACCAAAGCTCTACAACCGTCCATCGAACCGCCGGCGCCGCTTGCCGCACGGACTCGACGGCTTGCTCCTGGCCGAAGTGCAGCACCGGAATTTGGTTGGCGGCCAAAAGTCGATCCAGTTCTGGGCGATCGATGACGTAGAGCGAGGAGTAGCGCTCGTTTTCCCAGAGCACGGCGTTCGCGCTCCGTAGCTGACCAACCTCATCGGTCGTTGTCATTCGATACCCGGCGGTGCGGCCGGATCCAGCCTTTAGTCGCCGGAATAGCTGAAACCGGGGGTCGGAGTCTTCCAGTGCACTGGTCACCGTGTCCTTGCCAGCGGCCGGGCCGCCGTATAGAAGCACTCCGGCCTCGGTCACAGCGTCGGCTCCAGCGACTTCAGGAACGCCTTGGCTTGTGACTGAATCGGTTCGTCGTCGGGGTTGTTGTTCACGATGACGTGCGGCCAGGGCGGCGTGAACTCCAGATCCACATTCCCCAGGTACTCATCCCAATGGCCGAGTTTCCAGGTGTCGCGCGCGGCGCCGCGCCGCTCGATATAGGACCGCATCGAGGCCGAGGAGCAGCGGATCCAGATGACCGACATGTCGGCACCTACTCCGGCTACGGCTGCCGCGGTTCGTTCCAGCCATGCGGAGCTGGTGAGTTCGCGCAGGTAGGGCGCTGTCGCAATAGAGCTGACGCCGCAGCGCAAGTTTTCCATCACGGTTGCCTCAAGGCATTGGTACTCGGCGGGCCGGACGACCTTGAGATATGTATCTGATTCCCGATCCGCGATGGTCGATCCGAATTCCACCAGGGCCGCGTCAACTACAGCCCGCGTCAGCGTGTCCTTGTCGAGGATTGGCCAGCCGCTCTCGCGGGCAAGCACGCGCCCGAACTCGGTCTTTCCGCTTCCGGCATAGCCGCCGACGAAGACCACGCGAGGACGGGACGGAGCAGGCCGCGCCATGGTCGTGTCGGCTGGTTCAGCCACAACACGGCCAGACCGTGCGCGGCTGATGACTAGACCTTCATCGACGAGCACGTCCATGGCCTTGTTGACGGTTCCGATCCCCACTCCCCATTGGCTAGCCAAATCACGGGAGGACGGCAGCCGATCGCCCGGACGTAGCCGCCGGGCCTCGATGTCGTTGCGCAGTTCGCGCGCAATCTGAGCAGACCGCGCGTCACTGATCTGTTCAGCCATAACTACTGATCCCCTGCCTGATCGCTGTATATGCACTCAAACGGTATCAGCTGGCTTCTTATGCCCTCACCGTGTGCCCGCTCGTAGCTGGGAAGTTCCCGAAGAGAACCTCAAGAAAACGTGGACAACTGAACTGTTCAGAAGTAGATTGTGAACAGTTCAGTTGTGTTGGATATCTCTTGGAGGGAGGGTTGTGATGCGGATTCCACTCCTGTTGGTCCTCTCCGCATTGGCCCTGTTGTCACTGTTCAGCGCCCCTAATTCTGCTTTTGACCTTGCACTGCTCGTGCTGGCTGGGTGGTTCATGGTTCGAGGCTCTGGACAGTTCAGACAGCGGCGTCGGGCGCGACGATGATCGGGTCAGTTGCTCGTACAGACGCGATGGTGGTGCGCGGGATCGGCTCCGGCCTGTCGCTGCTGCCGGTGGCGATGCGCCTGGTGCTGCTGGCACTCGCGCTGTTGGTGGCGATGGCTGGATGCACGGCCGCTTGGATTGACCAGCAGTCTTACGTCCCATCGCCGAATGTTTGCAGGTCGGACGAGGTTGCTCGTACCGATTGCGTACACGTAACTCCGGCGCACGCTCCGGTGGTGTCGCGATGATCGGCCCGCGTGATGCGCGTACCCGTGATCTGCCGGATCCCGATGGCGAGAAGTTCGGGGTGCCGACCTACTACTGGGGCACCGCTCCGGCCGGGCTGGGCGAGACCGAACGTCAGCTGGCCAAGCATGAGCCGCCGCTGCGGCCCGGTGACAAGAAAGACATTGCCGCGCAGTTGATTCGGCCTCGCGGTGGTAGCCGTGGACCCCTGTTCGCGTATCTGTACCGGGTCGAGGACGCGGTACCCAAGCGGGAAGCGCACCCGTGGGAGAGAGAGTCGCTGGCGCGCGGACACCGCACCCAGTCCGAGGACGCGATGCGCCGCCGTGGAATCGATCCGCTGCCCGAGAATCCTTCGGTTCCCGAGCGTTCGGGCGGTTGGGACGGGTTCGAGCGATGAGCGCCAATCGTCGGTCTAACCGCGGTAATTCGCACGCCAGGTCGGTCACACCAGCGGTGGATCGGCCCCGTTCGGAGCGGTCGGTGTCCGGCATACCGGAAGAGGCGGTGCTGACCCCGATCACCGAGATCACGCATCTGGCCGAGGCCGCCACCCAGCTCGGGCAGACCGATCGCCAGATCTGGGTGGACAGAACGCCACCGCCGTCCATCAAGACCCCGGGCCGCGTTCCCGGCCAATGGCTGATGTCGGGCGAGCGCCTGCCGGAGCCGCTGTCACAGCCCATCCGTCCTGCACGTCCTGAGCCTTGGGAGGGGTTCGAACGATGACCACATTCGATGTTCGCGCGGGCGGTCCCGCCGCGGACTTGACCGCCGCCCGGTTCGAAGCCATGGCCGCCGAGGTCGCCCAGCTGCGTGCCGCGCTGGCCGCCAAGGACCGGGAAATGACCGAAATGACCAGGCGGGTCGATGATCTGCTCGACCGCGAGTCCATGCACGTCTACGACCCGGACATGGAACGGCTGACCACCGCCGCCGCCATGGATCGCAAGGCCAGCCCGCCCGCGCGGTCGGCCGCACATTCCCCGCTGCACACTTTGCCCGCCCCCGAACGCCCGAACGTCGCTGATCAGGAGCGCACCGGGGCGTGGGTGCCGGGTATCGAGTGGGACGGGTTCGGGCGATGAGCGCGCGTCTGGGCCCGCGTGATATCTGGGCGCTGCTGTGGGTCGCCCAAATGTGCGGTGTGCCCATGGATGTGCTGGGTCAGCTGCTGGCGGTGTGGCCGATGGGCCGCGAGGACCAGGTCAGCGCGAGCGAGAAGAACGCCTACCGGGTGGTGCAGCGCTGGCGTGCGGCCGACCGGGTGATCGAGGACAAACTGCGACCGGTCCCCGGCCCGTTCTGGGTGGTGACCGAGAAGGACACCGCCTCGGCGCTGCTGGGTTTCCGTGTCCCGGAATGGCTTCCGTCTCCGATGATGGCCGCGCACACCACCGCGCTGGCCCGGTTGCGGCTGCATCTGGCCGCGGGCAAGACCGAGGACACCTGGATCTCGGAGCGAATGCTGCGCCACCGCAACGGATATCTCACCAAGCCCGGTGAGTCGATGCCGCACCTGCATGACGCGCATTGGACCGATGACCTCGGTCATCTGCACGCGATCGAGGTCGAGCTGACCCGCAAAGGCAGCGCTGAGGCGCGCGCGACTATGCAGGCCGCCTACGACGCCGCCGCCGATATCGGCGCGACCCAGCTCATCTACTACTGCGGCTCGGACGAGGTCTTGACCCGCGTGCGTGCCGCGTCGGCCGATATCACGCCTCGATTGGGCGGTCCGGAAGTGCGGGCCAACAACGCATCCCAGATTTTCAAACTCGAACCCGCACGCCATGAGCTGCCGGTTCGCGCTGCCGGAGGTGCAGCATCATGACCGAGAACCCTCTGTTCACCGATCGCCCGGCTGATTGCGCGCCGCTGATCGATTTCCGCGCCGACTGCAATGCTCCGGCCCCGATCGCGGCTCCGGCCCCGGCTACGGACTGCACGCCGGTATTCACCACACACGACTGCCCTGTTCTGCTCGCGCAGAGCGGCGCGGATCCGACTGCGGGACAGCCGATTCCGCCGATCACTCCGCAGGCTCCACCGATTCACGGGGTTGAGCATCTGCCGCAGTTGCCGGGCCTGCCGTCGCTGTCGCTGCACGATGTCACCGCGGGCTTGGAAGTGGCCGGCGTCTTCGGCGCGACGATCGTCGGGGTCGGCGCGGCGGCGTTGGCGGCCTCCTGGATGTGGGCCTGGACTCCGGTGCGGCTGCGCAATTTCGCACTGACCAGCGCCTCGATCCCGGGCGCGGCCGTCGCGCTCGATGGCTGGTCCGGCCCGCAGCAGGATGTGCTGCGCGGGGTGGATGAGGTTCTGGCATCGATGCCCATGACCGGTATCGCCTCGGCGTCGGTGGCGCTGGTTCCGGCCGGGCTGGTCTTCGCCGCGATGATGGCCGCGCGCACCGAGCACTTGCTCGACACCCGAGGGCGACGCTCCCCGGACCGCACCGACCGCGCGGCCTGGGCGCGACACATGAAGCTGATGAAGGCCGCCACCCGCGCCTCCCACGCCGAAATCCCGTTGACCACGGGCACAGTGAATCCCGAGTTCGTGCTCGGGCGCACCGCCTACACGACATCCCAAGCCCCGGTGAAGTCGGCGGCGGGCCGCCTGCTCGGTCACCATCAGTCGCTGTTCACGGTGCCGTGGTTGGCCTTTCGTGAGCACGGGGTGTGGATCGGTAACCCGGGTTCGGGCAAGACCACCGCGCTGGAGCGGGCCATCATCTCGTTCTGGGCGACCGCGTGGCGACGTCATCACCAGTGGTGGCGTTCGGACAAGGACCGTCCGGGCCGCCCGATGGCGGTGATCTTCGACCTCAAGGGCGCCAACGATGCCCGCAAGACCGCCGCCCGCGTGAGCGAGGCCGCCGCCAATCTCGGGATCCCCGAATCGCGGGTGCTGATCTGGCCCGACAACAAAGCCGAGACGTTGTCGCTGTTCCTGGGCACCTGCGAAGAGCAGCGGCCCTGCTTCGAGGCCCTGCTCGGGGTCGCGGACAGCAGCGGCGTCTCGGCCGAGGCCGCCTACTACATGCAGATGCGCAAGACCATCGCGCACCTGGTCGTGAACATGCCCAACAAGGCCAAAAAGCTTGGCCCCGGGGAGAACCCGGTCCGCACCTCGGATGAGTTCCTGGCGCGGATGGACCAGGACACGCTGGAGTTCGGCTGGCACGGGCACCCGGCCGAACTCAGCGATATCACCGCCATCACCCAGGGCAAGGCCCCGGTGCTGCCCGCCGATCGCGCCATGGTCGCGAACCTGTTCCGTGACCTGGGTCCGGCGTTCGACGGCACCCGCAGCATCACCGACTACGACCTGATCTATTGCTGCCTGGAGGGCACCACCGCCCCCGATATGGCCGCCGCTCAATTCCGGGCACTGGTCGCATTGATCGTCGGACTGGCCTCGGTCGACCACAAACTCACCGTGCAGCTGTTCTGCGACGAATTCGCCCAGGTCTGCGGCGAAGCAGGCGCGGCGCGGATCGTGGAGCTGCTGCGCTCGGCCGGAGTCGGATCGCTGTGGTTCGCCCAGTCCTGGATGGGGTTGGGCGCCAACGACGATGCCCGTCATCGGCTGATCGATTCCTGCTCCGGCGGGGTGTTCATCATGCGCTCCTACAGCGCCGGGCAGTTGGCCGAGAAGATCGGCACCCGCACCAAATACGCGCTCTCGCGCAAGTTGATCAGCGGTGTCCGCCATGGCGACGAGGGCAACGTCCAGCCCGAGGACAAATTCCTCATCGATCCGAAGATCCTCGCGGCGTTCGAGAAGGGCGACATCGTCCACATCGTCGGCGGCAAAGCCACTTTCGGCCACATCTGCCCGTTGGACCCCGACACCGTCCGCCCGCTTCCCGGGCTGGCCGAATCCACCCTCCCCGACCCCGAGGCCGGTTCCGGCCCGGCTACCGCCTTGCAGAAAGCCGCGTGAACGCCATGAGCATCGATCCGAACAACACCAACGACGACGAGATCCTGGTCGCGAAATTCAACGCCCAGCTCGCCGAGACCACCGACGCCGAGCAGGCCATCGAGGCGATGACCGCCCCGCGAGTGCCCTCCGGTGGACGCACCGAGGACTGGGTCAAACCGGGCCTGGAAACCGCCGCCACCGTGCGCGACACCATCCGCCGCTGGACCCCGGCAGCGGCCGGGACGGGGATCTTCCTGGCCCTGCTGTTCGCGCCGCTGACCGGCCCGCTGACGGTCTACACCCTGGGTTGGGCGCTGTTCGGATTCTGGATCAGCCTGGGCCGCCCCGGAATTCGCGACACCGCCGCCCTCGGGGCCCGTGCCGCGGTCACCGTGTGGGGCTGGCTGGCCGCCGCGTACCACGCTGCCGCGCACCTGCTGCGCCGCCGCGAGTCCGAACCCGCCCAGCGTCCCGCGACCGCCTGACTGCCCCTTCGATTTCAGTAATACCGATTGGATTGGAACGAAACCCTATGTCCTACAACGGAACTTGCGCCTACTGGCAGCTTATGGAACCGGCCGGGCTGGTCGAGTATCTCTACCGCCTCGCTTACGCCAGCGGCCCGGACCTTGACCCGAGGCCGCAGTACTGGAAGGACGCCAGTCGTTACGTCGTGAGCTTGGTGGTCTCGGCTCCGGCCGGGCCGCCCGCCGGGCCGGTCGCGCTTATCGAGCGCTTGTCGACCGAGGCGCTGGCCGAGGTCTGGGCCGGGTGCCCCGAAGAGCTGTCCTGGATCGCCGCGGACGCCATGCGCTCTCCCCGCCAGCAGGTCATCGCGGGCGTACGTGCCGAGCTGGCCCTGTTCTTCCAGGACGAACTCGACATCGCCCGCTGGCACCGCAACAACCCCACTACTTCGCAGGAGTAGGAACCCATGTCCGACAAGCCGATTGACAACGATTTCCGCTCCGGACGACCAGGTCGACTGGGCTGGATGGCGCAGCGACTGCGCCGGGCAATGCTGTGCGTCGAGCTCGAATTACGTGGGCTGACCTTCTGCGTCGGCGGTGACGAGGTCTCCGTCCTGCTCGGCGTCCTCTGGTTCGACGTGTGCCCGCTGCGAGGCATGTCCGGTTGGGCGGTGGATTACCCGCATCTCGACTTCGAGGACGAGCACTGCGGCATCGAGATCGCCCGCACGGATGGAGTCCTGTTTCCCGTCCGTGTCCTGGTCGAGCTGGCCAACTCCCGCGACTACAGCTTGCCCCTCTGATTTCCGTATTTAAGTAACACCGATTGGAAGGAAAAACCATGAACCGCAACGATATTCGTGCCACCGGGTTCGGTGTCGCGGGCGGGATGATCGCGACCTTCGCGGCCATCGCGTTCGTGGAAAACGACCTCGACACGAAGATCTCCGAGGCGATCGGCCGCTGGCGGCTCACGCCGACCGAGCGCGCCGAATACGACGCGATCCGCCGCGAGCGCACCGAGCACGACGCACTCAAAGCCGACCGGCGTGAACAGGAGCAGGCCGATCTGCGGGCCAAGTTCCGTCCCGATCTGCTCAGCCGATCAGCGACCGCGACCGAACTCTCACAGCTGTCGGTCACCGAGCTGATCAGCGAGATCCGCTACGCCCGCGGGCATCGTGCCCAGGAACGCCGCGATATCGGGTACGGCGCTGCCTCGCTGTGGAATCCGCAGGTCGACGCGTTGGCCAGCGAGTTCGCCCGGCGCACTCCCGCACGAATGTCCGTGCTCGACAACGCCCGCTACTTCGCCGCCTACAGCTACGTCAACGGCTACGACGACGAATGGATGCCCATCGCGGCCAGCGACTCGCCGATGTGGGAGCCGCCCGCGATGCCCGCCGCCGAACAGCCGCAGTACCCGCCCTACCCGGACTTCACCGGGCCTGTCACCGCGAGGGAGGCGTGATGTCCGTACCCATCGTGTTCGGGGCGGTCCGCGCGCTTTACGGCGTCCGGGTTGAGGACGCGTTCGTCGTCTACGACAGCCATTGCGTCGATGTTTCCGACCGTGCGGACATGTGCCTGTCGATCACCGGCGCGGATCCGTGGAACGCCTCGGAATTGACCACCGCGCTGGAAACCGGCCACGGCTACGGGCGGCAAGTGCTGCGGGCCCGCGTGGACTGCGGCGGCTTCTCGATCAGCGAGGTGACCGTCTATGGCGACGCCGAGGATCTGGCGCTCATTCGCGAGGCGCTCATCGAGTTCAGCAACACCAGCACCGACAATCGCGAACTCGCCGTGTTCGGTGCGCTCTACCAGTACGTGCTCCACGAGCAGGAATCCGTGACCACCGCACTCGATGCCACCGATTACAGCGTTTTGCAGCGGTTCTGGGACTTCCTGACCCGTTACCGGCCTCCCCGGCGACCGGTCGAATTCGCCACCGTCGACACCACCAAGGAGTAGAAACCCATGTCCGACAAGTCCATTGACGAGGAAATCTTCCAGGAGCTGGCCAAGCTCGGCAAAGGTGCCTTGCACGCCTACGAGGCATGGCGGCGCGCGCACCCGAACGCGACCACGGTGCCGCGCAAGGTGTGGAAGCAGATCGATCTGCTCGGTCGTGACGAGCGCTGGAACGCGAAAATCGCTGTCCGCCAGCAGCTTCGCGCCCAGGCCGATCTGCGCGAGCAGCAGCGCGAGGCGCTGTTCGCTCGGCTCGAACAGCAGGTGAGTGGTCACCGTCAGGCCAGGTTGAACTGGCGCGGCGGCGAGGCTCCGACCTGGAAGCAGCACCAGCACCGTGAATGGGAACTCGCACGTCAACGCCGTGAGATCGAGTTGTCCATCGCCAGCGCCGGGGTGCTGTCGAAGGAGGAGCGTGGGCGCGCGGTGCAGGCGCTGGCCACCGCCGACCGCGCATATCGGCACAGCGACAAGCAGATGAGCGTGCGTGGCGGGGTGCTGTCGAAGCTGGAGGCGTTGAAAGCGCGTGTGTCCGAACGCTTCTCGCGGATCCGTCTCGGGATTACCGAACGCGGGCGGACCGGGGTGAGGCCGCGACTCGATCGGCCACAGCCTGCGCGCAGTCCCATCGAGCAGCGCAATGATTTGCGGCATCTGATCGCCGAGCGTCGCGACATGCAGCTCACCAGCCGCACCCTGGCGGCTCGGCTGCGTGAGCGTGGCCAGAAACTCGGCTTGTTCACGGCCGACGCGCAGACGATGGTGCAGGGCCATAGCCGCAATCTCTACGCGCTCGACCGCGAGATCCACGATCGAATCCTCGGCTCGGGCATGAGCTACGACGAGTGGCGCGGCGTGCAATTCGAGCTGAACGAGCGCACACCCGAGTACGAGGCCACCGCGAAGTGGCTCGAACGCAAAAGCACCACCGATCTGGAGGACAGATTCCGGATCGCTTCCTGGCCAAGCCACGTGGACCGGGTGAAGGGCCCGGACTCGCTGCGCCGCTGGGAACACGATGACCCCGAGCGAGAAGAGGCAGCGCGGCGCGAGTTCCTCAATCCGCCGGCGGATTGGCGGCCGACCGATCTCGACGCGCAGGACCGGTTCATGTTCCTGGTCGATTCCGAGCACAACCCCGGCCCCGCGCACGTGCAGACCTTCGGATACCCGCAGTCCGGATACGACTGGGCCCAGCGCAAGATGTCCTGGATCGCCGAACCGCACGAGAACGTCAACATCATCGTGTGGGACCGCGCGATCCCCTTGGACGCGAACAATCGGATCCGCGGATTCGCGATCGACAGCATGCACGGCCTGTACGCGCACCTCGATGGCCAGCTCGATCGCCGCTACGACTATTTCCGTGACGCGAGCATGCGAATGGCGCGCGATCGCAGCATTCCTGATCAGCTCAGCGTGCCGGGCATGGAAGACCTGCATCAGGATCGGGCCTTGCCGTGGACTTCGGTGCGTGCGGGCAATATCGGCCGCGGCGACCGGATCCATTCGGTCGGGGAGTCCGGGCGCGTGTGGACGACGAAGGAAGCGGAGTGGTTCGACAAGAAGCTGACCCTTGAGCAGCTCCAAGCCACGTTCGCCCACATCGAGCGCAACATCGTGGACGACTTCCACCACGAGTACGGGATGGGCTGGTCCGAAGAGATCGAGCAGGCCCGCTTCGCGCTCGATCACGCCGACTACCTCGATCCCGAATCCCGCGCGCGGGCCCGGGAAATCCTGACCGTCACCGAGACCGAGGCCAAGCTCGGACAGCACCCCGATCGCGACCTGTGGAATGCGGTGCTCTACCAGGGCGAGTTCGACCGCTGGAGCCGTCTGCAAGGTCCCGACGTCCCGGAGCGGTCAGTCCCGCAGGCTCCCGGGTTGTCGCAAGAATGGCCACAAGAGTGGCCGTTCGACGGTGCCGAGGAGAACTGGCGCGAATCGCTCGGTCCGCAGAACCTCGACACGCCCTGGAAGACACCGCCGGAGGTTCCGGAATCGGCTGTGCCGCAGACCGATCCGCTGGCGCATGTTCGCAAACTGCAGCAGGAGTTGCGCCAGGGCGCACCGCGGGTGGCCCGGCCCGATTCTCCGCACACCCC
>NZ_JBFAXC010000025.1:0-30338 GCF_040680615.1 Nocardia sp. NPDC052001 | reverse complement strand
GAGGCGGCCATTCCCCCGGTCACGATGGCACAAACCCTGAGGACAGCGCGAGTGGACACGCACCCCGGCAGCCGCCCGGCCTCGCGCCTCGCGCGTGCACGCGTACGCGCGTAGGCGAGTCCGTCCGGCCGCCAATTTTCGTTTTCATTAATACGTATTACATATCCATTTTAACGATGAAACGTTAACGTATTAGGGTAGAATCGGGGTATGAATGAACAGCACGACACCTCCGGCGCCGCCGGTTCCGGCGCGGCTGAGCTGCGCGTTTGTCAATTCCCGGTCGGCTACGACGTCGAGACGGGCGAATACGGGGTCTCCGGGCATCCGCTACCCCCGGTGGCGGGCCGGGGCCGCCCCGCGGACTACTGCGGACAGGCACACGTCGACCCGGACGGCACCCTGCGCATGCATGACCGGCCTACGGCGTTCCAACGCCGCCGCACCCTCAAGGAGGAGGCCCTCGAAGCCGCCGGCGGGGGAGCCATCACGCGCCGCAAGCCCGCGGGCCGCCCGGTCACCTCCGCGAAGGCCTCCCTGGCCGAGCTGCTGGCCCAGTGGGAAATGGTCACCACCGCGCACCGCACCCAGCTCGAAGACATCCTCGCCACCGCTATGCAGGTCGTGACGACCGCCGGAGATCCGGACGCCGCCGTCGCGGAGGTGGCCGCCGCCCGCCGCGACGCTGACGCCGAGATCGCCGCCGCGAACTCCCGCGCCGACGAGGCCGAGGCCGAGGCGTCGACCGCACGCCGCGAGCTGGCCCGCGCTCTGGAGGACAAGGCCTTCGCCGAAGGCGCGGCCGAGGACGCCCTCGCCGATCGCGAGGTCAAGGTCGGCGAAGCCCTGGAACAAGCGGCGCAGGCCACCGCCGTCGCCGAGCGGGAGAAGAAGGCCGCTGAGCAGGCCCGAACCGATGCGGCGCAGCAGATCGCGACCGTGCGCCGTGAGGCCGCCGACGAGCTCGCCGCCGCCCATACTGCGGCCGAGGAGCGGGTCGCTGAGACCGAACGTGCTGCGGCAGTGCAGATCACGGCCGCACACGATGTGCGAGATGCCGCGCTGTCCGGGCAGCGGCGCGCCGAGAATGAGCTGGCGGCGGCGGTGCAGGCGCGCGAGGATGCTCTCGCTGAGGCCGAGCGGCTGCGCACTCAGCTCGTCGAGTCCGCCACTGAGGCGAAGACTCGTGCCCGCGAGGACCGCGACCAAATCGCCGGGCTGCGCAAAGAACTCGCGCAGGAACGCGATCACGCTCGCGCTGAACGTGATCGCGACCGGGTCGACCATTCCGCCGCTATCGCCCGTGTCCAGGCCGCCGCCGAGACCCAGGTGCAGTCGTTGGAGCGGGCGCTGGCCGCCTCGGAGAAGACCGTCACCCGGCTCGAAGCCCAGCTCACCACCAAGAAGGGGGACAGCTGATGTTCCGTCGCAAACCCAACCCCGACCGCACCAAACAGGATCGCGGTGGCAATGACCCGCTGCTGACCGCGGATCTGCCCGACCGGGTGGCGACCGGCAGGGACCGGCTCGCCTACCAGGACGATCCCGCGCTGCGTGAGGCGTTGTCCGAGCGTGAACTTCACGCCGAGCGCGAGCTGGCCGAGCGTGAACGCGAGCACCGCCGTACCCAGAAGCTCGCCGAACTGACGACCGCCGAGGCGACCGCGGTCGAGGTGCATAAGACCACGACCGAAATCGTGCAGACCGAGGCCCGTGACCTGCTGATGTCGCGGCGCGCACTGGCCGATCAGCGCCGCGAGTCGAGCCCGCACGCGCAGCTGGCCCAGCTGTACCGCATCAAGAAGTGGTCCGGGCGCGCACTGGCCGGTGTCGTGGCCGGGGCGATGCTGTACTCGGCGGCCAATGTGCAGCACAACCTCGCCCCCGGTGGGCCGAGCGAGCCGCTGTTCTGGATGAGCTACCTGCTCGAAGCGCTGATCTCCACGGTGCTGGTCGTGTTCATGGTCTCCGGGTCGGCGGTGGCGCGGTGGAAGATCACCGAGGGGGAGAAGGCGATCCAGTGGACCGAGGCCGCGCTGCTGCTCGGTTCGATCCTGCTCAACACCTACCCGTATCTGCGCTCTCCGCAGGACTGGTCCAGCGTCGCCGTGCACTCGGTCGCCCCGGTCATGATGGGCGTCGCCTTGTTCGCGCACCAGGCCGTCGCCAAGCGCATGGGCGCGGCGATCGCGCAGGCCTCGCTGGAAATCACGTCCGAGGACGACACCACCGAGCGACTGGCCGCCCTGCTCGATCGCGCGCGCACCATCGCGGCGCAACCGCCGGCGCCAGAGCGCGGCATCGACCCGCGCGCCGATGAGGTGGTGCTCGCGGACTTCGAGCGCGAGTTCGACGAGTCCGAGTCGCGCGCGCAGGACACCGCCATCACACCGTCGCGCGCGCGCGAACCGATCGTCGCGCGCGCGATGGAAACCGTGAACGATGTCGCGCGCGAAGGTGTCGCTCGCGCGTCGCTCGCGCGCGAAGAGTCCGAGACTCCGCGCGCGGAATTCATCGCGTCGCGCGCGAGCGAAGACGTGTCATCTGTCGCGCGCGAGGAGGACCCCGCGCGCGAAGAGGACGCAGTAGAGGCCGCCCGGTCGCGCGCGGAGCAGCTCGACAACGAGCTGGCGCAGATCCAGGTGCAACGGCGGCAGGGGCATCTGTCGCGCGCCGCGCACAGCCCCACTGAGCTGGGAACCGAGTCCGAGTCGCTCGCCGATCGCGAGGAGGAGGCCGCACCCCTCGCGCGCGAAGAGCAGGAGGCCATCGCGCGCGACCTGACTCCGGTTGTCGCGTTGGTTCGCGCGCCGCAGCCGCCGCGCGCGACGCGCGAAACCGCTCCCCGTTCCTCGCGCGCGACCCATGCGCCGATCGCGCGCGAGACTTCGGTGGACGGTGCGCTCGCGCGCGCGACCGATCCCGTGTCGCGCGCGACAACGATCGCGCGCGACACGGCCGGAAGCGGTCCTTTCGCGCGCGAACTCACACCAGTGGAGTCCACACGGCTCGCGCGCGCGGTGCACGATCGGCGTAAGTCCAAGCAGCCGGTCGAGGTGCTGGCGAAGATCTACCTCGCCAAGTCGCAGGGCATGACGACCAACGCAATCGGCGACACTGTCGGTCTGCCGCACTCCACTGTCGGCCGGGCGATCGACGCCGCGGTCGCGGTGTCCGGCCCGCGCTCGGTCGACTGAGCGCACTCGGACGCAAGTGCGCGACAGCCCCGGCGGGTCGTATCCGCCGGGGCTGTCGTGCGTTCGGGATCTACAGGCCCCCGCCGTTGCGGAAGACGTTGTCCGCCAGCGCGAGCGTCGCGTGGATCTGCGCCTGCGCTTGCAGGGCTTGCAGGCGAATCCACAGAACATCGGTTTGAGACGAATCGCCGCCGACGGCCCTTGCCAAGGCCGAGGGCTCCGCGCCATCGGCTCGAGCCTGCGTCAGCTCCAGCAGCTCCGTCAGTGCTTTCTTCGCTTGCGCTGCGAACTCGTCAGCAGCTTCTGAATGGTCACCCATACCCAAACGTTACGACCGCAGCACAAACCGACCACTCCGAAAATAAGTGGCAAGCCTCCGAAGGAGGTGCGGCAGCGGTCCTCCTGGCATCTCGCGCTGCTTCGCAAGCGCATCGGCCCATCGAAAACCGCTCTGCCACATCACCACAACCTCACTGCCACTCACCTACAAAACTCAATTCCATATCTCTCATATGAGGTCACGTCTCCAAACCCAACTACTGATCAACTCCCGTACACTCATATCTATGTCCCAGACGGAGCAAGTTAACACTTACCCCTGGTAAGTGTGATTCCCTCGCAGGGGCGAGGGTCCACCCGAGGACGGGTGGTCGCTGCGCTGGGCCTGTTTTTCCGACGAGCGGAAGGTGGTCGCGATGGTCGCGAAGGAGTCGTCAGCGGGTGGTGCGCGTCGTTCTCAGGACATCGCGCGGGCTCGTCGCCGTCGGCGCCGGCCGAACATCGATGGCCCCAAGCACACGGTCGAGGTGGTGCTGTCGGAGGAGGAGTTCGCGAAGGTGCGCGAAGCCGCGGACGATGCGGGGATGACGGTGCCGTGGTTCCTGGTGCAGGCGGCGATCAATCCGGTCGCGTCGCCGAAGGACAACGGGCCGTGGTTGCCGTGGCCCAAGCGGGTGGCGTTGCGGGGAGAGCTGATCTCGGCGACGGGTGCGATGGACGCGATACGCCTGGAGCAGTTGGCGAAGGCGTGCGGCAACTTGAACCAGCTCGCGCACGCGGCGAACGTCACCGGGATGGTGGCCGAGGACATTCTGGAGACGAACGAGGAGCTGCGGGAGACCTCAGCGGAGTTGCGCGAGCGCGCCGAGCGGATCGAGGAGCTCGCACAGCAAGTGGTCCGGCGATGAGTTCGCCACCGCCTTCGGGGCGGGCGCGATGATCCCGAAGCTCAAGCGCGGGGCGAAAATCGGCGGCTTGATGGTCTACCTGTTGGGCGATGGCGATCACAACGAACATCGAGACCGGCACATCATCGCGGGCTCGCCGACGGTGATGCGCGCGCAATGGCTGGAGCATTTCGACGGACCCGGCGACAAGGACGCCGCGCGCGAAGTAGCCCTCGCGGTCGCGCACGAGATCGACATCCCGCGCAACCTGTACGGCACCCAAGTGCGGATGAAGGCCAAACCGGTCATGGCCGGAGTGGGCGCGCGCGAGCTCGGCCTGGACGTCGTCGAGCCCGCGGGCAAAGGCGAGAAATCTCAGATGCGCGATGCCCCGGTATGGCACGCGGTTCTGTCCCTGATGCCGGGAGAGGAGCTGTCCGACGCGAAGTGGTCGGAGGTCGTGAACGAGTTCATGGACCGCATGGGCTTCACCGGAACCCCGGACGGCAAGCGCGCCCAAGCACGCTGGGCGGCAGTGCGACACGGGCATTCCGGAGAGGAGGGCGAGGGCCAGGACCACATCCACATCGCCGCATCGTTGGTACGCGAGGACGGATCGAAGGTGTCGACCTTCGACTACGGGCAAGGCAAAGCCAAAGGCGACTGGAAGCGCGCCCAGGAAGTCGCGGGCGAGCTGGAACGTGAGTTCGGCCTGAAAGTCCTCGCCTCACGGCATGAAGGCGGTGGCCTGTCCGGGAACTCCCGCCCCGAAGTCGAACGCGCCCGCACCGGAACCGGTGAGACCGAACGGGAACGACTGCGGCGCGCGGTGCGCGCGATCGCAACCTCCGCCGAGTCCGAAGTCGAGTTCGTGCACGGCCTGCGCGAAGCCGGGATAGCGATCTACCCCCGTTATGCCACGGGCGGGCGGGCGGAGGTGACCGGCTACTCGGTGCGCCTGCGTCGCGACGGTGAAGAGGTCGGGCCATGGGTCGGCGGCGGGAAACTCGCCGGGGATCTAAACCTGAACGCACTACGCGAGCAGCAGTGGGACGACAGCCCCGAAGGCCGTCAGGCCGCGCTCGGGGCATGGATGAACCGCACCGGCGAAACCAGCAAGCCCGGGCAGGCAGCCCGCGGTGAAGGGATCGACGCGTGGAAGCGGGCGGCGGCCGAAACCGAGCAGTGGCGTGAGCGGCTGGCGCAGATCCCGCACGGGGACCGCGCCCAGTGGGCGTGGATGGCGGGACAGGCCGCCGGCGTTTTCGCGGCCTGGTCCGAAGCTCTCGAAGGCGATACTCCAGGCGCGTTCGCGGCAGCGGCGACCGAGCTGACGCGCTCGGCACAGGTGCGGCGTGCGACGGACCGATGGCAGCCCCCGCGCGGTACACACCCGAACGCCTTCGGGGACCTGGCGCAGCTGCTGCTCGCGCACCCCACCGGATCTCGCCCCCGTAGCCACGCCTCGCGAGGTGCGCAGGGTGAGGATGCGGCCTCCATCGCGGTGCTGCTGCTGGCGTTGATGCTGTTGCTGCTGTTGGCCGCTATCGCCATCGCGGTAGCGGTCGCGCGAGCACACCGGGCCCGCGGGGAACTCGCGCGCGCCACGGCGGTCGAGCATATGACCCGCGCGCATCTGGATCCGGTCCGCGAGAGCTGGGAAGGCGAGCTTCAGGATCGCCGCGACCAGTGGGACCGCGACGCCGCCGATGTGTTCACCGCAGCTGTCGGACGTCGCACCCGCAAGGTCCTCGGAGAGCTCACCAGCGTTGACGAGCAGGCGAGCAGTCAGCTCTCCCAGGAGCGGCTGGCCGCGCTCGCTGACGCTGCCGAGGCGTTGGTTCCGGGGATCACCGAGGCCGAGGCGTGGCCCGCGCTGCGCGAGCACCTGGCCGCCATCGAGGTATCCGGGCGCGATGCCGCGCAGCAGCTGGCGGAGGTGTTCGCGGCGCGGGAACTGGGTTCGGCCGATGATCCTGCGGCGGTGCTGGTCTGGCGACTCGAACGACTCGCGGCCGAACAGCAGCCCGCCTCACCGCAGAGCGGGAGCACCACTCCCGACAGCGCCACCACCCGCTGGGGTACGCCACTGCGCCCGCCCTCGAATCGGGAGCGGCTGGCGCAGATGCGGCAGGAGGACTCCGAACATGTGGACAAGATCCTCGCCGCCGCGAGCGGACCGCTCACCCCGCCGACCCCGCCGACGGCCGATCAGTCGCGGCGCAAGTACTACAGCGAACTGTCCGACGCGGAGAAGTCGCAGCGGCGCGCGCTCGACGCGGCCCGCGCCGGATTCGTCTCTCACGACATCAAGCCGCGCGGTTGGACCGATGAACTCTTGGACGCCGAGCTGGCGCACCGGCGCACCGAAGTGGCGTTGCTGACCGCTGATATCGAGGACCGCCGTACCAGCGGTGGCGCTCACACACGGCAGGTCCTGGCCGACAACGCCGAGCTGAGTGCGCAGGCCGAGAAGATCCCGGCCGCGCAGCAGGCCCGCATCGATGCCGAGGAGCTCGCTGCGGAGCAGCGCCGACTCGATACGCAATGCGCTCGGCTCACCCAGGAACTCGAAGCCACCGGGCGCCACAAGATGATGGCGCGCAAGAAGCTGCAAGCCCAGCTCGCCGAGGCAAGCGAGAAGCTCGACGACCTCACCCCTGTTGTCACCGCTGCGCAGGCCGCCGCGAAAGCGGCGGCCAGGGCGACCGGGGTGTCAGTCCATCAGTGGAACAACACCCTCCACGAGGCGCAGGAACAGCAGCAGCTTCGGCGGCTCACCGCGGCCCGGGGCAGGGATCAGCGGGGGATCGAGGCGGACGTCTCCTCGCTGCGGGATCTGCAACATGATTTGGCCGGCGTGGAAGCCGAACACGCGCGCCGGGGCAAGCTCACTCCCGCCCAGCGTGAGCGCGAGCTCCGGATCCGTACCCAGAACAAGACACCCACCACAGACCCGACGCGCCAGCCTCCCACCCCCGGCCTTGGCACGGACCTGCCGTACCAACCACCGGATCACGGACGCGGCCCCGATCGAGGGCAAGGACTCGGTCGGTAGCGCTGTCTCGAAACGCTGCGGTTGGCGAAGTGGTCGCATGCGAAGGTGCTGCCGCACCAGCTCCGCTGGTTTGCCTCCGAATCGGTGTGCCCCGGTTCAGCGGCGCGGCAGCAGCCGGAATTTCGCCAGGGTGTCGAGCAGCACCTTGGCGGTCTTCACCGTGCCCGCGTGCTCGCCGCGGGCGAGTGTTCCGTTGGCGGCCCAGTCGCCGAGGGTGGCCAAGACTTCGCGGGTACTGCGTGGCGAACTCAGGACCAGAGCGACCGCGGCGCGGTGCGCGTCGGCGGTCGCGGTTGTCGTCTTGGGTTCGAGTTCGGGCATGGCCACTTCCGGGATCGGGCCGCCCGCGCCGTGGTACGCCTGCCACAGATCATGGATGGCTCGCTTCATCGGTTGCTCTTGCCATTCCTGCCGTGAGTTCTGTGTCGGGTCCTGGCGCATCCGATGGGCCAGAACCCGCAGCAGTTTCTCGGTGGCGGCGTCCTCGGACAGCACTCGTTCGATCGCGCCGTCCGGGGTGAGCGGGCGGCTGCGTTCGATGGTCCGCTCGCGGATCTCCTCGTGCACTTCGATCGCGCGCCCGCCGGCGCGAGCGGCACGCAGTTCTTCGGAGGCCAGGCGGCGGCAGCGCGCCGAGCACCACACCGCAGGACGACCGCGCCGACCGGTCGTGGACTCCATGCTCTGGCCGCATCGTGGGCACTGCTTGGCCTCCATGCCAGGAGCGTAGCCGATTATCGCCGGACGTAATTCCCCGTTATCACCACGTGGGTGCAAGAGGTGTATCCCGATTTAGTGCTCTGTCGTTGACCTGGCGCTAAGTGGCCGGAGGGCACGGATTGTCGGTGCGCTGAGGTGCAATGGGCTGCACCATTGGCAGGGGATGGATCGCAGGGGAGGGCATGGCAGTGGATGAGTTTCGGTATATCTGCACCAACTGCATGATGGGTTGGCACAACACCCCGTACTGCCCCTTCCCCCGCCCCGCGCCGCCGCGGCAGCGGCGGTACTACACCGATGCCGAGCTGCGCACCCTGCGTCACCTCCGCCAGCTCGAAAAAGATGGCGTGATCTCACCCGCCGGGGAGCCGTGGATCCCGTTCCGCTGGGTGCTCTGGCCCATGCTCGCCCTGCTCGTTTTCTTCGCGCTGCTGATCATTTTCTGACCGATTCGGTTCCGGTTTTCGACACGAAAATGAGGGTGTCGAGGGACGTAAGGTGAGCTCGTGGCGGAAGGCAACAGGCTCGAGGAACTGCGGTCCGCGCTCTCTCTCATCTACGAGAAGCTCGACACCGAGACCATCACCGAGCCCGAATGCATCGAGCTGGAGGAGCGCGCCGGGGTGATCCAGGACGAGATCGACGCAATCCTGAATGTCATCGGTGCCGAGGTGCAGAAGGCACTGCGCGAACGTCCGCGGCCTGCCTCGCCGCCTTCCTCGGAGCGGCTTTTCTGAAGCCCATCGCCGAGGCTGCGAGCGCGTGGGGAAAGTCCCATTCGTACGCACATCTGTCGAACGGGACTACGTTGCGACAGCACCACCCCTCCCCAGCAGGGCGTACATCGCCGAAAGTCCCGTTCGAATCTGCACCGCCGTGCAGCAACTCAACCCCACCTCGAACTGGCCCGGTATCCGGTTTTTCGGCCGCCACAAGTGGCACCGAAAGCACCCTCGCCGCGGGCACTACCGTCTTGGCACGGCCGACCTTGTTACCAGGGACAACAGCCCTCAAAAGCACCCGCCGAACCGGTCCGTCCTGCAGCAACTCACCCACACCCAGGGCACCCGAGGAGAACTCAGGTCTGCCCCGGGCAACACCGTGTCCCAGCGCGCTAGTTGACCTCGGCGCGGGCCGCCCGCAGGAAGTGATCTCGCCACCACTGGTCGTCACAGTCGTTGTGGTTGACGCGTCGTCTGCGGGTCTCGGTGGCGACTTCCCTGATCTCACGAGTCATCTCGGTGTAGGTCTTGCCGTGATGAGGGTTCGTGTGGAAGAAGTCGCTCAGCTCGGTGACGCCCTCGGGGACTTCGACGATGCCGTCCGTGTCCAGGTACATGCCGAAGTCCTCTACAGCCGTTTCATGTTGTGTGCCGGTCTCACAGTGAAATGTATTCACGGAGCTTGCCCTTGACATGGGATCGGTGCTCTCCGAGCTGCACGGGCAACGTGGGCAGGGTCCGCGCGACTTCCAGTTCCGACAGCGGTGCGGTGACGGGCACATCGCAGTACCCGCGGTCGTCGGTGTGCCAGGTGCCCTCGGGATCGACTGCGCGCACTCGTGTGACCACACCGTCGACGATGTAGACGATGGCCTTGAGGTGCCCTCGGCGAACATCGGCAACAGGCCACCACTTGCGGTCGGCATCGAGCTGCACCTTCTCGCTCGCGTGGGTTTCGCCGTAGCGGCGGTTCCCGTCCGGGTCGACCTTGGTCTTGCTGTTGCGGTAGACCAGCAGCGCGCAATCGGTGTCGACCTTGGCGAGCTTGCGGTACAGGGTGGAGCGTCCGATCCCGAACATCGCGGCGATCTCGTCGATGGTGTGGGTGTCCTCGTCGTACATGCGCTGGGCCGCATCGAGCTGGGCCTGGGACACCACACTCGGGCGGCCACCGACCCGCCCGCGTGCCTTGGCCGCAGCCAGTCCGTCGAGGGTGCCCTCCACAATCAGCTCGCGGTCGTATTCGGCGAGCGCGGCCAGGAAGTGGAAGATCAGGCGCCCGCCGGGAGTCGAGGTGTCGATGCCCTGTTCCAAGACGATGAAGTCCACGCCCTCGTCACCGAACTTGCGCACCAGCTCCAGCAGGTGCGCGTGCGAGCGTCCTATGCGCCGCAACCGGGTCACCACCACCTGGTCCCCGGATTCGAGCAGGCCCAGCAGCTCGTCCAGGCGCGGACGCGAGGCCAGCTTGCCCGAGATCTTCTCGATGAACATGTGCTCATCGGCGACCCCGGCCGCGCGCAGCGCGTCGACCTGGTGATCGGTGGACTGATCGCGGGTCGAAACCCTCGCGTACCCATAGCGGGTCACAGAACTGCCTCCTCGTTCTCAGGGGTGATCGGGTCGGCGACCTTCACGGGGATCGGCAACAGTGGTTCCAGCAGGCGCGCGAGCGCGGCGCCGGACAGGACTTGCTCGCGCAGGAGTGCGCCGGCCACGGCCTGTACCGCGGGCCAATGTCGGGTCATGAGTTCGTCGGCGCGCTCGCGGCCGGTCTCGATCGCCAGCCCGTGCGGTCCGAGATGGTGCTCCAATGCCGCCACGTCGTGCGCGCCTTTGAACGCACTGTCGATCAAGTCCACCGGATCGTCGATTCCTTGATCGAGCAGCCATTTGCGGGTCGCGCGCATCCCACCCCACACGAACGCGGCGAAGTCCTCGGCCTCGTATCGCCCGTTGCCGATATCCACCGCACCGGCGGCCGATGCCGTGCCGATGCCGCCGGTGACGTTGACGGATCCGACGAACGAGCCCAGACGCACGCTCCGAATCGGGATCGCGCCCATCACAGCGGCCACGGTGTGACCTGCTTCGTGGAACCCGTCGTGCTCACGCCCGAACTCCGTTGCGCCCCAATCCGGGACGCTCATACCGAAGAACTCGCCCTCGGTCACCTGCTTGGCCACCGCCCGGCAGTCGGTGCAGGACTCGATGACCTCGGTGGCGAGCCCGGTCTGGGGCCAGTACACGGCGCACATTGCCCGATGGCGCTCACACATGAGCTCACCGATTCGATGCCGACGCTGACCCTCGTGGTCGTAGGTCACCACAGTTGCTCCTGCCCGTCCGGCACCAGGTAACGCCACTGAATCCTGGTCACCGTGCTGTCCGGGGTGCACCCGCGGTGAGTACGGCAGAAGAATTCCACGAACTCCTGCGGGTTCATCTCCGGAAATCCCTCGGCCACAACCTCATCGCGGGTGATATCCGCCAGGCGTTCGGGGGTCACCTCAAGGATCTCCACGTCCGTGATGCGTACCAGTGGCTCCACCGAACCATCGCGCCGGCGGCGGCCCATCACCTTGCGGCACAGGGTGATCCGCTGCCCCGCACGCAGATTCCGCCAGCCCGTCCGGCGCGTGACCGTCTTGGACCGGTCGCGGACCTGGGGCTCGGTCAGCGATACCGCCATCAGTCTCGACATTGTTTCTCCTGAAGTCGGTGCGGTCGGGTCAATCCTGGGTGCGGCGGGCGAGCCACGCGGCGGGGTTGTCGGCTCGTTCGGCGAGGAAGTCGAGGGTGCCGTCGTCGATCGTGCCGATCAGTTCCGTCCATGCCCGCTCGATGTCCTCGGCGGTGCCGATCTCGGACAGGCGGTAGCACAGGGCGCCGAAGGCCTCGTCGTTCAGAACGGCTCGGGCCACATCGGCGTTGTCGCCGGTCCAAGTGCGTTCGACGAGTCCGGTGATGAGTTGGTGCAGTTGCGCACGTCGCATGATGAGTCCCCTTACCAAGTGCAACCGTTTTTGAACTATTGATTACAAGAACGACTTTCGAGACTCATCCTACCTGGGAGAGGTGATTTTCGGTGATGGTTCCCGAAAACGATCGTTTTAGAGACAGATATGCGCGAATTCCGACAGCACTCACCCGAACGAGCGTGGCGGTAGGCGTCAAGAACTCCCGTTTTGTGGCATTGCGGCCTTGCCTGGCCGCCGCACGCAGTGGCGTGCAGCACATTTCGAAATTTTGTTCTGACCAGGGGATCTGGGGCCCCGTCCATATGGCCATCCCTGGCCTGTCCATATGGGGTCGAGCGAAAACACCAGGTTGTCGGCCATATGGGCGTGTTTTTCTGGGCTCTCCATCCGGCGTACGTCGGCCGAAGAACGGAGAGTTCATGAGCAGTCACACCCAAGGGAGCTGCACCACTTCGCCGCCCGAACGTGGCCACATGAGGATTGTGAAATCCACTCGCTCACACACCGACCACACCACGACAGCTGCCCCTGCGGGCTTCGAGACGGTCATGGTGTCAGGTGCGGTATCTACCTTCCCGAGCATGTCGGTACCCACCGCGCCCAGTACCCACTACCACCCTCGCTCACCGGTGTTGCAGTCCCGCGCCGATCCACGCACGCAGTCGCGAAACCCGACCTGCGGACAGACCTGCCCAGCCCATTTCTGGAGCCTTGTTCCGAAAGTGTTGGGGCCCTCCACTTTCGAGTGCAACACGGTTCTGAGGTGCTCGTAATGTCCTGATCGCTTCCTTCCGAACGGGACCCACGAGTCACCTACCTGGTGCTTCGCCCCTTCGGTCAATCACAACCGAACGGAAACCCACCATGTCCACCGATTCCACACTCAAAGCGCTCATCGTCCTGTCCCTCGTTCTGGCCAGCATGGTAATCGCGATGATCAGCCTGGCCCTCGCGCGGCAGGAGGGACGCCGCTGGACGATCGCTATCCGGCAGGCTGCCCTGGGCTTCACTGGCTCGGCCACCCTGTTGATCAGCGCGTACAGCGCCTTCATCGCGATCCAGTAGTGCACCCGTCAGGGTGTGGCCCCGGGAGGTGGCCACACCTCTCGGGGAGGGAGACCCCGGTCGGTGCCGCCTTTCCTGTCACCCGGATGCCCAGGGTCCTACCTCATACAGGAACAACCACATATGCGGTGGGCCGGAACGCGCTCCCGCCTCTGTGTTCCAGGTGCGATGTCGGAGAGCGTCCCTATCGTTGGGCGTATGACCGACATTGCTCCCCTGGCTGCCTCCACGCGGGCAGTGTTCGGTGACCCGGGCGTACACGCGGTCGTGCGGTCCGGGCGCACCGTGCACGCGGTCGGCCTCGGCCAGTGGGTCGAAGGCGAGGAGGTCCCGGAGCTGTTGTGCCACACCGGCGTCGCCGGATGGTCTCCCACGGCGCTGGCCCCGACTCGAGCCGCGGTCACCTGCGTCCGATGCCTACGCAGAATCGGCGACTCCGGCACTGCCTCCCGCCAGCTCCCGCTGTTCGGCGACGACCAGGACTGACCAGAGTTCACTGGTGAACTCTCGCGCGTACGCGCACCCGCGCGCACGCGCGAAGGGACACGGTCCGGGATGGGACAGAAGGTCGGGACACAAGAGCTCGGAACAGAGGGTCGGTACCCTTGCAAACGGCAACAGCCCCTGACGGATACGACCCGTCAGGGGCTGTTGCTCTTTCGGTGATACCGGATTACCGGTCGAGCAGCTCCTCGAAGCTCGTGGTGGCCTCGGCGAAGTACCGCATCACACCAGCGACGGTGATACGCGGGGACCAGCTCTGCACGCGGGTGAAGCCGCGGTCGATCAGGACCTCATCGAGTGCGTCCAGGGTAGGGGGCGCGTAGGAGTCGTTGGCGAGCGAGATCCACCAGCAGGTGGGGGTTTCCGCGCTGTAGGTCTCCACCGCGTAGACATCGACGATCGCAACATCCTCGTGCAGGCGTGCAATCAGGTACAGCGGCACGGTTCTGGTTTCAGTCGTCATCGCCCGACCTCCGGAGTGTGCAGCCGCCGGCGCCCGGCCCCGGGTACCGCCCCCGGAGCGTGAGCCTCTTCGGTGTCGCGGCCCGACTTGGGTGCACAGTTGCGCGAGCTGGTGCTCGGTGCGCGGCCAGCGGAGGCCTGCCGCTGCGCGATCGCGTCGTTGCGAGTGACGACGATCTGATCGACCTTGGCCTTCCACTTCTGCTCGCGGTACTCAGCGACCTTGCCCAGTGCCCCGGCCTGGCGGGCGTGCAAGTCGGCCTGGTCCCTGATCTCAGTTCGCGTCGATTCCTCGACCCTCGCCTGTACGAGCGCCTGGTCGAGTTGGGTGCGCTTGTCGGCGTAGGCCTTTCGCTCGTGCTCGATGCCCCTGTGGGCGCCACAGGCCACGCTGTAGATCGAGTCCCCAATCGAGGAAGCCGCGAACTTCAGGTTCTCAGCCTCTCGACTGCGGGGGTCCACGACCTGGGCGGCGTCGACACGCTGGTTGATCGCCGTGCGGGTCGCGGCCGACAGTGTGACGGCGGCCTGGTTGATGCGTTCGGTGTCGGCGTCGGCCTTGCTGCGCTCATCGGCCCACAGCAGCTCCGGAAGGTGCTTGTGGTCGGCGATACGCCCGGCGTCGATATCGGCGACCACAGCCATGACGTGGGCGCGCTCCATCGGAACCAGGCCCTTGTCATCGAGGACCTTCGAGCGGATGTTCTCCCGCTGGATCGCCATGCGGCTGATCCGACTGTGGATGTCGTCGCTGAGGGTCATCGTGGCGGATTGGGTGATCGTGCCGATGCGGTCGCGGTCTTTCGGGTCGAGGTTGCTCTCGGCCAGGTAGTCGGCTTCGGCGCGCAGTTCGCTGGCGTCGGCGGCGTAGTCGGAGACCCATTCCCCGACCTGGTATCGGTCGATGTAGCCCGGCCAGACCGCGAGGGTGGGATTCTTACCGGCGACGATCTCCCGGCCGACCTCGCGCACACGCTGCTGATCGGCCGGAGTCATGACCGCGATTTCCTCGGTCACCATGGCCCCGGTCTTCGGGTTGTGCGCGAAGACGTCCAGCACTCGCGGTATACGCCCGCGGGCTTCCTCGCCCGGGTCGACGAACACCGGGGAGGCGAGCAGGTTCACCTGGGTGGTGTCCCCGCGCAGGTAGTCCACGACGAATTCGACACGGGCCGCATCGGCCTCGGGCAGCTTCGCCGCCGCCAGGTCGACGCTGAGCTGCTCGCGGCGGGTGACCAGCAGTTGCGCACCCTGATCAGCCGGGTCACGCTCGGACCGCCATTTCGAAATCGCCTCGGTCACTACGCCTTTCACAGCGGCCCGCAGCGGCATAGCGGCGACGACGTCGATCACAGCGGACTCGCGCTCGGACATCCGGTGCGCGTCGGCACGGGCTTGGGCATCAACCGCATCGAAGGACGGATTGATGCCGGCGCGGAACTCCTCGGCATCAATGACCACACCCCACTGGGCGTAGAAGCTGGTCAGCTTGCTGAGGCTCTCGGCGGCGAGCTCGGAGTTGGACTGCCAGAGCAGGGCATCGGACAGGACCGCGACGGTGGCCGGCGGGTTGTGCCACGGGATCTCCTGCATCCGGGCCTCTGCGCGGGTCTGGGCTTCCTGCGCCCGCTGCACCAGTGCCTCTATCGCGTCCGGACCTTCGGCCTCCGCGGCTTCGACAGCCTGTACGAGGGCGGCATCATCGATGCGCGCCTGATTGGTCGCGGCCGTGGCCAACAGATACGCGACGCGCTGACCGTGCCCGACCGGCACGGTGGATGCCGCGCCCTCGGTCTGATGGGAGTCGGCCTGGTCGCTGGGCTCGTCGTGGTCCCAGTTCTCGTACTCCTCTCGGGTGATATCGCCCCGCTCGTAGGCGTCCTCGCGGGCCTGGAGCGAGTGCCCGAGCTCGTGGTGCTCGGCCTGGGCCTGGGCGTAGCTGGTGTCCTCAGCGACCGGGGGTTCCTGTTGGGCCTGCGACGTCTCGGAGCTCACCGAGGTTGCACGCGCGGAATTGTCGTAGATGTTGCCCCGCTCCTGAATCGCGAAGCCACCGGTCCGCCAGCTGTCCAGGTTGTCGAGCACTTCCTCGGGCGCCGCCGACACTCCGAACGGGGTGCGGGACCTTTCCCCCGATACGCCCTGCCGATCGGTGACACCAGCGGTGATCCTGCTCTGGCCCGCGTCCATCGTGCTGACTCGATGCCGCATCCAGGCCCACGCCTCCTCCGGGGAGTCGAACTCGCCGGTCACCTGCCGCTGCGACTCGGGCAGGTCCTGCGGGTTCACTCCTTGCTGCTTGGCCAGCTTGGCCTCGTCCCAGCGCTCGACGAGCGCGGAGTAGCGCTTGCGGGGCTGCTCGGCGGCCGCGGGGACTCGTCCGTTCAGGAGGTCGGCGAGTTGGGCGGGGTCCATGAGCACCTCACGGGCACGGGAGCCGTCGCTGGGGCCGACGATGCCTTGCTCATGAAGTCGATCCATCAGCTGTCCGGCCTCGGCGAATCCGATGCGGAGCTTGCGCTGAAGCATCGAGGTCGACCCGAACTGTGTGACGGCCACCAGCTCGGCGGCTTCACGGAACTTGTTGTCGGACACGATATTTCCTTTGTTCTCAGGGATCTGCTCCCAGTCGGGAACAGGGTCTATGGGGGTGT
This sequence comes from Nocardia sp. NPDC052001, assembly GCF_040680615.1. Taxonomy (NCBI): domain Bacteria; kingdom Bacillati; phylum Actinomycetota; class Actinomycetes; order Mycobacteriales; family Nocardiaceae; genus Nocardia; species Nocardia sp. NPDC052001. Next base: position 13,809 of record NZ_JBFAXC010000025.1, on the reverse strand, counting down.
TCATCTCGGCGCGGGAGAAGCCGCGCCGCTCAGCCGCCCGGAGCTGGTGCTCACGGGTGGCCTTGCCGATCGCTTCGAGCTGCGCGGGACTGGGCACGCGCTTGTCAGGGGCCAGATCGGGATCGAACAGCTTGGCCACCACGCGTCGGCCCCGGATCTTGCCGACCATGACCCCAACCAGGGATTGGCCAGGGCTCTTGCCAACACCTCGCAGCTGGCGGCGGGTTTTTAGTCCAGGCGGGGCGAGGCCCCAGGGGTACTCCTGGCGGGAGCTATCCGGAGCCTCGTCGAGGGCAGTCATCGGGCTGGTCTCTCAGACCTGGCTATCGACCAGGGCGAGCAGCGCGTCCATATCTGGAGGGATCAGCCGCGCCGCCGCGTCCTGGAGCCGCTCGCAGTTCGCGCGCAGGTTGCGGCACTCGTCGCGGGTCACACCGAGCCATTTCTCGGCGGTTTCGCGGTCATGGCAGACCCCGTCCAGACGCTGCCGCAGCTCGACGATGTGCGCGGACATGCGCACCAGCAGCGCGGCCGGATCGGTGTACAGCCCGGCGTTTTCCGGGACCGCGAGCAGGTCACGGGCCAGATCTTCGATGCGGGTATCGAGAGTGGACATGGGGTTTCCTCCTGAAATGGGTTGGGTGAGAGGGAAATCGGGGGTTACCGGCCCTGGCTGGGGTCGCCGTGGCCACGGCCCTTGCGCAGGTGATTGAGGCGGTGCACGCCCTGCCCGGGGGCGGTCTTGCGGGCTTCGCCGGGGGTGCGTTTGACCGCAGCGCCAACGGGTTTGGCGTGTCCGGCGTCGGCGGCCATGCGCTGGGCGACCTGGTCAGGGCCCAAGCCCTGGGCGGCAAGGTTGGCCTCCATGCCCGCACGCCGGGCCGCGCTGTCGTAGGCGGGCTTGGTCGGGGTCCGCTCGGCTTCGACGGCCTCGCGGCGTTCGGCCCACCGCTCAGCGATCCGCTGGGCCTGTTTGCCGAGGCTGGTGGCCTCCCCAGCCGCGGTCATCAGCTGCGCGGAGATCCGGTTGCGCAGTGGCTGGCTGACTCCGGACGCGGCGAGCCGGGCATCGAATCGACGGGCGACGCCGGTCTGTTCGTAGTCCGAGAGGCTGGCGCGGCCGGCGGCCACCGCGCTCTGGGTGTCCATGACCTTGGTGAGGTCGTCACGGGAGGCGCGCACCGCACCGCGCGGCACGGCGTTGGTGTCGAGAGTCTTCTCAACCTGGCGACGGTGCGCGTGGCTGGCGTCGTGCGCGATGCGAGTGGCGCGGTCGGTGTCGAAGACGGCGGCGGAGCGGTCATCGACCCACAGCACCTCCGGGGCACCAGCCTTGCCCGCTTCCACATCCCGCAGCACGGACGCGAGCTGCTCGCGCTCCAACGGGTGCAGGCCTTGCCCGTCCTTGATGGCCTTCTGGATCCAGGCGCGATGCTTGGCGGTCTGCTTGCGCATCGCGGTGGCGGTGGCGTCGTTGATGTCGTTGGCCTTGACCGCGACGGCCTCGGCCTGCGGGGCCAGGACCACATAGGCGCGCACCGTGGCCCCAAGCTCGTCACGGTCGACGTGATTGGGCCACATCGCGGCGAAGCGCCCCGCCGGGTTCTTACGGATATCGGCACCGCGGGCGCGAGCCTTCTCCTGGTCCTCAGGGGTCAGGACCGCGAGCTCCTTGCCCAGCCGCTCGCGGATCGAGGCCGTCGACGCGCCCCGGCGCAGGTTGTCCTGATACGCGGCGAGCAGCTGGTCCACGCGTGGTTTGGCCTCCTCGCCGGGATCGACCAGCGGCCCGGACAGCTTGCGCAGTTCGGTGGTCGAGGACACCGTCGGCGCCTTCCCATCGGCGAGGGTCGTCTCCTGACCGGGGGCACCCAGGTAGGAAGCGACATGCCGGATCTGGGTGCGGGTCTCCTCACCCACGCCCTTGTCGGCGAGCTTCTTGGTCAGCTCACCGAGCCGGGCGGCGCTGGGGTGCGCACGCCACTTCTCGATCTCGGCGTACAGCTCGGCCTTGACGCTCTCGTCGAGCTCCTCGGAGGCGACCAGCTTGACCATGTGGTCCTGGGCCTTGCGCAGGCGCTCGCGCGCTGCCCGCTCGGCTTCGAGCTTGCCGAGAGCTTCCACCAGCTCCGGAGAGGTCGGGGCCTCGGCGACGATCCTGCCGGTAGCGGCGTCGAGCTCGATCCCGAAGCGCTCCTTGACGTGGGTACGCAGCACGGCCAGGGCCTGTTTGGCGACTTCGCTGTCCTGCGCCCACGCGGCAGCGTCGGCGACGGCCTGGGCGATCTCGGCGCGGGAAGCGTTCTCAAGCCCGCGCTCGTGGATCTTGCGCAGCCGGGACTCGGCGGCGGCCCGCTCGATGGCCAGTCGCGCCTCAGCTTCGCGGCGCTCGTCTTCTTGCTCGTTGGCCTTGCGTTCGGCGGCCAGTCGACTGGCTTCGGCCTGCTTCTCCGCCGCCTTGATCAGATGGCTCATGATCAGGCGCATGAACGCGGCCCAGCCCTGGCCGATGTGGTCGACCGTGTCGTCATGGTGGGCGCGCTGCTCGTCGAGCAGATGAATGCTCATGGAGGTTCCTTCCTGGGGTGCGGACAAGTCAGCCGAGACGACATCGGTCTCGGCTGAAGGGATCTCGGGGGCGGGGGCCTGCCCGGTAGCGGTGAATGGGTCCAGGTGCGGGATCGGCTCCAACTCGCCGATCTCGTGCCCGGCCGCGATGTGGTCGTGCAGGTCCTTGCCGGTCGCGGCCTGCACGATCCGCACGCGCTGCACCAGGCCGACCAGGCTGGCCATCACCTTCTCGGCGCGGCGGTAGCCGGGGGCGTCCTTGTCCGCGACGATCACGACCGTGCTGGCGCCACGCAGCCATGCCGCGTGCTCCGGGCTCCAGGCCAGCGCCCCACCGGCGTTGGTGGTGGCGACCAGATTCGCGGACTCGGCCGCCAGCACGTCCTTCTCGCCTTCGCAGACGTAGACGGTGCGACCGTCTTCGATCGCGTCGAGCACGCGGGGCAGCTGGAATGGGATCTTCTCGAAACCGGTGTCCTGCCAGCCTGTTTCGGTGTTCCAGGCGCGCTGGTGGAACCGTTTGTCGCGCCCGTTGCTGAATCGGGCTTCCTCGCGGATGACCTCACCGGCGACGGTCCCGTCGGGGCGGGCGTAGGGGTAGACGGCTTCGGGCTTCCACGCCGAAACCTGCGAGCCCAGATCCCTTTTCGGTTTGATCAGCGGCAGGCCGGCCGCGTCGATCGCCTGGTCGGCGCGGGTGATCTCGCGAGGACGGGGGCGGGGTGTGTAGCCGCGGTCGGTGCGCTCAGGGCGGCGGTCGAACATGTCCGCTACCCGCAGTCCGACCTTGTCCAGGACCAGTTCGTTGTCGCATCCGGCGAAGCAGCGCACCACCGTGCGTTGCTGACCAGCGTCGTATTTCACGGCCAGACTGGGGCGATGTCCCTGGCCGTCGCCTTCGTGGGCGGGGCAGCAGAACTTCGTCCACGCCCCTGAGGAACGGCCCGGGCCGACAGCCTTCTCCAGCGCGTCGGTGATCGTCTCCCACGAACCCCGGTTACGATCAGCCTCGCGCGCGGACGCGCGTACGCGCGCCCGTGAGAGTCGGTTGGGGGCTGGTGCGTTCATCCGGGGAACTCCTCCCAGCTCCCGGGCACGGTGCGGCGGATCCCTACCGGGGCGGCGGGCAGCACGATCCGCGATGCGGCGACCGGCTCCTGGTCGTCGTTCTCTTCTTCGAACAGGGCCGGGTCAGCGGGCACGACCGGCAGCGGCGGCAGCTTGATCAGCTCGTTGACGATGTCGTTGGCGTGGCATCCGCTCTCGACCGAGCAGTACTTGAACATGCCTTCCGGGTCGAGGATGCGGTCCATCTGCGGGTCGAAGTGCACCAGCCACCACAGGTTCATCTCGGTCCCGTCGCCCAGGCGCAGGTGCTCGAACGCCGCCCACATCGCCCGGAACCGAGCCACCGCCTCGCCGTGGTCCCACCAGCACGGGCACCAGCGCAGCGACCGCTCCGACCCGCGCTTGGACACCTCACGCCGGTAAACGTTGATCACGTAGCTCTCGACGAAGTCCTTGAGCGTGGGATACCGCAGCTCCCGCGGCTGTTCCTGCTCCTCTTCCTCGGCCGCTTCCTCCTCTTCGGGTTCGGGCTCTTCTTCGAGCTCCACCGGCGGATTGAGGGCGATCTCGGCCTCATGGATGGCGGTCTCGCGCATGCCTGCGATGACTTCGGGGGTGAGCATGTCCGCGACCACACCGTCGGCGATTTCCTTGGCCTGAGCCTGGATCTGCGCGCCCACGGCCTTGCGGATCGCGCCTTCGAGCAGCGCACCCAGATCCATATCCGGGATCACCTGCTCAGCGACCATCTCAGCGGCCTCGTCGGTGTGGGAGTTGTTCACGGTCTCGGTCATGCGGTTTTGCCTTCCTCATCGGGCGGGGGCACAGCACGCAGGCGCGGGCGGGCCACCGGGGTTGCGGTAGAGCGGGATTCGGCCTCATCGAGGGCGGCCTGGACCTGCGCGGCGTACGGGCGTTCGAACCAGGGCACCGCGATGCCGAGGGTGGGCCGATGCCCGGAGGTGAAGACCACGACCCGCCCCTTGGGCAGGGACGCCAAATCACTGGCGTGCAAGGTGATTTCGCTGGTCCGGCTGGTGGACACCGAGCGCGAGCGCTCCTTGCCCTGGCTACGGGAGACCGAGTTGACCAGCTCGTAGTGCGGGCCGATCAACTCCGAGCGATCCCTCAGGAACGCAGCGTCGTCCAGGCCCGCACCGAGCACCTTCACGTTCGCGGCCGACCACAACGCGGTCATGCCCTCAGGTCCCCAGCAGCGCACCCCCTGGGCCCAGGACTGCAGGATCGTCATCACGACCATGCCCCGGGACCCGAAATGGCTGTACTGCTTGGGCAGATCGGCCCAGCGCACGATGTTGGCGGCCTCATCCAAAACGATCAGAAGCGGCACCGGCAGGCGCCCACCCGGATGCCGCACACCCTCGGTATCCCCTGCGGCGGCCACGGCCGCGCACAGTGCCGTGATGAGCGGACCCGCGCTGCCCTTGCCCTCCTTGGACAGCGGGAACAGGGTGTCCCGGCTGGTGACGAAGTCGGCCACCTCGAACCCGCGCCGCGGGGACTCGCCCTTGGCCGGCGGAGTGACCCACGGGCGGATCCGCTCGTACTTGAGGCAGCTGGCCATTTTCTTGGCCGTGGAGAAGACACCACCCCGCTGCTTGTCCGGGGCGTAGTACTGATCGCTGAGCGCCCCCGCGAGCAGCCCGAAACCGTTCGCGTCGAGGATGTCGACCGGCTCCTGCTCCGACGCCTTGGTCACCCACTCGAACGCTTGGGTGATGGGGCGTTTGGCCAGCGCACACGCCAGAAACAGCCCGGCGAGCAGATCCTCGCCCTCCGGGTCGAAGAAGGCGTCGCGGCGATCGGCCTCACCGGCGGAAGCGAAATGTCCCGCCAGCTCCGCGGCTCGCTCCTGCGCACCCGCACCGCCGTCGTCCCCGGCCACCCACGCGATCGGATCCCAGTACCAGGTGCACGGCTCGGCCGCGACGCCCTGCGGATCGAAGACATGCACGTCACCGAGGGCTTCGCGGACGACACGGGTCGCGTCCACGACGTCCCGCTTGTTGCTGGTCGCGACCACCGCGCCGATGGCTTCGAGCACCGCCGGAATCACCCGGCTGGTGGACTTGCCCGTACGTGGACCCCAGATATCGAGGTGCAGATCCTCGTACGAGGCGTAGATATCGCGGCCGTCGACGACCGTGCGCGCGATGAACACACCTGGTGCGTCCCCTTCGCGCAGGCGGACTTTGAGCTTGACGGCCTTGGCGTGCATCGCCTCGATGCCGAGGTCTTCGAGCTCCTTGCCCTTGGCCATGAACTGGGCTTGGGAATCGACCGCCTCCCGCTGAGCCCGCTTGCGTGAGCTGCGGTTCAGGCGAGCTTTGTCGGCCCACTGCGAGCATTTGGCGCAGCCCGCACGCCACGCCCACACCGCACCCACCGCACTCGCGGCGGTCGCGGCGACCAGAGTGACCGCGCCCGCGGTCGCGGCACTGGTCCACTGGACCTCACCGGTCATCAGGTGAATCGCCAAATTCAGGGGCTGCCAGGTGATCCCGTCCTGATCCGGAGCCCAGTACAGGGTCTGCCCGATCCGCAGGGACAAGCTCGCGGCCTCACCGAACGCCACCGTGCCCGTGACCGCGATCAGTTCCTTGTAGTCCGAAAGATCGCTCGTACCTGGGGCTTTCACGTTGCGGTCCATCGCTTACGCCTCCTGCTCGTCGTCGAACCAGCGCCAGTCCCTGGTGTCAGAGGGCGGATTCGAGAGGTCGACAAAGACCAGCGGCGGCGGCGGCGGATCCAGCTCGCCCGCACCGCACAGCTCGCAGCCGCGGCGGAGCCCGCTGTAAGCGAAGCGCTCGACCGGCTCCCAGTCGCCCCAGGTGTGTCCGAGCAGTGCGCACGCCTCTTTCGCGACGCAGTCCGAGCACAGGAGGCGATTCGCGGCCTGGACCCACCCGCACTCGGTGAGCTCTTCCAGGGCCGCCTGGTGAGTGTCGAAGTGCCAGGCGCAGCCGTCATCGGCGTAGCCGAGCGGGCTCTGGCAGCGGTCGCATTCGACCTCGAAGATCGCTTTTTCCCGGATCACGCCGCACTCTCCAGTTCCGCGTACGCGTTCTTGGCGGTACTCGCGGCGCACCCGAGGCGGGCCGCGATCTCGCTCCAGGTCAGGTCATCGCCCATGCGCAGCTGGGCCACCTGCTGCTGGAAAGCCAAGTCCCGTGCGCACTTACGGGCAGCCCGCACACGAGCGGTCACGACCGGGGCGGGCGCGGGACGGGCAGCAGGGGCGGCGGTGCGGCGCACCGTGCTCTTGGGGCGGACCCCTGCCCGGGCACTGCGCTTGGGGAGCTCGATCCCGAGCTCGGCCGCGTAGGCCCTGCGGGCGAGAGTGGGGGTGCAATCGAGGCGGGCCGCGATCCGGACCCAGGTCAGGTGCTCGTCGTGCAACCGCACGACCTGCTTGCGGAACTCGGGGTCATTCCAGCGGTGGGTGCGGTCCTTCGGCACCCGCTTGCGCTCTGCCAGGGGCGCGGGCTTGCCGGTCGCGGCGACCTCGGCCAGCTCCTTGAGCGCGATCTCATCCTTGGCCTTGGGCACCCACACCGAGCCCACCACACACCCGGACAACCTCAGGCCCGGTGCCAGTTCGGCGCACATGCTCAGGACCGGGCAGCTCGCGCAGATCTGTTGCGCGGCATGCACTCCGGTAGCGGTCGTGGGATAGAAATCCTCCGGATTCACCTCGGCGCAGGCGCGCTGAGCCCACTTCGCGCTCGGGATCACGGTGTTATTGGACGAAGACATCGAGGCCACCTCCGTGGCAGAAGAAGAAACGAGACGGGCGGAAGGGGAAGAAGTGGTCATCACGCGGCCAGCCATGCGTTGAGGAGGAATCCGGCGGCGATCCCGGCGACCAGGGCGAGACCGCACACGAGAACGAGCACCGCGATCCGCCGGCGCCGGGCGAACACCGCACGCTGCTGCTCGCGGCGGTGACGGGCCGCGGCCAGATCCCTAGCCAACAGCGGGAACTGCTCCCGATCGGGATAGCGCGGATCGGTCATCGCAGCTCACCGCCCTGCGGCAGCGGCGCGACCGAAGAACGCATCGCACAGAACGGCTCGCACGGGCCGAGCTCGCTCGGAACGGTCGAGTTGCCGTCGGAGAAGTTGCTGAGGCTGATCGCCACCGCCAGCACGGCGGCCCACACCACCGCCAAGACGAAACCCCAGATCAGGCCACCAACCGCGGGCACAGCCAGCACGACCGGCACGTGGACCTCACGCACGCGGGTCTTCATGCCCCCACCGCCGACCGATGGCGCAGCGAGTGAGCCAGCCGTGCCAGCACCCCGGCCCGGTGCGTCGCGGTCCCGGCGGATACGACCCGTCGGGCACGCGGCCTGTGACCCCGGTCCAACATGGCAGCCATGGTCAGCCGCTCCATGTACGGGAGATTGATGGGCGAGGTCTCGTCGGAAAGGTCATCGAGAGCGAGCTGAGCGCAAGCCAAATCGGTGCTCAGCCGCCGTATTTCAGCGGTCAGCTCGGCGAAGTGCTCGGCGGTCAGATCCAGGGCGGGTCCGGCAGGCCGAACATCGAAGGCGGTCATCACGCGACCTCTTCGCAGTCGTCGCTGTCGGCCTGCATCGGCTGCGCCAGGCGCAGAACCTCGTCGCGGTCGACGTGGATGTGGCCGGACGGCATCCGCCAGCCAGTCAGCTTTCCTTGCGCGATCCAGCGGCGAAGCGTCCGCGGATTCATGCGCACCAGCGACGCACCCGCCGCCAGCCGGATCAGATCCCCTGGCGCTTCGGCATCCCTGCGTATCTGTGGCTCTGTCACGACTTGTCCTCACTACTCATACCTACTGATACCTATGAGTTAGTAGACCAGGGATGGTCATTGGCAGTCAATAGGTATGAGTGGAATGAGGCCGGGTGAGACCTGATCACTTACTCTGGCGTCATGACCAAACGACCCGGACGACCTCGTTGGCAGCTGCTGGCCGACGACCTCCGGCAGCGGGTCAGCTCGGGCGACTACTCCCCGGGCGACCAACTGCCGGCGAAGACCAGCCTCGCGGAACAGTGGGAGGTATCGGTCAACACCGTCGAGCGAGCGCTGACCGAACTACGCGACGAAGGACTCGTCGAAACCTTCCACGGCCTGGGCAGCTTCGTCCGCTCACAGCCCGAGCCCGCCACGGCCGAAGACGAGCTCGAAGAGATCCGGGAGCGGCTGGCTCGACTCGAAACCCAGATGGAGGAGGTCTATTCCAACCTCGTCCTCAATCACCCCTCGGCCACCTCTGACACGTCGATCGAGGAGGCGGGGTGAGTGTCAGTCGCCTGCCGGACAACCCTGGCACGGTTACCGGCCTGCACACGAGGCGATCGAGCTACCAACCCAACTACTCCGCCATCGCGAAAAACCGTGTTGCCCTGGCGCGTTCAACCGCGGGGATGTCTACAAAGGTCTTCGCTGAAGCCCTGAGTCGACTCCTCGGTCGGGACATCAAGTCCGGTCACGTCTCCAACTGGGAAACCACCACCACACCACCAGGTGATGTCCTACTCGCCGTGGGCGCGCTCGCTCCCACCACCAGCAGCCGGATCGGTGTCCGCTCGCACAAGCTCATCGCCGCGTACATCGGCCCAGCGGCCGTGGAAAGGTTGCGCGCCGACCTCGGCATGGAGGAGACGACCGGATACCTCGGCAAAACGCCGTGCTGGACTACGGGCCTCGAAGGCGTCGGCGAAGAGTGCACCCTCATCGTCTGGCCCTGGGGAACCGCGATCATCCACCTCGTCGAAGACCTCGATATCCCCGACGTGACCACCTTGGCGATCTGGCGGTACCAGTCGTACGTGGAAAACCTTGAGTGGGCGAGTGCGCAGCTCAGCCGTCTGACCGGCGAGTCTGTTCAAGCGTCCTACGTGCTGAGTCTCTACTGGTTGTACGCGGCTCCCTGGGTCGGCTCCACTCTCGAAACCGGACTGCGCCTGATCTGCGCACCGCGCATCCTCGTCGACCGAGACCTCACCGATTCAGCTGCCGCGCAGGTCAACGGCGAGCGGGTCGAACAGGAACTCTTGACCTCCGGTTATCAGCGCCCGGACATGAAATCGTTTGGCACCCCGGGGGTTTCGAGCGCGTGGGCGAGCTGGAGCGGTGTCGTCTACTACCCGCACGATCCGCTGCGGGCGCTGCCCGAGGGCGATCTCGTCGCCTTCGAGATCGGCCTGCAAGCGGTGTGGGCTCTGACCGCCCACATCAACGAGCAAGTTGAAAACGGCGCAGATCCGGAGGTCTGCGAGCGCTACGGGTACGGGTTCCTGCGCGCAGCCCGATCGGTGCTGCTCACTCCCCGACCGCAAGAGACCGGGCAGCACCAGCAGATGCGTACCGCGATCGTGGACACCAGCGGACTGCCTGGGCAACTGAGCTTGGCCATGGAAGCACTCAAGGAGGCAGGGCGATGACCATTCGACTGGAGAAGGCGGCCCTGCTGGTCGTCGACGCGCAGACGGGTTTCGTCAACGAGCACAGCGCGCCCGTGATCCCGGTTGTCCTCGATCTGGCCACCCGGTGGGCCGCTACCGGACGACCCACGATCTTCACCCGGTACTGGAACTACGCAGGGAGCCCATACGAAACCTTGATCGGCTGGCGAGCTCTCTACGGGCCGCCCGACACAGACATCGTCGATGAGCTGGTGCCGCTGACGACTCACGCCAATGCGCACATTCTGGACAAGGTCGTCTACAGCGCGCTGACCGATGAGGGCCTGGCCCTGCTCGGTGAGCTGGACGTTACCGACCTCATCATCTGTGGAATCGCCACGGACGCTTGCGTTCTGAAGACAGCGCTGGATGCCTTCGAGCGCGGGTTCGTTCCGTGGGTGGTGCGAGATGCGGTGGCGTCCAACGCAACTCGTCACCCCGCCCAGGAGATCCACGACTCAGCCCTGCTGCATATCTCCCGCCTCATAGGCGCTGGGCAGCTCATCGACGCCAGCCGCGTCCGGGACATCATCGAAACCGCGCCTGCCACATAAACATCGGAACCGCTGTTATCGGCGCGCCTCCCACACAACGCGCCGCATAACCCCTAGGAATTATGACCATGGCCAGACCCGCGAAATTGCCCCCAACGACGAAGGTCGGTCTCGACCTGTCCAGCGAAGTCGTCGAAGCGATTGCCGCTGCGGCGACCACACGAGGCTTGAAGAAGCGAACGCTGTACGAGATTGCGCTTCGGCGCGAGCTCGGGCTCCCCGACTACCCGGGTCTCTCTGACCCGCAGCAGGGGGCATTTCCCCTATCGGCATAAGTCGTCGTAACCACCGCCCTTACCAAGCGGTGAGACACCCCTAAAACGAAGAAGACCCCCGGTTACCAGCCGGGGGAACTTCAGGACCCTGTTAAGGAACGCTTTGCCAAGCGGTTCTCAGGGTAGCAAGACGGCACGTTCGCAACAAAGCATCGGGACCGATGTAGTCGGTCACGATCATGTGGACGCACCGCCTTCGCTGCCCTCACGTGTATCCGGACGAGGTTGCACTTCCTCCCCCCGCAGTCGTCGGCGCAATTCGCCGCCGGCGCTTGTGCTGTTCACTCCGCCACCGTTGCGGCTCGAGCAGCCCGACGACCTCTACAAGGGCGTGCCGTCCTGCTGGTGGTCCCGGCCTCGCTGGGTCGCCACCATGATGGCGCTCTACGACCTGCTCTACGACGAGCTGCGCGCCACCCTGCGCGCACCCAGCGTCAAACGAGAGACGTTCCTGGCGTGGGCAATCGCCGAGTCCGACTGTGCGGACCTGAATACCGGCCGTGAATGCCGACCCTCGGTGGAGCACCTGCGCCGTCGCATCGGCCGCAACCGGCGCACCGTGCAGCGCTGCCGCGAACTCGCCGGACTCATGGACGGCCGCCAGGTCGTGTTCGTCGGCCGTCACCGCACCCTCGAAGAACGAGTAGGCCCGGGCAAGTCCTGGCGCCGCGGGGACAAGAGCCACGGCTGGACCTCCGAAGCGGCCCTGATCGAGTCCCCGAGTTATGCACACCTTGTGGATCCGGCCGTCATCGAACAGATGCTTGAACAGGGCTTTGTCGCCCCACTGCCACGAAGTGGCGGAAAGCTCTTTCTCTCACGAGGGCAGAAAATCGCCTCTCACCAAAACGTGAGGGAAAGACGCGCTCCGCGCGGCCCAGACAAGAAGGAGCGACGCAAAACGCAGCGCGCGTACGACGAGCGAGCCCAATTGCTGGCCTCCAGGATCAAAGCAGACGAACGTTTCCCGGGCTGGGTACGTCGCATGTCTCGTGACGGGTTGTCGGGCGTGCTGACCAAACGAGCCATCGCGGGTTGGACCGTCGATGATGTCTACCTGGCGCTGAACAACGTACTGATCGCGGGCAAACGCATCTTCAACCACGCCGATGACCCGCACAGGTATCTGTCGTGGTGCCTCAAGCACACCCCGATCGACGAACCTCCCGCGTTGTTGGACCGGGCCCGGGAAGTCGCCGAAGACGAGGTACGCCGTGCCGAGCAGCGCGCGGCGTGGGAAGAACAGCGCGCCAAGGCCATCGCGACGGCGAACTCACCGGGCCGCGCCGCCGCTGTGGCTCACGCTGCCGAGGCCAAGCGTCGCGCAATCGGGAAGGCAGCCGAACATCGCCAGGAAGGCGAAGCGGCCCGGCGCGAGCTGGCTCGCCAGGTTCGCGAGTAGGACTGGTCCCCTTTCACCGGTGAATGCCTCGCGTACGTGCGCGCGTGCGCGCGTACGCGAGGACCACACCACCGCAGGGGTGGGTCAGTCCGTCGAGTGCTGTGCGATGTCGGCCTGGACGTCGGCGGGCAGCAGGTGCCAGTCCACACCGTGGCGCTCGCACGCTTCGAGGATGAAGTCGACCAGCATCGCCGGGTCGGTGCCCCGTGCCAGCGCGGCGTCCCGCTCGGTGACGAGCTCGGCGCGGCGGTCGGCTGCTTTGCGGGCCGCTGAGGCCCAGGCGTGGGCTGCGTCGCGGGCGGTCTTGCGCCCGCGGGCTTCGGCCAAATCGCGGGCATGGCCGCGCGTCTCACGCGGGCGCGCGTCCACGCGTATGCCGGACACCCTGGCAGGAGGGGTTTTCGGGGGCGCAGCTGGTGGCCGCGCGGGCTGTTCGGTGACCGCCGGCGGTTGCGCGGACACCGTCCACATGTCGTCCTCGGACAGCAAGGATTTCTTCCGCTGCGGCGGCTGTTCGCTGCTGGTCATGCCGAAACCGCCAGCATGTGTCCCGCGATCGGCTGGAACACTTCCTTCGCCAGGACCCGCAGCCGGGCGTCCTTGGACTCGTCGAACGCGATGCCCTTCTTGGCGTCGGTGACTCCGACCCAGAACGGGATCTTGTATTCGATCCATACCGGGACACCCGGGAAGTGCCTGGCCATGCCCTCGACGATGTCGTCTGCGGCCTCACGTCCGGACCGGGTTTCACGCCACCTGTTCATGATCGTGCCGATGATCTGTAACCGCGGGTTGTAGTTCTCGCGCACCTTGGCGATGGTTCTGCCCAGCAGCGCCAGGCCGTCAGCGGACCACTCATCGGCCTCGGTCACCAGCACCACCGCATCGGCCGCGGTCAAGCTGTTCTTCAGCATCTGCCCCAGCAGCGACGGCGGGTTGTCGACGATGACCAGGTCGTAGTCCTCCAGCACCGGCGCCAGCGCCTTACGCAGCGCGAACTCGCGCCCGTATTCGTCCGCAGCGAGCCGGGTGTCGGCGATCGAGAGCTTGGCTCCGCCCGGGGCCAGGTCCACCCCTTCCCAGATCGTCGGCACGATCACCTCTCGCAGCAGCACTCCGCTGTCCGGGGTGATCGCGTCGGCGAGAGTGACCTCATCGGGAGCGAGGGGCTCGCGGAGCAAGGTGTTGGTCACGTTGCCCTGCGGGTCCATATCGACCACCAGCACCCGTGCCCCGTGATACCGGGCAGCGGCGCGCGCCAGGCAGATCGTGCACGTGGACTTGCCCACGCCGCCCTTCTGGTTCGCCATCGCAATCACGACCGCATTGGCCATCGGTACACGCCCTCTCCTGGGTCCGGGCCGCTCCGGAGGCGGCCATTCCCCCGGTCACGATGGCACAAACCCTGAGGACAGCGCGAGTGGACACGCACCCCGGCAGCCGCCCGGCCTCGCGCCTCGCGCG
>NZ_JBFAXC010000024.1:0-33428 GCF_040680615.1 Nocardia sp. NPDC052001 | reverse complement strand
TCCTTCGAAAGACACCCGTTCGGGTCAGGAAAATTCCGGGTCAGACTCTGGCTCGTGCGGTGCGATGCGCGAGTTCCATCATGACTGGAAACTTCGCAGCCGTGAGATGCGCGGAGAACAACTCGAGACGTCCGGGGATCCGCTCGGGGTGGATCTGGCAAATGGCATCGTCCGATTGCCGAGCGCCAATCCCGAGCCGCGCCAGTCGGATCCGACTGAGAGCTGAGCTTCCGGCGGCCCGTTGGTCCTGTTGAGCGGGGTGCCGAATTGCGGAAATATTGATTTTCAAAGCCCGTCCGCAAGAACTCTTTGCAGTGCTAACGTCTGCCTGCCTGTAAGGGCGCTTGACACATGGGAGACGTATGAAAACAACAGCAGCACAGGGCCGTTGGTTTGGGGCGGGCATACTGACCGCGGCGGCTGTCGCCTCGGTGGCGATGGGTGCGGGGCAATCGGCCGCCGACACCACGCCGGCCGCGCCGATATCGATCACGATTTCGGGCACCGATCACTACGTGGGCACCGCCTATACGATCACGGTGCACTGCCAGGTGCAGAGCACGGTCGGTGTCGCGATCGATTCGGATCCATACGACGGTGACCTGCTCGGCGGACGCGCTATCGCCCCGGACGCCAATCTGCTTGCCACCGTGCAGTGGACGCCCACCACGACCGGTACACACTTGGTCGAGGCCTACGGCTGCGCGAGCGGCGTCGGCTGGCCGGGCTCCCGTCCGCCGACCGCGACCCTCGCTGTCGCGGTGACGAACGCGCCGCCCGCGAGCACCGGCAGTGCGAGCGGAAGTGCGGCCATCCCGATCATCGGTCCGCTCTTGAGCAAACTGTTCGGCTGATCCGAAAGCCGAGTGGGCCCTGACCATTTCGTGGTCGGGGCCCACTCGGTCTGTTCAGCGTTTGGCGATCGGCTCCTGGAGTTCGGTCACCCAAGCATCTTGATCGGCAGGGCATTCCAGGTTGATCTCCCTCGGATAGCCGGTCGAACGATAGCCATTCGCATCGATCCAGCGGCCCAGTGTCTGCACGGCCGGCAGCAAGGTCGCCATCGAACCGCGGTGCACGATGGTCGCCGCACTTTCGACCGGCGGCAGATCCACGATCCGCAATCCGTCATCCTCCCCGAGCGGTGCGCTGACCTCGACGCCCGCGTGCACCAGAATCCCGCCGTCGGGAGCGTCCTCGTAATACGCGATACCGGGGCCGGAGAGGGCGATCCCCGCCGCCTCCCGGCGTTTGGTCAACTCGCTGTACAGCGGTCGATGACAGGACTGATGTCATCGAAACCGGTTGCCACACAGGTCAATTCGGCAACCCGCACACTGGGCAACTTCTTGATTACGACATCGTCGGCAGGCATTCGCCCCTCACTTTCGATCGAACTGAGCCCTGCCTCGACCTGAACCAGCCGGTCCGCAGCCGCCTGCATGGCCGCTCCCAACTCGGCCTGCCGCAATCGCAGCATCGAGCCAGCTGTGCGGCGTTGTAGTACCGGTAGCCGTTGACCAGGTCGACCCGGTCGGGCCGCAACAGGCCGATCGCGTCATAGTGGCGCAGCATCCGAACCGAAATGCGGCCGTGCCGGGCGAAGTCTCCAATGCTGAACATGACCCCTCTTACCGGACCACCTGACACCGTGTGAGGGTCAGGACCCTACCGAGCGATGGTTGAGCAAACCGAAATCCATTGGTCGCCAACACCACCCCGAGGCGATGATGACCGCCATGAGCCTGATCTCCCATTGGCCTCTGGCCGGATTGCGAATTCGCACGCCGAACCTGGAATTGCGACTACCCGACCTGGATGACCTGGGTGCACTCGCGGCCTTGGCGGCCGCGGGCGTCCACGACCCCGCGGTGCAACCGTTCCGAATCGCGTGGACCGATGCCGAGCCTGATGAGGTGGCACGGAGCGTGATGCAGTGGCATTGGCGCTGTTGGGCCGACTGGCGCGTGGACGAATGGGAACTCAACCTCGTCGTGCTCCGTGATGGTGAAGTGGTCGGTTCGCAGTCGATCGGCGCGAAGGATTTCGCCGTCTGCGGCGAAGTGAGCACCGGATCATGGCTGGGCAGAACCCATCACGGTCAAGGAATAGGAACCGAGATGCGCGCGGCGGTCCTGGCGCTGGCCTTCGCCGAACTCGGCGCCGACACCGCGCTGTCGGGCGCTTACGAGAACAATCTCGGCTCGAACGGCGTCTCACGCAAACTCGGTTATCAGCCTGACGGTGTCGAGGTGCACGCCGTGCGTGGCAAACCCTTGGTGCTCAACCGATTCCGTTTGAGCCGTGCCCGATGGGCGGCCGGTCGCACCGTGCCGATGGAAGTGATCGGACTGGCGGAGTGCCTGCCGCTGTTCGGGAGATCGGCGACTGGCGCTTGATCAACGGCAGCTGGTCCGAGCCGCTGAGCGTGCTTAGGGCCAAGATCAGCGGGTAGCCGGTGTAGATGACCGAATCCACCATCGCTGTCCTGGACATCGACGGGACGCTCATCGACTCCAACTATCAGCATGCCTTGGCCTGGTTCCGGGCGTTGCGCTCGGTTGGTGAGACGTACCCCATCTGGCGGCTGCATCGGCTGATCGGCATGGGCGGAGACCAGTTGTTGACGGCGCTCGGCGGTGCGGATCTGGAGCGGCGCGTGGGTGATCAGGCCCGCGATCAGCAGGGCAAAGAGGTCGACGCACTGATCGAGGAGATGGTGCCGCTACCCGGTGCGCGCGAGCTGCTCGTGGCCATCAAGCAGCGCGGTCACCGGGTGGTGCTCGCCAGCTCCGGTCAGCAGCGCCACGTGGACATCTTTCTGGACAAGCTGGAGGCGCGCGACATCATCGACGACTGGACCACCAGCGACGATGTGGAGACATCCAAACCAGCGCCCGATCTACTGCGGGTGGCTCTGAAGAAGCTGTCCGCGCCGCAGGACGCCCCGAGCGTCATGATCGGCGACTCGGTGTGGGACGTCGAAGCGGCCAAACGCGCCGCCATGCCGGCAATCATCGTGCGATCCGGAGGTTTCGGAGACGACGAGCTTCGCGGTGCGGGCGCCCTCGAGCTGTACGACACCCCGGGCGATCTCGCGGAAGCGCTGGACGACACTCCGTTGGCGTGAGGTTCGCCGACGCCCGTCTCCACCCAGCGACCTCGGGTTTGCGCTGTGCGAGCACGGGTATGGCGCAGATGCGCTCCACATGATCAACACTCAATTCGCCAAGGCATTGGGAAAGGACCGAGGATGACCGCGAAATCCGACAGAGAGCAAGCCGAAACCATCGCCTCCCGGCGGGACGACGACGAGCAACCGACGGCGCGGAAAGATCCCGAAGCCACCACCGAGGATCAGGCCGCGAATATGGACTTCGAGGGCGACGTTCCGCGCTGAGGCGATTCCGGGTCCGCTCGTCGCCGATCCGAAATTCGCTCCGCCACTACCCGCGCTTCGTCGGCGCAGTCGGCGACTCCTCAGGCATGCTGACCTGAGATGCCTTGTCAGGGAGGAACTGTGGATATCACCGAGCTGATCCTTGATGACCACCGCGAGCAGCGGCGGCTCTTCGCGATCCTGGAGCAGATCGATCGCGCCGAGACCGGTGTGCTGTCGGCGATATGGGCCAGACTGGCCGCGTTTCTCGAGTTGCACGCCCTTGCCGAGGAGGAGATCTTCTACCCGGCATTGCTGCGGGTCGGCATCGCCGCACATCGTAAGGGCGGGGTCGAGGACGAGACGCTCGACGCGATCCACGACCACAATGAGATTCGGGACGCGATCGCCGATGTGGCATCGCATCCGGTCGGTACCGACGCCTGGTATGCGGCCGTGGCGGCGGCAAACCTGGCCAATAGCGATCACATGGCCGAGGAGGAGCGCGAAGGGCTCACCGACTTCCGCCGCCTGGCCGGGTTGCAGACGCGGCACCAGCTCGCGGTGTCGTTCGCGGCATTTGAGGCGCGGAACTTCGCCGGTGTCGAACCCGTGGACAAGGACCCCGCCGAGTACGTTCGCGAGGTGGAGCAGGGACAGCGGACTCAGGCGAGTGGATCGTTGAGTGTCGGCAGCATGAAGCGGAACTGACCTTCACGAACCAATGGTCGGCCCGGGAAGCCGAGCCACCGTCCGGAGCTGCGCGGGGAACACGGTTTATGCGGCGGCAAATCGGCAACCCGGGTTTCATGATCGGAAACCTTCGCTCGGTAGTGCTCGACAGCAAGGATCCCGCCGCTTTGGCGGGCTTCTATCAGCGCGTACTCGGCGGCACGGTCGAGACCGTCGATGACACCTGGACGGTATTGACCGACGCGCAGGGACGTCGGCTCGCGTTCCAGCTGGCTCCCGAACACGAGCCGCCACGATTCCCGGATCCGCACGGTTCCCAGCAGTTCCACCTCGACATCGAGGTCGACGAGATCGAGGCCGCCCAGCGAGATGTGTTGGCGCTGGGCGCGACTCGGGTGACCGACGCCGAGGGCGAGGACAACTTCAGGGTTTTCCGCGATCCGGCCGGGCACCCTTTCTGCCTGGTCTGGTGACTCTCAACGCTTTTGGCCCACATGCCGGGGACGCTAGGGCGTCGTAGCACTGTTTCGGATGTTCCATTCGCGCAGAGCGTTAGCCACTTTGGCTATCAGCTCGCGGTTGCTCTCGTAAGTCCACGTCTGCGCAGGTGCGGGTATCCGCGCCGTTGCGGACGTCCGGCGCTGTCCGCAGGTTGCGCATCGAGTGATCGACCTACGGGCCAACATCCGAGCGTTGGCTTCTGTTGCCCCTACCTGATGGGTTCACGTGTCACGACTTTCGGTGACTTTGTACCCTACCCCCGAATGGTCTCGGATGATCTTTCCTGATAGGCCGTTTGCTGTACTGGCGGCGCTTCTCAATGGAACTATTCCGTTTAATAGCAATTGTTTGGCAACCGTGTCGGGGTTGCCGAACACTCGCGTTTTGACATGCTGTGAAAGGGGAAGGGTGCTCGACCGAATTCCCTGAAAACCCTGGGATGACACCAGGGTAGGTGTCGGTTTATCGCTGTATTCGATCGCGTGGGTTTGATTTCCAGCATGTTCAGACGGGCGTTGGTGGTTGATTCAATGAGAGTTTCCTCTGGTAGCTGGTGGGGTCGGGTGGGAGTTTCGCAGGTTAAGCGTGAACCCGTGCGGGCGGTCCAGCCGGGCGCCAATCTGTCGGGTGCCCGGCTCGCCGCGGTTGATTGGGCATGTGCCGATCTCACCCATATCGATTTCACCGGCGCGGATTTGCACAGTGCGAGTCTGGTTTATGCCGATTTCAGTCGGGCAACACTCGCGTGGGCGTCATTGCGATACGCTGACCTGCGTCATGCCGACATGCGTAGCGCCGACGTAACTGGAATGGCGGTGATCGGGGCGAATCTGACGGGCGCGCTTCTCCCACCGCCGGCCTACATGGCGAAAGTGTGGTGGTCGGCGACGACAACATGGGATCCGCCACTGGCCCGCATCATCGCGCGTCTCTCCGAGCAAGTATCAGAGGGTATCTACATCCTCAACCCGTAAACCGCGCACAAGGGAGCCGGACTAATCGATGAGCGAGAAAGGTGAGATCGAACCCCTCGTCTTTCGAATCCGATCTCACCTGTATTTGCATACATCGCGCGGCTACGCCTCTGCGCATTAGAGCGCCGCGCGATTTCTCCTCGTGCCACAGCGCGGGCCGGGGATGACCAGCAACACGATTCTTCTACTCTGATGAAATAGAAGCGGATATGAACCTATACGGCGATGCGGGCAGTTTCCAGCCAGCTACCGAATTGGTGACCTACGGATCAAATCGGACAGGCATGGGTGGATCTGCCTTCACCGTCAGGGCTGGGTCGCCAGTGCGTGAGCGGGGTCGGCGGCGAGCAGCGCCGGTCGAGTGGTGTATCGGTAGTGGTCGAGCGGGAAATGGCGGTTGCTCCAATACATTCCGGCCTGGGTGGTGGCTCGGAAAGCGGGGCCGTCGCCTTGGTAGTTGATGTAGTAGGTGCGAGATTCGGCGCAGCCCTGTTTGAACAGGTAGGTGTTCTTGTTGCGGGCGTACATGCGCGCGAAGTACTCGTCGTGTGGCTGCTGCCGGATTTCGACGCGAGTGGCGTTGCGGCGCAGGGTTTCCTTGATCGCCCGGGCGCTGTGTGCGGCGGTCGCCTCGATGAGCGGGATCACCGAGCCGGGGGCGTATCCGTAGGGCCCGAAGATGTGGAACATGTTGGGGAACGCAGGCACTGAGACGCCCTCGTAGGCCTGGTATTTGTTCTGGTCCCAGAACTCGCCCAATTCGATTCCGCCGCAACCGTATACGGGATAAGGAGGGGTCGCGCCCTTGTCCATGACCTGGAAGCCGGTGGCCGTCACCACCATATCGAACTCGCGCAGCGTGCCGTCTTCGGTGGCGATGCCGTCGGCGGTGAACTTCTCGATCGGAGTGGTGACCAGGTCCACGTGCGGCTGGGTGTAGGTCCGGAAATAGGTGTTCGAGATCGAAGGCCGTTTGCAGCCGAGCCGGTAGGTCGGGGTGAGCGCCTGCCGCAACTGAGGATCGCGAATCTGGGTGTACAGATAGGCTTTCAATGCCGCCTCGCCGGTGCCGAGCACCGCGGAGGTCAGGCGCGGATAGTCCGACAGCGCGAGTCCCAGGCCCAGGAACGCGTTCACCGCGACATTGCCGAGGAACCGTACCGCCTGCTGCGCGGGCGGAAAGTCCAGTGCGCGATTGCTGACCGCACCCATCGGGAAATCGGGTTTGGGCGCGACCCAGATGGCAGTGCGCTGGAATACCGTCAGCTGTTCGACCTTGGCTGCCAATTGTGGAATCACCTGTAGTGCAGTGGCTCCGGTGCCGATGACGGCGACCCGCTTACCGCTGTAATCGTAGGAGTGATCCCAGCGCGCGGTGTGCATGAGGCGTCCGGAGTAGCTGTCGATGCCCGGAATCGCCGGTGGCTTGGGTTGTTCCAGCGCGCCGACCGCGCTCACCAGAAAGCGCGCGGTGATCTCGTCACCGTCGGTGGTGCGCACCCGCCACATATCCGCGGTCTCGTCGAAGCGGGCCTGGCTCGCTCCGCAGCCCAGGCGCAGTTTGCCACGCAAACCCTGCTGATCCACGACCTCCTCGGCGTAGCGCTGAATCTCGTTGCCGGGCGCGAAGAATCGCGACCAGTGTGAGCGCTGCTGGAAGGAGAAGTTGTAGATCGGCGAGGGGACGTCGACGGCGACGCCCGGGTAGGTATTGGCATTCCAGGTGCCGCCGACGCTGTGCCATTTGTCGATGATCAGGAAGTTCTCGATGCCCGCGCGGCGCAGCGCCGCGCCGGTGCCGATGCCGCCGAATCCCGCGCCGATGACGAGTACGTCGAAGGATGGTGTGCTCTTCGTGCCCATGGGTGTCTCACTAGGTGATCAGGTTCAGCAGCGGCTCGGTCATGGATGTCCGGGGCGCGAATGCGACAGTGAGCAGCAGTCAATTACCGGACAGTAATGTCATCAAAATAAGCTGTCCCAGACAGATTCGCAAGAGTGTGTGCGACGAATGGCTCTGCGGTTACGCCTGATGCGGCGGGTGGTAGTGGCTGAGGAACATGTCGACGCCGTCGCGAATGAGACGATCGGTGAGGTCGGAGTCGATGGAGCTGCCGAAGGAACCCATGATCAGATGGGGGTAGACGGTCAGTCCGAAGAATTGGATGACCGCTACCTCGGGATCGGGGATCTCCAATTGTCCTCGGTCGCATAGGTCTTGGAGGGCGGCGGCGAGGTTGGCCGCGGATCGCGCCGGGCCGCGCTGCTGCCAGGCATCGCCGAGCTCGGGGAAGCGGTGTAGTTCCGCGGTGACCACATTGCGTAGACCCAGCCGTGAGGGATCGTTCGCGGTGTTGATCAAGGCCCAGGCGATACGGATCAGGGCCTCGCGCGTGTCCTCGGCGTCGGCGAGGTCGGCGCGGACATCGGCCAGGGTGGCGTGGGCTTCGTCCATCGCCTCGCCGATGACTTCGCTGAACAGGTCCTGTTTGCTCTTGAAATGGTTGTAGACGGTCACCTTGGAAACTCCGGCGGAGGCCGCGATGGCGTCCATGCCGATGTCGAATCCATTGCGCACGAACGCTTCCCGCGCGGCGGACACAATCGCCTGGCGGCTGCGTTCGGCGCGCTTGCCGGTGGGAGCCGCAGCGGGGACTCGTTCCTGATCGGTCGTCACAGGTCCCATAGTACCTACTAACTGAACTCTTGAGTACGGATCAACTGTCCTGTACCGTTCAGTTAAGTTAGTTGGACAGCATGGCTTGACGCACAGGAGTGCCCAATGATTTCCGAATCCGCTGTATCCACCCCCGCTCACACCCTCGAGGTCGACGATGCGCGCCTGCACTATGAACTGCGCGGCACCGGCCCCCTGATCGCTCTGGTCGGCGCGCCGATGGACGCGTCGGCGTTCGCACCGCTGGCCGAGCTGCTGGCGGTCGACCACACCGTGCTCACCACCGATCCGCGCGGCATCAACCGCAGCCCGGTCCATGATCCCGAGCAGGAGTCCACCCCGCAGCTGCGCGCGGGGGATCTGTCGCGGCTGCTCGCCCATATCGACGCCGGGCCGGCCACGGTATTCGGTTCCAGCGGTGGCGCGGTGACGGTGCTGGCGCTCGCCGAGGCGCATCCCGAACAGGTGCATACCGTCATCGCTCATGAGCCGCCGTTGATCGAACTACTCGACGATCGTGTGGCACTGCATGCCGGTACCGAGGAGATCATCGCCACCCATCTGAGCGGCGACACGCTCGGCGCCTGGGGAAAGTTCATGAGCCAGGCCAATATTCAGTTGCCCCCGGGCCTACTGGAGATGATGTTCGGCGGGGAGCGCGATCCGCGCCAGCTCACCGACGAGCACCGCTGGTTCACCCGTGAACTGCGTGCGACCACCCATTTCTCGCCCGATATCGCGGCCTTGCGCGCGGCGAGCGCACGCATCGTGATCGGTATCGGCGAGGATTCGTCCGGGCAGCTCTGCGATCGTTCGTCGCGGGCGCTCACCACGGCGCTGGGTAGCGAACCCACACTGTTCCCCGGTGACCACACCGGATTCGTCGGTGATCCCGACTCGTTCGCGACCCGGCTGCGCGCGGTGTTGGGTGAGAGCTAGTCCGAATCTTTCGATGACGTCACGGCTCGCAGCCGAACGATCTTCGATACTGTGCGGAGGTGCGAAACGATCCTTTGGTGCCGATGACAGCCGTGGACCCGATGCGAACCGCACCGGCGCTCGATGCCGTTGACCTGGTGCTGCTGGACGAGCTCGCGCGCGATGGCCGTATGACCAATAGCGCGCTGGCCGCGGCCGCCGGAATCGCACCCTCCACCTGCCTGGGGCGGGTGCGAAACCTCGTCGAGCGCGGAGTGATTCGCGGATTCCACGCCGATATCGATCCGGCCGCCCTGGGCCGCGATCTGCAGGCGATGATCGCGGTTCGGGTGCATTCGGACGCTCGCGGCCAGCTCGCCGCATTCGGTGAGCAGATGGCCGCGGTGCCCGAGGTCGAGAACGTCTATTTCATCGCCGGTGCCGACGACTATCTGATTCACGTGGCGACGGCGAACTCCGACGCCCTGCGGCGGTTCGTGCTCGACAATCTCAGCGCCCATCCCGCGGTCGCCTCGACCGAGACCATTCTCATCTTCGAACACATCCAGACCGCAGGACGCGAATCATCCTGAGCGGCTAGACCGCCACACGCTCGACGGCGTAATCATGCGCGGCGGCAACCGATTCCGAGAGCAGCGCACCGGCATGGGTGCTCAGCCCTGCGGCCAGCCCGGGATCCGCGGCGGTCGCACCCCGCCAGCCCTTATCGGCCAGTGCCACCGCATACGGCAGGGTCGCGTTGGTGAGCGCGACCGTGGAGGTGTGCGGCACCGCGCCCGGCATATTCGCCACGCAGTAGAAGATCGAGTCGTGCACGCGATAGGTGGGCTCGTCATGGGTGGTCGGTCGCGAGTCCGCGAAGCAGCCGCCCTGATCGATGGCGATATCGACCAGCACCGAACCCGGCTTCATGTGCGAGACAAGGGCATTGGACACCAGCGTCGGGGCCTTCGCGCCCGGCACCAGTACCGCGCCGATCACCAGATCCGCCTCGAGCACCAGATTGTCGATCTCGGTGCGATTGGACACCACGGTGCGCACCTGCCCGTGATAGAGATCGTCGATCTCGCGCAGCCGTGCGACATTCAGATCCAGCACGGTGACATCGGCACGCATCCCGTGCGCGATGGCAATCGCATTGCGCCCGGCCACACCCGCGCCGATAACCACCACATTCGCGGGCCGCACGCCTGGCACGCCTCCGAGCAGCACTCCGCGCCCACCGCCACTGCGCATCAGGTGGTACGCGCCGGACTGGGTCGCCAACCGCCCCGCCACCTCGCTCATCGGAGCCAGCAGCGGCAGCGATCCGTCCGCGGCGGTGACGGTTTCGTAGGCGATGGAGGTGATTCCGGAGGCCAGCAGCGCATCGGTGCAATCGCGCGATGCGGCCAGGTGCAGGTAGGTGAACAGCACCTGCCCGGCCCGCAATCGCGAATACTCCTCGGGCACCGGCTCTTTCACCTTGAGGACCAGGTCCGCCGCACCCCACACCTCATCGGCGGACTCCAGGACCCGCGCCCCGGCATCGAGGTAGGCCGCATTGTCGAACGAGGATCCGATTCCGGCATCACTTTCGATGTAGACCTCATGTCCGCGATGCACCAACTCCCGCACGCCCGCGGGCGTTGACGCGACCCGGTACTCGTGATTCTTCACTTCGCGGGGGATTCCGATCCTCATTCAGTACTCCCTGAACGTCAGCGACTGCGGCCGAATGACCGCTCACGGAGAGTATGAATATGATTCGAATCCATCGCTATATCTCTGAAGATAATTCTGCAGACGCAGCATTCATCATTCAAAGTCGCTGAATTGTGGCGCCAGTCGCCCGCCTAGCTGAAGGATCTTCGCCCGCCCGCCGGAACTCGCCGGGCGAGCGACCGGTCTGCCGCTGAAAGGCCCGCTGCAGTGCGCGCGGGTCGGTGTACCCCAGCCGGGTTGCAATCGACCGAATCGGAAGATCGGTCTCCCGCAACAGTTCAGCAGCCTGCTCGTGGCGAATCGCGTCGACCTCATCACGCCAACTGGTGCCCTGTTCGCGCAGTCGCCGCTGCAGCGTGCGCGGGCTGATCGACAACCGCTGCGCAACCTGCTCGAGCCGGTATTCGCCACCCCGAACCGCTTCGTGCAACGCCATTCGCACCCGATCGCCCTGATGCGGCGGGAGTTTCGCTTCGACCAGCAGCAGCTCGGCATGCCGCCGATGAATTCTCCCCAACTCCGGATCGCTACCGGTCGGCAACTCGGCTGCGTCGAGAAATGTCATCTCGGCGTACGGTGCGTCGAATTCGATACGGCCCGTGCCGAATACATCTTTCAGATGCCGGTGCTCACGAGGTGCCGCGTGCCGAAAGCTCACCCGAATCGGCACCAGATGCTGCCCTGTGGCCTCACGGGCCCGCTGCAACATCACCGACAGCGTGAACTCATCCACCATTCCCAGAATCGGCCCTGGCTCAACCGCCGACAAATCCCGCACCGTCAACAACCCACCACTGACGATCACCTCGGCCCCACCGCGCGGATCAGCCACCACCGCACGCATTCCCGTCACCGTCCGCAAACTCTCCGCGAGCGTAGCGCCACTGGTGAACAAGTAGTCCCACACCGTGAGCCGCCCTCGCGTCGCGGTCGCCGCCACCCGCAACCCCGACCGATGTCCCACGGCCGCATAAAGCAATTCCCACATCCGCCAAGCGGATTCGGTAGGCACCCGCACCAAGTCATCCCCCAGCACCGCAGCGTCCACCCCCAGCCCACCTGCCAACTGCGCCCGGCACACCCCAGCCCGCAACGCCGTCTCCCACACCAGCGACGCCAGCCGCGAGGAGATGGTGTTCTCGATCATCGAAGCACCCTATCCCCAACCACTTGCTTCCACCTGGTGGTTTCGCCCAGGCCGAATCCGGGATCCTCCACGGAGCGAAAACGGGCGATAGGGTCCACGATGGTGCGTGTGGGCTGCGGAAGATATTCCTAGCAAACCGTTCGGTCTTGAATTGCCGATATGCTCCGCCGGTGATCGAAGGCACCATCCCCACTCGCACCGCGCTCGTGCTCCAGCAGACCGCATTGACCGTCGGGGTGTCCCCGGCCCATCTGTCCGGCGCGATGGAGATGGATCAGGTCGCGTTGGGGGACGATCGGATGCGGGTGCCCATCGAATCGGCGTGGCGGATGTGGGAGATGATCGGGTTCGCCGGTGGGCCGGGGGCCGGACTGTGCGCCAGCGCTGCGGCTGGGCGCGGGACGCTGGGGGTTTGGGACTATCTGTTCTCCAGTCGGGCGACGCTGGCTGAAAGTCTGCGCACGGTAATGGAATTGCGGTCGGCGGTGACTGACCCGTCGGTTGACTGGCAGGTGCTCGAGGACGGTGGCATGCTCACCGTTCGAGTCGGAGTGGCCGTGGAGGCCGATCCGGTATTCGTGCCGGTTGAGGAATTCGTGCTCGCACTGGTGCTGCGACGGGTGCGCGAGGCCACCGGGACGCACATCATTCCGATTCGGGTCGCGTTCACCCATCGCGCCAGCGGGCGGCACGCGCATCTGATCGATGAATTCGGTACCAGCAGAATCGATTTCGGTGCTTCGCATTCGGAGATCAGTTTTCTCGACATCGCGGATCTGCCCACCGGCCGCGATCCGCACCTGGGTGATCTGCTGTGTGACTACGCGCGGCTGACGCTCGCCGGAGCGCGACCGCTTCCATCCTGGCTGGATCGGTTTCACACTGCCGTCGCCGATGCGATCGCGTCCGGTGATCTGAGCCTGGGCACGGTATCGGCTCGAATGCTCACCAGCCCGCGCACCTTGCAGCGCCGACTGACCGAATTGGGCACCGGCTGGCGCGACGAAGTCGACCGGGTGCGACGGCAGCGGGCCATGGATCTGCTGCGCGAAACCGATCTCACCGTGCAGGCGGTCGCCGCGCGGGTCGGTTTCTCCGATGCCCGCGCGCTGCGACGTGCCTTCGCGCACTGGACCGGGCAGAGCCCGGCCGATTTCCGCACCGGCCAGCCGGTTCAGGCCCACCGCGGACCCCTCTGACAGCGGTGAACCGAACGACCAACCGGGCGTTGCCGCCCCGCTATGACACGAGGCGGGCTATCCGGAGGTTCAGCGAGTCAGCACGCCACGGAAGTGCGCCGCGGCGGCGTCGGCGGCGGCATTGATCAGCCGCGGATCGTCGTAGAAGTCGATCTGACCGACCGAGTCGAGCCACAGCTCGGACTTGGGGCTCGACACCGTCGCGTAGAACTTGCGGGCGAACGGCGGCACCAGCGCGTTCTCCGAATGCACCATCGTGAACGGCACCGCGAGCCGGGCAGCAGCCTCGATGGTGTCGAAATCCGAGTAGGCGAAGGATTGCACCGCGTACCCGTTGGTGTAGTTCGGCACCGCGCCCCGGGAGGTGCCGTAGTACTCGTACGCCTCACGCAACGGCATACCCACATCGCCGCCATCGGGCGCGACCGCCGGAATCGTCTCCGCGACACCGGTTTCCCGCCACACCTGCTCGGCGGCCCGCCCGCGCGCGATCGCCTCCTGGCTCGGCGGGGCGTCGGCGGTATCGGAGTAATACCCGGCCACGCCCGCGAACGCCTGGATCCGCGCATCGTCCGCGACCGCACGCGCCATGTATCCCGCGCCCGCGCATACCCCGACCGCGACCACCGGTAGTCCGCTGGTCCGCTCATCGGCGAGCAGGGCGGTCACCGCCTGCTGAATGTCCTGGGCTTTGCCGATCGGATTCTCGAACTGCCGTGGCTGGCCTCCGCTCTCACCGAAGGTGCGGTGATCGAAAGCCAGTGCGGCGAAACCGCGTTCGGCCATCGCCCGGGCATACGCACCGGCGGCCTGCTCCTTGACCGAGGTCAGCGGGCCGCTGGTGACGATCGCGGCGAGCGGCTCGCCCTCGGGCAGGTGCAGGACGCCTACCAGCTGATCGCCGTCGTTGCTGAAGGTGAAGTGTTCGGTTCTCACGCCGAAAGCCTATGGCGGGTTCGGTCACCCCAAACGGTCATCCCGCGTCAATAAGGGGACGTGGAACGCCAACCACACCATCCGGAATCATTGCCGCCGCTCACGCCGCCGCGGATTTGCTAGCCTGCGCGAGTGGGATCGGCAGGTGAGCACGCTCGACTCTGGACCGCCGACGCCAGCTCCCAGGTGGATCTGCTGGCCGCCCGCTTCGAAACGTTCGAATTCGACAAGCACAGCCATGATCAGCTGTCGGTCGGGATGATCGAACAGGGTGCGGAAGGCCTGCATATGGCGGGCGGCAAGGTGGTGATTCCGGCCGGTCAGCTGGTGATCATCAACCCCGGCCAGGTGCATACCGGCTTCGCCGCAGCCGAATCCGGATGGCGCTATCGGATGTTCTATTTCGACACCGCTCTGGTCGAGGAGCTGGCGGGCGCGCAGCTGGGGACCCGTGAGGTGTGGTTCCCCGAAACAGCCGTGCGCGATGACGAATTGTTCGCTCGACTGCGGATCGTGCATCAGGCTCAGGAGCAGGCGACCGATCCGTTGAGCGCGGAATCGTTGCTGCTCACCGGGCTTGGCGCAGTGCTGGGGCGGCACGCGCGAGGTGGTCGCGAGCGTGTGGGACTTCCACTGCCCCGCCACGGAGTCGAGGCCGCACGCCAACTCCTGCACGACCGATGGCGCGAAGCCGTCACCGTCGCCGAACTCACCGCCGTGTCCGGGATTTCGCGCGCCACGCTGATCCCCGCCTTCCGGCAGGCGTACGGTCTACCGCCACACGCCTACCTATTGCGGTTGCGCGCCAACCACGCTCGCCGATTGTTGCTGACCGGTGGACAACCGGCGGCGGTGGCGGCCGAGACCGGGTTCGCCGACCAGGCGCACCTGACCCGAATCTGCAAGCGCTACTTCGGCGTAACGCCTGGCGCGATCAGACCCTGATTTTCGAAGCCGCCAGGCGATGTCCACTCATCGCCTGTGCTGAGATTTTTGTTCAATACCTCGCCCCACCCCGGCAGCCAGGCTGTGTCGCAGTAGGAAGCGACGAACCGCCGTGGGAGGCAATGATGTGGGCATTAGCGGTATCGCCGCTGGCCGTGGTGCTGGGCATGATCATGGGACTGCGCCGCCCGGCGCACTGGGCGGCCGCGACCGGTGCGGTCGTTGCTGCACTGTTGATTTGGTGGCGACCCGAGTTCACGCTCTCCAGTGACGCCATGCGCGCAGGCGCCGGGGGAGCCGGACTGCTGGTACTGAACGCGGCCGCTGTCATGCTGCCCGGTGTCTACCTCAGCCAGGTACTCACCCGCCAAGGCGTGCACCACTCCCTACAGGAATGGGTCCGGGGGTTACCGCTCTCGGGGCCAGCGAAAATTGCATTGGTGGTCGCCGGAATCGCCCCAACGGTGGAGGCGCTCACCGGATTCGGAGTCTCGCTCCTGGTCACCGTCCCGGTGCTGCTGGCCCTCGCTCCACCCGCGACCGCACTGCGCCAAGCCATGCTCGGTATGAACATCATCCCTTGGGGCACACTGGGTTTGGCCACGGTCATCGGAGCCGCGCTCACGCAAGTACCGGTAGCCACCCTCGGTACCGCCACCGCGATCACCAGCGCGATGATCTTCCCATTGGTGACGGTCTGGGCGGCGTTGCTATCCCAGCCCGAAAACCGCATGCGGACAGCGGTTCTCGCCGCCGGAGCAGGTGCATTACTCTCCATCGGACTGCTGATCATCAACCGGCTGGGCGTCGTCCCGCCCGCCGGTGTCCTGGCCGGGCTGTTCGCCACCACGGTCGGCCTCACCCTGAGCGCGATTCGACGGCATCGCACCGAATCGCAGGCGATCCGATCGCAAAGCAGCACGCGCGGTGAGGGTCCCGCGTTCGCCGAACTCGGTGCGTCCGAAGCGAACAGCCTGCTTGCGGAAAACGGTGCGTCCGGCGGCACCGCTGTGGTTACGGCAGGCTCCGTACCCGCGGGGCGATTGCTTCCACCCGGCGCTGTTCTGCGCGCCTACGGAAGTGTCCTGGGCGGCATCGCAATCCTGCGCATAGCGACCGCGACAGGTGTCCCAACCCTGTCGCTGCATGCCGGAGGCGCGAGCTTCGCCCTGCTGTCCTCCCCGGGCCTGCCACTATTGGCCGCCGCCCTGCTCCTGGACCGAGGCCGCCCGCACCTGCTCGACGCCCGCGCCGCCCTCACTCGCGTAACTCGCCCCCTGCTCGCCCTGACAGGTTTCGTCATCCTCGGCCGCCTCATGGCCGACAGCGGCATGATCGCCCACCTCGGCGCAACGGTAGCCACCGCTCCCGAACTCGTTGTCGCCCTTGCGGCCCCCGCCCTCGGCATGCTCAGCGGCTTCGTCACCGGCTCGAACGTCGGCGGCAACGTCCTGATGATGTCCCTCCAACAACAACTCGCCCCTACCGGCCTCACCACCTGGTTCGCCGCCCTCCAGAACAGCGCCGCCGGCCACGCCGTCTTCACCTCCCTCCCGATGATCATGCTCATCCTCGCGGTAGTCGGCGACCGCGCCACCACCGCGGGCATCACCGAAAACCAATTGCTGCGCTTCGGATTACGAGTAGCCGCCGCGATCTACCTATTGCTTGCTCTGACAGCGGTTGCCGTGGTGTCCCTCGCCTGAACCTTCGATACCCTCGAGCAAATGGAGTCTCCTATGAGGCGCTATCAACGAGACTTACCACACGATCTGGGCACTGGCCGGGATCTGTCCCAGCTCCTGCACCTTCTCCAAGCGGGCCATCGCTCCGTTGATGGCGTTCGGATGTAAGCCCGCGTCTCCGAGGGCGGCGCGCAGTCTGACAGTGTCCACGTTCTGCACGGCGTGCAGAACATCCGGTTCGAGTTGTTGCCCTTTGTGCGCGGCGACGAATTTGGATTTGATTTCGACATACAGCGGGCGATCGCTGTGGGGAAACGATCGACCATGATCGATAGCGACGAGGTCCAGGTGAGTGCCGCGGTCGACCGTGCGAAAGTTGCCGCTATGCCGGTCCATCGCCCCGATGATGTAGTCGACGACACCGACCTGCTGTTGCTGGTTTCGTGGATAAGCACCGAGCTCTCTGGACGGTCTGGATTCGACGAACTGCTGGATCATGCCGGGCATGTGCTGCCCACCGTCGGGGGCAATCGGGCCCGCTGTACGCGCCGTAGGCGGGATTCGCCCGAATCCCAGAATCTCGTCGACCCGATAGGCGGCGACCTCTCTGTTGGTCAGGGCCCCTCGCGTGTATTCGAACGGACGACCCTTGCTGAACCCCTCCCCGTCCATCGGCTTGTAGATATTGAGTTGGCCATCTGTCGAGCGCATCTTGAACACGTCCGTCGAGCTTTCTTCGACCGCAACGCGCATATCGCCTGTGAATTCGACGGTGGTGGTCATGCGGCGCGCGGCCATTGCGGATTCGGCGGCGCTGGGGACATAGTTCTGCGTCCGCATCGGATTCGGTTGACGCATCGTGCGGGTTTCTTCGAGAAGGTAGTGTCCCGAATTGCTGTCGACGCCGTCCAGCGTGCGTGCGCCCCTGGCCGCCGTACCGCCGGTGCGTTCATAGGTGCGCGCAACCGAGCGAATACCCAGGTCCAATGTCCGGGAGACACGATCAGCGATGTCCCGCAGAATCGGTGTAATGCTGCCACTCATACGTCTGGTCTCGGTGGCGGTTTCCCATCGCCGAGTGCGCCCTTCGGCGAATCGGTTGCCGTGCGGGGACTTTCGTCCGCGATCCGGTAGTAGCTCATCCCGGGCAGCTCGAGCAGGGCATGCAGGAAGTCGACGCCCTCATTCGGACCGATCGTCCGCACCGGGTCGTAGACCTTGACGCCTTGGGTGCTCCATTCCTCGGCTACCGGACAGCCCTCCGGATCGGTGATAGCGAGCACCGCCGTCCCGTCATCGGCCAGCCGGAACTCGGCTACCTTCCGTGGTTCAGCGAAGCCGACATCGAAGATCGCGACCACAGTTGGCGACACGCCCATCACAGTCACCCCAATCGACTACCCCTTGCCCAGAACAGGACTCGGTGCGTGGATCTGAACTTGAAATCTAGCCGATGCGCCCGTGACTCGTCGTTGCTTCGGAGTCGTCTGCTCGCGGTCGCCAGAGTTGAGCTATTGCATAGGGATCGGTGACGTGGAGTGCACGGCGACCGACTTATCGTGCCGTCACGGGCGTTGAGTATGGCTTGTGCCAGTGATGACAACTACTGTCGCACTCGGGGATTCGAGGGTGGGCCATGGTCTCGCGCTCACCGGATGTGGTCGTTTGGCTATTTGGCCGCATCCGCCTCGGATACCCGGGGCCGCCTGCCCTGCGGCTCCTGAATGGTCCTTCTGCCAGCCATGGAAGTGACCGAGTATGAGGTTGCCCGGCCGTCGGCGGGGGAGTGCATGTCCGTGCTCTCCTGTCGACGGTGCTAAGTGTCTGACGATTCTCGCAGCAAATGAGGATTTGACAGCGTCTTATATGGCTGTAAGTTGGTCATGGTTCGACGCCAATGCCCTGCTGACCCGCAAACGGCAGGGGTCGGACCCGAAGGTCGTTCGCTGGACGCGCTGCCCCGTGTGAATAGCGGCGATGCTTCGAAGCGGTGCCGGGGGAATCCCACTCCGGCACCGCAATTCGATCCTCGGCCCGGCTGGGTCGGAGGTCTTCCGTGGTGCGGAAGATTCATTCACCCGGCCCGAGGGCGGCACATTCCGAACCGAATTTGATGTGCGTCACGTCGTGCGCGCAGCAGCCCGCAGATAGCCGATAATTTGCCAACCGGACCATCCGGATAACCACCAACTCGTTCGTGAACTCCGAGTGAGAAGAGGGCAGTCATGGTCGGTGTACAGCATTTCGTCATTGCGGGTTCGATTGCCGCGGCCATGTTCGCGGGAGCGGTCGGAACAGCGGCAGCCGATCCGGGCGGCGCTTGGTGCTCAGGCAACATGTGCTACAACGAGAGTGACGCCCCAGCGCTCGCGACCGGCGACTACACCTGCCCCAGCGGACTGGTCTTCCCCTCATTCGCGATCGTGCCACCGCGCACCGCCGTCCCGATCTTCCCCGCCCGCTGCTCCTGACCGGGATCGCTCAGGCCTGGCGAATATCGTGAACCGAATGCGTGTGCTGAACGGTTCCCGGCTGGTTGGACGCGCCGGGTGGTGGAGTTTCATCGTGGTCTCATGCCTGGTTGGCGGGGTGTGGTGGTTGCCGGACAACCAGGCCCGGCAGCTCGATTTCGCGTTCATAGGCAACCGATCCGCGGGCACCCTGACATTCGGCACCGGCGCCGGAGTCCGCCGATATGCCGATTACCAGCCCGCCAGCTGGTTCGGGTCGATCGGCAGCATTTCGACGTTCGGGATGGTCGCATTCATCGTGGTGGTCGCGGCGGCTGTGGTCGAAGCCGCCGCGATCGGCCGGTGGGGGCGTGGCATCGTGACGATCGCGGTGCCATTCCTATGTCTGCTCCTTGTCGCATGCACACTTCCCGACGGGCGCTGGGGATTTCAACCGAGTCTGGCGATCTCGGTCTTCGGTGTGCTCATCGCGGTCGCAATCCGCGAGACCTGGGGTCATCTATCGGTGACCGCCGCCGAATCCAGATGAATTGCTCCTGAGACGAATTGAGAATCGGCTACGTGAGGCGGACATCCATGGTGGCCAGGCCGAAGATCTTGCGCCCGGCCGACTTCGCGATGAGAACGACTGTGGCGGTGCGGGTTTCGGGGTCGATCGATTTGACCTTGCCGCTGAACTCGACGTCACCGGCCGAGCCGGATTCGATGACCGTGTAGTTCGACAGGCGGGCTCCGAATCGGACGATGGCGCCGGGATCGCCCAGCCAATCGGTGATGAACCCCGCCCCCAAGCCCATGGTCAGCATGCCGTGCGCGATCACATCGGGGAGCCCGGCCAGCGAAGCGACTTCCTCATGCCAGTGGATCGGATTCACATCGCCGGCGACGCCCGCGTAGTTCACCAGGTCGCCTCGGGTCAGTTTGACCGTCCGCGCCGGTAGCTCATCGCCTACCGCAATATCCTCGAACCGGAGTGCGGTGTGCGGTAACCGCGTTCGTGATTGCTGAGAATACCGAGCACTCGCCTGTACCGGCTGATCCATCACCGTATGCGGCACCGAGGACGCGGGCGAGGACCCATCCAGACCACTCATGATCACCCCGTCGACCGCCTCGCCGATATCGGCCCCGACGTCATCGCCGGTAATACCGACGACGGTCGTATGCATGACATGGACGACTTCGCCCGACTGATCGGTGAAGGTATTGGTGATGGTCAGTAGATCCTTACCCGCCACCGTGCGCACCGAGGACAACTCGACATCGCTGGTCAACCGATCCCCGGCCAGCACCGGCTTATACATCTCGAAAACCTGATCGGTATGCACGAACGTGTCGTACCCGGTCATCACGCTTTCGAGCAGTACCCGATTGGCCCGCATGGCCACGATCGACGCGAACGTCGTAGGCGCGATCAGACTGTCGTACCCGAGTTCACCGGCGGCGGACTCGGTCCAATGCGCCGGATGGAAATCCTGCACGGCCCGCGCGTACTCGCGAATCTTCTCCCGCCCGACCTCGTAGTAGTCATCCACGCGATACCGATAACCAACCAGTCCAGCGACATCGAACGCCGTGTCCATCAATCAACCCTTCATCATCCAACCGACTCGGCTCCGAACCTACACATTCGAATTCCCGAGCGGGTGAACCCTTTCCGGCGGCGGCGGTGCGTTCTACGCCGCACCTGGCTGATTGGGTGAATTCGTTAGGGATCAGCCATGATTCGTCCGGGTCGGGAAGACGTGTTCACGAAGGAAAGTTCTTGATGAAGTTCATAGGCAAGGCAGTTGTCGCGGTAGCAGCGGTGGGTCTTGCGGGTGGGACAGTGATCGGTGCGGGTACCGCGAATGCGGCTGGGCTGCACGGTGCGATCGCATTCAGCGTCGAGAACTGGAGCTACGGTTCCAGTGTCAATGCGAGCAGCCGCGAGCAGGCGATGGATCTGGCGCTGGCCAATTGCAGTGAAGGCGGTCGTCCCGGCTGCTTCATCGTCGAAGCCTGGTCGAATGGGTGCGGTGCGCTCGTATATCGCAATGATCCGGCCGTCTACGATGGCACGGCTGAATACGCGGCGGGTAGCGGTTCGGGCCGCGACCGCGCGAGCGCGTTGCGCGCCGCCTACGACAGCCTCGCGCGCCACTATCCCCGCGCGATGCTGGCAAATGTCGGATCGGCTGACCTGTCGGCAACGGCGGTCAGCGTACTGTTCTGCACCGCCAACGCTCGATAAGCGGCGTTAGCTCGATTCGCTGCCGAATACGGCGGCGACCGCGCCCCCTTCTGTCAATTCAGTTGGGGGCGTGGCGGACCCGTCGCTACACCTTGTTCGACAGGCCCAGCTTGCGAACCGCGTTGCGCCACAGCGCGCGTCGGTTGGTGGCGTCCGAAGGCTCCGGGTGATTGTCGGGCGGGGGCGGCGGCGCATCCCGGCGGACGAACGCGGGTCGGAGGTTGGGGTTGGGTGGGTCGTAGTAACGGTGGAAAGTGGGGGTGAGGCTGGCTGAGAGCGGGGGATTGATCCAGGTCCAGTCGGTGGGGCAGGCGCGGCCGGCGGCCTGTTCGCGGTCGACGTGGTCGAGGAACTGGCGGGCCACGGTGTGGTGGTCGACGAGGTGGACGCGGGATCGCTTGTAGCTGAACAGGATTGCGCGGCTGAGTTCGATGAGGGCTTGGTCGCGCCAGAGGGTGCGCTCATTGCTGCGGTCCAGGCCCATGCGATCGGCGATATCGGGCAGCACGTTGTAGCGATTGGTATCGCCGAGGTTGCGGCCGATCTCCGAGGAGACATACCAGCCATTGAACGGCGCGCAAGCGTAAGTGAGACCGCCTATTTCGAGATCCATGTTCGAAACCGCCGGTACCGCATGCCATTTCAGATCGAGATCGGCGAACCAATCCAGCTCCGGATGGTGCAGCGGCACTTCGAGAACGAGATCGGCGGGCACATCGAAGATCTGGACGCTCTCATCGGGCGACTGAATCAGCAAGGGCAGCACATCGAATCGGCCGCCCTCGCCGCGCCAGCCGTGCTCGTACGCGAGGTCGGTCAGGTCGAGATTGGCCGGATCGCCGACGATGCCCTGTGGGGTGCGGTATCCGGCGTACCGGATGAGCTGCGAATTGATGATGCGGAAGCCGCTGCCGTCGGCGTCGACGGGCGGTCCGATGGTGATGATCGAGCGGACCGCACCCCGGTTGGTGGCCTGGCGGAGATGCTCCCAGCATTCGGCGGCGAGTTCGGCCGGATTGGTCGCGGTGCGCGCATCGCGGACATCGAGCGCGCGCCAGTGTCTTCGGCCCACGCATCGATCATGGTTGCGCCAGGCGAGTTTGGTGCCGATGCGCAATTCGTCGAGGGTGTGCCAGTAGGTCCCGGCGGCGCGCAACCGGCGGGTCGCATCGGCCCCCCGCCCGGGTTCCAGATGCACCAACTCGGGCTCGGCGAAGAAGCGCGCGCACTCCTGAACGCGGTCCTCGATCGGTGTCACCCGGCGCGCCAGCATCGTGTGCGCCGGTGTGTTGCGGTACGGGCAAACAAGTTCGGCCGCAGCTACGAGATCGGACTGCGCGGCCACGGTATGGGTCGTCATCGAACCGGTTCCTCCGTGGGTTGTGCCGGTGGCGGCCCGCATGCATGACCGCCTGCTTCACCTTCCCCCTCCCGCAGACCAATATCGCACGGTTGTGCCTGAGATTTGCCCGAAATCACCGATAAGAACAGGAACTACGGTCGGCAAATCTCCAGCGACACAAGCGATCTGTCATGACCAGCCGTGCCAGCGACGGAATTCCAGTCGGTTTCCCGGGTGCCGGGTATCACGCCGGAGCTGCTCGACAAGATCGGATTCCGCCGTGTATCCATGGCATTCATGAGCGAGATTCTGCTGTTCTCGTACGGCACACTGCGGCAGCCCGACGTGCAGCGCACGGTCTTCGGCCGCGAACTGCCCGGGCGTCCCGACGAGATCATCGGGTACGAACTGGGCGAGGTCACCATCACCGATCCGCAGGTGATCGCCACCAGTGGCAGTGCCGTGCACCCGATGCTGGTGCCCAATGCCGAGTCCCCCGGTGTGCCCGGCACGGTGTTCGCGATCTCTGCCACAGACCTGGCGGCGGCGGATGCCTACGAGGTCTCCGATTACAAGCGTGTGCTCGTGCCCTTGCGCTCCGGTGATAAGGCGTGGGTGTACGTGCTCGCCGCGACGGACTAGGCCCGATAGCGCAGGGACACAGCGGATTTCGCCATTGGGAAGTACCAACCGGTCGGACTGCAAAACTGTCACGGCGGTCCTCGATGCCGCAGGTTCCTCTCTTCGGTCAGCGCAACACGCCTTGAGTTGACCAACCGGGATATGTAATGTCCCGGTTATGAAGATGAGCGAGGGCGTCGAGTGGGGGCTGCACTGCTGTGTACTGCTGCACTGGCTCGAGGACCAATGGCCCGCGCCCACCGCTCGTCTGGCCGCGCAGTTCGAACTGCCTCCGGAGTACTTGAAGAAGCGGTTGCAGACGCTCGTTCGAGCGGGAATTCTGGAATCCATTCCGGGCGCGCAAGGGGGTTATCAGCTGGCCCGCACCCCCGATCGCATCACGCTGATGGATGTGGTGGCGGCTATGGACGGACGCGAGGATGCGTTCCGGTGCACCGAGATTCGGCAGCGCGGTGCGGGAGCCGAGGCGAATCCGGCGGAGTTCAAACGACCCTGCGGCATCTCCACCGCCATGCGCCGCGCCGAGTTGGCGTGGCGGCGCGAGCTGGCCGCGACCACCCTGGCGGACGTGATCGCCGAGACCCCGGCACCGGCTCGCCGCCGAGCCTTGGCGTTCTACGAGCGTCTCGGCAGCTAGTACCCAGCCCGGCTGCGGCCGGGTTTTTTCGAGAGGAGAACCGGGATGTTGAATATCCCGATTAATCGCCGGAATGCGACCGCGGAGTCCGCTCCGCAGCACGGCCTGAGCGCCACCCTGATCCTGGCCCTGGGCACCTTCGCGGTTGGTACGGACGCCTTCGTTCTGGCGGGCTTCCTGCCCGATACCGCGACCTCCCTGCACGTGTCGACCGCGACGGCAGGACAGTCGGTGACGGTATTCGCCGCCGCCTACGCGCTGCTGTCACCGATCGTCGCGACACTGACCTCACGAATTGGGCGGCGGCCGCTGCTGGTGGCCGCGCTGCTGGTGCTCGCGCTGGCCAATCTCGGATCGGCGTTGTCCCCGACCTTCGCGGCGCTGCTGGTGACCAGGGTGCTGGCCGCAGCCGGTGCGGCGGCGTTCACGCCCAACGCCGGTGCCGCGGCGGCCTCGCTGGTCGCCCCGCATCTGCGTGCCCGCGCCCTGGCAGTGGTGGTGGGCGGGCTGACCATTGCGACCGCACTCGGTGTGCCGCTGGGCACTCTGATCGGCGCCTGGATGGGCTGGCGCTGGGCGCTGGGCTTGGTCGCACTGGCGTGTCTGTTGGTCGCCGCAGGTGTTGCGGCCGTCATGCCGGACCTGCCCGGCGGCCCCCGGGTGCCGTTGCGCACCCGCCTGGCGGTGCTGCGCGAGCCCGCGGTGCTCGCGGTGCTCCCGCTGACCCTGCTCGGTATGGCGGCGGCCTACATCCTCTACGCCTACGCCGTACCCGCCCTGAGCGCCGTCGGCATCACCGGTTCGGCCACCGCGTGGATGCTCGCGCTCTACGGAATCGGTGCCATCGCAGGCAATCTCGGCGGTGGCTACGCCACGGACCGCTGGTCCGCCACCCGGGTGCTCGTCGTCGGCTACTTCACCATGGCGGCGGCGATGGCGATCTGGTCGGCCCTGGCAGCCACGCACACCCACTTACCAATCCTCATGGGCGGGTT
Source organism: Nocardia sp. NPDC052001 (assembly GCF_040680615.1). Classification (NCBI taxonomy): domain Bacteria; kingdom Bacillati; phylum Actinomycetota; class Actinomycetes; order Mycobacteriales; family Nocardiaceae; genus Nocardia; species Nocardia sp. NPDC052001. Next base: position 8,329 of record NZ_JBFAXC010000024.1, on the reverse strand, counting down.
GATGATCGCCTGGGGCGCGGCCAGCTGGTGCCAAACCCCACCCCAGCAACACCGTCTCATTACCGCGGCACCCCAGGAAGCACCCCTGGTAATCGCCCTGAACGCCTCCGCCATCTACCTCGGCATAGGCGCGGGCACCCTGCTCGGTGGCCTGACCACTCCCGCCGGAATGGCGACGATGGCGGCAACCGCTGCGGCACTGGCGATTGCGGCACTCGGTTATCTATTGCTAACCGGCAGCCGAAAGGTGAACACCTCGAATTGATCAGTGCCACCGGTGTTCCCGCGCCTTTTCGGATTGCGTACGCGGCCGTCCTACGGCATCTTTGCAATGGTGACACAACCGCTTCGTGATGAGCACGGCACCGAAATCGCCTATCTCCGATTTGGTTTGGGCTGGGATCCGGCCCGCCGCAAACTCTGGGGCAAGACCTCCGAAATCGATCTGAATGTCGCGGCGATGATCTACAGCGACACCGACCTCGTCGATGTCGTCTACCACGAGCACATGCTCTCCGCCGACACCTCGGTGCGCCTGCACGGCGACAACCTCACCGGCGAGGGTCCAGGCGATGACGAAATCATTACCGTCGACCTGACCCGCGTCCCACCCGCTGTCACCGCCATCATCTTCGTGGTCACCTGCTACACCGGCCAGCCCCTGGCCCGAGTCGAAAACGCCTTCTGCCGCATGGTGAATAGCGCCACCGCCACCGAACTCGCCCGCTACGACATCGCCACCGTCCCCGGCACCGGGTTCATCATGGGCGGCCTATTCCGCCCCACCGGTGCCTGGGAATTCCGCGAGATCAACCGCGGCATCGCCGCCAAACACCCGGTCGAGGCAACCGCCGAAATCCTCGGCCACCTCTAGCCGAAATCTCGAAAGCCCCAACGGCGGAATAGATTTCGATTCCTCGGACTTTTCGGCACAATCGCCAGGTTGTGCCCTATGGAAACCGCCGCCCACCCCGAGGAATCTTCCATGCGCCTGCACGTCGTACTTCCCGACGAATCGGCCACGATGCCCATGTCCAGGCTCGTAGAACTTGCCCGGCAGGCAGAGGAATTGGGGTTCGCGGGCATCTGGCTCCCTGATCATCTCCTGCCTCCGAGCGACTACGGCCCGGTGTACGGCGGAGTCTACGAACCGCTGACAACGCTCGCCTACCTGGCCGCGGCCACCAACCGGGTCGTACTCGGTACATCGGTGCTGATCCTGCCCCTGCGCGAGCCCATCCTGCTGGCCAAACAAGCCGCGACCCTCGCCCACGTGAGCGGCGGCCGATTCATCCTCGGCGTCGGCACCGGCTGGGAATCCTACGAATTCGACGCCGTAGGAGCGGATTTCGCAACGCGCGGTGCCGCAACCACCGCAGCGCTACACCTGATCCGCCAGCTGCACACCGGCTCATACGCCGACGAACACCACACCTTCGACTCCCGCGCAGTTTTCCAACCCGTACCCGAAACCTCGGTCCCCGTCCTAATCGGCGGAAACTCCGACGCGGCCCTACGCCGAGCCGCCCTCCTCGGCGATATGTGGCAGTCCGTCGGCCTCACTCCCGCGGAATTCGTCGCCCGCCGAAATCGCCTGCGAGAATTGGGCGGCGACGCGGTATCAGCGGGAGCCCGCGACTCCTGGGACAGCGACGCACGACCGGTCGACGACCTGATCGACCGGATCCAAGAGTGGAACAAAGCCGGTGCCGACGACCTGGCACTGCATTTCGGCCCGGTCGATGGATTCGGCGAACGCATGCACACCCTCGCCGCCGCACTACGACGGCTGGACTGGCCGATAGCTTCGAACACCCGCGAGTGATCGGCTACCCTCGCACGACGTGCCATGGCTGACCCTGCTGCGCCGTCCCCAGATTCTTGCTATCTGGACGGCGCAGCTGCTCTCCATCCTCGGCGACCGGTTGTATGCGCTGGCGATCATGTGGCTTGCATTGCAGCGGTCCGGACCTATCGTGATGGGCGCGGTCGCCATCGCCGAAAGCGTGCCGTTCATTCTCATCGGCGCCTTCGGCGCGCGGCTGCTGCATCAACTTGCCAACTTCCGTGCGCTGGCCGTGATCGATAGTCTGCGTGCCGCATTGGTGATCGCATTGCCGCTGCTATGGAACCTGGGCGGCACTTCCGCCATGCTGGCCGTCGCGGCGCTGCTGGGTGCGCTGGCGGCGTTTTTCGATCCCGGCCTCGGTGCCCTGGTGCCGGAACTCGTCGACTACGACGAACGGCCCGCGTTGGTGGCCGCGATGGACCTCATCGGCCGTATCGCGCGTATCGCCGGACCCGCGCTGGCAGGCGTGCTCCTGCTGGTTCTGCCCGTGCAAACGCTATTCGTCGTGGACGCAACGACTTTCGTGATCTCGGTGCTCGCGCTGTTGTATCTCGCGACCGTAGCCGCCGCGGTCGCCGCGACACCTGCCGCTGCCGAAGAACCATCCATGCCGGTGCAGCGAGCGACGGTGCGCGCACTGCTGCGCGAACACCCCACTCTCGGCGCAGCTTTCCTGGTGCACGCCGTAGGGCTGTTCTTCACCGCGCTGCCGGCGATCGGTTTGCCGCTCCTGTTGGCTCACCGGATCGGCGCGGGCGCAGCGGCATACGGCTGGCTGCTCACCATCACCGGCGCCGCAGGGTTGCTCGGAAATCTCACGGTCGGCCGGATCCAGCCGACGCCGGATTTCCTGCCACGTTTCTGCATGGCATGGGCGTGCGCGGGCCTATTGATGATGGCGACCGGCGCTGTGCACAGGCTCGGTCTGGTTCTCGTGTTCGCAGCCTTGTCTGGGTTCGTGACCCCATTCATCTCGATCACGCTCGGCGCTCAGCTGGCACGACATCCGCGGCCCGCGCGGCTACGACTGCTCGCGATCAACAACACCGTGATGCGCACGGCGGGCACCGCCGGCATGGCGATCATCCCGGCGCTCATCGGCTCGACCCCTGCGCGTGGATTCATGTTGGGCGGCACCACGCTGGCCGTCGTCGCGGTCGGCGTGTGGACGATCACGATGGTCACCGCTCGCGCGTCGCGTCCACGCGTTGTGCAGCATGCCAACGACGTCCGCCATCCAGTCGGCCGATCACTTCACCCACGCCGATCGGGTACCACCTGATACAACCGAACAGCGACTTCCATTACCTCGATGTCGGCTCGGGTGCGGTCATCGATTGGCACCAGCATTTATAGCTCGATCGCTCGGTAACTCAATGCGGCGTCGACGATCGATTCGGCGGATGGATTCTGCGCCACGAGCGGATGGAAAATCAGATCGGTGGCTCGCGGGTGGGGCACGTTGACCTCGAAAAGCATTACGTAGTAATCGGTCTCGGTGTCTGCGGTCAGGATCCTGGAGACGATCTCGATGAGTTCTTCGCGGGTGATGTCCAGAACTCTTGGCGGAGCTGGTCGGGCGGCCTCGCGGGCGAACTCCCGCAGGCTGCGCCATCCGTGGTACTCGGCGAAGTCCAGGACCGCGTAGGTGTGCCCGGTTTGTTCGTTGAAGCTGGCGATGGAGCCGTCGGCGGAGTCGCCACTCGAGATCAGATTCGAGATTCGCTCGATCTCGTGCGCGAGTTCGTCGAGGCGGGATTGGTCCACGGCAGGTGGGAGCAATTCCGGGCGTAGGTCCATGTCCAGCATTATGCGAGGGCTCGCGTGGCCACCAACTGTCGGTGGGTGCTGCAATCATGATGGGGCACAGTCGCGTTGTCGGATCGAGGGGTATTGGTGAGTGGCCTGGGGTGGGATGTGTTCGCGTCGAATCTCGCAGGGGTGTTGTGCCGGTGTCCTATCGATACCGTGTTGATCCTCGACTCCGGCCGGAGGTTCATGGATTTCAGCAAGGGCGAGAGCTTGGCAGGGCATGAGCTCGGCGTTCACGTTTGCGATGACATCAGCGATTCCGGACGGCAGTACCTGCGCGACCGCGGTTGGTACGCACCGGGATCCGATGACCTCGTATGGTCGTATCAGATCGATCAGCCGGGGCCGGATGACTATCGCGCGATCGCGCTGGAGGCAGTGGGGATACTGCGTGAGGTTCTCGGCGTCACGTCACCGACGGAACTCGGGCTGGATGGATGGGTCGAAGGCAATGACTGGCAGGTGCCCTTCGACCAGTTGTCGTGGACTACCTCGGGCGATGACGATCAGGGTCAGCTGCTGACTATCGCCGAGGCGTTGTTGGACAATCACCAATGGCTTGTCGACACGGTTCGATACATGCTGTGTGATCCCGCTACCGATCGCGGATTCGGTGCGTGGAGTCGACTACTGGATTGCCTCGGCGACTGTGACAACGGTGGGATCGGCGCTTTCGCGCAGTTCTACCGGAAGCAGGGAGCCGAGGAGATACGAGATAGGCTGCGACGCTCGCTCTTTCACCCGACGGAGCTGCCCTGGGAGTGGTTTTCGGATTTTGTTGCCGCAGCGGCGGACTGGCATCCGGGTGATGTCGCCGAAGCCCTGCTTGATCGCGTCGGCGAGTTGTGTGGTCCGCTCGGGTTCGCGCTGGTCTCCGTCGTTACGGAGGGCGACGACTATGCCGTCGCATTCGTCCCAGCCGATCGGGTAGGTCGACTGAGGGAAGTCACTACCGCTGCGGGACAGCGCATCCACACGATCCCCTGAGGCGCGATCGCTACACCGCAGCGAATGTATGAGCCAGGCGCACAGGCGGATTAGCGACGAAGTCATCGATGATCGCTGTGACGGCTTCGGGTTCTCCATCATCGGGAGATGTCCGCAGCCGGGCAGGAATTCCGCTCGGTCCGGTTGCAGGGATTCGTTGAGGGCCCGGCCGGCGCGTGGGGACAGTCCGAGGTTCGCGTTGCCCCATACCACCGCGAGCGGAGGGAAGTCGTGGCCCGGGCGGAGCTGGTCTACGGCGCCCAATGCTTTGACGTCCGTGAATAATTCGACCATGAGACCAAGTGGCCGAGCCGATTCCAGCCGCCGCCCGCGGCTACCGCACCCGGTAGCGGTGTGAGGATGCCGCGCCGCCAGCCCCGCGGACCGTACTGGGCTGATATGACGAAGCGTGTCAACGGCTTAGGAACGCTCACCCGTCGGGCGAAGCAGCGGGACAAGCGGGGGAGTCCGGTGGCGACGGGGATGGCCCAGCCGATGGCGCCTGCTCGCGCGGTGTTCTCCGACGTTGTGCAGGAACAGGATCGGGTGTCCCGACCCTGTCCGGGTATAGGCGAGGCGATTGCGGTCATGAGTGAAAAAGAGCGTTGATGACATGCGCGGCCCCATTTCCGGAAATGACTGAGTGTCTCAGGCGGTAAGTCGGTTCCGGGTATCGCGCAATCGCCAATCTGACAAACGCCCCAGCTAGCCGATGGGGAGCGCGCTCAGAATCGGGTTGTACGCCCAATTCAGCATGCGCTCGGCGTCCTCCTTTGCCGCGCGCCCGCTACCCGGCGAGCTGTGCAGCACGACCCCGATCAGCGGGATTCCCGCACGGACGGTCTCGAAGAGCAGGCACGCCCCGGCCGCGTCGGTGGACCCGGTCTTGATGCCCAAGGTGCCCGGGTATGCGCGCAGCAGCAGATTCGTGGTCTCCCAGAGGTGATCGCGATTGGCTGGGCCGGCGGGTACGTGATAGTTCTGTGTGCCGACGACCTCGCGGAACACCGGTGACATCATCGCCCGCAGGGCGAGGCTCACCAGATTCGCGGGCGTGGAGTAGGTGGAGCCGTCAGTGGGGTTGGGCAGCCCGCTGGGATCGGTGAAGTTGGTTGCCGCCAAGCCCATTTGGCGCGCGGTATCGTTCATTCGGCCGATGAACGCGTCCTGGCCGGGGCCGTATGCTTCGGCGAGGGTGTAGGCCGCGTCGCAACCCGATGGCAACATCAGCGCGTACAGCAGCTGCCGGGTGGTCAGCACCTCACCGGCGGCCAGGCCCGCGGTGCTGCCGTCGTAACTGATGCAGTACGAGATGCTTTCCGCCGGAACGGTGATGGCACGCTCGAGATCGCCGCTGTTGATCGCGATCAAGGCCGTCATCACCTTGGCGATGCTGGCGATCGGCGCCGGGGTGTTGGCCTCCCGCGACCACAGCATCGTGCCGGTGATGCCATCCGCGAGCGCCGCTCCGGGCGCCTGCACGCCGTCGGGTTCGGATGTCGGCCAGGGGAACTGGGTGTGCGGAGCGCTCGCGGCGGGCGCGGCCGCGACCCCTTGACCGGCCACCACCACCAGCGCCCCGACGACGACAGCCCGCAACAAGGGGGCAAATGTTCGCATGGGCGATATTCTGCCTCCGGCACGGCCTCGGAGCCGGGATTGATCGGCCCGGTCAGCGAGCCGCGGGCACCTTCACCCCGATTTCGCCACCGAGCTGATATCCGCCCTCCAAACGGAGGTTGTCGCCACTCCAAAACCGGCCCGGGTCATACCAGTTGGGGCGCTTCTGGGGCAGCAAGCCCATGGCCTGATACGTCATGGCGACGATCTCGGCGCAGTAGGCGTTCTCCAAACCGGCGTCGGAAGGGCGCGCATCGGCCCGTTTCGGCCACGGCACCCGTCCTCGGAACCAGCGCCCGGCCAGCGCGCTGGTCGACGGGAACGGCATCCCGTCCAGCCGCGCCACCGTGCGTAGCGCGGCGTCTTCCATCTCCAGGGTGACCGGCCGATCCAGCTGGCGAATCCACGCCTGCTGCTCGTATTCGTTCGACCACCGCATCACCGCCGCCCGCAGATCGTGCAATTGCGCACCGCGATGGTGGTTTCCGGACCAGATATCCGGTAGCGCTCGGCCCAGCTCGGCATGCCAGATCAGCGCGGGTAGATCATCGACCACCACCGCCATCCCGACATGGTTGACCGGGCTGTTGGTCAGCCCGCGGATCGCCCGATCCGCCCCGGAATGCCCACGGAACAACCACAAATCACCCGTCCGGGTGAGCTCGACCGCTTCATCCAAACCGACACTCGACAGCGCTTCGCGTGGCACAGCGACTAGCCTAGGCGGATGCGCTGGTGGAAGGTACTCGGATTGGCAGGTGCGGCGGGTGTCGCGACGACCGGAGTCATCATCGTCCGGTCCGAACGAAAACGACGCGCCTATACCCCGGACCAGGTCCGGGATCGTCTGCACGCTCGGCTCAGCGAGCAGCCCGAGTCGGCCGGTGACACTCAGGGCTGAATCGGTCAGATGACGTCGGCGCTGGGCGCGGCCCAACGAATATCGTTGCCGGACAGTTCGGTCCGCGGAATACATCCGCGAGCAAGCACCTCGAGTACCAGCTTGGGGTCGCACCCGTACACCCCGGCACCGAACGCGCTGTTGGCCTCTACGACGGCCCAGCCTCGGCCCTCGATGAGACCGATGTCGACGACAATCGCGGGCGGAGTCGGAACCTCCGCGAACAACCGCTCCGCGCAGGCACGCACCGCATCGGCTTCGGTCGAGGTCATCGGCCAGCTCCCGTCGTCGGCGCGCGCGAGTTCGCCATCACGCAGATAGGGCGACATGGTAAGCACCGCGCCGTCTTTGACGAAGCACCGAAACTCCGACTCCCACCGCACAGGTTCGGCAATCAATACCGGTGTCTCATCCGGACACGCCTGTGCCGAGGGCAACCCCTGACCGCCGCGATACACCGCCCCGGCGAACCCTTTACGTCCATCTGCCGGTTTGACGAATACCGGGTCGGCCGATCGCCGTGCCTCCCCGAGTGTCGACACCCGAATATCCCGCTGCCGCAACGACTGCGGTAAATTGGGAAGCCATTCCTTCGGCGCGTCCAACAGCGCGATCCCCAACTGGGCGGCAATCACCTCGGCGAACAATGGCTCACCGTAAAGCGCACCCACACTGCCTATTTCACCTTCGGGAACGCGCCAGCCTCCCAGCCGCAACACATTCCATCCGGCCCGAATAGCTGCCGCCCGCATAACGCGCGAGTCGTCGGAATAGCGCGGAGACAAGATCAAGGTAGACATCGCCTGCGAGTGTAGCCAGCGTTGCAGGGCTCGCCTGGGACCTGCGACGGCAACCCGAATCGCCTATCGCGGAGGGCCTTCCGCAGCGATGAGGTGGATTGCATCGTTGTAAATATCGGCGAATGCGTATCCGGTGGACCAGACTTCCAGCAGAGCGGCGAAGGGATTCGGAAGGTCAGCCAGAAGGTGCCCGACCACCTGCGGGCAGTCGATCGATGACGGGACAACGAATTCCCGCTCTGCCAGTAGGCACCACGCCCGGCTTAGACCGTGTCTCACGTCGTTGAATTCTGTTTCCAGCGTGTCGTGATGGCGTGTGCTGCATGATGTTCGGCCGTGACCGACGAGCTGTCCAAGCGG
>NZ_JBFAXC010000023.1:0-48221 GCF_040680615.1 Nocardia sp. NPDC052001 | reverse complement strand
GAACTCTTTCGGATACGGCTTGGGCACTGTGACATCCTCTCAAGCCTGCCGCTCGGCAAGCTATCTCGGTTGTCACCTACTCCTGCAGCAGCCCCTACGCACGAAGGGTCGACACGACCTCGTGTGCCGCGTTGAACGGATCCCCACTGTTGCTCACCCCGCGAGTATGCCGTCTCGCGTGGTTCCGGTCGCCATGGTGGACTCGCGTGATGGAGAAGAGCAGGGGCCTGGACGATCCTCAATTCGCTGAGCGAGCACGAGGGATCAAGCCGGTCGACCCGAACAACCTGACCGAGCGTGAGTAACTGCGCCAGTTCGTCGCACGCCCAGGAATGTTCATAGGCTTCACCAGTTTTCGTGGAGTGACGTGTTTTCTCGACGGCTACGACTACGCCACGCGCCGCTCGGGCGGTCCAGGACTGGAAGGGTTCCGTGACTGGCTCCTGGCCAATCATCTTCACCGCCAGAGTAACTTCGCCTGGCCCGGCTTGATCAAGCAAATCGCGTTGCCCGAGTGGGACTTCGTCACCGATCTCACTCCCGAGCAGGAAACTCACCTCATCGATGTGCTGTTCGAGCTGCTCGATCGCTACCTCGCGGAACACGAAACCGCCAGCTGAACACTAGCTCGTGCCGCCAGCCGCCGGTTGGTCAGCCATCCAATCCGGCTGGCTGGCACCGCTGCCCGTCCCGCGCACGACGGAAGAGGCACAATCACCGTCGTGGATTCGGACAGCGCACACTCATCTATCGAGCCCTCTGGTGGCGGCGATTCGGTTGCGGCTCAATGGAATCTTCTCCGAACCGAACAGACCTACTACCGTCGCTTCCTGGACCACGATCTGATCGAGGCCGTCTACGCCCACCCACGGCTACGAGTGCTTTTTCCATTCACCAGTGTCGCGACCCTGCACCTGAGCAGATGTACTCGCTACCCGTTTTCCTTCGATATCCCGTGCGTCGTCTCCGATTACGGCGGGGGCTTCGACGTCATACGCACACCCAAAATGGTGGCCGGGCCGAGGATGATCGGGGTCGGTGTGACGGTCTCAGAAGCAGTGGCGTTGATCGCCGCGCATCTGCCGCACGGGTGCGGGCCTGCGATTGAGGCAACAGCCGAGAACCTCCGCTGACCCGACTCCCGGAAACGACCGCCTGAGCCCGCACCGTACACCGCGCTGTTCGCAACGGTCAGGGGGATACGTCGGAAAGTCAACCGGCAGTATCGATCTGGTACTGACCGAGCGTCGTCGACTGCCGTTTTCTAGTGCTCCCTGATAGGTCCATAACCAAGGCAGTATGCCGCGGGCCGCGAGATCACCGGGACCTCTGAGAGCCCTTACAACCGGGAAATCTCCTTGGCCTTTGCGATCGCCCACAGCAGCAGGTCAACGGGAACCTCGTTGACGTCGAGGCGCACCACCGCATCGGTCCATGACCCGTTCCCCTCGTCCGGGTCCGGGACTGCAATGGCGAAGTGTGAGCCACGTCCGGGTAGGGCCGGGTCGGTGAACTCGAAGACTCGCTGATCGACGCTGATATCGCTGAAATCGATGATCTCTATCTGTCGCCCTTGAAAGGTATTGCCGGTCATGCTTTCCAAGCCCCGATCAGTTCATTGACGTGAAAATGGTCCCCACGATCAGCTGCCCTTGATCCGAACGGGATCGCCAGGAAACGCGTGGGTGACAGTTGGCTGTCCACTCCAACCTCGCCCGCCAGATAGCGGTGATTCCAGCGAACGTAGATCGCCCACCGCTCGAGTTCCCAGGCCACCGCTTGCTCGTCCGCGGGCCAGACGTAGTACGCGTCGGCCGCATCGGCATAGTCGAAGTATCGACACTCGAAGTAGTGCGGTCGACCGTCGACATCAGCGACCCCGGCACGCGGTCCGTCGTAGCGGTCCGACTCGATGTAGATGCGCTCAAAGCGATCCGCGATCAGGTCTGCTTCATTCCGATCTCTACCCACGGCCGGATGCTGACCCGCAGTCCGACACTCACGCCGCCCAATATCCGCAACTAGCCGCGACCCGAGCCTTGGTCGCCCCCAATCTGGTTGTCTGGCAGCGCTTCCTACGGAGAGGGTGTCGAAGAGCGTGCGCTGGAATGCGTCACCGCCGGGATGGGAGAAGTCGGGATAGTCCGAGACTCGACGTCGAACCCCTTGCTCGACGTTGGCGATCAGAGCGGTGCCTGTTGTTGGGTCCCATCCGTCCACGGGGCGTTGGCGCGCGATCAGCGTCGGTGTTCCGGTGAAGTAGGCGATCCACCCGGTGGCTGTGAAATCTCGAATACTCGACGTGCCAATCGTCATTGCCCACCGCCGGCGTGCTGGCGTAGCTCGTCGAGGGTGCGGGTCGCCCATTCGCGAGTTCGTTCGTCCTCCGATGCGGCGATAAGCACCGAATGCCATGCGGGTGTGGCCAGCAGTGACCAGTAGCCAGTGCGCAGTAGTCCCAGGGTTGCCCAGTCCGGCGGAGCGAGGTTGCGGCGACCGTCCAGAAAGCACGCGAGGGACCACACCGATTGATAGCGACCCTGGTTCGGGGCAAGCGCGCTGATGTGTGAAAGATAGTGCGCGAGAGTGTGTTCGGAGTGCTCGTACTCACGCAGGGTCCAGCCCATGCCGCCGCACCAGGCCAGGGTGGACAGCAGGTCGCCGGTGTGGTCGATGAGAGCCTCGTCGGCATCGGGTGCGGTTATCGCGTCGTGGACCGGCGCGGCGCACGCGACTTTGTAGGCGAATTCACCGTTCAAGTGGTCTCCGTCGCAGGCCTTGCGCAATAGCCACGGATCGGCCGCGGGATCAGCCAGCTCGCAGAGGGCGTACACCAGGTACACCCGGCCCCAGCCCGCGGTGCGGTCGGCGAGCCAGATGAGGTTGTTCGTGGCGTCCGGCAACCGGGCAAGTGCCTGTGAGGCCAGTAATCCGAAGGTGTCAGAGAGCAATCCGATTGTCTGGATCAACGCTATGTCGTCCTCGGTACCGACGACCGCGAGCAACGCCATACCCAGAACGGTCGGGTTCTGGTCGGTACTGGTGAGGGTGAGATGTCGGCCGAGCTCGCGGGCCTGGCTGGAGTCCGCGCGGTGAACCGCCGCGACGATCGATGGCCACAACGCGATGCCTATGTCGTAGTCGATCACCTCGCGATACAGCCGGGCTATGTCACGGTGTTCGGTTGGCGTGCTGAAGAATTCGTCGATGAGTCGACTCGTGCGCGTGCCCTGGTCGTCGGACCTGTCCGCACTCCACACGCGACCGCTGCGGCGGTTGGCATCGGGGTACGGTTCGCCGTCGCGGGGCAGTGGAACGTCCGGGTACCGGTGGGCGAGGGTGAGTGCGTGTTGGTAGAAAGTGGTCGGGGAGCCGGGCTGGCCCGAGCCCGTGGACGCGCTCATCGCGCGGGGATGAACTCGATTCTTTCGATCATGGGAACCGATACTGACAGGAGTTGACTGCCGTCGCAATTGAATTGAGCTGCCCTGGCGAGAAGTTTCGCTACGGTGGTTCTCGAACTGTTCATCCGTGCCGCATGGCGTGCTGATCGAACCGGTCAGCACTGTGTCGCGAAAGATGAAGGGGCAGTCCTGGTTCGAGGTTCCACAGGCGGCATCGACTGCTAGTAGTGGTAGGTGAAGTACCCCGAGGTCCAATGGTCGCGATCCACACGAGTCCTGTCGATGTGAAAACAGTCGGGTTCGTCCTCGAAGCCGGGTAGGGTCCGCGCCTGCAGGATTCGTTCTTGCGCACGCTGCTCACTCGAGTAGACACCCAAAAGTTTGATTTCGTCCTCTTTTTCGTCCCAGATGAGGTCTCCGTCATCGTCGATGTGCCGTATCGGTGAGCCGTCCGGTGGTTGTGCATGGTGGATGTGTCGCAGCAGGTAAACGTCCACCCGTCGGACCCTACCGGCGAGAGCGTGAACCTACGTTTCGGCCAGGACAATCGAGTGGTCGCGCGGCATTGACCACCATGAGCTGCGGCCGCGAGGATTACGACCATGACCACGACAGCCTGGCTGAACACCGCCGACCGGTTCACGCCTGGCGCTGAGCTCTATCGCAGCGAGCGTTGCTTCGCTATGTGGGCGTACACGATCAGCCACGGGCAGTTGCTGTTCCGCAGTAGGCAAGGACAAGACTGGCTGCGTCGCGACTATGACACCACCATCGACGTGTTGTTCAAACCAGCCATCGCGATGAAGCTCCAAGACCGCTATGAAGGACTGGTGGTCCGATGCGCTACCGGCGACGAAGCAGCTCACGTACTGGCAGATCTGCCTCAGGTGAGCCTGTTTCCCGATGTGTGATTCCCCCGGAATCTGTTGTGGCAGAACAGATTGATTCCTCGAACCGCTACTCGGCTGGAATCAGCGGGTGGCGTCGGGGACCCACATGTATCCGCTGGCCCCGGTGTTGACGCAGATGACCGGTTTGCCGGTGTTCACATCCCGGGTCTTATGCATCAATTCGCTGTGCGGGCACCAGGTGTGCGCGATCGGTGTGGCGTTCGCCGATGCGGGTCCGGCCAGTGCGATGCATGCCGCCGCGATGATTCCCCCGACTACCACTGTGCTCGGGAATGCCTTCAAGGTGTTCTCCCCTCGTTGTGTGAGAACAACGTTGCCGTGAGGGCGTTAACGAAACCTTGCGGTTGGCTTGTACCGGATTCGTGCCGCGCGGCGTCGATCGCTACCGTCCGGGGCGCGACGCACCGCCCGGATCCTGCTCCCTGCCCAGCAAATCCGGCGGTGCGGGGTGGGCGATCTCGTTCGCCCTGTAGTCCAGTCGGTCGGCCGAGACATGGATGTGCGCGATACGGCGCGCGGCGCTGAGCGCGGCTTCACCCAGTACCGTCATCACCGCGACTCCGTCGACCATCTCGGCTCGTCCCGATGCGCGCAGCGCATGCTCCACGTCGAGTTCGGCGACGGCCTCGGCCGCGTCCAGGTAAGTGTCCAGCGCCTCGGATGCCCATGTGCCATATCCCAATTGCGTCATCCGGACCACGACGGCGATCAACGTGTCCATCGCGGAGGTGCGGTAGTCGACCTCCCAGCCGCGTCGGCGCAACGCCGCGTCCACTTCGGCGCGCGCACTGGCCCATTCGTCGTCCTCGGACTGCGTCTGCGGTTTGTCGAGGCTGCCGGCGACCGCGCCCATCAGTTCGAACGTCGGCAGTTCGGGACCGTCGATCGCGGCGAGCACATTGCCAATCGCGGTCACCGAGACCCCGCCCACCTCGATCAGCGCCCGGATCATGCGCAGTCGGCGCAGATGGTCCGGACCGTAGGTGGCCTGGTTGGGCCGGGTAAGCGCGCCGGAGGGGAGCAGTCCCTCGCGCAAGTAGTACTTGATCGTGGGCACCGGGACGCCGCTGCGTTTGCTCAGCTCGGCGATCCGCATGCGGTCGGGTTCGATTTTCGCACCTCCACTTGTCTGCCCCCCAACGATGTGGATAGTGTAGCTATCCATCAATGGATAGTTGAACTATCCATTAGAGCCGATGGGCCTCGAGGAAGGGATCCCGTGAAGATGAGCGTGTTTCGGCATGCGGCCGAGCGAACGGTGATGATCGGGGTGAGCATGGGTGTGGTCTGCGCGAGCACCTCCTCGTGCAACCCCGACTCGACGGCCGAGCTGCAGAGCGCCGCGCAATCGGCCGCGATCGTGCGGGCATTGGACGAGGTGGTGCAGGCGGGACTGCCCGGAGTGCAGGTCGTGATCACCAAGCAGGGCTGGGATTGGACAGCGACATCGGGAGTGGGGGACCTCGGCACCGGCGCCCGCTTTCCGGGCAAGGGCCGGATCAGGATCGGTAGCAACACCAAGACGTTCGTGGCGACCGTACTGCTGCAAATGGTCGCCGAGAACGCGGTGGCCCTGGACGCGCCCGTGGAGCGCTATCTCCCCGGCGTGGTGCGCGGCGCCGGCAATGACGGCACGCGGATCACAGTGCGAAACCTGTTGCAGCACACCAGCGGTCTGCCCGATATCGAGCAATTGCTGTCGCAGACGCCGCAGGACGAACTGGCCGCATTGCGTTGGCAGCGAGTCGACGCCGCCGATCTGGTGCACCGGACCATGGCACTGCCACCGCGTTTCGATCCCGGCACGCGGGCCGAGTACAGCAACACCAACTATCTGCTGATCGGGCTGCTCATCGAGCACCTCACGGGTCGCCCGGTCGCCACCGAGATCACGCGCCGCATCATCACGCCGCTCGGGCTGCGCGCGACCTACTACCCCGAGCCCGGCGACACCGGTCTGCGCGATCCGCACCCCTCGGGCTACGCGTACATCGCCGGGCATCGCGTCGACTACACCGATTTCGACCCATCCTGGGCCGGCGCGGCGGGCGCGATGGTGTCCACCGGCGCGGAACTCAATCGGTTCTTCATCGCTCTGCTGGCCGGAAAGCTGCTCTCGCCAACGGAATTGGACGAGATGACACGCGATCCCCGGCCATTCGACCGGTTACCGGGCGCGGGCTACGGGCTCGGGCTGATCCACATCCCGGTGTCCTGCGGCAAGCAGGTCTGGGGCCACGGCGGCAGCATCTCCGGTTTCCACACCCGCAACGGCGTGACCGCGGACGGTCGTGCGGTGACCGTCGTCGTCAACGCGGACCCCGGCGACGACCGCGGTCACGACGCGGTGATGAAAGCCTTCGACACCGCGATCTGCTCGGCGAGCTGAATCGGTCCCGACCTCATCGCCCGCCAGGGTGTGCGCGATCCCCACGCTGGTCCGGTGCGGTGAGTCGGCGGGCCGCCAGCATGGTGGCCGCGCGCCGCTCCTGGGCGTCGGCGCGGTCGTTGTGCAGGGCGTGGACCGCCGCGGTGCGAGCCAGATCGGTGAGCAGGGTCAGCAGGGTGTAGGGCTGGAACAGGTCGGTGATGAGCCCGTCCTGCTGACCGCGCCGGATCTCGGCGATCTTGGGGGCCACGGCGTTGCGGATGGCCTCGTCGGCGGCGGGGATGCGGGTGACCTCGATTTCGGCCCAGGCCTGCAAGCGCGCGTTATCGGGATTGCGCAGGTAGTGGTCGAAGAGCCGCCCGACATAGGACGGCAGGTCCGCCGCGTCCAGGGCGGTTTCGGCGGTGGTGTCGTTGGCCCACTGCGCGGTCACGGCCGCGTACAGCTCGTCCTTGCCGGCGAAATACGCGTAGAGGCGGTCCTTGCTGGCATGGGCTTGGGCGGCGATGCGATTGCGAACTCGTCCCGCGCATCACACTGCTCGACCCGCGACTACTGTCGCGCGACCACAGCTACTCCGTGCGCCTGGGCACCGAGGCGGTCGAGTTCTTCATCGACGGCAGCGAGGTCGGCGCCTTCGACCGCCCGCCGCACGGACACGGCGTCGACCTCTCCGGACAACCCATCCCGTTGATGGGCCAGCTCTGGCTCGACGGCAGCTACTGGTTCCCGCTGCCGATCCCCGAATACAACGACCGCGCACAGCAATTGACGATGACCCGCTACCGCCAAGGCACGACCGAGTCGGGCCCGATCGGCTAGCCGCGCCCGAACAGCCTTGGTCCGGAGATCGCAGTCGACCGGTGACCGCGGGCAGGACCTCGTCACCGGTCGACGGCCCGGAGCCCTCGTCCAGGTGGTCACGGCGGCGGCCGATATCTCGATCAGCCCTCGAGACAGCCGAACCCGGCGACCCCGATCAGGGCACCGGGTGCGATCGGGTCGATGCCCCCGGCGTGGACCGTCGACTCGCCGCGCCCGCTATCGATGTGCTGGAAGGCAGCGGGTGAGCAGTGCGCGGATGTCGGCAGCGGTCGGCGGGGTATCGGTTGCTATGCCGCGCAAGGTTATTCCCTGTGCGGTGTCGGTGAGCAAGGTGGCGGTCTCGGGATCGGTGTAGTGGGTGTACATGGTGCGGGTGGCCTCGGTGAAGCGGTCGGCGATCGGGCGCAGCGCGGGGCGGCGGATGGCGGCGATGTACAGCTCGAGTTGCACGGTGGTGAGGGTGCGCTCGGTGGTGAAGCAGTCGATCAGGGCGCGCGCGGTCTGGTCGATGATCCCCTCGATCGTCAGGGTGGGGTCCGCTCCGGGGATGGCGGCCATGATCGCCGCGTAGTCGGTGACGCAGAGTTCGAGGGCCGCGGCCAGGAGATCCTCTTTGTCCCGGTAGTGGTACGTGGTGCCGGCGATCGGGACGTCGGCGGCCTCGGCGACCGCGCGGTGGGTCAGACCCTCCACACCGCGCTCGCCGATGACCTCGATCGCGGCGCGCGCGATGCGCTCGCGGCGGTTCGGGTCGAATCGGCGGCGGCGCAACGGTTTCGGTTGCACCTGGGCGGGCTCGCTCACTGATACCTCCATCGCGGCCGTTCGGGCGTCTCCCGAGACCCGTTCAGGGTACATATGTACCTAACGTGTTCCGTGTCATATTCGGTCGCGCGCGCCCGCATGCTCAAGGTACAGTCGCGCGCGCCCGCATGCTCAAGGTACAAATGTACTCAGCGACCACGACGCGAAGCACAGGGTGCTCCGCTCCGATCGAGTTTCGAGGTGATGACTTATCTCCCAGGCCAAGTAGCCGTCTGTTCCGGCACCGACCCCGCGAGCCACGCTGTGCGTGCTCGGGTCGTGTCGTGGACGGCTCCTCCCGATGGCCTGGGCGTTTGTCGTACCCACCCCACCCTCCTGAACGCAGTTGGCGTGCGCGGCCCCGGCCTGCCCGTATTTCCTCTCAACTGTCAGAACAGGAGGTTTTCGTGTCTTCGGAAACCCTTGCCGGGGAGCGTGATTCGCACACCCGCACGAGTCGCGCGCTGACCATCACCCTGGTCGTGGTGCTCGTCGCCGAGCTGATGAACGCGCTCGACGGATCCATCGTCTATACCGCCCTACCCACCATCGCCGGCGACACCGGAGCAACCAGCGCCGCGGTGCAATGGATTGCGGCCGCCTACACCCTCGTGTTCGCCCTCGGGCTGATCACCGGCGGTCGCCTGGGTGACCTGTTCGGCCGCAAACGGGTCTTCCTGGCCGGGACCGCCGGATTCACCGTGGCCTCGCTGCTGTGCGCCGTGGCGACCGGGCCCGGCATGCTGATCGCGGCCCGCGCGATACAGGGCGGCGCGGCGGCGGTCATCGTGCCCCAGGTGCTCACCACGCTGTACGTCAGCTTCGACGGCGCGGCCCGCGCCAAAGCCTTCGGGCTGTACGGGCTGATCATGTCGCTGGGCGGCGTGCTCGGACCGGTGCTGGGCGGAGTGCTCACCGGCGCGGATCCGTTCGGTCTGGGCTGGCGGTCGATCTTCGTGATCAACCTGCCCGTCGGGCTGGCCACGGTGGCGCTGGCGTGGCGATGCATGCCCGAATCGAGCGATCCGTACGCGCGGCGAGTGGATCCGATCGGGATACTGCTGTGCGGTTCGGGTCTGTTGCTGATCGTCTATCCACTCACCGTCGGTGGCCAGCACCGGTGGCCCGCGTGGAGTGTGGGCATGCTGCTGGCCGGTCTGGCCGTTCTGGGCGCCTTCATCGCTCAGCAGCGCCGCAACAGCTCCCCGCTGATGCCGCTGTCGCTGTTCCGGGGCAGAGCGTTCGTGGGCGGGGTGTGCGCGCAGCTGATCTTCGGTCTGATCTCGGGAGTGTTCCTGCTGACCTGGACGCTGTTCATGCAGGACGGTCTCGGATTGTCCGCGGCGCAGTTCGCACCCGCGGCCGCGGCGGTGGCCGTCGGCGGTATGGGCGGGGCCATGTTCGCCTCGAAACTCGTTGTGGCCCAAGCACGGCGAGTTCCGCAGGCGGGGGCGCTGCTGGTGGCGCTCACGCTGGCGGGATATCAGCTGATGGTCACCGCGCAGGGCACCGGCGTGCCCGTGCCGGCCGCGATCGCTCCGATGCTCGCGCTCGGCTGCGGATTCGGGATGATCGGCGCGGGCGTGGCCGCACTGGCACTGGGCCAGGTCGATCCGGCCGATATGGGCTCGGCATCGGGTGTGTTCAACACCGCGATGCAGGTGGGTACCGCGGTGGGAATCGCACTGGCCTCGGTGGTGTACTTCGTGCACGCTCCCGCGGGCAGTGAGGGACTCGAGGTGACCACCGCCTTCGCTGCGGCGCTGCGGTACGCGATCGGCGCGGTCGTGCTGATGTGGGCGCTGCTGTTCCTGCTGCCGGGCCGGCGAGCCCGCGACTGAGTGCCGGGTTCGGTCCGGCCGTGACATATCAACGCATCCAACATATTCGGCATCCTCGGAAACGGATGGTCGATGATTCGAGTGCTGATCGGCGGCGGCCCGCGGCTGCCGCGCGAAGCGATGGCCGCGGTGCTGTCCGCACTGCCGGGCCTGCGGGTGGTCGCACAGGTCGGGCTCGGTACCGAGGTGGTGCCCTGTGCGCTGCGCACCGATCCGACCATCGCGCTGCTGGACGCCGATCTCCCTGGGCTGGACGGGATTTCGGCGGCAGCGCGACTGCACGCGGTGCTACCGGGCTGCCGGGTCGTGCTGGTGACACCGCCGCACCGGCCCGATCTGCTGCGCGCGGCGCTCGCGGCCGAGGTGGACGGGCTGGTGAGCCGAGGCGCGCCGCTGACCGCGCTGACCGAGGCCGTGAGCCAGGTCGCGCAGGGCCGGCGTGCGATCGAGCCGCAGGCGTTCGTCGAGGCCTTGCGGGCACCGGGCAATCCGCTCGCTGCCCGCGAGGTCGAGACGCTGCGGCTCGCCGCGCAGGGCCGCACACCCGGAGAAATCGCTGCGGCACTGCACCTTTCGGCCGGGACGGTGCGCAACAACCTGGCCGCGATCAACCGCAGGATCGGTGCGCGCAACCGCATCGAGGCGATCCGGATCGCCACCGCGCGCGGCTGGATATGAGCGCTCGTGCGATGTGCACGCACTCGCGTGCGATCTGCATGACATCCACTTCGACGAGCCGGCCCGACAGAGAGAACTCTCGCAGGTGAGCACGCTGATTCGTGTTCGAGCGGGGCGTGCAATCGGCTCGCGTGATCGGTGACCGAGTCGAAAAGCTGTCCGGGATAACCCCATTGACCCGAACCGACGGTGACCACCGTCGAGAACAGGAGAGACCATGTCTGCCCACTGTCAGGTGTGCGGTAAACAGCCCAGCTTCGGACAGCGCGTCGCGCGAGCCGGGCGTCGCGCCCAGCAGCGCTATGTCAAAGGTCGCACCAGCCGCCGCTTCAACCCGAACCTGCAGCCGGTGCGCACCGTGCGGGACGGCACCCCGGTGCGGATGACAGTGTGCACCTCATGCCTGAAGAAGGGCCGCGTGCAACGGCGTCCGACGCGATGAGCGCGACCCCCGAACGGGACGAATTCCCGTGCCACGACTGCGATGTGCCGACCGCGCCGATCATTGGTCCGCACGAGTGGTACACCGTCCACGACCTCGTGTGGGCTCGCGCCCGAGCCCGGCCCGACAGCATTCTGTGCATCGGCTGCGTGGAGACCCGGCTCGGGCGGCGACTCACGCACGGCGATTTCCTGCCCGCGGCGCTCAACGATCCCGCCTACGGGCAGCACAGCGCCCGCCTGAAAGACCGGCTCCGCCGTGACCGACATCCATCGAACCAGGAACCCATCATGTCCCCACCCCCGTTCACCTTCCGCGAGGCCACCGCCGACGATCAGCGTTTCCTGACCGAGATGCTGATCGAAGCCGCGCACGCCTCCGGGCAGATGCTGCGCATCGACACCGTGCCCGACACCGACTCGTACCGCTATGTCGCGGACTGGGGCACACCCACCGATCTCGGCGTCATCGCCCACGATCGCTCCGGACGTCCCGCCGGTGCCGCCTGGCTACGACTGTTCGACCGCTCGATCGGCTCACCCGCGTTCATCGACGAGCACACCCCGGAGCTGACCATCGCCACGACCGCATCCGCGCGCGGGCGGGGTGTGGGAACCGCTCTACTGCACCACCTTCAGACCCTGGCCACCCACGCCGGGCTGCCCGCGCTGAGCCTGGGCGTGCATCGCGACAACCAACCCGCCCAACGGCTTTACCGCACGCACGGCTGGACGCCCCATACGATGGCGGGCGACTACCGCATCCTGGTCAAACACCTGCGCTGAGAAGCGTTCCGAGCTCGTCCACGAAAGGAGAACACCATGTCATTCGCACCCTGTCTGGGCGTCGCCGACACGCGGTGAGCACAGCCTTCTACCAGAAGCTCGGCTTCACCGTCGACAGCCGCACCGCCACCGCGGACACCGACATCCACATGCTCCTGTTCGACGGCCAATTCTGCGGAATGCTCTACCGCAACACACAATTGGAGAACTGGCTCCCGTCGCTGACGGGCAAGCCGATCGGATTCACCGGCATGTTCTACCTCGAGGTGCAGAACTTCCAAGCCATGCTCGACACCTGCGCTGCGGTCACCGCGATCCTGCGCGGCCCGTCCGCCGATCACACCGGCACCCGCGAGTTCTACATCGCCGACCCCGACGGCTACATCATCGGGATCAACGACGCCGCCTCCCGCCGGAACAGTGACCTCGTCGGCGACTACACCACCTGACGCGCGCCGCTCGTCGCGGTGCCCGAGCAGGGCGGGGTGGGCCGTCACAGCACCCACCCCGCGGTCTGGCTCTCCGCGGGCAGGCGGTCCGCGCGCCGGAGCCGGTCGGCGAGCAGGCTCAGATAGTCCAGCGATTCCGCGGACAGCCCGGCCGCGGCGTTGATCAAGCGCCGCAATCCCGAATTGGTCAACCCGGCTGCCACATGGTGCGGCGCGGTGTCGAAGTCCTTGCCCGCGTTGGTGAAATGGTCGGCCGGCACATCGAATACCCGCGCCAGTGCGACCAGCAGTTCCATCGAGGGCCGATCGCGCCGTCCCCTGCGGAGCTGTGACAGATAGGCCATCGACATGCTGTGACCGGCCTCCGCGAGCCGCGCGACCAGCTCGGTGTTGGGCAAACGGCGACCGTGCTGATGCTCCCAGCGGCCGATCGACTCGTTCAACCGGTGCGCGAAGACATCGGTCACCATCGAGCGTTGACTTCGCATCGCTCGTTGGGGGAGAGCCCGCCCCAGATGCCGAAGCGTTCCTCGTGGGCCAGTGCGTATTCCAGGCATTCTCGGCTCACGCCACACCGCGCGCACACTTTCTTCGCGGCATGCCCGGTCTGGCCCCGCTCGGGGAAGAACGATTCGGGATCGGTTTGCGCGCACACCGCACGCTGCACCCACCGTGCGGTGCGAAAAGCGTTGCCCCCGAGATGGGTTCGTGTATCGACCCGTTCCAGTGTCATCGGTGCGCCTCGATCCTCGGTGGTGTGGGCGATGTCGTCGTCCGCGAGAGCCCGTGGACTCGGTCGGCACTCCGGCGGGCATTCCCAAGGGGGCCAGCCGATATCGGCCGAACAGCGCACTGTCGCGTCGTTCGGCCGATACCATTGGAGGGTCGACCGTTCGAGTCGGTGCGCCCGGGTGGATATGCGGTGACAGTGCCCCCTCGGAACGGTGGTCGTTCCCGGAGGCACCGCGACTCGCGTCCGGTGTCCCCGTGAAAGGCCGCGAGCCGGTCAGCGTCCCTCGATGAGAGTTGCTGACTCGTAACGAAGATTGCCGGTTCTGCCCGGTTGGGGTCAATCGACCTTGGTCCCCTCATGCGGGGACCTAATAGGGTATTCGGACATTTAAGACGAATGCGACGTCTCATCGGCGGGAGTCGCACTGCCCGTGCGTGATTCGCGTCGATGATCGCTCCACGGTTCGGCGGATCACGAGGAGGCGGTGAAAGCCCTTGGCGGCCAAGCAATTACGCGGACGCAGGTTTGAACGCGGTTGCCGGTACCGCGGCTGTGCGGTGTCCCGGTACGGATGGCCGTCCACGAATACAAGTGCTGTTCATATCGCATTCGTGTGCCGTTTCAAATTCCTTAGCCTGCTGGACATCAGAGAAATCTGATAGCTGACCGGCGACGATGGTGATTGACGCCACCGCCGGACGGCGCAGAGTCGCGGGCGTGGACTCGCCGCGTGGTGGGCGTGGATGATGCGGGCCTGCGAAAATGCGCCCGGTCGGCGAGAGTTGGCCGGGCGGAGGCCTTTCGGCCCTACCTCGCCGCCTGCGGGCAGCCGGTGGATGGCACGGCAACGGATGCTTGTCGAGGCGAATCCGATATGCGACTGTGTGTTTGCTGAAAGATGTCCAGCCATCGGGTTGCCGGGCTCTGGAGGCAGTCTTCCGATGCGCCGCTGTCACCGTCGATGCTGGAGGTGTTCGACTCCAGCATCCATCACGACAGGTACACCGGTGCGATCAAGCATCGTGTGGAAACCCTGGTCGATGGGGAGGACACCGTCGAGGGTGGACGAACGGTCGTCCGCAGCGCGTCCATTGTCTCGCATCGGATTCGGGGGATCCTGGTGGACCGGTTGTCTGCCAACTCCATTGGCGAAGGACCATGCTGGCCCACGCGATCGGGCATGATCTATGACCCCTAGATCCCTTCCCGTCGGCAGCACTGCGGGATCAGCGCGCGGCCTGACCCTCGTCGTAGCCGAGACGGGCGTGATGCACCTGGTCCATATGGTCCTCGGCCCAGCCCTTGATCGCCTGCATGACCGGGAGCAACGACACACCGAGTTCGGTCAGTTCGTAGTCCACTCGGGCCGGGACCGAGGTGGTCACCGTGCGCGCGACCAAGCCGTCGCGTTCCAGATTGCGCAGGGTTTGGGTGAGCATTTTCTGGCTGACGCTGGCGAGGCGGCGTTGCAGATCGCTGTGCCGCTGCGGTCCGTCCGCCAGGGCGTTGATCGCCAGGCTCACCCATTTGTCGGCGATGCGATCGAGTAGTTGCCGCGCCGGGCATTCCGCGAGATAGGCGTCATAACCTGCGCTGGCTTCGATGCGGCGCTGCGCGGCCGTACGGGTGGGCAATGGGGCTCCTTCGGGTGCGGTAGGCACTCGCGAGTGCCTACTTCCTGGAGAAGGTCAACTCGACTTTATTGATCGATATGCCCATCACAGACACCATGCGCGCGGTGATTGCGCGCGGCTACGGCGGCCCCGAGGTACTCGAGTTGGTACAGGTCCCCATCCCGGTTCCGGGGCCGGGACAGCTGTTGATCCGCGTGCACGCCGCCACCGTCAACCCGGTAGACCTCGTCACCCGCTCCGGCGCACTGGCCGACGCCGGTCTGATGACCCCGCGCGCGAGCACCGGTATCGGCTGGGATGTTGCGGGCGTGGTCGCAGCTGTAGGCGTCGGCGAGACCGACGTCGCATCACCATTTGCGTTGGGGCAGAACGTCATCGGCATGCGTGATCTCCTCGATCGTGATCTCGGCACGTACGCCGAGTACGTGGTCCTGGATGCCTGCGCGGTGGCCCTGAACCCGGGCCTGGACGCCATCGCGGCCGCCACGCTCCCGCTCAACGGTCTCACCGCTTTGCAATCGCTCGATCTGCTCGACCTCACCGCCGGCGACACCCTGCTGGTGACCGGAGCCGCGGGCGCGGTCGGCGGATTCGCCGTCGAATTGGCCGCCGCGCGGGGGCTTCGTGTCCTGGCTCAGGCGAGCGCGTCCGATGAGGCGTTCCTGCGTGCGGCAGGAGCCGAATGGACTGTTCCGCGTGATGCACCCGATCTGGGCGCGGCGGTGCGGGCACTGATTCCCGGTGGGGCACACGGTGCCCTCGACGCCGCCGGGCTGGGCATGCGAGCGGTAGCCGCCGTGCGGACCCGAGGCGCGTATGTCACGGTGACCGGTGGCGCGCCGCCAATCCCGCTGCGAGGCATCAGAGTTCACCAGCAGTGGATCAGCGCCGACGGACCTGCCCTGGCCCGCCTCGCCACCGCCGGGCTGACACCGCGCATCGCCGACACTGTTGCCCTGCATCACGCCGCGGACGCCCACCGCCGTGTGGAACGCGGTGGCCTGCGCGGGCGGGTAGTCCTGACCCCGTGACCGGTGGCGGATCCACGCGCCGCCCGCGCCTGGCAGCAGCGCCGGCCTTACGTCGCCCTATCGGACAGTCGGCAAGAACCGGGTCGATCGGGGCAGACCGCCGCAGAGCCTGTGCATGGTGAGCGGATCCAGCCGATCCTCTCCGTCGCGGTGGTATCCGGGTGTGCTCTGGCTCACCGATGTGGTCGGCGGTGAGCTGCGGGGTGCCGGTGTCGTTCTGATAGCCGCGGCGGCGCAACCGCTTTGGTAGCGGGAACCTGCTCCGGGTGGGGTTCACCCCGGTTGGGTGAGGTGAGTGCGGCGGTGTCCGTCCTACCGTGACAGCAGGTGATCGATTCCGATCGGATTCACCTTCTCACCCTGGACCCGACATCGGAAGGATATCGCCATGTCATCTGAGACCGGTGCGGCCCGTAGATCGATCGCCGAGGAACAAGCCGTGGCGATGGGGGTTCCGGCCTCGGCGCAGGCCAGCGATAGCGGTGGCACCGTCCTCGCCGTCGTAGACCGCTGGTCGGTGCGATGAACCCCCGGCCCGGCCGATCCATTCGACGGATACTCGAGGTCGGGCCGATATCGGCGGCTCGATGCGCATCCGGCTCGAAGCGCTCGCGGTGTGCACCGCCGCCGTCCTGGCCGGAATGGCGGTGACCACACCCATCGATTTCGGTTGGGCCGCAGCGGGTTCGACACCGAACCTGCAACTGATGCTGTTCAATGTGCCCCGCGCCGCCGCGTGCGCGGCTTTGGCCGCGGTGCTGGTGTCGGTCATGTGTGAATCGGTGACCGTGCGTACCACCTGGCTGATCGCGTCCGGATCCGCGCTGCTGCTGGCGAGCAATCATCTCCTGGCGCGCGCGATGAGCGGTGAGGTGCTGTCGCTGGGACTGGTGGACACCATCGTGGGTGGGGCATTGCTGGGTGCGCTGCCGGCGCTGGCCGGTCGCCGTCGTACGGCGCAGGCCGCACTGCTGCTGGGTGCGCTCTCGGGGGTCATCATCGCCGGCCGGTTCACCGTCACGGGCCACGGGGACGATGCGCGCTCGGCGCTGCAATGGGCGCTGTTCGATCCGCCTCCCATGGCGTTGATCATCCTCGCGCTGGGGCTGCTGATCTGGGGAGCCTGGACACACCGGCACGCCGAGCCCGCCCCCACCGCGGAGGTGCCGTTGCGTCCGGTCGCGGCGGTGCTGGTGCTACTGGTGCTGTCGCTGCTGCGCACCGATTGGCTTGCCGGACAGAATAACTGGTCGTTTCGCATGATCGCCGGCATCGGGTTGACGGCACTGGCGACCTTGGTAGCAGCATTGCTGTTGCCGGGCCGCGACGGTGTGCTGCTGGCGCTGGCGTTCGCGTTCACCGTCGCCGGTGGTGCGGTGGTGCTGGCCGGACCGCTCCCGGCGTGGTCGGTACCGCTGGTGATCGCGGCCGTCGCGGCGGGTCTGGCGTGTGGTGTCCGCTGGCCGCGCCCGGTCGCGGCGGTCGCGGTCACCATCGCACTCGCGGTATTCGCCACCACCACCCGGGTTCATGCTCCGATCCCGGTCGCGCTCATCGCGATGACGGTCGCGGCGGTCGGTGGTTACTGCCTGGCGACCGTCCTGCCGCAGGACCCCCCGACCACCGTGGTCGCGCTGGTCACCCTGATCACGCCCTCGATCGTCGCGGCGCTGGTGAACCGCCGATACCACCACATCGCCGACTCGAAGGTGTGGTTCCGCAGCCCGTCGTGGGCGTCCTGGGCGCCGGGATGGGCCGCGGTCGTGGTCACCGCAAGCGCCGGGATCATCGCGTTGGCTCTGCCACATCTGCGCCACTCGAGCCCGCCCACACAGCGCCCCTCCGCACCGATGGTCACCGTCGGGTGCGGACCGCTCGCTCCCTGAAATGAAGGAATGATTGCTATGCGTATGACTCGAATCGTCGTCACAGGCGCCCTCGCGTTGCCCATCGCAGCGGGAGTGACACTCCTGGGCACCGGGGTCGCCAATGCGGCCGTCGTGGACCCCACGCCACCGGCGGCCCACGTCGTGGACGCTGCCGTTCAGCGTGATCCGGCCACCGGCCTACCGGTGGCGACGCTGAACAGCATGATCGGCTCGGCAGGCTCGGGTGCTCTGATCGGTGCGGGTGCGGGTGCGGGTGTGGGCGCGGTCGCGGGCGGAGTGGCCGGTGGCGTACTCGGCGGCGTCGCCGGGCTTCCGATCGGACTGGCCGGTGGCGTGTTCGGCGCTCCCATCGGCGCGGCGGCCGGTGCGCTCGCGGGCCCGGTGGTCGGTGGTCTGGTCGGCGGCGGTGTCGGTGTCCCGCTGGGCGCTGTCACCGGCGGCATCGCGGGCATTCCGCTGGGGCCCGCCGCGGTGGTGAGCGGCGCGCTCGCCGGTGGCATCGCGGGCGGCATCGTCGGTGCCGGTATCGGCGCGGGGATCGGTGAGGCCGTGGGTGTGCCGGTCGGCACCGCCAGCGGCGCGGCTCTGGGGTTCGCCGCCGGTGAGGCGGTTCCGGTGGGGGCTGGAGCCGTCGGTGGCGCCGCGTTCGGCGCGGGTATCGGTGCCGGCGTCGGCGCGGGTATCGGTGCGGGCGCGGCCTATGCCACCGGCGCGCACTGAACCGGTGAAAGGGCCCGGCGGATGCCGATCGGAGACCATCCAGCACGGTCATGCGATGCACGGTCATGCGATCGCCGTGCGCACCAGGCGCACCCGCGGCCCGGCGACGAGCGTAGCGGCTCGGCGCCGGGCCGGCGGGCTCGGAATACTCAGTGCGGCACGGTGACCGGATCGCCGCAGCTGGACGGCGGCGCCACCAGCGAGCACGGGGCGGGCGCACGAGAGGGGCGGTAGTCGGGCGCGACGCCACCGGCGCGGGTGATGTCGGTGTAGGCCGCGACGGCGTCGGTCGGGCGGCGGGTCAGGGCCGGATCGGTGAGCACGTCGACGGTGTACAGGCCGAAACGTGGACTGTACGAACCCCATTCGTAGTTATCGGTGATGCTCCAGTAGTTGTAGCCGATGATGTTCATGCCGTCGGCCTTGGCGCGCTGCACCCAGTAGACGATGTCCCGCAGCGACGCGGCGCGGGTGTAACCGTCGGTGCGGGGGCGGCCGTTATCGGTGGGCATCCCGTTCTCCACCACATACAGCGGCCGTCCCGGGAACCGCTTCGAATACTCGCGCAGAGCGTAGTAAATGCCTTCGGGCTGTAGCGGATTGCGCCAGGGCTGTGTGAAATCGGGCGGGGTGATCGCACCGATAGAGAGCCCGTAGTAGTAGTCGATGCCGATATAGTCCAGCCGATCCGCGATGCGATCGAGCACCGGGAGCGCGAGCACGCCGTCGACCACCGGTATGTACGCGTCGTTGCTGGTTACCATCGCACCGGGTTGCACGCGGTGGATGTAGTCGTAGATCGCGTTGTGCGCCTGCGTGATTCGATCAGCCATCACCGGAGCGTCGGTGAGGCCGATACCCCCGTGGGTGAACTCCTGGTAGATGTACATGGCGGGTTCGTTGAAGGTGACCCACATCGGGTCGAATCGCGCGTACCGATCCACGACTGTGCGCGCGTTCGCGAGCCAGTCGCTCACCATGGCGTCATTGCGCCAGCCGCCGCGCCCGGCTTCCCAACCCGGATAGACCCAGTGGTCGATGGTCAGCATCGGGCGCATGCCCGCCGCCACGATCGCCCCGACGACATCGTCGTAGAACTTCAATCCCCGCTCGTCCCATACACCCGGGCTGGGCTGGATCCGAGCCCACTCGATGCTGATGCGGTAGGTCCGCACCCCGAGCTGTTGTGCCAGAGCGATATCGGATGCGTAGCGGTCGAAGAAGTCCACCGAGTCCTGGTACGGATCGGCGGTCTGACCGGCCGCGATATAGCGGGTCCAATTGCTGTCGGGCGCATGGCCTTCGGTCTGAAAGCCCGAAGATGCCACACCCCACAGAAAGTCCGCGCCCACCGGTGGCAGGGTTGCCGTGGGCGGTGCCGCCGGGGCGGGGACCGCCCCGGCGAACAATGTCCCGGTGAGGGCCAGCGCGGAGATGGAAAACAGAACCGTACGTCGATTCACCTCGCCGCTCCCGTTTCCCTAGTGCTGGTCGGGCATGGCGCCCGCACCGATCAGTGCGGACCGCCGACCGAACCCGTCACCGCACAGCAGTCCGCTCACAGCGAGCCCCAGGCCTGCAGCAGGTAGGTGATATTGGCCAGGGTCGAGGTCACCACACTCGCGAGATCGATGGCGGCCGAGCCCAGGTTGATGATCGGGAAATTCATTGCGCACCCTATCTGTGAATCATTGGCGTTGACCCCGTCGACTCTTGTGCACGGGCGCGCGCGGCGCCTCACCCGATTCGTGTGAAGCACTGGCGAATTCGCGCCGCCATCCGGTGACCGTAGGCGCCGACTCCGGCGGCGAACCTCGGGCCGCGTCGGGGACCGAACCACCGCGCCGCACGCGAACTATCCGCCGAACACCCCGGTGCGAGTCGCCCCGGACAATGTCGTGCGAGCCGAGACCGCTCTCGAATGCGCTGTGGTTATGCCGGTAACCGCACCTCACCCGAAATAGGCGGGGTCCGCGCGCGCACACCGCCCTAGCGTGGCAAGCGAATCACTCGGAGCACCGCTCGGATACACGGGTACCCGGCCGGACCGGTCCGGAAATCGAACAGGAGAACTCCATGCGAATCGATGTGCACGCACACTATTGGACCGATGATTACCTCGACCTGCTGGTCGAACTCGGCAAGACCGATACCGATACCCAGCGCGGAATGGGTGCGGGCGGTGGCGCGGAACTCGACGCGCGCCTGCGGCTGATGGACCGGGCCGGGGTCGATATGCAGGTGCTGTCCACCGCCCCGCAGAATCCGTACGGGCAGGATCGCGATAAGGCCGTTGCCGCCGCACGATACGTGAACAACCAGTATGCGGAAGTGGTGGCCGCGCATCCGGATCGATTCCTGGCCTTCGCCTCGGCTCCCATGCCGCACATCGGGGAATCGATCACCGAAATACGCAGGGCGCTGGACGATTTGGGCATGGTGGGGGTGGCCATGAACACCACGGTGCTCGGGCGTGCGCTGATCGATCCCGATTTCGCCCCGGTCTTCGCCGAACTCGATTATCGCGGCGCGGTGCTGTACCTGCATCCGGCCGGGAACAGCGCGTGCTCGCCGCTCATCCGGGACTACAACCTCACCTGGATGGTCGGCGCGCCGATCGAGGACACGATCAGCGTTATGCAGTTGATCACCAGTGGTTTTCCGGTGCGCTACCCGAACATCAAGATCATCAACTCGCATTTGGGGGGCGCTCTGCCCATGCTGTTACAGCGGGCCGACAACCAGTACCTGTGGGAAGCCCCGCAGACCCCCGAAGCGCCCAGCGTGCTCGCTCGCAGAATGTGGTACGACACCGTCGGCCACGGCCATCTGCCCGCGTTGCGCGCCGCGATCGATTCCTTCGGTGCGGACCGGCTGATTCTGGGCACCGATTTCCCCTATGAGAACGACAAGATCTTCGTTCGCGCGATCGACTACATCTCGGATGCGTCGATCGCGCCCGCCGCTTCGCAGGCGATTCTGGAATCGAACGCCGAGCACTTGTTCGGACTCGTACCCGCCGCGAGCCACACCGTGTGATCTTCGCGGCCTCCCAACCCGATGCCACGGCCGATCCGATCGCCCGCGCGGCGGTCGAATGCGGCTGACTCCAGACCAATTTGCCCGGATGCGGTGCGTTGTCCCTACCGATGACGCGCCGCGTCCATCTTTTTGGAAGGCCTGCCGCGCGCTCGTGAATCCGCATGTGAGGAACCTCATCGGATGCCGGCACCGCCAGTGTTTGCGGTAAAGTCGCTGGCGGCGGTTGTGACGTGTCAGCACGCGAGCCGGAGGTTTCGGTGACCACATCACAACGAACATCTGTATGTCCCCGGTCGGTATTGGAACGCTCGGCCCCATACCGGATACCCACACTCACCTGCGATCCGATTGCCCGTTTCGAGCTGTTCGATCGTCTGGACGGCACCGATAAGCAGGGCACTGCGCGGGTGGTGATCGTGAGCGCACCCGCGGGTGCCGGAAAAACCGTTCTCCTGCTCGACTGGATCGAACGACGGCTGCGCCCGCGCGCGCCCGAGACCAGGATCGCCTGGCTGACCGTCACCGAGAGCTTCAACCGGGATCGCGGCAGCTGGCCCGCGGTCGGCGCGGCACTGAGTCAGGCCCTCGGCGCGTCGACGCCCCCGCCGGGCACTACGTTCGCCGCACACGTGATCGATGTGCTGAGCGAGCACCGCGCACCGGCGGTACTGGTGATCGACGACGCGCACCTGCTCACCGATTCGCGCGCGCTGGCCGCGCTGGAATACCTGATCCGGCATGCGCCTCCCACCCTGACGATCGTGCTGTCCGGGCGCTTCGAACCGCCGCTGCGCTGGCACACCCTGAACATCGGCGGCCGCGTGACCCGCATCCGCAAATGGCATCTCGCACTGACCAGATCCCTTGCCGCGCAACTGTTCACCCAGCACGGCTGTACCCTCACCGAACCCGAACTCGACGCGGTCATGGAGTCCACCCAAGGGTGGACCGCGATGGTGCGGATCGCGGCGCTCGTGGTGTCCGGCGGCGCGCGTGACCGAGCCGCATCCCTGGCGATGCTGGCGGCACCCGCACCGGCGGTGGAGGATTTCCTGATCGGTGAGGTACTGCGCGGGTTGCCCGAGCGCATGCTCGAACTCCTCATCCGCACCAGTGTTCCCGAGCGTTTCACCGAGGAACTCGCCGACAGGCTGCTCGATCAGCGGACCCTGGAGACGCTGAATGAACTGCAGCGCATAGGTTTTCCGTTCGTGCGCCGATCCGATGGCGGCGCACTGTGGTTCACCTACCATCCGATGGTGCGCGCGTATCTGCTCGTGCAGGCGAGCGGGCTCGGCGATGCCGAGCTGTCGGATCTGCACCTGCGCACCGCGCGCGGGCTGTGCGATATGGGCCTGCCCGCACAGGCCCTGCCGCATCTACTGGCGCTGCACGATCGCGAGCCGTTGCGTAAGTTCTTGCGCGACAATGGGCTCGGGCTCGTCTTCGACGGTGCGGGTCCGGAATTGCTCGATCAGCTCGATCGCGCGGGGTCCGAGATCTCCGATGATCCCTTCGTCTGGCGATTGCGGGCCATCGACGCGGTCGCGCGCGGTGCGGACCGCGAAGCGCTCGCCTATCTCGAGCTGATCCGTTCGCAGCCGTCCTCATTGCCCTCACTCGCCCCGGCGCACTGGCTCGACGCGCTCGGGTTCGCGGTGAGCATCGATGCCGTGCTGAGCTCCGGGGCAAGCCTCGGCGATCGGGACGCACGCCAGGAGTTGCCCGCCACCGGCAATCTGGACATCGATTGTTATCTGGCGGTCCAGACCGCCAGTGACATGCTGCTGCACGGGCGGATCGAACGTGGGGAGGCGCTGCTGTGCTCGGGCATCACGCTGGCCGAGCGGACCGGACGCCAGCGCCTGGTGCTGCGATCGCTCTCACGCCTGACGATCTCCTCGATCTACGCGGGCGCGATCACCACCGCGCGTACCCGTGCCGAATATGCCATCGGCTACGCCCGCGAGCACGACCTGCGCGATATCGCCGACGCACATCGGATGGAACTCATCCTCGCGCTGACCCGCTATGTCAACGGTGATGATTTCGACGTCCAGGCCATCACCGATATCGCCGCATCGATCGAGTCCGAGCCGTCCGGAATGCCGGTCACCGGTCTCGCCATGCTGGTCGCCTGCCAATTCCTGCTGAGCAAGGCCGCCTCGGACCGTTACGAGACCGTCCACCGCGTACACGCGACTATGATGCGGTTGCTGGATGCGGATCCGCTGCCGGCGGGCAATCACGGCGTGCAGCTACCGGGCATCGTGCGCGCGCTGCTCAAGCTGCGGGAGATGCGCC
The DNA here is from genome assembly GCF_040680615.1 of Nocardia sp. NPDC052001. Lineage (NCBI taxonomy): Bacteria > Bacillati > Actinomycetota > Actinomycetes > Mycobacteriales > Nocardiaceae > Nocardia > Nocardia sp. NPDC052001. The sequence continues at coordinate 24,340 of NZ_JBFAXC010000023.1, read as the reverse complement.
CGGCTCAGGAACTGGCCGAGCGCGCCCGGGCGGTACTGGGCGAGACCCCGGAGGTCGTGCTGATCCAGGCCATGCTGGCCGATGCCGTGCACAAGCCCCGTTCGGCCCGGGCTTTGCTCGAATCGCTACTGCTGCAATCGCGTTCGCTGTACTCGGTCACCGAGCTGTCCGCGTGGCTGCGCTACGCCAGCGTGCTGCACGAGCTCGCCATGCCGACCAAGGCGGCGGAGGCGCTCGAGGCCGCATTGCGGATATCGGCGCCCGACTCGATAGTCTCGCCGTGGCTCGATGTCCCCGAAGCGATCGAACTACTCGATATCTACGCGGGCCGATTCGGTCGCCTGGACGCGTTCGCCGAGACCCTGCGCCATCACCCCGCGGCAGTGCGCGGCGGCGCGCAGCCCGCGCTCACCGAGTCGGAAACGATTGTGCTCAAACATCTTCCGTCCAGTCGCACGACGGGTCAGATTGCCGCGGACCTCGGAGTGTCGATCAATACCGTCAAAACCCACCTGCGCGGCATCTACGGCAAGCTCGAAGCGAACACCCGCGGCAACGCCGTCGAACGGGCGCGCCTGGTAGGGCTGCTGTGACTCGGGTGGAAGAGACGGACCGCCCTCCGGCGGCGGTTGTGCTCTGAGGGTTCGGAGAACAGCCCCTCTCGTCCACCAACGCCGGGCACCTGGGACAAGGTCACCCGACCGTCACTATGGTCCACCACTCACGCCCGCACCCACCAGGTCATGACTCATAGGTGCACCCATACCCTGGTCGGGAAGATCCTGGAAGACCCCGATCAATGGACCTCGGTCGTATGGGGAAGATCGGTGGCCGATGTCCCCACATGCAGGGTGAACGCGCCCGGCTCGATGGCCCAGCCCGCGGCAGTCCAGTGTTCGAAAGCGCGCTGGGACAGGTTGATTTCGACGGTCGCGGAGCGGCCGGGCTCGAGGGTGATCGCGGTGAATCCGGCGAGCCATCGGACCGGCCGGTCGATCGCGCTGCCGGGCCTGGAGAGATAAGCCTGGTAGACCTGTTTGCCGGTGCGCTCACCGGTATTGGTGACGGTGAGCCTCGCGGTATGCCCGGAGACCGTCAGCCCGGTGGACGACCAGGTCGTGTAGCCGTGCCCGTGGCCGAACGGGTAGGCGGGTTCGGTGCCCGCGCGCAGCCAGGCGCGATAGCCGATATGGATGTCCTCGGTGTATTCGAGGATGCCGTTCTCGGGTGTGGTGTCCAGAATCGGCACATCTGAGATGGTCTTGGGCCAGGTGGTGGGTAGCCGCCCGCCCGGTTCGACCACACCGGTCAGCACATCGGCGAGCGCGTCACCGAACTCCTGACCGGGGAACCAGGCCAGCAGCACCGCCGCGACATCATCGCGCCACGGCATCTCCACCGGCGCACCGGAGTTGACCACGACCACCGTGCGTGGATTCACCGCCGCGACCGCGGCGACGAGCTCATCCTGTCGGTCGGGCAGGCGCAGTGTCTTGCGGTCGGTGCCCTCACTTTCGATCTTCTCGCTGGTGCCGACCAGGACCACCGCCACCTCGGCATCGCGCGCCAGTTCCACCGCGGCCGCGAACTCCTCGTCTTTGGGCCGTTGTGGGCGATCGATGCCCAGCAGGAAGGCCAGCAGCACGCCCAGCCCCGGAATAGCCTGCGGGACAGCGATAGTGAGACGCACGTCGATCTCTTGTCCGGCGACCAGGTTCCGGGTCACCGACACCTGGGGCGGCTCCAGCAGCGCCGCGACGGGATCGCCCGCGGCGTCGATGACGTTCTCGTCGATCGCGGGGGTGCCGTCGATATCGAGTCGCACCTCACCGGTGCCGCCGCACCCGATCTGCCAGTCGCCCGCGATATCCGCGCGCAGGCGTGCATGCAGTTCCATATGCGTTGCGCGGGCTGCTAGTTCGTCACCGAGCAGCACGATATGCGCAGTGCCGCGATGGCGGGAGCCGATCTCGGTCGCGCCGTCCAAGTACCGCAGTCGCACCCCGGGTGTCCCGATCTCGGGATCGGTGACCAGCTCCGATGGCGCGGGGATCAGCCCCTCGATCAGGCGCACGCCCGGTGTGTGCGTCACGGGCAGCACCGCTCGCAATCCGGCCAGGGGAGTGCTGATGTGGGTGGGCGTGACCGTGGCACTGCCGCCGCCCATGATGCGTGGTTCGGCCGCGGACGGTCCGAGGACCGCGACGGTCGTGCCCGCGCGCAGCGGGAGCGTTCCGTCGTTGTGCGCCAGCACCATCGATTCGGTTGTCAAGCGCCGTACCAGGTTCCGCGCGTGGTTATCGGTGAAATGTGTGGTCGGCCAAGGGGAGCCGTCCAATGCGCCGACGCGGGTGGCGAATCGCAGTATGCGCCGCACCTTCTCGTCGATCGCGTCCGCACCGACCTCTCCGGCCTCTACCGCCGCCAGCAGCGGCTCGCCCCACAGCATCGGCGGGCCGGGCATGCACAGATCGGTGCCCCCGGACGCCGCCGCGGTGGAGCGCACCGCGCCCCAATCGGAGACGACGACGCCGTCGAATCCCCACTCGCCCTTGAGCGGCTCGTCCAGCAGCGGATTGTCGGACATGGCCGCGCCGTTCACGCCGTTGTAGGAGTCCATGATCATCCAGGCGCCCGCCCGCACGGCCCGTTCGAACGGATAGAGGTAGAGCTCGCGCAGCGCGCGATCGGAAACCCGTACGTCCACGGTGAAGCGTTCGGTCTCGGAATCATTGGCCACGTAGTGTTTCGGGCACGCGCTGACCCCATAGTCCTGCACCGACCGCACATACGCCGCGGCCAGCTCACCGGTCAGCAGCGGATCTTCGGAGAAGCATTCGAAATGCCGCCCGCCCAACGGAGATCGGTGCAGGTTGATGGTCGGCCCCAACACCGCGTACACGTTCTTGCGGCGCGCTTCGGCGGCGATGAGCGCGCCGATCTCGGTGAGCAACGCCGGATCCCACGTCGCACCGACCGCGGTGCCCGAGGGCAGGCTCACCGAGGGGCCGGGCTCGTCCACACTCTCCCCGCGCACCCCGGACGGTCCGTCCGAGATGGGCATCTCCGCGAGCCCGATGGCGGGATCGCCCGCGAGCCGGAACAGCCCGGCCCCGGAGATCAGTCGTATCTTCGCCGATAGGTCGAGCTTGGCCAGCAGCTGGTCGATGCGGTCGTCCATGTGTGGGTAGTGCCTTTCAGTCGATGTTGCTTTGTTGGTCGGTCCAGTGCGGGTTGTGCAGGAATTCGCCTGTCCCCGACACGAATACGCGGTGCGCCTGGGAATCGCCGCGCAGCCGGTCCATGAACCAGGCGGTCAGATAACCGAGGTAGCCCTCGACACCGTCATTGCAGCCCAGGTTCGTACAGCCGGGCTGACCCTGAATGTCGTTGTGGCTGGCATTGATCAGGGACGCGCGGGCCTTGGATATCGATGCGGGTAGCGCGTCGTAGACGCCTTGCATGGCTCCGCCGGTGGTCCCGGTGGTGGGGACCGGATCCGCGGTGCCGCTGATGAGCAACACCGAGCCCGAGATCACAGTGGTGGGGATATCGCAGACGTTCTGTCCGGGAATCAGCGGCGGCAGGCTCGCACACAGACTCTGCGAGGGCATTTCGATGGTGACCGCGGTCTTGATCAGGCCGTTCGAGCGCGCGGCCGCGTTGAGTGTGCCGAGTCCGCCCTGGGAGTGGCCCATCGCGCCGACCGCGCCGGTGTCGAGCTTTCGATAGAACTCGCTGCCCGGATCGCTGTTCTGCTGCGTCAGATAGCTCACCCCGTCGAGCATTTGAGCGCCCGTGCCGGTGTTGGTCAGATCGGGCGCGATCACTACGAATCCCCAGGAGGCCAGGTGCCGCAGCAGATAGTCGTATTCGCGGGGATGCGCCAGCGTGCCGTTCCCCCAGGCGATGATCGGAGCGCGGGTCGCGCTCGCGCCGAGGTCGGCCGGATACCAGATGTCGAAGACGTCCCCGGTGGAACTGCAGCAGTCGGTTCCGGCCCGCGTGGTCACCGGATGCGGCCCCGCCGCGTGATAGGTGGTCTCGATGGTTCCGGCGGGTTGGTAGGGCGCGGCCTGGGCTGGCGTTACGGACGAGATCGCGGCGAAGGACAGCGCGATCACCGCCGCGACGGTATGGACACGGCCGCGCTGCCGTGTGTATGTGTGGTTCACGAGCGCCGACGTTAAGGCCGTTCGGTACGGTCCAGACCCGGCTGCGATCGTTCTGCAGACAGTTGCAGACGGCGACGGCCGGCAGACGTATTCTGGCGAAATGTTCGATCCGGCATGACCGGACGGCGTGCGGAGAGGCGGGCGCATGAGTGAGATCGGGCGCGCGCTGCGCACGGCGCGGCTGGCCGCGGGGCTGAGTCTGCAGGGTATGGCCGCGCGCACGAACTATTCCAAGCCCTACCTCGGGCAGCTCGAGACGGGCGCCCGTGTCGTTCGGCCCGAACACGTGACCGCCTACGAGTCGGCGCTTGGGACCTCGCTGAGTCCGCTGTACGCGCGACTGCCGGTGCTCGCGCGCACCGAGGGTGAGCTGTCGATCGACCTGGCGTCATTGCTGTTGCCGATCGTGCCCAGCGGCGGCGTATCGGGGTTCGCGCTCGCGGAGCTGAGTGCGGCTGAACGACTGGCGATGTGGGCGCGCGGGCTGCAATGGTCCGAATCGAGCCCGCCGCGCGGTGCGGTGCTCGACTGGCTGGAGGTGAATCTTCCCCGCCTGCAACAGATCCCACCCGGCACCGCCCGCGCGGAGCAGTCCCTGCGGGTGGGCGCCGAGCTCGCGGATATCGCCGCCTGCATGTGCTGGGATATCGAGGACACCGACGCCGCACGCCGGTTCTACCTGAGTTCGGCACGCCTGGCCCATACCGCGGGCGACCCCGCCTTGGCCGCCGCCGCCCTGGCGGGATTGGCCATGCAGTACCTCGACCAGGGCCGCCCCGAGGACGGTTTGGAGGTGGCGCACTCGGCGCAGTACATCGCCAGGCGGTGCGCGCCGCCGCGCTTGCGGGGCACCCTGGCGCATCTGCTCGCCACCGCGTACGGCATCGTCGGCGATAGCGCGGCGTTCGAACGAGAAACCGCCTACGCCACGGAGTGTCATCTGGAAGCGGCCGAGTACCCGCTCGCGGATACCGCGCTCGACCGGAGCCTGACCGCGCTCAATCTGTGCTTCCTGCTCGGGCCCCGACGCACCTGGCCGGGGCGGGGCAGACAATCCGAACTGCTCGCCCCCAGCTATCGCCGCCTGGCCGAAACTCGCCCGAGCCTGGCTGAGGCAGCATTCGGAATGGATCGAACTCCCGTGCCCGCCAACATGATTCATCCCGCAGTGACGGTGACATCCAATGCCCGTCTGCAGGTTATGCTGGGTGAGCCCGAGCGCGCCGCCGAACTCGCCGCAGCCGCCCTCGCACTGGCCGGACCCCGGGCGGCGGGCCGTACGGCGGCACGGCTACGCGACTTCCATCACGAATCACTGGTGTTCGCAGCAGTTTCCGATATTCGCACGGTGCGCGCCGCCGTCGCCGATATCACGATCGGCCGATGAGCCGGGCACGGTGCGCCTCGGCCGCTCCACTCCGGGGCCTGGATCGATCGAGAATAACGTAACAGTCTACAATGTAATTGTGACTTCGGACAATGCACCGCGGCCCGGGCGGCCCCGCGACGCTGACAAGGACCTCGCGGTACTCATCGCCGCGCGCCACCTGCTTGCCGAAGTCGGCTACCCGCAAACGACCGTGGTCGCGATCGCCAAACGCGCCGGGGTGAACACTCCGGCGATCTATCGCCGCTGGCCCACGCGACAGGCATTGCTGGAGGAGGCCATTCATGGTCCGGGCGGGCACGCGCCGCCCGAGCCGACCGGCGATCTGCGCGCCGACCTGGCCACCTGGGTGCGGATCTTTCTGGTCCGCGCCGAAAGTCCGGCAGCCCGGGCGGGCGTGCCCGGACTGCTCGCCGATTCCCAGACCGAGGAGGCGCGGCGCCGTCTGCTGGCCATCGGGGCTCCGGCCCGCAAGGCATTCGCCGAACTGCTCGGCGGCGCGGTGGACGACGGTCGCATACCGCCGGGTGCCGATCCGGAGCTGCTCTTCGAGATCCTCTCCGGCGCAACGACATTCCACGCCCTGCTGCGAGGCGGCGAGGATGCCGAGCGATTCGTCTCCGGTGTCGCCGACGCGCTGTATGTCATGGCCGCGCACGGGGTGCGATCACGGTGACGGCTGCGGCCCCGCGCGTCGCTGCGTAGAGCCGCGTGCCGTCTGGACGAAGCAGCTAATCCGCTGCGGGGCAGCGTCTTTCGTCGATCCGGTGCGCTTCTAGGAGCCGACCGTCGAATGCTGGTCAGCCGGAGGGGTGTATACCCGCGGGTCGAGATCCAATGTAAGGAAACCGTTGTCCGCGCACGATGCCCACAATTGCGAGCCGTGCCACTGCGGCGCCGACATGCACCAGTCGCTCGAGAGATCGCCGAGCACGATCTGATCGCCACGCGGACCCATGGCCCGGGCCTGATCGAACGCGCCCCGGTCCATCGCCTGGGTCACCGATTGCAGACTAAGTAGCGGCAGCCCGATGACCGACGCCAGCGCGTGCGGCGAATTCCACAGTTCGGCATTGTGCCCGGTACGCGCGGGCGGGTTGTAGTAGGCGATCTCCCGAACCTGGGACGGATCGCGCACATCGAAGACTCGGACGCCGGAGGAGATCCAGCCGCATGCCAGCGCGGTGGGATCGACCGGCCGATCGGCGGCGCAGTAGTGCGAATCATAGGCGAAGATGGAACCGCCCATACCCGAAGCGATTGCGCTGGTACGGTTTTCGATCAGATTGATCTCGAGTTTGATCGAGTTCACCACTTTCGGGTGGAGGTCGTCGGAGATGTCGATGAGCTTGACCCCGCCGGATCCGGCCTCATCGGCGGCGAACACGTACGGGGTGCCGCCGTAGCTGACCGGGATGGCATGCTGGGTCGCCATACCGTCGGTCCAGGTCAGCTGGGTCAGCACCGGTACCTGCGGATTCGGGTCGCGGCGCTGCACGGCGCTGATGTCGAGCACGCTCATACCGCCCGCGTTGTTCGCCAGATACAGGCGATTGCCATCGTCGCTGATACCCATCCCGTGCATGGAGGTTCCGGGCATGCCCTGCCAGATGACATGCGGCTGAGCCGGATCGGTGAGGTCGATGGCACTGACGATGCCCGGGATGGTGCCCGAGGACCAGTAGGTCATACCGTCCGGGGAGAACCCGCCCTCGTGCCCGGTGAGCGGTACGAGCATCGACAAATTGGTGCCGGGGCCCGGATTGAGCAGAACCGGATGCGCACAGTCCGAGATGTCGTAGACCGAGATCAGCCCGTACCCCGTCATCGCCGGAACCCCGACGCCCACCAGCAGTTTGCGAGTCTCGTTGACTTTCAGGCTCTCCCAGGTGCCCGCGAGCATCGCCGGTTCGGTGAGGTTGGCGGTGGGCACCGGATTCGCCGGATCCGAAACGTCCAGCACCTGTACGCCGGTCGCGGGTCCGAGCAGATCACCGGGGAAGAAACTGCCCAGGTACACGCAGTGGTCGAAACCGGTGGAGGTGACACCGCCACCGCGCCCGGCGAAGCCGCCGACGCGAGTGAGGTTGCAGCTGTAGCCGAGTGTGCTGCGTCCACTTCCGCGGTCGGCGGCCGAGACATCACCCTGGATGCCGGTTTCGGTCAGCGAGGCGTCGCGGCAGTCCGCGCGGGGGACGGCGGTATCGGCGATGTCGTGCAGCTCCTGTACGACATCGGCGGGGTTGTCCGGTGGTTGCGCGAATCCGTTGCCCAGTGGAAGCAGTGTTGCGGCCGCGACGACGACCAGGGAACGCCTGGTGCGGCGAGTAGGGAGAGATCTCATGATGTGCCCTCGACGGTGAGGGTGCCTTTCTCTGGATGCCGATGGAACCGAGGCAAGATCGGCCGCCGCTTCCGCTTGCCGGTGTATCTGTCCTGATCTCGGCCCGACGGCGTAACCGAAACCCGACGTGATGCCGGACACACGGCAATAACGTAACATGCTACTATGTAATTGTGAGCGTCGATCCCGAGGAGGGCTTCATCTCCGCGTCGAAAGATCGCCCATGAGCGAGCTGCATGTCGAAATAGATTCCGGCGTAGCGGTTTTGACCCTGAATCGGCCGGAGCGGCGCAATGCCTTCACAAGCACGATGGGCCGCGCCCTCGGCCGGGCATACCGCGATCTCGATGCCGAGGACTCGGTGCGTGTGCTCGTGTTGACCGGAGCCGCACCGGCATTCTGTGCCGGAGCCGATCTCTCCGGAGGCGGGACGACGTTCCGAAGCCCGGACAGCGCAACGTTTTCCGCCTCGCCGGTCGATCCGCCCGCGTTCGCCTTGCGCAAACCTGTCATCGCCGCGGTCAACGGCCATGCCATCGGTATCGGCATGACACTGGCCATGCAGGCCGATATCCGCTTCGTCGCCGCCGACGCCCGATACGCCATTCCGCAGGTGCGACTCGGGGTGCTGCCCGATGCCATGGCGCATTGGACCGTGGCCCGGGTCGCCGGAATGGCAGTCGCGGCGGAAATTCTGTTGTCCGGCAGGACATTCGATGGCGCAGAGGCATGTCGGCTGGGATTGGCCAGTCGCGCCCTGCCCGCCGCCGATGTACTTCCGGCCGCGCTGGAAATGGCCCACGACATGGCAGTCAACGTTGCGCCGATGTCGGCCGCCCTGTGCAAAAGACTGCTGTGGGACACCGCGATTCACGGCTACCACCCGAGCCGCGTCGCTGATCTGGAAACCGAACTGCATCTGCGGGTCATGGGCCGCCCCGACGGCGCCGAAGGCGTGCGGGCGCGGCAGGAACACCGCGATCCCCGGTGGTCGGCTCGACTGTCGGCCGAATGGAAGGACCTGACCGATTCATGAACACCACTCCCGGCGTCGTGTCCCGAACCCTCGACGGTGCGGTGCGAACCACCGACGATGTACTCGGCGATGTCGATCTCACCGGTCGCACCGCCGTGGTGACCGGGGCGACGAGCGGGCTCGGGACCGAGACCGCTCGGGCGCTGGCCGCCGCGGGCGCCACCGTCGTTCTGGCCGCCCGCGATTTCGGCGCCGCGATCCGGACCGCTCGCCGGATCCGCGCACTGCACCCGCAAGCCGACCTCGATGTCATAGCCCTGGATCTGACGGACCTGACCAGCGTGCGTACCGCCGCGGGCACGCTGGCCCTGCGCCGATCGGGAATCGATCTGCTCATCAATAACGCGGGGGTGATGTATCCGCCGCTCACCCGGACCGGCCAGGGACTCGAATTACAGTTCGCCACCAACCATCTCGGGCATTTCCTGCTGACCACCGAACTGCTGCCGGTGCTGGCCGCCACCGGCGCACGGACCGGGACCACGGCGCGGGTGATCACGGTGTCCTCCGACGCGCACCGCGCGTATCCGATGAATCTGGACGATATGCAGTTCCTCGCGCGTCCGTACGACAAGTTCATCGCCTACGCGCAGTCGAAGGCGGCGAATGTGCTCATGACCGTCGAAGTCGACCGGCGGATGGCCGGCGAGCCGGTCGCGGCCTACGCCGTGCATCCGGGTATTTGCGTAACAGGCTTGGCGCGCTTCATGTCTCGGGACGACTTCGATCGCATGCGCCAGCTCACCGTCCGCACCCCCGGGCGGCTGGCCAATCCCAAAACGATCGAACAGGCCGCCGCGACTTCGGTATGGGCTGCCACCGCAAGCGAATTGGACCGGCGCCGCGGTGTGTATCTGTCCGATTGCGCGGTCGGCAAGGCCGCGGACCATGCCACCGATCCGGACACCGCACATGAGCTGTGGGAACTGTCCACGCGACTTCTCGCGCGGCGCTGACCTTTCCGGATTGCTTGTGGTACTGCATATTTCATTCTCAGGAGAATCGCCATGCCCCTTGCAGTGGACGCCGACCAGCACGCGCTGGCAGAGTCCGTCGCCGCCTTCGCCCGCAAGCTCGCGCCGATTTCGCACACCCGCGAGCACCTGCACCACTACGCCGCTGGGAGCGTGGACACCGAGGTCTGGGCGGCGCTGTGCGCGCAGGGCCTGCACAGCCTGCACCTGCCCACCGAGTACGGCGGTGACGAATGCGGACTCGCTACGCTCGCCGTGGTCGCCGAACAATTGAGTGCGGCACTGTTTCCCGGCCCGTACCTGTCCACGGTCACCGCGAGCGCGCTGGCGATGCTCGCCGAATCCGGTGCCGAGCAACTATTGGAAGACTTCGGGGCGGGTACGACCGGTGCGGTGCTGACCGGGCACGGGGTGCGGGCTACGCGCACTCCCGAGGGGTGGATGGTATCCGGGGATTCCGATCCGGCACCGGGATTGCCGGGCGTCGAGCGCGTGCTGGCGCGTGCCGATATCGACGGCACTCCCGATGCGAGCCTGTGGTTTTGGTTCACCACCGCCGACACCTCCGATGCTGTGCGGATGATCACGAGCGAGTCCGTCGACCTGACCCGGTCGGTCGGCCACGCCGAATTCGACGACTACCCGGTCCGCGCGACCCGGGTGCTCGACGGGATCGATCCCGCCGCCGCGGAACTGTGGACGGTCGCGCTGGCGGCGGCTGAGGCGAGCGGGGTATCCACCTGGTGCCTGGATACCGCGGTCGAATACATCAGTGTGCGAAAGCAATTCGGTCGCCCGATCGCCAGCTTTCAAGCCGTTGCGCACAAGGCGGCACGCATGCTGGTTCGGGCGGAAGTCACCACCGCGGCGGCATGGGACGCCGCGCGCGCGGACACCCAGCCGCCCGCACAGCAACGCCTGGCGGCCGCGCATGCCGCCCGCACCGCCATGCCCGCCGCGATCGATCAGGCACTCGAGTGCATCAGCCTGCTCGGCGCCATCGGATTCACCTGGGAACACGACGCCCATCTGTATTGGCGCCGAGCGATCAGCCTGGCCGCGGCGATCGGTGGCGAAGACCTCTGGGCGCGCCGACTGGGGGAGCGCGCCCTGATCGCGCAGCGTGACTTCTCCTTCGTAACACCGCGGTCGCTCCCGGACCTGCGCGAGCGGGTCGGGGCGGTTCTCGACGCGGTGGCCGCCCTGCCCGACGATGAAATGCCCTCTGCCGGTTGGGCTCCCGCGCGCGGGGCCGCTCGCCGCGCCCTCCTGGTCGCCGCCGGTCTGGTCGCACCGCACTATCCGCGCCCGTACGGCTTGGCCGCGGGCCCGGACGAACAGGCCGTGATCGCCGAGGAATTCGCCCGACGCGAGCTCACCCAACCCGAACTCGGCATCGGCGGCTGGGTGCTGCCGACCCTGCTCGACCACGGCAGCCCCGCCCAGCGCGAGCGCTTCGTCGCCGATACCCTGCACGGGCGCATTATCTGGTGCCAACTGTTCTCCGAACCCGGTGCGGGCTCGGACCTGGCCGGATTGTCCACCATCGCAACCAAAGTCGATGGCGGGTGGACGTTGAATGGGCAGAAGGTCTGGAATTCTCAGGCCCAGGAAGCGGATTGGGCGATCTGCCTGGCCCGTACCGACCCTTCGGCGCCCAAACACGCGGGCCTGACCTACTTTCTGATCCGCATGGACAGCGCGGGCATCGACGTTCGACCGCTGCGGCAGGCGACCGGAATCTGGGAATTCAACGAGGTCTTCTTCGACGAGGTATTCGTCCCCGACAGTCAGGTCGTAGCCAACCCCGGCGACGGCTGGCGCATCGCCGCGGGCACGCTGTCCAGCGAGCGACTGGCCATGGGCTCGGCCACATTCGGTCATGGCTCGAGCGCGCTGGCTCGCCGACTGCTCGAATCGGGTGACCACACCGGCTCGCGCGAGGACGCCCTGCACGTTCTGGGCCGCACCACCGCACTCGAACTCTCGGTCGCGGCGTTGAACCTGCGCAACGCGCTGACGCTCCTGCACGGGGTAGCCGACGGCAATGCCGTCGGTAACAGTGTCCGCAAGGTCTGGCACGCTCTCGCCCAACGCGAGGCATCTCGCGCCGTGACCTCGATCCTGGGCCCGCGCGCTGCCCTGGGCGATCCGGACCAGCCCTACGCCGTCGACTTTCTCGGCCTGCCCGCCGTCATGTTCGGTGGCGGCACCATTGAGATCCAGCTCGATATCATCGCGCGGCGGGTGCTGAAATTGCCTCGCTGACAACGTGTCTCAATGACACTACCCCGACTCCGGCGCCACTGGTGCCGGAGCCGGGGTAGTTCGGTGATCAGAACGCGGTGCCACCGGTGGCCGGAGTGCGCCCGGCCTTCATGATCAGCGCGCCGATCAGCGCGATCGCCGAGGTGATCACCACGAAGTAGAAGCTGATCTCATAGCCCCGGTCCGCGAAGATCAGCGGAATCTCTTGCGTAACTGCAGGTCTGCCCGCCACCGTCACCTCCGCCACGACCGGATTCGCGTTCAGGAACGCGGTGGCGATCGCGATTCCGATGGCCACGCCCATCGCCTGCATGACGCCCAGCATGCCCGAACTGATGCCCTGCTGTTCGGCGGGCACCGCCTCCACGATCAGATTGGGCATGGTGGCGTAGTACAGCGCGAAGCCCACACCGGTGACCGCGCCGATCACCGCCATGGTCACCCACCCGTGTCCCAGTGCGGCATAGGCGATTCCGGTGCCGACGAAGACCGCCAGTGCCACGACCAGTGGCCGGCGCCCGCCGACCCGGCGAATCCACAGACCGCCCAGGAATCCGAACAGCATGGCGATCAACGACTGCGGCAGCGTCACATGGGTGGCGAAACGCATCAGGCTGAAGCCCTCGCCGTAGCTGTAACCCGGATTCAATTGCACTTGAACCATATCCGGCGGCAACTGCGCGAGGACCAGATCCTCGGGCACATGCACCGCACCGGGCGGCAGCTCCGCACCGGGCGGCAACGCGGCCTTGGCCTGTGCTTCGGCCTGCGCCTGCGCCTGGGCGAGCGCTTGGGACTTGACCTGGTCGTAGGTCGCGGCCTTGGCCTGGGCCACGATCTCGGACGCGGGCGGAGACTGAATCATGTACGCGGGTCCGTAGGACTGCACACCGATCATCAGCGAGCCCAGCAGCGCGATGAACAGCACCACGCTCACGCGCGGGGTGAACAGTAGCTTCATATCCATAATCGGCTGGCGCGCACGTATTTCCACGATCGGGAACAACGCCAGTAACGCCAGCCCGCCGATCAGCCAGGCAAGTGTGGTCGGCCGCAGCCATCCCCAGTCCTGGCCCTTGTCCAGATAGATCAGGGTGAGGGTCGCGCCGCCGCCGAGCAGCACCACCCCGAGCGTGTCGAGCCGTTGCGGAGTACGCAGTTTGGTCTCGGGCACACCGACGATCAGCAGCGGAATCATGATCAGGGTGAAAATGAACAGAAACCAGAACATCCCGCGCCAACTGGTGTGATCGGTGATGTAGCCCCCGATCAGCGGACCGATCAGCGCCGAGACGCCCAGACCGGTGGAGGCGATGCCCAAACCGACCGGAACCAGCCTGCGCGGCATGAGATCTCGGATCAGGCCGTACGACACCACGGTGGTCGCGATGGCCGTGGCCTCGAGGGCGCGCCCCAGTAGAAACAGCCCCCAGTTACTGGTGACCGCGCACACCGCGGTGCCGATCAGGAACAGCACACCGCACACCAGGAACAGTCTCTTCTTGCCCCAGATATCGCTGAGCTTGCCGATCAGCGGTGAGACCGCGGCGCCGACGACGCCGAAAACGATGATGGCCCAATTGATGTTGGCGCCTTGGTCGGGGAACGATGGAGCGATCTGCCGCAGCGCCGCGGAGACCATCACATACTGCATCGGGGATATCTCGGTGAACAGCACGATCACGGCGAGCACCGAGTAGATCCTGTATTTCGATGCGCCATCGAGTCGGGCGGAATCGTCAAGATCGGGACTCGCGGGTCCTGAATTGTCGACAGAGGTGGACATGAAGCGTCCTCCGGAAGTGGATGAATAACACGTCGGCGTGAAACGTGTCACACCCCTGGCCGGTGCGGCTGCGGGGGATTCCACTGAGCGGGACTCGGGAATGCGGCCTTCTTTGAAATATGCCTATTCGGAATAGAATTGGACGGAAATACCACGGTGCGATGCCCGGTACCACCCAACCCACAGTGGGCTGGCCGACCGATACGCTGCCGAGCGATATCGGATCGCTCACGATCGGGGCGTATTCGACCGAGCGGTTTTCGGCCCATTGCACGAACGAATGCCGCCGCAGTTGTAATAACTGCACTGACCTGCACATTCGTCAGTGTTGATGCGATCACATCCGCTCGCTTGTCGCTGAAATACCAACTACCTTCGCGCGGGGATCGCCGAAAGCGGGTCCTGTGTGTAAACCGGAGGGCTCATGAGGGGCGCTCCGCTGTCGAGAGGACCAATCACCGTGGAGATTTCCGGCTCCGCCGCCATCGTCACCGGAGCTGCTTCCGGCCTCGGTGCGGCCACCGCCACCCGCCTCGCCGCCGCCGGCGCCACCGTCTTCGGCCTGGACCTGGCTCAGTCGATCGAGCGCGCCGGGGACAACGCTCCGGCCGGGGTCACCTTGGTTCCGACCGACGTCACCTCCGCTGACGAGGTGGCCGCCGCGGTGGCTCAGGTGGTGGAATCCGGTGTGCCACTGCGCATCGTCGTCAACTGCGCCGGTGTGGGCTGGGCGGGACGCATCGTCTCCAAGCACGGTCCGCACGATCTCGAGCTGTTCCGCACGGTCATCACCGTGAACCTGCTGGGCACCTTCAACGTCATGCGCCTGGCCGCGGACGCCATCTCCAAGACCGAGCCGGTCGACGAGTACGGCTCGCGCGGGGTCATCATCAACACCGCCTCGGTCGCGGCGTTCGAAGGCCAGATCGGCCAGATCGCCTACTCCGCCTCCAAGGGAGGCGTCGCGGCCATGACCATCCCGGCCGCACGTGACCTGGCGCAGTTCGGCATTCGCGTCAACACCATCGCCCCTGGCACCGTCGACACCCCGATGCTCGCGGGCATGAACCCCGAATACCGCGCTGCCCTGGCAGCCGGAATCCCCTTCCCGTCCCGCCTGGGCCGTCCCGACGAGTACGCCCAACTCGCGCAGTACATCACCGAACACGACTACCTGAACGGCGAAACGATCCGCATGGACGGCGCCCTACGCATGGCCCCACGCTGACATCGGGGCGGTGTCAGCGTGGTGGCCGAAGCCGCATCCGTTCCAGAACCCGAATCCGGAGTGTCTGCACCTGCCGACCCCTCCTGGGGTATTTGGCTGTTGGGTGCGCGCGTTCCAGGCGGGCACTCGACAAAGGCTCCCCGCGTTACAGGGGAAATGCGGTGTCTAGCTGCAGCACAACCGATCTCGATAGGTCCTATAACGAAGCTGTGATCGAAAACGGGGTGTTTCTGTGCCGCAAGTCTCCTAATCCTTGGTCTCACCGGCTGCAGGGTGCGAGAGTTTCAGTCCGACAACCACCACATCGCTGAGCAATGCGCGATCACGTATCGCGGTAAGACGCCTGAGCCCCTGGACGAGGTTGCGAGCGCGCCCAGCACGCAAGCAAGAACGCGGTGACGTTCGCGAACGTCAGACATCCAGCCCGCCGGGGTTGCAGTTAAGGCCCCGGCGCTCCAATCGCATCGCAGCACTACGACGTAAATATCGCGAGAGAGTGATGCCTCGGTCGGACTCGGGTCCGGGGCGTCACTAGTCTTCAGGCGGGTGTACCAGACGAAGCATCGCCCGACGGCGACGCGCGACCTCCTCTGCGCCGATTATCTCGGCGCGCACCGAATCGGCATGTGGTGCAATATCGTCCAAGACTTCTCGGACGGCTGCTGCTTCCGGCAATCGCATCGACTGGAGTTGTTCGTGAAACTCCCGATCTAGCTCAGCCCCAGCGTTTCGAAGTTCCTTCAACTTGTTTTGTCGCTCTCCCCGCAAAGTTGAGATCCGAATACTGAGGTCGAGAAGCTTCGGCACCTCGACCAAACCTTTGACCACCGCCGCGCCAAATCCTCCGGTGGCAAGGAAGCTGATCACCTCTTGCCAGGGGTTGACTGTGACGCTGCTGGAGATCCTCAGACGCGACCGCGCGAATTCGCCTGGTGACACAATCAGCGTCTCTTGAGTGTCAGGCTTTCTCGCTTCCTGAATGGCATGTTCGGCGACCGCGAGCGAAACCGACGCGAGAACCAGCCTTCGAACGTTGTGCTGTGCCTCGACGACGTTCCCGAAGGTGGCATCGCCGAAATCGACTGAGATCAGTAGCCCTCCGGGCGAATCTAGCGGGATCTCACGGTCGGGCGGATCGACGCCTTCTGCGGCAGCTTCGAAGTAGAGGGGATCGCGGCGTGCGCGGCGGGAGGGCGGCATCGCCGGATCGTACTAAGCTACCAATGGAAGACGCGACCCGTTCAGTCGCGACCTAGTGGAAACGGACTACATCCCCGAGGCTGAAGGTCGTTCCGCGCTCGTTCGTACTGCCGAGCAGTTTGCTGCGCACGTGCTAGTGCCGAATTGTCACGGCCTCCACCGGCTCGCCCGTTTGGCATCTGCGTCGGACCCTCGACGGCGGCCTATTCGACACCTACACAGGCAGTTTCAACGCGGTCTGGACATCGGCCCGGCCAGTGGAAGGGTAGGGGACCATGGCACGCACCGAGTACTACAACGACCCAGCGGCTCCCGAACCCAACAGCCTCGTCGTGGCGGCCTCGGCTGTGGTCGCAGACGACACCGGCCGCATCCTGCTCCAGCGTCGCGCCGACAGCGGCTTGTGGGCGTTGCCCGGTGGCGGAATGGAGATGACAGACAGCCTGCCCGGTTGCGCGGTGCGTGAGGTCAAGGAGGAAACCGGCCTGGACATCGAAATCACCGGCCTCGTGGGCACTTACACCGATCCCCGCCACATCATCGCCTATACCGACGGGGAGGTCCGACGACAATTCAACGTATGCTTCCTCGCACGCGTCGTGGGCGGAGATCTCGCCATCTCCGAGGAGTCCACCGAACTGCGGTTCGTAGCCCCCGCCGAACTCGACCGGCTCGACATGCACCCCACCCAGCGACTGCGGTTGACCCACTACCTTGAGGGACGGTCTACGCCCTATCTCGGCTGAATGCCCGGCGCAGCCGCAGCGTCGCCAATCACGTTGCAGGGCATACTAATTCACTAGCTGTCCGACGCCTGGGCGCGCTGGAGATCGATTCCTCACGCGCACGTTCAGAAGTGGATTTGGTCAGACGAGGTGCCCATGGTGTGGACGTAGGCGATAGGTGCGCTTGTTCCGGGAAGGGTTGTTGATTTCGATGAAGTCCCCGGCAATCCAACTGCGTATCAGGGTGTTTGCCGTGCGCGGGCTGATTCCGAGATGTGTGGCGATCTCCGAGCCGGTGACTACCGCGCTCTCGCGAAAGAGCTCGAGAGTTCGGCGTTGGCGAGGATCGAGCTGTCGGAGAGTGGCGACCGCGTCGCCATGTCTGGTGCCTGGTGTGCGGGCGACCTCGGCGGCGCGGGACCGTACGGAGCGGAGGGCCTGGGATGCTGTCGCAGAAGAAGTTCAGGAATCCGGTGAGATCTGCTTGCGCACGACCCAGGTAGTAGTTGTGTGATGGACCGACGGTCAGTGCGGTGTAGTAGCCGTTGAGGTTACGAGCGTAATGCTCGTCGAGGGAGTAGATGCTCTTCAATCCGTAGCCCGCGCGGTGCAGGACGAGCGTGGTGAGAAGTCGGGCGGTTCGGCCGTTTCCGCCGTCATACGGGTGAATTGTCGCGCATTGGCAGTGGGTGAGTGCGGCGATGAGTGGTGCGGGCAGATCGCTCGCGCGGAGGCGAGTGTTTATCCACTCGAACAGGTCTGCCATCAGTTCGGGGACATCGGATGCTACGGGTGGCAGATAGACTGTGCGACCAGTGGCGGCTTCACGAATCACGTTCTGACCCGACCGATATGGCGTCGGCGTCCACTCCCCGGACATGACGAGCCCATGGACGCCCCTGAGTTCGAGTTCGGTGATCGAGCCGCCCGCAGCGGCCAGGGCTTCGATCTGCTCGAGCGCACGGTAGTAGTTGCGGGCCTGGGCCTCATCACGTTCTCGGCACGGGAAGTGGTTTCCAGCAATCACTTCCGCGACCTGGGCCAGTGTCAACCGGTTGCCCTCGATCCGGGTGGAGTAATGGGTGCCCGCCAACCTGGCGGTCTCGCGGAGCGCTGCCAGAACATCGGCATGGATCGGCAGTTCGATGATCGCCTGCCGGTCGGCCTCGATGGCCATGAGCGCGGTCGCGGTCGCAGCACTGATCGTGAAGTTCGGCTGGAACATGACGCCATAGTGGTGACAAACGGTGCACAGCGCATCGCACCATCTCCTTGTTCGGGATCGCTCTTTCGGGCGAACCGTGCCGAAGCCGATCCGTCGCGGGATTGGGTGAGGAGATGTTCTGCGGTGTTCCGTTGCGGCGCAAACGTTTCGTGGTCGCGTAGCCGACGCGGTCGGTGCGCGGGTTGTCGTACCCGATCGTTAAGTTGGTGCGCGAGTAGGACACAACGGTGGGGGAGAGTATGGCTCGCGCGATATCGGTCGATTCCGGTGAGGATGTGTGGCAGGTGCCCGCCGAGTGGCCGGTCGTGCCCGGCCGTGAGTGCGGCGCGCAGGTGGCGCTGGATCCGGAGGTAATGGCGGGGTGGGCGGCGCACTGTTCGGAGGCGGCGGCCGAGGTCGCGGCGTGGGTGGCCGCGCGCGGGACCGAGATGCGCGCGCTGCTCAAGGCCGTCGAATCCGCGGAGCTTCGCGAAAGCGGTCTGGCGGCACTGCAATTCCCGTCGTCGGCGACTCCGCTCGGTGCGGCTGTGGTGGCGCAGATTTCGGCGCTCGTTCCACGCTGGTCCGACGGGAACGCCGCGGTCGCGGATGCCTGGGTCGGCACGTACGGTGTCGCCTTCGCTGCCGAGGCGGCGGTGCGCTTGTCGAGTCTGGACTGGGCGTTGCTCCCGGGGACAAGCACATTCGTTCTGGCTTGGCGGCGTCCCGACGACATCAGCGGCTCGATGTTCACCGCGGTGCTGTTCCGGATGCGCCAGCATCTGGCCATGGCGCCCGAGGACGTCTATCGGGCGGCGGTGGCGCGGCTGTCGGCATTGCGCGATGCGAACGCGCACCCGGTCACCCGGATCGCGACCTCGGTGCTGGCGCCCACCGAACAGCAGTGGGTCGACGCCGATATCCGGGACGCCGGGCGGCCCGCGAGAAATATCAACAACGTGCATCGCATGCTGCTGATGTCGATCACCACAGCCGAGCAGTTCGCCGCGCTGGTCGACAAGACCGAAGCGCCGAGTCCGGGAGGTGGCATCGACCGCGTCCCGCTCTACACCGGCATCGCCCGGCTCGGTGCGGACGCGGCGGCCATGGTGGACCAACTCTCCCGGATCAGCATGTCCGGCTGGGAGCGCAGGTTCATCGACATCTTGGCGTATTTGCCCTCCGATGAGGCGTTTTCGCTGCTGCTGAGCCACGTGAACCCACCGGAGGTGTCCGCTCCGGTCCTGGCGGCGATGGCACGTTTCCCGCGGCGCGCTATGCGGGTGCTGGCCGGATGCGAGCGGCCCAGCCCTGTGGTGCGTGATCTGCGCGAGCGCTACGCCCGCACGCGCCCGGACCTGGCGGCCGAATTCGGAGTTGTGGTTGCCGCGCGCGCGTGGGCAGATCTCGAGTCCCTGCCCGAATCATTGCGCACGCCACTGCATCAGCGGCGCGTGACCCGCACCCGCCCCGCCGTGGACACCTCCGCGTTCGGGCATCGGCCCGTCTCGCTCGACTGGCGGCCCGGCGAACAGGCGCGCTGGGCCACACAGCCGGATCAGCGGCGGTCGGTCAGCCGCGTCGAGAGCGCGAACGCCGCGCAATTCGTGAGCGCGGCCGGGCCGGTCGGCGATATCGACCCCGAAATCCTCATGCCGTTCACCGGAACTCAGGTGACGACGTGGATGGTCGGCTGGCTCAACGGCAAGAAGCACCGCGCCACCGCGCGCCGCTGGTTCGATCGCCATATCGCCACGGCCGCACCGGATCTGATCGCCATGGTGCTCGCCGGCCCGGGCGCCTCCCGAACCGCCGCCGACAAAGCGGTGCGCGCCCTGGCCGATCGGCACCGAGACACGCTGCTGGCGACCGCTGAGCGCGTGGTGCCGCACGCGGTGGACACCGTCACCGCGGTCGTGGACAGCTGGACCGGGCCGAAGCAGATTCCCGCGCTGCCCGAATGGCTCATGCCCGCGGGACTGCCGCCGATTGTCTTGCGCGAGAACGGTTTCGCGGTCCCCGATGCGGCGGTGTGTACGGTGGCCACGATGCTGTCGTTGAGCGACTCGCATGGCAGGCATCCGGGTCTGGCGCACCTGGCCGCGATCGCCGAACCGGAGTCGCTGGCGCGATTCGCCTGGGGGCTGTTCGAGGCGTGGATTTTCTCCGGCATGGCGGAGGGTGGCATCTGGGTGATGCAGGCGCTGGCACTGTTCGGCGATGACGAGATCGCCTGGCGCCTGGAACCGATTGTCCGGACTTGGTATTACAGCGCCGGGTCACCGGCCGAGGCGGCCTTGCGGGTGCTGGTCGCCATCGACAGTGACGCCTCGCTGGCGGTGCTGCATCGAATCTCTCAGCAGGGCAACGCGAAAGCGTTCAAAAAGCACGCGGGCGTGGCCGTGCGCACCATCGCCGACGCGCGCGGGCTGACCAACGACGAATTCGCCGACCGCTTGGTGCCGGACTTCGGGTTGCGTGAGAACGGCGCGATCATCGTCGATTACGGCCCCCGCGCGTTCGTCGTGCGGATCGACCAGCGCCTGAACCCGCTGGTGTTCGACGCGGTGCCCGACGAGCGCGGGGGATGGGTCGCGGCAGAGCGCCGCAAGAGTCTGCCCCGGCCCGCCGCCACCGATGATCCGGACAGGGCCGTGGTGGCATATCAGGACCACACCGCCTTCAAGGAGATTCTCAAAACCACAGCCGCGGAACAGATCACACGACTCGAACAGGCGATGCTGTCGGGGCGGCGATGGACCGCCGCGGAGCATCAGCGGCTGTTCGTCGCGCATCCGGTGTTGCAGCACCTGGTCCGCAGGCTCGTATGGGTGAGCGTCGATGACACCGGCGCGGTCACCGGATCGTTCCGGATCGCCGAGGACGGCAGCCGCGCCGATATCGATGACGAGCTCGTGGGCGTGGCCGACCACACCCTCGTCGGCGTCGCACATCCGGTCCATCTGGGCCAGTCCATCCGGGAGTGGGCGCAAGTGTTCGCCGACTATGAAATCCTCGCGCCCTTCGGGCAATTGGATCGCCCGTGGTGGACCGCGCAGACGCCGGGCTTCGCCGATGCGCTCGACCGCCTCGCCGGTCGGAGCGTGCGCACCGGAACTGTATTGGGCCTCAAGCGATTCGGGTGGCGCTGGCAGGACACCGGCGGGGGACTGGTGACCCGGTTGCGGCGCACACTCGCGGACTCGGTGCACGCCGAGCTGAGCATCGAGCCCGGACTGTGGATGAGCGCGCTGCACGAGCAGGAGAAACAGACCATCACCGCGGTCACCCTCTCCGGGGCGAGCCTGGCTGACCTGGATCCGATCGTCGCTTCGGAGATGCTGCGCGAGCTGCACCTCATGAGTTGATTCGCTTGGTGCGCACCATCGTTGGGCTCTGCAGGTCCGGCGACGCGGTGCGTTCAGCAAGATAGCGGGACCCGACTCCGCACAGCACACCCAGGACCGCGAACGTGACCGCGGCCGCGAGGAACAGCGCGCAGGCGTGAGCGGTGAAACTCGTACCGGTGGCGGGTCCGGCGAGGGCGGCGAACAGTGCGACGCCGAGCGCGCCGCCGGTCTGCCTGCTGGTGACGATATGCGGCGAAGGACCGCCGACGGCACCAAATCGATCGCCGATCATGAAGCGCAGCTTGTCGATTCGAGTGGCACTGTCATCGCTCGCGCACGCCAGGAGCTCTACGTCCAGCTCAATCGAGAGCGGCCTCGGTCACCGGAGCCGTACGCGCCATATGGCCCGCGGGCTCAGGTGATCATCGAGGCCGCAGTCAGGCAGGTTCGCAGATAACGACCGGGATATCCCGCGTAGTGCTGCGCTGATATCCGTCGTACGGGTTGCCGACGCCGCGGGTGATCTCGGGCCAGAGCTCGGCCTTCTCCTGCGTGGAAGCGGTGCGCGCGATGTACGGCTTGGTCTCACCGCGCACAGTGATCTCGACATCGGGATGGGCAACGAGATTCAGATACCAGGCGGGGTTGTGCGACGCTCCGCCCAGCGAGGCGATCACAACGATCCGCTCCGGAGTGAAAATCGGCGCGCTCAACAACGTGGAGCGCCGCTCACCGCTCTTGCGACCGATGGTGTGCAGCTCCAACGTCTGCATCGAGCCGAGCTTGTGCGGCCAGCGACCGCCGGTCAGCTTCAACAGGGTTCGGTGTCCGTTTTCCAGCACCCATGCGCCGGTTTCCGCAACCCAATCGGGGGTCTTCTGTTTGTCGCCCATGGCATCTCCCCTTCAGTTGGCCGGCATCTGCCGTCGACATCTTCGCGAGCGTTGTGACTGCATCATGTGTGGCCGCCCCGAGTCAATGACCGGAGCTGACACGAGCCAGAACGCCCTGCGTTGCCGATGTGAGTCGTAGGACGTGCCAAGCTCGTCTTCCCCGGCCTTCCGATCGGCCGCCTCCGACGAGGTTGAAGGCGGGCCGGTATTGACCGGCCCCGGCCAACGATCAGGGCGACCTCACGAATCGAACCTCAGGAGACCGTGATTTCGATATCCGGCACCGGGAGGTTCGGGCGATCGGTGGTGAGAGACAGGACAACCCGGCCCGGCCCTGTCGGCAGTTCGAACTGTTGTGGGTTCATTTCGAACGTGCTGTTGCCACTGAGCACGGTCGAGTAGGTACCGGTTGCGCCGTTGTCGAGATTTCGCCAATTCACCGAGACGCCGACAGTGCACGGAAGGCCGAATGTCGGTGTCCACTTGTCGAAGGTCAGTTGGCCGGAGACGACTCCGCTCTGGTTATAGCTGGGTCCTGCGAAACTGTTCACTCCACCCCAGCACACGCTGCCCAGGGTCTGCAGAGTGCCGAAGCTGGTTGCCTGCGCCATGGCCGGCCCGGCCGTGGCGAGACTTACCCCGGCGAGTACGGCGACTGTCGCGGCACTGCCGATGATCATCCTCGGGACACGCATTTCGTTCCTTTCTTCTCCATTGTTCGAACAGTTGTCGATATCGGTGGATGCGCCAATTCCCTTGGTCCGCAGCCAGATGCGGACCGCGAGATCTTCGCAGGCGCCGATCTCTATCCTCGCCGATGAGAACACGCATGCTCATCGCCAAAGGCTCTCGCACCTACCGGGCTGCGAGATGACCAGCGCCGGACCGCCGGACGCGATGATGGCGGTCCTTCCTCGTTCCTTCCAGATCGGTCGCGTCGGGTTGTGCCACTTTCACAAGCAAGGACGGAAGCAGTCCGGAAAACCCATCGCCAGGATCGAACACCTGCCAGGCAGTCGGGACCGAATGTGCCTGCGTTTCTGGCTGGAGCTGTCCTCGGATTGGGCTGATCCCGCTCAGGACGCTTTGTTAA
Organism: Nocardia sp. NPDC052001; assembly: GCF_040680615.1. NCBI lineage: Bacteria > Bacillati > Actinomycetota > Actinomycetes > Mycobacteriales > Nocardiaceae > Nocardia > Nocardia sp. NPDC052001. Next base: position 677 of record NZ_JBFAXC010000023.1, on the reverse strand, counting down.
GCCGCTTACGAGTCTGTTCGTGCCGGTCGAGCGTGCGGTCGGTCGACCGCACCTTACTGCCGACGTGTAGGACCAGCGCTGGGTATTGTGCTTGTAGCAATCATTGTCGTGGTGAAGACTGAGTCTGGTGAGCGTTCCAGTGGACGAGCAGTATTCGGTCGATATGGCCATTTGTGGTCACGTTCTGCGTCACGTCTATGAAGACGAGACCAGCGCTGAACTGTCAATTGCGGTGCAGCACGGGCAGATTCAGTACACGCTAGTCTCCAGCGCGCAGCCGATCAATTTTCCCGATGACGAACTCGTTCACGCGATCTGCGATCTTGTCGGCCTGCATGAACGGTATAGCTCCGGGCCGAGCGGTGCCGGACTGGCCACGGCCGTGTACCGGTACGACAAGAACCCCGATGGCGGTTGGAGCGCCAGCGCCTCCTACTCCTACGAGTAGGAGCTTTCTGCGCCGCGCCCGCCAGAGTTGAAAACGCACTCTTCTGTCGCGTGGCCCGCTGTACGGATCCGACAACGTGGCGTTCCTGAAAGCCAATGCGCCGAGATCATCTCGGATCGCCGAACGCACTGATCTGCCGATTTCAGTGCATTGCGTTGGGCCTGAGATCGTCAGCGATGCGTGCTTGGCCAATGACCCACGTATGCCGCACGCGGCATTCTGGCCGAAT
>NZ_JBFAXC010000022.1:0-60845 GCF_040680615.1 Nocardia sp. NPDC052001 | reverse complement strand
GCCTCAAGCGGTATCTCGCACGCGAGGTATTTCAAGCCCTCCGAACCGACTTCCGCACGTCGGCATCGGCAGCTTGACATCTATAGGAGCGTCCTGGGTGTGCTGACTCGACGGGGCCACCAGCGCCTGCAATTCCCCGAAGAGCCCCGCCCCACCGCCGCCTGTCGACTCGCTGCGCGAGGAAATCCAGCCCCGACGCTCCGCGATGACGAGGGCCCGATCCAAGACAATCGCGAACACGACGATGCCAACTATCACCCACACGACGGTCATACAAACCCCTTCCGTCCGCGGTTTCGACGGTACGCCTCATCACTCTCGGATACCGGGCGGCCCGCGCGCAGTGGATGGTGGCCTGCCAGCGAGCCATCGGGGAACAGGCATGCAACTAACCAGCAAAGGCAATGTATGACGGTAGGCCACCAGGAGGAACGGTGCAGACAATCAGCTCCACCGCGTCCATGGCGGATGGTTCGCGCAACCCGCTTCGCCGCTGGTGGGCGTCAGCGCCCATACTGGGCGGAGTCTCCATGGTGGTCATACTGGCTGCCTTCGGCCAGCCCGGGCCGGTGTGGGCAGTGGTGTATTTCGTCGTGGGGTTCGTCGGCGGAGCGTACTTTCGCAGGGGTATCTAATCGGATGAATGCAGCGTCGAACCGGACCAGCCGCCCGCTCGGGTCGTCGTAGTACTAACCGCCCTGTGTCAGAGCGAGTTTGACCGTGATCGGCTGTCTCTCGGAAACCACCGTGCCGGGGGCCGGACTCTGATCGACGACGAAATACGTTGGGCTGTCGCCACTGTCGAATAGCACATTGTGTCCATCGGGCGCGCTGGCGGTCGTCACGTGGAAGCACGCACCGTCGCTTTGAATCGCCGAGTCGAGCCGTTGTCCCCGCCAATCGGGCAGGGCGAGCGGCCACGGTTTGGCGCGGCATTGATCGGCGACCGATGCGGCCGACGTCGCCGTGGCGGGTGACCGCGATTCACTGTTTGTCGAACCCCCGCACGCGGTTACGCCGACCATGAGTCCCGCGCACAGCATGCCGACCCCAACGAATCTTGCGGACACCGAGTCTCCCTTATTGATTGAGCATCGAACGCACCGCAATCCTCGCATGCGGGGGCTGCGCTGCCGTCAGAAGGTGAACAATCCCCAGGTGATCGACCATGTGAACCACAGACAACCGGCGAGAAGCGGAGCGACCTGTGAGAATCGTTGCCGTATCGGCAGTTTCGTGCGGACCGCCGCCAGTGCGCTGCCCGCGAATAATGCGGCGGTGAGCACCGCCAGCAGTTGCAGGACGAGCCATGCCAATGGACGCGACGCGATGATCGGGCCGGTTGTTCGAGCGTTGAAGGCGAGGATCGAGATTGCGTAGGCGACCGTAGCGAGTACCGTCATGAATCCGGTGCCCCCAGTGCGCGGGTGCGGCGTCGGGTGGTCGAACCGGCGTGGGTATCGCGATGAGCAAACGTCCGCCACAGCCAGATGGTGAAGACGAGAACCAGGGCAGCGATCAGGGCCAGTTGTGTTCGCGCGGAGGTTGTCCAGCCGTGGCCGGGATCGCTGCTGGTGACAGGTTGGGACGGTGGGGTGGCCGCGGACGACGGCGGTAGGGTGCCGCCCGTTACCTGGTGAATCCAGGTGGTCATGGTGTCGAGGTAGCCGGGTGCGAACGCTCCACGGGGCGCTCCCGGGCCCGGTGCGGTGCCGAGTCGGTCGAATCCGTCGGTGGTCGAGTGGCCGTTGTGTGCGGTATCGGGGAGGAAGTCGATGGTGACCGAGGGTGCGGCGGTGAGTGTGTTCCGCAGTACCGCGGCGCTTTCGGCGGGAGGTACCTGCACGTCGTATTGGCCCCAGAGGGCGAGGACGGGAACACGCAGGGCGGCGAGGGCGGGTAGCGGGTTGAAGTTCGCCTCGGGGAATGCGCCGGTGTCGCCGAGTAGGCGGGCGGCGGGACCGGCAATGGTGTCGCTCAGTGATCCGCCCGCGCCGCGATGGCGCAATGTCATTGCCAGACTCCAGGTTTGCGTACGCAGGGGGCTCAGGCCGGATGCACCGAGGGTGAGCAGGAAGGCGATATCGCCGGAGCGTGATGCCGCGAGTGGGGCGACCCAGCCGCCTTCGCTGAATCCCCAGACCCCGACCTGATCGGCTCGGACACCCGTTGTGCCGCGCAGGGTTTGGACTGCGGCCAGGGTGTCGTCGGCCAATAACGAGAAGTCTCGACGGGCGAATGAGTAGCCGTCCGTGCGTTTGTCGTAAACGAGTGCGGTGAGTCCCGCCGCGGCGAAAGCGCGCGCCTCGTACTGGACTTGGGTGCGGGGTACCGGACCCGAGCCGCCCACCAAGACGATCCCGGGCATCTGCGCGTGTGGCTCGGCCGGGCCGATCACGGTGCCGTGCAGGGTCAGGTCGTTGCCGCCCGTGAATGTCACGTCGGTGCAGGTGAAGCCGTCGCAGTCGAATGGCGTTGTGGCGGTAGCCGGTCCGGCCGGGGCTATGGACAAGACCGCCATGAGTAGCGCGAGCACAGATGCGACGGCGAATAGGCGGCTGACAGGGAGGTGGTTCATGGCTAGCCCCTTGGAGCGGTCTTCAGATCTCCGGAAAGCCGAACATGCGCAGCAGCACGGCTTTTCGGTCGGGATCGGAGTCGTCGGCCAGGCCGTAGCGCTGGACGAGTTGGATGTATTCCTCGAAGAACTCGCGCAGCCGTGCGGGATCGACGCGAATCGTGGCGCGCGAGAACAGGAATGCGTCGGCCCACTCGCCCAGCTCGGGCGCCGCGCGCTCGTACGCTTCGTAGAGTTCGACCAGCTCGGCCAGGTTGTGCCGAGTCATTTCCGCAGTGGCCGTGCGCATTTCGTCGGTCTGTTCACTGTAGACGGGGAAGCGGCGGTCACCTGGCACCGCGCGCCACCAACGTTCCTTGCCGCTGGCGAGTTCGGGAACCTCCTCGACGAAGCCGTGTTTGGCCAGCTGGCGCAGGTGATAGCTGGTGAGGCCGGTGCTCTCGCCCAATGCCTGGGCCAATGAGGTGGCATTCACCGGGCCTTTGCGCAGCTGTTCTTCGATCCGGCGGCGCAGCGGATGGGCGAGCAGACGCAGAACGGCGATATCGGTGATGGCCCGAACGGGTGGTCGATCTGCCATGGCTCCGACCGTAGTTCACGCAAAGGTAGTTTGCAAAGCCTCTTTGCAAACGTCTCGATGGCCGCCTGGCAACCGACTCGTGCGAGCCGCGCGGCAAGACCCACCCGCCTTGACCGAGAATGGCTAGCGAGTAGCAAACGTGCTTGAACCTCAGGGGAATAGGGATAACCGCCTTAGAACTTCACCTTCGGACCAGCCAGTGTGGTGCAGATCACATATTTGAGCCAACCCTTGGCTACCATCTGGACGAAGTCTTACTCGGGGGATGGACCAACCGAAGGGACACCGATGCTCACCTCGGCTCTACCCAGGGTGCTGATCCGGGCGCTGGTCGCCATGGCGGCAGCGACGACAGCGCTTGCCATCGCCACCCCGGCCGCACACGCGGGCGCGCTCTACCCGATAGCCGAGCCCGACGGGTTCTACTACGGTCCCGCCAATCTCGGTGACTTCGCACCCGGAGACATTCTGGGTTCCCGGCCGGTGGCCGTGCATCCGTGGCCCGGGGCCACGGTGTGGCAGCTGTCTTTTCGCTCCACCAATTCCCAGGGCGCACCCATCCCGGCTGTTACGACCCTGATCATTCCGGCCGGTGGCGGTGCGAATCGTCCACTGCTGTCGTATCAGCCGTTCGTCAATTCCCTGGGCTTGCAATGCGCTCCCTCGCACGCGCTGTTCGACGGCGGCCTCAAGGAGGCGGGCGCGCTCAATATGCTGCTGGCGCGCGGGTGGGCGCTGGCGGTGCCCGATCACCTTGGGCCGACCAGTGCCTACGGTGCGGCTCGCCTCGGCGGGCAGATCACCCTCGACGGCATTCGGGCGGTGAAGCGCTTCGCACTCGCCGGGCTCGCGGGGTCCCCGGTCGGCATGGCGGGTTACTCCGGTGGTGCGATGTCCACCGGTTTCGCCGCCGCGCTGGCACCCGAGTACGCGCCCGAGTTGCCGATTGTCGGTGCCGCACAGGGTGGTTTGCCGGTGAACCCCGGCAAGATGGCCATCGCCGTGGGCGATACCCCGCATCCGTTGTTCGGACTCGGGTTCGCGGTGGCGATGGGCGTCGAACGCGAGTACCCGTCCGCGCTGCCACTGGATCGGGCGCTGACCCCGGCCGGATTCGCACTGCGTGATCGCATCGCCAACGCCTGCACCGACGACATCATCTCCGCGGGCGCGGGTCACTCGATCGGCGAAATGTTCAACCGCGGCATGGAAAACGATCCGACCATGATCGCGGCCATGCATGACAATGCGCTCGAGGTCGCCCCGGAGGTGCCGCGCGCACCGATCTATCAGTGGCACGGCGGCAGCGATCAGGTGCCGCTCGATCAAGCGCTGGCCACGGCCGGACGCTATTGCGCCGCGGGCACTCCCGTGCAGTTCGACATCATCGGCGGCGATCACGCCACCGCGATGCTGCCGGGCGCGATGCGGGCGATGAACTATCTGTCGGACCGTTTCGCGGGCATTCCGGCACCTTCCAACTGTCACTGACACCCTCGTATTCAGAAGGGACACATAATGACTCGCCGCCTGCTGCGTGGTCTCACGACGATATGCCTGCTGCTGGCGGCGCTGCTGCCCGCTGCGGCGCACGCCGATCCGGGCAACGGTCCGGCGCTCTTGGGCGTACGGCCGCTCGGCGGCAATCAGTTCGAGGCCAGCGTGTATTCGGCGGCGATGGATCGGGCTGTCCCGGTGTGGATTTCCCACCCGGGGCATTCCGCGCCCGCCCTGTACCTGCTCAACGCGATCGACGGCGGCGAAGCGGGCGGGCCTTGGACCCAGCGCACCGACGCAGCGGCGTTCTTCGCCGATAAACCGGTGACGGTGATCCAGCCGATCGGCGGTCGCGCCTCGCTCTACACCGACTGGGCCGCCGATGATCCGGTGCTCGGACGCAATAAATGGTCGAGCTTCCTGCTCGATGAACTGCCCGCCGTGCTGTCCGATCGATTCGCGCTGAACGGCGCCAATGCCATTGTGGGAACCTCGATGTCGGCAGGATCGGCCTTGGCTTTGGCCGCCGCCGCACCGGGGCGGTTCGCGGCGGTCGGCTCGTACAGCGGTTGTCCGCGCACCGACGATCCGGCGTCGCGGGCGATGGTACGGGCGCAACTTCGGCTGTTCGGCGCGAACCCGGACAATATGTGGTCCCCTGGTGATCCCGCCTGGGCGGCCAACGACGCGGTACTCAATGCCGAGCGGTTACGCGGTGTGGCGCTGTACATTTCGGCGGGCAATGGGATGCCCGGCATCCACGACACCCTCGCCGATCCCTCGATCGGCGGTGATGTCCCGCGTCTGACCGACCGGATGGCGATCGGCGGAACCATGGAAACCGTGGTGCACGACTGCACCCGGTCCCTGACCGATCGCCTTGCGGCGCTGGGCATCCCGGCCACCACCGTCTTCCGCAACGGCACGTACGCCTGGCCGTACTGGCAGGACGATCTGCACGACTCGTGGCCGGTGTTCGCCGCCGCCCTGGGTGTGTGAGAGCGAGTCGGTCTCAGCGGGCGCTCGGTGCCGGAAACCAGTTCCGCACCGAGCGGGCCGCATGATCATCCGATCAGACTGCGCCGGTGAACAGGCCCGCCTGAGTGGTGTGAACGGCGCGTTCGATCACCTGCACCACCGTCGCGCACACGCCCTCACGCTGCTGCGCGCGGGCATGCCGCTCCACCACATCCGGTGCCCAACCAGCACATTGGGCGCCGGTCGCGCGCACCGACGACAGCAGCGCGACCAGTGCCGCGATCCGCGAATCCGCGGGATGGCAGTCGAGCAGTACCCGTTGCAACTGCGAGCGAAGCTGTCGTTTTCCCACCACGTCGACGGTGGGCCAGCTATCGACTCCGAACACACCCAGTACGCGCGTGCGCTCACATCGCACGCGGCTCCGCGCGATCAATCGGATCAGCAAATCGTCTCGCAAGCCACGCCCGAGCCCGTCGAGCAATTGGGCCGGAGTCCGCGGCTTACCCGCGATCGCGGCCCGCGCCGCGAGCAGGATGCCATCGGAGTCCGCCACCGGCGTATCGAGGTTCGCGACCGCGCGCGGCGCCCGGCGATTCTCGACGATTCGCACCGCGGGCACCGGCCGATCCGGTGCGACACTGGTCAGTTCGAGCAACACCGCTCCGGCCAGCAATCTGTCCATGACCGGACGGGCGAGCATCGGCTCCCCGGTGCGGTCATCATGCAATAGCCACAGCAGGTCCTCGGCGATCAACGGTGTCATGCCGGCAACCCTGCCGCAGCCTCGCTGTGGACACGCTGAGAGACACGGCCTGCCTGCCCGGAGTGTTATCGAATGGCATAGCGACGTCTCGGCATCCCCCGCGAAGACCGACGACCCACGCATTTCTCACCGACCGAGAGCGCGTAGTGCGGCACAGACCACGTCGTCCCGGCTATTCCGACATTCAGATCTCATTGCGCCGTAGTCGTTCTCGGCGAGCGGCCACTGCGATTCCGGCCACCATCGGAATCGTCACCGCAAGCGATATCCAGCCCGTCCCCAATCCCAGCCCGTCCGAATGCGATGACGCCAGCCAGTCGGTAATGGACGCACCCAGCGGGCGGGTCACCACGTAGGCCGACCAGAACGCCGCGACCGCGCCCATCCCGAACCAGCGATGAGCGACCGCGGGCACGGCGATCGCGACGCCGAACAACACCGCCGAGGCCAGGTAACCCAGGTGCAGGGTCGCAGCGGTCAGATCCCCGGCCACGGTGCCCAGGGCGAAGGTCGTCATGACCGTCGCCCAATAGAACGCCTCCCGGCGCCGCGTCGTGATGCTGTGCACGGAAAGTGTTCTCTCACTCCGGTACCAGGCCGCCAGAATGCTCGCGACCCCTATCGAGAACGCGATCGTGGACGCGGGCAGCGGAATACCCGCCACGAAATCGACGATATCGGCGACCATGGTGCCCACGATGCTCACCATCACCACCGCGGTCCAATAGATCCACACCTGATACCTCGACGCGCGGAATTGCAGCCACAGACTCACGCTCAACAGGAGCACTCCGCCACCGACCGCCACCTCCGGCGGAAAGGTGTTCACCAGGAAATCGGAGAACGTCTCCCCCATTCCGGTGGACAGGATCTTGATCAGCCAGAACAGCACGCTGATCTCGGGCACTTTGCTCAACAACTGACGCGCGGGCGAAACAGGCGCCGTCACAGGGTTTGTCACGCGCACAGACTCGCAGCAGCCCGTTGAGAATCCGCTGTGAACACCGAGTTGCGGGCCATCGCGGTCTGTGCGTTCCAAAGGATTACGCCCACCGAGGAGTCCAACCCTCGGGGACGGGTGCGGACTCTCGCCGGGAGTGCAGATAGTCGCGCAGAGTCAGCAGGGCCGGGTGGGGGTTGTCCGTGCGCCAGATGATCGACAGAGGGTAGATCAGGGCGGGTTTGCGGATGGGAATGCGGCGCAGGTCGTAGCTGTCGGGCCAGAGGAACCGGGTGCCGTCGCCGATCAAAGTGGCAAGGTTGGTCGATTCGGAGATCTCCTCCAGGAGAGCCTCTTTCGCGAAGACCGGGCCGAGCCGGTCGATGGTGAAACCGAAGGTGGTGGTGAGTTCGGTGAAGTAGTCGGCTACTTCGCCGTGGGTGGGGAGTCCGGGCATCCAGATTCGATTGCCGGGTAATTGGTGCGGGGTGAGGGTCCGGGCGTTGGCCAGTGGGTGGCGGGGGCCGACGAGGAGTTGGTGGGGTTCGTCGATTATTCGAGTGGTGCGGATCGATTCGGGCAGGCGGTGGTGCGTGGGGACGGCGTGGAAGGTCGCGTCGATCGTGCCGGTGTCGACGGCGGTGAGCGCGGCGTCCAAGTCGGCGTCGAGGGTGATGATGTCCAGATCTACGGCGGGGTGTGCGCGGTGGAAGTCATGCAGGAGGGTCGAGGTGATGATGCGGCGGGCGACGATATCGACACGCAGGGCTCGGCGGCCGGGACGTACAGAGGCGTCGGCGCGGTCCGCTACCCGCAACAGTTCGCGGGCGTGCGGGAGGAAGGCTTGGCCGTCGATGGTCAGTTGCGCGCCTCGGGGAGTACGGGCGAACAGTCGCACGCCCAGGTATTTCTCTAGTGCCGCAATGCGTTTGGAGACACCCTGCTGGGTGATCGACAGGGCGTCGGCGGCTTCGGAGAATTGGCCCGTCTCCGCGGCGGTGACGAAGGTGCGCACGGCGTTGAGATCCACGCCGCCAACCTAGTCGAACAACCGACGGTTGTGGCTCGCCGATCGAGTTGTTGTTTGATCGGCGCTCTTCGGTCTTGCTTTGATCTCAGCGATCAACAGGGAGTTGTTCGGTGAGAGGTGGATATCTTGGCTGCCAGACGATCTTTAGGCCGCCGGTTTCGATGGCTGTGGACGTCCTATGCGGTCAGCGCGTATGGCTCGGGGTTGGGGTTCGGGGCGTTGCCGCTCATCGCGGTGTTGGTATTGGATGCCAGTCCGATCGAGGTGTCGATGCTGGCGGCGATGGGGCCCGCGGTTGGGGCGCTGATCGCGCTGCCGCTCGGGCCTTGGGTGGAGTTTCGGCGTAAGCGGCCGGTGATGGTCGCGATGGATGTGATCCGGTTCGCGGCCATGGTGTCGATTCCGATCGCGTACGCGGTGGGGTGGCTCGGATTCGTTCAGCTGCTTGTTGTTTCGGCCGTAGTGGCCGCCGCCAAGATCGCGTTCAACGCGGCGAGCGGGGCCTATCTCAAATCCATTGTCCGGCAGGAGAATCTGCTCGTTGCCAACGCGCGGTTCGAATCGACGAACTGGAGTTCCATTGCCGTCGGCCCGCCACTGGGTGGCGCGGCGATCGGGGTGTTCGGGCCGGTGGTCACGGTGGTGGCTGATGCGCTGAGTTATCTGTTTTCCGCGTTGGCGCTCAGCGCGATTCGCGATCGGGACGAAGAGCCGCCACATGTCGGCGCACCCGGGATGCGGGGTGGGCAACTGTTCGACGGTTGGCGGCACCTGTTCACGCACCCCGGCCTGCGTGCGCTGTACCTCAATCAGCTGATCGTCAGCGGATTGATCATGGCTACCGAACCGCTGTTGGCTGTGCTGCTATTGCGCGAGCTCGGATTCGCGCCCTGGCAGTACGGGCTCGCTTTCGCCGCGCCCTGTCTGGGTGGGCTGATCGGCTCGCGGCTGGCGAGTCGCATGGTGGCGCGATATGGGCGAGACCGGATCCTGCGGGTGGTCGGCACCCTGCGCGCGGTGTGGCTGATCGGCCTGGTCTTCATTCAGCCCGGTCCCGTCGGTCTGGTGACCGTGATCGGCGTTGAGCTCGCGATCATTATCAGCATGAGTCTGTACAACCCGGTGCTGGCCACGTATCGACTCGAACACACCCCTGAAGAGCTTGTCGCACGAACGCTTTCGGCTTGGTCCATCGGAACGGGCGCAGCCATTGCCCTGCTGAGCACACTCGGTGGAGCGATCGCGGCTCTCACCAGTGCCAGGACGGCGATTGCGGTTGCGGGGCTGCTGATCCTTGCCAGCCCGCTACTGCTCCCCCGGCGCGAAGGCTCCCGGCCCGGGCAATCCACGGGTTCGGAACTGATCACCCAAACGGGAATGAAGTCCCGTTAGTGTCGGTTACCCCTTCCGTCTCCACTTAACGGAACTTCAGGACCGTTAAGGAATCCCGGAAGGACAGATCGATGAAGAACACCTGGTGGACACGTTTGGCGGCCGGAGCTGCTGCCGTGGTTGTCGCGGGCGGAATCGGGCTGACAGCCATTCGCGCCGATGGTGCACCCGCCCTCGCGTGGGATGCCGCTTGGTCGGCGGCTCCGCAGTTGCCGAGCATCGGGTTCGAACCGAACTGGGCCGAGCAGGGTTTCGACAATCAGACCGTGCGGCAGGTCGTGCGGATCACCGACGGTGGATCGGCCGCTCGGATCACCCTGTCCAACCAATACGGCGATCACGCGCTGCGTATCGGACGCGCGACCGTCGCCCGTACCGCGCAGGGAGCCGCTGTCGATCCGAATTCACTGCGGGACTTGACCTTCCACGGCAATAGGACCATTAACATCTCAGCCGGTGGCACTTTGACCAGCGATGCCGCCGATCTGCCGCTCGCACCGTTCGATTCGGTCACGGTGACCCTGTATCTGTCGGGCCCGACCGGACCGGCCACTTTCCATTCACAGGCGTATGCCAGCAGCTATCGCGCCGACGGTGATCATGTCGCCGATGCGGCGGCGGACCCCTTCACCGCGGTCACCCACTCCTGGTACTACCTCACCGATGTCCAGGTCAGCGGTGCACCCGACGCCGAAACTCGCTCCACTGTCGTAACTTTCGGTGATTCGATCACTGACGGATTCGGGTCGGTCAACGACACCAACACCCGATACCCGGATCACCTCGCGCAGCGCCTCGCCGCGGCGGGCATTCCTCGCACCGTGCTCAACGAGGGGATCGGCGGCAATCTGATCCTGCACGATTCAGCCTGGTTCGGGGAGAGCGGTGTCGCGCGGCTCGAGCGCGATGTGCTGTCCAAGCCGGATGTGAAGAGCGTGATCGTGCTGGGCGGACTCAACGACCTCGGCTTCTCCGAGGTGGATCTGCCCACCTACAAGCCTAATCCGCAAGTGTCCGTGCAGCAGTTGATCGATGGGCACCGCAGGCTGATCGCCGCCGCACATGACGCCGGTGTGCGGATCATCGGCGCGACCCTGCTGCCGATGAAGGGAGCGGAGTACTACACGGCGACTTCTGCGGCGAAGATTCGCGAGTTCAACGAGTGGATGCGCACCAGCGGTGAGTACGACGCCGTGGCCGACTTCAACGCCGCGGTCGCCGACCCGTTCGACAGCGAAAAGCTCAATCCCGCTTTCGATTCCGGTGACCACAAACATCCCAACGGCGCGGGATACCAGGCGATGGCCGCAGCGGTCGACCTCAACGCGCTCTGAGCACCTCGATCATCCTCATCGCCAGTCCCGTGGACCCACGGGACTGGCGATGACAGTGCGCTGGGCGATTTCGGAGACAGATCGAAATGTTGACGGCCTCGCAAAACTCCGGTACCAATACGCCGACCGAAGCGACCAGCATGGGGAATGAACGTGTCCAGTCCGACCCGACGATCACTGACGATCGCCCACACGATCGGCATCTGTGTGGGCTTGGCTCTCCTGCTGGCCGGGATCATTCATCTGGCGCTGGTACCGGTTCAATGTTCGGGGCACACCATGGGATCGACCGAGGTATGCACCCGAACCGAGAAGGGGCATGCCGTGACGCGCGATTTCGAACAGCAACGGTCTCTTCGCCATTCGACCGATGGGTTCCTCATCGTCGCCGGTTCGGCTGTCGCGGGAGGCTCGGTCCTGCTATTGCGGCGATCTCGGCGACGCTAGCCTCGCTTTCCTGGTGCCTTGATCGAGCCTTTCATCGCCAGACCCGCGACCGGGGCCGACTTGGCGGTAGGGATTGTCGCGGCGCCAGGGGCCTTCGCTCCGGGTTTCTTGGCGAGGCCCTTCATTGCCAGACCCTTCGCCGGGGGCGCGAGGGGACCTGCGGCAGGTCTGTCAACGGCGTTGAGATCCACCGTGGGACTCTGGATTTGGGCGGGCGAGTCGGCGGTGACCATGGTGGGATCGGTGCGCGGAATCTCCGAGGCCCGGTCCACCCGCAGGTTCTGCGACAGGGTGGCGGGATCGATACGGGTGATGGCGTCGAGCATGAGCTGGGCGACATCGACCACCTCGACTTTCTGCGTGGTGTCGAGCCCGTCCTGGCGGGCGGTCACGCCGTCCGAGAGCATGACGCGGCAGAACGGGCAGCCGGTCGCAATCTTGCCCGGGGTCGGCGTGGCGGAGAGGGTGGCGAGGGCTTCGTCGGCGCGGTCGATATTGATGCGTTTGCCGAGTTGTTCTTCCATCCACATGCGCGCGCCGCCGGCGCCGCAGCACATGGAACGTTCACCGTGGCGGGGCATTTCGATCAGGGCCGAACCCGAGGCGGCGAGTAATTCGCGGGGAGCGTTGTAGATCTTGTTGTGCCGGCCCAGGTAGCAGGGGTCGTGGTAGGTGAGGTTCTGCGCGACCGGGGACACCGGGATCAGGTTCTTCGAGCGCACCAGGCGGTTCAGCAGCTGCGTGTGGTGCACCACCTCGTAGGTGCCGCCGACCTGCGGGTACTCATTGTTCAACGCGTTGAAGCAGTGCGCACAGGTGACCACGATCTTCTTCTTGGACGCCTCGACACCCTCGAACACCGAATCCAGCACCGCGATGTTCTGCATGGCCAACTGCTGGAACAGGAACTCGTTACCCGCACGCCGCGCCGAGTCACCGGTACAGGTCTCCTCCTGACCCAGCACCATGAACTTCACACCCGCGGTGGCCAGCAACTCGGCCACGGCCTTGGTGGTCTTCTTCGCACGATCCTCGTACGCACCGGCACAACCGACCCAGAACAGGTACTCGTACCCGTCGAAGCTATCGGCGTCCTTACCGAAAACCGGGACCTCGAAATCGATTTCGCTGATCCAGTTCAGGCGATCCTTGGCGTTCTGACCCCACGGATTGCCCTTGTTCTCCAGGTTCTTGAACAGACCCGCGAGCTCGGACGGGAACTCCGACTCGATCAGCACCTGGTAACGGCGCATATCGATGATGTGATCGACATGCTCGATATCGACCGGGCACTGCTCCACACACGCACCACAGGTCGTGCAGGACCACAGCACCTCGGGATCGATCACACCACCGGAGTCGCCGCCCTGATACTCCCCCACGAGTGGTCGTTCGGCTTCCGCGCGTTCGGATTCCGAGAGCTTGGCCGGATCACCGCCGAGCAGGTACGGCGCTTTCGCATAGGTGTGATCGCGCAGTGAGGTGATGAGCAACTTGGGTGACAACGGTTTTCCGGTGTTCCAGGCCGGGCACTGGCTCTGGCACCGACCACATTCGGTGCAGGTGGTGAAGTCCAGCAACGCTTTCCAGCTGAAGTCCTCGACCTTGCCCGCACCGAACGCGTCCACGTCCGGATCGGCGGTCTCCATATCGAGCACCTTGCCGCCGGACATCATCGGCTTGGCCGCACCCAGTGCGACGCCGCCGTCGGGTTCACGCTTGAAGTAGATATTCACGAACGCCGACAGTCGATGCCAGGCAACGCCCCAGGTCAGATAGCGTCCGACAAGGTACAGAAACGCCGCTCCCGCAAGCATTTTGACGAAGGCGAAACTCGAGATGAGCACCGGGCTGGCGGGCAGAAGTTTCGCGACCTGCATCGTCAGCGGATCAGTCGCGATATGCCCACCGCCATAGGTGGCAATCCGCCCCGCCTTGACAAGCACATCTCCGAAACCGTGTGTGACCACGATGGTTTCGATGATGTACGCGGCCCGGAAGTTCGACCCGCCGAACCGCGACAATCGATCGGCGCGACGCGGATGATTCAACTGCCGGATAGTGATCAACGCCCCGATGCCGAGCAAGGTGCCGATACTCAAAATTTCCTCGAGCAGGTGATACCCGAACGTATGGCCCACGATCGGCCAGTCGAACTCGGGATCGAAAGTCTGCCCGTACGACTCGAAATAGAACACCATCCCGAGCAGGAACCCGACCATCACCAGCCAATGCGCCCACCCAACGGTGCGGAACTTGTTCATCCGCGTATGTGCCGCCACCTCAATGAAAACGGTCTTCAACCGCGGCACCACCGGCCGCCACCGCGACCGATCCGCCTGCCCGGCACGCAGTACCCGAACCATCCGCGCCAACCCGACGCCAAGCACGCCCCAGCAGTGCAGCGTGATGAGCGCTCCGATGATCCCCAACGTGATGGTCGCGGTACTCACACCGACCCCCCGGTCTCGAGAAAGCCCCTGAACAGCAACAACACTCAAGTTACTGCCAGGTAACTTAGATCCAATTTCAGCCATCATGACACCGGCAGGCCATTTCGGCAAGATCACCCGCGCTCCGAACACCCTGTGACAGAGGCCGTATCGCCACCACGCGGTGGGATACTCAGCGACTGTGGACAACACCACCCCCGAGGCACGGATACACAACTGGCACATCGCATCACGCGAGTACGAGCGCCAGGAATCCCACCGCGGCCGCCGCTTCGCCTACCCCGACATCGAACCTCGCACCACCGCCCTGGTCGTCATCGACATGGTCCCGTTCCACGTCGCCGACAATCCCTACTGCCGAGGGATAGTGCCCAATATCAACAGCTTGGCCGCATCACTGCGCGCGGCGGGCGGAACCGTGGCCTGGGTAATACCCGGCACCACCGCCCAAACCCCCGCAATGATCGACTTCTTCGGCCCCCGAATGGCCGAGACCTACAGCAAGACAGGCGGTTCCGGCCCTGCCCACACCCGCATCTGGCCGGACCTACACACCGAACCTCGGGACCTTTTCGCCGAAAAGTCCGCTTTCAGCGCCTTCTTCCCAGGCCGCAGCCCCCTGCCCCACCTACTCGACCAGCGCCACATCGACACGGTCCTCATCACCGGCACCGTCACCAACGTCTGCTGCGAATCCTCCGCCCGCGACGCCTCCACCCTCGGCTTCCGAGTAATCATGATCGCCGACGCAAACGCCGCCCGCCGCGACGCCGAACACAACGCCACCCTCCACACGATCTACAGATCCTTCGGCGACGTCCGCCCCACCGCAGACGTCCTCACCATGATCAGCGCGGCGAATCCGCCACACCCTCAACAACACTCACGATGACGTCGCCAGCCTCGAAATCCGACTTCCGCAGCCCGGGAACCACGAGCCCGAGCTGGACAGCGCCCTCCGGTCCCACCCTGTTCGAGCCATCGATAGCGACGCAGGTCGCCGTCGGCCCCAACCTTCCGTCCGCGCGCACCACCATGACCCGACCACCAACGGTTAGAACACCGCACTCGACGTATCTGACAACTGCGGTCCCGCGCCCCGTCAGTGTGTACGCGGCCGATCCCGTGTCAGAGGTTGAAGATTCGTGCGGCGTTGCCGCCGAGGAACAGGTCTTTCGCCTCGGGGTCGAGGCCGAGTTTGTCGATGTGTTGCAGGCAGCGGTCCGCGGACAGCATCGGCCAGTTGGTGCCGAACAGGACGCGGGTGCGGCCGGGGCCGCGCATGTAGTCGATCAAGGTGGCGGGGAGGCGGTGCACGGCGTAGGCCGAGGTGTCGACGTGGAAGTTGGGGTATTTGGTGGCCAGGGAGATGACCTCGTCGATCCATGGGTAGCCGACGTGGCCGCCTACGACCACGAGGTCGGGGAATTCGAGCAGGACATTGTCGAGGTACGGGATGGGGCGGCCGGGTTCGGAGGGGCACAGTGGGCCGGTGTGGCCGATCTGGGTGCAGAAGGGGATGCCGAGTTCTACGCAGGTGACGTAGAGCGGGTAGTAGCGGCGGTCGTCCGGGGGCAGGTTCCACAGCCAGGGCACCACTCGGAGTGCGACCAGGCCGAGATCGCCTACCGCGCGGCGCAATTCGCGGACCGCATCGACCGGGTAGCGCAGGTCCACCGCGGCCACACCGGCGAAGCGGTCCGGATGCGCGCGCACGGCGGCGGCGACTTCGTCATTGTCGATCAGCATGCCCTGCGGGCTCGACCACGCGCACAGTAGTGCGCGTTCGACGCCGGCGGCGTCCATTGCCGCCAGCGTCGCGTCGGTCATGGATGCGGCGGCGAGGGCACCGCCGTCCTGACGGGTCCAGCGCAGCAGGGTGGCGAGCCAGGGCTGGCTCAGGAATAACTCGTTCGGTTGCTGTGACCAGGCGTCGATGATTCGTGTCATACCGGACAAACATACTTCACTAGTGTAGTGTCGTCAATCATGGACTCCCCCAGACAGTTTCACTCGGGCAATCGGCGCGTGTATTTCAACCTGCAAAGGGTCGCGCAGCGGTTGAAGGTGGCCGCCGATGAACAGTTCCGGGTGGCCGGGGGGATCACCACATCGCAGGCGGCGGCACTGGCGATCGTGGTGCGCAATCCCGGCTGCGCGCAGCGGCTGCTCGCCGATGAGTTGGGTCAGCGCGAATCGGCGATCACCACGATGGCGGCCCGGCTCGAGACCGCCGGATTGGTGGAACGCCGCCCCAGCGCCGCGGATTCACGCGCGTGGGAGCTGTGGCCCACGACGGCGGGACGTGAGGCGATGACCGGTTTACACCAGGCACTCGCGGTGATCAACGAATTGCTCGAAGAGGCCGTCGGCCCGGATAACGTCGACGACTTCGCCGATGCCCTGGATCGATTAAGTCAGGCACTGGATTCGCGTGCCTGACAGTCGATTTCAGTTCGGATCGTAGTAGGACGGATCGATGAGATCGCGGGTCCGCGCGATAGCCCGATCGCGGAATAGGCGCACCACTGGCCACGGGCGAAACGCGAGAGTCATTGTCTCAACGCGAAGTTCGGGATCGACGCGAATCAGGCTGGCGGCCTCGACCGGGATGCCAGAGATCTCACATGTCCACAGGCTCAACAGATTCGGCTTCGCCATCATTCGCAGGCCGGTGTCGCGCTCGCCGTAGACGGCCGCCGCGTGCGAGACGATGGTCCGCACATCATCGATCCCCGCGACCGGGCGCAGCGAGACCGGGCTGTGCAAGACGATATCCGCCGTCGCGTCGAATGGCAGGTGAGGATCGACCCGCTCACTCGAATCCAGCGGTAGGACAGTCCGGTCGGTGTCCGCGGGCAGATCCCACGACTGCGCGGGCAATAGATCACCACTGAGCATCCGCACCCGATCGCCCCACGCCGTCGTACCCGGATACGAGCTGAGCAATACCTGGAGCTCGACACCCGCACGCGTGCGCTGCCCGACGGTCATGCCGTGAATCTCTTCGCCCTCGAATCCGGCTGTCCAGCAACGAGCTTTGAGACGTTCGGTGTCGAGCGCCAACGTTTGGTCCAGTGCGGACAGCGGGGCCGAAAGTATGTCGCCGAGCTTGGCCACGAGCGCCGGGTCGGCGATCGCACCCGAGGCGAAGGGATGCTTCAACACCACTTCGCCACCGGGTCGAATATTCCACTCCCGCAACAGATCTTCGATGAACATTCCGGAGAACCTGGTCGGTGTCATCGTCTCGCTAGGGCTTGCGGCCGATACCCGCCCAGTACCAAGCACTTTCGGCCTCGCCGACGGCCACCGGCCGGTCGGTGAGATCGGGCCGCCACGACGCGACCGGGACCAGGCCCGGATCCACGAGCGTGGTGCCCGCGAACAGATCGCTGGTGTCGGACTTGCTGCGCGGATGGAACTCGATACCCGAGGCCACCGCCGCACCCACCACGCCGGCCATCGCCTCGGGCGCGAAATCCGCTGTGGGGTGGGTGATTACGAGATAGCTGCCGGACGGCACCGCGGCCAGTAGCTCGGCGACGATATCCTGCGGACGGTCCTTGTCCCCGAAGTACATCATGATGGCAACGAGCATGATCGCAACCGGCTCGGACAGATCCAGCGTGCCGGTCAGATCCGGATGCTCCAGGATCGAGCGCGGATCATGCAGATCGGCGTGGATGAAACGGGTGCGCCCCTGCGGGGTGCTGTCCATCAGCGCGCGAGCGTGCGCCAGCACGATCGGATCCTTGTCGACGTAGACCACCCGCGCGTTCGAATCGAGCTGCTGGGCGACCTCGTGGGTGTTTCCGGCCGTGGGGATTCCGGTGCCGATATCGAGGAACTGGGTGATCCCGGCGTCGGAGACCAGATGCCGGACCGCGCGGGACAGGAAGGCGCGATTGGCGCGCGCCATGGTCTTGATGGTCGGGACGTGCTCGGCGATGGCGTCACCGAGCGCGCGGTCCGCCGGGTAGTTCTCCTTGCCGCCCAGCCAATAGTCGTAGACGCGGGCCTCGTGGGCGATGGTGGTGTCGATCTCGGTGGGTAGCTGGGTGTCGAAAGCGTCGTCGGGCATGGGAGCTGTATTCCGATCAGTGTCGCGGGCGGGTGGTGCGGAAAGTGTCGAGCAGGTGGGCGGTGCGATCGGGCGGCAGCGCGCAGACGCACAGTCGGGCCCAGGTCGCGTTGAATCGGTCCACATCGCCGGGCCGGTCCAGGAACTGCGGGCCGGACGGATGCGGGAAGTGCGCGAGATCGCTCAGTTCGGGTGCGGCGAACCGCAGCATGGTGAACGCGGTGCCGCTGATCGCGGGGCCGCCGATGTGATCGGGCAGCACCTGCACGGTGATGTTCGGGCGGGCAACCAGTTCGGCCAGATGGTCCACCTGGCCCTGCCAGATGGCAGCTCCGCCGAGGGGGCGGCGCAGCGCGGCCTCCTCGATGACGAACCACGCCTTGGGCGCGTCCGCGCGGGTGAGCAGGCGCTGGCGGCGAGTCAGCAGCTCGATGCGGTTCTGGATGGCGGCGGCGGGCTGTTGATCGGCGATGGCGAAAATGGTGTGTGCGTAGGACGGCGTCCACACCAGATCCGGCAGCAGACTCGGTGCGTAGCAGCGGATCAGCGCCGCGGAATCCTCGAGCGCGAGATAGGTGTCCGGTCGCGCGGTGGCCAGATCCGCACCGGCCTGCCAGCGGCCGGTGGCATTGGCGCGCTCTGCCAGTCGCCGGAATTCCGAACGTGTGGCGGCATCACGCACACCGTAGGCGGTCAGCAGATCGTCGATGTCCTTGGCACGGAAGATCACCCGTCCGGCTTCGAGTCGGCTGATCTTGGAATGCGAGGCGCGGATCGCCCGCCCGGCGGTCTCGCCGCTGATCCCGGCCGTTTCCCGGAGCTTTCGCAGGCGAACTCCGAGCACCCTGCGCAGCAGTGCGGGGTCCTCCCCCGGGTCGTCATCGGCGCAGGTTTGCCTCGAGTCCTCGATCACTGCCACTCCTGTCGGCGTCGGTGTCGCGAACACGAGTGTGCCACAACCTATTCCATCACGAGTTCGAAAGCCTGTGCACGTGCCGATGCACGTGCAGCGAGGTATGATGCGTGCGGGATCTGCCGGGATTCCCTTTTGGGGGCTCACATGGAAACGAGTTACACCACCGCCGGACTCGGCTCCGGCGCATATCACAGGCTCGACATCGCCGATGTCGTTCGCTCCTATGGAATCGATTCGGTCCAGCATCGAATCGAGCAACTGCATGTCAACGGAATGCATTACGCGGCAACGGCGATCGAACGCGAACTCGCGGCCGCGCAGCTGACCGAACCGGCCGAGATCTATCCGCGCTCGGCATGATCACCCGCCCTGGCGCACTCGATCGAGTGCGCCAGGCGCGCGGGTGCGTCTAGATCAGCGCGGCCTGTTTACGCATGCGGCGCTGCACATCTCGCATCATCGACTTGGTGCCCGCGAATCGCAGGAACTTGGGCACGAACCGATTCACGAACCCGACGAAGACGAACAAGTGCTCGAAGCGCCGCTGATCGGTCGCGGTCCACTCCACCCCCATCGCCTCGCGAAAGTGCGGCGCGAGATAGCCGGCGGTGAGGAATCGCAGCAGACCCCCGAAGATCAGCCGCAGATACCAGTGGATCATCCGCAGGTGCAGCAGATCGTCGATGTACGCGCGCACTTCGGGATCGACCGCGATGCTCTGGCACGCCTCATTCCAGAACACGTCGAAATCGGCGCGGGTCTTGGGCCACATATCCTCGGTGACCTGCAATGTCGTGCCCAGCGTCGAGGATGTCGAATAGAACGCCCCGGCCTGCTCCGGACTCATCTTGCCGTGCAGCAGTTGATACGAATCCTCGAATCCGACATAGATGCTCGCCGCGACCCAGCGCTGCAGATTCCGATCGAAGGCGTTGTACTTGACCTTCGCACCGGGCTCGGACTTGACCTGCCGATGCGCGACATTGACCGCCTCGCGGAATATCGCCTTCTCCTCGGGCGAGCCCAGAATCGCGACCGCCAGGTAGGAAGCGGTGGTACGCAACCGCTTCCACGGATGCGCCATCAGCGACCCGGATTCGACCTTGCTCTCCAGCACCCCGCGCCCGACTCCCGGATGCGCCAACTGCATGGCGACATTGGCCGCCGCGCCGGAGAACTGCCAGAAGTCCAGCGCGTCCTGCAATTGCGGCGGCCGCTTGGTCTCTGAGCGATGAATCGACGGAATCGGAATCCGCGTCTGCGCATTGGTCAACGGCTTACCGCCCGCGGCGACGGGGACCTCCGGAACAACCGCTAAACGGCCCTTCGGAACATCCTCGTACTGCGGTTCCGGGTAAGCGGTCATGATGGTTCCCTTGGTCGTACGGGCAAATCGGTACAGCCGTGGAGCAGCGGCACCCGCTCCGGGCGGAATGGAGATTAACTTAATCTTCATTCCGATGAGCGTCAATGACCAGGAACGCGTTTCGACGACCTTGGACTCAATTCCGCCTGGCGTTTCGATAGAGATTGCTCAGTAACATGCTCATGCCGTTAGCCAGAGAGTTCAGGTCGGTCGAATTCCGCTCCAGCCCAGTGGAAGTGCGACGCGCAGGGTGCGGATCTCCTCGACCAGGTCGGCATAGCCCTCTTGGATCTGGGCGAAGCGCAGCGCCGCGTCGTGTTGTTGCTGGGCGCTGGAGCTGTGGCGCAGGGTCCATTGCATTTGGGCGTAGGTGGCGGCGACGTGGCTGATGACTTCGCCGAGCGAATGGGTGTGGCGGCGGCCGGTACTGGGGCGTGGGAGGTGGAACGCGGACCAGTCGTCTATGAGGCCGATGAGGATATTGATCCGGCCTCGGGTGACGGTGGCGTCGAAACCGGTGGGGCGACGGGTGGGTGACACCGATGCGGTCAGCAGGGTGGCATGCAGGTCGGCCAGTTCGCGGGACCACCCAATGAGGGGCGAACCCCCTTGCAGGGTTCCGGCCACGGCGAGCAGGAGGTGGCGTGATTCGAGCAAACCCTCGGTGGGGCGGGCACGTTCGCTATCGGATCTGGTGTCTTGGGAAGGAGCTGCGCGCATAATCGGTCTGGTTCTCGGTCTCATGTCATGACGTCCGGGGCGGAGGTTTCCAGGGGCAGGGTGCAGCGGGTGAAGGTGCGGCCGCCGTCGATGAATCGATGGGTGGACTCGCACAGGGTGGTCAGGCGGGTGGCGACCTCGTCGTCGCGTGGATGAGGTTCTTCGAGTTCGATGACCAGTCGGCCGCTGGGCGTGCCGAGCAGGCGGATCACCGCGGATTCGGCTTCGGGCGTGGCCGGGCGGATGGCATCGTTGATCAGGGCCGCGTAGATCATGTCGACCGATTGGATGGCCGCGATCCGGCCGAGGCGGAAAAGCTCGGTGGCCGCGTCGAGTTGGGCCACGGCGGGGATGGCGCCGATCCGGGATTCGACGAGAACGTGCACCTGGGCATCGGTCCGCGCGAGCGGCTCGGTCGGGTGGGGAGCGTCGAGATAGTGGATAGCGGTGCCCGCGCGGGCGAACTGCGCCAGCAGCGCCCGGCCGGACGGGCCAAGCGACATCAGGTGATCCCGGCTGGGCACGATCAGGTGCGTCTGCACCGAATCGTCGAGAGCATCGAGGATGTGCCATAGCGTGTCGGCGCGGGGCCAGGGATTGAATAGTCGTGCGAGATCGACGTTCCACGATTGCGCGACGTGTTCGAGCTGACGCAGCAGGGGTGCCGCGGGGTTGCCGCGATCGATCTCGCTGAGCATCTCGCGTAGTAGTACTTCCGCGGCGATGGGCTCGAAAATCACTGTGCCGTCACTGAACCCGGCGTCGGCGGCATACTCGCGGATCGCGTGCGCCACCGCACCAGGGGCATCCGCCAGCAACTCGAGGCGGGCGTATCCGAACCACATATATCGAGTCAAGCGGGAAATTGATTCTGCGGCAATGACATTCGGTAGGTCAGTTGCTAACTCGGACCTGTCGCGCGCAGGACATCGACCTCACAACCATGACATTTCGAAATGTCATGTACGCGGGACTATGTCATCCCGGACCTACTGAAGGATGTCCTCCTACGCGGTAGCGAGACGGTGCTCCACCGGTGAATGTGGCTGGTGCGAGGGCATTTCGATGGTTTGCCGGATCTCCTGACAGATATCACGGACGTCCGAGCGAGGTGAGGACAGCGTGGCCGCGCGCAGCATCCAGCCCAACCGGTCGGCGACGCGGCCGCTGTCGACCTGACCGGTCAAACTCAGTGAGGCGCCCGCGAATTCCACCGCCTCATCGATCTGGCGCAGCCGGAAAGCACCGGTGGCGAGGGTGATGTTGTCGAACAGCAGGCTGCGCGCGGGCCGACCCGGTGCGTATGCGGCGAGCGAGGCACGCGCGCTGTCAACGGCTTTGAGCGTGTACTGCTCGGCCTCGTTGCCGTCGGCCGTCAGCGCGTACTCGTTGTAGATCACCGACTGCATGCCTGTGAACTCACCCGGGCTGAAGAAGACCCGGGTCCACGGGTCGATGAGATCGCCCACGCGGGCGATCTCCTCCTCGGCGCGGGCCAGCGCCAGGCGCATGCGCCCGGCGTCGTTCATCATCGCGTGTGCCCATGCCTCATTGGCGTACAGGCGGGCTGATTCCCCGCCGTTGGCGGCGTCCTGAGCGGGGAGCTGGCCGAGCTGGAACATGCGCAGCGCGGTGCGCGGATCGCGTTCGATCAGGCTGATTCGGCCCAGTACGTACAGGATTGACGCGACCAGGCTGTCCGCGCCCGCACGCCGCGCGAAAACCATTGCCATGGTCGCGAATTGGCGAGCGCGATGCTGGTCGCCGATATCGTGGCTGGCCCAGCCCGCCAGACGGGCAAGATCGGCCGATGCGATCAGCATGGCGTGCTCGCGGGCCTGGCCGCGGCAGCGTGATAGCAGAGTTGTCGACCATTTGAGCAGGCTCGCGGCCGCGGACACAATGGCGGAACCGCCATGGCGCTGGTCGATTTCGCGCAGTCTCGCGGTGGTGACGCGCACGAAGTCCAGGTCCGGTTCGGTACCGCCGAACACCGCCTCGGGCCCGCCCAGGGATGGCAGCCACGGCAGCAGAATGTCCGGTGAGCCGACGACGGCGGTCGCGAGGGCTTCCAGAAAGGTCGAATTCTCCGTGCGGCCGCTGCCGGAATCCTCCGAACATGACATCACGGGCTCGGACCTGACATTCGAATCCGTTGCGGTGGGGGCGAAGTCGGGTTCGGGTGCACCGACGGCGGCCAGCAGGTCTCGATATGTTTTGTTCGGTCTGCGAACCTCGCCGAGCTCCCAGCGCGCGATATGGCGTTCGGAACAGGCGGCGTTGATACCCAACCGGCGCGCGTGCTCGTTGACCAGTTCGGCGAAATCCCCACGGCTGAGCCCCAATTGGGCGCGTCGAAAGGTACGTAGGCGTCGTCCCCAGGTGGTCGTTGCTCCCGCGTGCGGGTCCCTGGGGTCCGTGGCGTCCATGAGTGGCCCCGTCCTTCACCGGATCACTACCCGCGGCAGGCCGGTCACGGTTCGGTTTCCCGTTCGGGCTTGTTCGCGGAATTATCGTGTCCGATAATCTATCCTGATAATCAGGATTGCGAAACTTGAAGCGGCCCAAGGCGACACAGCCCGATACGGTGGGGAGCCATGCCAAGAACCGCGCGAAAAGTACTATTGGGACGGGAAATCGACGCGATGCTGCGGCGCGCGCGGACAACCCAGGCCGAGGCGGGCAAACTCATCGGAGTCAGCCAATCCCGGATTGCGGCGGCCATCGCGGGCAACGGCAATCTGACAGCCGAAGACCTCGGCGAGCTCGCTCGCAGACTCGGCGTCACCGATGAGGGATATCTGCGAATCCTGTTGGACCTGCGCGAAGACAGTCATCGCCGCGGGTTCTGGAACTCCGGATACCGGCGGGCCTATATCGAGGAACTGCGGCTGCTGGTCGATCTGGAGAATGTGGCCGACCGGTTGCGCGAGACCGGCGCCGAGATCGTGCCCGGCCTGCTCCAGCATCCCAGCTACATCCGCGCGTTACATGAACCGCTGCAACCGGATCCGGACGATCCGGATGCGGTGACGGTCGAGGATTACGTGCGAGCGCGGTCCGCCCGGCAGCAGATCCTGTTCAAAAAAGGCGCCCCCGAGTTCCACGCCATCCTGTCCGAATCCTGTCTGCGCCGCACCTACGGCGGGGACAGCGTGATGCTCGATCAGCTCGGGCACCTCATCGAACTCACCCAGCGGCCCAATATCCAGATCCAGATCATGCCCTTCACACACCAGGCCCCCGGCGCGGGGATGGAGGACCGCTACATCCTGGTCCGCGTGCCCTCCCCCGGTGCGGCGGGCGATCTGGAGATGGTGGTCGTGGAGGCGCAGGGCGAAATCCGTTATATCGACGACAAACCCGCGGTCGGAATCCGCGACCGCATCTTCAATCGATTGGCCATGACCGCCCTGTCCCCCGCCGACTCCCGACAGTTCATGGAACACCTCGTGCGCGGACTGCGCAGCCGCCCCACCGTCCGATGACACCCCCAATTGCATAGGAAACACGATGTCCAGCAGTGACTTCGAGCCCCGCCCCATCGACACGCACAAGCCGAGTCCGGCACGCATCTACCATCACATGATCACCGGCGAGGTGATCTTCGAATCCGATCTGCCGTTCATTCACCGGCTGTACGAGGAGATTCCGTTCTATCCCCTGTGGGCGCAACACAATCGGAGCTTCCTGGGCCGCGCGGTGCGGCATATGGTCGACTCCGGAATCCGCCAATTCCTCGATATCGGTTCCGGTTTGCCGACCGGCGGCAACACCCACGAGGTGGCACGGAGCCTGGCCTCCGGCACCCGCGTGGTGTACGTCGACAATGACGAGGAAGCCATCAACCGCGCCCGCGACCTGCTGCGTCAGCAGGACGTGCTGGAGACCACGGCGATGGTCGACGCCGATCTGCGCGAACCTTCGCGCATCCTCGAACATCCCGACACCAAGCGCCTGATCGACTTCTCCGAACCGGTTGGGCTGCTGCTGATCTCGGTGCTGCCCTGGATTCCCGACGCGGCCGACCCGGCATCACTGCTGGCGCAGTTCCGGGAAGCCGTGGTACCCGGCAGTCAACTCGCCATGACCCACGTCTCCCTCGAGGACGCGGGCACCGAGATAAAGCAGCAGGTAGCAGCGGGCGCGGCGGTCTTCGGCGACGCCAGCACCCCCGTCACCCTGCGCTCCCGGCACCAATTCGAAACCTTCTTCACCGGTTGGAAATTGGCGGATCCGGGCATCACCTACGCCACGGACTGGCATCCCGAAGAACCGGTGGACATCACCGATTACGCCCGTCCATGCAACTTCGCTGCTATCGGAACCCTCCCCTAGCGCGAATAAATAGGTGCGCTGTGCGGCCGCCGATGTCGCCGGCGCACGTTCGAAAGGATCCACCATGCTGTCGACACCGACCGTCGGACAATTCCGCAAGGCCAGCTCCAGCTCCCCGCAACAAGCCTGCGTCATGGTCTACCGCGACGACCAGCGCACCCTGATCTGGGACGACAAACTCGCCGCCACCGTCGACACCCCGCACGTCCCGCCGGGACAGTGCCTGAGCTTCGACCACGAGCAATTCGAAGTGATCCAGGAAGCGATCCGAGCCGGGGAACCGGTGAGCCGCTTCCTGGTGATCAACCGAAGATTCGACGGGCTCTACGAATTCAGCGCGGACGCGGAGTGCACCGCATCCGCCGGAGACACCCGGCTGTACTTCGACCACCGGGAGTTCATGGCATTCGTGAATGCGGTGGAACACCACGAGTTCGCGCAGTCGGTGTTCGTGTAAACGGTCCGATGTCCGGAGAGGTCCGGCGAGACCTCACGGACTCGCCACCGGCGGGATCTCGGTGAGCGTTGCCACCGGACCCCTGCCGGCACCGGCGGCCGACTCGTACACCGTCGTGACGCACCACGACTGTCCGGCGAACTCGAACCGGTCGCCCTCGTGCACGGTGAGGTGGCGCTCGCCGTCGCGATCCTTCAGGAACAGCCGTGCCGCGCGCGCTCCGTCCGCGTCGGCGAGATGCTTTCCGCCGATGATGTTCCCGAAGCCCCAGTCCGAGGGGATGGCGAGATGGACTGTAATAGAACTGCTTTCGAATCTCATCTACTCGGCACCTACTTCAGCGTGACGTATTGGGGTTTGTAGAACTTCAAAAGCTCTCTGGCACTCATGGGTTCGGGATGGTCGTACCCCCAAGGGTTCCGCAGTTCAATCTCGTCGCCGATGACTCGGTCGACTTCATATGCGTGATTGGCATATATACCATCTGGGTATGTCGCACCCTCGATAGTGTCTCGACTGGACACCACAATCGGCTTGTTGTTGTCGAGCTGGCTCTTGAGCTGTGCGAGCAACTCTCGGTGGCTCGGTGGCAGTTGCTTTACGACAGCCTCCTCACCGGTGAGTCTCGCGAGCACGTTCGCCTGATCGTCGGAATACGTCCCCACACCGAGACGGTTATAACCTTCCGGCGGCGTGCGCGGGGACGACAGCCTCAGTCCCTGAAGCCGGCGCCCCGTGTCAACCCCTGGCTTAAGACCCCGCCAGTTGAGTTTCCACGCCGACCGCGTCGCTGAATCCCAGACGCGGTCCTCGCCCGCAAAGGCCTTCTCCAACAGTGAAGGCCAGGAACAAGAATCAGATCGAGCTCCGATCGGCGGACCAGGCGGACTGTCTCGAGCATGCGGCAGGTCGTTGCTGACTCGGAACGTCGTGGTTTCCCCGGTAGGCCGCGCAGAAAGCTGGTAGCCGGCGGGATCGACATTGTGGAGCGTGATGTCGCAGGTTCCATCGCCGCGATCCCGAATCGCCCGCTGAATGGCTTCCGGGCGTCGTTTGGCTACAGCGCCAATAAGCGCGATCACGCTGCAATCGCCGATTTCTCCCTGGCGTATCTGTTCGCGAACAACCGGACCGGCGAAGACCGGCAGTTGGCTCGGTCGGTACTCGATTTCTTGTGTGTTGGAGTATCTCCGAGTGAACGGCGGGCGGTGTATCTCGATGACCTGGTCAACCGGCCCGTTTACCCTCGTTCCGGCGCCGCCGACACCGAGCATCCGACTCCCGGCATGGTCGGCCTCTTCCGTTCGGCGTACGGCCCGCCGGATCGCATTGGATAGTTTGCGAGTACGGGCGGCCGCCTGTTCATAGCCCAGCGTTACTTCGACCTGGATCGTCGAACGGACCCGCCCATCAGCTCGACGAGTTTGCCTGGCACGTTCTCCTCGAGCTGTCACGATGCCTATCGACTGCCTCGGTCAGTCTGACCGAGGCAGAACGAAATCGGTGGACCGCTATTCCCAACGGTGGTCAGCGATGGGAAACTCCCCCGCTATCGACCCCCTCGCGGACCCTGCCGAGTTCTCGCATGACGCAGGCGAAGACAGGGCGTCTGGTCTGCCCGAGTGCCTGCAGGCGTTCGTCCGCGGCGACGACGCTCTCGAGGTATGTGCGATCGCTGGCAGCGCGCACCGCCAACGATATTCGAGCTGTTCCCGATATCGCGTCCCATTCGAGACGGGTGAGCGCACCGGCGGAAAGCGCCCGGATGCCGATCTCGCCCAGCGCCATGCCCGGATTGTGCGGCAGCACCTCATCAACGGCGGCGACGAGTTCGAGCAGCACCTCATCCGGGATGCCGGGAGTGTCGAAGCCGAAGGCTCGGACACCATACTTCTTGGCGAGCTCGCGTGTCAGCCGCACCGCAAGTGATTCATCGGTTCCCGGCACGGTGGTCTTGCGGTCCCGCTTCTTATCCTTCCCGGACGCACTCGGCCTGACTGGCTGGCGCGGCGGTGAACCAGGCGCGCCGGTGCGGGAGGCTGGGGCGCTCACGCGAGGTGGCGCCGCGGCGTTCGACGGCGCCGGCCGAGCGGCCGACGATGTTCCGGTCGATAGCCGATTCGCAGACACTCCAGTGCGGGACCACGGTGTGCTCGCGGGCTGCGCTGCCGGGCTCGGTGGCGTGACGGTTCCGGCGCCCGGATTCAGCACGGGCCCAACGGGTTCGGAAGGTGCCGGCCCCTCGGGTTGCCCATTCGCGCCCGGCACGCCCGAATCTCCGGTCCGGGACGGATCTGTGGGCGCGGCGGAATTGGTGTCCGGGGTGGCATTGGCGTCCGGAGTCGTCCCGGAAGGGTCCGCTGTCGCCGGACGCTGAGTTGCCGACGTGACAACATCCGGACCCGCTTCACGGCTCGAGAAGGCGCCCGGTACCGGTGCCGCCGAACCCGGTACCGGACCGGCCGATTCAGGTATGTTCCCGGCCGGGGGAGTCCGAGTTGCCGTGCGCACGGTGGGGGTGACCGCATCGGTGGTTCCGGCCGGATCGTTGTTTGCCGCCGGTATCGGCTGGAAGCCGGGCTCGGTCATGTTCGCGGCATTGGTGATTCGCCGTGCGGCCCGCGCGTCGGCCGCTTCGAAGCCATTCGCGAGCCGATGCAGATCCCCGCCGCCCTGACGCAGCATGCGAACCAGTGCGTCGAGGTCGGCCATGGTCCGTTGATAATCGGGCAGATACGAACTGGCGAAGGCTCGTCCGGCCTCATCGGCTCCCCAGGGCTCACCCTCAGCGGCCAGCGAGGTGCGCAGCGCCTGCACCGTGGCGGCGACGTCCTCGGCTGTGCGATCGACCTCGGGCGCGCGCGCCCGCATCTCGTCCAGGTCGGCAGAGAACTTCTCGCTCACGCCATTCTCCCTGCACCCATGGGGGGTTTGGTGCGGTGGAGACCGCCGCAGACTCAGTTGGACAGCATCCTCGCACGCGTCCCGGGCGGCCGCGCGACATCTATTCCCGGAATTGGGAATAGATGTTCGTCCGGCCGTAATTAGATGACGCCCAGGCATGGTAAGTGGCCGGGAGGACTGCGATGGATGCGATTGGTCTATTGGCCGAAGTGCCATCGGCCCTGCGCACCATGGTCCTCGGACACTGGCCCGAAACAAAGCCGGAACCATTGCGCCGCATCGGCGATGCGCTCATCGAAGCACACCTGGAGCTGATCAGAAGCGCTGATCACCATGCGGCGCAAGCGATCAGAGTCCTGAGCACCGTCCAGGGCGCGACCACTGCCGGGCTGGCCGAGCGCTATCGCGCCACCGAGCAGGCGCTGCGCGATAAGGCCGCGGTCTGCGAGGCCCTGGGGCAGCAGTGCCACGCAACCGCCAATTCCACTGTGCAACTGCAGCATCTGCTCATCGTCACCGGGATCGTACTGGGCGCCCAGCTCAGCTACGACATGCTGCTGTTCTTCCAGGGCGGAGGAATGAAAGCTCTATCCGACCGCGTTGCGGCGGAGGCCGAAATGCGCGCCGCGGCCAGGGCATTCGCCTCGGAAGTCGCCGAACAAGCGGCAGCGGGCACCGCACGCCGAGCCGCTTTGCACGGTGCGCTGCACGCGGCGAAGATCGGTGCCGGAACCGGTGCGGTTACGAGTGTGGCCGCACAGGTGTGGGACATCGCCGACAACGTGCGCGACGGTTTCGACTTCGTCTCTTTCGGGGAACTGGCGCTGGGCGGTCTGGTGGGTGGCATCGCGGGCGCAGAGGTCGGACGCCGACTCGCACCGTCCGTGCTCCGTGGAATCGGCGGTCGAGCCACTTCCGATCTCGGCCGGGTCGTCGCGCATATGGGCGGCACCATCGTGATTGGCGGTGCCGGTGGTGTGGCCGGCGGGCTGGCCGGCGCGATTCCGTCGGTAATCATCCGCCACAACGAGATTCACAGTCTGGGCGATCTGTTCAAGATCGCGCGCACGGCCGCGGTGACCGGCTTCGCCGGTGGGTTCCTCGGCGGGGCGACGAACTCGCTGCGGGCGGGGGTTCACCCGCGAGTCGACGCAGTCGACTCCGGACGGCCCCCCAGGCACCTCGACGCGGAAGGCTTACCCGGCGAGCGCCCACCGCATCCCGAATCAGTCCCGCACGACCCGACGCACGACTACACGGCCGATCCACCGACCCGGCCACAACCACGTATCGCACCGGAGTCCAATACGCACGGATCAGAACACGATCCGCTCCCGAGTCCGGCCGCGCCCGGAAACACCGTGTTCTACCGCCACCCGGAAGGCCACGTCGATGTGACATTGACCGGGCCGGACGGCGCTCGGCTGCCGTTGCGGCTCATTCCCGGCCAGGAGTACGTGCTTGGTCGAGGCACCGGTGCACTGCTCGAGCATATGGCGACCGATGGCGTCTCACGCTCACACGGAACGATCCGCGTCGATGACCGAGGCCATGTATTCCTGCGCGACAACGGTTCTCTGAACGGCACTTTCATCGATGGCAAGCAGATCGTCGCCAATCGATGGGTGCGCGTTTTCGACGGCCAAGGCTTGAAGCTGGGGCACGAGTTCGACCTGGGATTGAACTTTCAGCGACAGCTGGCCGAGGTGCGCCTGGGTGCCGATATCCCGCCTGTGCGGGTGCATCGCGGGGGGACCGTCGATGTCGGCCGTGAGGCGCTGCCGCCCGATGCGGCCGGTCGCGCCACCGTTTCCCGCGAACATCTGAAGCTGGGCATGGATCAGGACGGCCGAGTGTGGATTCAGGACAGCAACTCCTCCAACGGAACTCGGATCAACGGCGAATTGCTCACTCCGGGCGAGCAACACACCTTGCGGCCCGGCGACGCCGTGCAACTGGGAGGCTTCCGAAGCGAGGCACAGTTCATCCCGGCGGACGGGGCGGTGGAAGCTCCCCCGGTCCGGTTCGTGCTCGGGTCCGGACCAGAGGCGGTGCCTGTCCGGATCGAGCCGGGGCAGACGGTCCCGATCGGCACCGATCCATCGTCCCCGTTCGCAGCGCAGTTGGGACGAGCCTCGGGAGTCGATCCCCGTCATGCCACGCTCGGGCTTGATCGAGATGGACGGGTATGGATACGCGACCATGACGGGTCCCCGGGTGTATGGATCAACGGCGACCGAATCGCCCCGGGACAGAAGGTGACGCTGGCCGCCAGTGACGGCATTCGAATAGGTTCCGAATTCTTCGGCACCGCACGGGTCGATCCCATCGTGCCCGGGAACCATCAGCCTGCCGCCCTGAACTTCCTCGGACATGGGCGCCGTGACCCGATCCACCTGGCACCCGGGCAGGAAAAGTCGATCAACGTCAGCAATCTCCGGGGCGATGCCGTAGTCGTGCGCAGTGACGGTGTTCCCATCAACGTCTATGAGGTCTTCGTGGGACGTGATCACGATGGGCGGGTATGGATTCGCGACCCGAAACCAGACGGTTGGGTCGGGACGAAGATCAATGGCGAGACCATAGTTTCCAACGAGAAGATCTATCTGAATCCGAACGACACGATCGACTTCGGCGGTGTACCCGCCAAATTCCGGTCCGGTCCGGAGACGCCCGTGGAGCTGCGGTTGTTCGACAACCCTGATATTCCCCCACTCAGGTTGTTGCCGGGCGAGCAGATTCCCATCGGCCGTGGTTCCGAATCGCCTCTGGCGGAACACCTCACCGATACCAGCGTGTCCCGCAAGCACGCCACCGTGCTGCGAGACCTGCAGGGCAACCTGTGGATTCGTGATGAGCACTCCACCCACGGGACCTGGGTGGAGAACCGAAGGGTCGACCCCGATGGCGGACCGGTTCAGATCAGACCCGGAGACCGTATTCGGCTGGGCGAATGGATCGGCTCTGCACAGTATGCCGGCGACGAATTCGGTGCGGTCGGCCCCGGGCCAACTCCGGTGCTGCTCAACAACCCTCACGGTGGGCTATCACTGGAGATTCCTCGCGGCGGCGAACCGACGCTGTTGGGCCGCAACGATTCGCGCATACCGGCTGATCTGCCGAACAGGAATCAGATCTCGGGCCGACATGCAAGTGTCGGCGTGCATCCGTCCGGGCGAGTCTGGATCCGAGATGAGGGATCAACCAACGGCACCACCGTCAACGGCTCGAAGATCAAGCCCGGCGTGCAAGTCACCCTGCAGACGGGTGATGCGGTATCACTCGGCGGCACATACGATTTCACTGTCAGTTTCCCTCCGCCCGAGGGCGGGCCGTTCGTGAACATGCTCGACTCACTGCCCGAGAGTCTTACGGCGCTGAAACTACTGGCGCAGATTCCCGATCACGTGTTCCAACATGTGAGCGATTACCTCAACGCGATGCCCGACGGCGGCATCGTGATCGGGCAAATGCGAGTGAAGGACATGCCTGGTTTGGAGGCTCTGGTCAAGGCCCAGCCTGACGGCCCCAACGATCATGTCACGTGGAACAACGTCGCCGGACTGTTCACGCCCGGTTCACGACGCCTGTACATCGACACGAAATACCTGTCGGACGCGTTCAAGGGCGGGGTGCTCTGGCATGAGTTCGGCCATGCCGCTGACGCCTCGTATTCAATCGGTGGAAACCGACTCAGCAAGCAGAAGGAGTGGCTGAGCTTACACGCCGACATACTCCAATCGATCGGGAACCATCCCAAGTGGTGGGACTATGCCAACACCCCCGTTGAGGGGTTCGCCGAGGCCTTCTCGGCGTGGGTGGCAGGTCCCAAACAGCTACGCAAATTCGCCTGCGGTGACCAGCGCATCGCACGGGAACTGGAGAAGTACTTTGAGCGATCTTTCAAATAACGCGGCGATCCCGACCTTTCTCGCATCGGATGGCGTAACCGTCCTGCGGCGCGTCGGCGGCACCGGTGCCGACGGCGTTCTCTTCGACGGCTACGAGGAATTCCACCCCGGCGACCCGGGATACGAGGAGGCGCTTTCGATTGCTCGACAGCAGGCAGATGACGATGATGAGCCCCCCGAGCAGCCCGTGAATGCCGACGCCCTGGCCCGCCTGCTGCGCGAAACAGGCTTGAGCGAAAAGGATTTCGAACGCGGGTGAGGCCCGCCGCGCATCCGGCCTCACACACCGGCCGGCGGGATAACCGTTGCCCTGAACAGGTAGTCGACACCTGCGTAATGCTCACCGGGAGGATTCGGTATCACCTCGTCGATTCGGTATTCCAGGTCGCGGGGCAGGATCAACTCGCGCTGGTACATGTTGCGGCTCTGCTGGCCCATCCACAGTCCGTGTGATCCCGCGGGCAGGTCCAGCTCGAGGCGGTAGCCGCGGGCGTAGTAATCCGGCGGGGCCGCGCCCAGGCTTGTCGAGCTGTAGCCACGTTCCTTCTGGACGACTCCCCGCAGCAATGCGGGATCGCGAGTACCGATAGGAATACCGTTCTGATCGACCAGATGGTCGATCGTTTCCAGACCTCGCACCGCGCGAACGGAATCGGGCAGGGGCTGGGCCACCGCCCGGTCCATGCGCGCGACGCGTGTCTCGATGAGTGCGAGCGATGGCCTGGACTGCAACACCTCCCAGAGATGGTCGTAGTGTGCGAAATTGGTGAACATCTCCTCGACTCGGGCGGTCGGAGCGGGATGGGAGAGAATCGATTCCATCAGGGCTCTATCCGATGAGAGCAGCTCCGGATTTCGCAGGAGCCGGGTGAGATCGTCCGGCTCGGTCAGGTGGGAATCGGTGAGGGAGCGAAGCCGTCGGTAGCGTTCGCTCTCGGCGCGCATCCAATTCAACCCCGCGGCGGGATCGTCGAATCGCAGTACGCGATTGAGTACCGGATCCGAGGTGTAGGTGTATGCCTCCTGAAGGTCGCTGCGAGGCACTCGATCTCGGATGGGGCCGAGCACCGTCTCGCCGTACCGCTCGCCCGCCTCATTGCTCGCGTGGGTAATCGCGGACAGCCGCGGGGATTGGGAATCGGCTATCGCGCGCACGGCGGTGCGCTCGACACGATCAGCATCGGTGCATACGGCGCGCATGCGTGAGGTGACCTGTCGACTCACACTGGTCGGGGACTCGACTGCCAGTTCGGTTTCCTGAATGAGCTTGCGTACCAGGCCAATTGCCGCATTGGACAGATTCGAGGAGAACTCTGCGGCCATCGAGGCCTCAGCCGATCACGGGTGCCGGTTCAATAACCCTTCGGCGAACGACCGGGATCGGCCTGTTGCACGTTCGCAGCCAGGTTCGAACCATCTCGCGATACGTGATACCGGGCCATGACGTAGTTCATACTGGCGGCGATATTGGCCTGCGGGTCGGTGATATTCGAGGATGTGCCGGCGACGTGGTAGGCGGAGAATGTGCCGGGAATGGTCTGGGTCAGGCCCTGTGACGGAGTACCGGCGCGGGCGTTCGAATCACTCAGGTTGATCGAGCCGATATCGCCGCCGGACTCACGCTCGATCAGTACGCGGTAGCCCCGGGTCCAGTTCGCGCGGGCGACCGGATCGGTGATGCCGAGAGCGTCCAGAGCCTTGCCGATGTAGGCATCAATCTCGGTTGAGCTGAGGCGGCGGTGCGGAGTGGAACCACCGGTGGAATTCACCGGCGAAGTGTATTGGCTGTTATAGCCGCCGCTGCCATTGGTGGGTACGTAACTGTTTCTCCCGCCGCCCGATCCGCTGCCACCGGAGCTGCTCGGAATGAAGCCCGGGAAGCTCGAACCGCCTGATCCGCCACCGGACGAACTCCCGTCGCCGCCCTGATAGCTCTGCGGCACGGTGGCACCGTGGGCGTTGTTCAGATCCCAGGCCTGCACCACGGCGTCCTCGGCCTTACCCACGGCGTTGTCGATCTGATCGATGGCACCCAATTGCGCTTGTACGCTGGGCTTTGCGGGCACGCCGCCGATGATGCCGTTGATCGTATCGCGCAACGCCTTCACCTCGGCGCGCGTCTTGTCGGTGATACCGGCGGACTTCTGCGCGATGTCGGCGATGTGGGTGTCGAGCGTGTTGAGATCGGATTTGTATTGCGATAGTTGGGTATCGGTCGCGTGGTACTGCGTCGCGGCGGCACCGTTGCCCGCGGACTGCCCGGTCGCCTCGTTCAATGCCTTGGCGGTAAGTTGCTGGGCGGTACCTTTGCCGAGGGTGTCCAGCAGCAGTTGCATGACCTGCTCGGTGGTGCTGATGAAATCGTTCAGCATCGGTGCCTGCGAGACGCGGTTGAGCTTCACGTCGGCACCGGCGGCTGGTAGGTCCAACGAGGCAACCATCATTCACCTTCCTCGGCCACTTACCCTCCCGCAGCCTAGCCAGTCGGGGGCGCGGCGCCTTCCCAGCTTCGGGAAGCTCGGAAATAGACCGGCCGGATTCACTCTTGAGAATCGGAAGGCGATGTCGTATCTGCCGTCAGGAGGATCAGCGTGGAGTTGCGGGATATCGAGATCTTCCTGACCCTGGCCGAGGAGCTGCATTTCGGCAAAGCCGCTCAGCGACTGTATCTTTCGACGGCGCGGGTGAGCCAGTCCATCAAGAGTCAGGAGCGCCGGATCGGCGGGTTGCTGGTCGATCGGTCGAACCCTCGCAGTGTGCAGCTCACTCCGCTGGGGCATCAGCTGGTCGCCGAGTTGAAACCCGCGTATCGGGACGTGATTTCGGCTGTCGAACATGCCCGGCAGGCCGCGGCGGGGATCTCCGGGACGCTGCGGGTCTCGATGATCGGTTACAACGCCTATGACTACCGGCCGTTCTGGGAGACCTTTCGCAGACGCCATCCGATGTGGGAATTGCGGGTGCGCAGTAGCGAGTTCAGCGATCAATTCGGTCCGCTGCACCGTGGGGAGGCCGATATCGTCGTCGCCTGGGTGCCCGTGGACGAGCCCGGCTTGACGGTCGGCCCGATCATGTCCGCCGAGCCGATGGTGGCCATCATGCCGGTCGATCACGAACTGGCCGGTGAGAAATACGTGTCGATGGAGGTGTTCGGGGATCGCGGGGTTTTCGCGCCCAGTGATCCGATGCCGGACTATTGGGAGGACGCGGTGAGCCCGTTCTATACCCCGCGCGGGCGGCCCATCGACCGCGTCACGCCGATCTCGACGCTCGAGGACATTCTCACCACCGCCAGCACCTCGGGCACCTTCACCAGCGGCATGAGCCATATCGCCCGTTACTACAATCGGCCCGGCGTCGCCTATGTGCCCATTGCCGATTCGCATCGAGTACGGTGGGCGCCGGTGTGGCGCAGCGACTTCGAGACCGAACCGATCCGGGCATTCGCCGATGTCGTCCGTGAATTGGGCACGCTGGATCAGCTCTGAGACACGCAATCGTGCGTTCGCAGGATTCGTTGATTAGCAATAGTGATCGTTCGTGTAGAGATTCGATGTTGTTCCCGAGCGCGACGGAAAGCAGGCTGATCGGAACCACCTTTCGCGCGCAACCACGGGAGCACTCCTTGTCCGAGATCGAAGGCACCGTTTCGTCGCACCTCACGCGATGGGTGCTGGAGGCAGCCGTGCAGGTCGGAGTATCCGATGGGGATATCGCCGCGATAGCCGGGCTCGGAGCGGAACTACTCGGCGATGACTTCCTCCGCATCCCCTCGACGGCGTTGCTGCGATTGTGGGAATTGATAAGTGCCGCAGATGGAATCGGGGCGGGGGTGCGAGTCGCGGAGGTGGCCCGACCGGGACGGCTGCACATTTGGGACTATCTCATCAGCGGAGCGTCGAGTCTGGCCGAGGGCTTCTCCGATGCGGCGCGATTCGCCTCGGTCATGGCGGATCCCGACACCGCGCTCGTGGTCACCATGCTCGATGGGCAGTTCATCGCCGAATTCCGGGGCAGGCCATACAGCGACGTCATTGCTCCAGTGGTGAATGAATTCTCGATGGCCGTGCTGGTGCATCGGGCGCGCGCCTTCGCCGGTAGCGCCGCCGCGCCGATTCGGGTCGATTTCGCGCATCCCGCACCGCCCGATCCGAGCTATCTCATCGAAACGTTCGGCACCGGCAATATTCATTTCGATCAACCTCGCACCGCGGTGACGCTGCCCGATGCCGAGCGCGCGCGGGACGGCCGTCCCTACGATCCCGAATTGCGCCATATCCTGCTGCGCTACGCCCAGCTCATCATCGACACCGCCCGGCCCGCACCGACCTGGGAGGACACGCTGCGCGCGGAGATCACCGCCACGCTGGCCGAAAGACAAAGCGCGGAAATAGAAGTCGTCGCCCAGCGGCTCGCGCTGAGCCCGCGTACCCTGCAACGACGGCTCGCCGATCACGGCACCTCGTGGCGGCGCGAACTGGAAACGGTGCGATGTCAGCAGGCCACGCATCTGTTGCGGGACACCCGATTGCCGATGCAGTCGATCGCCGGCCGGGTGGGCTACCGCAACCAGCGCGCGCTGCGCCGGGCGTTCCACCGCTGGACCGGGCAAACCCCGGACGCGTTCCGGCGAGCCAACTGAATCCGAGCGACCTCGTGCGCCGAGCACTCCGGAAGGAAGCCATGGACAACGCGACACCGATGCCCCGGGTGACACCGCAGTGCTGGTCCGAGCCAATTCCCCAGCCGCCCACCGCACTTGCCGATACGGTGTCCGCGCGCCTGACCACGCTGGTACTCGATGTGGCCGCCCGCGTCGGTGTGTCACCGCACGAGACCGCTTTCATCAGCGACCTCGCCGCGGGGCAGGACAACCTCGATCGCGTTCCGACGAGCGCACAGCATCGGCTGTGGGAGATCCTCCATGCCAGCGGCGGACCCGGCGTCGGTCTGCAGGCCGCCCGTTTGGCCGATGTCGGCCGTCTGCACGTATGGGACTACCTGCTCACCAGCGCGCCGACCTTGGCCGAGGGATTCGTAGATGCCGCGCAATATCTTTCGACGGTCGCCGACCCGGCGCTGGTGCTCAGTGTCATGCCGGACGGACCGCGCCTGACCGTCGGATACTACGGTGCCAGGTACTCCGAGGCCGTGGACTGGGAGATCAGTGAGTTCGCGCTGGCGCTGCTGTTGCGCCGCGCGCGTGAGGCGCGCGGCGCCGCCGCTATACCGGTGCGGGTCGGATTCGCGCATCGCCCGCCCAAGCGGCACGGCTATCTCGTCGACGAATTCGGCACCGGCAATATCCATTTCGATCAGGACGCGGACACCCTGACTTTTCTCGACCCCGACCGGTCCGGGTCGACACAGTCGGGTGATCCCGAACTGAGCCGCATCATGCGGGTGTACGCCCGCTCGATCATGGACACCGCGCGACCCGCGCGCAGCTGGCTGGAGAACTTCCGTGAGGTGCTGCTCACGGTGCTCAGCACCGGACCGGCCACCGGCACCATTCTCGATGA
Source organism: Nocardia sp. NPDC052001 (assembly GCF_040680615.1). Classification (NCBI taxonomy): domain Bacteria; kingdom Bacillati; phylum Actinomycetota; class Actinomycetes; order Mycobacteriales; family Nocardiaceae; genus Nocardia; species Nocardia sp. NPDC052001. The sequence continues at coordinate 22,632 of NZ_JBFAXC010000022.1, read as the reverse complement.
AGTGGCACAGCGACTTTCGATGAGCTCCCGCACGCTGCAACGCCGGCTCGCCGAACAGGGCACCAGCGGGCGCGCGGAAATCGAGGCGGTTCGGCATGAGCGCGCCGTGCGACTGCTGCTCGATACCGAGTTGCCGGTGGGCTCGATCGCCGGGCAGCTCGGCTACAGCGATCATCGCGCCATGGGCCGAGCCTTCCGACGCTGGACCGGACAGACGCCGGATGCCTATCGCAAGTGTGCTCGAAACTAGCCGTGGCACCGACACCGCACCACGCGTCGGTCGCGGTGCGGTGCCGGCCCGCCCACGAACACGGCGAGTTCGAGTCATACCAGGAGTATCGCATCGACATGACCGGGTGGACTTCCCTCCGGTGGCAAGTACCCACTCAGCGGATCCCCATGTGTGAGAAAGCATTTCATCGCTTGAAGTGCATGTCACGTCCTCTTCCCAGTGGTGGCCACACCGATAGGGTCCGAAGACATGAGGCGCACACGAACGCGAGCCTGGGGCGCCACCTGTGTCGCCCCACTGCTGCTGACCGGATTGCTCACCGCCTGCTCGTCCGATAACGACCAGCGTCCGGCATCCTGCACCACCGCCCCCAACGGGACTCCGCATACGGCCGCCACCGCGGCCGGTTCCGCCACTACCGATCTATCCCTGCACCCCGAGGTCGCCACCGGCTACCGCACGGGGATGACACCGATACGCACCGGCACCTTCGCGGTCGCCACCGCGAATCCCGTCGCCACCGAGGCGGCATGCGCGGTGCTGCGCGACGGCGGCACCGCGGCGGACGCGCTCGTCGTCGCGCAAACCGTGCTCGGGCTGGTGGAGCCGCAGGCCACCGGTATCGGCGGCGGCGCATTCCTGCTCTACTACGACGCCGCCACCAAGAGTGTTGACGCCTATGACGGCCGCGAGACCGCTCCCGCCGCCGCGACGCCGGACTATCTGCGCTGGGTCAGCGACACCGATCACGCTGCGCCGCAGCCGAATACGCGGGCCAGCGGCCGATCGATCGGCACGCCGGGGGTGCTGCGGCTGCTCGAACTCGCCCAGCGCGAGCATGGTCGGCAGCCGTGGCGTGAATTGATGACTCCCGCTGTCGATCTCGCCGACCGGGGGTTCAAGATCAGCCCCCGGATGGCTGCCCAGATCACCGAATCGGCCGCCGATCTCGCCAAGGATCCCGGATCCCGTGCCTACTTCCTCGAGCCGGATGGCAGCCCCAAGCGCGCGGGCACGACTCTTACCAATCCCGCTATGGCCAAGACTCTTTCGGCAATCGCCTCGGAGGGTGTGAACGCCTTCTACACCGGGGCGATCGCCGCCGATATCGCGGCCGCGATCGCCGATGCCTCGGGCGGGCGCACCCCCGGGCTGACCACGACGGCGGATCTGGCCGCGTACCAGGCCAAGAAGCGCACCGCGCTGTGCGCGCCGTATCGCACCCATGAAGTCTGCGGAATGCCCGCGCCGTCCTCGGGTGGCACCGCCGTGGCGCAGGTACTGGGCATGCTCGCGACCACCGATATGGCCGCGGTGAAACCCGAACACACCGGCGGAGACACCGAGGCCGACCGCGATGGCGGTAAGCCCACCGCCACCGCCGTCCATGTGATCTCCGAGGCCGAGCGACTCGCCTACGCCGACCGCGACAAGTACCTCGCCGATCCGGATTTTGTTGCCCCGCCCGGCAATTCACCCCGAACGCTGATCGACCCGGCCTATCTGACGCGGCGCGCGGCGCTGATCGATCCCGCACACAGTATGGGCACCGCCCAGCCCGGGGACTTCGGCCCGGTCCCGGTCGGCAATGGCACCCCGCAGATCGAGCACGGCACCAGCCATATCAGCATCGTCGACAGCTACGGCAATGCCGCGAGTATGACCACGACGGTCGAATCCGCCTTCGGCGCATTCCATCTCGTCGACGGCTTCGTGCTGAACAACCAACTCACCGACTTCGCCGCCGAACCGTTGGACGCCGCCGGTGTACCCGTGGCCAATCGGCTCGAGGCGGGTAAGCGGCCACGCAGCTCTATGGCTCCGACATTGGTCTTCGATCGCGCGGCAGACGGTTCGCGCGGTCCACTCAGCCATGTGGCGGGTTCGCCGGGCGGTGCGGTCATCATCCAGTTCGTGGTGAAAACCCTTGTGGCCATGCTTGATTGGGGTTTGGATCCGCAGCAGGCGGTTTCGATGATCGATTTCGGCGCGGCCAATACCGGTACCACCAATGTCGGCGGGGAGCATCCCGCTGTCGATGCCACCTCGAACGGCGACCATGACGCGCTCGTGCGGCGATTGCGCGAGCTCGGCCATCAGGTCTCGGTCGCGCCGCAATCGAGCGGTGCGTCCGCGCTGGCTCGCGACGGGCGCGGCTGGATCGGCGGCGCCGACCCTCGTCGCGAGGGCGCGGTCTTGGGCGACGAACCACCTCGATAAGTAGCCGGGCCGCCTACGCGGCACCGGTCCGATAAGAAGGGAAACCCCATGTCAGACACGAAAATACCGGCTCTGCGCCGCACCGCCGCACGGGCGTGCGTAATTACCGCGCTGGCCGTGCTGCCGATCGCCGCACTGGATGTCGCGGCCTCCGCCGAGCCCATCGATCCGGGCACCTCGATCGCGGTGGAGCGCCCGCATCACCGCAACGACGGCTGGCCGCGCAACGACGGCTACCCGCGCAATAACAACTGGGAGCGCGATATGTCCGATTGGACCGGCCGCCTGCCCGGCGCGCCGTTCCCGGGCATGTTCCCGCCCTCCTGGGACGGCCCGCGCGACTACCGCCACGGTCGCCCGTTCCTGCCGCCGCGCGTATGCAGCGGCTCGTTCGGAAGCTGCTGAACCACAACCCGACCAGCGTGGCGGGCCCGTCGGCCCGCGTAACGCTCAGCTGATCCGCCCGCGAACGCCGGGTCTGCCGCACCAGCGGCAGACCCGGCGTTCGGCGTTTCCGGACTCGATTTCGCGCTTCTCATTCAGGGGAACACTGGCCAAGTCACTTAGTGGAACACTAGTTGATGTAACGCTATCTAACGGCACATTAGAAGGAACCAGTGATGAGCGTCCCCACCATCCGCAAGATCGTCGCCTCCTCCCTGCTCGCCGCCTCGGTGGCCGTGGTCCCGGTCATGACCGCGGCCTCCGCGACCGCCGCACCGGCGAACCTGCTGGTCCACGCGGGCGGCAGCCATGACAGCGACCACTCCGGCGGCGGCAAGAACAGCGGCGGCAAGGAGACCGGCGGCCGCTACGGCCGCGGCCCCCAGGCCAGCGCGGGTGCCGACAATCGCAGCCTCGACGGCCGGAACCTCGGCACCGGCAACACTCAGGGTCGCCGCATCGACGAGCAGGACAACGGCGGCGACACCACGGACAACCGCCGCGGCAGCGACCGTGACCAGGCCCCCGGCGCCGGCGACGCGCCCTGGGACAACGGCCACAGCGACGACGCGCAGTCCAACACCCGCGTGCCTGTTGTCCGCGGCAAGTGAACACACGAAAAGGCCCTTACCGGAATCGATTCCGGTAAGGGCCTTTTCGTGTGTTCAGCTGAGTACGCCGTCGTAACACATGCTCGAGGAACGCCACGTTGCCGCGGGGCGGACGACCGGGGAGTCGAAGACCCAGTCCGAGATCGGGCCGACCGCCTTCCACATGATGGTGCCGCCGACCACGAACAGTTCATAGACGTCGTCGGTGCCCGGGATGAGCTGGTTGCCGACGCAGTAGTCGTTGTAGGCACTACCGGGCTGGCGAGCCCCGGGGCTGAACTGCCCCACTGGATTACCGGTCCCCGGGCTGAAGACCGTATCGCCGCGATGCCCGCCGGTCGGACCGCGGAACCACCGCGCCGCACCGAAAGCGTCTGCGCCGCAGGTGAATGCCGAGCCGCCGGCATAGAGCGTGCCGCCCTGCATGTAGCCCGCGCCGTCCCAAAGGCAGGGCACTCGCGAAGCCTGTGCCTGCGCGGGGGTGGTGGCCATTCCGAAGGTGAGCGCGCCGAAGGCGGCCAGGGCGGCGGACAGCACGCGGGCGCGCCGTCCGATCCGGGGATTGTGAACAGTGGTCCGAGGGCGCGTAGTGCTCGTGAACATCGATGTCTCCATTACCGTCTGCCGCTCCGCGCCGAGATGTACCCGTGCTGCGGCTCTGTCGCTGACATCGCTAATGTACCGATGACTAACGGCACATTAGGGCCGCGTGTAGCCAGACGTGGGAAGCAGACGACCGTCAGGAATCGGGGTTCAGCACCGCGCTGATCTCGACATCCTGGGCGAGTTGACGATCGATGAGACGGTTCAGCAGACCCGGCGCGGTATGGCCGGGGACCACCCGCAATGTATCGACGCGGGCACTGAAATCGGCGATGTCCGCCGCGGTTCTGTCCGAATTCGAGAATGCCCCCCAGGCGTGTTCGCGCACCAGATCCACCACGCGGCGCGCGATTCGATCGCAATCGGCCTTGAGCCGCTCGACTTCGCCGAGCCCGGCCGCGATCGGCACCCCGGCGAGTTCGAGCCGGTCCAGCAGACTCGCGAGATCGGCGTCGGCGATCCGGTAGGTGGTGGCATCCACCGGTTCGAACACCCCGGCGGTCACCACCCGGGCGAATCCGTTCGGCACCTCGGCGAAGCGCTGTTGCAGATCGGTGGCGGTGACCACGGCCTGATCGTCCCCGACCTCGCGGGGCAGCTGATCGGACTCGGGCACGCCGAGCAGATCACCCAGATCATCGCCGCGGTCGAAGGCCGCCAGCAATTCCTTGATTCCATTGAGTTTGATGCCACGATCAAGCAATCGGCTGATGGTGCGGACTCGATTGAGATGTTCCGCCCCGTAATAGCCCGTTCTCCCGCGCACCTCCGGCGGCGGGAGAACCCCCCTCTCGTGATACACGCGGACGCTGCGCACGGTGCTGTCGGCAGCACGCGCGAGCTCGTCGATCGTGTATTCGGGCCCTCCTGTCATATCTAAAGGAAACCACATCGAGGCGGTGCGGGTCCTATGCCTGGTGTCGCGCCGATCGATGCGCCGTTCGGCGGCGGGTTACCCCCGCTGCCCGCGTCGGCGGGGCGGTTCCAGCGTCGACCCTGATGGACGATGGAATCTCTTCCCGCCGTTGGCAATTGGTCCGGCGATGCGGGGGCGAACCGGCTCTATCCTGACTCGATGAACGAATCGTCGCACACCCGGGTGAGCGAGGACGAACGCGAGCGCGCCCTGGGGGAACTGTCCCGGCACTTCAGCGGCGGCCGCCTGACCGCACCCGAGTTCGAGGAACGCAGCACCGCGGTATGGGCCGCGGACACCCGGCGGGAGCTGGCCCAGACCTTCGCCGATCTGCCCGCGGCCCCCGCACTGGTGCCCGGATCGGAGGTCGGCCCGATCCCCGGGATGGTGGTGCGGGCCGGTGCGGTCGCGATCGCGGCGACCGTGTGCTGGCTGGTACTGGGAAATGTGCTGTGGCTATTGCTGTTCGGCGTGATCCCGGCGCTGCTGCTGCTCGCCAAGCGCCGGCGATGACACCGCTACCAGCGGGTGTGCGGCCGAATATGGTTGGCCAGATCCACCAATCGATAGCGATGGAAGCGATCGGCGACCGTGCGCGCCAGATCACGCAGGCTCGACTCCAGACCCATTCGCAAGCCTTCCTCGGTCATCGGGAATCCGAGAATCATGACCGCCGGGCGTTCCGGACGGCCGCCGCCGCGTAGGCATTCCAGCGCCGCGCCGATCACGATCACCCGCAGCTGTGCGGTGCGGGGCTCGTCGGCCAACTCCTCGAGCCGGGCGGCGGCGGTGTCCAGATCGGTATCGGTGATCTCGGCGACCGGACGCGAGACCAGCAGCAGGCAGCCGGTCAGCCTGGTCACGGTGAAATGCCGCGAGGACTCCGGCACCTGGTCCAGTATTTCGACCGCACCCAGTGTCGCTCCGTCCGCCACGAGTCGCCGGGCCAGTCCGACCGCCGCGCTGATCACGCCGTGATTGACCTGCCACACCGTGCGGTAGTACTCCAGCGCCGCCGTACGCCATCGCTGTGGATCGGCAACGGCGGACTCGGTTTCCACGGCCAGTTCCGCGCTGGCGGCCAGCGCCAGCAGCGGTGCGATCTCGCCCGGCAGCAACGCCGCGACGGTCTCGAAATGCCGGTACGCGCGATCGGGGTGCCGGTCCAGCAGCGCCGCCACCCCGACGAACCATTCGATGCGCCAGTCCTGGGCGTACCGGGGCAGCAGTTCGGCGAGCAGCTCACAGGCGGGCAGGGTGTGGCCGAGGTCGAGATGGGCCCGTACGGCGGTCAGGGCGCCCTCGAGCTCGTAGGAATCGGGTGCGGCGATAACACCCGACAGAATGCGACTGTGCATGCGGTGCAGGGCATCCAGGGCGTGCCGGGGTTCGCTGTGCAGCAGTCCGGACAGCAGGTTCGCCGACGGGTCCTCGCTGTCGATGAGCGGCACCGGTAGCGCCGCGGCGATATCGCCCGGATCGACCCGGGAGGTCTCGATATCGCCGTTCACCATGCCGTCGGTGCGGGCGATGAGCGTCTGGACGCCGAAATCCGCTCGCATGGAACCGAATTCGATCGAACGCTGCGGATGCTCGGTGCCGGTGTCTGCCGCCAGCACCATGCGCAGCACCCCCGCGAGCTGGCAGTACATGGCATAGGCGGAGGTGAAGCGGCGATTCGGGTCCTTGGCGACGGCGCGGCAGAGCAGGCGATACAGCGCCGGATAGCGGCGCAGCACTTCACGATCCATCGGATCGGGGATGCCGGGCAGATGGTTGCCCTTCTCATCGCGGCCCAGGTCCAGCACCAGCGCGGCCAGGGTGCGCCCGACCGAATAGATGTCCGAGGCGATGGTGGGGCCGGTCTCGGTGATCTCGGGCGCTTGATATCCGGGGGTGCCGTACAGACTGCCGAAGGAGTCCATGGCGGCCACCGCGCCGAGGTCGATGAGCTTGACCTCATCCTCGGTGACCATGATGTTGTCGGGCTTGAGGTCGTTGTAGGCCAGGCCGAACGAGTGCAGATAGTCCAGTGCGGGAAGCACTTCCATCACGTACGCGATGGCCTCGGCGGCGGGCAGGCGCTCGCCGCGGTGTTCGAGCAGTGATTTGAGCGAGCGGCCGCTGACGTACTCCATCACGATATAGCCGTCGGGCATATCGCCGCCGGTGCTGTGCTTGACGAAGTTGTAGATCTTGACGATGCCGGGATGCGCTACCTCGGAGAGGAATTGGCGTTCGGCAAGGGCCACCACGTGGGCTTCGAAATCGAGCGGATTCTGTAATCCCTTGAGCACCACCGGCCGATCGCTCACATTGCGGTCCACCGCCAGATAGATCCAGCCCAAACCGCCGTGCGCGAGACAGCCCTGCACCTCGTATTGGTCGGCGATCAGATCACCGGGTGCGAGCGGGGGACGAAAATTGAAGGGCGAGTGGCAATTCGCGCACGCTCCGCTCACCTGGGCGGGGTGGTCGCGGCTGCGGCGACCGACCGGGCGATCGCATTTCCAGCAGAACCGTTTGGGTTCGGGCACTTCCGGGTTCTCCAGCACCACCTGTTTCGGGTCGATCGGTTCGACCCTGGGCAGCTCCACCAGGCCACCGCCGAGACGGCGCACACTGGGGCGGGATCTGGCGCTGCGGCCCGAGGACAGGGCGGCGTCGAATTCACTCTCGGACAGATCGACGGTCGCTGCCGTCGCGTCCGTAAACCGCTGGGAGACTTCTCTTTTCATACTGGGCGGCGTAATCGGTCGCTCAGGCGCATGCGCGATATCGGCCTTACCGGGCCGCCGGGTCGCCCAGGGGTGAGCCATCCGCGCGGGCATCTCCGTGCCGCGAATACGCCGGTCGGCCCAGGGATTGGGGCGGCGGCGGTCGGATGTGCTGGGTTGGTCCGGCATGGATACCTCTCGCCCACCGTGGAATCGAGGTCCCATTCTGGGGGCACGACGCATACCGCGCGCACGCCGTATTCCCCACCGTGGGAAGGGAGTTCTCCACGATGGGGTACGGGGCACCGGTTTTCGCTACTGTTCATCCTTCCTTTCAGCTGCCACCAGTTCGGCGGGCGCGTCCTGCGGGCGCGGGCGGCGCTCCGCGATGACCGGATACTGGCCGGTGAAGCCCTGGCGAGCGGCGGCCACCGACTGGACCCGCTTGCGCACCAGGAACCAGCCGCCGACCAGGATCGGAGCCATCACCAGGACGGTGCCGAGCACCGCTCCGCGCTGCACCTCGTCGTCACCGAAGGCCATCAGCAGCACGACCGCGGCCAGGAAGACCAGCGTCGCGTAGCTGGTGTAGGGCGCACCCATCAATCGGAACGAGGGGCGTTCGGCCTGTCCGGCCCGCCACTGCTTGTACAGCGCCAGCTGGCACAGGATGATCGCGGTCCACGAGGCGATGGTGCCCAGCGCCGACATGTTCAGCACGATCTCGAAGGCCTTGTCCGGCACCAGCGCGTTGAGTACGACTCCGATCAGAGCGATGGCGCCGGTGGCCAGGATGCCGACGTACGGCACACCCGTGCGGGACATGCGGGCCGCGACCGCGGGGGCGCTGCCGTTCATCGACATCGAGCGCAGGATGCGCCCGGTCGAGTACAGACCGGCGTTCAGGCTGGAGAACGCCGCGGTCAGCACCACCAGGTTCATGATCGAACCCGCCGCCGGCACACCGAGTTTGGCGAAGAAGGTGACGAACGGGCTCACCCCGGCGTGATACGCGGTGTACGGCAGCAGCAGGCCCAGCAGGATCAGCGACCCGACGTAGAACAGGGCGATGCGGGCGATCACCGAGTTGATGGCCCGGGGCATGATCTTCTCCGGGTTCTCCGCCTCACCCGCCGCCGTGCCGACCAATTCGACTGCGGCGTAGGCGAATACGACACCGGTGGTGACCAGCACCAGCGGCGCGAGGCCGACCGGGAACAGGCCGCCGTGATCGGCGATAACGCTGAAACCCGTGGTCTGGCCGTCGACCTTGAAGCGGCCGCCCAGGAAGATCGTGCCGATGATCAGGAACCCGACCAGTGCGATGACCTTGATCAGCGCGGCCCAGAACTCGAGTTCACCGAACCATTTCACCGAGATGAGGTTGATGCTCACCACGATCGCCAGTGCGATGAGCGCGATGGTCCACTGCGGGATCACCTGCATCGCGCCCCAGTAGTGGATGTAGGTCGCCACCGCGGTGATGTCGACGATGCCGGTCATACACCAGTGGAAGAAGTACATCCAGCCGACCGCGAAAGCCAGCTTCTCCCCGTAGAACTCGCGGGCGTAGGAGACGAACGAGCCCGAGGACGGGCGGTGCAGCACCAGCTCGCCCAGTGCGCGCAATACGAAGAATACGAAGATGCCGCAGATGCCGTAGAGCAGGAACAACCCGGGGCCGGCGCTGGAGAGGCGGCCACCCGCGCCCAGGAACAGACCGGTGCCGATGGCTCCGCCGATCGCGATCATCTGCAATTGACGCGGACGGAGCGACTTGTGATAGCCCGCGTCCTCGTCGGCCAAGGCGTCCGTGGGCGCATCGGGCGGGTGAACGGTAGTCATGTGGGACCTTTCAGGTGATCCGGGTCATATCGATGTCGAATGTACCGTTAAGCAACGGCACATTCAATACGTAGAAGTAGTTGACATCACATGGAAACACGCACGTAAACAGCCCAATCCTGGGAAGTCGCACTGGTTGACAGGTGCTATGTGCCGTTATATATCGATACATTCAGCAAGTCGCATGGCCTGGGAGGTCCGTATGGCATGGTTCGAGCGCGAATTCATAGCGGTCCCCGAGGCCCGCAAGAACCAGCTCGTCTACAAGTGGCCGGATCTGAACATCCGGCGCTACAGCCGCGCCATAGTCAACGCCGATGAGACGGCGTTGTTCGTGCGGTCCGGCAAGGTCATCGCGGCCCTGGGCCCCGGCAGGCACCGGATCGACGCGGACGAGCTCCCGGTGTTGGGCGCGCTCGTCGACACCCTGACCGGCGGCAACCTCTACCGCGCCGAACTGTATTTCGTTTCCGGCCGCGAACTACCCGGCAACAAGTTCGGCGGCCGCCTCACCGATATCGTCGATCCGATCAGCGAACAGGTCGTCACCCTGCGCTCCTTCGGCGAATTCGCGCTGTCGGTGCGCGATCCGGCCGAACTGATCACCGGGCTCACCGGCACCGCCGATCCGACCGATCCGGACGCGGTGTCGCGCTGGTGCGCCAACCTCCTGCTCAAGTGCATGAAAATTGCTGTCGCGCAGGGTGTCTCGAAGGGTGAATGGCCGGTGCTCGGCCTGTCCGGCCAACTCGCGCAGATCGAATCCACGGTCCTACGCGAAACCAACACCCTGCTCTACGAATACGGCCTGCGCGTCCCCCGGATGGGCAACTTTGACATCACCATGGCCGCCGAGGACGCCGACCGCCTCAAACGACTGGCCAAGGACCGCACCTACATCCACCTGACCGGCGACTTCAACCGCTACGCCGCAGGCGAAATGGCCATCGGCGCGGGTCAGGGCATGGCCCGCGGCGGCAATAGCGATATCGGATTCCTCGGCGCCGCACTGGGTCTGAACACCCTCCAACAGTCCCCCACCCCCTGGACCCCGGCCCCCGCCATCACCGAATCCCGTACCTGCCCCACCTGTCACAGCTCCCGCCATCTGGGCGCCCGCTTCTGCGGCGACTGCGGCACCGAACTCACCACCCCCGTCCAGCACTGCCGAAACTGCGCCGCGGAACTGCGCGCAACCGCGAAGTTCTGCGTCAACTGCGGCACGCCCAGACCCTCACCGAACTGAGCCCGCGCCGGCACCGCAGGTTCGGACTTCCGCACAGCGAACTCCTTTGAGGTACTGCATAATTGGCAGCTGCCAGCCGGGTCATCGGCTGGCAGTCCTGTTTTGAACGCTTTATCCGGCAGTGGTTTTCACTGCTTCGAGGAATTCCAGATGAGAATCACCAGGGTAGCCGCGAGTGTGCTCGCGGCCCTGTTCCTGCTGTGCGCGTGCAAGTCCACTACGCCTCCGATGGGGCCCAATACCGCTGGGGGACAAGACGGGACGCTATCGGCGGCTGACGCGATCAAGGCGTTGGCGAAGCTGCCGATCAAGGACAGCGCGGCAATGACCGGGTATTCGCGTGATGAGTTCGGGCAGGCGTGGACCGATGACAATGACGCGCCCGGCGGGCACAACAACTGCAATACCCGTGATGACATCCTGCGGCGGGATCTCACCAAGGTGAAACCCGCCACCGGATGCCAGGTGGAGACCGGGACGCTGAAGGATCCGTACACCGGCAAGAGCATCAACTTCGATCGCGGACCGAAAAGCACCGCGGTGCAGATCGATCACATGGTCGCGCTCGCCGATGCGTGGCAGTCCGGGGCACAAAAGCTCAGCGCGGACAAGCGGCGCGATCTGGCCAATGATCCTCGCAATCTGATGGCCGTCGACGGGCCGACCAATGAGGCCAAGGGCGACCGGGACGCGGCCACCTGGCTACCGCCTCAAACGTCCTTCCGCTGCACCTATGTCGAGCATCAGGTGCAGGTGAAGACGCTGTATGGACTGTGGGTGACGCAGGCCGAGCACGATGCCATCGAGGGTGTCCTGAAGAGTTGCTGACCGGACGGCAGTAGGTATCAGTCGGTCCACAGACCGGCGTCATGGGTCTGGATCAGTGCCCGGATTCGGGCGATGACGTCGGCGACCGGTTGAGCGGGCAGACGGCGTCCGTCGCGCAGGCGGATCGCCACCTGCCCGTTATCGGCTTCGGCCGGGCCGAGAATGAATTGGTATGGGGCCAGGCGGGTTTGGCGTACCCGCGCGGACAGGCTGCCCGCGTCGGCGTTCACCACCTGTACGCGTAGATCCGCGTTCAGGCACTCATCGCGGAGTCGGGCGGCCGCGGGTTCCTGAGCTTCGGACACCGGCAGCACCACGACTTGCACGGGTGCGAGCCAGGCCGGGAAGGCTCCGCCATGCTGCTCGATCAGGTGCGCGACCGCGCGCTCGACGCTGCCGATAATGCTGCGGTGCACCATGGCCGGGCGATGCTTGGCTCCGTCGGCGCCGATGTAGTGCAGGTCGAATTGCTCGGGTTGGTGGAAGTCGACCTGCACGGTGGACAGGGTTGATTCACGCCCGGCATGATCGCTGACCTGGATGTCGACCTTCGGGCCGTAGAACGCCGCTTCGCCCTCGGCGGCTTCGTAGGGCACACCGGATCGATCGAGCACCTCGCTGAGGATTTTACTCGCGCGCTGCCACATCTGCGGGGCCGCAACGTATTTCCCGCCCGCTCCTGGGAGTGAGAGGCGGTAGCGGGCACCGGTGATCCCCAGGGCCCGGTAGGCGGAGCCGATGAGCGCCAGTGCGGCGGATGCCTCGTCCGCGACCTGGTCCAGGGTGCAGAAGATGTGCGCGTCATTGAGCTGGATGCAGCGCACTCGGGTCAAACCGCCCAGCACACCGGATAATTCGGAGCGATACATCGCGCCGAGCTCGGCCATGCGCAGCGGCAGTTCACGATAGCTGTGGGATCGGGAGCGATACATCACGGCATGATGCGGACACAGGCTGGGCCGCAACACTATCTGCTCACCGCCGATGGTCATCGGCGGATACATGTCCTCGTCGTAATGTGCCCAGTGGCCGGAGATCTCGTACAGTTCCCGCTTGCCGAGCACCGGTGAGTACACGTGCTGATATCCCGCTCGCCGTTCGACGGTGCGGATGTACTCCTCGAGACTGTGCCGCACGATCGCGCCATCCGGCAGCCAGTACGGGAGCCCGGCCCCGATCAGTGGGTCGGTGTCGAACAGGCCGAGTTCCCGGCCGAGTTTGCGATGGTCGTACACGTGGATCTTCCTTCCGGTAGAAGGCGGATGACCACATGCGAAAGCCCCGGGCATCCGCCCGGGGCTTCGATCAGAACAGCATCAGCGCGCCGGGATGTACTCCGGCGTCGTGATGACGTGAGCGCGCTGCATGCCGGGCACGGTACCCCGCACCGATTGCCCGGCACAACGGATTATCAGCACCGGTGATGAGCTTCCCGGCCCCAGGCCGCTTTCCTGGCGTCCATTTCGTCGGCATGAACATAGTCGCGGAACAGCTGATTCGCCCGGTAGCCAACGCTTTCCGCGGCGCGGCCGAGTTCGCCGAGATCCTGCCACCGGTGTGCGCGATCCAGCAGCTCGGCCGCCAGCAATGCCAGCACGGGAATCGGACCTGCCGTGGCAGTGGCGATCAGCGCTTCGCCACCCACGGTTCCGGCCCACACCCGGCGCAACTCATCGGCATCGCAGCGTTGCACGAACTCCAGCACACTGCCCGGCTTGTTCTCGGCGCAGTCCATGATCAGCCTGATCGCGACCGACCGCTGGCGGTGCGCGAGATAGTCGGTGACCGTGAGTGCGGGAGGAATGGTGTCCGCGACCGGAATAGGTCGGCGGGCACCACGATTCGCGCCGCTGCCGAGGTCATTGCCGCTGTAGTCGAGCATCTTCTGCAACTCGGATCCCGACAGCGTGAACACCCAGTCGGGCAAGCGCGGGCAGACCCGCTTGGGCGGCCGCTTCTCCTCAACTGTTTCGAGCGGCGACGCCTGTCCGGACTCGCCAATGGGCGCCCCCAAGCCGCCATCGGACCGACGCCGCAGCAGTTGTCGTAATCGCGCCGTACGAGAAGTGTTGTCGGACATAACGAACCCCCTTGGACCGGATCCCGGCGCATGCACACCGCGAACTCTCCACGCTAGCGCCGGAATTGGTTCCCGCCCACAAGTCGTGACACCACCGGTACCAACCGCAATTCTCGACCGACGCGACTCAGTCGACCGCGGCTCTGCACCGCTCGCAGGCATGGATGCCGTCGGGATGCCACAGGTGGCGCATAACGCACACTTGTTCCCTGGGCAGACCACACAAGGTCGTGTCGCCCAGAATTCCGTGTTCGGGACCTGAGAGTTATAGTGCCCCAGCGACATCCATAACAAGACGCGAAGGCGGTATCTCACCTTCAGCTTGCCGGGTATGAATCAGTTCAACGGCGGCCGCGAATCGAGCTTCCACTCCATCATCATGACCACCGAGCTTCCGATGTCGAACACCGCTTGGTTCAGCCTGCGGGAACCGCTAGTGGTAGCCGCAGATGAATGGGCTGCTCGAGCCGAGGAGGTCGCAGGCCACCAGTGGGAGTAGCTTGAAGAACACTTGGCTGGAGCCCTGGCTCACCGAGAACCCCACGTCGCCGTGGGCGAGGGCGTCGAAGGATCCATCGCCGGAGGCAATGGCCGGTGCCGCGGGTTCGTCGGCGGCGGGTTGCAGGGTCAGCGGGGCGGCGGCTGCGGCACCGGCCGTTGCGACGGCGAGCAGGCATCCGGCGGCCACTACGAGAATGCGTTGGCTGGCAGTGGCTTTCATGGGTGCTCCTCGCGGGTCTTGATGTGGGTGCCACCCTACGCACATCAGAAGCGTGCCAATTTCAAATGCCTGCCCCCATTTCTGTGGTCGGCGCGGCCGCAATGTGAGCCTAGTTGTTCCCGTGCCGACCCGGGGCTGCGCTGCCGTGGTATTCGCCGAGATCCGAAACCAGCTGGGTGACTTCGGGGTAGTTGTCATAGCGGCGCTGGTGCAGGGCGGCGATTTTCGCGGCGAGTTCAGGGTCGGGATCGTCGGCGATGTCGAAGGATACGAATTTGTCGACGAGGGGGAGGCCGATGCGGTCGGTGTGCAGGTGGGACGGGTGGATGAGGTACTCCCAGTAGCCGTCGAGGTCGTCGATGATGTACACCGCGCCGTAGTCGTATTCGCCCCCGTGATCGGGGCCGACGATGAAGTGCCGGACCGATGGGATCTGACGGCCTTGATTGCGCAGGCTTTCCAGGGCTTCTTCGAGTTTGTCGGCGGGGACTCCGGGCTTAACGGTGAAACGATTGCCGTGGTAGATCATCGTTTTCAACCTTCTGATCGGTGTTTCCTCTTGCGAGCCAGTCGAGTGAGTGACTGCTCGATCACTGCGTGAGTGACTGTACACTCACTCTGTACGGCTGTCACCCCCGCGCGGATTTTCATTGGCTCGTCACCGCTGCCGGGTCGGCCGCAGGAGGATCTCGCTCACGTCAGCGTCGGCGGGTTGATCGATGACATACGCGACGGCCACGGCTATCGCGTCTGTGGTGATGGCATGCGCCCAGTACGCGCGCATCGCTTGTGCCGCAACGGGTTCGGTGATGAAGTCCGCCGGATCGGTGACATCGAGGCGCATCAGGTGCAGGTCGCCATCGGTGCGTTCGGCCAGTGCGCGGAGCCGGTCGAGACGCCGGGCGCCCGCGAGGACATGATGTCCCACAGCGATGGCTTCGCCGATTCCGCTGCTGGCACCGGGCCACCATCCGTGAGAATCCCTAGCTGGACACGGCTGCGGGACTCGGTGCTGCTGAGCGCCGATGCGAGCCCGCACAGGATCCTCACAATTCCGGCGCGGAGCCTGCACATCGCCGATATAGGTTGCTGTGATGTTCGTCAAATATCTTCGATCTTCCGCTATTCCATTGTGCGCCTTGGTTTTAGCCGTGGTCGCGCTGGGCGTGATGCTGCATCGCGGGTGGATAGTCACGAAGTTCTGGATCTTCGCTTTTCCGTTGCTGCTGGCGATATTCGCGACAGTCTTGACCTTCTTCGTGCTGGCGCTGTATCTGGCCGCGCGCAGTGGGCGACGGGGGCCGCTGGCGGCAACCGCGGTACTGACGTTGATCGGGCTCGGCGGGCCGATTTTTCTGTTCTTCGATACGGAAGCCAATGCGTGGACCCGGTTTTGGCTCGAGAGACCCGCATTCAGCGCTATCGCGGCGATGGAGCTGCCGCAGGATCGGAAGATCGAGTACTACGGTGTCGAGCTGCCCGTGCACCTGTGTTTCGTGTCGGCGAACTGCAGGGTGGCGGTGATCGGCACCAGCGGTGGACATCCGGTGCGGTTCGTGCCCGACTACATCGGGATCCCCGACGACGCTTTCGGATACGGGCATTTCGTCGGAACACCCGAGCCCGGACCGTATGACGGGTTCGGCGAACCCATCTGCCCCACAATGGAATTGGGGGGCGGTTGGTGGTGGCTCGACTTCTGCTAGCACGCTTCGAACGATGACCACCCCAACGGTCACCCCCGAGCAAGATCGGGCACGGGCTCAGCTTGCTGCCGCCAGGACCTTCCACACTTTCCTGGAACGGGAGCGGGCCTGCGGCGCGGCGCATTCGATTCGGCGGCGGGCTTCGTTGGCACTGATTCGAAGCAGATCGGTCAATAGGTCCACGGTGTCGCGGTAGCCGGTATCGGCGGCCAGGCCCCGGCGCTGGGCTTCGGCGACGGCGGCGCGCATGGCGGCATCGAGCCGCTTTCGGCGGCGTTCGGTTTCGACGAGAGTGCGCAGCAGGTCGACATCGGTCAGGTCCGGCCATCCCGGTGCTGGTGCATCCGGCGCCAGCGCGATCGAATGTGTGTTCACGCGTGACAGACTACCCCAGGATAGAACATATGTTCGAGTATTCATGGTGCTGAATCCGGCTGTGCAGCGGATCAGTGCTGTTGGATGTACCGAGGTGGCGGCAGTTCCGGAATGGAAGGGGTCACGATGAGTTCGAGCGAGCCGGTTCTCGATGACCGGGGAGTCCCCTGCGCATTCTTCGAACGAGACGAACATGGCGGCAGGCCCTGGGCCGATGAAATAGTGTGCGCGCCAGGGTATTCCAGCGATGACGCAGCCGACGCCGTAGTGCGGGCTCTCGCGGGCTGGGGCGGTACCGCCGAAGGCGCGTTCGGATACGCGCTCGTGAATGCGGGAGCACAGGTCATCCGCGTCTTCCACACCTACACGCTGCCACTGCCCCCACCCGAACCCGAACCGGAACCGCCCGCCGGGCTGCGCGTCGTTCCCGCCGGTGAGACCAAGCCAGCCGCTCTGCACGAGGCATTGCTGGCGGCATATCCACCGAGCCATCCCGACTACGACGATGACGCTTTGCAAGCCCTGAACGGGCTCTACGACGGGACACTCATAGGCCCGATGCTGCCGTGCAGCATCGTGGCCTGGGACGGCGATCGGGCCGTCGCGGCGGTCCTGATCCAGGATTACGAGGGCGAGCCGCCGCTCGGAGGTCCATGGATTTCGGAGGCCTTCCGGCAGCCCGGGCCCGCGTACGCCGGACTGGGTACGCTCCTACTCCGCTGCGCGATTGCCCGCGCGAGCAGCGCGGGCCTGACGACACTGGGTCTGGCCGTCACCGAAACCAATCCGGCGCAGGCTGTTTACGAGCGACTCGGGTTCACCCGGACCGCCTCCTGGACGAAGATGACATTCCCCGGCATCGATACTCCGCGCGCGCAGTCAAGCCGGTGACGCCCTTCGGCATGACCCTGCTCGGGCCGGTCTACACGCCATCCCCGTAGCGTGCAATTCGCTGATTCCGCTGCTGCCCCACACCTTTCGAAGATCGAATGTGCGTATCTCGATTCGTTGGTAAGGGTGTATCCGGTCCAATCTGCCGCGTGTGGTCGATATTCTCCGTTATGTTGTTGAGCCACAACGGTCTTGGAGGGGCGCAATGGTAGAACAGCTCGACGTGGGCAACGCCAAGGAGAGCATCGGCAGGACCGTCGACAGTATCGGCAAGGCGGCGCGAACCGCTTCCTCTCAGTTCGCCGGGCAGGTCGGCAACGTCAAAGGTGTTGCCAGAGACCGGGTCGAGAAGCTGACCGCGAAAGGGCTGGACCCCTACGACGTGGCCGTGGCGGAGTACAACGGCGTCTTCACGGCGATGGCCGACCGAGGTCTTTCGCTATTGCGCCAGCGCGAACGTTCGACGGACCTGATCGAGCTGGTCGAGCAGTTGGTGAACAGCATCGCCAACACCCCGAAATCATTCGACACCGACTTCGACGAGATCGAGGTACATCGGAAACGGTTCCTGCACACGGAGGATTTCGCGCAGAAGGAGCTGGAAGCGGCGCGCGTGTCGGCTGCCGGTGCCGGCGCCGGATTCGCGGCGGGCACCGCGGTGGCGAGTCTGGCGCCGTCGGCGGCGATGTGGGTAGCCACAACCTTCGGGACGGCCTCGACCGGCACCGCGATCTCGACCCTCTCCGGGGCGGCAGCCAGTCAGGCAGCACTGGCTTGGCTCGGTGGCGGCGCGGTGGCCGCCGGTGGCGGCGGTACGGCGGCGGGCACCTCACTGCTCGCACTGGCAGGCCCGATCGGCTGGACCATTGCGGGCGCAACCCTTCTCGCGTCGATCGCTCTGTTCGCGAAGAAGAAGTTCGAGAATCGAGAGGCGAAATACGAAGCGCTGACTGCGATAAAGCGCAACACCACCCTCGTCAAAGACATGGATGCGCAGATCGACGATCTCCTTCAGCGGACGACTTTGCTTCGCGAAGGGCTGGTAAAGAGTTACGGCGAAGCGCTGGTGCACTTCCGCGCCGATTTCCAGACGCTCGCCCCTGCCGAGCGGTCGACACTCGCTGCGCTGGTGAACAATACGAAGTCGTGCGCGGCCATGCTTACCATGCGCGTCGAACAGGATGCCGATGGTGAGTGACGCTGCCAAGTTCGTCACGAACACCCAGGAACAGGCCGTTGCGTCCTGGGTGAGTTACCTCAACCAGCTCCGCGTAGACACCCTGCTGAGCGCACTCGGCCAGCGGGACGAACACCTTCGGGATGCGCTCGCCAGTGTCGATGAAGCCGTCCGGAAGATCGACCTCGAGGTGGTCGCCGCCAACCGCGGCGGACAGCACGGCATGCACGGCTTCATCGCCGAGATCGCCGAGGTCGGGATCGGCAACGCACGGAAGCAGGTCCTCGGCCACGAGGCCGTCTATCAGTGGGTCAACGACAACGGACCCGTCGATCTGATGCGCGGAAGTGTCGAGATCCAGCAGAAGTTCGTTGCGGCGGGCGGCCGCTTCTCGCTGGGCGCGATCGCCGAGCACCTCGAGAAATATCCCGAATACGTGCGCAACGGTGGGAAATATCAGATTCCCCGTGATCACTTCGAGGTGATCCAGCGACTACAGGCCTTGTCGCCCGAGGAGGCAGGCGAGCTGCTCTCACGCAGCGGCGATGGGCCTTCCCTCAGAGACTGGCAGCGGGTTCAGGGGTTCTTCCAAGGCGGATCGATCAGGTTCGAATCGCTCGAGCCCTCGACGCTCGAGTACAACGAGGTGCAGCGCGGTGTCTACGCCTCGACCATGGCGGCGGAAAAGGACTCGCTTCGCGCCACGGACCGCTCCCTGCGCGATGACGCCTACCAGAGCAGCCGACCGACGCTGCGAGAAGCAGGCACGGTCGCCCTCACGGCCGCCGCGACCGCGGGCGCGACCACGTTCGTGCTGGCGGTGGTCGCCAAACGTCGGGAAGGCAAGCGGCTCAACGAGTTCGGCGGGCGTGACTGGATCGACATCGCGGGCGAGACCGGCTCAGGTTTCGGTAGGGGCGGCGTCCGAGGACTGAGCATCTACGCGCTCACGAATTTCACCGCGACCTCCGCCGCCGTCGCCAGCTCGATCGTCAGCACATCCTTCAGCATCGCCGAGCAAGCCAACAAGCTGCGCCGGGACGAGATCGACGAACTCGAGTTCATCGAAACCTCCGAGCTCATCGCCTTGGAGGCCGCCGTATGCGCGCTGTCCTCTTTCGTCGGCCAAGCCGCCATCCCCATCCCTATTCTCGGAGCCGTCATCGGCACCACGGTCGGCACAGTGATGTACAAGGCCGTCGCATCGTCGTTGACGAAACGAGAGGCCGCGCTGATCAAGCGCTACCTCGACGAGCAGCGCACGCTCGACGAGCAACTCGCCACCGAGTACCAGGCGATACTCGACAAGCTGGACAACAGCATGTCGGACTATCTCGGACTGCTCGAACGAGCCTTCTCGCCCGACGTGCAGGTCGCGCTCGTCGGATCAATTGAGCTAGCTGTGGAACTCGGCGTGGCTTCGAACGAGATCCTGGATTCCGACGAGAAGGTCGACGCGTACTTCCTCGATTAGCGAGAAAGGCGCGGCAACAACGATCCGCCGAGGTGGTCGGCGCTCTCATGAGGACTCCGGACAGGCGCATCCTGGTAACCGAATTATCCATTGCCGCAGTAGAGTTGGCGGTGGCCGCGTTGGCCCCGCTGATCCCGGACGCTCCGGGCATCCATGGACCGCCCGAATCGGCTGCGGAGTTCGCGCGATGCTGGACTGCACTGCGGGGCCGAGAGTTTCAAGTGGCCAACAGCATCCGCGCCTATCAACTCACCGAGCTCCGGCCCGCATACGCGCCGGGATCGCCACGCCTGGGTACGGCAGCGGATCTCGAACTATGCCTGCGTTGGACCGACGAGTTCGCAACGGAGATAGCCGAACTCCCATTCACACCGAAACGCCCTGAGGCTTCGGGAATCCGTTTGTCGTAGAGTCGATTTGGCGCGCGGTCAGCGCCTGGTCTCGTATCGGGTCAGCATCACGCCGCCGGGAAATGTCTTGGTTTCCGCCAAGTTCAGGTTCACCCAGCTGTCCAGTGCGGTGAAGAAGGGCGTGCCGCCGCCTACCAGGACCGGGTGGGTGACGATCACGTACTCGTCGATCAGCCCCGCGCGCATGGCTGCCGCGGCGAGCGTCGCGCCACCGATGTCCATCGGGCCGCCGTCCTCCGCCTTGAGTCGGGTGATCTCGGCGACCGCGTCGCCGGTGACCAGGCGGCTGTTCCAGTCGACCCTGCTGATCGTCGAGGAGAACACCACTTTCGGCATATCTCGCCAACGCCGGGCATACGCTATCTCCGCCGGTGTGGCCCCGGGGTGCTGGTCGGCGGTCGGCCAGTGCGGACTCATCGCCTCCCACAACTTGCGCCCGTACAGCGACAGGTCCGTCGCTGCCACCCGGTCGGACCAGAACTGGAACAGCTCGTCACTCGGCGACGAGTCCGGCCCCTCACCTCCACTCCAGCCGAGGTCGTCGCCCGGCGCGGCGATGTACCCGTCCACCGTCACATTCATGCCGAAGGTCAGTTTCCGCATGCGTCAGCCTCCCGTGCGTCGACTCAAACGTACAGACGGATGCGGCGCGAAATACCGATCGGCGCGCGGCGCCGCACAACGATACTGGCGCTATGGAAATGAATCTGCGCGCATGGACCGGGGACTTTCATGATGTGTCCTGGGCCGAGGTGGCTGAGGTGTATCGCGTGATGTCCGATCGCTATCCCGAGTTCCGGCACATGACCGACATCGTGGACAGCGTGCTGCGGTCCGGGTGCGATCTGCAATTGGCAGGACAGACCTCGATGCATGATCTGGTTGTGACTTCTCGACCGATATCGACACCGCCTATCGAAGAAGTCGTCGTTCGTGCGCCCGGCTCGCTTGTGCCCGTGGCCGACGGCACCGTTGTCATCGACGGCCTGTCCGACTTGGGGAACGCCAAACGCGTCACCGCCCCGGTTGATGAAGCAGTGACCCTGTTCTGGCAGTACATCGCTGCCAGCTTCGGTGTCACACCCGTGAAGACCGATGGGTGACGGCGACTCAGTCGAAACCGGCCAGTTCTTCGAATAAGCCTGCCAGCGCGGTGTGGTCGTCTTCGCTGCCGGTGTGTGGAGCGGTGAACCACCGGGTGTACTCGGCGATTTCGGAGAGGCGCCAGTCGAGTGCGAATAGTTCGACCATCAGAGGGTCGGGGTGCAGAAGGTCGGGGGCCACCGAGAGTAGGTCTGCGTAGTCTCGTTCGGGCGGGGCGAGCGCAAGGGATTCCCAATCGACCAGCCGGAGACCCTGGGCGGTGACGACCTGATTGTCGTTGTGTGGCTCGCCGTGGGTTGGCACCCATGAATCCTGTTGGGAGAGCGCTGTTTGCGCCAGTTCGAGGTAGCGGCCGGTCCAGTGTCGGGTCGCGTCGATGTGCGCCACCAGAGCGAGCCGGGCCTGTTCCGCCAGTGGGCCGCTGGCCCAGGGGTCGGCTGTGCGAGCCCGCAACTCGTCGGCGAAATTCGAGGCGACCTGTGGGATCCATAATCGGATGCCCTCGGGTGGGGTGGCCTGATGCAACTCGTCCAGTGCGAGAACGACTTCGCGGACATGCCGAGGTTCGCGAGCTTGCTCCTCGGTAGGGCTCCGGCCCTGCAACCACGGCGTCACACTCAATGCACCGGTCCCGAAAGTGACGGTGAATTTCCCGGATCGAGCAGGTAGCGGAGCACACACCGTGGCCAGACCGGTGCCGGCCAGGGCAGCCGCGCCCGCGTAGGCGGCTTCGAGTGAGGCCCCGGTGTGCCGCGGGGCCAGCTGGTCCAAAGTGACGAAAAGGGTTGTGTCTCCGCCGCTCACGCGCCAGTGGTGTGCGCCGAAACCCCACGGCAAGTACGTGATGCCACTGATCTCGGGCAACCAATGCGTTGCGACCGCGTGCGCGATCGCCTCGTCGGTGATGAACTCGGGACGGGAAAGCACAAGGTCGCATCTTAGACCGTGTCTCACGTGGATGATTTCGCTCGTGTTTTCGCGAGCTTCTTGTAGCCGGTCAGTGCGGCAGCCAGTGTGAGAAAGGCCAGGTAG
>NZ_JBFAXC010000021.1:0-62997 GCF_040680615.1 Nocardia sp. NPDC052001 | reverse complement strand
CTGGCGATC
Source organism: Nocardia sp. NPDC052001 (assembly GCF_040680615.1). NCBI lineage: Bacteria > Bacillati > Actinomycetota > Actinomycetes > Mycobacteriales > Nocardiaceae > Nocardia > Nocardia sp. NPDC052001. The sequence continues at coordinate 62,988 of NZ_JBFAXC010000021.1, read as the reverse complement.
ACCCGACGAGTTCGAAGGCGGTTACCATCAACAGGTTCCAGCCGGAACCAGATAATCCGCTCTCCGGATTAGCGGGGGAACCTCAGGGGCAGTCCGTGGCTGCGAATGCAAGCTGCAGCCCGGCGCCTGCCCCTGACGGTTGGGGACGCCGAGATCCTGGGCGCGCTGGCCTCGAGTGACTAGCGACCCTGACGCGGGGTCAGGAAATGCCGCGGAAGAAGGTGCGTATGTCGTGCGCGAGCAGTTCGGTCTCTTCCATCGCGGGGAAATGGCCACCCTCGGTGAACTCGCTCCAGTGGCCGACCGCCTTCCACGGGTCCATCGTGCGGCGGATGAGCGGGTGGGCGTCGAACACGGCCCAACCGGACGGAACACCGGAAGCCATGACGAAATCGAGTTCGGAGTGTTCGGCCTCGTAGTAGAACTGCGCGCTCGACTCACCGCTGCGGGTGAACCAGTAGAGGGTGACATTGGTGAGGAGCTGGTCGCGGTCGACCGATTCGTGCGGCATCCGGTGGTCGCCGATCGGCCTGGTCTTGAACTTCTCGGCGATCCACGCGAGTTGACCGACCGGAGAGTCCGCGAGCGCCGCGCCGATCGTGTCGGGACGGTGGTTCTGCATCAACAGGTATCCGTGATCGGCCGCATCCGCGATACGCACCGCCTCGAGCTCGGCGATCTCGTCATCGGACAGACCGTCCGGGAGCGGGAACTTAACTCCGACCAACCCAAGCAACCGGGGGTCGGCGCCGATATGCGTGCCGATGACCCGCTCGGGGTATAGCGCCGCCAAGCGACCGGTGATACCTGAACCCATGTCGGTGCCGTGGGCCGCGAACCTCTCATAGCCCAGCCGCGTCATGATCTCGGCAAAGGCATCGGTTGTCCGCGCCAGCTCCCAGCCGGTCCCGGACAGCGGGGTGGAGAACCCGAAGCCGGGCGGCGAGGCGATGACCACGTGGAACTCGTCGGCCAGCAGCGGGATGAGCCGCTGGTACTCGACGAACGAGCCCGGCCAGCCGTGGTTCAGCAGCAGCGGGGTGGCCTCGGGATTCGCCGATCGCGCGTGCAGGAGATGGAACCGCTGGCCGTCGACGACCGTCGTGAACTGTTGGTACTCATTGAGTTTGGCCTCCTGCACTCGCCAGTCGAACCCGTCGCGCCAGTACTCGGCAAGCTCCTTCAGGTACGCCGTCGGGATGCCTCGGCTGAAGTCGGTGCGATCCTCTCGGCCCGGCACGGGGTGCGGCCAGCGCGTATGTGCCAGCCGGGTGCGCAGGTCGTCGACATCGACCTGCGGGATGTCGATGCTGAAAGGAGTGAGTGCGTTGTTCTCGTTCATGACCCCCACCTTCCCGGGTAATGCGGCAGGCTAGCTTCCGCAATTGCTGCAATGATCGAAAACATGTTGGAGACCTCGGCACGCCTGCTCGAACTGCTGTCGTTGCTCCAGCTCAAGCGCGACTGGACGAGTTCCGAGCTCGCTGACCGGCTTGAGGTAAGCACGCGGACCGTGCGCGCCGATATCGGCAAGCTGCGCTCGCTCGGCTATCCCGTGAACGCGCGTCCCGGCGTCGCGGGCGGGTACCGGCTGGCCGCCGGGACGGCCATGCCCCCACTGCTGCTCGACGATGACGAGGCCGTCGCCGTCGCGGTCGGACTGGGTGCGGTCGCGACCCAACGGCTCGGAATCGAAGAGACATCGCTCACCGCACTCGCGAAACTGGAGCAGGTACTGCCCTCGCGCCTGCGTCGGCGCGTGGAGGCGGTACGCGAGGCGACGAGCGTCGTTCCGGGGACGCAGCCGCCGCTCGATCTCTCGGTACTCGGCACGGTCGCCGCCGCGATCCGCGGCCACGAACGGCTCCGGTTCGGATACACGAAGCCCCGAGCCACGACAGGACCTCGCCATATCGAACCGCACCGGCTGGTGACCTGGGGGCCGCTGTGGTACCTCCTCGCGTGGGATATCGACCGCGACGACTGGCGGGTCTTTCGTGTCGACCGCATGGCGTCACCCACACCGACTGGCGCGCGGTACTCGCCGCGCTTGATCCCGGCGGACGATGTCGTCGACTACGTCGTCGGACGCGTCAGCAGAGCGGCCTGGACGTACCGCGCCCAGGTACTCGTGCACGCTCCCGCCGCCCAGATCGCCGCGAAGATCCCCGTCCCGGTCGATATCGAGGTGGTCGACGAGTCCACGTGCCGTCTCGAAGTGGGTTCCAACGATGCGGACCAGCTCGCGCTGTCGTTGACTCAGCTCGACGTCGACATCGAAATAACCGACGGAGATGCGCTCGCGGTGGCGTTCGATCGCCTCGCGAACAGGTTCCGCCGCGCGGCAGGTGGCGCGGCCACGGCGTGAATCTCGGCCGTCGGTATTTACGTGTGCCGCGGAGAGACGGCGGGCACGAAGACTACTTGTCTTCTTTGCCTGCGGTGGTACCGCGACGGCGGATCTTGATACCCAGGTTCTCGGCTTCGCGTCGGCGCGCGACACGCTGTTCCGGGGTCAACGGCACGCGGGTTGCACGCATCGCTTCTTGGGTCAGGGCGCCCATTACATACCTCCGGTCACTCGCAGCGATCGGTCAGCTCAGCTGAGCCAGTCGCCGAGCAACGCGGTGGTTCTGCCGTTGCTGATCTGTACCTGCAGCCACGCATTCACCACACCGTTGAAGGTCGTGTCACCCCGTGGCAGCAAATAGACTTTCGCCGCCGAGTCAAAGGGCTTATCGGGGTGCAGCACCTGCAAGTCGGGGTATTCGCGCTGGCGGTAGAGGCCCTCGATGGAATCGGTGACGAATACATCGGCCTTGCCGTGACTGAGTTGGTCGTAGATGGTCAGGTTGTCCGGCCACACCATGATCTGCGCTTGCGGGAAGTGTGTGCGCGCGAAATTCTCGTTGGTGCCACCGGGATTGACAACGACGCGCACCTCGGGCCGATCAATCTCGTCGATGCTGCTGTAGGCATCGCCACTGCTACGGCGCGTGACCGGTGTCTTGCCGTCGGTGACGGTCGCGACCGAAACATCGGCCACTGCGCGGCGGCTGGCAGTGTCGGAGATTCCGCCGACCGCGATATCGCAGTGCGCGAGGAAATCCTGGGTCAGTGTCGTCCAGGTCGTGGGCACCCACTGTGGTACCGCGTGCAGCATCGTCGCCAACTCCGTGGCGAGGCTGATATCGACCCCGCGATAATTTCCGCCCGAATCGCGCACGGTAAAGGGCGGGTAGTCACCTGTCGTGCACACCCGCAGAACACCTGAGAGCGGCACGCTCCACAGTCGTGACGGTGGGGGTTCTGCTGCGGCGGGAACGGCCATTCCGGCGACGGCCAGCACACCGGCCAATACCGCGTTCAGAAGTGACCACAGTGGCAGCGATCGGCGCATCGGTGCAGGCTACCTTGAGGCGCACTAGTCACTATCCCCTCTCGTGAAGATCACCCGATATGTCAACGACCGCACAGCAATTGATGCGACTGCCGGATGGCCGTGGGATTCCGGTCGTCACCGGACCACTTCGCCGCACAAGGACAGCGGCCTCACCCAGAGTGCGATCTGATTGGAGCCGTTCACTTTTGGATAGTCGGTCGGTCGTATCAGCGAAGACGAACGATGGTGCAGCAGGAGCCGAACGCTGCCACCGCGATGACGCGCCACGGTGGTTCCCGACCCCATCACATTGTCTTCGACGAGGATGTCGCCCAGCATGAGCCGCGCGACATCGGCGCAGGGCAGATCGTGCGCGACCAGCACGAGCAGCGCGCCGTTGCGGCGTCTCGCAAGTCCTCCTGGCCAGCCCCACATCGGGATGCGCGGCAGCATCCGTTGCACTGTGCGGCGCGCCACCGTTCGGCGCGGTCGGCGTGCGCGTGGTCCAGGGGCCTGGCGCGTGACAGGCGCGATATCGGTCACGTGACGTAAAAGTCCCCAGGTTCTTCGGTACACCGCGATCGCGGTCGCCGACCGGCCGGTACTGAGAGCGAACACTCCCCCAGGTGCGGCTGCCGATAATTGACGACGAGTCTCACATTGGACGATGCGAATCCTTCGAGATCTCTGACCGCCGATAAGGTTCACTTATCGGCGGTCAGTGACCTTTGTTTCGTTTCGTTGGTTACGTTTGCATTTGACGTTATTAACGCTACGAATTACAAAAAACAACGGTGCTGATGATGTTCGAATCGAGCTCGGGGATTACGCGCGCGCGGTGGGTCCCAGGCAGGTGTGGATGCGGTCCAGGAGGGCGCTGACCCGGAAGGGTTTGGGCAGGTAGGCGCAGGCGCCGGCGGCGTAGATGGCGCTGATTTCGTCCGGATCGCTGTCTAGGGAGGAGGCGATGACTTGGACCTCGGCTTGTCGGCGCAGTTGCCGGCAGAGGTTGGCGCCGGAGAAATCGGGCAGGGACAGCTCCAAGAGCACCAGGTCCGGATGCCACTGCTGGGATACGGTGAGCGCGTCGTGGGCGGTGGCGGTCGCGAATGCCTCGTGACCGGCTTTGGTGAGGACCAGGACCGCGAGTTCGGCCATTGCCGGGTTCGTTTCGACGACCAGGACCCGGCCGAATCGGGTCTCCACACGAGCCCGCGGGATGGTCAATTCTGTTGTCGGACGCGGATATTGACTCATGTCGATCCTCCACAGGCGGGTCCCCGACCCTTATCCCCGTCGCGTTCGCGCCGCAATGGCGAAGACGTGGTGCTCGCAATACCGCTATCGCGATCGACGGAATCTGAAACTACGCCTTCCCGCAACTTCTCAGCAATGGGTGGGGCGAGTATTCAATCGATGGCCACTCCCCCGCGCCCGATTCGTGACCTTTCGGTCTCGGCCGGATAACCGTTATCCGGCCGATCCGAACATCAGGACTTGACCACCTGCGTGCCACCTGCGAAGTTGTCATGCCAGCCCTGCTTGGTCGGGCTCGAGCCGACCGTGACGGCGATGGCGATCGCCGAGCAGAACCACAGCAGACCGCCGATCCACGGGATCAGGTTCAACAGCATGTAGGCGTTGCGCTTCGCCGATTCGGCAACGCTCGGCCGAGCCGAGCTACCGGCACCGTTGACATGCAGGCCGAGCAGCCGCTTGCCCGGCGTCGCACCGCTCGTCACCTCGAAGAACACGAAGTAGAGGAAGCCGAATCCGGCACCAGGCAGGACATCGACCCACCCCGGCACTCCCGGCACCTTGCTCATCAGCCAGAACAGAATCGCCCCGACAATGCCCGCGATGATCCAGTCGATGAACCGGGCCGCGGCGCGACCACCGATTCCAGCCGGAACCCCACCCACCGTCAGCCCAGCATCCTGTCCGTAAAACCCACCGGCGGTCATCATTCCTCCTCATGCCGAGACGCCCGGCAAGGTGATGCGAGGCGCTCGAACAGCTTTCACACCATCGTGCCCACGATGCCGCCGCCTCGCATCAGGGGATTCCCCGATCTGAACCCCGGTTTGCCCATACTCCCCCGTTACCAACGCCACTCATCCTGGCACGACAGATTCTCAGACGATGTCCACGACAGAGGTCACGATGATCAACACGACAGTGGATACGACGCTAACTCGTTCCTCCACTCGGCACTAGGACTCCGCTTGCGGGAACCTTTGCCCAGCAACGCATTTCGATCGCAAGCGCAAGTCGGGTGAACAGTGGCGGGATTCACTCAGCCCGGACCGACGCCCCGACTTTTTCGTGACACCACACCGTTGCGCGCCGCTATTCGGCGAACACCTCGTCGAGCGTCTCGGCAGCGAGCACCCGCGCATTCCAAATCCGCAATCGCGCCACGTCGGCCCCACGAACGAAAACGTCAACCCGCTCAGGCACCTCCCCGAACTTGGACGCCAGCAAGTCGAGCAGACCCTCAGCGTGCCCTTCGCGGCGACCCTCAGCGCGAAGCTGGTCGGCAGCGGTCATTGGCATCTCCTTCGCTCACGGACCGGACAGCCGATCAACGCGAGCATCACCGAACAACAAGCACTACTTCGCAAAGACCTCGTCGAGGGTATTCGCGGTGAGCACACGCACATTCCAAGTCCGCAGCTGCGACTCCTCGGCCATGCGTACGAGACCGACGACACGATCTGACAACGACCCGAACTTGCTTGTCAACAAATCAAGCAGCGCTACCGCTAGTCCTTCGGTGCGGCCCTCGGAGCGGCCCTCGGAACGGCCCTCGGAACGGCCCTCGGTTCGGAGCTGGTCGGCGGCGGTCATCATCATCTCCTTCGCTCGCAGACCGAGCGGGTCGATCAAAGAACAACCCAACGCTTGATCAATATCGTTAACGCTCTACGTCGGCCCGGCCGAACTGCGAGGTGCTACTCCGCGAAGACCTCGTCGAGGGTATTCGCGGTGAGCACGCGCGCGTTCCAGTTCCGTAGCTGCGACACCTCAGCCACACGCAAGAGACTGACGATCTGATCCGGCACGGCCCCGAACTTGATTATCAATTGATCGTGGAGACTTTCGGCGCGTCCTTTCGAGGCGGAACTGTTCAGCGGCGGTCATCAACATCTCCTTCGCTCGAGGGCCGAGCTGGTCGATCAAAGAAGTAACCCAACGCTTGATCGATATCGTTAACGCTCTGCGTCGGCCCGGCCGAGCTGCGAGGTGCTACTCCGCGAAGACCTCGTCGAGGGTATTCGCGGTGAGCACGCGCGCGCTCCAGTTCCGTAGCTGCGACACCTCAGCCACACGCAAGAGACTGACGATCCGATCCGGCACGGCCCCGAACTTGATTATCAATTGATCGCGCAGACTCTCGGCGCGTCCTTCGAGCCGGCCCTCAACACGGCCCTCTGCCCGGCCTTCGGTGCGGAACTGTTCGGCGGCGGTCATCATCATCTCCTTCGCTCGTGGACCGAGCTGGTCGATCAACGGTGCAAACCCGGCCAAGTCGGTCTGGCCGACACCCCAAAGATAGGTTACTACCTGGTCGAATTCGCGTGGGTGGTGCTCAATCAGTACTTGTAGCTCGCGCGCCAGTGGCAGTAGGTCGTGGCCCAGTTGGCGGTTTCCGGGGGCGATCTTCAGCGTGACCAGCAGGACCTTGGCGACTTCGGTCAATTGCCGTGCGCGCAGCGCTGCCACGTCGGTGGCGCCCAGGTCATCGAGCACGAACCGCAGTCTCGGTAGGCAGTCACCCAGTGCCGCACGTGCTTCGGGATCGATATCGAGGAGGTCGGACAGTTCGGTGGGTGCGCTCCAGCGTCGTCCTTGCGGATCGCAATGGACCACGACCGGAATCACTACCGGCAGGCGTCGGGCGCCCGGGGTTTTGCGCAGGTAGCGGTTCCAGATCGCGACCATGTATTCGAGCATCCGGAACGCCATCAGATTGTCCGAGCTGCTCTGGTGCTCCATCAGCACGAACACGAATGCCTCGCGGCCCTTCCAGCGGGTCTGGTACAGCACATCGCTGTATCGGGACTGCAGCTCCTTCGGCACGAAACTGCAGGACTGCAGTTCCATGGCATCCCAGTCCATCTCTGCGGCAACCGATTCCGGCAGCACTGTCCGCAGTTCACCCTCGGCCGCGGACGCCTCGGACATCACGTGTCGGAAGTAGGCGTCGTGGGGGTTCTTCGTCAACTTTTCCGGCTGTTCAGCCATGTTTTAGCAATCTAGTTCCGAAAGCTCTTCAGCGAAAGCGGTTTTCGCAGTTGCGCCACAGGTGAGCGGCAGGAACGAGTCATCAGGCTCGGCCAAAGTATGGGGTGCGAACGGGATACCGGCGCCAACCAAACTGAACGAGCAAATGCTTGGTGATGTTTCATCTCGGTTTGACGGGGATGCCGACCATGGATTGAAATCTGGTGCAAGTCTGCAGAAGTCGGTCCAGCGTAGGACCGTAGAGCCAGTCGGGCCTATCTTCCCGCGCATCGGACGACGAGCGTGAACGGTGGGTGCGGTAGTCGCAGCGAACCCTGTTCGGATGACATCACGGGATCGTGCAGTAGGCCCAACCAGGTCTTCGGGATCAGATACGACAATGTGGTGATCGACAACAGCCCGATCCCGCCGTGGCCGTTCGGCGGCACCGGCTCATCATTTTGACCCGATCCGCCGCGAGAAGAACGCTATCGTTCTGCGCGACAACCGGTCCCATTCGGTGCGGGTGTCGGCCTCAGCCCCAGCCCGCCGGGCGATGGTCGATGACATGTACATCGTCCAGGGAGACAACGGGATCCGTCACGCCGGTGCGACCGGTGATGGTCATCGTCCCGGTGAAGATGTCGCCGGTGGCGAGCGTCTGGGCGCCCTGGCCGGTCAGTTCCACGCGCACACCGTGCAGATCGTAGAACTCCTGGGGGTCGGCGGTGACGAAGGCCAGCGGCCATGCGGGGAGATCGGAATAGACGTGTCCGAACACCGGTAAGCGCTCACCGATGTGCCGGGTGTGGTCACGGACCGCTTGGGTCACATCCGCCTCGGCGGTGGGCTCATTGGCAGGCGGCTGGGCGGTGGCGACGGTGGTGCCGGAGGTGGCTGCCAAAATGGCAAGGGCGGCTATGACGTGCTTCGGGCTGAAGGGCATTGGTCCTCTCCATCGTTGTCTCCGAAGCGGCATAACCGAATTCCCGGCCGCTAATCAGAAGTATCGAAAACCGATCCGCACCAGCACGAGCGACCTCCGTCTCGGTGGAAGACCGGACCGCGATCATCTTCGAGTCGTCGCAACGCTCGTGTCCTTCGCCGGTCGAACCGCGCCACGCACTAGCGTCTGTGGCCGAGAAGCACTTCCGGGCGAGGAGCGGAGAGATCATATGACAGTTATTCGCCGCATGGTCGCGACAGCAATCCTGATCGCGACCGCCGCAACCACGACCACGGTCGTGGCGGCCTCGGCACTCGCCGACCCGCAAGGCTGCACACTCGATCGGTGGTGGAGCGGAGCCTCCGCACACTGCGCCGAGGGCACGTACATTCTCGAGGTCGACTGTTTCGGCGTGAGCGTGTCCGGCGGACAACCGTTCGGCCCCTACTTCAAATCCGCGACGATACGCACCGACCCGAACCTCGACCCGATCTTCACCCATCCCGTACGCGACTGCATGATGCCGCTCACGCTGGGACAGCTCGGTATCGCGACCGATGTGCGAATCACCCCGGTCCCGACGCGCCCAGCACCATCGAACGCGTACGAGTGAAGCCGCGAGCGCAACCTGCCGACCTTCACGTCAGTTCGAGTCAGCGAACACATCGTCCAATGTCTCGGCCGCGAGCAACCGCGAACCCCACGTCCGCAACCGAGCTGCGTCGCCCCCGCACACGAGAACGCGGATCCGCTCAGGCACCGCCCCAAATTTGACTGCCAACAAGTCGAGCAAACTCTCGGCGTTGCCTTCGATGAACCCTTCGATGAACCCTTCGATACGGCCCTCGGCACGGCCCTCGGCACGGCCCTCGGCACGGCCCTCGGCACGGCCCTCGGCACGGCCTTCGGCACGGCCTTCGGCACGAAGCCTGTCCGCAGCAGTCATCGTCTCCTCCACGAACCAAACTGGCCGATCAACAGACTGAAGCATTCTTCGTCAGCTTTCTGGCTTTCAGCCATGTTTGAGCAATCTAGTTCTGAAAGATCTTCAGCGAAAGCGGTTTTCGCAGTTGCGCCACAGGTGGCGGCATGATCGAGTCATCGGCTCGGTGTGAGCAAGGGGTCGCGAGCAAGGCCACCTCACCACTTGCGCGCAAGCCGAGCAAACGCTCGCTGGTGTTGTGTGCGCTCTTTCGGAAGGCTGCCGATCAGTCGCTGTGAGCCGCTACATAGATACGCCACCCTCGGCCGTAGGGTGATTTCGTGGAGTCAGGTATGGAGCTCGAGAATCTGCGGTCCGCGCTCTCGTGTGTGTACGAGAAGCTTGGGGCCGAGAGTCTTACCGAGCCCGATCGGGTCGAGTTGGTGGCGCGCGCCGAGGTGGTGCAGGACCGGATCGACGCGCTCCAGGATGTGGTCGATGACCCAGCGTCAGCGTGAGCTGGTGCGATACGGCTCGGCGGGGGCGCCGAGATTCGGTGTGCCGAGCAGGGATTGGGACGATAGGGCGTAGATGCCGTCGTTGGTCATGAGCCAGGCGATATTGCGGTCGTATTCGATGTAGACGCCGTGGGTCGGGTTGCTGCGGGCCCAGTCGTCGGTTTCGGGGCCGAAGGTGGGTGGGGCGAAGTAGCCTGCGATCTTGGGGTTTCGGGGGTCCGTGACGTCGAAGAATTGGGCGCCGGCGTTGTAGAAGTCGTAGATGAGCAGGCCGTTTTCGGGGTCGCCGGGTGAGGTGTAGTAGCCGCTGCGTTTGGGGCCGAAGCTGCCGCCGCGCTGGCAGTAGTCGGTCACCGTCGCGCCCGCCGGTGGTGTGGGGCGCGGCAGCCGTCCGACGATGTGCGGTGTCGCCGGATTCGAGGCATCGATCTGGAAGATGTCCTTGTACGGCTCATAGCAGTCCTCCGACAGCGGGTAGCCGCTCAGATAGACCATGCCGGTCGACTCGAACTGCGAGACATCGACATTGTCGGCTTCGGTTCCGGACACCGACATGGGGATGTCGAGATGGCTGACCTCGCGAAGGTTCGTCGGATCGGAGATGTCGAGGATCGAGAGTCCGAAGCCGCCCATGGCCGCGAAACCGTACTTGCCGCCCTCCTCGATCGGGGTCGGAATGTAGAGCGGATTGCGCGAACCCATCCACGAGGTGCGATTGCCGCAGCGTGGATTGGCGCGGTAGGCGGCGTCCTCCCCGCGCACCATGCCGTCGCGATGCCAGGTGTCCAGGAGCTTGGGCGTCGCGGGATCGGCCATATCCCACACCTGGAATCCATTGGCGTACAGGTACGTCGGATACTCCTGGTTCGACCAGTCATCGCTGGGCGCGGTCGACAGGAACATGTAGCGCCCGCCGTTCCATTGCGGCACATCCAGTGACCCCGAGCCCTGCTGCGGTTTGGTCATATCCGGTGCGAGCGGATTCTGTTGCGTCTCATCGGTGCTCACTGTCGCGAGCAGTTCCCAGTCCTTCTTGCGGGGACCGTTGAGCTTGTAGACCTTGAAGCCTTTGAGTTGGGTGTCGGCGCGCGCCGCCGCGACGCCGTCGGCCGCAGCGTATTTGCTCTTGTCCGGTGTGTCGCCCATCCAGAACGGCACCTGCCGCCGCATCTCGAAGCTCTGGACCATGACGTAGCCGTTGTACCGCGGACTCCATTGAATGGTGGAGGCTCCCCAGTAATCGTCTGCGGCCCAATCCTTTCCGGCGACGGCCTCATCGTTGCCCGCGACATCGGCGACATCGTCGCGGCTCAGCGATTCGACGACCCGCACATTCTTGACGTCGGTGATGTCGTACACCCGCGCCTCGCTGCGGTCGTACTGGAACATGTACCGGCGGCCGTCGAAATCCACGATGTTCTGCCAGGAGTGGAATGGATCCGGGGTGAACTGCTTGCCGGGATAGTGCGCCTCGACGGTCACGTTATCGCTCTTGTAGGTGTTCGGGTCGTATCCGCCGGTCGCGGGAAACACGTCCTCTCCCCCGCCAGGGAACGGATGCTGTTCCTCTTCATTCACGTAGGTGAGTCCGGGATGCAGGAACGATCCATTGTTCTGCATTCCATAGCTGCCGGGATCGACCTTGCCCGGGCGGCTGTCCGCACACACGAGCGGAACGTTCGGATCCCCCGACAGCGCGTTCGTGCTCTCCCGCCGATCGTCGATGACCCGGGTCACCACCGCCCCACCCGTGCCGGCTCCCACGGCAACGGTCACGATCACCAGCCCGACGAGCAACCTACCCCGTCGTTTCACCACATTCATTCGGCCGAACCCTCTCCTCGATAGTGAGGACCAGTCTGGTCAGCCACCACCGGGCAACCCTCCTCCCGCAAGCCTCACTCCGATCCGCACATCCGGACCCCGATGCCCTTGTGGGCCGACGCTCGTTGTGCTACTCGGCGACCTCGTCAATCTGAAAGCAACAGGCCATATTCGGCCAAGAAAGCGGTTTTGGGCAGCCTTTTATAGCAATCTTGTAGCAATCAATCATTTCCCCGACTGTTCTGGGACAGAATCACCATTTCGAGGCTACGCCCCAGGCGTTATGCGCCGCGCCGAATCTGCGTTGCGGATACTTCACATCCTCCTCAAGCTATTATTTAGCAACCGAATTCGCGTGCGGCCCCACACCGCACCACCGTTCGGACCCACACACAAGCACTCGCTCACGCCAGGCCACCCACACACACGAATCCCCGGAAAGGTTCCATGCCCGTGTCGGCATCTGATGGATCCCGCATGCCTGTCGAACGACGTGATATCCGCACCCTCGATCATGATGTGCGGTGGCATGTTTCAGCGTTTCGGATACCGCGCAGCGGTGCCGATCACGCGGATCGGGTGAGCCGATTACGAGAACTGCGGGCTCGCATCCTGTACGACAACGGCAGGCGACCAGAGTTCCGCGACGCCTGCGGCGCACACGTCGATGACCAGGAATTGGATTACGGTGCATGGCATTTCATTGCCCGCCGGCATCCGCGAGGCCCCGTGCTGGGCTACATTCGCCTGTCGACGCCGGAGACCGGCGAACTGTTCCAGTCGCGCGCGCATCTGGGCGAGGAGCGCTACCAGCGGTTGCTCGCCGAGGAAGGCGCCGAGCCCGCCAATACCTATGAACACAGCCGACTGGTGGTCGAGCATCGTGCCCGCAAACTCGGGCTGGGCGTGTATTTGAACGCGGTCGCGATCGGCGCGGCGCACCATCTCGGCGCCAAGCTCATGATCGGCACCTCGGGGACCAAGGACGGCCAGGACCGCTTCCACGGCCGGTTCGGATTCCATCCGGTGCCCGGAACCCGTTGCTACGTCGAGCGGTACACCGAGGACGTGGTGATTCTGCGGCACCGCACCGCGGACGGCGCGGGCGAGTACACCGACCTGGTGAGCGAATTGCGCCACCGATTCCCGGCGCTCGTGAACGACAGCCCCGCCGAGTGGGCTTCGGCGGGATCCGAAAACCCGCCCGAGCCAGCGGCTCTCACCTCGGGCGTCGCACCGGATCGCGATGCCTGGCAGCCGGTGCTGCTCGAACCCTGCCATGCCGCCGACTACGCGACCCTGACCGCACTGCTCGAATCGGACCACATCACCGCGGTGTACGACACCATCGACGCCCAGCTGGCGGAGTTGATCAGCTGCCGCGAACCGCATCTTCGCCACACCGAGGCCGAACTCGAACGCAAGATAGAGGAGCAGCTCGCCGGGGTCGAGCCATGGGCTTACGGCAGCTGGTTCTGGTATCCGTGGTCCGGGCGGCTGGTGCATGTGCTGCCGCGCGAGGAGTTCCGGCTCGTGCGCGCCGACCGCAATCGCGGGAAAATCGAACGCCCCCAACAGCGGCAACTGCGCGAGCATCGGATCGGGATCATCGGGCTGTCGGTCGGTAACAGCGCCGCGGTCACCATGGCGCTCGAAGGAGTCGGTGGGGCGTTCCGCCTGGCCGACTTCGACGACCTGAGCCTGTCGAATATGAACCGGTTGCGCGCCAGCGTGCATCATCTCGGCGTCGGCAAGGCGGTGCTGTGCGCGCGCCAGATGTACGAGATCGACCCGTATCTGGATATCGAGATCTTCACGGGCGGGCTCACCGACGAGACCATGACCGAGTTCTTCCACGGCGACGGGACTCCGATCGATCTGCTGGTCGAGGAATGCGATACCCCGTACGTCAAGATCGCGGCGCGGGAATACGCACGCGCACTGCGCATTCCGGTGGTCATGGACTGCAACGATCGCGGCATGCTCGATATCGAGCGTTTCGACCTCGAGCCCGACCGTCCGCTGTTGCACGGGCGCATCGGTGATCTGCACGCGGCGGATCTGCCCGAACTGACGCCTCAAGCCAAGTCGGATCTCATTCTGGCGATGGTCGACGCCGACCGCATCAGCCCGGAGCTGGCCGCCTCCTTCGGTGAGATCGGCCGAACACTCAGCAGCTGGCCGCAATTGGCGTCCGATGTGGCGCTCGGTGGCGCGCTGGTCACCTCGGCCGCGCGGCGCATCCTGCTCGGCACACCGTGTGAATCCGGGCGGTTCTATGTGGATCTCGATCACCTGATCAGTCCCGAGTACAACACCGCCGCCACACATGACGGGATCCCCGCATGACGGGCATGGTGGCCGAGCCGCGTCCCGTATCCGTTCGGTCGACGGTCCCACGCCCGCTGCCGGTGACGGTGTCGGGCTCCAGCGTCCATCTGCCCGCGACCGTCGTCACCAACGACGAACTGACCAGGACCTTGGACACCTCGGCCGAATGGATCCTGAGCCGCACCGGCATTCGTGAACGCCGACGGCTCGCGCCCGATCTGGCGGTCTCGGATATGTGCGTCGCGGCGGCTCCGGCGGCGCTCGCCGAGGCGGGAATCTCGCCCGGCGAACTCGATGCCGTCATCATCGCGAGCTACACCTACGACCAGCCCCTGCCCTCGACCGCATTGATGGTCAAGGAACGCATCGGCGCGCATCGAGCCCTACCGATCGATATCACCCAGGCCGCCTGCGCCAATGGGCTGCAAGCGATTCTGCTCGCCGCCCATCTGCTCCAGGTCTCGGCACGCGCGGTGCTGGTCATCGCGGCCGATTGCGCGTCCCGGGTCACCGATCCGCGCAACCGCACCACCGGCGTGTTCTTCGGCGACGCGGCGGGCGCGATCGTGCTGACCCGCACCGACACCCCCGAGGCCGGAATACTGGCCTGGGACTTCGGATCTCAGCTCTCGCACAGCGTGGAGATCCGGGCCGGTGGTTCCCGGTTGCCGACCAGCGAGCAGACCGTCGCCGATCGTGAGCACTATCTGCGCATGGACGGCCGCGCGGTGTGGGACACCGCGACCAGCTGTCTGCCGCAGAGTATTCGCGCCGCCGTCGGTCGAGCCGGGCTCGCCGTCACCGATATCGATCACTTCTTTCTGCATCAGGCGAACCTCAATATCCTCATCGCCGCGATGGCCGAACTCGAGGTGCCGATGTGGCGAGCTCCGGTCACCCTGGACATGCTCGGCAACACCGGATCCGCGGGTGTCGTCACCGCACTGCATCAAGCGCGCAGTGAGAACCTGATCAACGCGGGCGATACCTTTCTCCTGTCCGCGATCGGGGCCGGATTCCAGTGGGGCACACTCTGTTTTCGTCAGGCCTAGGGTGTCAGGGTGACCAGGGGAATGGTTCGGGTCGTCAGTGCCTGATAGTCGGCATAGCCGGGATGCGCCGAGATCACCTCGGGCCACAGCGCGTCCCGCTCTGCCGATGACAGGACGCGAGCCGTCATCGGCAGAGCCGGACCATTCCCCCGGGCGACCCGCACCGAGGGATTGGCGCGCAGGTTGTGCAACCAGGCCGGATCGGTGGGATCGCCGCCGCGGGAGGCGACCACGACAATCGTGTCGCCGTCGATGATCGGTGCGGTGAGCACGACCGTGTGCGCACGGCCGGATTTGCGGCCGGTGGTGGTCAGCTTGATCGTCGGCATGCCTTTGAAGGTGGTGCCGAGCATGCCGCCACTGCATGTGATCACCGCGCGGTGAATGGTGGTGATGGTCTTGAGCTGTCGATCGGTCGGCATGGTGGGGCTCCTTGTGCTGGGTGATGTGCCATCCAGCTTCCGGGGGCGACTAGTGATCGACTTGTAAAGCGATGCGGTGCTGCACCGCGTTGATCCATTCCCGGCATCCGCAGCGGCGAGCGAGACGTTCGGCGGCTGCGTAGTGTTGGGCCGCCTGGGCGGGTTTGCCGAGCAATCCCGCCAGGTCACCGAGCACGGTGTCGACCGGCCCCACGGCGTGCGCGCCGGTGTCGGAGCCCGCGATCTGACCCGAGTACACGCGCAACTGCTCGTACACCTGTTCCGCCTCGGCACGCTGTTCGAGACCGGCGACGGCCATTCCGCGCACGGTGAGGAACAGCGAGCGGAAGAAGTCGTTGCGCAGCGGTCGGCGAGACCGTGTCACCGCCAGCGCACCCGGCCGATCACCGGTCGCCAGCAGCGCCAAGGCCAACGGGTCGACGGCCAGGTCATTACCCGCGGTGTCGAGGTGCGCGAACGCCTCGGTGAGCGGTTGGGTGAATTCGCCGATCCGGCCCTGCGTGAGCCGGATGGTGAGGATCGCGATCAGCAGATTGCCGTCCGAGTCGAATACGCCATGGCGGCTGAACATTTCGTGTGCGCGCAGGTAATGCTGTTCCGCCGCTTCGAAGTCGCCCGTCAGGTGCGCGATCATGGCCTCGCCCATGAGGTTCGCGGCCCGGGCCTGCGCCCAGTGGTAGCGGTCGGCCAGCGCGGTCGCGGCCGCGAGTTCGGCCCTCGCGCGGTCGATATCGCCGCCGGCGGCGGCGACCTGCAGGGCGGCGTTGCGCCCGATCAGCGCGACGGCGGGCAGTGCGTTGTCCTCGCCGAGGGCGATCAACTCGGCCGCGAGCCGGTCGCGGTCGGCGAGTGGAATCGAGGTGTCGTACAACGAGGTTCGCGCCTGCAAGGCCAGTCCCAGCAATCGCGGATCGCCGAGTTCGCGTGCGAGGGATTCGGCCTGTTCGGCTGCCTCGCGCGCTCGGTCGTGCAGCTCGCCGCCGATCTCGCGGACCAGCGCGACCAGGAGCCTGCAGCGTGCCTGCGGTCTGAGTTCGGGTGTGCGCAGCGCGCTCTCGATCGCGGTAACCACCTGATGGTCGACGTATCCGTAGGCGCGGTTCAGCCAGGGAGTCGGTGTGTCCCATGCGGTGAGCGCCTCGATCATCAAGTCGGGGGTATCGGCCGCCGCGACCGCCCGATCGCGAGCATCGCGAGCCTGCGGGCCCGAACCCGCGGCGAGGAAGCTCCTGCTCATTCGCGAGAGAGCGGTGACTCGTTCGGCCGCGGTGCTCTCACCGCTGATCCGTTCGAGCGCGGCGACGACGCGGCCGTAGCTTTCGGCGGCGGCATCGTGGGCAAATCGGCGTTCGGCCTGTTCAGCTGCCGCATGTGCGGCGCTCGCGGCCCGTCGCGCCGTTGCGGCGGTGAGGGATTCGCCGAAATGGTGTGCGAGCGCGGACAGATCGTCGGGGCGGGCGCGCTCGATGGACTCGGCGACGCGCAGGTGCCAGCGGCGACGGCGGACACGGGACAGGTCCGCGATCAACGTGTCGCGGATGAGGGCGTGGGTGAACCGCGCGTGATCGGAATCTGGTTCCTCGAGGAGCCCGGCCAGTACACCGGCTTCCACGGCATCGAGGACCTCGTCCTCGCCGATCTCGGCCGCGCCGATCAGCACCTCGATATCGAATTCGCGCCCGATCACCGCGGCCAGCCGCAGGATCGACACGCTGACCTCGGGCAGTCGGGCGAAGCGTCGCCGCAGCACATCGCGCACGCCCTGGGGTACTTCCGAGGTCGCCACCAGCGCGCCCTCGCTCGCGAGTAGGCGAGCGCTTTCGGTGAGGTAGAAGGGATTTCCGCCGGTGCGCTCGGTCAACGCCTCGATGGTCGCCCGTGCGGGATCGTGTCCGGCGACCGAGCGGATGAGGACTGCCGCGTCCTCGACGTCCAAGCCGCGCAAGTGGATTCGCGCGGTCGTCGTGGTGGCCAGTGAGCCGAGCACCTCTGCCAGGGATGTGCCGATCTCGTCGGGGCGGTAGGCGATCACGATCAGGATCGCGGCCGATTTCGCCACGCTGCCGAGCAGGGTGAGCGTTTCCAGGTCCGCGCGGTGCAGGTCGTCGAGTATGACCGCGAGCGGTTGTGACCGGGCCGTCTCATCCAGGTATGCGCCGACGGCGCGATGCAGCAGGAATCGTCCGACCGAGGCATCGGCGTCACGCGCGGTGTGGCGGTCGGTCAGTAGGGGCTCGAGCGGTGCGGTGTAGTCGCCGGGGTCGACGGCGGCGGTGAGTTCGCGCAATGCCTCCACCCACGCCCAGGCCGGTGGTGCGCCGTCCTCCTCGGGGCAGCGGCCCGTGATGACGCGCCAGCCGTTCGATACCAGCCCGGCTCGAAAACGCTGTAGCAGAAGCGATTTGCCGCTACCGGCTTCTCCGATCACCGCCGCGACACGAGGTGAACCCGGGCCCGCCGCGCGCATCAGTTCGTCGAGTTCCCTGGTGCGGCCGATGAATTCGGAATGCACCTCGGCGGGCACGGCGGTCGGTGACGGCAATGGCGTCGGCGCGGAGAGCTCGATGGGAATGCGTTGCGCCAGCAGGTCGGCCTCGAGCTGAATCAGGGCCGGGCCGGGATCGATGCCGAGTTGATCGGCGAGAATCTCCCGTGCGGTGCGCAATGCCGCGAGCGCGTCCGCCTGCCGTCCCGCGTGGAACCGCGCCAGCGCCGAAATCCGCCATGCCTCCTCGCGCAGTGGATGCGCGCTGGTCAGGGCGTCCGCTTCCAGGGCGGCAGCGGTCGGGTCACCGAGTTCGATCAGCGTCGCGGCCAGGCGTTCGCGGGCGGCCAGGCGCAGCTCCTCGAGTCGGCTTGCCTCGGGCCGCGCCCAGGATTCATCGTTGAACTCGGCGAACGCCTGGCCGTGCCATCGGCCGAGGGCTTGTTCGAGGCGGCGCCTTCGTTCCACGGGATCTGTTGGCGCGCCGCGTAATTCGGCTTCGAACTGCCAGGCGTCGACCGCTTCGGAGGCGAGCCGCAACGCATATCCCGGCGCCTGGCTCACGAGCACGGTGGCCGGTGCGCGGGGTAGTCGATCCGGTTCGAGGAGTTTGCGCAGGTGCGAGATGTAGGCCTGCAGGGTGCCGAGTGCGCGCGTCGGCGGCTCGCCGCGCCACAGATCATCGATGAGCCGGTCGACGGGCACGACCGCGCCGCGCGCGATGAGCAGCAGGGTGAGCACACCGCGCTGGCGGCGACCGCCGAGATCCACGCTGCCACGCCCGGTCTGGGCGGTCAGCGAACCGAGCACCTGAATCCGCACCATGGCGGCAAATTCTATTGCAAGTGCCCTACAAGTGGATCCACGCACAGTGGGCACATGACCGCCACAACTCACACCGTCGAACGCCCCGACACCACCGATATGCTGCTCATCCACCGCGCGTTCCGCCGCCATTTCGACGCGCTACCGGCCCTGGTGCGCGGTGTCGCCGACGCGGACACCGCCCGCGCACGCCGCATCGCGGATTTTCTGGCCGAGCTCAACACCGGCCTGCATCACCACCACACCGCCGAGGACGAGCTGATGTGGCCGCTACTGCTCGAGCGCGCGAAAACCGATGGCGCACTGATCCTTCGAATGGAAGAACAGCACGAGCGCATCGCCGAACTGATCACCCGAGCCGATCACCAAGCCACGGAATTCGCCACATCCGCCCAGCCGCAAATCCGCGACCAGCTCGCGACCACCCTGTCCGCGCTCGCCACCGCCCTGGACGAGCACATGACCGAAGAGGAGGTCTCGATCCTCCCCCTCGCCGAACGGTTCATGACCACCCACGAATGGAACGCCCTGGGCGAACACGGCCGCGGCGCCATCCCCAAAGACCGCCAACTGATCTTCCTCGGCTTCGTCCTGCAAGGTGTCCCACCCACCGACCGCCGAAAGTTCCTCGCCGACATGCCTTTCCCCGCCCGCCTCGCCTGGCGCCTCCTCGGCCGCCGCGCCTTCGCCAAGGAACACCGCTCCATCTACGGCACCGATCCTGAATGACCCCTCGATCGTGTCGTCGACTCGGCATAACGTCATCAACTCGCGAGACCCCACCCCACGGTCCGTGCAAAGCGTGGACAAGAGCCTCGCCCGGCGGCGCACAGGCCCACGGGGCGGGGCTCTCGTATCGGCTCGACCAGTGAAACTCGTGCCGCGCCGACCCCATAGAAATACCAACCGGACGGGACTGTAAACCTCCGGCGGACGCTCCGATAGCGGCCGGACACACATCTCGGTGAGGCGCAGCCACGTCGGAGTGCCGGACTGCGCCGTAAACGTGAGTTCGGTTCGGCGATGCAATCGAGCTCCATGATCGGCGACATTGTCGGAGCGGCCGGTTATCGTTGTGTCATGGCTTCCCCCGCGCCCGATCCGCACTCAGGAGTGCGTGTGCCCAGCGCCGACCCGGCGCAGATCCGGGCCGCGCTGCCAGCCGTGGCCGTGCCGGTGTTCGATCGCGAGTGGGCGCTGACCTTGGAAGAAGCCAAAACCTCGATGGACCTCGAAGAGGTTTTCGTCCTGCTGGCCCACTGGCGGCACATCGCCGCCACCGAGCAACAGTCACCGGGGGCGTACGCACGCCTACAGGCGAAGATCGAGGAAATCACCACCACCGGTGTCAACTCGACCGCCGCTTCGCCGCAGGAAATGCAGGATTTGATCGCGCGGCGTTTGGCCGGCTAGGTGTATCGGGTCATCCCGGACGCACAGGCTATCGAGCAGGCTGAAGCGCTTCCGGCCCATGCGCTCACGTCCTATGCCGAAACGTTCGCTGTCCTCGGCGTCGATCCTTGGTCAGGGCATCCGCAGAACAAAGACAATCCCGACGGCGCGGTCCGATACAAATTATTCGGACCAGGGCGCGCCGGACACGTCGTGTATTTGATCATCGACGCTGACCGCGAAGTGCACGTGCTGCTCGTACAGTGGCTCGGCATCGACTGACCATGCTCGCCTGCCGACAACATCGGGGCTGCGACGGAAGAGGTCACGGGCTCGGTGGTGCGGACGCGGCGACGAGTTCCTACGGTGAAGGAGTGACGTGGGAGCCCTGACTCAGGAGACGATGCGCATCGAGCGCGTGGAAACCACTCAGGCGGAGCGCGAACAGATCTGCCGCGAAGCCGAGAAGCTCGGCATCGAGTTCCGTCGTCGCAGCCCGGCCAATGGGACCAGCAAGTAGGTCCCGGTCGGAGGAATGGTTTCTGCTCTGTCCGTGTACTTCTCGCCCTTGGATCGGTCCGCGAACACGGATGGGTTGCTCGGTGACCTTCGGCTCTGGTGGGGAGCGCGGGTGGGGCGGGAGAATTCGGCGGAACTTGTTCGGGTCGAGTGTTTGGGAGCGGCGGTACGAGTCGGGTCTCGCTTAATCCATTGCCGTGGAACAGGCTCGAGGATATTGATGAGGTGCGGCCGATCGGGGATGGGGATGCCGCTTGCGTGGATGAGATTCGGGGGGTGGAGAAGTATGGGAATTTGGAGCGGTTCGGGGTTGCCTTGTTGCGCAGTCATTTTCAGATCGGTGAGGATGAGATGATGCTCGGGACGACCGATGTGAAGCGGCGGGAGCACTGGGTTCGGCCGGTCAGCAAGAGCGATCTCGAAGGGCGGGGGCTGCCGGCGCAGACGACCATTGTTCGGTTCGATGCGAGCGGATATTCGCAGTACTGCGGATGCCTTCAGGTCAAGCACGGGCATACGGGCAGGCACACCTGAGCGGTAGGCGACCGAAACCTGATTGACCCGTGGGTGGGCCGGTGCCAGCATCGCGGGGTGCGGGCGCTGCGGGTGATCAAGGGTGATGCGACGAGCCCTCAGGCCAAGGGGCCGAAGATCATTGCGCATGTTTGCAATGATCTCGGCGGGTGGGGCAAAGGGTTTGTGCGGTCGATATCGAAGCGCTGGCCCGAGCCGGAGCGTGCCTATCGAGAATGGCATCGCGAACGGGCCCGGAACGACTTCGGGCTCGGGGCAACACAATTGATTCAGGTTCGTGCGGATATCTGGGTGGCGAATATGATCGGCCAGCACGGAATGCGTACGGGGAGTGGCGGTCCGCCCATTCGCTATGACGCGGTGGCTCGGTGCTTGCGAGCCGTCGGCGATGACGCGTTGCGGGTCGAGGCCAGTGTGCACATGCCGCGCATCGGGTGCGGTTTGGCGGGCGGGCGCTGGGAGCGGATCGAGCCGATCATCTCCGAAACCCTCCTGGCCCGGGAGCTCGCCGTCACGGTGTACGACTTCGACTAGCGCACAACAGATTTCGACGTGGACCATCGGTCCGACAGAACTGCTGGGGCGCACAGTCTTGACGCGGTTCCCGTGCGGACGGTTTGAGGTGATCGAGGCGGGGTAGTCCCCTGGCCATGACCGTGACATACCAAACCAGTGCCGGCCGAACCGTCATCTCGATGCTGGACCGCAGCTCGAACGGCACCCCGCAGCGCGATCGACTCGTACGCGCCCAGGCCGGTTTGGCCACGCTGGCCGGTGGATCCGCCCTCTCGGCGCTCGCGATCCTCACCCTGCTGTCGCCGCATCTCTGAGCAATTCCGGCCACTCGTTTTCGTGATTGCCGCACCATTGCAGGTCTATCGTGGAGAAGCACCATTAATGATCTGCGAGGAGGTTTCCGATGACGAGAAAGGTAGCTGACTGTCGTCGGTTCCCCAGCGACTCGAATTGCACGCTCACCATTTCCGGCGAGGAAGACGAAGTCCTGCGAGCGGCGGCCGAGCACGCGGTCTCGGTTCACCAGCATCAGGACAGTCCGGAATTGCGTGAACAGCTTCGCGGGATGCTCGAGGACGAGAAAGTAGCGCCGTAATCGCGCCCCGGTGGTCAACCACCGGGTCACCGATTCGGCGATAACGACGGCGTTGCCGCTGTGCGGCAACGGCGATCGTCAGTGGTTTGCGGCGTGACGCCCGGGCCGGGCGACGGTGCCGAAGTCGATGCGGGGAAGTTCCTGGGTGGGTGCATCGAGTTCACTGCGCAAGTGAGCGAGAAATTCTTCGAGACTGCTGTAGCTGGACAGGATCTGCGCCATCAACTTCAGCGCACCACTGGTTTCGGTACCCATCGTGATCTCCCCTCGGATAGTCAGGAACCCGGGATCGCTTCCGTTCGGTCCCGGTGCAGGTGGGACCGAACGCGCCGCCCCGGGCGGGGACGGCTCACCACGCATTAGAGTAGAGACCGCCCGAGGTGTTCATCCGATAAAACACGGCCACAATTGTGCGGATTTCGGCCATGCTGTCTCGTTCACGAACATAGCCGCCGAGTCCGCACCCGGCGGGTAGGTTCACCCCGGCGTTTCGGATAGGTTCCGAATTTCGGCAATAACGATCGCATTGCCGCCCTGCTGTTTTGCGCGATACATCGCATTGTCGGCGCAGCAGAGGGTTCGGCGAACCAGATCGTCATGGCGGGTCGGGCCGCCGCAAGCCGGGAAAGGAGCCAATCCGATGCTGGCGGTGACGGCAATGGCTCCGGTCGGTTCGGCGACGGCGCGGCGTAGTCGATCGGCCACCTCTGCGGCCGGATCTACCGGCAGGCGCACGATGATCGCGAATTCCTCTCCGCCGAAACGCGACACGATGCTGTCCGCGGGCGCGGTCCGGCGTAGCCGGTCGGCGGTGGAGATCAGGACCTCATCGCCCCCCGAATGGCCGTGGGTGTCGTTGACGGCTTTGAAACGGTCGAGGTCGATCATCAGCACGCAGGCCGGGGCCGGTGCGGGCCGAGAGAACCAGATCGCGGCGTGATAGTCCAAGCCGCGCCTGCTCAGCAGCCCGGTCAACGGGTCGGAGAGCATTTCGCCGCGAAGCAGCGAGTAGCAGAATTGCAGGCCCGGCGGCACGATGACCGCCGCCGACATACCCAGGAGCATGATCATCGCGGAGGTGATGTCGCCGCCGCGCACCAGCGGGATCGATAGCAGAACCGCGGCGAGCAGCGACCAAACCGTCTGCACGGCAAGCACTCTCGGACTGTGCAGCGCGCTGACATAGATGCCGATGATCAACAACATCATCATCCCGACCGCGCGCACGACATATCCGGGACTCACCGCGCACACCGCCGTCACGCAGACATCGGCGATTCCGATGAGCACCAGCGATTCGGTCTCCCCCGGCCACGGCCGAAACCACCAGCGCGCACACCACACCACACCGACCCCGGCCAATAGCCACAACAGCATTCGCGATGTGGAATCCATCGGCCGCGTCGGAGACAGCACGGTCAGTACGGCGATGATCGGTGCGGCCAGACCACACAGACCTACCGCGACCCGGAGGCCGTCCAATGCCGATCGGGCGTCGATCGCGTCGACCACCCATCGGTAGTCGACGTCCTCACGCCACCAGTCACGAACCAAGCGCAGATCAACGAGCATGTCCGGCCCCCTCGGTGCGGAACGAACCCTCCTGCTTTATCGATCAACGTCCGCCCACACCACCTCCGGCCGGATTACCGCAGTGTACGCACGGCCTATGACAGCGATCGAAGAATCGTGTGCCAGGTCACAGTTCGAGCATGGGGACCAGGAACTGGCGGGCGATCCGAGCGAGCTGCTCCTCATCCTCGAGATCGACGAGCTGGCTCGGAATCGCCAGGAAAGACGCGCAGATTCGGACCATCACCTCTGCGATCAGCTGGGTGTTCAACTCCGCCGAGATCGTTCCCGCCCGCTGTTCCGCACCGAGCTGGTTGGCGACGAACTCGCGGACCATCGCCACCGCCCGGCCGCCGTCGCCGATCAGCGAGCTGGTGAACTGATCGGGTTCGGCGGTGATCAGAGTGCCGATCAGAGGGTTGCCGCGCAGGGTACGCAGCGAGCTCACGAATCCGGCGACGACACGATCGGCCGGGGTGGCCGCAGCGGCGATATCGACCAGGAACGTGTCGAAGTAGCCGCGGAACTCCCGCAGGATCACGTGCTCGACCAGATCTTCCTTGGTGGGGAAACGGCGGTAGACCGTAATGCGGGAGACTCCCGCCCGCCGGGCCACGTCCTCCATGGTCGAGCGCTGAATTCCCCAGTGCCGGAACTGTTCCGCGGCCGCGTCGAGCACACGGGCGCGAATCCGATCGGTGTCGTCGCCCGGCTGTACCGCCTCCAGATAGACGCGTTCGATGAGGGATTTCCCGGCCGCGGGCGGCACAGCTTCCACGGTGTCCTCCTGAGATCGATCGCCTATGGTACGCAGCTACGTTAGCTGTTTCATTGCATCGCGAGTGAATCGCCAGGGGCACCAATCGGATTCGATTACCGGTTGGTCAGCGGAATCTCAATACTCAACGGCATGCGGAGCTCGGCCATGTACCACATCGCGAACTGGCGCAGGAATTCGTCGAACATCCAGTACGGAGCGTCCACCACCGGGGCCACCGACAGCACGCCCTCGCGCACGGCCACGAATGGACCCCACGCGACCTCCAGCAGCGGACTCCACACCGGTTCGCGCGGGATGGCGAGCCAGTCGGCGACCTTGTCCCCCATGATGAATCGGGTGAACGCGCCCAGCACGCCCCGGCTCAGCAGCGTCAGGTCGAGGTTCGCGCCCAAGTTCAGCAGTTGATTGGCCAGATCCTTACCCTCCGCGGTCGGCGCGAGGATGGGGTCGAGTTGCTGTGCGGCCTGCACGTTGGCCTGCTCCCAGGTGGCGGGCAGGTATTCGTCGCGGATGCCGAGCATATGCCCGGCGAGCTGCCAACTGTGCAGGTAGCCTTCGGATTCCGCGGCGGGCATGGGCATTCGCCACGCGGTGAGCGTGCGCATGATGGTGGTCGCCAAACTGTGCCAGGTGACCATCAGATCGTCCTGGCTGATCGGGGTGACCCCGTCGGGCCAATACGGTGAGCGCGGCAGCAGATGCCGCACCGAGGCGTGGATGATCCGGGTCTTCACGCAGGTCACGATCATTTCGCCACCGGCGCCGTAGGCGTTGACCGTGCCGATGTCGTAGCCGAATTTCGCGGTCTTGGCGATGCGGTCCTTCAGGTGCGAGCCGCCTCGGGAGTAGTACACCGCGAGCGCCTCGTGCGGGATGACCGTGGACATCATGCCGCTGGCGAACGCGTACAGCACCCCGAGGTAGAGCCCACGCTTCTTGGTGAATTCGAAGGAGCTGGCCAGCTTGCCCTGATCGGCCCAGGAGGGCAGCTGCCGAGCGGATTCGATGAACTCCGCCAACCCTTTCGGCAGTCCGGCGGGTACGGGTTGATCGTTGTAGACCCACGTCGCCAGCAGTCTGTTGACCTCGGGCACATCGTAGTGATCGATGACATCGGCCAGTACCGAGTCCGCGTCCGGATCGAACATCGTCATGGGATCTGCGCCGTCACCGCTGCCCACCACCGAATCGGCGGGCGACCATTTCCACGGCTCCGCCCGAGCGGTCCGCGCGGTCAGCGCCATTGCGCCGACCACTCCCAATAGCCCTCCACCGGTGCGCAATGCGTCGCGGCGGCTGAGGTGGTGTGCGTCCATCATCGAATCCTCATCGTCGAGAGATACAGAGACACAATCCGTGTTTCCCTGTATCTTCATGACAGCACATTGTTACCGCCATCACAACCGATTGCGGCACAACACCTTCCACCTGCGGGTGGATCCAGAGAAGGCTCGAATCGATGAATCCCTATGTCCTGATCCAGAACCTGCTCAACCGCCTCGACCTGGGCTCAGCGGGTAGCAGCGGTCCTGTCGCTACGCCGCCAGGCATAGGCGAGGAAGGCGATCAGACCCAGTAGCGGCAGGCTGCTGACGGCCCAGCTCACGCTGAGGGGTGGGCCGGGCTGGGGTAGGACGGCGAGATCGCGGAGTTCGCCTTCGCCGTGGCCGCGGGGACCGTCCAGGGCGAAGCGGAAGGTCCAGGTGCCGTCCTTGTCCAGGGATCGCACGTCCAGGCCCCAGTCCTCGCGTTTGCGCGGGTGGTGCGAGAGGGGTTCCGAGCGGCGCACCTTGCCATTGGGCTGCACCGTGGTGAGCTTGCCGGTCATGCCCTCGGTGCCGCCGTCGGGGACGAAGGTGAAGTCCAGCGATTGCATTGCGCGCAAAGGCCATTCGCTGAAGCCGACGGTCAGGTTGTACGGGCCGACGCGGACGTTCTCGGTGTGCACGATATTGACCGGTTGGTAGGCGGCGGCGGTGCCGGTGGTGGCGATGAGCGCGCAGCACAGCGCGAGTACGAAGGCGGCCAAGGGAGCCAAGCGGCGGATCATGCGTGCACCTCCGGTGCGGGCGCGGTCAGGCGCAGCATCGCGCCGAATCTGTGTCCGAGGAATCCGCCGAGCGCGCCCAAAACGGCTCCGGCGATGGTGGTTCCGGTGACGATGGATGACAGCGGCCAGTGCGCGTCGTAGATGAGCGTGTTCTGCTCGAAGGACAGCACGGCGATGATCGCGCCGCCGATCGCACCGGCCAGCAGCGGCAACAGCCGGGCCGGGGCGGTGGTGCGGCGCAGGAGGAGATCGAGCACGATCCCCACCGGGATCAGGCAGAACGGTATCAGCGCCGGGGTGGTCGGAATGCTCCGAATATGTTCGCGCAGCGGCAATCCCACGAAATCGGCGTAGGCGCGCGCGGCCCATGGCGCGAACCACCAGAACACACCCTGAATGGCGGAGGCGAACACCGCCACACCCGTCGCGCCACCGCGCCGGAACGCCGCACCCGCGATCAGCAGCAGAATCGCCATGAACGCGGTGACCGCGACGGTCCAGCGCACGGTGCCCTGGCTCAGTCGCTGCACCGCCAGCGCGGTGACCGTGCTCGAGGTCAGCAGGTGCGCGAGCGAGACCAGCGCGCCGATCTCACCCCAGCGCTGCCCGCGCGCGGCCGCGAACACGATGACCGTGCCCACCGATATGACCGTGCTGGACAGGAAGAGACCGATATGCGGGGGTGAGTCGATGACCGCGTCGAAGCCGTAGAGGCTGTGCCACCAGAGGTCCCACAGTCCGTAGAGCAGGAACGAGGCCGCACCGAGCGCGGCGACCAGATACCCGAGCGGTGCGGTGAAGGTGCGGCCGAACACCCCGATACCCGGTCCGCCCAGTGCGGGGTCCACCTCGCGCCCGGCTCGCCCGGCCGCGGTGGTGTGCAGAATGACCGCGAGACCGGTGAATCCGGCGACCGCGGCGCTGGCGTAGATGAACAGGTGCGGCAGGGTGAAGAAGGTGTCGGGACCGACATCGGCGTGCCACTGGATATCCCAAGTGGATCCGATGGCGAAGGTGGCCGCGGCGGCGAACAGGATCGCCGCGGGTATCCAGGGTTTGACGACGAGCGGGGTGGACGCGGTGGCAGTGCGCCCGCCACCGTCTGCGGTGAGGTCCATTGCGGTCTCCTCGAGGTGATCGATCGGCTGCGGAATTGGCTGACTATGAGATCGACTGGCTGAGTAATCAATTGGCACGAACGGAGAAGGTGGCCGACCCCGTTCCCTGCGGACCGGACAGTTGTACGGTGATCTCCCATTGCCCGGGCATGGGCAGGTTCACCCCGGCGCGATAGCGTCCCGGACCGGTGGCGGTCGCGATGGCGGTCGGCAGCGCATGACCCATCTGCGGCATGGCCGGTGCCACGATCACCTTCTCGGGTGCGGCGGGATCGCCTTGCGCCGTGCGGATTTCGAGATCGACCGTATTGTCTCCGGTCCGTGCGCCGTCCCCGGCGACACTCAAGGCCACCTGATACGGTCCGGCCGCCATTCGCGACACCGACGCACCGCCGCCATCGGGCCACAGCCACCAGACCGCCAGCGCGGCAATGACTATGGCGGCCATCGCGACTATCGCCCGGCGCGCGGTCATCGTGGAGCTCCCATCCGGACATCGACGACCGCGGGCAGCGTCAGGACGCCGTAGCCGCGCTCGGCCTGCGCCCAGACCAGATATCGGCCCGGTAGCGCGAATGTGAAGGTGAAATCGACAGTCGGTCCGTACTTCGTGACGGTCTCGTCGGCGGGCTGCGCACCCGCGGGCGGCAGTGGGGCCATGGCGTGCGCGTGCGCCCAGATCGGCGCGGTCGCGGCGGCGCTGCCGGTCGGCGTCCGCTCGGGCAGCGGGCCGACCGCGATGAGATGGCCGACCATGCCGAGCCACAGTTGTAGATCTGCCCCGCCGCCGAATCGTGCGGTGAGCGTTGCGGGTTCGCCCGCCACCGGATCGCTCACCGTGAGCGTCGCACCGGGAGGGAGGGGATCACCGGGCGCGGTCGTTCCGAGTTCTCCGGACACAGTCGGTATGGCTGGTGCGGCAACCGCAGCGTCCAACCTCGCCGCCACCCTCAGCAATTGCACGCCGCCGCCGCGCCGCGCGATCTCGGCCGCGAACGCGTACTCACCGGATTGCCCGCCGCGCAGCGAGATTCGATAGTCGCCGGGCGCGACCCGGATCGGATGGCGATGCCACAGCCGCCCGTCCGGCCCGACCACCATCAGATGCAGCAGTGCGTCATCGTTGACGAGCAGATCGTCCACGGGACGGCCGGTCGCCGAATCGGTCAGCGCCAGAAGGATATCGGCGGGATCGTTCGCCTGCACCGCCATATTCACCGGCGGCCGTGAGTAATTGACTGTTCGCGGCAGGTCCCGCTCAGGAAAGGGATCGCCCACATTGTCCGAGGTGGGATCGAGCAGGCTGCCCGCCGCACGCGGTGCGGGCGCGTAGCCCGACAGCACGGCCCCGGTCACCCCGACCGTGAGCGCGACCAGGAACGCGCCCGCGGGCAGCAGCGTCACCCATCCGCGCCGCGAGATCAACGCGGTGCCCAGAGCCACCAGCAGCATGGCCCCGGCGGTGCAGAAACCTCCGTAAGCCGCACGCTCCCACGGGGTTACCACGCGGCCGTAGACCAGGAACGGAATGCGCGCGGTGCGTTCCCCGTCGAATATCGTCAGTTCCCAGGGTCCGGCGTGATCCACCCGCAGCGTCACCGGATACGGACCCGCCTGATCGGTGAGCTGCACCGTGGCAGATCCGGCGTCACCGGCACGATCGGCGGCGGCCACCCCGAGCGTCAGCGTGCCCGCCGGTGTTCCGGCATGGGTCACGAGATCCACTCGCAGCGGCCCGGGTTCGGCGCGCCGCACGATCACCGTCAACTCCCGGTCGCCGAGCGACTGCGCCACCGTCACATCACCCCCGCTCACCGCGCCATCGGCCCGCGCCGGTCCGGCCCCGAGCACCGACAACAGCCATATCCCCACCACCCCGACGATCAGACCAGCGCCCCGCGGGCGAAATGTCAACGGCAACCGCACTGTTCCGAAGCTACCGAAACAACCACCGGTCTCGAATCCCTCTACAGAGGGATGCCACCCCGAGAAGCCCCCGATGGCGGTCGATGGTCGCGGGAACACGCAACGCGGTCTCCCCGCGAAACCGGCCTGGCCACAGACGATTACAGCAATTCATCGCCACTCCGGAGACAGACACGCAGAATTTATGCGATACTCGAATCGCACGTGGTATTCCGTGCATGGGGAAAATGCACGCGGGGTCGCCGACCCACAGGCGGCCGTTCAACATGCGCTTTCATATCTTCCACCCATATCGATACCGGGATCGATTCTCGCAATCAGGAGAGCCGATATGCAGACACCGGCATACACGCGCGGCTATCGCGAGGGCTATCGGGCAGGTTTCAAGGACGGCGACGCCGAACTGCCCAGGGCTTTCACTGCCGCAACACAATTGGCAGGTAATGGCGACTACCGGCAGGGCCAGTGGGACGGATACGACCGAGGTTACGAATCCGCGCTCACCGCGCGCAAGTAGTCCGGCCGCATCCACGCTACGCAAACGTCAGCAGTGTGTAGCGCCCACCTGAAGGAGAGACACGGTGCCACCTCGACCAGCACGGGTGGCACTGTGCCACAGCGGCGCTTACGCCGGGATGGTGTCGCCGGGGAAGCCGTGGCACAGGTGTACCTCGGGGATCAGCATTCCGGCTTGGACGCAAGGATCTTCGGCTATGAGCTTCGTGGCTTCGTCCACCGAGACAGTCATGATCGCGACGCCCGCGACGGTGTCGGAGGCCACCGGGCACAGGACGGCGATTATGCCGTCGGCGCGGAGGGAGACCATGCGGCGCTGGTGTTCGAGTTCTATTGCGTTGGCGCCGTCCATTGTTCGGTTCGGACCCCAGTGCAGCAGCACCAGACTGTACGGTTTCGCCGTCGCGGCCACGGCTTGAATCTCTTCATCGGTCACCGTTGGTTTCATAAGCCCACATGATGCCCTTGCCACGGAGATATGACCGAGTATCGGCGCGTCGCGAGCGACTTGCCTTGTGCGGGATCGGATTTCGGGGCGAGCGCTTGACCTGGGCGTGGGGACCGCCGGACGATCGAAGCCCAGCATGGTCGGCGAGGATGAAGCGAGATGCCGATGAGTACAACCAGTTTGAACAGTGGGAATCTGCTGCCCGCGGCGGGGGTGAACAAGGGGTCCGCGGTGGATATGGGGGGATATCTACGGGTTGGAGACTATTTCTTCAAACAGGGCCCGTTGAACGGGTTCTATGCGGTGCTGCAGGCCAACGGGGACTTGCGGTTCTACTTCGCCAAGCCCGGGGCGACCGGGGGCGCGTATGCCGATATCGATCCGAATCAGCCCTACTATTCGGTGGTCGGCGACGCCGGGGCGGCGCATATCGACAAGAGTTGGAAGTTCAATCCCGCGCAGACCAACGGGCAGTACTTCGCCACCATTCAAAATGATGGCAACTTCGTCATCTATCGGGGTACCGGGCCCTCCGACAACCACGGACCCTGTTGGGCCACGAATACGTGGCAGAAGGGGGCCGGGCCGAAATACTGGGCGGTGTTCGCGCCGGATGGGAACCTACAGATCGGTTCGGCTCCGGAGGGGGTGGTTCCGGACAATGGATTCAATCCCGCGTTCATCACGTGGCAGTCGGCGCAGAGCTATCAGGCGCAGCGGGTCACCAGCGGTCACAGTCTGCAAGCCGGGCAATGGATTTCGCGCGGCATCGTATTGCCTTCCGCCAACGGGAAATACGGGATCACGCTGACCGAGACCGGCACGTTCGCGCTGGTGTGCGGCACTCAGCCGGGAAATCCGATCCAGGGTGGCACGCAGCAGTACTGGAGCAACAAGATCACCAAACCGGCGTTCCCCTGCTTCGCGATCATGCAGACCGATGGCAATCTGTGCGTCTACAAGGGCACCGATCCGGGCCACAATCAAGGCCTGTACTGGGCGATTTCGGGCAAGGCTCGCGCGCAGGGCAGCTACGTGGCCAACCTCGACGACAACGGAACCCTGGCCGTGTACTCCGGCAATGATCCGAACACCACCGCGGCAGCACTGTGGAACAACGCCGCGCCCGCGAATCCCACCGACAACGTGCTGACCATCCTTTCCGGTAACAACCAGACCGTGCACGGTGGCGGTATCGGCCACGACTGGGTGCCGACGGCGCCGCTCTCGGTCAAGTACGGCAAGGGAAACGGCGTGCCCTTCGCGGGCGTCAAAGTCTATTTCTCACCGTACAACCCGCAGGGCCAGGCGATGCGGATCTCCTTCGACGGCAACTCCGAGCAGGCGTACGCGAACTACACCACCGATAACACCGGCACCGCCACCACGCCGAAGGTCTATGTCTTCATCCTCGACCAGTCCGGCACCACCTTCGATATCCGCGCGGCCATCGGTGACTACAACGGAAACCCACACGTGGACTTCATCATTCACGGACTCGACCCGTAACGACCGCGAGGCCGAAGTCAAGCCCGGACTGTGCATGTGCACGGTCTCGGCGTAATCGCCGCACCTGCGGGTCGTCCGCGGCTCACGATCGGTGCACTGCCGGAAAACTCAGGAGTGCACCATGATTCGCAGGATCGCGGCCGCGGCGGCCATCAGCGCCGCGCTCATCGGAACCGGAGCCGGACTCGCGCAGGCCGAAACCCCCACGCCCGAACCGGTTGCCGCGGGCCAGACGCAGGCGCTGGTCGGTGAGCAGGTCGGCACCGTGGTGGGGACTGTGGTCGGGGTGGGCGTGGGCGCGGTGCTGGGCGGCGCGTTCGCCTGTGCGGTCACCGCGCCCGTCTGCCCGGTCGGCACGATCGTCGGGGTCGGGATCGGCGGCGTGGTGGGCGGAGCGATCGGAGCCACCGTCGGCGCGAGCGCGGGCGCGGCCCTCGGGGCACAGATCCCGGCCTGAACCGACGCCGAACGCCTTTCACCGCCGGCTCCCTACACGCCGACGCTCACCGGATGACCAGATTGCACGAGTCGCCGGTGCAGTCTCGACGCAGGCGACCGCCGGAGATCGTCTGCGCCAAGCCGATCAGCCAGCACATCGGGCAGCCGCGCAGGGCCACCAGCCCGACCGGCAGCAACAGGAGCGCGCCGAGACCGAGAATCGGTGTCAGCGCGAGTGATCCGAGAAGCGAGCCGAATCCGATGAGGCCGCGCACCAGGTGTGCCGAGAGGGATCGGCTGGCGAAGGACGGCTCGCCCGACCGGACTGGAGCGCTCATCGCGGTGCCTCCGCACTCGGGAAATCGAGTGCGGAGCGCACCGCCGCGCGCGCCCGATGCAACCGGGATTTCATTGCCGCCGTGCTCAATCCGACCGCATCGGCCACCGTCCCGCCCGGCAATCCCTGCACATCACGCATGATCAGCACCCGGCGTTGATCGGGCGGCAATGCCGCGATGGCCGCGGCCACCCGCTCCACCTCGAGCCGAGCCAGCACATCGTCCTCGGCCGAGGAGACGCACAACTCGACCTCGGGTTCACCGCGGCGCGCCAGATCAGCCACCCGCCGCAGACATTCATTGCGCACGATGCGGAACATCCACGAGGCCAGCGCCCCGGTCGCCCGCAGGGTTCCGATCTTGCGGTACAGCACGATCAGCGCTTCCTGCGCCGCGTCCTCGGCATCCTGACTGCTCGCGCACAGCGAGAACGCGAACCGTCGCACATGGGGATGCGCCCCCGACACCAGTGCCGCGATCGACGCCTCGTCCCCTTCCCGGGCAGCCGCGACCACCTGCTCCCCCGGCCATGCGCCATACCTAGCCACGCGCCCGCCTCCTTCGCACCAACACCACGCAACTACACACCGATACGGCCGCGATCACCACGGCGACAATCCCTATGGTCATGAGTTCCCTTCCTCGATGCGCGCCCGGGTGGACGCACACCCATAAGAGCGCTCAACCGCCGAAAGGATTCACCATTGGGAGCCCCTGCCCCCGAGCCCCGAATCCGACTTCGATAGGGTCATCCCATGACATTCGTATTGCGTTCTGCCGCAAGCGCTCTCGCGCTCACCGCGGTATCCTTCGCTGCTCCAATGGCATCGGCCCTGCCCACCGGCTCATTCGGAGCGGGCGACGGCCGCCAGGTCGTGATCGTCGACAACACCCTGGAGCTGAGCGATCTCAACTCCTGCTGGGCCAGCGGATTCCCCCGCGACATCCACTTCGACAACCGCAGCTCCCGCAACCTGCTGGTCTTCGGCACCAAGGACTGCACCGGCGACCCGATCGCCACTGTCCCCGGAGGCACCTCGGGCACCTACTGGGGCTGGTCGGCCGTCGGAGCCTAGCGCGACAACGTTCACGCGGCCCCGGCATCTACCGCCGGGGCCGCGCTGGTCAACGGCGGTAATTCAGTAGGGATTATCGAGCGTGGTCGGAGTACCGGCGACCTCCAATGCCGTTGCCGGATAGGCAGGTCCAGCGGTGTAGAAGCGAGCTCGCGTTTTACCGACCGGCTCGAGCACGCGAAGCGCCACCAGATCGCGCAGGTCGCGCTGCGCCTGCTGCAAACTCAGCCCTTCCGATTGTTCATAGCGGGTACGGCGCACCCTGCCGGACATCGCGACATCATGTAGGGCGCTGATGACCCGTTCATCCAAGTGAGTACCGGCGACATACTCTTCCAGCCTCGCCCACACCGTTCCGGACCGAACCCAGCGAGCGTGCACAGTTTGAGCCTGCTGATGGTAGGCGGTCAGGTTGAACCGAATCCATTCGGAGACATCCTGATCCGGACGATAAGTGCTGCCGCGACGGCCGAGTACCTGGTAGTACTCCCATGTATTGCCGGGCCTGCCAAGCCACGCCTCGATCGACGAGAACTCCGGTGCGAGAACACCTTCGCGAGCGATCATCAGCGTCTGCAGGGATCGGGACATTCGGCCATTGCCGTCAGCCCACGGATGGATGGAAACCAGGTGCAAATGTGCCATCGCCGCACGCACGAGAGCGTGCGTCCCATCATCGACGTTGAGCCAGTCGACGAGTTCTCCCATTAGATCGGGCACCTGATCGGCGGCGGGGGCCGTGTAGGCAGCGATGCTCGGGTCACGGGCGTCGGTGACATACACCGGACCCGGCCGCCATTGCCCCGCTGGGCGGCGCTCAGTGTGCCTGTGCCCCTGCAACATCCAATGCAGTCCGTTGAGAAAACCCTTGCTGTACGCGAAATCTTCAACGTTATGGAGTGTCTGAATGTAGGTCATCATTCGCTCGTAGGCGAGCGTCTCGGCCTTGTTTTCCTCCGAGACCTCGACATCTCGCTCACCTGCGATGAGGTCTTCCACATCGACAGTGGAGACTTTGAATCCCTCGATCGAGTTGGACGCTGCAACAGAGTCCGCAGTGAGGAACTTCCGGAGACCACCCGCCCACTTGCCAGGTTTGGCCTGAACCTCGTGGCGCAGCTGGTCGCGCATACGATCTACCTCGGCTAAGACACGGCTGTCGGCAGACGTCAGCGCAGGCGTAGGAAACAGCATGATCCAACAATAGAATGACATAATCATTACGTCAAGTGTGGAGGCTTGCTCGACGATTTGCGCAGGCCGTCCCGCCTGTCGATTTGAGCAACCAACGAAAACCTCCTCGGCACCCGTGGACGCCACGGAGCTGAGGAGGTTTCGGACTGCTTCGGGATATCGGCACCAAGCAGATTCGTAGTGGGCGAAAGCTATTGGCCGAGGGACTGACTCAGTAGTACTCGTGCCAGGCTCTGGGTGAATGCGGGGAGTTGGGTGGACCAGGAGCCGTCGGTGAAGGTGGAGGGGACGGTGGTGGTTTGGCAGGTGGGTGGGTTCGGGGTGTCGGAGTTCATGGCGCGGTCCAGCCAGGTGAAGGAGCCGCCGACGCTGGTGAGGGCTTCGATGCTGTGGTCGCTGATGAGGTCGGGGAGGTCGTCGCGGACATAACTCACTGACGCACCGGCCGCGCAGTAGCGGGCGACCAGGGCATCGACCTTCGCTATCGGGCTTACCTCGTCGTTCACGGCGTTCACGATGTACATCGGTGTGGTGGGGGTGGCGGTGCCGCGGGCTCGGTCGGCGATGGTCGCGTGGATTACCGGGTCCGAGAGCACTTGATCCAGGGGCACGGTCAGCAGGTCCGAGGCGTTGATGAAGAGGTTCTTCGAGACTGTGGCGGAGACGCATTCGCGGCCGGCGGCGGCGAGGATCGCGCGGGCTCCCGGCTTCAGGTAGCGGTCGAGGGCGGCGGAGAATTCTGGGGAGTCATACATGACTGCGGCGACGCCGACGGCGATCAGGCCGCCCGAGATGCGGCCGCTGACCGATCGCATTGCCGCGGCGAGGTCAGGGATCGGCGCGCCGAGTACGGCACCCACGATGTTGAGTTCCGGCGCGTAGGACGGGTGTAGCTCTGCGGCCCAGCTGGTTCCGATGCCGCCGCCGGAGTATCCGGTCAGCGCGGTGCGGGTGGCGGCACCGTCGAGGCCGAGGGGGCTGAAGTTTTCGGCGGCTCGAATCCCGTCCAGCACGGTGTATCCCATGACGCGGGGTGTGAGGAAGCGGTTGTCGATGCCGCCCGGGTCGGGAATCGATACCGTCCAGCCTCGATCCAGCGCGATCGCGGCTTCGAGTGCTTCGCTCGGTGGCGGGGAGGCGAGATCCCCGGCGGTCATGGTGTAGGAGGGCATGCAGGTACGCTGGATGGAGTCGTAGGCCGCCTGCACCGAGAGCAATCGGGTAGGGCCGGAACGGGTTTCGGGTCTCAGCACGGTGGTGACCGCGGCGTACGGGTTGCCGTCGGCGTCGGTGGTGCGGTATAGCAGCTGCCAGGCGTTCACCGCCAGCGGCAGCGACGGGAGGGCTGCGGCGCGGACCGCGCGACTGGCGAGAATGGTTCCGGGCGTGGTGGATTCATAGCCCGCGGGCGGATCGTAGAAGGTGTCGGCCGGAGCGGACTGTGCCGCAACGGGATCGGGTGCGTCGTCGGCCGAGGCGGCCGGAAGCCCGGCCAGCACGCAGGCGCCGGTCAACGCCAGAGCGCCGGTGAGCGCGGACAACCGCAGCAGGGCTGAAACATGGTGCCGTGGGCGCGCATCGGTGATGTGGTGAGTAGTCATCATTCTTCCGGGTGATTCGAGCACGGACGAAAGCCCTCGACGCCGCGCATACCCCATGCGATGCGCGGTGCCGAGGAGGTGGTGGGGCCGTTACGGAATATCGGCGCTGAGCGGGATATTCACCCAACTGGGCTCGGCCGGATCCAGTCGCAGATGCTGCGGCGCGAGCTTGCTGTCGACCAGAATCGGCATGGGCGGCAAGCCCTTCGGGAAATTGCTGGCGTAGACGTCCACGCGCAGGCGATGCCCGGGTTGCAGGACCGCGTCGGTGGGGTCGATCGCGATATCGAGGACCAGCGGCTCGCCCGGGGTCACGGTTTGGCGCTTGTCGACGTCGAGGAAGTAGACGGGCCGGGTGAAGTCGCCGTTGTCCGTTCTGGTGCTGCGGGATTCGTCGATCTGGCGCAGCGAGGCCACCAGCTGACCCGAGCTGATCTCGCGTGAACGACCGTCCGGGGACACGTCATTCACGGTGACGACCCAGTAGCCGTCGGGTTGATCGAGCACCGTGTTCAGATGCGCGCTGATGGCCCCGGAGATGACCGTCGGTTCGGCGACCGGGCCGCTGGTGAAGCTCAAGCCGTTGTTCTCCCAGATCCGCGAGTCCTCACCGCAGGCCATGACGATGGACGGGACGCCCGCCAGAATGCGCGCGGTATCGCGGGAGCACACGCCGAGGATTCCCGGCGCGACGGTCAGATCATTGACCGCGCCCTGTCGCGGTGCGCCCGAAAGTCCGCCGTCATACAGCGAATTCGCGGTGCCGGTGCGCTGATCGTCGAGATACATACGGCGGTAGCCGTTTCCGACCTGCGGGT
This sequence comes from Nocardia sp. NPDC052001, assembly GCF_040680615.1. Lineage (NCBI taxonomy): Bacteria > Bacillati > Actinomycetota > Actinomycetes > Mycobacteriales > Nocardiaceae > Nocardia > Nocardia sp. NPDC052001. The sequence continues at coordinate 25,092 of NZ_JBFAXC010000021.1, read as the reverse complement.
AGGTGTCCGAGGAGATCCATCCGCCACCCTGCTGCTTCAGCGTGACCGGGCTGTATCGGTCGATCCCGTTGTCGATTCCCTTGAGCCATTTGTCGAACCACGCACGCTGGAGCACATCCAGGCGCGGTGGCATCGCTGGATCGCCGAATCCCTTGATCCCCGCGCCCGCGTGGAATCCCTCACCGACAACGAGTTTCTTCCGGTCGGCGGTTTGCGGTATGGCCCGATAGGTGTCGGTGGGCGTGCTGCCGAACAGATCCCACCAGCCGCTGACCATGAAGCTCGGTGCGGTGACATTCTGACTGTCGGCCTTGAGCCCCCGGCGCACCTCGGAGTCCGGGTCGAACAGATCACGGGTCTTGGGCATGAGCTGGCCGGTATTCATCGCGGTGAACGCGTTGGCGACCACATCCACCATCGTCAACGGGTCGGCGAGCCTGTCCTGCAACCACTTCAGCTGCTGTTCCGGGTCGAACTTACCCGCGATGACCGACTCCACATCGGGCGCGAATTTGGCCAGGTTCACCACCATCGGCCAGAACGCGGCGAACCCGAATCCTACCGCGCCGCCCGGTGCCACGATGTCATCGACGAGGTCCCCGCTGCCGATATAGGTGAAGACCGCCTTGATCGCCGGATTGCCGCGATCGGCCGAGCGCAGTGCCGCGATACCGGTCGCCGACGTGCCCTTGACCCCGACACTGCCGTCGCTCCACGGCTGCTTGGTGATCCAGTCGATCACCTCGGCGGCGTCCTGCCGCTCCTTGTCCCCGAACATCTGCCACTTGCCCTGGGACGTCCCGGTGCCGCGAATGTCCACGTGCACCATGTTGTATCCAGCTTTGACCAGGTCATAGTTGTGCAGAAAGGTCTGCAAAGCACCCGACCGCAACTGCTGGCTCAGATCGGTGAGTCCCTCGAGCCCGGATCCGGCGGGCGCTCCGATGGATCCGATCCACGGCAGCAGGACGTTCTCCACCCCGGGCACCTGCAACAGCACCGAGGCCAGGTTGATCGCGATCTTGCTGTAGGTCTCGAATTCCACGATCGTCGGCAGTTTGGCGTCCACCGGCCGCCCGGTGTTCCCGGGCCGGGTGACATCGAGTTTGATCACCGTCCCGTCGCTCAGGGTGACCGGCTCGGCCAGGTCCGGGAAGATCTGCGCGTACGGTTGCGGGCCGTCGACCGCGGCGGTCCACGCGGCGGCGTACTGCCCGCCGTCGATCCCGGTGAATTCGGAATCGGCGGCCGAGACCGGCTGGACGAACAGGGTCACCGCGGCGATGCCGATGACCGTCACGCTCGCCTTTCGAGCGAACAATCTTGCCCCCACCCTCGATTTCATATCGCTCCACATTCATTCGAGTCATCCGAAACGTCAATGTTTTTCAGAGTTCGGACGCATTAGCCGATTACGAGTTACCAGCGGGTAGGGACTGTAATGCGGCCCACATCGGCCGGGCAACCTGCACATGGCTCATTCCGCCGCGAAAACCCCAGCTCAGAACGATGTACGTGGCGTTTTATCCCACGGCGACAATATTTTTCGCCGGGCCGGTGGCAGAATATGTTAATTGCATTGGTAGTTCACGGCCGCAACTGCGGATATTGCGGCGAATCGATGCCCTGCATTAACGTCCGTAGTCGCGAATAACCGACATCGGGAAAGGCGATCCATCACATGGTGACCACGGCACGTGCCGCCGGCCTAAGGGACTATCCGGCATTGGTCGATGAGTTGGGCGGCGATGGCGCGGCCCTGCTCGGCCGTTTCGGCATCACCGTAGCCGCGGTCACCAATGATGAGGCCATCATCCCCGCCGAGCCGATCGGGTGGGCGCTCGAAGCCGCTGCGACAGAACTGAATTGCCCCGACTTCGGCCTGCGGCTGGCCGTCCGGCAGAACCTCGACGTGCTGGGACCGTTGGCGGTCGCGGTGGCCAATGCCGCCACCGTCGGCGATGCACTGGAGTTCGCCTCCCGCTTCGTGTTCACGCACAACAGCGGCATTTCCGTCAGCCTGGTCGAGGATCCGGAAGGACAGCCGGGGACCATCGGCTTGGAGTACCGCGACACCTCCGCCGCGACCGGCTTCGCGCAAGGCGCGGGACTGTCGGCGGGCACGATCCACAAGGTCCTGCAGCAGGTGGCGGGTCAGGACTACGGTTTGCGGTCCGTCCAGTTGCCGCATCCGGCGGTGGCTCCCGAAGCGCTCTACATCGAATACTTTCGCGCACCAGTGGTTTTCGACTCGCCGTACGTCGTCTTCCGGATACCCGCCGAGATGCTCGCCCGCCCCATCGCGGGCAGCAACCACACCCTGCGCACCATCTCGGTCGACTACCTGAACAGGAACTTCTCCGATCAGGATCACACCATGAGCGCCCGCGTCCGCGTCGCGATCGAACAGCTGATCACCACCGCCAAACCCGATATCGCGACCGTTGCCCGCATGCTGATCATGCATGAGCGCACCCTGCAACGCGCCCTGGCCGCCGAGGGCACCACCTTCAACGATGTCCTCGACAGCACCCGCCGCGACACCGTCTACCGCCTGCTGCGCGAGACCGATCTGCCGATGAGCCAGATCACCGCGCTCGCCGGCCTACGCGAACAATCCGCGTTGACCCGGGTGGTGCGCCGCTGGTTCGGCGTCACACCCCAGCAGATCCGCAATTCCGCACGCGCGCAACATGGTTCACCCACCGGGATTCGCGTGCAACCGGTCTCACGCGAATAGTCGCGGGCCGATATCGCCCACCGCTCCCCCGCGGAATTGACTCGGCGTGGTGTCGAAACGCCGACGGAAAGCCTTGTTGAAGCTGCTGGCCGAACCGAATCCCAGATCCGAGGCGATATCGGCGATACCGCACCGCTGGTAGGCGGGGCTGCGCAGGCGCTCACACGCCACATGCAGTCGTTCTTCTCGAATGACTTCGCTCGGTGTGGTGCCAATGGCGTTGAACGCCAATTGAATTTGACGCAGCGACCAGCCGAGCGCGGTGGCGACTCGCGCGCTGGTGAGGTCCGGATCACCGACGTGGGCGCGTATGTACCGGCGGGCGGTCGCTGCCACATCGGCGAGCGGGGTGGCCGAGGTCGCCGGATCGCCGAGGATCTGCATGCACAGCAAATCCACCAAACGTTCGGAGACACTGTCGAATTCGCGGTCGGTGAGGGCGGCGCACTCGGTGTACAGGCCACCGACGATCCCGGCGGAAACGCGCCCGAGCCCGGTGGTGAGATCGAGCGGGCCGAGCGGCGGCGCGACGCGGTTGAGGCGATGCCGTACCTGCTCGCGCGGAATGTTGATGATCACCCCGCGCGTGGCCTCTGACATGGACAGCGCGAACGGCTGGTCGATGGCTACCAGCAGCATTGCCGCCGGGGTGAGGATTCCGTGCCCGTCGTCGGACCCGAAGGCCAGCTGCCCGGTGAACGGAATGATCAGCCGATAGTTGTCATCGGGATCGGCACGGATGAGTTTGCGGGTGCGCAGGTAGGTGACGGCATCGGATTCCCAGCCGATCAATTGATAGGAATCGGTGCGCCGCAGTTGGGTACTGCCCTGGAAATCGGTGCGGCTGGGAAACCGGTAGCCGAGTCGGCACTGGTACATATTGATCACGTGCGCCCAATAGTCGGCCCGCTCACGTGGATCCACGGCATCGGTCGTGGCCGAGTCGGCAATAGCCGCTGTGTTCATCGGTACCGTCTCTCGGTTCGGCGACCATCGGTGCCTGATCGTCAATCCAATTCGAGGTCAGAGTGTACGACCGAACCCGCGCGGACCGCAGCCCGGCCACGATCGCCGGTTCTCCGCTCTGCGCATTCGGACAATGGCCGTGCGCTCACGGACAAGCGGGCACGCACGGCCGATCGATACCGTCCGAGTAGCTGACTCCTGGATCGCCGGGTGTGGCCGACGGTATCGACCCCGTTCAACCGGACGCGGACGGGTAGCAAGGAGTTCATATGCGCGCAATCGCGACCGGCGACGAACCGGCCGCGGGTGCCGACCCACTTATGTTGCCCCGCAGTGAAATAGACCGAATGGGGGAATCCAATGAGCCTTCCGATCCGCCAATCGACCCGGTGCCCGCGCACACCGCTATGTACTTCGTTCTCGTCCCAGGGGCGGCGCGTTTCGGATTCATCTCATCGCTGTGGGGCTGACCACGGGTTATCCATCGCCAGCGATCGCACCGGGAGTACGACCATCGAGCGGTACGAAATCGAAACGTTTCTCGCCCTGGCGGAGGAATTGCACTTCCGGCGGGCCTCCGAACGATTGGGGTTGTCCACCGGCCGAGTCAGCCAGACGGTCAAACGTCTCGAACGTCGTGTCGGTGTACCACTATTCGATCGCACCAGCAGGCAGGTGGCCCTTACAGCGACCGGACAGCGGCTCCGTGATGACCTACAGCCCGCGTACGAGAGCGTGCAACGCGCGGTGGCGCGGGCGATCGAATTCGGTCGCGGCATCACGTGCACCCTGCACATCGGATACTCCGCGCCGTGGGTGGCCGATCTGCTCGGGCCCGCCGCGGACGCTTTCCGGGTGCAGCGGCCCGACTGCGAGATCACGATTCACGAAGTGCAGGTGGGGAATCCGCTCGGCGGACTCCGCTCGGGCGATCTCGATCTGCAGATCAGCGAATTCCCGGTCCACGAGACGGGTCTCGCGATCGGGCCGGTGGTCCTGACCGAGCCGCGCGCGCTCATGGTCCCGGCGCGGCATCCGCTCGCGCGACGCGACTCGGTATCGCTGGAGGATCTCGCCGATGTCCCGCTCGTATCGATTCACGGTGCGGTGCCGGGGTATTGGCTCGACGCCCATCTGCCTCTGCACACACCGTCGGGGCGACCGATTCCGCAGGGGCCGACCGCCACCTATTGGACGGAGATCCCCACCCTTGTCGCGGCGGGTCGTGGCGTCTCGCCGGTGGCAGCGTGCGCCCGCCTCTACTACTCCCGTCCCGGCATCGCGTTCGTGCCATTCCGGGACAGTCCGCCGATCGAGTACGGCCTGCTCCGGCCGATCGGCAGGGATTCGGCACCGCTGCGCACGTTCATCACCATGCTGCTCGAAGTGGCTGCGGCGCACCGTGAGACCGGCTCAGGCGGCTTGCAGGCATTGGGCGCGTAGCTCGCCCAGTACCTTGGTCAGGATTCGCGAGACCTGCATCTGCGAGATGCCGAGGATTTTCGCGATCTCGGACTGGGTCTTGTCCTGTCCGTAGCGCATGACCAGGATCGAGCGTTCGCGCGCGGGCAGCGCCGCCAGCAGCGGACCGGCGGTGAGGGAGTCTTCCATCAGCGCGTATCCGGCGTCGAGGTCACCGAGGGTATCCGCCGGAGAATAGCCCGAACTGTCTTCGGTCATGGTGAGCATCGCGTCCAGCGAGGACGCGGTGTGGCTGTTGCGAGCGATCAGAGCCTGGGTGACTTCGAGCAGATCCACCCCCATGTGCTCGGCGATCTCGCGTGCCCTGGGCTCGCGTTCGAGGCGCTGCGCCAGCTCCGGGATCACCTTGGCCAGTTGCTGTTGCAGCTCCTTGGTTCGCCGCGGCACGCGCACCGCCCAGGTGCTGTCGCGGAAGTAGCGTTTGACCTCCCCCATGACCGTCGGCACCGCGAAACCCAGGAACGTTGCTCCGTGCTGCGGATCGAACCGGTCCACCGCCAGCACGACCCCGACCGCGGCGACCTGGGTCAGATCCTCGAGTTCCACCCCGCGCCCGGCATAGCGGCGAGCCACGTGCGCGCCCAACGGCATGGCGGCAGTGATGATTTCGTCGCGCAATCGAGCCCGCTCGGGGTCCTGCGGGTCCATGGCCGCGAGCTGGTGGAACCGGGGCTCGAGATTGTCGTATGAATCGCCGCCCGTCGCTGTGTGGGAAGAGTGTGCGGGTCGTGCTGCGTATTCAGTTGACATATCAATCCCTTGTGGAGGGGTCGCCCGGAACAGACTGGGTACCTCCAGCACTTACCCGGTTTCGACGAGTCGAAACGACCATGATCCACATCCGGCACGGCGTTATCCGCGCCCGGACGATAGCGTCACGAGCGTGAGTGAAGATGGGACAACCGAAGTCGAGCAGTTGCGTGAGCGCGTGGCGCGGATCGAAGCCGTCGAGGCGATCAAGGCGCTCAAGCATCGGTATTGGCGCGCGTGCGATGCCAAGAATCCGCGGGGCTTCCGGGACTGCTTCATCGCCGAGGGTGCGTCGATCGATTTCGGAACGCTGGGCCGATTCGATGACGCCGACGGGATCGTGAAGATCTTCGAATCCATTGCGCTGCACCAGGTTGACGGGAAACCGGTGATACTCGATATGCATCACGGCATGCTGCCCGACATCACGCTCACCTCCGCGACGTCCGCGAACGGCGTCTGGACGCTGCGGTTCCGGCAGGTCAATTTGATCGATAGAACCGAGAGCGTTTCCACGGGCGAATACGACGACGAGTATGTCATCGAGAACGGCGCGTGGAAGATGTCCAAATCGCACTTCCGGACATACTGGACGATTACCCGGCCGCTCGCGCCGGACACGGTCATCACCGTCGCGAACGACGGTGCCTGAGCGATCGGCTCGCACTGCCCTTCGTCACTGCGTAGCTGGGCGTGAAGTCCTCGGTCCGGCAATAGCGCCGCGTATGGCGCGCTGGTGTGAAATGTCCGGTCTCAAGGGGTGAACGCGACTACTTTCAGCTGATGGGCGCGTCGCATACGCAGACCTCGGCCGTCGGCACCGGCCGGGGTTTGTCCTACCTCATGTTTGCTGTCGTCGTCATCGTCTACCTCGCCCTGATTCAGGGCGGCGGGCTGCTCATGAAGCACCTCACCGGCGAGGACGACTTCCTGTCCACCCGAGCGGTGTTCTACATCATGATCATTCCGCTCGGTGCGGCGCTGGCGTTCACCTACGCGGTGATCGGCTATCTCGGCTGGCTGCGGCCGGTGCTGCACGACGACCGGCCCACACAATCGTGGGTGCGCGTGGTGCCGATCGTGTTCCTGATCGCCATCGCCGGGGGCATCGCCTACAGCGCGCTCTCGCAGAAGGGCTGGCTGTATGTCGTTGCGCTGCTTATCGCCACGCAGTTCGTGGGTTGGGGCGAGGAGGGGATGTTCCGCGGTATCGGGGTGGTGATGCTGCGCGAGCACGGGCTCACCGAAGGCCGGGTCGCGCTCTGGTCGAGCGTGATCTTCGGCGCGGTGCACCTGACCAATGCCATCAGTCACGGCGCTTCGGCGCTGCCGCAGGCGATCATGGTCAGCCTCGCGGGGTACTTCTTCTACCTGATCCGGCGGGTTACGCGCGGCAATGCGGCGAACTCGATCATCCACGGGCTCTTCGATTTCACGCTGCTGTCCGGGACCGCGATCCTGGCCGAGCAAACCTTCTACGCCGGCACCCTGCTGCCGATCCTGGTCTACCCGTTGCTCGCGATCATCCTGCTGATCAAGCGCCGCCACATCGAACCGGCCGTCAGCTGAGCCGACCGCTTGGGAATACCGCTACTCGCCCGTAAACCCGGCGAAGCCCTATCGTGCTGCGGGACAACGCGGTCGAGCAAGCGCGTACGCGACAGGTGCTACCGAACGGATCCGACGGTGACCAGCTCAATCCATCGACTTCTCGTCAAACCCGACGATGCGGGCATTGCCGGGCCCGTCGACGGCGGCCGTCTGTTGGAGTGGATCGACAAAGTCGGCTATGCGGCGGCCGCGCAGTGGAGCGGGCGGTACTGCGTGACCGCCTATGTCGGCAATATCCACCTCGACCGGCCGATCGCGGTGGGCGAACTGGTTGAGCTGCATGCGAATCTGGTGCACACCGGGCGCACCAGCATGCACATTCTGGTGACGGTCTACTCGACCGATCCGACCCGGGCCAAGCCGATCCAGACCACCCAATGTCTGATGATCTTCGTCGCGATGGACGACCACAGCCACGCCGTCGAAGTCCCGCAATGGGTTCCGACCACCATCCTCGAACAGCAGCGCAGTCGCCAAGCGCGCGAACGCATCTCGGTGCGCCGCCGCATCGAGGAGGCGATGAGCGCCCAGCGGTACACCAGCGCGGGCACCGCGCCTGATGCCACCCTGCGGTTTCTCGCAGCGCCCTCGGATATCAACTGGGGTGGCCGGGTGCACGGCGGGCGGACCATGGGCTGGATCGACGAGGCCGCCTACGTCTGCGGCGCGGGATGGGCCGGACAGCACGTGATCACGTCGTATTTCGGCGGTATCCGCTTCTACCGCCCGATCGCCATCGGCCATGTGGTCGAGGTGACCGCGCGGCTGATCCACACCGGCCCGCGCAGCATGCATATGAGCGTGCACGTCACCTCGTCCGATACCTTCTCCGATCAACCCGTGCTCGCGGCCCACGGACTCGCCGTCGTCGTGGCGCTGGGCGAGGACGGAAAAGCGCGACCGATCCGCCCCTGGGAACCGGTGTCCGGTGAAGACCGAGCACTCGACGAACACGCCCGGCAATTGATCGAATTCCGCGCGGAAGCCACTCCTTTCACACTGGCGGGAGCCGTGCCCCCGGACGCCGAACCCAGCTATCTGCGCGTACCGGTTCTCTCTTAGCCCTGTGCCCTGCGGAATCACCGCGAACGCGGTCGGGAATGATGCAACGGTGATTCGTGTATTGGTAGCCGAGGACATGCGCATCCTGCGGGAGGCGCTGATCGGTTTGCTGTCCCTCGAGCAGGACATCGAGGTGGTGGCCGGGGTGGAAACCGGAGACGCGGTTGTCCCCGCGGTGCTGGCACACCGGCCCGACGTGGCGATACTCGATATCGAATTGCCCGGGATCGATGGGTTGGAAGCCGCGGCGCTGCTGCGCGATCGGGTGCCCTCGTGCCGGGTGATCATCCTCACCGGCGTGGGCCGACCCGGCAATCTGCGCCGGGGTATCGCCGCGCAGGTGGCCGGATTCATGCTGAAAGATGCCCGCCCTCAGGAACTCATCGACGCGATCCGCACGGTGGCGGGCGGCGGGCGGGTGCTCGATCCGCAGCTCGCCTACGCGACGCTCGATGTGGCCGACAGCCCGTTGACCGAACGCGAGACCGATGTGCTGCGCGAACTGGCCACCGGTGCGTCACCGCGCGAGGTCGCGGCCACTTTGCATCTGGGCTATGGGACGGTACGGAACTATTTGGCCGCCGCGGTGACCAAACTCGATGCCCGCAATCGCGTGGACGCGATCAAACTCGCGACAGCGGCGGGTTGGCTGTGACCGGTCCGGCCGCCGACTCCATCCCCTGAGGGAGCGTGGCGGTGAGCGTGAACCGGCCCGAATCCCGTTCTGTCACAAGGACTCCTCCGTAATCGGTGAGCCGGGAAGACATATTGGACAGGCCGGTGCCCTGACGTTCGGGCACTTCCTTGCCGAGTGGCACGCGATTATTCGTGACAACCAGCCGCATCGAATTCGCATCGACGATCACGTGGATCGAAGCCAGATCCGCTTCGGAGTGACGCACGATATTGGTCACCGCCTCCCGCAGGACGATGGCCAGGACTCGACTGTCCGGCGGGGCGGGGGCAACGTCCACATTCACCTCGGCCCCCGTTGCCTCCAGAACCGAACGGGCGGTGGCGATCTCCTCGGCCAGGGACAGCTCGGCGGGTCCGCGGGTGATCGATCGGACTTCCTGTAGCGCCTGGTCGGCCAGCTGTGCCAGCTCGAGTAAGGCTTCGGCGGGATCCTCCGGGCGGCGGGCGGCCAGTTCGGCTTTGAGGGTGATCGCCGACAGGGTCTGCCCGAGCAGGTCGTGGACATCGCGGGCCATGCGAAGTCGTTCGGCGACAACGGCCATCCGAAGCGCCTGCGCCCTGGTCCGATACAGCTCCCGATTCACCTCCGGGATACGGCACAGCACATAGACGTAAACGGCCGCCACCACCGAGGTCACGCTCCAATAGATGCGCCACCCGAAATGAATGCCGTGCCACTGGAACGTCCACGCGGCCACCAGCGTGCAGGCCACGATCAACGCCCACGCCCAGGCCGTCCGGATTCGAACCACCACCGCACCGAACATCAGGAAGAACGGCGCGATCGTCGACGCCGCAGGCCACGACGGGAGCACCAGCGCGAGTACGACGATCACCGCGTGCAGTGCGAGCGTCCAGTGCCAAGCCCTGGGTTCGGCATCGGATTCCCGGGGTGCGCCGTGATGCAGTTGGAGCGCGCCCGAGACGATCATCAGTGCGGTGATCAGTGCGAAACCGCGCCAATCGACATGGAGCTGGGTGAGATTGGCCAAGGGCATCGCACTGCAATTGAGCAGTAGGAACAGCAGAAACCACCAGGCGAACCGAGCCTGCGAGGGCTGCTGCGCGGTATCGGCGGGCGCGGGTATCGCGGCGCGCTGCGCGTCCGCGACCGATCGAACGGTACCGAGCGCCGATCTGCTCGACTCGGCGATTCGAATCAGATCCGCGCGGCCGGGTGCCCGCCGAATCTCCCGAATGATCGCACCGAGTTCCGCGCCGAGGGTCTGATGCAACCGTGCCGCCGTGTCCAGCTGTTCGGTGGTCACGGCCATGGCGGCCACTCGCTCGCGTTCACGAGCCGTGCGCTCCAACTGCCGGACCAGATATACCGCCGCGAAGAAGGTGAAACCCACATTGAGATCGACGACGGTGGTGGTGACCGCGGAAAACGCACTGTCCAGCAATAGATTCCACGTGGTCTCGGCGATCAGCACCGCACCGAACAACGGCCAGGCCAGACACGCCCGCAGCGTGAGCACGATGCCCGCCCCGAGCAGACCTGCGACCGGCCCCCACACCGTGCCGAGCCACGGGTAGGGCGCGAACACCAATACCGCCTGCACACACAGCAATAGCTTGGGATGCCAGCGCCCGATGCTGATCAGACCTTGCAGCACGACGATCGCCACCAGGACGGCGGACCCGACGAGGGTGAATCGCGATGCCCCGCTGATCAGTTCGCCGATCCGAGCCACCAGCTGCCCGGCGAGCATGACCGCGACAAGTATCCATCCGGGCTGTCGGCCCACCGCTCGCCTCCAGAACCAGCCGTAACCATCGCGCAGGAATGTGCATTTTGCACCCGCATTGCTGCACCGGACACTGCCGCCGAGCACCTGCTCGGCGAACACTACTCATATGACCGAAATTCAGCCATTCAAGATCGATATCCCGCAGTCCGACCTCGATGACCTGCGTGACCGCCTGCGCCGCACCCGATGGACCGGCGAGATTCCCGGCCAGGAATGGACCCGAGGCGTGCCGCTGGACTACCTCCAGCAGCTCGCCCGCTACTGGGCGGACGAGTACGACTGGCGCGCCGAGGAGGCCGCTCTGAACGAGCTGCCCCAGTTCACCACCGAGATCGAGGGCGAGACGCTCCATTTCGCACACCTGCGCTCGGACAATCCCAATGCCCTACCGCTATTGCTGCTTCACGACTGGCCCGCATCGTTCATGATCTTCCGCCAGGTCGTCGCACCGCTGTCGCGGGACTTTCACCTCGTCATCCCCAGCATTCCGGGTATCGCGTTCTCCGGTCCGCTGACCAGCACCGGCTGGCACGCGGGCAAGATCGCCGGAGCGTTCATCGAACTCATGTCACGTCTGGGATATGAGCGCTATGGCGTGCAGGGTCAGGGCGGCGGTGCCTGGGACGCGGTGGAAATGGGCCGGCAGTCTCCGGAAAACGTTGTCGGCGTGCACGTCAACGGTCACGTCACCTTCCCGCTCGGGCAGGACGGTGAAATGGACGGCCTGACCGAGGACGAGATGCGCCGCCTGGGCAAGCTGCAGCACTTCCGCGACGACATGATGGGCTTCGCCATCCAGCAGTCCACCCGCCCGCAGACCCTGGCCTACGGACTGCACGATTCCCCGGTCGGTCAGCTCGCGTGGATCGTGGAGAAGTTCCGCGAATGGACCGACCCCGCAACCGAACTGCCCGAAGACGCGGTGGGCCGGGACACGCTGCTGACGAATGTCAGCCTCTACTGGTTCACCGGTACCGCCGGATCCTCAGCCGGGCTGTACTACGAGAACGGGCACAACCCGGACGCCTGGACGCCCCGGCCGACCGGAACCGTGCCGACCGGTGTCGCATTGGCCCCCACCGACATCACCATTCGCCGCTTCGCTGAACGCGATGCGCCGGTGACCCATTGGACCGAACTCGAGCGCGGAGGCAACTTCCTGCCCAAGGAGCAGCCGGACCTGTTCATCGCGGATGTGCGCACGTTCTTCCGAGGTCTCGGCGCGATCGAATGAGGCCGGGGCGGTCCGGTGATCAGATCCGCGGACCGGTCGACTCCGGCGCGGTGGCCAGGGCGAGGATGCCGTGAATGAGGTTGTCCAGGCTGCGGCGAGCTTGCTCGTCGTCGCCGAGGACCAGGTATTGCAGCAGGATGCCGTCGATGCCCGAGACCGCCAGGTGGGCCAGGTCGCGCACCGGTGTGCGGGGTGTCTCGCCCGCGCGTGCGCAGGCGTCGCGGATGAGGGTTTCGGTGGCTTCGAGGTAGTACTCGTAGAGTGCGCGGCCCAGGTGGGCGGCCTGGGGGGTGCGCATGGCGTACAGGGTCAATTCGTATTGCACGCGTTGGGTTCCCGGGTCGCTCCGGATTCCCTGCCAGTAGGTGCGGGCCAGGTGGTAGAGCGCGTCGGCCAGTCCGATGGGCGCGTCCCCGGCCTGCGGGGTGCTGGCTTCGAGAGCCCGCTTTCCCTCCTCCAACAGTGCTTCCAAGACCGCCGCCAGCACTTCGTCCTTGCCCGCGAAGACATAGTGCAGGGTCGCCAATGACAGCCCGGCCTCCCCTGCGATCGCGCGGGTGGTGGTTCCGGCGACGCCGTCGCGGGCGATGACCGCGGTCGCCGCCTCGACGATCTGCGCGCGGCGGACTGCGGCGGGCACGTGGGCCATACCGTCCCTTCCGAGATCTGATCGATCGACTTGATCAGTTGAACAACTTGGACTATATCAGCTGGTCCTCGCGCTTCCAGGGGCTCTCACAGGCGGCGGTTTCCAAGTTGGTCGTTTGACTTAGTCGATCGATTGACTTAATACTTGTGCTGTACCGAGACGACGGGAGGAAGCAATGAACACATCGCGGCGCATGATCCGCGCCTTCGTCGTCGAAGGTATGGCGGCTCTCGGACTCGGGATGATCGCGATGCTGTCCACGGACGACACCGCGATCACCGTTCTCGCGCTGACCGCGGGCTACCTCATGGTCGACGGAATCGCCGCTCTGCTGGCCGGATTGGGCGCCGACCACGGCGCACTGCGTGAGGAATCGTGGACGGTCCCGGCGACGTTCGGCATCCGGGTATTCGGAATCGGCGTGGGGCTCAACGCATTACTGCGGCCCAACACCACGGTGTGGACCTCGCTGGAATGGATGGGCTGCTGGCTCATCATTCGCGGCGCGGTCGACATCATCGCCGCGATCACGCCCTATCCCACCCGGGGACTGCGATTCCTGACCCATGCCCCGGCCCGCATCCGGAGCGTTCGGCTCGGTTCGATCAACCGGCCGATCACGAATACCGCTGTCCGCGTACGGAACCGGTTTATCGCCCCCGCGATCAGCAGGACCCGCGTCCCGATACGCCGATATCACGCCCGCGGCTGACGAAGTACACATCGAGTGAATGGAAGACGGTCATGAATACTCGCGTACAGCACAATGATTCGACTCAGGTCCAGTTGCCCGCCGCCACCGCCGCGTATTGGGCGGACCGCCATGTGGTCATTACCGGCGGCAGTAGTGGAATCGGCCTCGCCGTCACCGAATTGGCGCTCGGCGCGGGTGCGGCGGTCAGCGTGCTCGCCCTCGACGATCCCGCCATGTCCGCCCTCGCCACCCGCACCGGCGACTATGACGGCAGGCTCGCGACCTTCACCGCGAACGTCACCTCGCCCCACCAGATCCGCACCGCACTGTACGGCGCGCGCTCCCAGCACGGCCCCATCGGCGCAGTGATCGCCTGCGCCGGAATCGCCAAACCCGGCTATTTCACCGAACTCTCCGAATCCGACTTCCGAAACCATATGGAAGTCAACTACTTCGGCACCCTCACCCCCATCCGCGAAGCCCTCCCCGACCTGCTCACCGCCGACCGAGCCAGCATCACCGCCATCTCCTCGGCCGCCGGTTTCCTCAGCCTGATCGGCTACAGCGCCTACAGCCCAAGCAAATTCGCCGTCCGCGCCGCCGCCGAAGCCCTGCGCCAAGAACTCAAGCCCAAGGGCATCACCGTCACCGTCGTCTGCCCGCCCGACGTCGACACTCCCCAACTCGCCGCCGAAGCCGCCACCAAACCCCGAGAACTCTCCGCCCTCTCCTCCGGCACCCCCATGACCGCCCCCGCCGTAGCCCGCGCCCTCCTCATCGGAGCAGCCTCCGGCAAACCAACTGTCCTCCCCAACCTCGCCACCCGCATCCTGCGCCGAATCACCACAACCGCACCCGAACTCACCGCCCACTACATCGACTGGATCATCGCCCGCATCCAACGCGGCAGGCGCTGATCGAGGACCGTGGTTTACCCCCGACATGCCGATCGCGGGCCCGATCGGGCCTGCGATCGCACGGTATGGATATCGGTCAGTAGGTCGCGGCTACGTCGAGGATCCAGGTGACGCCGAAGCGGTCGGTCAGCATGCCGAAGGCTGGGGTCCACTGGGCCGGGGCGAATTCCTCGACGATCTTCGCGCCGTCGGAGAGTTTGGCCCAGAGGGCCGCGACCTCGTCTACGGTTTCGCCGCGCAAGGAGACGAAGAATGGGGCGTTCGTCAGGGTTGCTCCGTTCTCGCGGCGGGTCCATGAGGGCTCGGGGGCATCGGTTTGTCCGGGGATGTCGTAGGCCATGATGGCGAAGCCGTTCTCGGCTACGACCTGGCCGAATACGACATTGTCCGCGCCGGGCACTTCCTCGGGTATACCGAAGTCCGCGTAACTCGCCACGGTCAGCTGACCACCGAACACCTGCTGGTAGAAGCTCAGCGCGGCGCGCGCCTGGCCGGTGAAGTTGAGATGAGTGACGGCGGCGACGGTCATGGGCACTCCTAGATCGATGTGTTCCGGAGTAGTTCCGGAGGCTTCCGATCGTGTCAGGAGTACAGGACAGGTTCTGGCCTCTACTTCGGGCCGATAGATAACGGTCCGGGCAACGCTCCGCCACCACGCCGAACCGGGTAGTACCCGTTCGCAGAGGTGAGGCAGGCGGGCGAGGCGGTTCGGTCAAGCGTCCATTTCTCTGCTGTGGCAAGGTGATCCGGGCGGTCGTAGCATCATCCCAGCATTCGACCCGAACGGCAGGACACCTATGCGCGACGGCAGCCATGTTTCTTCTTCACGTTCGACTCGGCGTCGACGCGGGAGCGGGATTGGTGGCCGGGGGTTGGCGGCGTTGCTGGCGGCGGCGGTGGAGCGGAATCCCGATGGGGTCGCGGTGGTCGCCGATGGTGTGGAGCTCACTTATCGGGAGTTGGATGCGCGAACCAATAGGATGGCGCGCTGGCTGATTCAAGCCGAGGTGGGGCCCGAGGATCGGGTGGGGGTGGCGCTGTCGCGGTCGGTGGAATCGATCGCGGCGGTGTGGGCGGTTACGAAGGCGGGGGCGGCGTTCGTACCGTTGGATCCGGGGTATCCGCGCGCGCGGATCGAGTATCAACTCGCGGACAGCGGATGTGTGGTGGGGCTGACCGATCGCGGTCATCGCGACAATCTGCCCGATACCGTTCGGTGGCTGGAACTCGATGATCCACGGGTCCGCACGGCGGTTGCGAGCGAATCACCGGCACCGATCTCCTACCTCGACCGCGCTGCGGCGCTGCGGATTTCGAATACGGCGTATGTGATCTACACGTCCGGGTCGACGGGCGTGCCCAAGGGCGTCGAGGTCACCCACACCGGGTTGGCCGCGTTGTGCGCCGAGCTCCAGACGACCCTGGCGACCACCTCGGCGTCTCGATGCCTGCACTTCGCCTCACCGAGCTTCGACGCGTCGGTACTCGAACTGCTGCTCGCGATCGGGGCGGGCGCGACGATGGTCATCGCCCCGCCCTCGCTCATCGGCGGCGGTGAACTGGCCGAATTCCTGCACCGGCAACGGGTTTCGCACGCGTTCTTGACGCCGTCGGTGCTGGCGACCGTGCAACCGGACGGGCTCGATGCGCTCGGCACGATCGTGGTGGGCGGTGAGGCGTGTCCCGCGTCGCTGGTCATGCGCTGGGCCGGTGGTGCGCGACGGGTGCACAATGCGTACGGGCCGACGGAGACCACCGTCGCGGCCAGTCTGAGCGGTCCTTTGCTTCCCGATGCCCCCGTATCGATCGGTGGCCCGGTGCAAGGAGTCGGGCACCTCATCCTCGATAATCGGTTGCGGGCGGTCGCCAACGGCTCGGTCGGCGAGTTGTACGTCACCGGACCGGGTTTGGCGCGCGGGTACATCGGTCAGTCCGCACTGACCGCAGCGCGATTCGTCGCCGATCCACAAGGGGCGGGCGCGCGGTTG
This sequence comes from Nocardia sp. NPDC052001, assembly GCF_040680615.1. NCBI lineage: Bacteria > Bacillati > Actinomycetota > Actinomycetes > Mycobacteriales > Nocardiaceae > Nocardia > Nocardia sp. NPDC052001. The sequence continues at coordinate 8,549 of NZ_JBFAXC010000021.1, read as the reverse complement.
TACCGCACCGGGGATTTGGTGCGACGCAGTGACAGCGGCGAGCTGGAGTATCTCGGCCGGATCGACCATCAGGTCAATGTGCGCGGTCTGCGCATCGAACTCCGGGAGATAGACGCCGCGCTGTCCGGGCTGGCGGGTGTGGCGAGTGCGGTGACCGTGGACCGCGAAACCGCTACCGGCGATACCGAATTGGTGTCGTTCGTGCTGGCCGACGCGGATGCGGCACCGGATTCGACGGACCTGCTGGCACGGCTGGCGGCCCGACTACCGGGTTATATGGTGCCCAATTCCGTTGTGGTGGTGCCGGAGTTCCCGCTCACCGAGGCGGGCAAGGTCGATCGGAACGCACTGCGAACGCTGCCGGTGCGACGCGAAGGTCAGCGGCGGGTGACCGGTGCCGGAGAGGACCTCGTCGCCGAGGTATTCGCGCAGGTGCTCGGTGTCGAACGCCTCGGGGCCGACAGTGATTTCTTTGCCGCGGGCGGTAATTCGCTGCTGGTCACGCAGGCGGCGGCGCGGTTGAGCGAAATCTGGAAGGTGCGGATTCCACCGCAACTGCTGTTCGATCATCCGACCGTCGCCACACTGACCAAGGCCATTCGGTCCCAGCGGTTCGACACCGCGCGCCCGGCACTGTTGGCAGGATTGCGACCGAACCGAATTCCATTGTCGCCGAATCAGCTTCGATTCTGGCTGCGCAATCAGTTCGACACCGCCACCGCGGTGGACAATATCGGTTTCGCGTTGCGGCTCACCGGCCTCGATGCCGACGCGCTGCGCGGAGCGTTGCGCGATGTGATCACCCGGCACGAGGCACTGCGGACCCGCTATCCGGCCGATGCCGATGGGCCGTACCAGCAGATCGTGGACGCGGACGCGGTGATGGACGGCTTCGCGGTCCAGGACGTCGCCGAAGACGAGCTCTCCGCCAAGGTGCACAGCGTGATTCGCGAAGGGTTTGACGTCACCGCGCAGGTGCCGTTGCGCATGCGGCTGCTGCGCACCCCGACCGAACAGGTGCTGGTCTGCGCGGTGCACCATATTTGCGCCGACGGCTCGTCAATGGCACCGCTGGCCCAGGATATGGGCCTGGCGTACGCGGCCCGCTGCGGTGGCACCGCCCCATCCTGGCGTCCGGTGGCGGTGCAGTACGCCGACTACGCGCTGTGGCAGCAGACGGTGCTCGGGTCCCGCGATGACTCCGAATCACTGCTGGCACAGCAGCTTCGATACTGGACCGAGGAACTGCGCGGGCTACCGGACCAGCTCGATCTGCCGACCGACCGGCGGCGGCCCGCGATCGCCTCACTGCGCGGCGCCACGCTCGATCAACTGCTCCCCGCGACCGTTCACGAACAGTTGCTGACCTTCGCGCGGGCACGCCATGCGAGCGTGTTCATGGTGATGCGGACCGCGCTGGCGGTACTGCTGGCACGGCTGTCCGGCACCCAGGACATCGCGATCGGCGTGCCGATGACCAATCGCGCCGAACCTGCCCTCGCGGGTGTCGTCGGAATGTTCGTCAATACCACCGTCTCTCGCACCCGGGTGGACGCGGCGGAGAGTTTCGACGCACTGCTGGCACGCACCAGAGACCGCGATCTGGCCAATTTCGCGCACTCGGACGTGCCGTTCGAACACGTCGTGGACGCGGTCGATCCGGTCCGATCGCCGGGGCGGCATCCGCTGTACCAGATCGGATTCGCGTTCCAGAACTTCACGCCGGCCGATTTGGAGATGACAGCGACGGATATGTCGGTATTCGAAATCGAAGCCGATACGGTCAAGACCGATATGCATATCGGCGTGATCGACACCCGCGACGCCGAGGGCAGGCTCGGTCCCATCGCGCTGCGATTCGGTTACAGCACAGATCTTTTCGATCGATCGACGGTGCAGGGCTTCGTCGACGCGTACACCCGGCTGCTGGAGTCCATCCTGGCCGATCCGCGCACCGCGGTGGGCGATCTCGCGATGGTCGATGGCCGCGAGGTGGCACGCGGGGACGATGTGGCGGTCGCACGCGAGCATCTCACCGCCGCGATCGCCCGGCGGGTGGCCGAGCGCCCCGACGCGGTGGCCGTGGTCGGAGCGGGCGAATCCCTCACCTTCGCCGAGCTGTACGAGCGCGCCACCCGGCGCGCACGCTGGCTGATCGCACAGGGCATCGGCCCGGAATCCCTTGTCGCGGTGGCGATGCGCCGATCTGTCGAGCAGGTCGTCACGCTGTACGCGGTCGCGGAAGCGGGCGCGGCGTGGGTGCCGATCGATCCCGATCATCCGGCCGAGCGCATCGGATACATTCTCGAATCCGCTGCGCCACAGTGTGTTCTGACCACCACCGGCGATGGGTTCACCCTCGGTACCCCGTACACCGTCGATACCGTTGACCTCGCAGGGTATTCCGCCGGACCGGTGCGTGATAATGAACGGACCACACCGCTGCGGGGCGATCACCCCTCCTATGTCATCTACACCTCCGGATCGACAGGAAAGCCCAAGGGCGTGGTCGTCACCCACGCGGCGATCGTCAATCAGCTCGAGTGGATGCGTGCTCGCTACGACGTGCGCTCCCGGGATATCTACCTGCACAAGACCGCCGCGACCTTCGATGTGTCGCTGTGGGGGTATTTCCTGCCGCTGGGGGCGGGTGCGCGACTGGTGCTGGCCGGGCCGGACGAGCATCGGGATCCGCGGGCCATCTGCCGATTGATCGCGGAACACAGTGCGACACTGACCGATTTCGTGCCGACCATGCTGACCCTGGTGGCCCGCGCGGCGACGTCCGCGGATCTGGCGACCCTGCGCGCGGTGTTCGTCATCGGCGAGGCGCTCGCACCCGAAACCGCGCAGGCGTTCGCGGAGGTCACCGCGGCTGAGCTGCACAACCTGTACGGACCGACCGAGGCCGCTGTCAGCATTACCGAACACCAGGTGGCCGAGGCGGATCGGCGTGCGGGGATCATGCCGATCGGGGTGCCCGCGTGGAATTCGCAGTGCGGTGTGCTCGATTCCCGATTGCATCGGCTCTTTCCGGGTGTGGCCGGTGAGCTCGTGCTGGCGGGCGATCAACTCGCACGCGGCTATCATCGTGCGCCGGGACTCACCGCGGCGCGATTCGTGGCGAGCCCGTTCGGGCCGCCGGGATCGCGGATGTATCGCAGCGGCGATCTGGCGCGTTCCCGGCCTGATGGAGTCCTGGAGTACTTGGGCCGCACGGACTTTCAGGTCAAGGTGCGCGGACATCGCATCGAACTCGGTGAGATCGAGTCCGCACTGCTCGATGATCCCGCCGTGGCCCAGGCCGTGGTCACCGTACGCCGGGACGGCCAGGACGATCGGCTGATCGGCTATGTGGTGCCGCGAGCGGGGACCACCGTCCAGCCGAAGGAATTGCGCAACAACGTATCCGGGCTACTGCCGGGATACATGGTTCCGGCGGCGGTAATGGTGCTCGACTCGCTGCCGGTGAACACCAGCGGCAAGGTCGATCGGGCCGCATTGCCCGCGCCGGTGTTCACCGACGAGGTCGTCATCGCACCGAGCACCCCGCTGGAGATCGCGATCGCGCAGGTCTTCGCGGAGGTGCTGGAGGTCTCCGATGTCGGTTCGACCTCGGACTTCTTCGAGCTCGGCGGCTCATCGCTGCTGATATTCGTGCTGCACCAACGCCTTTCGGAGCGACTGGACTGCGATGTCCCCATGTCCGCGATCCTGGCCGCACCGACCGTGGCGGGTCTGGCGGGGTATGTGAGCGGTGTTCGCCAACCCCTCCCGGCGTTCACACCGGAGACCGATGCGGTTCTCGCCCCGGCGATCTCGCTCGCGGGATGCGCGCTGGCACGGCGTAGCGCGGACAATATCCTGCTCACCGGTGCGACGGGATTCCTCGGCGCACATCTGCTACACGAATTGCTGACCCGCACCCGGGCGCGGGTCTGGTGCCTGGTGCGCACCCACGGCGACGATGATCCGCTGGATCGAATCCTGCTGGCCATGGCACGATTTCAGCTGCCGACCGACGGCGTCACCGACCGGGTGACCGCCGTGCGCGGTGATCTGACCGCACCGCGACTGGGCCTGGACGCCGGGCAGTTCGACCTGCTCGCCGACCGCATCGACGTCATCTATCACAATGGCGCGAAGGTCAACCATGTCGATCCGTACGAGCGGCTGCGCGCGGCGAATGTCGAGGGCACGCGATCGGTGCTCGAATTGGCCACCACCGCACGGGTGAAGGCCGTGCACTACATCTCCACCCTCGGCGCGGCGATCCCGGCGGGCACGGTCCCCGAGGTCGTCGGCGAGAACGACCGGCTGCGCGCGGACCAACTTCAGTCCAACGGCTATCTGACCTCGAAATGGGTTGGCGAGGAACTGATTCGCCAGGCCGGTGCACGCGGGGTGCCGGTCAGCATTCATCGGCCGGGAACGATCTGCGGTGACACCCGCACCGGCGTCAACAATCCCGATGACGCCCTCTGGAATATGGTGCGCGCCGCCGCGGTGCTCGGTGTGGCGCCCGAGGTGGGCGATGCCACGGTCTCACTGGTTCCCGTCGACTACGTCGTGCGCGCGATCGTCGCGCTCGGCTCGAATCCGCGCACCGAGACCGTCTACCACCAGGTCAATCACACACCCGTCGCGGTGCGCGAGATCCTGGAATGCCTGCGCGAACACGGCTATCCGGTACACGAACGGTCGATGGATTTCGTACTGGCCGAACTGAACCGGCAATCGGTGACCCGCTCCGCCGCAGGCGATGACTCCCTCGCCCGCGCGTCGGTGCTGGCGTCCACCTTCGGAGATCTCGCCGGGCACACCCGATGGGATGACACCCATACGCGAGCGGCGCTGCACGAGAAGGGCATTCATTGCCCGGTCATCGATCGAGAGGTGCTGAACCGCTATCTCGAACAGTTCACGGCATCGGGATTCCTGCCCGCGCTGACGGTCGGAGCACACTGATCTGACCCCCGGCTGTGCGCCCCGCAATCAGCGGCGCGCACGGCCGGGGGAAGGACGCTAGGTGACGGGTTCTGCTCCCCAGCGTGCCATCCGACGCGCTCCCGTTCCGATCAGCGCCGCTTCGATCCGGGCGTGGAGCGCCGCGAATTCCGGCTCGAATCGCACGTGCACATACAAATCCGCGTCGCCGGAGGGCCGCAGGACCGACACGTGACCACCCATGGCCGGGATCAGGAACGTACTCGCGTCCGCACCGGATGCCTCGACCGCGACATGCATGCCCAACGCGGAAATCGCGTCCCGCACCGGATTCAGCTCACCGCCCGCCCAGTTCTCGTAGCAGCTCTGCCTGGTCCAGGATGCGAACCACAGAACGTCGCTGGCCACCACGAGGCGTCCCGAGGTGCAGAACCAGCGCACGGCGTCGGTGTACGAGGAGCCCACATCGATCGCCTCGTCCGAATGACGCGGCAGCATCACAAGACCGCGCCCCGGGACCAGTGCCAGTTGGTCGCCATCGGATGAGCCGCCCACCGGTACGGCGTCCGCGAAATCAGCCTGCCCCAGCTCCAGGTGCTTCCAGAACCAGTACTCCGCCCACATCTCTCGCATGCCGTCGAGACTGTCCAGGATGCGCGTCGGCCCCCAGACATCGAAAGCGTTGCAGACACTGCCCTGGCCGTAGGTCGCCATGAGGTCGGCGTAATCGGGTGGCATCGATATGCCCAGTCGCCGCTCGAGCGCGGCCACGGCCACGTGCTCGACCGGTTCGATTTCCGTCGATACGACGATCAGATCGAGTGCCATGCCATCACGCACCGTATCCGGTGAAATCGTGGGCGGTCGTGACAACCATGCGACCCGCGAGTGCCCGCACCTGTGCACGTGTTCGGGGATCGCCGTTGGGCGGCAACGGCATCGACCAGACGGGCGACCCGTCGGCGGCATTGATCGCCTGCACGGTGACACCGTCGGTGAGGATGAGATGCGTTGCGTCGGTCACGCCGTCGTACAAGGTGAATTGTGAGGCGTGCTCGAATGGTGAGGGCCGCTGCCAGATTCGATGCCCGTCCGTGAGGTCGAGGCCGGAAAGCGTTGTCCCATCCTGCGATCGGATAATGACGGTATCGCGCACCACGCCCTGGACCGCGCTCTTGCCTCCGGCGGCATCACTGATGCGAATCTCCGGGTTGGTCCACAGGATTGCGCCGGTCGTGCGGTCATAGGCACTCTCCCCGGTCATGATCGGAAGTGGTGCCGCCGAGGCGGCGGGGTACCACTCGAGCATGAAGGTGGCGTTGGCGACATCGGTGATCAAGTGCCCGTCTCGTCCCAGGAGAGCGACCGTTCCCGCGGTGCCGCTGCGATCGATCACCTGCGAGGCGATGATGCCGCCGTCGAAGATATTGCCGACCGGACCGGTGAAAAGCGGTTCACCAGAGCGCAAGTCGAAAACCTGGACGTGGCTGTCGCGTCCGAGCCGAAAGTAGTCCGGCGGGTCGAGCCGAGGCTGGACGGGTTCACCGGGGACCGCTGTGGGATAGGTTTTGCTCCAGGTCGCGGCGATATCGGCGACGGTGCCGCGGGTGACGACCGCAGTCTGTCCGTCCACGGTACGCCCGGCCACCGACACGACCCCGTCGCGGACCTGCACGTCCACGACCTCGAAGTCGGTGGTCCGGTCGGTGACCACCGCGCCCGTCGCGCTGTCGATGATCAGTACCCGATGGCCCCCCTTACAGGTGATCATCCCCGCGAATACCCGTTCACCGCAGCTGGTGAGTTCCCCGACATCGGTTGTCCAGCGCGGTTTTCCGGTGTCGGGGTCGAGGCCGTGCAGTCGGACCGGACCGACCGGCGCCCCGGTCCCATCGCTCGCGCTCGCGGGCACCGCGGTGGCCGCCACAATCGTCGTACCGGCGTCCATGGGGCTGCTGAATCCGTAGTAGCGGCCGAGACTGTGCGGCACCGACAGCAGAACCGCACCGGGCTCGGTCGTCAGGTCCGCGGCGCGTACGGTCCACGCGGCGGCGGGAGCGGAGTCGAGCACAGTGGTCACACGAAACCTGCCACCCTCCACCGGAGCTGGCGGCGCTGACTGTTTCGTCGACGAATCCGGCCAGACGATCACCATCACACCCACGGCCACCACGACGACCAGCCCGGCTATCCAGAGTCGCCACCTGTTCGCACCGGTGAACCACTGTGCGGCTGAGCCCATATGGCGGTCTCCTTCGACATCGAGCCAGACATCAGTCCAAACAAGCCTGCACGCAAGGTATCAGCTGCCTCGGATGCCACTCGCCGCGCCGGATTTCCCACCGGTGGCACTCATCCGGCCGATTCGGGAACTACGGTTGTCGACCATGTTCGCACTGTCGTTGCGCAAGGCGGCCTGCGTCGTCGCTGTTTCCTGTCTCTCGCTCTCGGCCGCCCTGGCGAGCCCGGCGGCCACCGCCGAGAACGCGGGCTTCGGTCAGGTATCCGGTCTCGGCGTGCTCGATCCGGCATGGTCATTCCCCGCGGCCGCCGCCGCGATAGAGCTTCGCTATACGACAACGAATCAGTACGCGCAGATCACGCCCGCCTCGGCGGGGTTGTATGTACCGCCCGGGCTGCCCCCGGCTGGCGGCTGGCCGCTGGTGGTCTGGGCGCATGGCACGGTGGGGATCGCCGACGCCTGCGCACCCTCGCGCCAACCCCAATCAGAGCGCAACCGTACCTATTTCAACGAGATCCTGAACAACGGCTATGCCGTGCTGGCTCCGGACTACCAGGGGCTGGGGACCGGCGGCGGGTTCAGCTACTACAACACCATCGTCGAAGGCCGTTCCATCCTGGACGCCGTGGCGGCAATCCGCACGACTCCGGTTCCGCTGTCACACAATTGGGTCGTCATCGGACAGTCCGAAGGCTCGCACGCCGCGCTGAGCGCGGTCTCGCTCTACGATCCCGCCGGACGGTCGGCAGGGCTGAGGGGCGCGGTCGTCACGGGACTGCGCGCGAATACCGGGCCAAGCCTGCGCACGATGTTCCAGCGCTCCTCGACCGGCTCCGCGAATCAGATCGCTTACGCCGCTTACTATCTGGCGGCGATGCAGCAGTTGTACCCGGATCGGGTGACGCCATACCTGTCGGACTTCGGCCGCGACTATGTGGCGCAGGCCAATTCGACGTGCCTGGCGAATCTCACCGCCGCGGCGCAGGGGCGACGCCCGGCGGCCCTGGTCACCGACCCGGACTCCCCCACACCGACCTTCGAAGCCGATATCGCCGCGTTGGCGGGCTTCCGAACTGACGACTTCCCGGTCGATGTCTCCATCGGCTACGGCACCGCCGATATCGACGTACCCCCTACCTACACAGAGGAATTCGGCCAGCAACTGCAAAGCAGCAATCTGGGCATCGCTGTCGGCGTCACCCGGTATCCGGGCAAGGATCACAGCGGAGCGTTCCTTGCATCCCTGCCCGATGCGCTGCGGTTTCTGCGTGAGGTTCCCCCGCTTTCTCGGAGAGCTCTGACTGTGGTCCGATAGGGCCGGAAGGAGTCATTCGTGGCAGCACCGAAGAAGTACCCCGAT
>NZ_JBFAXC010000020.1:0-83949 GCF_040680615.1 Nocardia sp. NPDC052001 | reverse complement strand
TCCTCACACGGGGGTGTGGAAGGCCGGAACCAATAAAATATTGGCACTGACATTCATCGACACACTATTGAGTTCTCAAAGAACACACGCACACAAGATCTCACCACTCGGTAGAGCAGGGATTTCGTTGAGGCAACTTTTACAGCTTAGCCCACCCGCCGCAGCAGAACCAAATCCGCTGGTCAGGTTGAACTAGTGTGATAGTCAGGCGCTCCTCGTACAACCTCGTTTCCCAGGCCCTTGGGGCTCCGGGTCGGTGTCCGTGTCGCTCTGACTCGAATAAAGTTACGTATCGCTACGATCAAAGTCAAATCGCCTCCTGACCTGCAGGTTTTCCGGACGATCACAATGGCGGCGTCTGCTCCTCCGCTTCCTCCCGGCGGATCTCCTCCACTTCGGCGAGAAGATCGTTCGCCAGCGCCGCGCAGTGATAGCGGGTGTAGGGGGATTGGCGGCGCATCAGGGTTCCGGTCAACTGGGCGGCCAGATAGTCGAAGTCCTGGTCCTGAAGGAGGGAGTCGAAATCGATGTCGTCTTCCAGGAGTGCGGCGAGGTCGAGGTTCCAGGACCAGACCCGGGCGGTGCGGTAGTCGGGGCGGCGGGTCCACACGCCTGCGGCCTCGAGGGTCAGTCGCTCATCGGACCAGCCGTCGGGGGCATCGATATTGATGGTGATCTCGACGGCGATGCCACCCTCCTGTTGGAGCTCGGTGACATAGAGGGTCTCCAGTCCCCCGCAGTTCAGGGTGAGCAGGCGACGGCGGCCCTTGGCCTTCTCGGTCGTCGGGAGCGCGGAGACGTTCCACAGCTCGGGTTGTGTGGCGGCCGGATTCGCGATCGACGCGTGGATGTACGAGGCGACCACGCCGCGGATCTCCGGATAGACGGGATGGCAGCTCAGCTCGGCGAAGCGTGGATCCTGTTCTTGCGACACCGGATAGGAATACCAGGCGGGGCAACCGCGGCGGATCCCTGGTCAGCGACCCCAGGCGAGCTTGATTCTGGTGGTGGCCATGAAGTCGGCCGTCAGCTCGCGCAGTGCCAGGAACTGGCCGCCCTGACCGTACTTCTGACGGAGGGTGCCGAAGTCGGTGAACTCGGCGGCCGCGGCGATCTGATTCGACTCGGGGATGCGGGTGGGGAAAAGGCGCGGGAGGGTTGGGTTCTCACGCAGGGTCTCCAGGATGCGCTGATGGACCGTGGAGGAGCGGCGGTATTTGGTGATCACCACACCCAGCTCGGTGATCGGCGCGGACCATGCGGTGGAGAGATGGCGCAGGTGCGATTGCAGCGGCGGGATGCTGTAGGTCGACATGACGTCGGGGATGGTGGGGATCAGATAGCCGTCGGCGATGCGCAGGCCGTTCTGGGTGATCGGGCCCAGATTGGGCGGGCAGTCGATCAGGACGAAGTCGTAGCCGGAGAGCACGCCGGTCAGGGCGGCGGCCAGCACGGTGGTCGGGTCCAGGGTGGTGAGGCGGGCCATATCGTCTTGCAGGGCAATCAGCTTCGGAGAGGACGCGAGCAGGTCCACCGAGGTGACGGCCTGCATCGGCGATACCCCGTGCTGGACCAGCTCGGTGGCATCGCGTGGGCGTCGGCCGGCCAGGGCGTCGGCGAAGACGGCGGCGAGGGTGTGGTCCCCGGAATCCAGTTCGGCCGAGCGCTTTTCGCCGACCATCATGGTGGTCAGGTTGCGCTGCGGGTCCAGGTCTATGAGCAATACGCGCTTGCCGAACTCGGCGGACAGGATCTCGGCAAGGGCAGCGGTGGTGGTGGTCTTGCCCACCCCGCCTTTGAGGTTGAACGTGGCGACCACGTACGGACGGGCCTGGCCGGGAACGGCTTTGGTCTCCCAAATTCGCTGCGGGCGGTCGAAGTGCAGGGAGCGGTTCGGGGACTTGAGCCAGTCCCAGCCGAAACCCTCGGCCGCGATCGGCTGCGATCGCGCAGCATCATCCGGAACCACATCACCACGCAACTCCACCAAACCAGCACCCTTCATCACAGCGACCGCCGTGGCGGTCGGGCATCACACTAGTTACTCGAGGTGCGCCGAGGGGGCGCGACACGAGAAGCCGTGCGATGGTGCTGGTTCATGTCGCGATGAGCTCCGGGTAGAGGCCCGGCAGCGGTGGTAGCGGTGTGCCGCGCCGTCGCAGCGTGATGATGAGCTCTTCGATGCGGCTGGCGGCGCGGAACCAATTGTCCAGGCGGTTGCGGGATTCCGTGCCGAGCATCGCTGTCGGGTCACAGCAGTAGGGCAGAAACGCCAGGTCTGTGGGGTCGGTGATCGGTGCCGGGCGTGAATTCGCGGCGACTGGGCCGACCGAGGCTCGCCACGCGCGGGCGGCGGCATCGACGGTGTCGAACGCATCGGCGCGGAGTAGTTCGACAGGCTCTGCGGTGTATCGGCCTGACCGATCGGTGGAGGTCGGGCTGCTCGCCTCGAGCCGCTCATCGGGCTTGGCGCTCAAGTCGAAGAGGTAGACGTGCCGATCGGTGCCACCGGGATACTCGTAGCCCGCGATGAATGCGGTTCGGGCTCCATCGATGACGCTCAACCGCCAGACCTCGCCGGTGGCCTGCACCCTGCAGGTGAGCGGGAGCCACGGCGGCTCGCAGTGCCCGGTGGTGGCGTCCAGCAGGTCCTGCACCGGATCGATGAGGAAATCGACGGGGGCTATCGCGAGCAGGCCGTGCAATAACCACCAGGTGGATTGCTGATCCGGATCGGTGTGCGCCGCAGGATCACTCGCGCAGGCGACCACCGTGGTGACCAATTCGGTGAACCACGAGTCGAAGTGCGGGGCGGCGGTGTGGGTGTCGAGCACGCGGTGCAGTTGTTCGCCGAGCAGGGCGGCGGTCGCCTGTTCCAACTCCCTAGGGCGTTTGGCGAACAGCACGGTGCGGCGACGACGGAGGATATTCCGAATCGACGGGTCGAACCAGGACGGGTACGCCGCCGCACGTTCGCGGCGGCGGGCGCGGGCCGCTATCTTGGCTCGGCGCTTGGACTTTCGAGCTCTCGAACTGGGCATGCATCGAGCTAAACAGGCTGGTGAGCCCGGGTCACGCGGGATCGAAGCTTCGCGCACCAACACGCCGAAATCGATGGCGTGTTGGACGACGCGCGAGAGCTGATCGGACAAATCCCTACTCGGACAGCGACTTCCGCAGGGCAGCGGCGAAGCCGTCCGGATCGCCCTGCTGGCCGTATTCGCCACCCAGGAAACCGGCGTGATTGCTGGGGTAGACCGTCGGCTCCACACCGATCAGCTCGGCCACGCCGAGGCCGCCGCGGTGCGCGAACTCGCCCTCGGATTCGACTCCGACCGCGATCACGATGCGGGTGGACGCGGCGCGCAGCGCATCGAAATCATGCTCGTAATGGGTGCAGGAGATCAGGTTCTGGCCGAGCAGCGCGTCATTGCGGGAGCCGTCGTCCTCGGTGGGGAGGCCGAACATGGCGGGATCGACGGGCTGATCGCCGAAATCGGCCGGAACCTCGCCCTTCAGGCCCACCAAGGCGATGAACTGCGCCATCGCGGGACCGAAACCCTTCTCCTGATAGGTCTTCGAGATAGCGGTCGTGGCGGCGAGCGCCTGCTCACGCTCCGGCAGCACCTGGGCGGCCGGGGGCTCATGCGCCACCAGCACGCGCACCTGCTCCGGGTGCTTGGCCACCAACGCAAGGGAATTCACCGCACCGCCGCTGCTGCCGAACAGGTCGACCGGCGCGCCGCCGAGGTCGTCGATCACCCGGTGCAGATCATCGGCATGCTGATCGGGCGTGGACTCGGTGCTCGGATCGGCCTTGGTGCTGCGGCCGGTGCCGCGCGGGTCATAGGTGACGACCGTGCGATCGGGGAAACGGGCCGCGAGACTGACGAATCCGGAAGCGTCCATCGGTGACCCGACCACCAGCAGTGCGGGCTGATCCCCTGCCGTACCGTTCTCCGGCTGCCGCACGTCATAGGTGATTACCGCGCCGGGGGCTTCTACGGTGTAGGACTTGATCTCGGACATCGGGGTGCTCCTTTTGGTTCGGTTGCTGAGTAGACGGGGCAGGCGAGCAGAACTAATCGGTCGGCCGAGAGGGACTCGCGACAGACGACGGTCCGTTGCGGCGGATCACCTGGCAAACACTCGGCGAGTCTGCGTGGGCGGACCGCCCGGTTGGTGCTTTCATGGGGCGGTTTAGGGAAGCGGTACAGCACAATCCGAGGAGATCCGATTATGCGTGGAAGCCGTTCTACTCGTCGTATTGCCGCCACGGCCGTGGCGGCTGCGGCATTTGTCGGAATCGCGAGTGCGCCCGCCAGTGGTGCGCCGGCGTTCGATTGGACCGTGGCCATTCAGGGGTTGCAGGCCACCGCGGCCGGGAATCCGGTTGCCGAGCAAGCTGTCAGCAGGCTGATCGCGTCGGGGCAGCGGGCCGGGGAGGTGGCGCTTCCCGCGCAGCCGTTCCAGATTCCGGCGCAGTCCGATATCGGGCGCGGAGATGGGCCCGGGGTAACCGGATCCGGGATCGCGCTCGGGACCGATGGGTTCCGGTTCGGGTTCTTCGGCGGGCCGGGGACCATTTCGCCGAATCAGGGCGGGGCGAAGCTCGAGGTGATGTGGTTCAACCTGTCCAACGGGCGCAGCGGGACCAATCTGCTCATCGAGCATCAGGATGTGCCGGTGGACACCACCATTCGCACCGCCGTGATGGATCCGGGGCCGGGGATGATCGTGGCCGCGGTGTACGGCAGCGTGTGGCATCGCTGGTCGGTGCCGGTCAGCGATGCCAATCCCGATGGGTTCGCTTATCAGAAGAGCACCATTTCGGTGCCCTCGTTCGGAGCGGTCTACAACTGACGCGCTTGGGTGCGGGCTATTTGATGATCTTGGTGATTTGGCCCGCACCCACCGTCCGGCCGCCCTCGCGGATGGCGAATTTGAGGCCCACTTCCATGGCGATGGGCTGGATCAGCACCACCGACATGGCGACGTTGTCACCGGGCAGCACCATCTCGACATCCTTGGGCAACGTCACCACACCCGTGACATCCGTTGTGCGGAAATAGAATTGGGGACGGTAGTTGTCGAAGAACGGGGTGTGACGGCCGCCCTCCTCCTTGGACAGGATGTACGCCTGGCCTTCGAATTCGGTGTGCGGCGTGACCGATCCGGGCTTGATGACGCATTGCCCGCGCTCCACGTCCTCGCGCTTGATACCGCGCAGCAGCAGGCCGACGTTCTCGCCCGCACGGCCCTCATCGAGGAGTTTGCGGAACATCTCGATGCCCGTGACCGTGGTTTTCGTTGTCCTGGGCCGGATTCCGACGATCTCCACATCGGAGTTCACCTTCAGCACACCGCGTTCGATACGCCCGGTGCACACCGTGCCGCGACCGGTGATGGTGAAGACGTCCTCGATCGGCATCAGGAACGGCTTGTCCACCTCGCGCACCGGGGTGTCGATCCAATTGTCTACCGCGTCAAGGAGATCGGTGATGCCGGTCCCCCATTCGCCGTCCGGATGCTCCAGCGCCTGATAGGCCGAGATGCGCACCACCGGGGTGCTGTCACCGTCGAAGTCGTATTCGCTCAGTAGTTCGCCGACCTCCAGCTCGACCAGTTCGAGGATCTCCTCATCCTCGACCATGTCGCACTTGTTCAGTGCCACAACCATTTTCGGCACACCGACCTGGCGGGCGAGAATGACGTGCTCCTTGGTCTGCGGCATCGGACCGTCCGTCGCGGCGACCACCAGGATCGCGCCGTCCATCTGGGCCGCGCCGGTGATCATGTTCTTCACGTAGTCCGCGTGCCCGGGACAGTCCACATGCGCGTAGTGCCGGTTCTCGGTCTGATACTCCACGTGCGCAATGGAAATCGTGATGCCACGCTGGCGTTCCTCCGGCGCCTTGTCGATGGCGTCGAACGGGGTGAACGGATTCAGATCCGGATATCTGCTGTGCAGCACTTTGGTTATCGCGGCGGTGAGCGTCGTCTTGCCATGGTCGATATGGCCGATGGTGCCGACATTCACATGCGGCTTGGTGCGCTGGAACTTCGCCTTCGCCACGGAGACCTCCTGTGCGATCCGAGGCGGGCACTCCATGGTCGTGGACACCGCGCGGTATGCCCGACAGCGGTGTCATATCCAGGGTATTTGCCGCATCCGGGCGGCGGGTTCGGATCCGGGTCAATCGGACGTCGATGCGGATTGACGGCTCGCGACGGACCGATTACCGAGGTGTGGGCAGCAATTCGAGAAATTGCGGCGGCACCGCGTCCACCAGCCATACGCCATTGCCGGTGACGAAGAATTCGTGACCGGCGGCCCGCATGGCGACGGTATCGACCCGCAGCACCGCCGGACGGCCATGTCTGCCACCGACATTCACCGCGGTGGCGATATCGGCGGACAGGTGCACCGCATGCCGCCGCATGGGCAGCAGACCCTCGGCCATGATCAGGCCGAGGGTGCGTTCAGCGGTGCCGTGATAGAGGATTTCCGGCGGATCGGCGGGCGTGTACCCCAGGTCGACCTCGATCGAATGGCCCTGACGGGCGCGAATCGAGGTACCGGAATCGTCGAATTCGAAGCGTTTCTTATTGTTCTGCTCGACCACCAGGTCGAGCTGGGTACGGGTGAAACCGCGATTGTGCGCGGCGGCCTGGCGCAGCAGGTCCTGAACCCGCACCCACCCCGCCTCGTCCGGGCGCAAGCCGATGGCATCCGGGTTGTGCCGGAGCCAGCTCGACAGGCGTTTGGACAGGCGGACCATTTCTTTCTCATTCATGTTCGGCCCACCGTCCCGCATCGGCGGGCCGGACGCAACCGAATTCAGCTCTGAAACCACATGGGGCGCAAGGTCGGACCGTTATCGGGGAGCACGATCTGATCGCCGATGCGGGCGAAGCCGCAGCGCTCGTACAGGCGCTGCGAACGCTCGGTGCTGGCTTCCAGATAGGCGGGGGTGGTGGCCGATTTCACGCGGTCGGTGATGATGGCCGCGCCCGCGCCCATACCCCGGAACTCCGGGAGGGTCACGATGACCTGGAGGTACTGGTGCGGGAACTCGCGGGGATGACGCGCGGCCAGGGCCGTGGTGACCGCGGTGATGCGCTCGAACGGGCGGCCCGGCACCTGCCCGGCGAGGGCGCGCAGTTCCGCGGCTTCGGCTTCGAAGCGGTCCGCGGAGGTGACCGTCTGCCAGACCGACACAGCCCAGATATCGGAGCCCGAACCCGCGAGCCAGACCTGATCCTGCTTCAGGGCATTGGTGATCATCTCCGGAGCGCGTTCGTTGCGGAAGTACTCGACGGCCTCGGGGCTGTCCTCCAGGACCCAGGCGGTGACCGCCTCATCGAGTGCGGCGCGGGCGAAGACGCGCGCCACCTCGGTCGCCTCGGACAGTTCGGCGCGACGGACCCGCGGCTGGTTCTGCATGCTTTCCTCCTCGGTGCGAACGGTGTTCCGATTCCCAAAGTAGGGGTCGATACGAGGGTCTACGACCAATTCGTCACACTTGTCGGTGTGATGAAATGCGTGGTGTGCGGTGAGGAGATTCCGCAGCGGGAACGCGGACGGCGGCGGCAGTACTGCTCGCGGTCCTGCCAGGCCCGCGCGTACCGGGGGCGCAAGATCGCGACTCTTCCGCCGCGCAAGGTTCGGTCGGAGCGCCTCACGAATGTCGGAATTGTCAGGGCCGCAATCGAATTGGCGGATCGGGATGGGATCGACGGACTGTCCATGCGGCGGCTGGCTACCGAGCTCGGGGTGGCCACGACCGGGCTGTACCGGCACTTCGCCGATCGAGACGCGCTGCTGGCGGAGATGGCCGAATACGTGATCGGGGCACGGCCCGCGCCCACCGCCGCACCGGGGTGGCGGGCCCGGCTCACCGCCGAGGCGGTCGCGGAATGGCAGCTCTACCAGCTGCATCCGTGGATGCTGCCGGTGCTAGCCCAGACTCGGCCGCCGCTCGGGCTCGCGCTGCTGGACACCCTGGAGCGATCGTTCGCGGCGCTGGATCTGCCGGGGATGAATCGGGACATCATGCTGTCGATCTATCTGTCGCTGTCGGGGCTGGTACAGGGGCTGGCACTGCTGCCCGGATCGGAGCGGACGCCCGTGGGGGTGAGTTCGGAGCATCCGATGCAGCTCGTCACGCCCGAGACGCATCCGACGCTCGTGCGCTATCTCGCCGATGACGCCGACGGGCTCGATACGGACTTCGATCGATTGCTCGCCGAGGGCATCGAGTTACTGCTCGACGGTGTCGAAGCCCGCTATTTCGCGCCGCGGGCATAACGGCCCGACCGGGGCGTATCGCGTTCACCGGGAGCGAATACGGGGCGCGCCGGGCGGGTGGGCGCGGGGGTCGCGCAGTAGCCTGGGGCGCATGACAGCTGTTGCAGATCGTTCGCTCGGGCCGGAACTGGTGCGCACCGAGAGCCTCGGCGCGGCCGATGCTCTGGTCATCGGACTCACGTCGTCGGAGGACGGGCCGGTTTTCGCGCCCGCGGACGCGTTCGAAGATGTACTGGATGCCGATACGCGTGCGGCGCTGCTGAGTTCGCTGCGGGCGGTCGGGGCCAAGGGCAAATCCGAGGAGATCACCCGGGTGCCGGCGCCGAGTGGGCTGGATGTGGATTTCGTGCTCGCCGTCGGGCTGGGCGCGGTGGAGAAGATCGACGCCGAACAGGTGCGCAAGTCCGCGGGTGCGGCGGCGCGGGCATTGACCGGGGTCGGGACCGCGGTCACCGTGCTGTCCGGGGTGGATTTGGGTGCGGCGGCCGAAGGGTTCTATCTCGGGGCGTACCAGTTCACCGCGTTCCGGTCGGCCAAGAGTGCGCCCAAGGCCGATGATCAGCCGGTGCAGCGGATCGAATTCCTGGTGCCCGACGCGGGATTCGGGGAAGAGGAGCTGTTCCGGTCGCAGGCGATCGCCGAAGCCGTCGCCACCGCACGGGATTTCGTGAATACGCCGCCGAACGAGCTGTTCCCGGCCGAATTCGCGGATCGCGCAGCGGAATTGGCTGCCGCCGCCGGGTTGCAGGTGGAGATTCTCGATGAGAACGAGCTGGCGGCCAAGGGGTACGGCGGGATCATCGGGGTCGGCAAGGGATCGTCGCGGCCGCCTCGGCTGATTCGGATCACCTATGCGGGCGGGGATCAGCGGGTCGCGTTGATCGGCAAGGGGATCACGTTCGATACCGGCGGCATTTCCATCAAGCCCGCGCAGAGTATGGAGAATATGACCTCCGATATGGGCGGGGCGGCGGCGGTTATCGCCACCACGCTGCTCGCGGCTCGGTTGAGTCTGCCGATCACGGTGACCGCCACGGTGCCGATGGCGGAGAATATGCCGTCCGCCACCGCGCAGCGGCCGGGTGATGTGCTGGTGCAGTACGGCGGAACCACCGTCGAGGTGATCAATACCGATGCCGAGGGGCGGCTCATTCTCGCCGACGCGATTGTGCGTGCGGGAGAGGATGATCCGGACTACATCATCGATGTCGCTACCTTGACGGGGGCGCAGATGGTGGCGCTCGGGACTCGGACGCCGGGTGTCATGGGGACCGATGAGTTCCGGGATCGGGTCGCTCGGATTTCGCAGTCCGTGGGCGAAAACGGTTGGGCCATGCCGCTTCCCGCCGAACTGCGGGGGGATATCAACTCCAAGATCGCGGATCTGGCGAATGTGGCTCCGCATCGGTGGGGTGGAATGCTTTCCGCCGCACTGTTTCTCAAGGAGTTCGTGCCGGAGGGTGTGCAGTGGGCGCATCTCGATGTCGCGGGGCCGGCGTACAACACCGGTGGGGCGTTCGGGTACACGGGTAAGGGTGGAACGGGTGTGCCGGTGCGCACGCTCATCGCGACACTCGAGTCGATTGCCTCTGAGTAACTGAGGTTCGGCAGGGCTGCTGATAGCAGCCCTGCCGCAGAGTGGAAACTCCGACAATCTGGCTATTCACATGCGGGGCTGAATATTGCCCACTTGTCGCCCGCGACAGCTAATCTCGTGTGCGTGGGCATTGGGGTGGATGTCGATCCGGTCGAGTTGCGTGCTGCGGCCGATGCGTTGGAGGGGTCCGCGCGGGAGTTGAGCAAGCGCGTCGATGCGCATATGCGCGCGGTGCGGGAGTTCGTCGGCGGGGAATGGGTTGGGGCGGCGGCCGGGTCGCATGAAGGACCGTGGGCTGAGTGGGAGCGTGGCACTCGGCGGATCATCGAGTCGTTCCGGGCGGATGCGGGGCTGCTACGACGAACGGCCGGGGAGTTCGAGGCGCACGATCGGTCGTGGGCGTCGGCCGTTCACTCGGCAGGGGCGAGTCTGGATCTGCCCGGGGCGGTGAGCCTTGGGTGACTATCGAGTGGATCTCGATGGGCTGCAACGGCTCATAGACGGTACGGCCACGCTGGAGACATCGATCGAACAGCAGGTGCGGGCGATCGAAGATCGTGTCGACGCGTTGCATGTGACCTGGGCCGGTGAGGCAGCCGCCGGGCACCGTGCCGCGCATGACGCGCGGGTCGCCGGTGTCGCTGAAATGAGCAGGGCCCTTGGCGAATTGCGCGGCAAGCTGGACGCCGCGCGGAACTCCTATCGCGCGGTCGGTGAAACCAACGTCGGTATGTGGCCGTGAGCGCGCCCGCGGTCCCGCTCATCCTCTGCCGAGCCACCGAGTATCACTCCGCCGCAAAGGTATTCGGCACCATCGCGCAGGACGCCGCGACCACCCATATGGCCCTGCTCGGCGTCCTCAACGCCGGAGCGGGCATGGCAGGCAGCGATAGCATCGGCCAATCCTGGGCCGCCGCATACGACGACGCCGCAGGGCTCGCCCTCGCCACCTCCGAACGCCTCATCACCGCGTCCGCCACCACCGCCGACCTCATAACCACCGGTGCGCACAACCACGAAACAGGCGAAGTCGCCGCGAATTTCAACGACCTGACTCCCCCACCCGCTCCCCCAGCCTGGCCGGTCCCCTGCGTAATTCCCCAAGCCCTGCCGGCCGCAGGCGACGGCATCCCCGAGCCCTTCGGCTGGTCCTTCATCAAAGACCTCGTAGGCGCGGCCTGGCCCAACGGCCACCAGGACAAACTCCGCGAAGCCCAAACCGCCTGGCTCACCACCGCCGCCGACCTCCGCACCCTCGCCCTCCGCATCCCCGACGCGTTATCCCTCCTCAACAACCAGCAATCCCCCGAAATCCCCACCGCCATCTCCACCTGCACCGACCGCCAATCCGACCTGCACACCCTCGCCGACATCTGCCAGTCCCTCGCCGAAGCCTGCGGCACCTACGCCCAGCACCTCGACGAAGCCCACCACCAAATCCTCGAAGAACTAAAAGAATTCGCCGTCGAAACCGCGTTCGCCGAAACCCTCTTCGCCGTAGCGATCCCCCTGACCGGTGGCCTTTCCGAATTCGGCAACGTCGCCCTCGCCGCCCGCCTCACCTACAAAGCCGAGCGGGTGGCCACCATAATCAGCGAATTGGCCACCCGCGCAACCGCAATCACCGCCAGAACCTTGACGCCTCTCACCGAGCGCATCGGACCACTGCTGGCGAAGATCCGAAAGTGGGTGGAAGAAGCACAGCCCAAGCTGGTTTCCATCAGCCGACACGCCGTACCGGTCCGAACACTGAGAACTACCTCGATGGATCGCCGATACCTGGGCGAACAGCTGCCGGGAAACTCCGTATGGCCGGGCCAACAGGTGACCTACCTGAATGCTGAAGAGCGACAGCGGTTTCAGCTGTTCATTCGCGAGGGAAAGATGTACGACGCGGATGGCAATCTGTTCGACACCACGCTTGCGGCGTCTCACTGGAACGGCGCGGGCAAGGCGATCTTCGTGATGGACAAGAACGGTAGTATCTACGCGTCGCTTTACCATGGTCCGGGCGAGTTCCATCATTCCAGTTTCCTTGCGGGAGCGCCTGTTGCCGGAGCCGGTGAGCTTCAAGTAGCAAACGGAGAACTCCGATTGATCACCGACGCCAGCGGTCACTACCGGCCCGGACCCGATTTCACGAAGCAAGTAATCGAAGAGATGCGACGACAGGGTTTGACGATCGATCCAGCGCAGATCATCACGACGCCGAGATGACGTGGAGGCCAAAGAACAATGACCCAGCAGTGGCGCGGCGTCGTGAACGCCGTCCTCTACGGCGTGCAATTCTCCGACACCCTCGGCCCCGAGGAAGTGAGTCGAGTATCGACGGCATTGCTCACCGAACCACTGGGGACCCTCACTCTCGACGAGAAGTACGGGGCTTTGGTAGCAGCCCTCGAGTCGAATGAGGAGCTGGACACCGTTATTCGGATCAAGCACTCGAAATCCGAGCTGCGGGACTTTCTCGGCAGAGTCGTCACAGAGCTCGACGGGAGGCGTCCGTGGACCGAGCCGGCATTTCGCGAACTGCCGCTATCCGAGTGGACGCGTTTCTCCGGATTCGCCCCCGTAGCTCGAGTCGATCTCGCGTGGCCCGCCGTTCAAGGTCCACTGCGCCGAATGCTCAAGAAACCGGCGGGGGACGACCGCTACTGGCTGCTGCTCCGCATGAGGTCGGGAACCGAAATCGCACTCGTCTGGCCGGGTTGGGCGGGCGAATCCGCGACCGCGCTACTGGCGGATCAGGCGATACCCGCGCGGAATGTCGTAGAGGAAGTTCTGGGCGCGACAGCGCTCACTCCGTCAGATATTTCGATCATCAATCGCTGAGCCGGGCGCGTTGTTGTTCTATGCGGCGGCGGGCGTCGTGGTCTCGCATGCGTTGGGGGTAGCCGGTTTTGCGGACGTCGTAGACGGGGATGTTCAGGGTGGTGGAGAGGCGGTGGGCGCCTCGTTCGCCTACTACTCGGCGGGTCCATTCGCCGTCGTGGGCTACCAGGACGGCGGTTACGTCGGTGACCGTGGTGCGGGGTTCT
This sequence comes from Nocardia sp. NPDC052001, assembly GCF_040680615.1. Lineage (NCBI taxonomy): Bacteria > Bacillati > Actinomycetota > Actinomycetes > Mycobacteriales > Nocardiaceae > Nocardia > Nocardia sp. NPDC052001. The sequence goes on along the minus strand of NZ_JBFAXC010000020.1, from coordinate 71,003 downwards.
ATGAAGGCTTCTACGCCGTGGTGTGACCGGGTCCAGGTGATGAGGTGGGTCAGGTCGGACGGGGTTGTGGTCTTCGAGGAGCTTCGGGATAGGAAATCCAGGAAACTCATGGGGTGCCTCCTTCCCGGACGGGTGGGGCGCCGCCGGTAATTCGATATTGCCAGCGGTGGGAATGGGTGGACAGGGGGTGGCGGGGGTTCGAAGGCGCTGCTCAGGGACTTCTTGGGTGGCGTTCAGGAGCGGGCGGCTATTACCGCTGTTGGAATGGCGTTCGGGGGCCTCACCATCGGGTTTGTGACGCCGCGAGGTGCGGGGAAGGGCCGCCCTGTGACACGTTGCACGCGGCGGAGTGCAAGGATGGCAGCTGGAACAAGAACCAACATGGATCTCCGGATGCCACAGAATGATCGGTGGCGGTTGGACCCACATCGCGACCCGCGATGAAAGTCCGCCGGGGACAAACTGTTTAACCCGACGAGCAGTCAGAGGAGTCAACGGACATGGCCTTCTCCGTCCAGATGCCAGCTCTTGGTGAGAGCGTCACCGAGGGCACTGTGACCAGGTGGCTGAAGCAGGAAGGGGACACGGTCGAGGTCGACGAGCCGTTGCTCGAGGTATCGACCGACAAGGTCGACACCGAGATCCCGTCTCCCACCGCCGGCGTACTGGTCAAGATCGTGGCGCAGGAAGACGATGTGGTCGAGGTCGGTGGCGAACTCGGCGTGATCGGTGACGCGGGCGAGGCTCCGGCCCCCGCTGCCGCCCCGGCTCCGGCCGAAGCACCTGCCCCAGAGCCCGAACCCGCCCCGCAGCCCGAGGCCGCCGCACCGGCGCCCGCTGCCGCAGCCCCCGCACCCGCCGCCGAAGCCGCTTCCGGCACGCCGGTGAAGATGCCCGAACTCGGCGAGTCCGTGACCGAGGGCACCGTCACCCGCTGGCTCAAGCAGGTCGGCGATTCGGTCGCGGTCGATGAGCCTTTGCTCGAGGTCTCCACCGATAAGGTCGACACCGAGATCCCCTCGCCCGTCGCCGGCACGCTGCTGGAGATCACCGCGCAGGAAGACGATGTCGTCAATGTCGGCGGTCAGCTCGGCGTAATCGGAAGCGGCGCACCGGCTGCCGCGCCCGCCCCGGCGGCACCCGCTCCGGAACCCAAGCCCGCCGCTCCGGAACCGAAGCCCGCGGCCGCCGCACCGGCTCCCGCGCCCGCCCCGGCTCCGGCCCCGAAGCCCGCCCCGGCTCCGGCCCCGAAGCCCGCCCCGGTTCCGGCCGCGGCGACCCCGGCGGACGAGCCCTCCACCAATGGCGGCGGCCCCTACGTGACCCCGCTGGTCCGTAAGCTCGCTACCGAGAACGGCGTCGACCTCGCCACCCTCACCGGTTCCGGTGTCGGCGGCCGCATCCGCAAGCAGGATGTGCTCGCCGCCGCGGAGGCCAAGAAGGCTCCGGCTCCCGCCGCTGCCGCACCGGCCGCGGCTGCTCCGGCCGCCGCGCCCGCCGCCGCAGCCCCGAAGTCGGACCTGGCACACCTGCCCGGCACGGTCCAGAAGGCCAGCCGCATCCGCAAGATCACCGCGGCCAAGACCCGTGAGTCGCTGCAAACCACGGCGCAGCTCACCCAGGTGCACGAGGTCGACCTCACCAAGGTCGTCGCACTGCGCACCAAGGCCAAGGAAGCGTTCAAGGCGCGCGAGGGCGTGAACATCACGTTCCTGCCGTTCTTCGCGAAGGCGGCGATCGAGGCGCTCGGGGTGCACCCGAACGTCAACGCCTCCTACAACGAGGAGACCAACGAGATCACCTACCACTCGGTGGTCAACCTGGGCATCGCCGTGGACACCGAGCAGGGTCTGCTCTCGCCGGTCATCCACAACGCCAACGACCTGTCGCTGGCGGGCCTGGCTCGCGCCATCGCCGATATCGCCAACCGCGCGCGCAACGGCGGCCTCAAGCCGGACGAGCTGTCGGGCGGCACCTTCACCGTCACGAATATCGGTTCGCAGGGCGCGCTGTTCGACACCCCGATCCTGGTCCCGCCGCAGGCGGCGATGCTGGGCACGGGCGCGATCGTTAAGCGCCCCATGGTGATCAGCGATAGCGGCAGCGAATTCATCGGCATCCGCTCGATGGCCTACCTGCCGCTGACCTACGATCACCGGCTCATCGACGGCGCCGACGCGGGCCGCTTCCTCACCACCATCCGGCACCGGCTGGAAGAGGCGGCCTTCGAGGGCGACCTCGGCCTGTAAGGGTTGGTATGAAAGTCGTGGTCGCCGGTTCCTCCGGATTGATCGGGACGGCGCTCGTCGCGGCCCTGCGCCGCGACGGACACCAGGTGGTTCGCCTGGTGCGCCGTCCCGCCCACGCTCGCGATGAATTCCAGTGGGATCCAACGCGAGCCGACCTCGACGATCGTGCGCTGCGTGATGCCGACGCCGTGGTGAATCTCTGCGGCGCCGGTATCGGGCGACGGCGCTGGAACGGCAGTTACAAACAGGAATTGCGTGACAGCCGCGTCGTTCCGACCGATGTATTGGCTTCCGCGGCGGTGGCCGCGGGCGTGCCGACGCTGGTGAACGCGAGCGGCGTGCACTACTACGGCGGTGGCAGCGGCGATCGCGTCATGACCGAAAGTTCGCCCGCCGGAACCGGATTCCTGGCCGGACTGTGTCAGGACTGGGAAGCCGCGACCCGCCCCGCCACCGAAGCGGGTGTGCGCACAATTCTGTTGCGTAGCGCGGTCGTGCTCGCCAAACAGGGCGGCATGCTCGCAATGCTCTATCCCCTGTACTTTTTGGGCCTCGGCGGCCGATTGGGCAGTGGGCGGCAATATGTTCCGTGGATCTCGCTCGATGACGAGATCGGCGCGATAATCTTCGCGCTCACCAATGAATCCCTGAGCGGCCCGGTCAATATGGTCGGCCCGGCACCGGTGACGAACGCCGAATTCACCCGTGCGATGGGCCGCGCCCTGCGTCGGCCGACCCCGCTGTTCGTGCCCGCGTTCGCGCTGCGCGCGGCGGTCGGCGAATTCGCCGAGGAGGGAATCCTGCACGGCCCCAGGGCGATTCCCACCGCGCTCGAAGAAGCGGGCTATCCCTTCCAGCATCACACCATCGGTGCGGCGCTCGCCGCCACGGTCGGTCACCACGCCTGATTCACGCCGCTGTGACGGGCGCGATACAGATCACACGGGGTGCGCGGATAGCGTGTTGCGGGTGAGCAATGAGACCTCTCAGCCGGTAGCCACCGAACTGCTGGTGCGCGATGCGCGGGAAAGCGATCTGCCGGAGATCCTGGCGATCCACAACAACGCCATCGCCGAGACCACCGCCATCTGGGATACCGAACCGGCCGACCTCGCCGAACGGCAAGCCTGGTTCGATGCGCGGACCGCCGCCGGCTGCCCGATCCTGGTCGCGGAGATCGACGGCGCGGTGGCCGGGTACGCCAGCTACGGCCAGTTCCGGCCCAAGTCGGGTTACCGCTTCTCCGTGGAGAATTCGGTGTATGTCGCCGATCGTTTCCACCGGCGGGGAGTGGCGAAAACGCTCATGACCGAACTGCTGGAGCGGGCGCGGCGCGGGGACGTGCACGTCATGATCGCCGCCATCGAAACCTCCAACCAGGTCTCCATCACCCTGCACGAGAAGTTCGGCTTCGCGATCGTCGGGCAGATGCCTCAGGTCGGGCAGAAGTTCGGCCGCTGGATGGACCTGACGCTGATGCAGATCATCCTCGACGATGGCGTAGCGTCGCAGAGGTGAGCGACAGCAAGACGGTCACCGCCCCGGCACACCGTGGGGCATCGGCCCGGTTCGACAGCACACCCCTGCTGGTCCAGGAACTGGGTCTGATCGAGTACACGCGGGCGTGGGAGTTGCAGCGCGGCATTGCCGCCGAGCGCGCCGACGGCATCGGCCAGGATCGGCTGCTGCTGCTCGAGCATCCCTTCGTCTTCACCGCCGGACGGCGCACCGAGGCCCAGGATCTGCCCATGGACGGCAGTCCGGTGGTGGAGGTCGATCGAGGCGGGAAAATCACCTGGCACGGGCCGGGGCAATTGGTCGGCTATCCGATCATCCGGCTCGCCGAACCGGTCGACGTGGTCAAGTACGTACGCAGGTTGGAGGAAGCCCTCATCCATGTGTGCGCGCAGCTCGGTCTGGAAACCGGTCGGGTGGAAGGGCGTTCGGGTGTGTGGCTGCCCGCCTCGGAATTCCTGCCCGAGCGCAAGGTCGCGGCCATCGGCGTGCGGGTGCAGCGCGGGGTGACCCTGCACGGGGTCTCACTGAACTGCAATTCCACGCTCGACGGTTTCAATGCCATCGTGCCGTGCGGAATCCGCGACGCCGGGGTCACCACGCTGACCCGCGAGCTCGGCCGCGAGGTCACCGTCGCCGAGGTGAGCCCGCTGGTCGCCGAGGCCATCGCGCGCGCCCTCGACGGCGATCTGCCCATCACCGAACACCATCTGCCCAGGACCGCCGCCGTCACCCCACCGGTGGCCGTCAAAGCCGAATGATCACGAGCGTAGGGTGAGTTGAGTGACCTCCGTCGATACCCCGACATCGAACACCCCCGATCCCGCCGCACCCCGGCCGGGCTCGACCGCCGCCTCCGCACCCGCCGGACGCAAACTGCTCCGCATCGAGGCGCGTAACGCCGAGACCCCGATCGAGCGCAAACCCAAGTGGATTCGCACCAGGGCGACCATGGGCCCGGAGTACACCGAGCTCAAGGGCCTGGTGAAACGCGAAGGGCTGCACACGGTTTGCGAGGAAGCGGGCTGCCCCAACATCTTCGAATGCTGGGAGGACCGCGAGGCCACCTTCCTCATCGGCGGTGAACAGTGCACGCGGCGCTGCGACTTCTGTCAGATCGACACCGGCAAACCCGCCGCACTCGATCGCGACGAGCCCCGGCGCGTGGCCGAATCGGTGCAGGCCATGGGACTGCGGTACTCGACCATCACGGGTGTGGCCCGCGATGATCTGGAGGACGGCGGCGCCTGGCTGTACGCGGAGACCGTGCGCGCGATCAAGCGGCTGAACCCGCACACCGGCGTCGAGCTGCTGATCCCGGATTTCAATGCCGTGCCCGAACAGCTCGAAGAGGTGTTCTCCACTCGTCCCGAGGTGCTCGCGCACAATCTGGAGACGGTGCCGCGCATCTTCAAGCGGATTCGCCCGGCGTTCCGGTACGAGCGGTCGCTCGCGGTGCTCACCGCCGCGCGTGAGGCCGGGCTCGTCACCAAGTCGAATCTGATCCTCGGTATGGGCGAGACCCCCGAGGAAGTCACCCAGGCCATGCGCGATCTGCACGAGGCCGGATGCGACATTCTGACCATCACGCAGTATCTGCGGCCGTCGCCGCGGCATCATCCCGTCGATCGCTGGGTGAAGCCCGAAGAGTTCGTGCAGCACTCGGATATGGCCAATGAGATCGGTTTCGCCGGTGTCATGGCGGGTCCGCTGGTGCGTTCCTCGTACCGCGCGGGCCGGTTGTACGCGCAGGCGATGGAGCATCACGGGCGCGAAATCGCCCCGGAGATGGCGCATTTGGCGCAGGGCGGCGCGGCCTCCCAGGAGGCCACCAGCGTGCTCGCGCGCTTCGGTTCCTGACGGGACCGCCGCGCCACCCGCGATCATCGGCGCGGATTCACTCCTTCTCGCACACCGGCTGGAATTCACCTCGAATTCCGGCCGGTTTTGTTGTGCGGACGCGCACCCGGATGTGGCGTGCCGACGCCATCTCGCCGGAATCGTGGACGGGAGCGGGCTGCGGTGGGAAGCTCGGAGTACCGCAGCAATCGACCCCGGAGCGAGCCTTATGGTCGAGCGAACCGCGTCGGCAGGCGCGAATGGCAAGGCAGTCACGGCCGAACGGCCCGACGATATCCGCAATGTGGTGCTGGTCGGCCACAGCGGATCGGGCAAAACGACGCTGGTGGAGGCCCTCGCGGTCGCCACGGGCGCGGTGCCCCGCGCCGGTCGGGTGGAGGACGGCACCTGCGTCTCGGATTACGACGATATCGAGCAGCGACAACATCGCTCGGTGCAATTGTCGGTGGTGCCGATGGGCTGGGACGGGACGAAGGTCAACCTACTCGACACCCCCGGATACCAGGATTTCGTCGGGGAACTCAGGGCCGGTCTGCGAGCAGCGGACGCGGCCCTTTTCGTGCTCTCGGCCGCCGCCGGCGTGGAGGGTGTGAGCGGGACGACGCTGGCGCTGTGGGAGGAATGCGCGAGCGTCGGCATGCCGCGCGCCATCGTGCTCACCCATTTGGACACCGCGCGAGCCGATTTCGAGGAGATGACCGAGACGTGCGGGCAGATCCTCGGCGGTGGACGGGCGGAATCCATACTGCCGCTGCATCTTCCGGTGTACGGGGCCAAGGGCGCGGACGGGCATCGGCCGGTCACCGGGTTGATCGATCTGCTGACCCAGCATGTCTACGACTACTCCGCGGGCGCGCACACCGAAACACCCGCCTCCGATGAGCAACTGGAGCAGCTGGAGCAGGCGCGCAATCGGCTCATCGAGGGCATCATCGCCGAATCCGAGGACGAGACGCTCATGGAGCGCTACATCGGCGGCGAGGAAATCGACCTCGCGACGCTGGTCCCGGATCTCGAAAAGGCCGTCGCGCGAGGCAGTTTCCATCCGGTGCTGATCGCCGCGCCGCCGCCGGAGGGCGCGAAACAGGGGCTCGGGACGGTGGAGATCCTGGATCTCATCACCCGCGGATTCCCCACTCCCGCAGAACATCCCGTATCGGCGCTGTGCGGCGGTAAGGCCACGCCGCTGGTGTGCGATCCCAAAGCGCCGCTGGCCGCCGAGGTGATTCGCACCGCCTCGGACCCCTATGTGGGGCGAATGTCATTGGTGCGGGTGTTCTCCGGGACACTGCGCGCCGATGACACCGTGCACGTATGGGGTCATCGGATCGGGGCGGAAGCGGTCGATCACGATTCCGATGAGCGCATCGGCGCGGTCTCGATTCCCTTCGGGAAACAGCAGCGACCGCTGGGCCAGGGCATTGCCGGTGACATCGTATGCGTTACCAAGCTCTCGCACGCCGAGACCGGGGATACCCTGTCCGCCAAGGATTCTCCGCTGCTCATCGAACCGTGGTCGATGCCGGATCCGCTATTGCCGGTGGCGGTGAACGCGCACAGCAAGGCCGATGAGGACAAGCTCTCGATCGGGCTGTCGCGGCTGGTCGCCGAGGATCCGACGGTGCGGCTGGAACAGAATCCGCACACCCATCAGCTGGTGCTGTGGTGCCTCGGCGAAGCGCATCGCGATGTGGCGCTGGAGCGGTTGCGCTCGCGGTTCGGCGTCAATGTCGATGTCATCGAGCATCGGGTGGCGCTGCGGGAAACGTTCGCCAGCACCGCTTCCGGTAAAGGCAGGCATGTCAAACAGTCGGGTGGGCACGGGCAGTACGCCATCTGTGAAATAGAGGTGGCTCCCCTGCCCGGCGGCTCGGGTATCGAATTCGTCGACAAGGTGGTGGGCGGTGTGGTGCCGCGCCAGTTCATCCCGTCGGTGGAGAAGGGCGTTCGCGCGCAAGCGGCGCGGGGTGTCGCTGCCGGATATCCGCTGATAGATGTGCGAATCACGCTCTATGACGGCAAAGCCCACTCGGTCGACTCCTCCGACGCGGCCTTCCAGATGGCGGGCGGTCTGGCTCTGCGCGAAGCCGCGAGCGCCGCCAGGATGAACCTGCTCGAACCCATCGCCGAAGTGCGGGTGATAGTCGCCGACGAATACGTCGGCCCCATTCTCGTCGACCTCTCCGGTCGCCGCGGCCGAGTTCTGGGCACCGAACCGGTCACGCTGGGCCGCACCGAGATCCGAGCCGAAGTCCCCGAACTCGAACTCTCCCGGTACGCGGTCGACCTGCGCTCCCTTGCACACGGCGCGGCTTCGTTCACGCGCAGCTACACCCGGCACGAACCGATGCCAGCCCAACTGGCCGACACCATTCGCGACAAGACCAAATCGGCGGGCTAGGCGACACTGATGCCGTAGCGAGTCGCCAATGCCGCCAGGTCGGTGGCATAGCCCTGCCCCAGCGCCCGCAGTCGCCAGGTCTCACCGCGCTGGTACACCTCCGCGAGCAGCAGGGTTCGCTCCTCGGTGGCGGCGTCGAGGGTGGCGCGGGCGATCACGGCCTGGTCGCCGCCCGGTGCGGCTTCGATTTCGATGGCTCCGACATCGCCGAACGTGATGCCCGGACCGTCGATGGCAGCGGCGATGGCGATCCGGCGGCAGTGCTCGGGCAGGTGATCGAGTGAGATGGACAGCGATTGCTCGCTGGGTCCTTCCACCGCCAGCTCCACCCCCTGGGCGGATCGCTGGTTGTAGAACACGAAATCCGGGTCACCGGTGACCATTTCGTCATCGGTGAGCAGGAAGGCGACCACATCCACCTCCCAGCCGCCGTTCTGTTTCCACGAGGCGCGCAGGGTCCAGTCGCCGCCGCATTCGTCGATCGGAAGATCCATCACCTGGCCCCGGGCCAGGGACAGCGGTTCGGACGCGATCGGTGTGGATGGGGCGGGCAGGCCGGGTGCGGCGTCCGGCCGGGGTTGATTCGGGTGCACTGCGGGTTCCTGGTGGGCGGCTGTGAATTCCCCGGCGGTCAGCGATTCGGGGCCGTGGATCGGCAGGCCGACGCCCGCCGCCCTACTGTATCGGCGGTCGGACGCGGCGTCGGACAGGGCCAGCACATCGGTGACGCTCGCCGAGAGATTCACCGCGACGGAGGCTCCGCGTGCGGTGAGATCGGCCGTGGCGGCGGCGCGTTGATCGTGGGTGCCGCCGAGCACGAGAAACCGGCGGCCCGATAGTGGTCCCGAAGAGCGTTGCCGAGCCGCCGATTTCGCGGAACCGGTGGATGCGCCCTCGACCGAACCCGACCTGCCCTCGACTGTGGCGGACGCACCCTTGGCCGCGCCCGACGCGCCCCTGGCGGTACCGGTCCCACGCTCAGCGGTGCCGATCGCGCCCTTGGCGGTGCCGGATGTGCCTGTGGCCGTGCTGGTCGCGCTCGCGGTACCGGTCGCGCCCTTGGCGGTGCCGGGTGCGATATCGGTGAGCAGCGCCAGGAAGGCCGCTTCGGTGAGCAGGGCGGTGCCGAATTCGACGGCGTCGCGCACCTTGCGGCTCTGCGATCGCGACTCGTTGGTCACCAGCACGCTGGTGCGACGGCTGAGCGAGGTCGTGACATCCAGACCGGCGGCCTCGGCGCGAGCCGCCAAAGCCGAACGCTCCATATGGGTTTCACCGGTGATGGCGATCTTCATGCCCTGCACCAGACGGCCGTGTTCCTGGAACCGACCGGGATAGGCGAAGGGGCACAGCGCCTTCGGGCCGGTGCGGGTTTTCGGCCAGCGCTGCGAGGAGCGCCGCTGGTCGCGTTGCGGCGGCATGAGCGGGGGCGAGACGCCGAATCGCCGGGCATCGGACATCAATCCGTGCAGGACGCCCGCCAGTACCCGGGTGTCGTCGAGTGCGTCGTGCGCGCGCGTCTGCCGCACACCGTAGTGCGCGGCGAGCGTTCCCAGTTTGAAGTTCGCGGTGGGCGGTGCGAGCCGGCGTGCGAAGGCGAGCGTGCACAACTGCCGTTCGACCGGCAATATCGCACCGGCGCGGGTGAATTCCTCATGCAGGAAGCCGTAGTCGAACGAGGCATTGTGCGCGACCAGCACGCGGCCGGTGAGCAATTCCGCGAGCCGCGGCCGGATCGCCTCGAATGTCGGTGCGCCGTGCAGCTTTTCCCGGGTCAACCCGTGGATCTCCACCGGGCCGGGATCACAGCCGGGATTCACCAGGGTATGGAATTCATGCTGTACGCGACCGTCGTCGGCGAGCGTCAGCACCGCCACCGACAGCACCCGATCCTCGGACGCGGACAACCCGGAGGTTTCGACGTCGACCAGCGTGAACGAACCGAATTCGGCATTGGCATGCACTGTGATCGGACTGCCCTCTCGGCTCGAATTGGACTCTCGCCGTGTGGAATCCGAGAATCGTCCGGGGCCGTTACCGCTCGTCCGGCGCGTCGCGGAAGCCGACCGCACGGTCCGGTGAGCGGGTGAGCACTCGCCCGGGATGGCAGCGACTCCGACGCGGCGAACACTGAGACTCAGGTCACATGGCCGCGTCCGAATGGTCCCGTCGCGAACCGGGCGGTACCGGGACACTATCCTGGACGCATGGCAGCAGGTAAGGGCGGCAATAACCCGTCGAAGGAAGCGAAGGCCGCGGCTAAGGCGGCGCGCAAGCAGGCGTCGAAGGAACGCCGCCAGCAGCTGTGGCAGGCGTTCCAGATGCAGCGCAAGGAAGACAAACTGCTGCTGCCGCTGATGATCGGCGCGTTCGTCGGTGTGACGGTGCTGTTCCTGGTGGTCGGGTTGATCTTCGGGCTGCAGTGGTTCCTGCTGCCGATCGGATTGCTGCTCGGCGCGCTGGCCGCGTTCATCCTGTTCGGCCGCCGCGTACAGAAGAACGTGTACGCCAAGGCCGAGGGACAGGCCGGAGCGGCGGCATGGGTGCTCGACAACCTGCAGGGCAAGTGGCGGGTGACGCCGGGCGTCGCGGCCACCACCCAGCTCGACGCGGTGCATCGCGTGGTCGGACTGCCGGGCGTGGTGCTGGTCGCCGAGGGCTCGCCGCAGCGGGTGAAGTCGCTGCTCGCGCAGGAGAAGAAGAAGGTATCGCGACTGGTCGGCGATACGCCGATCTACGACGTGGTCATCGGCAACGAGGGTGATCAGGTGCCGCTCAAGGAGTTGCAGCGGTATCTCACCAAGCTGCCGCGCAATATCGACGCCAAGCGGATGGACCTCATCGAGGGCCGGCTGTCGGCGCTCGCCACGCGCGGCGGACCGGCGCTGCCGAAGGGTCCGCTGCCCGCGGGCGCGAAGATGCGTGGCGTGCAGCGCAGTATCCGCCGCCGCTGATTTAGACCGAACTTCGAGGCCCCACATCCTTAGGGATGTGGGGCCTCGCTCATTTTCCGGCGAAAAAGTTCGGTTGCGCGGGAATGATCCGCGAACCACTAACCTTCTAACTATCGATAGCCGGTTATACGGATCGGCGCGAGCGTTAGGACACAGCGATGACCACCGTGCGACACCACACCCGCGAGATCCAGGGCCAGCAGGTCTTCTACCGGGAAGCGGGCGATCCGGCGAACCCGACACTGGTGCTGCTGCACGGGTTTCCCACCAGCTCCGCCATGTTCCGGCCACTGCTGCGCGAGCTGAGCGACCGCTACCACTTGATCGCGCCGGATCACATCGGGTTCGGGCAGTCCTCGATGCCGCACGTGGACGAATTCGAGTACAGCTTCGAGAAACTCACCGAGATCACCCTGGAACTGCTCGACGCCCTCGGCATCGAGCGATTCGCGCTGTACATCCAGGATTACGGCGCGCCGATCGGATTGCGCATCGCATCCCGCAATCCGGAGCGGGTCACCGCGCTGATCGCGCAGAGCGGCAACGCGTATCTCGAAGGGTTCACCCCGTTCTGGGAGTTGCTGTTCGCGCACGCCGAGGATCGGGTCGCGAATGAGGCGGCGGCGCGGGAACTGCTCACGGCCGACGCCACGAAATGGCAGTACACGCACGGTGTTCCGGCCGACCGACTGTCGCTGATCAGCCCGGATACCTGGACGCTGGATCAGGCGTATCTGGATCGCCCGGGCAACAAGGAGATTCAGCTCCAGCTCTTCGTCGACTACAAGGTCAACCTGGACAGCTATCCGGCCTTCCAGAAGTACTTCGCCGAATACCAGCCGCCCACCCTCATCACCTGGGGCGAACACGACGAGATCTTCGGAGCCGACGGCGCGCGCGCCTACCTGCGCGATCTCCCGGATGCCGAACTCCACCTCCTGGACGCCGGACACTTCGCCCTGGAGTCCCACGGCCCCGAAATCGCCTCGCTCATCCGCGATTTCCTGGGCCGCAGCCTGTCCTGACCAAGATCAGGGGGTAATGGTGACGGCATCCCGCGAGAGCTCCGCGCCGCCATTACCCCCTGACCGAGCGGCCGACTATTCCTCGGGGATCGGGAGGCAGAGGGCCGCGCCCTCTCCCAGGTCGAGCCAGCGGCCGGACGGCGTGGTGGTGATGCGCAGGACCACCGCCGAGCAGTGCGAGCAGCGGGCCACGGTGCCGGGGCAGCAGAAGTAGACCAGGGCTCGGGCCACGGGTTCCACCACTCCGCATGCGCCGCAACGACATCCGCAGGAGGTGAGGTCGGCGGCGAAGATCTCGGAGAGCAGCCCGGCCAGGACATTGCCGTCGAGATAGGCGTCCGGGGAGGTGGATTGGGGCGACATGACTACCTTCCCGTCGGTCCGAAACGTTCGGTTCTGATCAGGGCCGGATCGTGCCCGGCGGAAACCAGTGCGGCGGCGGCGAATTCGACGAAGGGGGTCGGTCCGCAGACGTAGCAGGTGACATCGGCGGCGGGCGGCAGGGAGTGCTTCGCGATCTCCTCGGCCGTCAGCCTGCCGGGGGCACGGGGGTCGCCCGGCGGGGCGCTGCGGCTGTAGGCGAGGAAGACATCGATATCGTCATCCGGTACCGCGAAACCCGTAGAGAGCGTGCCTGATTCGAGCTGGCCGGAGGTACCGGGCAACGAGGTTCGGCTGCGGTCCAGCCCGGTTGGATCGAAGCCGAACAGTTCGTCGCGGTAGTAGACGTCTTCAGGCGTGCGCAGGGCATAGATGAGCCGGAAAGGGTTGGGCGAAGTCACTTTTCGGCGGGCTCGGAGGATTGCCGCCAGGGGGACTATGCCCGAGCCGCCCGCGATGAGGGTGGCCGGGCCGCCGGTGTCCGGATTCCAGGTGAACCAGCCGCCGACCGGGCCGCGCGTCTCGATCTGCGCGCCGAGGGGGAAACCGTCGACGAGGTAGGTGGAGACTTCACCATCGGGGACGCGCTGAATGGTGAGTTCGATGTCATCGCCGTCGGCCGGGGCGGCGAGGGAATAGGTGCGTTCGGCGTGGTAGCCGTCGGGTGCCGTCAACCGGACGTCGACGTGCTGGCCGGGGAGGTGACCTGGCCAGCCGGGGACGCGCAGGGTGAGGGTGCGGGCGGATGGGGTTTCGAAGTGGGCGGCGGTGAGTTCCGCGGGCTGCCAGCGCATTTCAGCCGCCGGCCGTCAGTCGCCCTGGTAGCGCTGTTCGCGCCACGGGTCGCCGTAGCTGTGATAGCCCGCGGTCTCCCAGAAGCCGGGCTCGTCGTAGTCGAGCAGGCGGATCGACTTCACCCATTTCGCGGATTTCCAGAAGTACAGGTGCGGGACCAGCAGGCGCGCTGGGCCGCCGTGTTCCGGATCCAGATCCTGGCCGCCGAAACTGTGCACGATCCATGCCTTGCCGTCCAGCAGATCTTCCAGCGGGAGGTTGGTGGTGTAGCCGCCGTAGCTGGTGATCGCCGCGAATTCCGCTTGGGTTTCGACATTTTCGAGCAGGGTGTCGACCGAGACGCCCTGCCAGGTGGTGTCGAGTTTGGACCACCGTGTCACGCAATGGATGTCGACGTGCGGTTTGCTCTGCGGCAGTGACATGAATTGCGGCCAGCTCCAGGCGTATTGGCGGCCGGTCTCATTGGTGACGGTGAATTGCCAGCGGTTCAGATCGACGCGCGGGGTGGGGCCCGCGGACAGCACCGGGAAATCCTCGGTCAGGTACTGACCGGGCGGTAGCCGGTCGGTCGTGGGCCGGGGGCGGCCCTGGAAGCCTGGCGAAAAGACATTCATGTGATCCTCCGGCGGTACGGGGTACATGGCCGCGTGTGCCTCGCGGCATCTGAAAAGAGTACGCTCACCCAACCGGCAACCCGACGTTTCGGGCGCGAGATCAGCGAACGTGTGACCCCAGGAACCGCACGACGTCGGGAGTGATGGTGCTCCAGTAATCGTCGTTGTGCGCACCCGGCGTCACCAGCGCGACCTCCAGCCGGGCCCGGCCCATGAACTGGCGGCAGCCGTCGATGAAGCGGTCGCGATCGCCTACCCAGACGCCGGTGGGCGACGGGCCGAGCTTGGCGATGTTCTGCAGCGGGTCCAGGGCGGACCATTCCTCGGCGGTGGCGAACGCGTTGCGCTTGCTCATCTCGTTCCACGAGGTGAGCAGACCCGGCGAGATGGCGGCGATGGCATTGGCGGGACGGCCGCGTTCGGCGCGCCGGCGACCGTAGACGAGCGCGCCGAAACCGCCCATCGACGTGCCCGTGCAGGCGAACGGTTCGGTATTGAGCCCGCGCGCACCGAGCCAGCCGGGTGCCTCATCGAGCAGCATGGTCATCGGGTCGTCACCGGAAAAGTGCTGGTGCCAATAGTTGTCACCACCGTCGATGGCCATGAATCCGAAGGCGGGCACCAGGCGGGCGGCCACGGCCGCGGCGAGCACCCCGCCGATATCGCCGATGGCGGCGGTGCGGGCGGTGCCGTGCAGACCGTGCAGCAGCAGCGACATGGGCAGGCCCTCGGTGGGCACACCCGGCGGCAGAATGGTGATGACGTCCACCTGACGTCCGCGCGCGGCCGAATACACGCGATCGGTCCGGACGATGGGTTCGATGCCGAAGATGGTTTGCGGACCGCGCGGCAGGGCATTCTGCAGACTGTCACCGTCGGGCGCGGCGTTGACACCCGCGCTCACCGCGGCACCGGTGGCCGCCAAGCCCAGCAGACCGGTGGTCGCGAGCAGCGACCGCCGGCTGAAACTCCGCGCGGCAGCCCGGTAGCCCGTACCCATCGATCCTCCATCAGCACATCAACAGCTATCCGCCGATTCGCTAGCTCATCGAGCGCGCCCCGGCGGACCGCCTGCGACCCTACCGATCGAAGGCAACACGGGGTGAACAATGGGCTACGGCCGCACGGACATTTACCTGGCAAAGCCATGATGTACCTGGATGTATGAGTTATTCATGAGGATTCGGATCCCGCCGAATCGAATGGACGCGCTGTTCAGCGGCTGTAGACGAGGGCGGTTCCGGTGGCGCGGTCGTGCATGCCGCGGCCGTCGCCGTCGGTGAAGAGGGCGGGCACCACGAATACCAGGATCGCTTGCCGGGCGAGTGCTCGAACGAATCCGACCGGTCCGTCGATATCAATGCGGCTGACCCGGATGCGCAGGAAATACTGGCCCGGGGTGAACCCGAACAGCGTCACCGTGGCAATCCCCAGCACGAACCACACCCCGAGATTGGGCGTGGCGAGCGAATTGATGATCACCTCGAAATGCGAGGGCGGCGTCTTGCCGGGATTCGCGCTGACGAATTTCGCGATGAGCGCATCGGCATTGGGGCGGACCAGAATCGCGGTCAAACCGAGCGAGATGAACCAGTCCAGGATCAGCGCCGGAATGCGCCGCGTCATCGGAGCGAGCGCTCCCACACCGGTTTTCGGCAGCCCCAGTTCCTTGCCCTGGTAGTCACCGGACGGGCTGTCTCCGGAATCGGCGTTCGGTCCGGAGAGCCAGGAGCCGGTGATGCGTGCCATGGGTCCACCTTATTCGCCGCCGCTCCCCCGGCATCCGCACCCCTGCCTCGCACGAGATGCGCGAACGCCGAATCGGTGCGAAGCTACCTCGCACACGCCGACGACCGGACGGCGTGCGGGGTAACCGGACGGCTGCCGCGAGCGGTGAGGATTCTCACGGTCGGCGCGCGCGACACGGCAATACCCCTATCTTTTCGGAGTCTTGTCGGTGTTGCGGCCGAGGTAGATGACAGGATATCGGTGCTGGTCGAACGCCACTCGGCGACCGACGCGTGCCCTCCGCAGTCTCGGGGGCACCGCCGAACCCCCGGCCAGCTGTACGTGTAACACTGGCGAAACACAGCCTTGATTGCGGGGAAACACGGCGTCCATAGCGTCTGGTCGCGACGAACCCATGCAGTTGAACTGGCTGGGAACCGATCCGTAAGGAGTACTAAGTGGCGTTCAGCACGGCCGACGAGGTCATCAAGTTCCTCAAGGAGGAGGAGGTCGAATACGTCGACGTACGGTTCACCGACCTCCCCGGAGTGCAGCAGCACTTCTCGATCCCGGCGAAGGCTTTCACGGCCGATCTGGCTGAAGAGGGCCTCGCGTTCGACGGTTCGTCCGTCCGCGGCTTCCAGTCGATCGACGAGTCGGACATGCTGCTGCTGCCCGATTTCAGCACCGCCCGGATCGATCCGTTCCGTGCCGCGAAGACGCTGAACCTGAACTTCTTCGTGCACGACCCGTTCACCCGTGAGGCGTACTCCCGCGACCCGCGCAACATCGCGCGTAAGGCGGAGGAGTACTTGCGTTCGACCGGCATCGCCGACACCTGCTACTTCGGTGCCGAGGCCGAGTTCTACATCTTCGACTCGATCCGTTACGACTCGGCGATGAACGGTTCCTTCTACGAGATCGATTCGATCTCGGGTTCCTGGAACACCGGCGCGGAGTACAACTCGGACGGCACCCC
This sequence comes from Nocardia sp. NPDC052001, assembly GCF_040680615.1. Lineage (NCBI taxonomy): Bacteria > Bacillati > Actinomycetota > Actinomycetes > Mycobacteriales > Nocardiaceae > Nocardia > Nocardia sp. NPDC052001. The sequence continues at coordinate 54,502 of NZ_JBFAXC010000020.1, read as the reverse complement.
GAACCGTGGCTACAAGGTTCGCAACAAGGGTGGTTACTTCCCGGTCGCGCCGTACGACCACTACGTGGATCTGCGCGACAAGATCTCGACCAACCTGCAGAACGCGGGCTTCGAGCTGGAGCGCGGCCACCACGAGGTCGGCACCGCCGGTCAGGCCGAGATCAACTACCGCTTCAACACGCTGCTGGGCGCCGCTGACGACCTGCAGCTGTTCAAGTACATCGTGAAGAACACCGCGTGGCAGGAAGGCAAGACTGTCACCTTCATGCCGAAGCCCCTCTTCGGTGACAACGGCTCGGGCATGCACGCCCACCAGTCGCTGTGGAAGGACGGCAAGCCGCTGTTCCACGACGAGGCCGGTTACGCGGGTCTGTCGGATCTGGCGCGTCACTACATCGGCGGCATCCTGCACCACGCCCCGTCGCTGCTGGCGTTCACCAACCCGACCGTCAACTCGTACCACCGTCTGGTGCCGGGCTATGAGGCCCCCATCAACCTGGTGTACTCGCAGCGCAACCGTTCGGCTGCCGTGCGTATCCCGGTGACGGGCTCGAACCCGAAGGCCAAGCGCATCGAGTTCCGCGCGCCGGACTCCTCGGGTAACCCGTACCTGGCGTTCGCCGCCATGCTGATGGCCGGCATCGACGGCATCAAGAAGAAGATCGAGCCGCTGGCTCCGGTCGACAAGGACCTCTACGAGCTGCCGCCCGAGGAGGCCAAGAACATCCCGCAGGCCCCCACCTCCCTCGCGTCGGTCATCGACCGCCTCGAGGAAGATCACGAGTACCTCACCGAGGGCGGCGTGTTCACCGAGGACCTGATCGAGACCTGGATCGACATCAAGCGCACCCAGGAAATCGCCCCGGTCAACCTGCGCCCGCACCCCTACGAGTTCGAACTCTACTTCGACGTCTAAATCCTCCCTGTAGCACCAGAATTCACGGAGCCCCATTCGCCTCAGCGAATGGGGCTCCGCCCATTTCCCGGATAGAAAATGAGCCATGGCACGTAAACGGCGGTCGATGCGGGAGCAGTTGGGAACACCGACCGGACTCGTGCTGTACAGAACGCCCGATCGGTGGCGATGGGCCGCGTTCTTCGATCGCGGCGGGGTTCTGGACGGGGCGTTGGTGACTGCCGCTCCGGGCGCTGACCGATCGGAGGCTCAGGATGAATTGCGAGGGGTGATCGAGGAAGTCTTCAGGTGCGAGTTGCGGTTGAGGTGGGAGACTGCGGAACAGCCTGATCGGTGGGTGGCTGAAGTTGTTGGGGTGGAGTGGGATACGCCCGGTGGGGAGGGAATCTCGTAGCTAGAATCTGTTCTAGTTCGGGATATGAAAGGTGTGGTTATGGCGGTTTTGGTTGTTGATGGGGGGCCATTTCAGGTGAGTCGGGCGGTGGAGGTGGGGGCGCCGGCTGGGGAGTTGTTCGCGATGGTGGGTGATCCTCGGCGGCATCATGAGGTGGATGGGTCGGGGACGGTGCGGGAGAACATTCGGGTGCCGGAGCGGATGGGGGTGGGGGCTCGGTTTTCCACGAAGATGCGGATGTATGGGGTGCCCTATCGGATGACATGCGTTGTGACCGCGTATACGCCGGATGAGGTTGTCGAGTGGCGGCATCCGTTCGGGCATTTGTGGCGGTGGGAGTTTCGGGCGCTGTCGCCTACGCGGACGCTGGTGACCGAGACGTTCGACTATCGGGGGACGCCGATCAAGAATCGGGTGAAGTATTACGAGGCAACGGGTTTCGTGCGGGGAAATACCGCGGGGATCGAGGCGACGCTGCAGGGGTTGCAGGATCGGTACGAGAGCTCATCTTCCGATATGTGACTGATCGAAATATGTTTCGGTAGAATAGCTTTCCGGAAGCGCCCGACCTAGCAGCCGTTATTGCGCTGCGGTAGAGCCAGTCTCGGTGAGAGGGCCTCGGGTCCTGTTGGGCGGGTGCGGTTCACCGAATCGGGTGGGCGCTGGTAAGCCGCGTTTAGCGTCGCGCAGATGAAATTCTTTGATATTGCTCGAAGTCGACGGTCCGCTTTCTCGGTTGCGATTGTTCCGCTCGCGGCGGCGATGCTCAGCGCGGGATCGGTCGGGGCGGCAGACGCCGCGCCGGATGCCGCCGGGGCCGGTGGCCCCGCCAAGATCGAGTTGCAGGGGGCGGTGAATGTTCGGGATCTGGGGGGATATCGGACCTATGACGGCGCGAAGGTCAAGAGCGGGAAGGTTATTCGATCGGACGCGCTGGGCAAACTGACCGATGCCGATGTGCAGAAGCTGGGGTCGCTGCACCTGCAAACCGTGATCGATCTGCGGACTCCGGCGGAGGTGCAGGCGCTCGGCGCGGATCGCCTGCCTTCGGGAGTTCCACTGGTGGCGCGCGCCATTGACGACACCGGGATGTTCACGAAGATGTATCAGGCGATCGGATCGAAGGATCCGGTGCAGCAGGAGGCATTGCTCGGTGGAGGCAAGGCCGAGCAGATCATGGGCGATGTCTACCGGAGCTTCCTCACACCGGATTCCCTGACCAAGTTCGGGCAGAGTGTGCGGGACCTGGCGAACACCGGCAATGCCACCCTGTTCCACTGCACCGCCGGTAAGGACCGCACGGGCTGGCTGTCCTATGTGACGCTGCGCGCCGTCGGAGTGCCCGAGGGCACGGCCCGGCAGGACTATCTGCTGTCGAATCAGTACCGGGCCGCGGCAGATGCCGCACTGCGGGCGCAGCTGAAGCAGGGCGGCATCATGCAGAATCCGGATCTGCTGATCCCATTGCAGGAGGTGCGTGAGGACTACCTGAATATCGCTGTATCCCAGGTGGATTCCCAGTTCGGCGATTTCGGCAAGTTCCTCACGCAGGGCCTCGGACTCGATGCCGGGACCCTCCTGAAACTGCGCAAGAACCTGGTCAGCTGACGCGAGCGGCGTCGAGGGCGGCCAGATAGCCGAATACCAAGGCGGGACCGATGGTCGCGCCGGGCCCGGCGTAGGTGTGCGCCATGACCGGCGCGCTGGCATTGCCCGCGGCGTAGAGCCCTTCGATCACCGAACCGTCGTCCCGCAGTACGCGGGCGGCGGTATCGGTGACGAGGCCGCCCTTGGTGCCGAGGTCGCCGGGAACGAGTTTCGCGGCGTAGAACGGCCCCTGTCGCAGCGCACCGAGATTCGGATTGGGCCGGTTGCGCGGATCACCGTAGTAGCGATCGTAGGCGCTCTCACCCCGGCCGAAATCCTCGTCACGGCCGGTGTGCGCGAAGGTGTTGAAGCGCGCCACCGTCGATTGCAGCGCGTCCGCCGAAATACCCAGCTTGCCCGCCAATTCCGCCAGCGTATCGGCGCGGGTGAGCGCTCCGGATTTGAACCACCGGCCGGGCAGCGGCTGGCGCGGAGGCAATCCCGCGAAGAGGTACCGATTCCGATACCGCTGATCGAAAATCAGCCAGGCTGGCAGGTTTTCACCCGGCCCGGGGCCGAGCCCGTTCTCACCGCCGTACATCCGGTGGGTCGCTTCCACGTAGGGCAGCGATTCGTTCATGAAGCGTTCGGCGCGATCGTTGACGATGAGACTGCCGGGGAGATTGCGCTCGGCCAGGCAGAACCAGGGCTGACGCGGCAGCCGAATGGACGGCCCCCACCACGAGTCATCCATGAATCGCACTGCCGCACCGAGGGATTGGCCCGCCCGGATGCCGTCACCGGTATTCCCCTGCGCGCCGACCGTCCATTCGGTGCCGATGGGGTCGCGCTGATATTGCTTGCGCATGGATTCGTTGTGATCGAATCCGCCCGCGGCGATCACCACGCCCCGCCGGGCGGTGATGACCTGTTCGACACCATCGCGCAGCACCACCACACCGCTGACGCGACCATCCTCGACCCGGAGTTCGAGCACCGGACTATTCAGTCGCAGTGGAACATTCACCGCGTTCAGACCTTCGCGCAGCATCGCGCTGAGCGCCTGTCCGCGCGCCAGCAGATGCTGCCGCAACAGTTGCCCCTTCGCCCAGCGCGCCCCGATGCGCAGCACCCGGAAGGGCGCGCGCGGGTTGCGCAGCCCGAGATGGAACTGCCGGAAATCGGCCTGCGTGGCGACGAAGTTCTTCGCCGCGGCGGCGTAATCCGGTTCCAGCGTGGCCAGATCATCGCCGAGCCCCTTGGCGTCGTACGGCTTCGGTTCGACCGAGCGCCCGTGCGCACGCCCGCCGGGAGCTTCCGGATAATAGTCGGAATAGCCTGGCACCCACTGCAATTCGAGGGCCGAATGCTCGATGAGGAACTCCAGGGCTTCCGGTCCGCGATCGATATAGGTATCGATGCGCTCGGCCTCGCCGTATTCGCCGGTGATGGACTTCAGATAGGTGCGGGCGGATTCGATATCGTCCGCCGGAGCCTGTCGCCGGAGTACGGAGTTCCCCGGTATCCACACTCCCCCGCCGGAGCGGGCGGTGGAGCCGCCCCAGTGTGCGGCCTTCTCCAGAATTATCGCGGACAGTCCGTGGTGGGCCGCGGTGAGCGCGGCGGCCATTCCGGCCGCGCCGGACCCGACGACCACCAGGTCGAATGCTTCAGTGCGCATGCTTGTACCCCAAGGGAGAAATAGTGAGTCTGCCTGCCGGCAGCGGGATTTCGGCCGATCGGCCGGAAAGTCGGCCGCGCTCAGTGCGCGGTGCGCCACCGTTCGCCGATGACGGCGTTCAGTGCGCCTTCGACGCATACCGGCAGCGAGGCCCCCGGATGGTCGGTGCTGCGCAGCCATTGCAGATAGCCGAATTCGGCGGCCGCGAGCATGAGATGCACCAGCAGCCCGGGTGTGCTGTCCACCAGCGGATCGCGCGACATGCGCTGTGCGACCAGTTCCACCAGCCGGGCGCGATGTTCAGGCGTGATGAGCGCGACCCGGTCGAGCAGATGCGGCGCGGTGGCGAACGCGGATCGCCACTGTTCGAGTTCGGCCGCGGCGAGGGTATTGGATCGCGTCAGAATCGACTGTGCCAGTGCGATATCGGCCGGTTCGGCCGCGTCGCGCTCCTCGAGCAGCGTGGTGATGCCCGCACCGCCCTCGCGCACCGGTTCGAGCAGCAGATCCTCTTTACTGCGCACATGCCGGAAGTACGTGCTGGGCGAGATGCCCGCCGCCGCCGCGATCTGCTCGGTGGTCACCTCGTCGAATCCCTTGTGCGCGAACAGTTCGAAGGCCGCGCGCTGTATCTCGGCTCGAATCTGCCTGCGTTGCCGTTCACGTAGTGACATCGGCGTTCCTCCAAGTCGTGCGCGGCTGCGGGATCGACCACCGCGATCTACCACGCCGTGACAGTATCTTGGTTCATGACAGAGACTGTCAAGAAGGAACTTACTACCGCGCCAGGCTCGCCAGCTCCCGGACCCGCGGGTTGTCGGTGTCATTGCGCCACAGCAGCACCACATGCACATCGGGCATGCCGGTGAACGGTACGAACACCACATCGGGGTGGACGAAATGCAGGGCCATCGCGGCGGTGGTCACGAAAACGCCCGCACCGTGCGCCACCGCACCGAGCATTTCGGGTTCGGTGATGGCGGTGATGCCGCGCCGGATGGGCCTGCCCGACGGGGTGACCTCCGGCGGCCAGAAGCTGCGCGCCAGTTCCGGCGGCACCGAGGGCGGGCCGATGATGGTGAGTTCGGCGAGGTGCTCGATATCCAGCGAGGGCGCGGCTGCGAGCGGATGTTTGCGGGCGATGGCCAATCGTCGTGGGAAGACCCCGATTTCGGGTCCGACGGTGAGGTCGGGCTGTTCCACCGGCAGCAGACAGGTCTGGATATCGACCTCGCCGCGGCGCAGCGGTCCGTAGACATCGCTCCAGGACAATTGGGTGAGCGTCACCTCGCAGTCGGGGTAGCGCTCCCGCAGTCGCAGCAGCGGACCGTCCAGCGTGCTGAAGTACGGACCCAGGAATCCGATGCGCAGGCCGTCCGCCGCCGCGCGGGTGCCGACCACGGCGCGGCGCAGATCGTCGAAGGCGGGCCGGACATCGCGAAGTAGCCGCTCCCCCAAGGGATTCAGCTCGACGCGACGGCTGGTGCGTTCCACCAGTCGCCGTCCCACCCGGCGTTCTAGCGAGCGCAGCAATTGGCTCACCCGGGGCTGGGACAGTCCCATCCGCTCGGCGGTGCGGCCGAAATGCAGTTCCTCGGCGAGTACCACGAAGGCTTCCAACTCGAGCGGGTCGATGCGGCCGAACTCCACGCCGGTCATCCCGCCCACCCCGGCAGCCGGGTCGCGAGCCCGTCGAGGATGCGCTCGAGTCCGTACCGGAATTTGGTCTCGCGCACCGCGCCGATACCCGATTCCGCCCGCGCCACAATGGATTCCCCGATGCGCCGGTGCGCGGAGGTGATGCGCTCCAGCGTGGGCAGCAATTGGTCGACGAGTTGCTGTTCGTCCGCACCGCTGCGCGCGACCGTGGTGAGCCAGGCCGCCTCGCTCAGGCAGATGCCGACCACGTAGCCCATGACGGTGCTGATGGCGGTATCGGTTTCATTGCGCGGGAATTCGGCGGCGTCGAACACCCGGAGCAGGAATTCATTGAGCCGCAGCACATTCGGCCCCAGATAGGCGAGTCCGACCCCGGGCAGCGCCTCCGCGATCCACGGGTGCCGCAGGATCACCTCGCGCATGCTCTCCGCGCAGGTGGTGACCGCCTCCCGCCACTGCCCGGCCACCGCGAGTTCGGGAATGGCGATCTCGCCGTATACCGCGTCGACCGCGAGTTCGATGAGCTGATCCCGGGTGGCCACGTGCCGGTAGATCGAGGTCGCGCCCGCGTTCAGGCGGGCGCCGAGGGTGCGCATGCTCAGCGCCGCCATACCTTCGGCGTCGAGCAGCGTAACCGCCTCGGACACAATCAATTCCCGATTCAGCGCCGGTCGCGGCCGACGCTGCGGGCGGGTCCACACCGACAGGCCGGGATGCGATGCGGAGATGATGCCCTCCTGCTGCGGTAGTTCCGCTCGACGATCCACCGCACCTCCGTTCCGGCTCGCGGTCGCGCCCGGAGGCGACGGAAACCGCACGCGAATCACAGTAGCGCACAGTGTGCGCATCTGCGAACGATCGGCGCAAACGTCCTATGACCAGAGACCGGAACATGCCCCATCAGCGTCGATAGCCGAGACGAATGATCAACCCGATGAATGAGCCGTTCGGGAACCAGCGCGCGAACATACCTGGCGGACAGGCTGATCAGTCCCGCGCGCGAACGCATCCCGCGTACGAACCGATCGAATCCCAATGGACGAACGCACCCGATGAACGGCTAGCCGAGACCCCGGCGAGCGATCGGCCCGAGCGCGCTGAGATCGAGATCGCTATTGGCCTCGGTCCAGCCGGAGGCGCGGAGTTCGGTCGGCGAGGCGATACCGAGGGCGTCGTGCAGGCCGATGACGGCCGACAGCGCCAATTCGGCCAACCGGCTCGGCGGGATGGGCCAGAGCAGGGTCTGCCGCCAGTTCTCTATTTCCCGTTTCGGCACCGGAGCGGTCCAGCCCAGCTCGCGCAGGCGCTGGGCGGCGGGTTCCGTAATCGGTTCGGCGAGATAGTAATTGCCGGTGAGCTCGGCGGAAAGCCGGATGTCGAACTGCTGGAACTGAACGTATCGATTTCCGGTCGCGGCAATGACGAGCGTGGCGCGCGAGGGTAATTCCGCGAGTACGCGCGCGAGGGCATTCGCGAACACGTCCCAGTCGGTTATCGCCTTCTGGTCGTGCCGCGCCCTGGTGCCCATCCTGGCCGATCATACGCCGTCAGAACCACCGGGACACCGAATAATCATGGCGCACTTGCGCTACCGCCGCGCGATCCCTCCACCGAGCACACCGAGCGGTGAACTGGCGATCGCGCGCGCGGTGCGTTCATCCGGCGTAAAACTCTGCCGTGCAATGAATTCGCGCAGCTGAGCTCGCATAACACTCAACAAGGCCCCTGATCGCGCCATTGGCAAAGCGTGCACCGAGCTCATCGCACTCCCGTTCTCTTCGATTCTCCCGAAAAGAACACTCTTCCAAACAAAAGCCCAGGTGGCCGTTAATCTCTCGTGAAAATCAGCGCACAGACCATTCGGATACCGAGTAGCCGACCGGTCAGCTCGACCGGCCGGCATGTCGGCGGTGTTCGCATCCGGCATCGCGCGGAAGACGGCGCTGCGTGCGCTCAGCCGTGGGTGAACTCCACAGCGGGGATGTCCGCGGGCTCGCCGACTTCGACGGCGGGTCGGTAGCTGTAGTCGTCACGGTCGAATCGGGTGGCCTTGCGATAGGTCTTCAACAGCGACCAGGGCCGAATGTACGGGGATTTGCCCTGGGAGTTGACGAAATAGCTGTTGGAGCCCTCGCATCGGGTTTCCAGGTAGTAGGACAGGTTTCGGCCGCTGCGCAGCATGTCGGCATGGAATCGGCGCTGCGCCTCCGGCCGGACCTCCACCACCGTCGCACCCCGCCGCCGGGTCTCGTCGATGACGGTGGCGATATGGCGCATGGCGTTCTCCACGAAATAGTGGAAGGCCGTACCGGTCCAGGAATACGGGCCGATCATGATGAACCGGTTGGGCACCTTCGCGACCGAGGTGCTGTAGTACGCCTGCAGTCCCTCGGTGTTGTAGAAGACGCCGAGATCGAATCCGTCACGGCCGATGACGGTTCCGGGTTTGTAGCTCTCCGGATCGGAGAAGACCTCATAGCCCGTGGCCAGGATCAGGGCATCGATCTCGCGTTCCACACCGTCGGCGCCGCGAATGCCGGTCGGGGTGATCTCGCTGATGCCCGCGGTGATGAGATCGACGTTCTCGCGATTGAGCGTGGGCAGATAGTCGCCGCCCGCGCCGCCGCGAATGCAGACGATGCCGAAGTCCGGTCGCAGCACCCGGCGGGTTTGTTTGTCCCGCACCTTGATTCGTACCCATCCGGCATAGGCGTTACGGCCGACCAGATCGACCACGCGCGCCGCCGAACGCCAGAGCGGTGCGGGCGTGTAGATGGCGACCCGCAGCGCCGAATCGATGACGGTCTGGGCGAGGCCGTTCGCGATCGCCGAACCGCCGGGCAGTGCGAGCAGGCGCTGCATCCACGGCCGCAGCACGAAATCCGGCTTCGGCAGATACACCTGGGGAGTGCGCTGATAAATATCCAGCCGCTCCACCTGCTCCGCCAGTTTCGGTGCGATCTGCATGGTGCTGGCCCCGACACCGATGATGCCGACTCGTTTACCGGCGAAGTCGTAGTCGTGATCCCAGTGCGCCGGATGCATGGAAACACCGGTGTAGGAAGCCAATCCGGGGATGTCCGGGGTGGTCTTGGGATTGATGTACGCACCGACCGCGCTGATCACGAACCGCGCGGTGAGCACCTCCCCGGATTCGGTGTGCAGTTGCCACAGCCCGTTCGCGTCATCCCATTCCTCGCGAATGACGCTGGTGTGGAAGCGCATTCGGCGCGGCAGGTCGTAGTCGGCGGCGACCTTCTCCAGGTATTCCAGAATCTGATCGCGTTTGGCGAAGAGCCGGTCCCAGTCGGGTTTGCGGGCGAAGGAGAACTGGTAGGTGGTGCTCGGGATATCGCAGCCCGCATCGGGATAGCTGTGGCTGTACCAGGTGCCGCCGAGCCCGCCCACTCGATCGATGATCAGGAAATCGTCGATGCCGATCTCCTGGAGTTTCACCCCGGCGCAGATGCCGCCGATGCCCGCCCCGATGACGATTACCTCGTATTGCGGTGTCATTTAACGCCTTTCCCGGTGCGACGGTTACCCACCGCCGGGGCGGCCTTGCCATTGGCCTGGACAACTCGCGGTGGCGGCGGAAGGGTCCGCGCGACCTGCCGCACGCGCCGGTCGAACAGCGGGCCGATACCCCCGATCCGATAGGCGGCGCGCCACAGCGGCGGAGCCCAGGTGGAGAAGCGCAGCGGCAGGCGCGGGGTGACCGCGACCGTCCAGGCCAATCCGGTCCGGTCGTTCCCGATATCGGTGAAGGTCATATCCTCGGCGTACTGGCTGACCAGCAGGTATTGCATCCAGTTCCCGCTCACCACGCCGAAGGTGATGCGCCGGTTCGGTTCGTAGCGCCAGAATTTCTCGCGCTCGACCCATAGGAACCGCAGTGGTTCGAAGACCGATCCCATATCCCGCACCACCCCGACCCCGCGCAGGGGCGAGTCGTAGCGCACGCCGACGCGCGGGAACGGCAGCCAACTCCAGGCGCGATCATCGTCGATGGCGGTCCACACCGCGCGCACCGGTGCGTCGAAGGTGCGCTCGATGGTGAAAACCAGTGCGGCGGTGTCGAAGACCGAATCGTCGACCGGTTGCCGCGCGGCGTGCTGGGTGTGCAGGAATGAAGTGATGCCCGTCATGGAGCGACTCCTTTGTCTCACAACGTCCGATAGCCACGAATGCCGTTCTGACGTGCAGTCAATTACCGGACGAAGATGTCACCAAACTAAACCGTCCCAGACAGATGCGCAAGGGTCGGATCCCGCGCACCCGCATCCGGCGGCGCCACCGGGACGGGCGCATACGATGTGCTCGATGACCGAACCAGCCAAGCGCGGACCCGGACGCCCCCGCGATGAGCAGAACACCGAGCGGCGCCGGCGCGAGCTGATCGCGGCCGCCTACCGCGTGTTCACCACCAAGGGCTACGCGGCGGCCTCCACGGCCGATATCACCGCCGAGATGGGCATCGGCTACGGCACCTTCTACCGCTATTTCGACAGCAAGCGCGCGATTCTGGACGAGGTCGTGGACTACGGCCTGGATCGGCTGCTCACCGAAATCGCCGGGGACGTCTTCGAACCCGCGCTGCTGGACCGCGAGTTCACCATCGAGGAATTGATCCAGACCTGGTCCGGCGCGGTCGAGCGGATGTGCCATATCGCCGAATCGGATCCGGCGCTGATGAACGCCATGCTGTTCGAACTGCCGGGCATCGACGATGAGCTCAACACCAGAATCCTGGGCCTGGGCGGTGTGCTCGCGGCGACAGTTGACCGATTCCTTTCCCGGGCAGTCGATTCCGGCGTCATCCGGGACGACGTGGATACCGGCGAGGTGTCCTGGATGCTGCTGGCCCTGACCATCCCGCCGGTCATGCGCACCCTGCAGGGCCGCGGCGGATCGGATCGGCGCGCCTATATCGACAGCGCGATCGCGGTGCTCACCCCGGGCCTGCGCGCGCTCCAGCCGGAAACGGATTAGTCGACACCGACGTCTGTTAATCTCGCACCTCTCGCCGGAATGAGGTCGCCGATGCCGAACGATATCCCCGTCTCCCGGGCGCGACGCGGCGCCGAACTGGGCAAACTCGTTGCGGGCCAGGCGGTTCGAGGTGCGGGCGTGCGATTGTCGATGGTCCGCGATACCGAGGAACAGCGCATCGCCCGCACCGAACGCGCCCTCATCGAGGCGGCCGAGGACATCGTGACGGTGCTGGGCAGCATGAAGGGCCTGGCCATGAAGGCCGGGCAATTGCTGTCCATGTTCGATCCGCTGGCCGCGTTCGGCGATCGTGCGGTATCGCCGCGGCAGCGGGAACGCTTCCAGCGCAAGCTGGCCGCACTCTACGATCAGAGCGCGCAACTGCCTTTCGAGCAGATGCGCACGGTCATCGAGGGCGATTACGGCCGCCCACTCGATGAGGTGTTCGCCGAATTCGACGAAGAGCCGATCGGCGCGGCATCGATCGGCCAGGTCTACCGGGCCCGGCTCACCGACGGCCGCGCGGTCGCGGTCAAGGTGCAGTATCCGGGTATCGATATCGCGATCCGGGCGGATCTGAAGAACCTCGCGCTGGTGATGCGACTGCTGCGCGGCGTCGCACCGGCGGTCGCGGATCACACGCTGGTCCGCGAGCTCGCGACCCATATCGCGGCCGAGATCGACTACCGCGCCGAGGCCGAACACCATCTGACCATCGCGCGAATCTTCCAGGGCCACCCGTTCATTCACATCCCGGCGGTCGAAGTCGAACTGTGCACGGCCCGGGTGCTTGTCACCGAATTCGTCGAGGGCCTGCGCTTCGACGAGATCACCGCGCTCGGCGACGCCGAGCGGGATCGGGTCGGCGAGATTCTGATGCGCTTCTACGTCGGATCGATGCTGCGGGAGCGACGTTTCACCGGCGACCCGCACCCCGGCAATATCCTGCTCACCGCCGACGGCGGGGTCGCCTTCCTGGATTTCGGCCTGTTCAAACAGATGGACGCGACGGCGGTGGAATTCGAACTCGACTGCGCCCGCGCGGCAGCGGAGTACCGCGGCGCGGACCTGCGCGCACTCCTGGTGGATTACGGTGTGCTGGAACAGCATTCGCCGGTCACACCGGAGGAGTGCCTGCGCCTGATGTACGAGGTATCGGGCTGGCTACTGACCGATGCCGAAACCCGCGTCGGCGCGGACTCGGCGTCCAACGCCCTGCTCGCCGTCATCGATCCACGCCGCGGCTACTTCGACAATCTGCGCCGCGAATACGCCCCCGCCGAACACGCGCTCGCGCGCCGCGCGGAATACGGCACCCTCGCCCTGCTGGGCAAATTGCGCGCCACCGGCAATTGGCATCGCATCGCGCGGGAGTGGTCGCACGATGAGGAATCCCGCACCGAACTGGGCGCACTCGAACAACAATGGCTGCGCGCGCGGGCGTGACGGTTGCCACTCGGCCGACAAGATGAGAAGATTCGAACGTAACTCTCTCATCCTGTCGGAGTGTGGCGCTGCGGCAGGACCGTGATCAAAGGAGATCACCATGACCGCCGCCGTCGCGCCGATCGATCATGACTCCCGAGCACCCCGGCCCGAACGCCGTCCGTTCGCACCCGGCAGCCAGATGTGGGAGCAGACCGGGCTCATCACGTTCTCCCTCACCGCCGGCTCGGCCTTCCTGTTGCAGACCATGGAACCGACCATCGCCGCGGTGGTGGACGAACACTCGAGCTTCCGCACCGATCCGGCCGGACGCGCCTTCCGCAGTATCGCCTCGGTCATGATGTGGATCTACGGCGGCGATGAGGCCCTGGCCGAAGCTGATCGACTGCGCGCCATGCACGCGAGCCTCAATAGCGTTGACGCGCACGGCAATAAGCATCAGGCGCTGTCCTCGGGACCGTGGGCGTGGGTGCTGCACACCGCGGTCTTCGCCTTCACCGAGGGTGATAAGTACTTCTCCACCGTGAAACTCAGCGAGGCCGACAAGGAGGCGTACTACCGCGAGGTGGTGCAGCTCATGCGCAATTTCTCGGTGGCGCCCAAGGAGATTCCGGCGACCTTCGCCGAATGGGAGCCGTGGTTCCGCGATCAGGTCGAGAACCACCTGGTGGCAACCAATGTCGCCGACGACTATCTGCGGGTGATCCAGAAGATCGCCCCGCCCAAGCAGATTCCCGCACCGCTGCGCCCGCTGTGGCGCACCGCCACCAAACCCGTCGGCCGCCTGCAGTATTTCTTCACCGTCGGCACCACACCCGAGATCATTCGCGAAAAGCTGGGCCTGACATGGACTTCCAGCGATGAGCGCACCCTGCGCGCGCTGGGCTGGGTGATCGGCCGCACCGTTCCGGTACTGCCCGAACGGGTGCGCTACTTCCCGATCGCCTATGAGGCACGCCGCCTGGAACGCGACCGCGCCCGGCTGCGCAAGATCATCGATCTGCGGCCGATGTAGTCAGCGCAGTTCGGCGAGATTGCGCAGGCACACCCGATCATGCTGTGCCGCGGCGAAAGTGATGCCGTCGGGGGCGAACACCACCGGCGGCGGCATATCCGGGCCGAGCTGCCTGCGGCTGTCGATATCCCAGATGCGCACCAGCGCACGGGTACTCACCGCGAGCAGCGCGCCATCGGCGCTGAAGGTCACCGATCGCACCGGACCGGTCCCGGTATCGAGCGGGAAGTGGATCGATTGCCCGGTGCTCCGGCTCCAGCACACCACCCGATCGTGATTGGCGACCGCGAAGCGGCTGCCGTCGACGCCGAACGCGGCCTCGACCTCGGTCCCGGTCAGTTCCATCGGCAGCAGCAGTTCGACGCGATAGTGATCGTCGGAGCAATCCCACAGCCGGGCAACACGATCGCTGACGGTGAGCAGCGTGCGACTGTCCGAGGTGAAGAGCACGCGGCGGACGTGTTCACCCGCATGCGCCAGGATCGCGCGCTGCGCGCCGATGGCCGAACCCCGGGGCGCGGCCCCGCGGTGGTAGTCGCGCAGGATGACCTCGTCTCGGCGGGCGATGGCGAAGACGCCCGCGTCCGGGCTGAAGGCCAATGAGCTGTAGCCCAGACCGAACCCGGGATGCATCTCCAGCTTCCCGAATCCATTGCGCTCGGGCGTATCCCAGAGCAGTACCGATTGCGGGTTGGTGGCCGCCAGCACGGCCGCGTCGGGGCCGAATACGGGTGTGGACGGCAGCGCGGTGTACACGTCTTCGCAGATCCGCTGCGCGCTCTCGACATCCCACAGGCGCGCACTACGACCGCTCGCCGCGGCCAGCAGACTGCCGTCGAGGCTGAAGGCCAGCGCGTGCACCGCGATGTTCACCGCCAGCGGAGCGCCGATCTGCTTACCGCCGTGGGCATCCCAGAGCCGGACCGTCTGATCCGCGCCCGCGGTGACCACCCGCGCACCCCAGGGGTCGAAGGCGATGACGCGCACCGCGCCGGTATGCCCGATCAGATCGACCGCCGCCCGTACCGGCGGTGGGTTCGACAGCGGCGTCGACCAGACCGGCGGCTCCGCTCCGGCGGCCGGTCGCACCGAATCATCTTGCGGCGGAGCGGTGCTCATCGGTTCCGGCCAGAGCGGTTCGCGAATCGCGGCCAGCGCCGCCTCCGCCAATTCACCGCACGAGCGATAGCGCGCGCCGGGCGATTTGGCCATGGCGGTCGCGATCACCTCGTCCAGCGCGGCGGGCACGTCCGGGCGGCTCATGGACACTCGCGGCGGCGGAGTGTTCAAGTGCGCGTTGACGATCGCGAACACGGTGCGCAGCGGGAACGGTACCGTGCCGCTCAGCAGATGAAAGAGCGTGCAGCCCAGCGCGTAGACATCGCAGCGGTGATCCACCGGCCCGCCACCGAGCTGTTCGGGTGCGGCATAGGCGAAGGTCGCCCGCACCGAACCGGTCGCGGTGGTGCGCTCCCCCAGTCCGCGGGCAATGCCGAAATCGGTGATCTGCACATGCTGCTGACCGGTGTGTTCGCTGATCAACAGGTTGGCGGGCTTGACATCCCGGTGCAGGATGCCCTTGCCGTGCGCGTAATCCAGTGCGGCCGCGGCCTGCCGGACGATCTCCACCGCGCGCGCGATCGGCAGCGGACCGGCTCCGGCCAATCGCTCGGCATCCGATCCGGAGACGAAATCCATGGCGATCCAGGGTGTTTCGCCATCGGTGCCGCAGTCGTGCACCCGCACGATATTCGGATGCTGTAGCGCGGCGGTGAGCCGGGCCTCGCGTTCGAACCGGGCCAGCGCCTTGGGATCGCTGCTGCCGACATGCGCGGGCAGCACCTTGACCGCGACATCGATCTGCAATCGCGGATGCCGCATCCGATAGACCGTGCCCATCCCGCCCGATCCGGCTTGCTCCAGCACCGTATAACCCGCGAATACCGATCCCGGCTCGAGTACCACCGGTGACCCGCCTTTCCACCCCCGTACGAGCGCCCGTGTTTCGGACGTCGCCCGCACGATTATGTCCGAGGGATCCCGTGCGCACCCGCCGATCGCCGCCGTGCACCCTGTTTCCGGGGGCTGGTCTGCGACGACGTCAGGCACCAAGGTCACTATGGTGATCATGCGGATGGTGTTGTGGCGAGCCCTGCTCGGGCTGCTACTGGTGTTGGGAGTGCTGGCGGTGCCGGGGCAGGCGGTCGCCGATCAGGGGTTCGTGTGGAAGCAGGAGTACATCACCGCGGCCGATGGGACGCGCTTGCACGCGGATATTCTGCGGCCGACCGGGATCGCCGATGACGCGAAGACGCCGGTGATCATGACCGTGAGCCCGTATCGATCACATTTGGCCTATCTCACCTCACCGCTGCTCAAGGGCGGGCCGTCGACCGAGAATCTGCCGGTGGCCGCCATGCTGGCCGCCGGGTACACCTATGTGATCGTGGATCTGCGCGGTTTCGGCGGCTCCAACGGCTGCCCGGATTTCGGCGGGCCGGGTGAGCGATCCGATGTGAAGACCGCGGTGGAGTGGGCGGCCGGACAGCCCTGGTCGACCGGCAAGGTCGGACTGATGGGGATCTCCTATGAGGCGTGGACCGGGCTGATGGGCTTGGCCGAGAAACCCGCCGGACTGGCGGCGGTCGCGGCGTTCGAACCGGTCGTCGACCCCAATTCGTACCTGTACATGCAGGGCATCGCGTGGAAGTTCTCCGGTAAGCCGGTCACCGAAACCGGGGTCCGGCCGGGCGATTTCGCGGGACTCGAGCATCTGCTCATCGCCTCGACGCCGGGCAGTTGGGCGGATTCGCCGGAGTACCAGACGAATGCGGTCAGCATCGATCCCGCCTGCTACGGCAATTACGCGAACCAGATCATGAATCATGATGCGTCCTCGGCGTTCTGGCAGGACCGGGATCTGGTGGCGAAGCTGAAGGGCAACACCATTCCGCTGTTCCTGGGACAGGGATTCATCGACTACAACACCAAACCCGATCGCGTCTTCCAGCTCTGGAACGAGCTCGGCCCCGGCGAGCACAAGGCGTGGTTCGGGCAGTGGGGGCATCGCACCTGCGATGACAAATGCGGCACACCGCAATTCACCTCCGAACTGATCGGGTTCTTCGATCGGCTGGTGGCGGGCAAAGACGCACCGGTACCCGGACCGCGCATCACGGTGGGACAGTTCGACGGTAAGTGGCGGTCCGAAACACAGTGGCCCCCGGCGGATATGCGGCAGGTGCCGGTGGATCTGCGCACCGGCGCGTACACCGATCGCGGCCTGATTCCCGGCCCCGATCGCGAAATCTGGTCGGTGAGTCAGCCTTTGGCGCAGGATCAGCAGCTCTCGGGCACGGTCACCGCGACCCTCGGCGTGGACGGGCCGCGGCAGGCGAGCGTCACCCTGGAAATGTACGACGTGGACGCGAACGGCCGCGGCATCGTCATCACCCGGGGCATCGCACCCGCGACCCCGACCACCGAGCTGCGGCTGCTGGCCCAGGATTGGCCGATCGCGGCCGGGCATCGCATCGCCTTCCGCATCACCGATGTGCTCGACGACATCTGGGCGCATCCCGCATCGCTGGCCAAGGTCACCGTCACCTCCGCGCGCGTGCGACTTCCGCTGCTCAGCGCGGTGCGCACCCCGGATCTGACCGGCGGCATCTCCGAGGGCATCCCGAAGTGGAGCAATGAGAAGGCCCTCATGGTGCCCGCGGACGCGCTGAACAATGCGACAGTGAATATCGACTTCCCACCCAGGACCGGAGATCGATGACCCAGACCGCAGCCGCCACCCCGGCCGTCGACGACGCCACCGCCGAACGACTCGGGGCGGCGCTGCGCTGCGTCACCGTCTCGCGTGAGGATCCCGCCGAGACCGACCTCGGCGAATTCGAGCGCCTCACAGCTCATCTCGAAGCGTGTTTCCCACTGGTGCACGCGCATCTCGAATGCGAGACCTTCGGCCACGCCCGCCTCTACCGCTGGCCGGGAAGCGGGGACGCCGCGCCCGGCTCGGGCGATGACCCTGCGGGCGGCATCGCGCCGACCCAACCGGTCGCGGCGATTCTGCTCGGGCATATGGATGTCGTCCCGGTCGATGACGAACGGGGCTGGACGCATCCGCCGTTCGCGGGCGTGGTGGATGACGACTTCATCTGGGGACGCGGGGCCATCGACGACAAGAGCCGGGTGATGGCGATCCTGGAGGCGGTCGAGGCGGCGCTCGCCGACGGGGTCCGGCCCGCGCGGACCGTATATCTGGCCTTCGGACATGACGAAGAGGTGTTCGGCAATACCGGGGCCGGACGGATGGCGCAGCGGCTGCGGTCCGCCGGAGTCCGGGCCGAACTGCTGCTCGACGAGGGCGGCGTCATCACCACCGATGTGGCCGACGGCATCGACCTGCCCGTCGCCACGATCATGGTGGGCGAGAAGGGTTTCGCGACGGTTCGCCTGTCGGTGACCGCGATCGGCGGGCACTCCTCCATGCCGGGCAGGCAGACCGCCGTCGGGCAGCTGGCCCGGGCGGTGGCCCGGATTCAGGACCGGCCGTTCCCCCTGCGGCTGACTCCGGTAACCATCGACATGCTCACGCGGCTGCGGGAATTCATGTCCGAACCGCGCCGCACCCTGCTCGGCCTGATCGGCGTGGCCGGACCAGCGATCGCGCGCGTACTGGCCGCCGGGCCGACCACCGAGGCGCTGGTGCGCACCACCACCGCGCCGACCATGATCCACGGCGGCGTGACACCGAATGTGCTGCCGCAGCGGGCCGAGGCATACGTGAATTTCCGTATCCTGCCCGGTGATTCGGTGGCGGATGTGGTCGCGCACTGCCGCCGCGTCGTCCGCGACAGGGGCGTCGCCATCGAATTGATGGGTCACGCGTCCGAACCCTCGGCGAATCCGGCGGCGGGTCCGGCCTTCGATCTCATTGCCGACCTCACCCGCGCGGTGGTGCCCGGCGTCGCGGTCACCGTCGGCCTGGTGCCCGGGGCCACCGACTCCCGCTACTACGACGATCTCGCCGCGACACGCTGCAATTTCGCGCCGATCATCCTGACCGCGCAGGACCTCGAGCGCATCCACGGCACCGATGAGCGCATCTCCCGCGCCAATTACGCGCGCCTGATCACCTTCAACCGGCTCCTGATCGACCACCTTGCCCGGCGCTGAACCCGCGCGCACGAAATTCGGGGCGTGACGCGGCGGGCGCGGCGGCGGTGCGCGAGAATGACTCGGCCGGGTGGCGACAAACCGGGCGAAGCGCCCCGGAATGTGCGCGGTCGCCCCGGCGTGCGATATCCGACCGAGAGGGAGCGACGATGACCCGAAACGAGACCGGCGAATTCCAGGGCAGTGCGGGGCGGGTGTACTGGCAGGCCTGGCTGCCCGACTCCGAGCCCCGGGCCGTTGCCGTGATCGTGCACGGGTACGCGGAGCATTCGGGCCGCTACGCCCACGTGGCGGCACGCCTGAACGATGCCGGGATCGCCGCCTACGCGCTCGACCACATCGGGCACGGGCGGTCCGAGGGCGGGAAGGCGAATGTCGTCTCCCTCGACGGCGCGGCCGACAATGTCAAGGCGCTGCTGGATATCGCCATGAAGGAACATCCGGGACTGCCCAAGTTCGTCATCGGGCACAGCATGGGCGGGCTCACCGTCGCCTACCTCGCCACCCGCACACCCCTGGACGTGACCGGCGTGGTGCTGTCCGGTCCCGCGATCGTGGTCGACGCGGGCAACGCGGTACAGCGACTGCTCGCACCGGTCGTCTCCAAGCTGCTGCCGAATCTGCCCGTGCTGAAACTGGATTCGAAGCTGGTGAGCCGCGATCCGGAAGTGGTACGCGCCTACGACACCGACCCGCTGGTGTACCACGGCGGGGTGCCCGCCCGCACCGGCTCCGAAATGCTGCGCGCCGGAACGTATGTGCTGGCGAACCTGGATAAGCTCACCGTTCCGGTGCTGGTGCAGCACGGCACCGCGGACGGGCTGGCCTCACCCGAGGGCGCGGATCTGATCGAGCGCGATGCGGCGTCGAAGGACAAGACCGTCATCCGCTATGACGGTCTCTTCCACGAGATCTACAACGAGCCGGAACAGGACAAGGTCATCGCCGATCTGGTGAATTGGCTGAACCAGCACATAGATCCGGCATAGGCGACTACTTGTAGGTGCTCAGGCAGGCGTTGTCGCCGTCCAGCACTCCGGTGCGGAAGGCTTCCAGCCGCACGAAACCGCTGGGCACCACATTGCCGTTGACGTCCGAGGCGGCGAGGCCATCCGCGAGCAGTCCGGAGATGGCCTCGTCGAGATCCCCCGCGGAGAGCCGGATATCGCCGCCCGGCTGACTGATCTTGGTGCTGAACGCCCCGGACAGGCAGGCGGTGCGCAATCCGGCGGTCTCGGCGCCGGTCAGCCCGAGCTTGCGATCCTGTTGCAGCGCAAGCATATAGCGGGAGATGAAGATGATGAATCCGTTGTAATCGCCCGCCACCATGGCCGAGAGCACCGCGCTGTCACCATCCCCGCGCGCCCGTTTGGCCAGCGTCGAGACGTCGACGCCGATCGCATTGCCCGAGGGGCAGTACGAAACCGGTTTGGTCACGGTCACATTCGCGCAGGACTTGCTCACCCCGGTGTAGTCGTACACCGGCTGCCGGGTGATCGGATCGTTGGTCGCGAGGGTCTGGGCGATCATATCCAGCGATGAACGGTCCACCGGCAGTTGCTGATTCGCCTCGTTGGGGGTGGTGTAGCTGGTCGGCAGGGTGCCGCGCCGGGAGGCCAGCTCCTTGCGCGTGATGGTCTTACACGCCTGCGCCCCATCGGTATAGCCCATCTGCACCGCCGTCACGCGTTCGAATGCCGAACCGTGCTCATCCTTACTCGCGCCCGGTTCGCTGTCCCGCACGGCGATGGTTGCGCCGAGCACGCCATTGAGGCCGTCGGTGGTGTTGAGCGTGAAATGCCGCGAATTCCCTTCCGCCACAGAGCGCAGGAACACACCGGCGAAACAATCCGCCTGCTGTTCCCGGATCACGCTCGCGGTGAAGAAGCCGTTCAGTTTGGCCTGCGCCTGCATCGAATGCCCGTACTCGTGGGCCAGCACCATGACCACCGACATGGCCCCGAATTTCTTCACCAGCTCCGGCAGCAGCGTGCCGCGATCCCAGCCAATGGTCTGATCGACCGTGCAGTACGCGGCATTCACCTCCTGAAAGGTGCTGGCGCGACAGAACTGCACGGCCTGACTGCGCGGCGCGGTGGAATCCCAGGAGATGAATCGGTTCACCGGGGTGAAGGTGCCGGGAAAAGTCTTGGCGTACTGGGCGGTCCAGTACTCCTGGAGATCGGCGAGGGTATTGAGCGCCAGCTTGTCGATGCTGCCGCCGTCCGCGTTCTCGGCGGTGAGCGTGGTATCCGGCACCCCGCTGCGCGGACCGTTCGGCCCGGTCGCCGACACCGCCCCGCTGAGTTCGAAGGGATTGTCCACCGGGGCCGTAATATTCTGTGGCTCACTGTTTTTCACGACGGTACAACCGCCGATCACCAGTCCCGCCGCCAGCAATCCGATGCCGAGCCCCAACCGCAGCCGTGTATTCCGCATAACGCCTCCCGAGTACCGCTCCGGGCCCAGCCGCGGTCCCGGCACCCGGAAAACGGCCGGACTCGGCCGTGCCGCGTCTCCGGGTTGCTCTCGTTGTATCGCTCAGAGGCGCAGGCGCGCAACGACGGCGCGATGATCGGATCGGGGAATTGTGAGTGAACGAACCTGCGTGGCATGCCCGCCCGCGACCAGCACCCGATCCAGACCCAGCAGCGGACCCCAGGACCGATCGTCCGGCCAGGTCGGCATGGCGCCGATGCCGAGCAGCTCACCGGCGTCGGCGTACCTGCCGCGCAACAGCTCTCGGAAGGAGGCGTGATCGAAGGTGGCGTTGAAATCACCGCCCACGATCACCTGCCCGGGCTGTTGATCGAGCAGATCGCGAATCGTGCGCAGTTCGTTGCTCCAGGCGTCGAAGTTCAGATTCGGCGGGATCGGATGGAACTGGAAGACCGCGACCGGACCCCGATCGGGGTGAATCATGTTGGCGCGCACATTGTTCAGCAGGAAACCGGACAGCTTGCTGCCCGCCTCCAAGGGGTAGCGGGTGAAGATGCCCGAACCCGCGCCGCCTGCCGCGGCCTCGACGTGACGATAGGGCAGCAGTTCGGCCAGACCTGCCCCGTCCAGGCGGGCGAGCGCCTCGGGCGTGAGCTCCTCCAGCGTGAGCACCTCGATCCCGTTCTCGCGCACGGCCCGCACCACCGCATCGGTATCGGCATTGCCGAACAGCAGATTCGATTGCATGACGGCCACATCCACACCCGGCCCGGCGGTGCCGTCCGGCCACAGCATCGGCAATTGCGACCACAGCGCGGCGGCGGTGGCGAGCAATGCCACCAGCGCACCGCGCCAGGCGCGCGCGAGCAACAGGATCACCAGGGCGAGCACCGCGAACAGCATCAGGTACGGGGCGAAGGAGGCGGCGAGCATGGCCGACTCCGACGACATCGTGTTGTAGTGCAGTCCGACACCGGTCAGCCCGGTGAGCAGCGCGAGCCAGCCCAGCACCACCGCCGTCCAGCCGAACCAGCCCCTCGGGCGTTTCGACACGAGTATCGAGCGGATCCGGCCGCGCCGCCGTTTCGGCTCACGCGGCAGCACCACCGTGACCTCGTCCGCCTGCTGATATTCGACCACTGCTCCCCCCATCCGGCGCACACCGCGCCATTCGGCCATATGCCGCATCCCATTCGAGCGCGGCGGGACAAACCCGCCGAAACCCCCACCTACGGCAATCGCTGACCACCCTACTGCACGGTCGAATGCCGCTGACCTGCGTGCGACCCGCGTGCAAATGAGGAGCGCGGGGCGGTGCGAGCGTGGCACAGTCAGTGGACGTGACCGATTACCGTACTTTCAATCGCGACAATTGGGATGAACGCGCTCCTTTGCACGCCGCGTCCGCCGACTATGCCTTCGCCGAATTCCAAGCCGATCCGAGCTTTCTGAGCGAGGTGGTGCGCTTCGATATACCCCGGCTCGGAGATATTCGCGGACTGCGCGGCGTCCACCTGCAATGCCATATCGGCACCGATACGCTCTCGCTCACCCGGCTCGGGGCCGATATGACCGGACTCGACTTCTCACCCGCCTCGCTCGCACAGGCACGAAAACTGGCCGAGGACACCGGAACCGCCATCGAATTCGTGGAATCCGATGTTTACGAGGCGATTCCGGTGCTCGGCGCGGAGCAATTCGATCTGGTGTACACCGGAATCGGCGCACTGTGCTGGCTGCCCGATGTGCGGCGGTGGGCCGAGACCGTGGCCGGATTGCTGCGGCCGGGCGGGCGACTGTTCATTCGCGAAGGGCATCCGGTGCTGTGGTCCATCGACGAGACACAGGATCGGCTGGTGATCGGATACCCGTATTTCGAGACCACCGCGCCCACGGTCTTCGACGACGGGAGCACCTACGTCGAGACCGACGGGGAGATCACCAAAACCGTTACGCACGAATGGAATCACGGCCTCGGCGAGATCATCGGGGCACTGCTCACCGCCGGACTGACACTCACCGGTGTGACCGAACACGACAGCGTGCCCTGGGAAGCACTGCCCGGCAAGATGATTCACGATAAGCACGGCGAATGGCGGCTCATCGAGCATCGCGAGCGGCTGCCGCTGTCCTACACCCTGCAAGCGCGAAAGGACCGATCCTGAGCCAGGAGCTCCAGAGATAACCGACAGCCGCCGGAACCACTCGCCCCCTTCCGGCGTCCAAGTCAGTGAGTGAAGGGGGAAATCGGTGGACCCGAAGAAGCTGCGCCACAGCGCGGAACAGGCCCAGCAGGGGGCGCAACGCGAACAGGGGCGAATCTCGCAGGGCGGGGTGGACCCCGATTACATTCAGCGACTCGAACACTTCCCGGGGCTCTCGCACGCGGAAATCTACGCCCACGCGCAAGCCATGAATCCCGGCACCATGCACGCACAGGCCGCCGTCTGGGTGGATATCGCCGATAACCTCACCGGCGCGATCACCGGCCTGCACAGCACCGTGCAATCGGCACTCGCCGACGGCATCCGGGGTCATATCGGCGACGCCGCGGCCCGCACCGCTCGCGAATTCGTGCAGTGGGCAACCGATATCACCGAAATCGCGCACAGCACCGGCCACCGCATGATCGCCGCCGCCTACGGAGCCGAAGCCGTCCGCCGCACCGTCCCACCGCCCTCGGCCGCCGGCACCGACCCCCTCACGCCCTATTTGTCCACCGTCATCGGCACGACTCCCGGCGCGCATTCGCGCGAGGACGCCCGCGAGGAGCTCCATCACATCGCCGTCGCCGCGATGGAAGCCAACTACATTCCGACCTACCCGCCCGCCGGATCCGGTGTACCCGCCTTCACCTCGCACGATATGCCCGCCGGGAGCGCATCGGAGGGGCTCGAATCCCCGCCCGCACATACGAGTTCCCTGCGCGGCGGCGCACTCCCCCGCACCGAGCCGATCAGCGCGATACATCAGGCCGATCCCAGCCGAGCCGACCACTCCGCGCACCCCGCAGCCTCCAGCAACCCGAATCGACCAGCGGCCCAGCGCAATAACGGACAACCGAACCGCGGCGACCACCCGAGCGCACTGTCCGACGAAGACACCTCTCCGGCGACGGCCGCATCGGCCGTCCGAGACGGCGTCGCCCCGGACCTCGATCGAAGCGCCGACCCCGACACCACCCCGGCGGGCACTCCCAGCGGCGGAAATCCACGCACCACGGTCGCCCCGAACCGATCATTCGGCACCACGCCACGTTCCCCGATCGGACTCCCGGCCGCGGTCACCCCGCACGGATTCCCGAACCTGCGCCAGCCGCCCGGAGCCACCCCCGATCCCGGCCACAGCTACCCCGGTCCCCCACCGCCCGGAACCCGCTCCACACCAACACCTTCCACCGTCCTGTCCAGCCCCGCCGCCCAGCCGACGGGCTTCCTGCCTGGCATGCATCCCACACCGGGCCGCCCCGCCTCGGACGCCGACGCCACCCACCGCACCCCCGAATGGCTCATCCGCAACCGCCAGCAAGAACTCCTCGGCACCCCACCGCCCACCGTCCCCGCCGTCCTCGGAGCCGAAATCCCAGCGGCCGGAACCGATCTCGACTACACCGAATAAACCTTGCGCAGGGTCTCGTGAATGGTCCAGATAGTCCGCTCCCCGCCCCGCAGCACGCCCACATCCCCGGCCGACAATTCCAGCGTCGGCCCGTTCTCGATCTCGACGGTCGCGCGGCCGGACAGCACGACGAACAGTTCCTCGGCTTCGACATCGCTGACCACACCGGGGGTGATCTGCCAAATGCCATGCGTCCGAGCGCCATCGGCCGATTCCCACAGCACCGTGCTGGTTATCTCCGGGGCACCCGAAATGATCTGGGCCGGATCGATCGGATCGGGCGTCAGGTCGACATCGGAAACATGCAGGGCGAAGCTCGGAATCAACTGATCATCAGCGCTCATGAATATCGAGCCTAGGGTCCGGGTCGCCCAATTCCCGCCGACAGATCGTCCAGATCAAGCGGCTGCACAATACATTCCGTAGCCACGGCCACGGGCCTATCCGGGCTGCAACATGCCCACTCCCTGGTGGTTTTTCCGCACCCCCGGCGATGCGCATACCTCCCGAGGGTGCCTTTCAGACCGGCTGCCCTCGTCCAAGGATGGATAGCACGGGCACAGCGCCTCCCTCCCCTCCGAAGGATCCCCCCATGACACGTTTCAGCACTCGCGCCGCAGCCGGACTGTTCTTCGGCACGCTGCTCGCCCTCGCCGCCGTACCCGGCACCGCGAACGCCGCGCAACCGGACGATATCGTCACCATCCAGCAGCTCTCCAGCGGGCGCTATCTGGACGCATGGGCGGACGGCACGCACGACTACAACGTCGTCACCCGGCCGAATCAGGGTGACGCCAGCCAGCAGTGGCGGATCCACTGGGATGACAGCGGCACCGGGACCGGGACCGTCCAGCAGGTGAGCAGTCACCGCTACCTCGATGCCCACGAGATCGAATCGCTCGACTACCACCTGGTGACCCGGCCCGCCCAGGGCAACACCACCCAGCTGTGGCATATCCGTTCCATCGGCGGCGGCAAGTACACCATCCAGCAGGCGTCCAACGACCGCTACGTGGACGCACACGAAATCGCCGAGAAGGACTACGGCGTGGTCACCCGTCCTGCCCAGAACAACCCCACCCAGGAATTCGTCCTGATGGTCATCGGCCACTGACCGCAATCGAAAGCCACTGCCGCCCAGCGAATCCCAGGGTTATGAAGTCAGCGGGGCGCGGGGACCTCGATGGTGAGTTCGCCCGGGGTGGGGTTGGTACTGACGGTGACGGAGACGCGGCCCGAACCGGGGAGGGTGAAGGAGGCCGCGTTCCAGCCGTAGTGGCCGTCGTGCTGGGTGGTGCGGGTGTCGGTGGTGGTCGCGCCGGTGTCGATATTGCGCATGGTGACCGTGGTGGTGACCTGGCAGTCGTTGTTGACCGGGGCGGCGGACAGCGAGCCGAGCGGATTGTTCGCGGCGTCGGGGGTGAAATTGACGCTGACCCGGGCCGAGCTGTCGATGAAGTCCGCGAATTCGCCCGCCTGCTGGCCCTGGCTGGCGGACAGTTCGGCCTTGACCGTGCCCGCGCAGCCCGGACTCACATCGACGTGTGCGGGTTCGAACGACACCGGATCCGCGGACGCGGGTGCGGCGGATACCGCCAGTGCGACCAGCGGCGGGACCGATACCGCCATGACCTTCAGAATGCCTCGCATTTTTCGACTCCTGTCCTAGCGGATAAGTCGTGCATGACCGGCACGGCCGAATTCGGCCGATAACTGCACGGTACCCGGCGCGGATCAGCCGCCGAACACGCGCTCCACGACTGTTTTCGCACGGCGGGTGACGCGCATGTAGTGATCGAGGAATTCGCTGCCGTCGTCATTGGGCCAGCCCGCCACCCGGGCCACCGCGGACAGCAGCGGGCCGGGACCGGGGAGTTGGTCGGCCGGTTTGCCGCGCACCAGGACCAGGGCATTGCGGGCCTTGGTCGCGGTCAGCCAGGATTCCCGGAGCAGGGACACATCTTCCTGATACACCAGATCGGCCGCCTCGATGGCGTCCAGGCATTGCAGGGTGGAGGTGTTGTGCAGGGCCGGGACATCATGGGCGTGCTGCAATTGCAGCAGCTGCACGGTCCACTCGATATCGGCCAGGCCGCCGCGCCCCAGTTTGGTGTGGGTGGCCGGGTTCGCGCCGCGCGGCAGGCGTTCGGCGTCCACGCGCGCCTTGATGCGGCGGATCTCCCGGACACCCTCGGGGGACATGCCACCGCTGGGATAGCGGACCGGATCGACGGTGTGCAGGAAGCGCACACCCAATTCGGGATCACCGGCCACCTGGCGCGCACGCAGCAGCGCCTGCACCTCCCAGGGCTGCGCCCACTGTTTGTAGTAGGCGGCATAGGCGGCCAAAGTCCGCACCAGGGCACCATTTCGGCCCTCGGGACGCAGACCCGCGTCGACCTGCAAAGGCGGATCGGTACTGGGCGCACCGAGCAGCCGCTGCACCTGTTCGGCCACGCCGTTCGCCCATTTGACTGCGACCGTCTCATCCACGCCGGGGCGCGGATCGCAGACGAACAGCACATCGGCGTCCGAGCCGTAACCGAGTTCCATACCGCCCAGACGCCCCATGCCGATGACGGCGAAATCGGCGGGCTGCGGGCCGCTCGCGCGAATCACGGCCTGTAGCGCGGCTTCCAGGGTCGCGATCCACACCGAGGACAGCGCCTCGCAGACCTGCGGCACATCGAGCATGCCCAGCACATCGGCGGAGGCGATGCGCGCGAGTTCATGCCGCCGCAGCGAGCGCGCGGTGGCGACAGCACGCCGCGGCTCGTCGTAACGCTTTGCGCCGGATAGGATTCCGCGCGCCACATCGGCCGTTGCGGGGGCCAGCAGCAGCGGCCCGTTCGGGCCGTCGGCGTACATGCGGATGGTTTCCGGCGCGTTGATCAGCAGATCCGGCAGATACGCCGAGGAGCCGAGCACGATCATCAGGCGCTGTGCGATGGCTCCCTCATCGCGCAGTTCGCGCAGGAACCAGATCTCATTGTCCAGACCCTCGGACACCCGCCGGTACGCGAGCAGTCCGGCATCGGGATTCGGTGTCTCACCGAGCCATTCGAGCAGGGTCGGCAGTAGCAGCGCTTGAATCCGGCCCTTGCGGCCGACCTCACCGGTGAGCGCCTTCAGATGCCCGAGCGCGTTCTCCGGGGCCGCGTAACCCAGTGCCGCCAACTGCCGCACGGCCGCCGCCGGACTCAGCCGCAGCGAGTCCGCGTCAAGGCGCGCAACCGATTCCAGCAGCGGGCGGTAGAACAGTTTGGCGTGCAGGCGGCGCACCCGCACCGCATTGCGCCGAATCTCGCTGGTGAGCACGCCGACCGCGTCCTGCCGGCCGTCGGGGCGCATATGCGCGGCGCGGGCCAGCCAGCGCATACCCTCCTCGTCCTCGGGCGCGGGCAGGGTGTGCGTGCGCTTGAGCCGCTGCAATTGCAGGCGATGCTCGAGCAGGCGCAGAAACTCATAGGAGGCAGTCAGATTCGCGGCGTCATCGCGGCCGATATAACCGCGCGCGGCGAGCGCGCCGAGCGATTCCACCGTGCCCTGGGTATGCAGCGCCTCATCGGCCTTACCGTGCACCAATTGCAGCAGCTGGACCGCGAATTCGACATCGCGCAGACTGCCGTGCCCGAGCTTGAGTTCGCGCTCACGCAGATCCGCGGGCACCAGATCCTCGACGCGGCGGCGCATGGCCTGCACATCGGTGACGAAATCGGGGCGCTCGGAGGCCGCCCACACCATCGGCATGAGCGCTTCGCGATACTGCTGCCCGAGTTCGAGATCGCCGGTGGCGGGACGCATTTTGAGCAGCGCCTGGAATTCCCAGGTGCGCGCCCAGCGCTTGTAATACGCGATATGCGATTCCAGGGTACGCACCAGCGCACCCGCCTTGCCCTCGGGCCGCAACGCCGCGTCCACATCGAAGAACGCGGCACTGCCGACGCTCATCATTTCGGCGGCGAGCCGGGTTGAGGTGGTGTCGGCGGGTTCGGCGACGAAGATGACATCCACGTCCGAGACGTAATTCAGTTCCCGCGCACCGCATTTGCCCATGGCGATGACGGCCAGCCGGGCGGGCACCTCACGATCGACGCAGACCCGGGCCACGGCCACCGACAGCGCCGCGGTCAGCGCGGCATCGGCGAGATCGGTGAGATGCCAGCCGACCTGCTGATACGGCAGCACCGGTTCGTTCTCCACGGTGGCCGCGAGATCGATGGCGGCCAGCAGCATGAGTTCATCGCGATACCGCTTGCGCAGCAGCGCAACCGCGTCCGGTCCGGAGATCCCGGCGCGGAACAGCATGGGCCCGGCGTTCGGCCCGGTCTCCGGCGTCGCGTGCACGGCATCGAGCAGCGAGGTGAGCACCTCATCGCGCGAGGGCAATTCGGGCCGCAGCAGTAGCTGCCAGCACCCCGGATCGGCCACCAGATGATCGGCGAACGCGCTCGACGACCCGATCAGCGCGAACAATCGCCCGCGCAGCGAGGTATTGGCCCGCAACGCCGAATCCAGCGCGCCCCAATCGCTTCCGAGCTGCTCGCGCAACCGCATGAGCGTCAGCAGCGCCAGATCGGCATCGGGGGAACGGGACAGCGCCCACAGCAGCGGAACGCTGTCGACGTTGTCCCACGCCAACTCTCGTAAGGAATCGGCGGCCGACGGCTCCATCAAACCGAGCCGGCCGACGCCGGGGACAGCGGAACGAGTCGTCGGTGGCCGGACCATGTCGTTCAAATTACATGTCACATTCCGTCAGCGCGCCAGCCAACCCTCGTATAACAGACATCGTTGCGCGCTTGCCGCCAGCCCGCCTCCACCTCGAGCCCAAGGACCACCGAGTTCGCGGCCCGTCCCGGTTCTGGACTGAGTGGAGCGGGGCAGCGAAGCGGAGGGCAGAAATTACAGCCCGAGGTATTCCTTGAGCTCGTACGGGGTGACCTGGTTGCGGTAGCCCGCCCATTCGCGGCGCTTGTTGCGCAGGAAGAAGTCGAAGACGTGCTCGCCCAGGGTCTCGGCGACCAGTTCGGACTTCTCCATGTTCTTGAGCGCCTCGTCCAGGCTGGCGGGCAACTCGCGGAAGCCCATGGCACGACGCTCGGCGGCGGTCAGCGACCACACATCGTCCTCGGCCTCGGGCGGCAGAGTGTAGCCCTTCTCGATACCGCGCAGACCGGCGGCCAGGATCACCGCGAAGGCCAGGTACGGGTTGCAGGCGCTGTCGGGACTGCGCACCTCGACCCGGCGCGAGGACGACTTGTTCGGGGTGTACATCGGAACGCGAACCAGCGCAGAGCGATTCGACCGGCCCCAGGACGCGGCCGTCGGCGCTTCGCCACCGTGGATGAGCCGCTTGTACGAGTTCACCCACTGATTGGTGACGGCGCTGATCTCATGCGCGTGCTCGAGAATGCCCGCGATGAACGCGCGCGCGGTGTCGGACAGGTTGATCGGGTCATCCGGATCGTGGAAGGCGTTCTGCTCACCCTCGAACAGGCTCATATGGGTATGCATGGCCGAACCCGGGTGATCGGCGAACGGCTTGGGCATGAACGTCGCGCGCACGCCCTCGTCGATGGCCACTTCCTTGATCAGGTAGCGGAAGGTCATGACGTTATCGGCCATGGACAGCGCGTCCGCGTAGCGCAGGTCGATCTCCTGCTGCCCGGGCGCGCCCTCGTGATGGCTGAACTCGACCGAGATGCCCATGGACTCCAGCGAGTCGATGGCGTGGCGGCGGAAGTTCGGCGCCTCGTCGTGCACGGCCTGATCGAAGAAGCCGCCCTGATCCACCGGGATCGGGGTGGAACCGTCATGCGGTCCGGGCTTGAGCAGGAAGAATTCGATCTCCGGATGCACATAGCAGCTGAAGCCCAGGTCGGCGGCCTTGTTCAACTGCCGGCGCAGCACGTGCCGCGGATCCGCCCAGGACGGCGAACCGTCCGGCATGGCGATATCGCAGAACATGCGCGCCGAATGCTGATGCCCCTTCGAGGTGGACCACGGCAGCACCTGGAAGGTGGACGGGTCCGGCTTGGCCACCATGTCGGCCTCGGACACCCGGGCAAACCCCTCGATGGCCGAACCGTCGAAGCCGATGCCCTCCTCGAAAGCGCCCTCCAGTTCGGCGGGCGCGATCGCTACGGACTTGAGATAGCCCAGCACATCGGTGAACCAGAGTCGCACGAAGCGAATATCGCGCTCTTCGAGCGTGCGGAGGACGAATTCCTTCTGACGGTCCATGACCGCGAGCGTAGGCACCCGGAGTTAAATCCGTGTTACATAGCGGGTGCGAACCTCAGCATGTAAGACCCGCCGCGGGTGTGGTCAGGTCGACCAGGTACGCGATCACCGGGTCGTCGACGCATTGCACGCCCGAGAGCGACACCGTGTGCCGATCCCCGTTGAACGTGATCAGACTGCCTTTGAGCTGGTCAGCCAGGTCGACACCGGCCTGGTAGGGGGTGGCCGGATCGTTGGTGGTGGAGATCACCACGGTCTTGGGCAGGTTCGGAATCGAAATGCGGTGCGGGGTGCTGGTGTTGGGCACCGGCCAGATGGCGCACAGCTCCAGCGGCGCGGCGTCGCTGCCGTGCGCGTCATCCAGGAAGGGCGCACCCTTGCGATATTCGGCGTCCTGTTTGGCGGCGACGGCGCGATCGGTGATCGGCGGATCGTCCACGCAGCGAATCGAGTTGAAGGCGTCCTGGCTGTTGTCGTAGGTGCCGTCCTCGGCGCGGCCGTCGTACATATCGGCCAGCTTCAACAGCGTGTCGCCGGTTCCGGTGGCGAGTTCACGCAGGCCCTTGGTGAGCACGGGCCAGAACCGGTTGGTGTACAGCGCCTGCTGGGTACCGGTGATGGCATCGCCGTAGTGCAGGCCGCGCGGATCATCGGTGGGAACGGGCTTGTCCCACAGCGGGTTCACCAGGGCGCGATAGCGGGCGACGAACTGGGCCGGATCGGTGCCGAGCGGGCAGTCCGGTTTGGTGGCGCAGTCCTGCGCGAATTTGGTGAAGGTGTTCTGGAAGCTGGTGGCCTGCAGCACCGATTCCTTGACCGGATCCTGCGAGGGGTCGAGCGCGCCGTCCAGCACGAGCGCGCGCACCTTGTCCGGGAACTTCTCGGCGTAGGCGTAGCCCAGGCGGGTGCCGTACGAGTACCCGACATAGCTGAGCTTGGCATCGCCGAGCGCGGCGCGGATCACGTCCATGTCCTGCACGACCTCGCGGGTGCCGACGTGCGCGAGGAAATCCTTACCGGTCCGCTCGACGCATTTATCCGCGTACTGCTTGTTCTCGGTCTCGGCGGCCGCGATGCCCGCGGGCGAATTGTCCTTGGGCGCTTCGGCGCGTTCGGCGTCGTTCTCCTTGGAGGTGAGGCATTTGATGGCGGGCTGCGAGGAGCCGATACCGCGCGGATCGAAGCCGACGCGATCGAACCGCTCGGCGAGCGGGGTGCCGTCGGCGATATTCACCATGGATATCCCGGGCACGCCCGGTCCGCCCGGGTTGAACAGCAGCGAACCGATCTTGTTGCCGGTGGCCTTGATTCGAGAGACGGCGATCTTCGCGGTGGCCCGGTCGGGATTCTCATAGTCGACCGGCACGGTGACCCGGGCGCATTCGGCTCCGGAAGGCATATCCCCCTCCCCGAATTCCGCGCAGCTACCCCAGTTGACCTGCTGGTTGTAGAACTGCCCCATACCGGCCGGCGCGATCGCCGTGGGATTCCCATCCACCACGGTCGAACAGCCCGCCGCGGTCATGACCAACGCCGCCGCCATCAAAACGACCCGGTTGGTTCGCATCAAACCCATCCCCCGATCGTGCCATCCCGCTGTACGCACCCTCGAATCCCTTCGGTCACCGCGCCGTCTGCCCTACTGGATCGCGTCCGCGGCACGCACCCGCAACAACGCGAGAGCATCGCAAAGAGTTCGGAGCCGCTAGCGCCCGCGAGTGTGAGGAATTACATCCGGATGCGGACCGGTCGCGGTGGCAGACTGAGAGGCGTCATTTGAACCCGGGGACCCGCATGGGCCTCGAGGAGCGACGAAAGAGGGACGACGATGTCCGTATCCGATGCGGAAACCCCCGCCTACGGTGCCGCACCCGCCAAAACCGCCAAGCGCAAGACGCGTGTGCAGCATCTGCAGCAGATGAAGACCGAGGGTGAGCGCTGGTCGATGCTCACCGCGTACGACTACTCCACCGCGCGACTGTTCGAAGAGGCCGGGATTCCGGTGCTGCTGGTCGGCGATTCCGCGGCCAATGTGGTGTACGGCTACGACACCACGGTCGCCATTTCGGTCGACGAGTTGATTCCGCTGGTGCGCGGCGTGGTGCGCGGCGCCCCGCACGCGCTGGTGGTGGCGGATCTGCCGTTCGGCAGTTACGAGTCCTCGCCGGAGCAGGCGCTGGCCACGGCCGTCCGGTTCATGAAGGAGGGCGGCGCGCACGCGGTGAAGCTGGAGGGCGGCGAGCGTATGGCCGACACCATCCACAAGATCACCGCCGCCGGTATTCCGGTGATGGCGCATATCGGGTTCACGCCGCAGAGCGTCAACACCCTCGGCGGGTTCCGGGTGCAGGGGCGCGGTGACGGGGCCGAACAGCTCATCGCCGATGCCATCGCGGTGCAGGAGGCCGGGGCGTTCTCGGTCGTGATGGAGATGGTTCCGGCCGAGCTGGCCGGGCAGGTCACCCGCAAGCTGACCATTCCGACGGTCGGCATCGGCGCCGGCTCCGAATGCGACGCGCAGGTGCTGGTGTGGCAGGACATGGTCGGGTACACCAGCGGCAAGACCGCGAAGTTCGTCAAGCAGTTCGCCGATGTGGGTGGTCAATTGCGCAGTGCCGCAGCCACTTACGCGGATGAGGTGCGGCGCGGGGTGTTCCCCGGGCCGGAGCACAGCTACTGAGTTCCGAACTCG
Source organism: Nocardia sp. NPDC052001 (assembly GCF_040680615.1). Lineage (NCBI taxonomy): Bacteria > Bacillati > Actinomycetota > Actinomycetes > Mycobacteriales > Nocardiaceae > Nocardia > Nocardia sp. NPDC052001. The sequence goes on along the minus strand of NZ_JBFAXC010000020.1, from coordinate 20,633 downwards.
GGTTCGGATGTGTGGAACGCCCTCACCGGATAGCCGGTGGGGGCGTTCGCTTATACGCGACGGGCCGCCGTGCGACTCACCACGAGTGGGTACAGCCGCCTTGTATAGCGGATTGCTATTTATTCGCGGTTCCGCACCGTCTTCACAAACCACCTTCACATTTTGGTGGCAGAGTGGGAGCAACGAGCACGTCCGACCAAAGGGAACTTCATGTCGCATCGCCGTTGGATCAGTAGCCGCCGAGTTCTGCGGGTACCGCTACTCGTCGGCACGGCCGCCGTCCTCGCATTGACCGCCGCGTGTGGCGGCGGCACCACCTCGGGATCGTCACAGCCCCAGGGCTCTTCCTCACCGCTGACGAGCACCAATGGCAAGCCCGCGCCGTCCGGCAGCAGCAGCCCGACCACCTCCGGATCGCAGGTCACCGTGTCCGATGAGGCCGGAAAGCAGTTGTGCGACATGCTGCGTCCGCAGCTCTCGGATTGGCGGGTGCAGGGTCCGACGCTGGGCAAGATCTCGCTGAACGCGAGCGTGCACGAGTGGGCGCTGCGCAATGGCGGCATCAATCTCCAGGTGCTGGGCGATAAGGATGTGGTCGACCGGGTCACCACCAAGAATTGCTCCGACGTTCGCGACCAAGCGATTTCGGCGCTGGAGATCCCGAATCTGGCATCGGGATTGGCGGGCTGATGCGCACCCTCTATCCACCGATCGAGCCGTACGAGCGGGGCATGCTCGATGTCGGCGACGGTCAGCAGGTGTATTGGGAGGTCAGCGGCAATCCGGACGGTAAGCCGGTGGTGTTCCTGCACGGCGGGCCCGGCGGCGGTACCGCGCCCTATCACCGGCAGTTCTTCGATCCGGCGGCGTACCGCATCGTGCTGTTCGATCAGCGCGGCTGCGGGCAGTCGACACCGCATATCGCGGACGGGGCGAGTCTGGAGGCCAACACCACCTGGCATCTGGTCGCCGATATCGAGGCGCTGCGAACGCATTTGGGCATCGAGCGGTGGCAGGTGTTCGGCGGATCCTGGGGTTCGACGCTGGCGCTGGCGTACGCGCAATCGCATCCGGAGCGGGTCACCGAGCTGATCCTGCGCGGGATATTCCTGTTGCGCCGCAAGGAAATCGATTGGTATTACAATGGCGCTGCGGGGTTCGTCTACCCCGATGAGTGGGAGAAGTTCCTGGCGCCGGTTCCGGTGGCCGAACGCGGCAGCGATCTGATCGAGGTCTATCACCGCCTGCTGCACTCCCCCGACGAGAAGCTCGCCACCGACGCGGCCGTCGCGTGGTCCACCTGGGAGGGCGCCACGAGTTCGCTGCTGCCCCAACCGGATCGGGTTGCCGAAACCGCGGATCCGCGCTTCGCGCTGGCGTTCGCGCGCATCGAGAACCACTACTTCCACAATCGCGGTTTCCTCGACGAGGGCCGTCTGCTGCGCGATATCGATCGCATCGCGCATATTCCCGGCGTCATCGTGCAGGGCAGGCATGACATCGTCTGCCCCGCGGTCAGCGCGTGGGATCTGCATCAGGCGTGGGCGAATTCGGAACTGCATATGGTTCCCGATGCCGGGCACGCCGCCTCCGAACCCGGCATCACCCATCATCTGGTCGAGGCCACGGACAAATACAGGACGTAAATGAACAGCACAGCCGGTCCCGCCCTGGTCGACGCTCTGGCCGCCGATGTGGACCGGCTGCGTGCGGCCGAACCCGAAGTGCGGCAGGATCTTCCGGATTCGGTGCATAAGATGCGGGTGGCCACCCGGCGATTGCGCAGTCTGCTGCGGTCGTATCGGGGGGCCGTCACGCGTAAGGCGGGCGGCGAACTCAGTGATGAATTGCGCTGGCTGGCAGGGCTGCTCGGGGTGGCGCGCGATGCCGAGGTGCGCGGGGAGCGGTTCGCGGCACTACTCGGGGAGGGCGGCGGACTGTTCGACGATCCGGTCGAGGAGTCGCCGAAACGGAAATCGGTCGGGAAGAAGAAGCCGGTGCCGGACGAGGCAGCTACCGATGAGAAGTCAACGCCGCGAATGGATTTCGGCGCGCAACTGGTGGCCGAGGAGCGGGCGCGCTACGAAGCCGCGCACGCCGAGGCGGTGGCGGCATTCGACACCCACCGGTACCGGGCGCTGCTCGATCGACTGGGTGCGATGCTGAACGATCCGCCATTGCGCGCGGCGAAGGCGGACGCACCCGCCACCGAGGTGTTCACCGGCGTACTGCGGCATGACTTCCGGGATCTGCGCCGTCTGGTGCGCACCGAACCGCAGGGATCCGAAGCCGAACGCATCGAACGCCTGCACGATATTCGCAAGGCCGCCAAGCGATTGCGCTATTCCGCCGAGGCCGCGGCCGCGGTGCTGGGCGAACCCGCCACCCTGCTGGGGCGGCGGGCCAAACAATTGCAGACCGTGCTCGGTGATCATCGCGATGCCATCGAGGCACTGGAGACGCTGCGCGCGCACAGTGCGGCGGCCGATGAGCCCGGCTATCAGCGCATGTGCGATGCCGAGGAGGCCGCGGCCGCCAAGGCGCTCGAGGAGTATCCGGCGGCCATCGAATTCCTACGCCATCACGCGCTCTGACCTGCTCGGTACGAGGTGCGTGTCGGGACGGTGTTCCTTGTGCGCGGCGTGCGGCATGATGCGGTCGATCCAGGCCAGCATGACCGCCGACACCACGAAGCTCAGGTGGATGATCACCGGCCACAGGTAGCGGCCGTTGTGCGCGCCGGGATTCGGATCCGAGCTGATCTTGATGAAGGTGGTGAGCAGGTGGATCGAGGAGATGCCGACGATCGACATGGCCAGCTTCACCTTCAGCACATTGGCATTGACCTGCGCCAGCCATTCCGGCTGATCCGGATGATCGTCGATGCGCAGTTTGGATACGAAGGTCTCGTAGCCGCCGACGATCACCATGATCAGCAGGTTGGAGATCATCACGACATCGATCAGGCCCAGCACCGAGAGCATGATGGTGGTTTCCTCGCTGCCGTGATCGAACAGTCCGCGCACCAGTTCCACCAGCTCGCGCAGGAACTGCCAGACGTACGCGGCCTGCGCGACGATCAATCCGAGATAGAGCGGGAATTGCAGCCAGCGGCTCAGGAAGATGAAGTAGCCGAGATTCCTTGGCTGGGAATGAAGTGCCATGCCGCTCAATACAGCACGCGTGCCATCATATCCGGATAATCAAGGCATCATCGCTGGTCGTGAGCTGAAAATTATTGCGCGCCGCTAATTTCGGAGCGTGCAACACGGAATGAAGAAGCGGCGCGGCGGAGCCTTCTGGGCCGTTGTGACGGTCACGCTGACCATTGTGGGCCTGGTGCTCGCGCTCTCGACCTATGAGGTCGGCCGAAGTCGTTCGGAGACAACGCATCCCTTCGGCAATACCACCGTCGCGGATCGCGTGGATCTGTCGATCTGGGTGGGCAAGATCGATCCGGCCACTCAGACCGCCACCATCGAGGTGATGGCGCATCCGCGCGGCGCGCTCGCCGACAAACACGGTTTCTTCACCGCCGACGCCACTGTCTACACCTCGGCGCTGAAGGCCGATCCGATCAAAATCAAAGCGGGCCAGCCGATCTCGGCGGCAGAGGTCAAGGTGGTGGTCGAAGGCACCGTCACCGACTACCCGTTCGACGCCTACGACAGCATCCTGGCCTTCGACATCTTCAGCGCCGACCGCGAACTCCCGATCTCCGCGAGCATAGCCAGCGGCGACACCTTCTTCGAAGTAACCGAAACCCCCGCCGAAGGCGTCGTAACCGGCATAGACGTCACCCTCCACGCCGAACGCTCCCTCCCCTCAATGGTCTTCGCCCTCTTCATCATGCTCCTCATGCTCGGCCTCGCTTTGGCCGCCGCCACCGCCTGCTACTACGTCCTCAAAGGCAAACGCGGCCTCATGTTCCCCGCCTGCTCCATGATGGGCGCCCTCCTCTTCGCCCTCGTCCCCCTCCGCAACGCCGTCCCCGGCGCCCCACCGATCGGCTCCCTCATCGACTTCACCTCCTTCTTCATCGCCGAAGGCGTCATCTCCATCGCCCTCGTAGGCACCGTGGTAATCGGCTACCGCGTCGAATCCGCCAAGGAACAAGCCGAACTACAGCAAAAGCTCCGAGACCAGGCCACCCACCAGCAATCCGCACCCAACCACCGGCCGCAGCAGTACCAGCAGCGCCATCCCTAACACCGCATCTGCGGGGGGATCGCGCGCGTGCCGGGATGATCCGATCCAGGGTCCAGTGGGCGGCTTGCCGGGCACCGGGAAAAAGTTTGAAGATTTTTTCGGTGGGGATGTCGAGAACGGTTGGGTGGCTCCGTCCCAGGGGTATGAGCGGCCCGGAGCGGGTCGGTGACATCGACGAAGGAGTAGGGATCATGGACGCGGATCAGGTTGGCGAGGTTTTGGGGCGGGCGTTCAGCCGGGAGCTGTTGCGGCGGGATGTGTTGCGGATGGCGTATGTCGCCAAGGATGGGACGCCTCGGAATGTGCCGATCGCGTTCACCTGGAATGGTGCGGAGATCGTGGTGTGCACTACGAAGAACGCGCCGAAGCTGCATTCGCTGCGGGCGAATCCGGCGGTGGCGCTGACCATCGATACCGAGGTGCATCCGCCGAAGATCCTGCTCATTCGCGGGCGGGTGGAGCTCGATGAGGTGGACGGGATTCCGGAGGAGTACCTGCAGATGAACGGCAGCTACGACATGAGCGCCGAACAGCGGGTGGAGTGGGAGGCCGAGGTGCGATCGCTGTATGACGGGATGGTGCGGATTGTCATCACGCCCACCTGGGCCAAGCTGATCGACTTCGAGAACACGCTTCCGACCGCCGTCGAAGAGCTGGTGCGGCAGCGCGCCGAGCGCCAGAACGCCTGAACCGAGGAGAACACATCATGGCCAAGTACCTGCTGCTCAAGCACTATCGAGGCGCGCCCGCATCGGAGAACGATGTGCCGATGGACCAGTGGACCCCGGACGAGGTGACCGCCCACGTGCAGTACATGGCGGATTTCGGCAAACGCCTCGAGGAGACCGGCGAATTCGTCGAACATCAGGCGCTGTCCCCGCTGGGCACCTTCGTCCGGTCCGACGGCGAAGGCCGCCCGCCCGTCACCGACGGCCCGTTCGCGGAGACGAAGGATCTGATCGCCGGATGGACGATCATCGATGTCGAGACCTATGAGCGGGCACTCGAATTGGCCGCGGAACTGTCGGCGGCCCCCGGCGCGGGCGGTAAGCCGATCCGGGAATGGCTGGAGGTGCGCCCGTTCTTCACCGGATTGCCCACGGTGACCGAGTGAACGAGGCCCTGCTGCGCGAACTCGTCCCGGCGGTGATCGGCATCCTCGTGCGGCGCGGAGCCGATTTCGCCGCGGCCGAGGATGCGGTGCAGGAGGCGCTGATTCGAGCGTTGGAGACCTGGCCGGATGATCCACCGCGCGATGCCAAGGGCTGGCTCGTCGCGGTGGCCTGGCGCAAGTTCCTCGATGCCGCCCGCGCCGAAACCTCGCGGCGCGGCAGGGAATTGGCCGTGGAAGACGAGCCCGAGGCCGGTCCGGTGCCCGGCACCGATGACTCGCTGTGGCTGTACTTCCTGTGCGCGCATCCGTCGCTGTCCCCCGGTTCGGCCGTCGCATTGACCTTGCGCGCGGCCGGTGGCTTGACGACCAAGCAGATCGCGACGGCCTATCTCGTCCCCGAAGCGACTATGGCGCAACGGATCAGCCGCGCCAAGAAGCGCATCGCCGGGCAGTCCCTGAACCAGCCCGGCGACCTCGCCACCGTGCTGCGCGTGCTGTACCTGGTCTTCAACGAGGGCTACAGCGGCGATCTCGACCTGGCGGCCGAGGCGATCCGCCTCACCCGCCAGCTCGCCGCCGCGACCGACGCACCCGAGGTCGCGGGCCTGCTCGCCTTGATGCTGCTGCATCACGCCCGCCGCGCCTCCCGCACCGGCCCGGCCGGTGACCTGATCCCGCTCGCGCAACAGGACCGAACACGATGGGACACAACCCTTATCGCCGAGGGCGTCGACATCCTGCAAACCGCCCTGGCCCGCGACCTCCTGGGCGAATACCAGGCCCAGGCCGCGATAGCCGCCCTGCACGCGGACGCCCCGAGCACCGAGGAAACGGACTGGGTCCAGATCGTCGAATGGTACGACGAACTACTCGCGCTGACCGACAGCCCGGTGGTCCGGCTCAATCGCGCGGTCGCGATCGGCGAAGCGGACGGCGCACCGGCCGGTCTGGCCGCACTGGCTGACCTGGACCCGAATCTGCCGCGCCACACCGCGGTTCGCGCCTACCTCAATGAACGCGCGGGCAACCTCGAACAGGCCGCCGCCCTCTACGTCGAAGCCTCCCGCGCCGCCACCAACCTCCCCGAACGCGACCACCTCACCCGCGAAGCAGCCCGCATACACCGCACCCTGAACCCCTGAACTCGACTGCCGCAGAACAGCACTCGCCCAGACCGCCGCCGATCACGTCGGGCGAACATGGCAGGCGGACATGCGCATTAAGCAAGCGCGCGGACCGCTACTCCACAGTGACCAGCACACTGCGATTGGGCGGGGACCGCCGCTCCACACTGCCGACTATGCGGGCACGCGTAGCGAGTGGGCACTCAACAGGCGCGCGTACTCCGATCGGCGGACCGCTAGTCCGCCACTGCCGCAGGCGCGGTATCCGGTTCGGGGGTGTACGTGAAAGTCACTGTGCGCGTGGCCGGATCGGCGACGGTGAGGCGGACGGTCACGTTCTTGCCTTCGGGTGGGCCACCGGCGCATTTGGCGAGCACGGGTGGGTCCGCGACGAAGATCTCGGCGGGGCGGGTGCCGTTGGCTTCGCGCAGGACTATCGCATCGAAGTCGGTGCCCGTGCGCGCCGCCAGCAGGGTGGATTCGGTGAGGTCGATGCAGGCGCGTTCCAGCTTGCCCGCGACGGCGTCGCCGCGACGCATGGATTCCGCCGCCGCGCCGAGGCCGTCCCGAACCCATTGGGGTACTTCGGTTCCCGCGCAGCGGGCAAGGCAGATCTCGGTGCTGTACCGATCGGAGAGTCGGCGCAGCGGTGCCGTCACGTGCGCGTACGGCGCACCGATTCCACTGTGCTGCACGGTATCCGGCGGCTGCCCGTTGAGCAGCGTGTACGAAGCGCCACGCAGTAGCCCGGTGGCCTCGGACATGAGAACCAGGGCGGCGGGAGTATTGGGGTCGAGCCCCGCGAGCACGCGCCCGACCGAATCCCCTTTGGGCCACGGGACCCCGACCGCCGCGGCGGTGCGCCGCATGGATTCCACCGTGGACGCGGCGGGCGGCGGCATGGTGCGGAGCAGGCCGAGGTGGTCATCCCCCGCACCTTTCAGCATGATCAGCGCGGCGCACATCCCGGTGAGCAGCGAAACCTGCTCATTCCAATCATCGGCGGCCGTGCGCGGTTCGATCACCAACTGCCAATGGTCCCGCCCGGTGGCGGGCACCACGCTCTGCGCGGGCAGGCGCAAACTGATCGCGCCGCGATTCAGTCCGGCTTCGATACGAAGCCGCCCGAAATCGGGCAGCGCGGCGATGGAGGGGTGCAGGATGCCCGCATCGGCGGCGGCCTGCACGGTGGCGTAGTCGAGGCGGGCCCGGGAGCGCACCAGTGCGCGCGTCACCGAATACCCTTGCGGCTCAGCGTGCTCATCGCAGTCGATGATCCACAGCGCGGCCGCGCGATCCTGATCGGGCAGCAGACTGGCCCGCCCCTCGGACAGCACCTGCGGATGCAGCGGCACGGTGCCGTCGGGCAGATAGAAGGTTTCTCCGCGAGCCAGCGAGACCCGAGCCAGTGGCCCGTCGGGGCGAACGAACGCCGCCACATCGGCTATCGCGTAGTAGAGCCGGAACCCTCCGGCGGGAGTGCGCTCGAGCGCGAGCGCCTGATCCAAATCCATGGCGCCGGGCGGATCGATGGTGACGAGTTCGATATCGCGGCGATCGACCCGGGCGCCCGCGAACGCGTCGACCGCGTCGCGAGCTTCCGAGACGGCCTCGGACGGGTAGTCCGAGGCCAATCCGAATTCGGTTCGGACGGCGCCGAAATCGACCGGCGCCGACAGAATCCGCTGATGCAGTTCCACTGAGCTGCGCTGTCCCTACTGCAGGGCCAGCATGGTGCCGTTCAACTGATCGAACGGGCCGTACACCGTGAAGACCACGCGACCGTTGGGGAACTGAGTCGAGAGCGCCGCCGCCGAATCGAGCGATTCGCCGAAGGACGCGGCAGACGGATGCGGCAGGCCCGCGATCGCCTGCCCGATGTGGGAATTCGCCACCCAGGCGGTATCCGCCGGGGTGAGATCCACCTGAACTCCGCCGGGAAGCGGAGTCACCGCGAATGCGGAGGCCGAGCCGGCGCCGAGGACAACCGAAACGGAAGCGGCAGCGGCGAGGAGGGCACCGGCTGCCAATTTGCGAGCAATTCGCATATAGACGAGACCTGCTTTCCGAAGTTCGATGTTGAGACCCTTTGCCCGTTGCAGGCCGCAACGGAACTTTCCAACGCGCAACACTTTATGACGTCGATCACGTTCGATGCCAGTTCCGGGCCGATAACCCAGTCGACACGCCGAGCCGCGCCGAAACACGCCATGCACGCGCCGTCATTCTCGCCCAACTCGGCGGATCTCGCACAGCTCTTGCGAAGCGGTGTATCTCACCTCGTCGTGAGGTTTGAACAGTGCCGGGCACGGTGTTGTCCGGCTGTTTGCACGCTATCTGTCGCGCAGGCCGTTCGGCAGCGTTGCGGAGAGCAGCTTGAACAGATAGGCGATAGCGAAAAGTACTAACACGGCCAGCGGCTGGATCAGCATCGAGGTGGACATGGGCTCAACCTTCTTCTTTATCTTTCTCATTGCGGAGGGTCCCGCTCTCGAGGAAGCGCAGCAGCTCGACCGGGAAAGGCAGGACGAGCGTCGAGTTCTTCTCGGCCGCAACCTGAACCACCGTTTCCAGCAGTCGCAATTGCAATGCGGCCGGGGCAGTGGACATGCGGGCGGCGGCCTCGGTGAGCATGGTGGAAGCCTGTAATTCGCCTTCGGCGGAGATGATGCGGGCACGGCGTTCCCGTTCGGCCTCGGCTTGGCGCGACATGGAGCGCTTCATCGAATCCGGTAGTGCCACATCCTTGATCTCCACGCGATCGATGTGCACGCCCCAGCCCAGGGCCGGATTGTCGATCATCATCTCCAGGCCCTTGTTCATCTCCTCGCGATTGGAGAGCAGATCATCGAGTTCGCTCTTACCGATGATCGAACGCAGCGAGGTCTGTGCGACCTGCGCGATCGCGAACAGATAGTCCTGCACCTCGATAATGGCGCGTGCCGGATCGATGACCCGGAAATAGACGACCGCGTCCACCCGGACCGTCACATTGTCGCGGGTGATGCCCTCCTGCGCGGGCACCGGCATGGTGATCACCTGTGTGGAGATCTTGCGCATCTTGTCCACGCCGGGCAGCAGCAGGCGCAGGCCGGGTTCTCGTACCGCGCGCACCCGGCCCAGCCGGAATACCACGCCCTTTTCGTACTGGGCCACTACGCGGACGCCCGAGGCGACCACCCACGCTCCGATGAAGAACAGCACTGCGATTGTGGCCGCCAGGCCATACAGCACGCCCATGGTGTTTCGCCCCCGCGAATTTCCAACTGTGCCACGGGTATCCGGCCGCGGCCCACCCTCAATCATGGCACCGCGAGATCGCCCCCGAAAGGGCGGACGAGTCGGTATATAAGCCGGATCCTGTCCCCGGTGCGAACACCGGGTGGCGACCATCCATCTGGACACACCGTTGCCGGGTGCCTCGAGCAGTCAACCCGCGAACTCGGGCGAGCAGCCCTCGAACGTCCGCGCAGCCGCACTCTCGCGAATGCGACCTTCGACCTTGCTCCGGGCGGGGTTTACCTAGCCGTGCCGGTCACCCGGCGCGCTGGTGCGCTCTTACCGCACCGTTTCACCCTTACCGGCGTTCCGCTCTCGCGAGCGGAGCACCGGCGGTTTGTTTTCTGTGGCACTGTCCCGCGGGTCACCCCGGGTTGCCGTTAACAACCGCCCTGCTCTGTGGAGTCCGGACTTTCCTCGACGACGGGCGGCGGCATTCACATGCCCGTTCCCATCGCCGCGGCCGCCCAACCGACTCGTCCGCGGCCACCAAGGTACCGTAACGGGCCATGGAGCGTGTCGAGGTGGGGTTCCCTTCCGGTGGTGAGCAGTGTGCGGGATGGCTGTATCTGCCGGATGGGCCGATACGGCCACGTCCCCTGGTAGTCATGGGGCACGGGCTCGGAGCCGATCGGGAAATGGGATTGGATCGCTATGCGCGGCGTTTCGCCGCGGCGGGAATCGCGGTGCTGGCGTTCGATTATCGGCATTTCGGGGGTAGCGGGGGTGAGCCGCGCAATGTCATCAATATCGCGCGCCAGCGCGCGGATTGGCATGCGGCGATCGCCTACGCGCGCACCATTCGGGGAATCGATGCGACGCGAATCGCACTGTGGGGCAGTTCTTTCGGCGGCGGGCATGTACTTTCGGTCGCACCGGACGATCACTACATCGCGGCCGTGGTCGCGCAGTGCCCATTCACCAGCGGCTGGTCCTCTGCCATGGCGAAGGGGCCGATCAGCCTGGTGAAAACCGGGACGCTGGCATTGACCGATATCATTGTCAGCCCGGTGATCCGGCGGCCGATCTCGGCGCGATTGGCGGGCAAGAAGCATTCGGCCGCGTTGATGAGCGCGGCCGACGTACCGGACGGATATGGGCGGCTCGCGGAGGAATCCAGTCAGTATCGGCCGAAAGTGCCCGCGCGCATCGGCATGTCGACGCTGTTCGATTCACCTGCTCGGCGCGCCAAGGACATCAAAGCGCCGGTGTTCTACGCCATCTGCGATAACGACAGCGTCGCCCCCGCCAAACCGACGCTGCGCGCGGCCGAGCGCACCAAGCACGCGGTCGTGAAGCAGTATCCGATCGGGCATTTCGATATCTACTTCGACGAGTGGTTCGAGAAGGCCGTGCACGACCAACTCGAATTCCTCACCGCCACACTGCGTCCCTGACGTGTTCTAGAGATATGAGGTGTCGTTGGCCAGCCGGACCGACGAACCGCCGTCGGGATAGAACTCCGCGATGGACAACGACGCCAAATCCAGGTGCAGGCGATACAGCAGCGACGGGCCCACGCCGAGTGCGAGTTGCAACAGCATCTTGATCGGCGTGACATGGCTCACCACAAGCACATTCGCGCCCGGATACAGCGCGACCAGATCGCGCCGCACGCTTTCGACGCGTTCGCGCACCTGATCGAAACTCTCACCGCCGGGCGGGGCCACCGCGGGATCTCCCAGCCAGCGCGCATGCGATTCCGGATCGTGATCGCGCGCCTCGGCGAACGTAAGCCCCTCCCACGCACCGAAATCCGTCTCGATCAACCCGTCGAGCACCCGCACCGGCAACGCGAGCGCCTTCCCGGCCGCCTCCGCCGTCTCCCGCGCCCGCCCCAGCGGCGAACACACGATCGCCGCGATATTCCCCTTACCCGCAAGCATTTTCGCCGCATTGGCGGCCTGCTGCCGCCCCAATTCCGTCAACGGCGGATTCCCCCGCCCCGAATACCTGCGCTCCACAGACAATTCCGTCTGCCCATGCCGCAACAGCAATAGCCGAGTAGGCCGCCCCACCGCCCCGGTCCACCCCGGCGCGGGCGTCGAAGTCCCCTTCGCCGCGGGCGTGGTGCCCGCCCGATCGGAAGGTGCGGCTGTTCCGGTGTCCGCAGAAGTAGTGGCCACCGCCGGACCCCGAGTAGCGGCGAGCGGGTCCGAGAGTTCGGCAGCGGCGGCAAGATCCGACGCCGCACGGGAGCCCGAGTCTCGTTGCGCGGAGGACGATTCCGCCACCGGCTGGTTCAGCGCGTTCCGCACCTCACCGACGACTTCCGCGTCATCCATGGCCTCATTGGCGAGCTGATCCGCATGCGAATTCTCTTTACGCGGAATCCACTCGAAACTCACCCGATCGAACCCTGCGACCAGCCGCCGAGCCCGATCCGCCAGCGGAATCATGGCCTCGTGCTTGACCTTCCACCGCCCGGCCATCTGCTCGACGACCAGCTTGGAGTCCATCCGCACGGAAACCTCGCGCGCACCGAGTTCGGCGGCGGCCTCGAGCCCGGCGATCAACCCGCGATATTCGGCGACGTTATTGGTCGCGACCCCGAGGAATTCCTTCCGCTCGGCGAGCACGGCCTCGCGCCCGGCATCCCAGACGACCGCCCCGTACCCGGCGGGCCCGGGATTCCCCCGCGACCCACCGTCAGCCTCGACCACAACCTTGTCCGTCACCGCTTCTCACCCTCCAAAGGTGTCTGCCGCCCGACGGTTCCACTGTCGCGATTCCGCCGAGGGAACGTCCGATCCGGGTCCGCGGACCCGGCTCAACTCCGACTGCGCCACATCCTGCCAGCCGACCGCCCGGCATCGGTGACGCCACCCGCGCCACCGCCGAACAGCGGCAACGTCGACTCAGCGAATTCGATTCCGGCCACCGGGGCCGCGCAGGGCGGGTGTTTACAGCCCGGAGTGCTTGGTGCGCACCAGGATCGCGTTGCATTCGGGGCAGCGGACCACGGCGTCGGGGGCGGCTTTGGCGATGCGGGAGATTTCACCGCGGTCGAGTTCGATGCGGCAGGCGCCGCAGCGGCGGGCCTGTAGCAGGGCCGCGCCGATACCGGCGGTGGCGCGCTGCTTCTCGTAGGCGGCGAGCAGGTCGGCGGGGAAGCTCCCGGACAGGGCGGCGCGGTCGGATTCGCAGCGCTGCTGGGCGACGTTCAGGTCGGCGACGGCGTCATCGCGGCGGCGTTCGGCATCGATCAGATCGGCTTCGGCCTTGTCGAGGTTGGCGCCGGCGTGCGCGTGATCGGCGGCGGCGGCCTCGCGGCGCTCCATGACGTCGATCTCGTCATCCTCGAGCACCTTGCGGCGGCGCTCCAGGCTGGTGAGCTCGTGCTGCAGCTCCGAAAGCTGTTTCGCGCCGACCGAACCCGAGGTCAGCATGCCGCGGTCGCGGTCCTCACGCTTGCGGACGGCGTCGATCTCGCCTTCCAGCTTGCGGATATCGCGGTCCAGATCGTCGATGAGGATTTCCACCTTCACCGACGCGTCCTTGCGGGCCGTCCGCTCGGCTTCCAGCCGCTGCACCTCCTGCTCCTCGGGCAGCACCTTGCGGCGATGCTCGATCCGGGTCAGTTCGGCGTCGACGGCGGCGAGGTCGAGCAGCTTGGACTGGATCGAAGGTTCGGCATTCAACGCGGAAGGTCTCCTGGACGCTATGGACGGTGCAAGACTCCCACCGTACCCGTCCGAGCCAGCCGGATTGTCCAACCCCACCGCAACCTGGACATTTGATCGCGACCGGCCGGGGCGCGCGGAAAATCCACGGGCGCGCGACCAGCCCGATATGTCAGGGTCGATATATGGGCGAACACCGCTATGAGGTCGAGGTCACGTGGTCCGGCGCGACCACCGGATACCGGGACTACACGCGAAATCACGAACTGCTCGCGGACGGGCGGCCGAGCATTCCGGCCACCGCCGATCCGAAATTCCGGGGCGACAAAGCGCGCTGGAATCCGGAACAACTGCTGGTCGCGTCGCTATCGGACTGTCACATGCTCTGGTACCTGCACCTGTGCGCGGAGGCGGGCGTGGTGGTCACCGACTATCACGACACCGCCGTCGGCGTCATGGACGACGAACGCTTCCAGCTGGTCACCCTGCGCCCCCGCGTCACCGTGCGCGAGCCCGGCATGATCGACACCGCGCGGCAACTGCACGGGGAGGCGCATAAGCGCTGCTTCATCGCGAACTCGGTGAATTTCCCTGTGGCACACGAGCCCACGATCGTCAGCGAAGGCTGAATCACTGAACTTCTCGTGCGATCGAGCACCTGATTCGACGGTTTCCCCGCAGCACGCGCCACCGATCGCACGAAAAGTTCAGCCACCCAACCCGAATCGCGCGCCCACGGTGCAGCGCGCACACCACGCATTGAACGCACGACATCCGGGGCGCCGCACGCTGCGAGCAGCACTCCTCGTTCGCACGGCTGTCAACAATCCGCCGCGCCGACCGTCCACGGGTCGGTGCGGATTGCGGAGACGCGGGTCTCGACGGTGGGGAGTGCCGCCTGCACCACGCCTTCCGCCTGTGCGCACCAAGGGAATTCGGTGGCCCAGTGCGCGGCGTCGATGAGGGCGGGGCCGCCCGCGCGCAGGTGTTCGTCGGCGGGGTGATGGCGCAGGTCGGAGGTGACGTAGGCATCGACGCCGAGGCGGGCGACGGTGTTCAGGAAGGAATCGCCCGCGCCGCCGCAGACGGCGACAGTGCGGATCACGCGGTCCGGGTCACCGGCGGCGCGGACGCCCCAGGTGGTGGCGGGCAGGCCCTTGCGGACGCGAGCGGTGAACTCGCGCAAGGTTTCCGGGGCCGGGAGTTCGCCGATGCGGCCGATGCCGCGCGTAGAAGGCAGCTTGGCGCGCTCGGTGACGTGGTAGGCGGGCTCTTCGTACGGGTGCGCGGCACGCAGGGCCGCGAGGACGGCGGTCCGGCGGGATGGCGGGGCGACCACCTCGATGCGATCCTCATCCTGACTGTGCAGTTCGCCGATCGCGCCGACGGCGGGGTTCGCGCCCTCGACCGGATGGAACTGGCTGGTGCCCGCCGAACGCCAGGCGCTGTCGCGGTAGTTTCCGGTACCGCCCGCGCCCGCGATGAACAGGGCTTCGAGCACCTGTTCGGTATGCGTGTGCGGGACGATGATTTCCCATTCGTCCAGGGCGGTAAGCGGTTTCGGCTCCAACGGGCCGGTGACGGTCAGGCCGACGGCGTGCGCCAGCGCGTCCGAGACGCCCGGATCGGCGGAATCGGCATTGGTGTGCGCGGTGAACAGCGCACAGCCGGAACGGATGAGCCGGTGCAGCAGTGCGCCTTTCGGGGTATCCGCCGCGACGGTGTCGACACCGCGCAACAGCAGCGGGTGATGCACCACCAAAGCCTGTGCGCCCCATGCGATCGCCTCGTCGACCACGGCGGCGGTGGCGTCGACCGCGAACAGCACCCGCGCTACCGCCTCGTCCGGATCACCGGCGACCAAGCCCACCGAATCCCATGATTCGGCCAGTCCGGGCGGATACGCCGCGTCCAGCGCCGCCATCACCTCGGCCAATCGCACCGTCGCCATCACCGAACCTCCTCCGACACAGTTGTTTTCACTAGAGCCCGAGCTCGGCGATGGCCTCGATCAGCACATCCACCTCCGCCGCGGGCCGTACCGCCAGCCGCAGGAATCCCGATTCCAGCCCGGGGAAGGTATCCCCGCGCCGCACCGCGATCCCCTTGCCCGCCAGCCGCTTGTGCAATAGTTCCGCATCCGGCACACGAATCAGCAGAAACGGCCCGCGCGCCGGTTCGCACACCTCGATCCCGAGTGCCCGCAACCGGGGAATCATCGCATCCCGATGCGCCGCAATGCTTTCGGCCAGCCGCTGCGACTCCGCCACCGCCTCCGGCGTGCAGGTGGCGGCGATCGCCTCCAGTTGCAATGTCCCCAACGGCCAATGCGCCCGCCCCTGATTCAACCGCGCCAGCAAATCCGGATGCCCCAGGAAATACCCGCACCGCAACCCCGCCAGCGCCCAGGTCTTGGTGAGACTCCGCAGCACCAATACGTCCGAATAGCTTTCCCCCGCAAGTGATTCAGTCTCACCAACCACGGCATCCGCAAAAGCCTCATCGACAACCACAACCCGCCCCGGCTGCCGCAGGGCCAGCAGACTCTCCCGCGAATGCAACACCGAGGTCGGGTTGGTCGGATTCCCCACAACAACCAGGTCAGCCGCCTCCGGCACCCACGCCCCCCGCGCCCCAAGCACCGACGCTTCAGCCTTACCACCGACCGCACCGACCGCACCGACCGCACCGTCAGGTATATTCGCCTGCCCCGCAACCGATTCCAAGCTGTAGGGCGGCTCCAGCACCACGCGTGCCACCGGAACCCCGGCCTCCCGCAGTGCGAGTTCGGGTTCGGTGAAGGAAGGGTGAATCACCGCCGCCAGCCTCGACCTCAACCGAGGCAGCATCGCGAACCCTTCGGCGGCACCCGCCAACAGCAGCACCTCATCGGCCCGCCGCCCATGCCGAGCGGCCACCGCCTCCCGAACGGCCCGCTCCTCCCCCGCATCCGGATACCGCCCCAATTCCCCCAACCGCCCGGCCAGCCGCTCCCGCAACCACTCCGGCGGCCCACTCCCCTGCACATTCACCGCGAAATCGATCATCCCCACCCGAGTCTCCACATCCCCGTGATGCCGCAACTTCGCATAGTCCGCATCATCAAGACCACTCACGCCACCCACATCGCTCATTTCGCGGCCCGTCGAGATATCGACCGCACGAGCCGCCCGGCCCGCGCGATGCCGTGCACGGAATCAGCCGCGTGACACGCCGCCCCGCTCGGGACACGCGATACAACGTCCGAAACGCTCTCGGGCACGCGGCCCAGGTCAGCGACGACCTCATGCTCACGTGCGGGAGAAAACCAAGCGCTTGATTCCACACCCGAAGCGCTTCGCGGCGCGTGACCCGCGTCGGCAGCTGCCGCACCATCGGTCGGCAGATTCGACCGCCAATCGCTCCCGTCGGCGGCGAGATCGCCGAACGGCACGGATTTCATCCGATCGTTCGCCCCGGCGGCTGACGCCTTGCCGGGCGCGACAGTCCACCGCGCTGCGGCGATGGCGGCGTTGCCGGGCGGCATCGTGTTCGGCGCATGGGTTCGGGAGCCGTGGGCGCTGGTTTCGGAGCGGGCCGGGACGGCTGGGGCGGGGCGTGGGGTGGTGTGCTCGGGCACAGCGAACACCCTACGTGGCCGGGCTCGAGGGGTTCGGGACAGAATGGCTGTCGTGGGCGACCTGCATGTGACCTTCATCTGCACCGGCAATATCTGCCGGTCTCCGATGGCCGAGAAGATGTTCGCGGCGCATCTGGAACGAGCCGGGCTGGCCGATCGGGTGCGCGTGAGCAGTGCCGGAACCGGGAGCTGGCATATCGGGGATGAGGCGGATCCGCGGACGAATGCCGAATTGCGGAGTCACGGGTATCCGGTCGGGCATAGCGCGGCGGTGATCGGCGACGATCATCTGGACGCGGATTTGCTGATCGCGCTGGATACCGGGCATGAGCGGGCGCTGGCGCGCATGGGGGTGCCGTCGGACCGACGGC
Source organism: Nocardia sp. NPDC052001 (assembly GCF_040680615.1). NCBI lineage: Bacteria > Bacillati > Actinomycetota > Actinomycetes > Mycobacteriales > Nocardiaceae > Nocardia > Nocardia sp. NPDC052001. The sequence goes on along the minus strand of NZ_JBFAXC010000020.1, from coordinate 3,294 downwards.
GGCTGCTGCGGAGTTTCGATCCGGCCGCCGGTGGGACGGATGTGCCCGATCCGTATTACGGGGATCAATCCGATTTCGCGCTGGTGCGCGAGCAGATCGAGGCCGCGGTGCCGGGACTGCTCGACTGGGTGCGCCTACAGCTCGGCGAAGGCGATCGCGCATGAGTTCCGGTAATTCCATGCTTCGTCGGCTCACGTTTCTCTTGCGGCCCAGCTGGGTGATTCTCGCGGTGGTAGTCGCCGGGTTCGCGTACCTGTGTTTCTCGGTGCTCGCGCCGTGGCAGCTGGGCAAGAACACCTCGACCTCCGAGCGCAATACCCGCATCGCGGATTCGGTGCACGCCGATCCGGTCGATGTGAGCACCATGTTCGGCGGCTCGGATAAGAACACCGAATGGCGGCGGGTCACCGCCAATGGCAGTTATGTCCCGGATTCCACGGTGCTGGTGCGCCTGCGCCACCTGGATTCGGCCCCGGCGTTCTCGGTGCTGACCGCGTTCACCCTCGACGACGGCCGCACCGTACTGGTGGATCGCGGTCTGGTCGCCGCCGTGAACGGCTCCCGCCCGCCCGTGATCGCCACCCCGCCGACCGGACCGCAACATCTCGAGGCCCGGGTCCGCGCCTCCGAGGGCATCGTGGACACCAAGCCGCCGCTCACCGAGGACGGCTACCGCCAGGTCTATTCCATTGACACCCAACAGGATTCGACAGTCCTGAACCTGCCGCTCACCCCCATCCCCACCGATGGCCGCGGCGGCTACCTGCAACTCGACGAGAACCAGCCGGGCGCGTTCAGTCCCGTCCCACTCCCCCAATTGGACGCGGGCCCCTACCTCTCCTACGGCCTGCAGTGGCTGGCCTTCGGCATCATGGCTCCCCTCGGCCTCGGCTATTTCATCTACGCCGAAATCCGAGCCCGCCGCCGCGAACGCGCCGAATCGGCGGCCGCACCGGCTTCGAGCACCGCGCCTGTCACAACCCCGGCCGACACGGATTCGGATGCGGAACCCACCACCACAACCGCGGCACCGGTACCGACCCCATCGATTCCGAAACCTCCGACGAACGAAGCCCGTCTCGCCGACCGCTACGGCAACACCCGCCGCTGACTCCACACCGGGCGAACAATCGCGGCGCTGTCGTAGAGGTGGTGTCCACCGGGTGCGGCGGAGTCGATAACCTCGGCTGGTGCGTTCCGGGAGTGTTGCTGCGGCTGGCTTGTTGATCGGCTTCGCGGCGGATCGCGTCTTAGGCGACCCGCGCCGCTGGCACCCGGTGGCCGGGTTCGGCACCACCGCGATGAAGCTGGAACAGGTCACCTATCGGGATCAGCGACTGGCCGGGGTTGTGCACGAGGTCGTACTGGTCGGCGGCGTCATTGGCTTGGGAGTCCTCGCCCAGCGAGCTATTCGCGGGTCGGCCGGCGAAGCCGCGATGATCGCAGCCGCCACCTGGACCGTGCTGGGCGGAACAACCCTGGCCGAGACCGGGCGGCAAATGGCGGATCTCCTGGAGTCCGGGGATATCGCGGGCGCTCGGGAGCTGTTGCCCTCCCTGTGCGGCCGCGATCCCGAACTGCTGGATGCGGATGGGCTGGCCCGGGCCGCTCTCGAGTCGATTGCCGAGAACACCTCGGATGCGACTGTCGCACCACTGTTTTGGGGCGCGATCGCGGGGGTGCCGGGGCTGCTCGGGTATCGCGCGATCAACACGCTCGACGCCATGGTCGGATATCGAAACAAGCGCTACAACCGGTTCGGCTGGGCGGCGGCGCGCACCGATGACGTCGCGAATCTGGGCCCGGCCCGAGTCGCCGGATTGATCACAACGCTGCTCGCCCCGGTGATCGGCGGCCGATCCGCCGACGCCTGGCGCGCCTGGCGGCGAGACGCGGGCAAACATCCGAGCCCGAATGCCGGTGTGGCAGAAGCCTCCATGGCGGGCGCGCTGGGTGTGCAGCTCGGCGGGCTGACGCAGTACCGCCACGGCATCGAAATGCGCCCGACCCTCGGCGATGGCCCGGCCCCGCGCGTAGCCGATCTACGCCGCGCGGTCCGGCTCTCCGAGGCAGTGCAGCTTGCCACCGCACTCACCGCGGCAACCGTCGCGTACGCCCGCCGCTGAAAACCCGCTGCCTCGGCGAGGTCGCGTTCCGGCTCCGAGCTGGGGAATGTCACAGTGTGGGGAGTTGGTTCGTCTGGTTGGTGAGGGTCGTCCGGATGGGCGCGTGGTCAGGAATGGTGAGGCGGCAATGAGCGACGGACAGCACGGGGTACCCGATCAGGCCGAGTTGGCGCGGCGGTTCGAGGAGCATCGGGGCTATTTGCGGCGGGTCGCGTATAGCACGCTGGGGAGTCTGAGTGATGCCGATGATGTGGTGCAGGAGGCGTGGCTGCGGCTGCAGCGGTATTACGAGACGAATGACGGTGCGGAGATCGAGAATCTGCGCGCCTGGCTGACCACGGTGACGGGGCGGCTGGCACTGGATCATCTCGGATCGGCGCGGGCGCGGCGCGAACAGTACGTCGGCGAGTGGCTGCCGGAGCCGGAGATCACCAGTTGGGTGGATGATCCGGCCGATCGGGTATCGCAGGATGAGCGGGTGACCACCGCGCTGCTGGTGGTACTGGAGTCGCTGTCCCCGGCCGAGCGCACCGCTTTCGTGCTCCAGGATGTCTTCGGCATGACCGGTCCCGAGGTCGCCGAGGTGGTGGGCCGGACCCCGGCCGCGGTGCGCCAGTTGGCTTCTCGCGCGCGCAAGCATGTGGAGTCCGGCACCCCGCGCTTCCCGGCAGATCCGGCCGAGCACGAGAAGGTGGTGTCGGCGTTCGCGGTGGCGTGGCGCTCGGGTGATCTGAGTGCCCTGCTGGGCGTGCTGGATTCGAATGTCACCTTCACCGCCGACGGCGGCGGCAAGGTCAATGCCTTCCGGCATCCGCTGCACGGTGCGAACAAGGTGGCCGAGACGCTGGTGGGCTTCCTGCGGTTCGCGACCGAGGTCGGTGGCGGCTGGGGTCGTTCGATCATGGTCAACGGCCGTCCGGGCCTGGTGGTGTTCGACGGCAAGAACACCGGCGTGTTCTCCTTCACCATCGATGACGGCCGCATCACCAATATCGATGTGGTGCGCAATCCGGATAAGCTGCGCAACCTCCCCGAGGACGGCGAGCCGGACTGGGTGCTGAATACCAACGCCCCCGAATAGATCGCACAGTGGTGGCCCGCAACCGAATTCGGTTGCGGGCCTCCGAAATCGGTCAAAGACAGCAAGCTGAATACGATGCCGCGCGGC
>NZ_JBFAXC010000019.1:0-85801 GCF_040680615.1 Nocardia sp. NPDC052001 | reverse complement strand
GGCGATCACCCGACGAGTTCGAAGGCGGTTACCATCAACAGGTTCCAGCCGGAACCAGATAATCCGCTCTCCGGATTAGCGGGGGAACCTCAGCGAACCCATTTCTGAGCCGACAGCCCGAGCCCGGCGGCCGATGGCAAACGTGCGGTATCAGGCCCGCTGCTTTGCGGCCTCGGATTCGGCAAGGGCCTTCAAGGCCGCGAGCACGGGGCTCTCCCCCTCGTCGCCCTCATCACCGCCGGTCTCGCGGGGATCTTCCTGCGTGATCGTCAATTCTGTCGCGCCCGCGTCATCTTCGAGCGCGTACCCCATGGTGAAGTAGTTCTCCGCCTTGTCCTCGAGCTCCGGGCGGGGCGCGAACAGCGAATACCGCAGCCGCGCGGGCGAATCGACCAGCAGCACTGTGCCCCACTGCTCGAACATGGTTCCCTCCCATTCGGTGGTGAACCTGATCGGCGAACCGATCGACCAGTCGGTGCTCAGGACACTGCCGTACTGCCATTGCCTGACATATTCGGGATCGGTCAGCACCGCCCACACGATCTCTCGGGGTGCTTCGATACGAACCTTGGACGTGACTGTGCGCATGGCGGGACTGTAGCAATCCCCACCGTCAATTCCGGGCGGGCTGACGTGCGGTGATCGCCTGGTGGACGCTGACGAAGAACAGCACGAATCCGATCGTCAGCAAGATGTGAGCGCCGCCGGCCAGATGCGACAGCAGCTCGTACTTGCTGTCACCGCGGACCGTCCTTGCGCCGATGACGGTCATGCACGCCACCATCCATAGGACGCCCGCGTTGTAGAGGATGAAGAACCAGCGGTAGGCGCGGGTATCGGACAGGGCGAGTTGGTGTTCGAGCACCAGAACGATCAGGAAGAACAGTGTTCCCAACGCCAGCAGGTGGGTGTGGACCACGGCGAGTTCGGTCTTTCCGGTGAAGTCGTGGGATTTGGTGAGTTCGCGGTAGAACAGGCCGGACAGCAGTCCCAGCACGGTGTAGCCGACGGCGGCCCAATAGAGCTGTTTCATCGAGTCCTCGTTCGTGAAATATATTGCGGTCGTTCAGGTCTGCCGATGTCAGGCGGGCTGCACGGCGGGTTCCCGGCCGGCGAGGGGCTGGTCCTTGGACGCGTTGCTGGTTTCGCGCAGAATCAGCAGGCCGGTGACTGCGATCAGCGCTGCGGTAGAACCGTGGACGCCGAACGCGGTGGCCGTGGAGCCGTCGTGAGCCAGGACATTGACCATGTCGCCGATCGGGGCGGCGGCTGTCATCAGCAAGACCCAACCCAGGGCGCGGCGTTGGCCCGTGAGCAGCAGGATGCCCGTGCCCAGGCCCATCGCGAGTTCGCGGCAGCCTTTCACGATGAGGAATCCGCCGCCGTCGGCGGGGATCTCGGGCAGCCCGAAGCCTTGGGCAGCCGCCTCGGGGGTCAGCACGAACGAGATCGCGAGATAGAAGGTGAACAGAACGACGGCGGCGGCCAGGACGGTGTTGATGGTTGTGCGCGACATGGTGGTTCTCCAGTGACGTTGTGGCGGTGAGCCGTTGTCCGACAGGGCATTCGGCGCCGCCGAAGGATAGAATCTAGCGGTGCTAGATTGTCACAGTAAATGACAATCCAATTAGTTGTCAATCATGTTCGATGGCAGTCATGTTGGATTGCTAAAGTGAGGCCATGGTGAACCGGCCGTTGGACTCGCGGGGGGTGTTTCTGCTGTCGCAGATCGGTCATCACGTGGCATATCGGTTCACCGAACAGCTGTCCCGATTGGATCTGGATCCCGCTCACTTCGCGGTCCTGGGTCACCTGGCAGTCGTGGATGGCCGCAGTCAGCAAGAACTCGCGGATCTGCTTCGGGTGCACCGCAATGCGATGGTCGGACTGGTCGACGAGCTACAGGAACGCGCACTGGTGACCCGGCGCCCGCATCCGGACGACCGGCGCGCGCACGCGGTGCATCTCACCGATCACGCGCGCGAGATGCTCGAGGCGGTCCAATCCGAGGCCGACGCACTGGAATCGGAGATCCTCGCGCCACTCGACGAGAGCGAGCGAAGCCTGCTCGTCCCCCTTCTGCATCGCATCGCCGCACACGCGAACCTTCCGGCCGGAATCCACCCCGGCCTGCAACGACGACGTCGCGCCCGCCGAAACGCGCAGTAAACTCGGCTCGCATCATGGAACTCCCGGCCTCCGAACCCGATCGCCAGACCGCAGCTCACCTGCACGGTGTCCTCGCCGAGCTGAAATGCCGGGAGCCGATCTTCCACCATCCCGAATTCGGCACGTCACGTGAAGACTTCGAGCGGGCCACGGCACCGGACTTCTGGGAGACCGGGGCGTCGGGGCAGCGGTACAGCCGGGAATTTGTCTGGGCTACCCTCGAACAGCGGCGGCTGGCGGCCGAGCAGGGTCGCCCCGAGGAGGATCCGTGGGAGACCAGCGACTTCCAATTGCGCGAAATCGCCTCGGACACTTATCTACTCACCTACACCCTGCGACAGGATGATCGCCTTACCCGACGCCTGACCGTCTGGAAGCGGACCGCGAATGACTGGACGATTCTTTACCACCAGGGGACGGTGGTCGCGTCCTAGTCAGCAGGCTTCCTTGGCGGACTGTTCGCGGGTTGCGGGGTCTGCCATCGGCAGGAGCGGTTCGGCGGAGGGGTGCGGGAAGAAGCCGACATCGATGAGGAAGTCGAAGTAGCGTGCGAGGGCGTGGGAATCGACTGCGGGGCAACGGATATCGGTGCGCCCCGGGTGACGGTCGGTGCGGGCGCGCGGAGGTGCGGTGTAGTTGATGCTCAAAGCCGCAGCGCGAGAGAGAGTGTCATCGCCTTCGGCTGCGCGGTGTTCGGCGAGATCGGTCAGGGCCGCGACGAAGCGGGCTGGATCGACGATCCGCATGCGGTAACCGCGCCGGCGCACCTCGTCCATGATCATCCGAATCGAGACGGCATGGCGGGGAATCAGCTCGACGGGTGTCGTCGCGGCGTGTGACTGCCTCGATCGCACGATAGCGGCGGCCACATGATCGACCGGAACCATCTCTACCGCACCGGCACGCAGATCCGGTGCCTGCCCGACAAGCAGCATGGCGCGCAGCATCGTCCACCAGGCGTCGTCGGTCGCGGTCGCACCGGTACGGGAATCGCCGGTGATCAGGCCGGGCCGGTAGATCGTGGTGGGAATGCCGCGCCGCGCACCGGCGCGGACCAGTTCTTCGGCGATCCACTTGGTCAGCACATAGCCGGGTACGCCCGATGTCGGACCGGAGAGCGGCGGCGGACCAGCGGGGATGGAGCTCGTGGACACATAGTGAATCGGTGTAACCCTGCCGTATGCGGCCAAGCGGAGGACCTCGGCGGTGCCTGCGACATTCGCGGCGCGCATTCGGGAGTACGGTTCGAGATGGTTGACCTGCGCACCGTTGTGGTAGATCACGTCCAGCCGCCGAGACAGGTCGTCGAAGCGCTCGGGATCCAATCCGAGTAGCGGTTGGGCGAGATCGCCTGGCACGGCGACGATTCGAGCGCTGTGCGCGGTTACATCGATCCGATAGCGTCGGGCGCTGGAGACGATGCGGGCATGGGCGGTGTCGGCGTCGGCGGCTCGGACCAGGCAGTAGATGGTGGCTCGGGCCTGGTCGAGCAGTTCGCGCAGCAGAAAAGCGCCCAGGAATCCGGTCGCGCCGGTCAGCAGGATCGCCTCGGGATCACCCGTGCGCGGCGGTGCGCTGTCGACGGTGGTGATCGCCGCGTCCAGCACAGCGTCTGCCCGCAGATCCGGTTCCATTGCCGCCGAGGGTGTCTCACCCCGCAATGCCGCGGCCAGCTCGGCGACCCGAGGGTAGGTGAACAGGTCGCGCAGCGCGACGGGGGCGCCGAGCCGCTCGGCCAGTGTCGCGCGGCATCGGATCGCCGAGAGCGAAGTCCCGCCAGGGGTGAAGAAGTCGTCGTCCCGCCCGACCTGATCGATGCCCAGCACCGCGGCGAACACCTCGGCGACGAGATGTTCGTCGGCTGTTCGCGGAGCGCGATATTCACGGACCGGCAGCTGCGGATCGGGCAGGGCCGCGCGATCCACCTTTCCGCTCGGACCCAGCGGGAATTCATCGAGCACTGTCAGATGCGAGGGAATCATGTAACCCGGCAACCGCTTCCGCGCGGTCGCGAGGATCGCTGCGAGATCCGGCGTCGTCCCGGACGCGGTGCGCAGATACCCGACCAGCTGCTCGGCGCGCACGATCACCACCGCACCGGTCACCGCCGGATGCGCGCAGAGGGCCGCTTCGACCTCACCCGGCTCGATGCGCTGCCCGCGCAGCTTCACCTGGAAGTCGGTGCGCCCCAGATATTTCAGATCACCATCCGCAGTCCGGGTAACGAGATCGCCGGTACGGTACATTCGCGTGCCCGCGGGACCGTACGGATCGGCGACGAAACGCTCTGCGGTGCGCGCGTTCTCACCGACGTACCCGCGGGCCAACTGCACACCCGCCAGATACAGCTCACCGGGTGTGCCCGGCGGGACCTCGTGCAATCGTTCGTCGAGCACCAAGGTCGAGCAATTCCAGTGCGGACGCCCGATCGGTACCCCACCGTCGCGGGTATCGGTCACATCGGCGGCGGTGATCGACACCGCGGCCTCGGTCGGCCCGTACAGATTGTGCAACCGGGCCGTGGTCGCGGCGGTGAACCGGGTGATGGTCGCCTCCGACAGCGGCTCGCCGCCCACCCACACCGCGCGCAGTGTCGACAGGGTCCGGGCCGGGACCGACTCGAGCAGTGCTTGGAGCATCGCCGGTACGGTGGTGATCGTCGCCACCCCGTGCCGCACAATGGTTTCCGCGAGGTAGACGGGATCGCGACGGCCTTCGGCGGAGGCGATCACCAGGTGCGCGCCGACACCGAGCGGTGCGAAATAGCCGATGAGCGAGGCATCGAAGGTCGAAGGCACCACTTGCAGGAACGCGTCGGTGGCGTTCAGCTGATACTCCGCGGTCATGAACGCGATCTGGTTGACGATGGCCCGGTGCGTGACACCCACCCCTTTGGGGCGTCCGGTCGACCCGGAGGTGAAGATGATGTAGGCCAGGTCATCCTCGCGCAGGGGGCGCGGTCGCTCGGCATCGACCACCGGTGCATCCGAAACATCTTCCAGCGCAACGGAGTTCACCAGCTTGTCCACGTAGAACACCGGCCGGTCACCGACATCGACCGGGTGGTCGGCGGTGGTCAGCACGCACATCGGGTCAGCGGTTTCGAGCAGCTCGAGCACGCGAGCGGTGGGCTGATCGGGGTCGATCGGCACATACGCGGCACCGGCCTGCACGATCGCATACATACCCAGTACCCGTTCCAGCGCCGGTCGTACCGCCAGCGCGACGGTCTCGCCGGGTCCCACCCCGGCGCGGATCAGCTCGCGCGCCAGTCGATTCACTCGCCGGGACAGCTCACCGTAGGACAGCGATCGGTCGTCGCAGGTCACGGCTGTCGCATGCGGTTCCCGGTACGCGTGTGCGGTAAACCCGTCCAGCAGCAGTCGCGGCGGCATCGAAACATCAAGTCCCGCTGCCGATTGCCGCACTGCGCGCCGCTCGGGTTCCTCGAGCAGGGGTAGATCCCCGACAGGCCGGTGCGGTGCGGCGGCCGCGGCCGTGAGCAGGGCGGTCAGTCGTCGCCCCAGCGCGGCGATCGTCGTTTCGTCGAACAGATCGGTCGCGTAGCGCCACGAGCAGCGCAGACCGGCCGGACCACCGGAATCCCGTTGCGGGACAACCGACAGGTGCAGATCGAGCAGGGTGGCGTTATCGCCGAGGTCGACCGCGTCGATGGTCAGCCCGGGCAACCGCAGCGTCCCGCCCTCGAAGTTCTGGAACGACAGCGCCACCTGGTACAGCGGATGGTGCGCCTGCGATCGAGGCGGATCGAGCTCGGCCACCAACTGCTCGAACGGTAGGTCCGCGTGTGCGAACGCACCCAGGTCGGTCTCGCGCACCCGGGCGAGCAGCTGCTCGAAGGTGTCGGAACCGGCTGTGCGAGTGCGCAATACGAGGGTATTGACGAACATGCCGACCAGATCGTCAAGGCGTTGATCACCGCGCCCGGCCACCGGTGCACCGATCACCACGTCGTCGGTGCGGGACAGGCGGGTCAGCAGCACCGCCAGCGCGGCGTGCACCACCATGAACAGCGATGCGCCGTGATCACGAGCGAGCTGTTCGAGAGCGCGGTGCAGATGCGCGTCCATCTCGAAGCGATGGGCCGCGCCACGATTGCTCGCGACCAGCGGGCGCGGGCGATCAGAGGGCAGGTCGAGCAACGACGGAGCAGCGGCCAGGGCGTCGCGCCAATATCCGAGCTGCGAGGCCAGCGGCGACTCCGGATCGGTTGCCACACCAAGTGATTCCCGCTGCCAGATCGCGAAGTCCGCGTACTGGACCGGCAGCGGCGTCCAGGTCGGCGCACCGCCGTGCAGGCGAGCGCCGTAGGCAGTCATCAGATCACGAGTCAGCGGGGCCAGCGAGAAGCCGTCGGCCGCGATGTGGTGGATGACCACCGCCAGCACGAACTCGCCCTCGGCGACGCGGTACAGGCGAGCGCGCAACGGTACTTCCCGAACGACATCGAATCCCTTGCCCGCCAACGCCGTCAGCTCCGCCGCCACGCCCGCACTCGCCACCTCGACCGGTGTGAGGTCCAGCGGAACCTGCGATGCGGGCACGATGTGCTGATATCCGGCACCGTCGTGTTCGGGATACACCGTGCGCAGCACCTCATGCCGGTCGAGCACATCGCGCATCGCCGATTCCATTGCGGCCGTATTCAATTCACCGGTCAAGCGCAGGGCCACCGGAATATTGTGTGCGGGCGAATCCGGGTCCAGGCGCGCCAGGAACCACATACGCTGCTGCGGGATGGACAGCGGCGTTCGCTCATCCCGCTCGCGCGCGATCAGCGGCAGCTGCGGCGCGGTCCCGGCCAGACCGTCGACGGCGGCCGCCAGCGTCGCCACGGTGGGATGGTCGAATACCAGCGAAACCGCCACCCGGACAGGTGCGGCCGTGCGCAGGCGGGCCACCAATCGCGTTGCCAGCAGCGAATTTCCGCCCAGCTCGAAGAAGTCGTCATCGGCGCCTACCCGACCCGCGCCCAAGAGGTCGGCGAAGATCTCGGCAATGATCTGCTCGGTGCCCGGACGCGGCTCGCGATAGGACCGTGCGGCGATGAGCGGGACGGGCAGCGCCGCGCGATCGAGCTTTCCGCTGGGCGTCAATGGAATCGCGTCGATGACCATGATCGCCGCGGGGACGGCATGGCGGGGAAGGCTGCGGCGTGCGCGAGCGATCAGCTCGGCGGTGTCGATCACTTTTCCTGGCGCAGGCACCACGCACGAGACCAGGGCATCGTCACCGCTCGGTGCCCGGTGCACCGAAGTCGTTGCGAAGGATACGGATTCGTCCGCGGCCAGTACCGCATCGACTTCTCCCGACTCCACCCGGAATCCACGGATCGCGAGCTGTGCGTCACTGCGGCCCAGGAAACGCAACGCGGGAGTGCCCGCGATCCGCCGTACGACATCGCCCGTGCGGTAGATGCGCTCGCCGCTGCCATTCGGGTGAGCGAGGAATCGTGCGGCGGTCAGGCCGGGCCGATCGTGATAGCCCCGGGCCAATCCGGGTCCGGCCACGTACAACTCACCGATGCCGCCGTCGGGGGTCGGGCACAACTTCGCGTCGAGCACCAGGGCCGTCATCCCCGCGATCGGTCCGCCGATGGTGACGGCGTGGCCGGTGGTCAACGGTTCGCTGATGGTGACCGCGACGGTGGTTTCGGTGGGGCCGTACAGATTGAAGAAGTCCCGGCCCGGGGACCAGCGGGCGACCAACTCCGGTGGACAGGCTTCGCCGCCTACGACCACCGTGCCCAGGTCGGGCAGATTCGCCGGATCGAGGCCGGCCAATGCCGCCGGGGTGATGAACGCGTGGGTCACCCGGCCCGTGCGCAGCACCTCGACCAGGTCAGTCCCGCCATAGCAATCGGCGGGTGCGATCACCATCGTCGCACTCGCGCCGACTGCGAGTAGCAATTCCAGGACACTGGCATCGAAACTCGGGGAGGCGAAGTGCAATGTCCGGGACTCGTCCCGCACGCCGAAGCGCCGAACCTGCTCGGCACACAGCGCGGCCAAGCCCGCGTGCGTGACGGATACGCCCTTGGGCGTACCGGTCGAGCCGGAAGTGTAGATCAGGTAGGCGATATCGCCGAGGTGGATTCGGCGTACTCGCTCGGCGAGAAGGAAAGACTCTGCCGAAGTCCGCGACAATTCTTCCGTATAGGAAGGCGAGTTCAGATCGAGCCATTCGAGTGTGTCGCCGAGCCGCGGGCGTATTTCCGAATTCGTCAGCCCGTAAACGGCTTTCGAATCGGCGAGCATATACGCCACTCGCGCCGGCGGATAGTTCGGATCGATCGGCACGAACGCCGCGCCCGTCTTCGCGACGGACCACACCGCGACGACCGCCTCGATCGAGCGCGGCAGGGCCAGCACGACTCGATCGTCGGGGCCCAGGCCCCTGGCGATCAGCGTCCGTGCCACTCGCGTTGACCACTGGTCGAGCTCCGCGTATGTCAGTGTCCGCGAGCCGGACACCAGTGCCGGGCCGTCGGGATTGCATTCCACCGCGGTTGCCAGCAGTTGAGGAAGCGTACGAACCCGCGCGCTGCGATCACGCGGCTTCCGGGACCGGCGGGCTGCTCGAATTTCGGCAGTCACCGATTATCTCCACCTTCGATCTGGATATTCACATCATATCGATACTATCACGACGGGTATTCTCGAAATTATTGCCCTATTCTTAGGTATCCCGTCATTAATAGCACCGCACCAACATACACATCCACGTTTCAGAATTCTGTCGCATTTGCGACAACGCAGGAATTATCGGATCCGGCCGACATCGATCCGGAGCGCCGCGAGCACGCCCGCGGCAAGCTGGGTAGCGTTTGCTGCCATGAGGTCGCCCGAGGTCGATCCGTATGTCCGGGTACGCCGTGCGCGCGTGCACAATCTGCGCGGGGTGGATGTCGTGCTGCCGCGCGATGCGCTGGTGGCGTTCACCGGAGTCTCCGGGTCGGGAAAATCATCACTGGCGTTCGGCACGCTGTACGCCGATTCGCAGCGGCGGTATCTGGAATCGGTAGCGCCCTATGCGCGGCGGCTGTTGCAGCAGGTGGAGACGCCAGACGTCGACGAGGTGACCGGGCTGCCGCCCGCGGTGGCGCTGGGACAGCGGCGGGCGGTGCCGTCCTCGCGGTCGAGCGTGGGCACCGTGACGGCCATGTCGAACTATCTGCGGATGCTGCTGTCGCGGGCGGGGCGGTATCCGGAAGGGGCGGCGCATCTGGATTCGAACGCGTTCTCGCCCAACACCGTTGAGGGAGCGTGCCCGCAGTGTCACGGGATGGGCACGCTCTACGAGGCGACCGAGAAATCGATGGTGCCGGATCCCGGGCTGAGCATTCGGGACGGCGCGATCGCCTCCTGGCCAGGGGCCTGGCATGGGAAGAATCTGCGGGACATTCTCGCGACGCTCGGGTACGACATCGATATTCCGTGGCGGGATCTGCCCGCCGAGGCGCGGCAGTGGATTCTGTTCACCGAGGAGCGGCCGGTGGTGACGGTGCGACCCCAGCGCGAGGCAGGGCGCATTCAGCGATCCTATGAAGGCATCTATACGAGCGCGAAAGACCTTGTGCTGCGGGCTTTCTCCGAATCCAAGAGCGAGGCGCGGCGCAAGAGCGCGGCGCAGTTCCTGACCACGCGCACCTGCCCGCTGTGCCATGGGGAACGGCTGCGGCCCGAGGCATTGGCGGTGACCTTTGGCGGTCGCACCATCACCGAATTGGCGAGCTTGCCGCTGGCCGAGCTGGCGGAGGTATTACGGCCGCACGCCTCGGGCGACGATGCTGCGGCGGTGCTGAGCCGAGATCTGATCGCCCGCATCGAGGTGCCGGTTGAGCTCGGGCTCGGCTATCTGAGCATGTCACGCGAAAGCCCGACCCTGTCCGGCGGCGAACTCCAGCGCCTGCGGCTCGGAACCCAGCTGCGCTCAGGGCTTTTCGGTGTGGTCTATGTGCTCGACGAACCCTCGGCCGGGCTACATCCAGCCGACACCGCGGCGTTGACCTCGGTACTGATGCGCCTGCGCGACTCGGGCAACAGCGTCTTTCTGGTCGAGCACGATATGGACGTGGTGCGCCAGGCGGACTGGATCGTCGACGTGGGTCCGGGCGCGGGAACCGCTGGCGGGCACGTGCTCTACAGCGGGCCACTGGACGCATTGCGCGAAATCCAGAACTCAGCCACTCGCCACTATCTGTTCCCGGATTCGGTTGAACCCCAGCACATCCCACGCAAGCCCACCGGTGCGCTGAAGCTGCGCAATCTCACCGAACACAATCTGCATGCGCTGGATGTCGAGCTGCCGCTGGGCGTCCTCACCGTCATCACCGGCGTCTCCGGCTCCGGCAAATCGACGCTCCTGCACGCGATTTCGAGGCAGGCCACCGCCGAGTCGACTATCGACCGGGTCGTCGAAGTCGATCAGCAGCCGATCGGCCGCACGCCCCGCTCGAACCTGGCCACCTACACGGGCCTGTTCGATACGGTCCGAAAGCTGTTCGCCGCCACCCCCGCAGCCAAACAGCGCCGCTACGGCGCAGGCCGATTCTCCTTCAATGTCGCGGGCGGCCGCTGCGAAACCTGCCAGGGCGAAGGCTATGTCACCGTCGAACTCCTCTTCCTCCCCAGCACCTACACCCCCTGCCCCACCTGCCACGGTGCCCGCTACAACCCCGACACCCTCGAAATCACCTACCGCGACAACAACATCGCCCAGGTCCTCGACCTCACCGTGGACGAAGCCACCGACTTCCTCTCCGACACCCCCGCCCCCCACCGGGCCCTCACCACCCTGCAACGGGTGGGCCTCGGCTACCTCCGCCTCGGCCAGCCCGCCACCGAACTCTCCGGCGGCGAAGCCCAACGAGTCAAACTCGCCTCCGAACTCCAGCGCACCAAACGCGCCGCCACCCTCTACCTACTCGACGAACCCACCACCGGCCTCCACCCCGCCGACACCGAAGTCCTTGTCCGCCAACTACATTCACTGGTCGACGCAGGCGCGACGGTCATCATCGCCGAACACGACATGACCGTAGCCGCCAAATCCGACCACATCATCGACATGGGCCCCGGCGGCGGCCAGGACGGCGGCCAAGTAGTCGCCCAAGGCACCCCCGCCAAGGTCGCACGTTCCCCACGCAGCCGAACCGCCCCCTACCTCTCAGCAGCCCTCGCACGTCGCGCCCCACTCACAACGCCCGCCCAAGCTTGAACACCCCCGCCTCACCCGCGCGCAACGTCCAAACCCGCTCGGGGATCTCAGTCCCCGCAGCCGTCCGATACGACTCAACCCGCAACACCCCACCTCCACCCACATCCTCGAGCACCTCACCCCGCGCCACCGACCCATCCGAGAACTCGATCTCGTACTCATCGGCATCCCGATCAGGCCGCAACTCCACCCCGGCGAACAGATGCGAATATCCGACCTCGATACGCCCCGGCGCTCCAGTGTCCTCGGCCATCACCGCAGCGTATGACTTCGAAGCTAGTACACCGCTCTCCAACACCCACAGCGCCTGTATCGCGTGCTGAGAACCGGAGCGCCGAATCGGGGCGACACACAGCATCCAGTGCCTGAGGTGCAGCAACTCTTAGGTAGTTCTCGGTAGTTCCCGTTAGGATCAGAAGCGTGGCTATTGACTGGCACTACCGCCTTGCGTATCTGCTCGGCGTCGCTGGGATCAACATCGACGACGTTATCGACGCGCTCGCCGACTGGCTCAGCGGGCAGCACCGGGTTTGGCTACGCAGCACGGACAGTCAGTACGTCGTCGTTTGGATGCGCACAGCCCATGGGCAACCTGTAGAAATCCTGGCACGCATAGCTGGGAGCGATCTGTACCTGATCGCAGGGCGGACTTTGACAGGCGAGCGGCTCACCGACTTCGAGAAATGGGAGAACACCGATGACTGATCCACTCGACCCCACCACCCCGGACGAAGTGAACGAACTGCTGGACCGTCTGAACTTCACCGAGGCCGAGGTTGAGCTCCCAATTGCTCTCGGACAAGACACAGATCCGGCACTCAAACCACGCTCGGTGAAGATGTCAGACGATCTGGACCGTCGTGTCGCCGCCCGCGCGGTCAGCCTCGGACTGTCCAAGGCCGCATATATCCGTTCTCTGATCGAACGTGACCTTGCTCAGGCCGAGCATAAAGGCAGGCCAGTTGCGGACCTGTCTCGCATCGCGGCAGAGCTCTCCCGCGCAGCTGCCGAACTCGACCACACCGCCGCAGAACTCCGCCGCGGCGCTTGAGGCCTATCAGCCCACTATTGTGCTCGGATCCTGGCACTAACAACACAACGCTCGCGGCAGGCAGGCCACCAAATACCAGCGCGCCTCCATTCAGTTGCGGCGCGCACCGTCCGGGACGCCGGAATTCATCGTTGTCATCAATGCCGCGCTGCGCGCGGAGATGACACCACTAGAGAGAACCTGACGACGCGGTCGAAAACGCGCTCAGCCGTACCAGCCTTCGGGTGGGGGAACCGCACGCTCCCAGGTCTTTTCGAACTCCGCCGCGGTGATTTCGTGGGCGGCCAGGTCTGGGTCCCACAGGTCGATGGGCGGGTTCAGGGGAAAGTCGTCGAGGCCGGTTCGGACCGATTCCCCGGTGTCGCGGACCTCCACCTGGCGGGTGCGGTAGCCGTCGATGATCTCGGTGAAGTAGTGCGCTGCCGCAATGTCTTCCGCCTCGTTCCAGCGTTGGCGGGTGTACAGCACGGCTCGGTCGGCTAGCACTCCGAAGCCCGGGCGGGTGCGTTGGGCGTCTCGTTGCTCACGAAGATCCTGTAAGCCCGGCGGGCTGGGCTCATCGATGTCGACCTCGGTCAGATTGCGTGTGAACTCCTCCGAGAATCGCGTCGTATCCTCGATAACCTTTGTCTCCGCGAATGTTTCAGTGATCTCGCGGGCCGAGCGGGCGTGAATCCACCACCACAGGCCGCCCATTCCGTAGTCGTAGCACACCAGGAAACGGCGCTTGGGAATCTCGTCGGCGGTCACGGCCACCGAGCATAGGTCCGTATGGGCGAATGCCTTCAGTTCGGCACCGGTGGTTCCTCGCCTGGGAACAGGATCGGGCTGATCAAGTACGGTCGCCGGCCCGGCTCGGGTTCGTTTGCGGCGAGTGGGGCCACGATGTCGCGGAAACCGGTGAGCATGGTGTCGAGTTCTTCAGGGGTGAGCCAGAGGGTGCCCTGGCGATAGCCGACCGAGTCGGCGATCGGGTTTGCGTCGGGGCGGTCGAGGTAGGCGTTGAATTCGGCGATCAGGACGGCCATGGCGGCGGCGAATCCTTGGCGGTGGTCTTCGACGGTCATCGGGGCGTCGGAGGGGACGGCTGGGCGGTCGGGGCGTAGGCGGTATGAGCGCTCGACGGCGCCGCGCACGCGGCGCTCGTCGCCGATTTCGAGCATGCCCCCCTCGGTGAGTAGACCGAGGTGCCGATAGACGCTGGTGCGGGGCACATCGGGCAGGCGCTCGCACAGCTCGCCCGCGGTGCGCAATCGGCCACCGGCCAGTGCGTGGATGAGGCGCAATCGCACCGGGTGCAGCAGCAGCTCTGTCGGGTCCATATCGCAACTATCCCATTCCTGGTACCGTTCCCAAAGTTGGGATCGATTGGGAGGAAGCCGCCATGCGGGATACGCCTGGGCGCCGAATGACAGTGCACGGCAACGACATCTACTTCGAAGAGGCCGGGAGCGGGGGGACCTGGGTGGTGTTCGAGTCCGGCGCGGGAGCCGGGCGCACCCTCTGGGATCGGGTCGTGCCGCTATTGCGAGACGATGCGCGCACCGTCACTTACGACCGAGCGGGACGCGGCCGCAGCGCCGCCCCCGCCGCACCTCAAAGCATCGACGACATGGCCGCCACCCTGGTGGCGCTGGTCGAGGCGCTCGCACCGGACCGGCTGATTCTGGTGGGGCACAGTATGGGCGGGCTGATCGTGCGCCGCGCCGCGGAAACGCTGCGCCCGGCCGGGCTCGTCCTGCTCGACCCGACACCGGAAAACGCTCCCACGTACGACAATTGGGCTCCGACCGCCAAGAAGACGGATCGCATTCTCGCCGTACAGCAGGCACTGAGCCACTACCCGCCGCTCATGCGACTGCTGACCCGCTCCTACGGACGCAACTTCCCCGCCGACACCTACGCCACCATGCTGTCGGAGGATTTCACCCCCGCCGACCTCGCCCGCACCCGGCATGAGATCGCGGCCGTCGCGGCGGCGATCGACGAATTCCGCAGCCGCCCAACACAACCCCCGACATCCGGCATCATCGTCCTGTCTTCGACCAGTGCCGCGCGCTATCAGGCCCGCAATCTCGATACCCTGCGCGAATATCAGCGCCGATACGCCGAACAGGTCGGCGCGCATTTCGAGGATGCCGCCTGCCAGCACATCATCCCCGCCGAACAGCCCGAGCAGGTCGCGGCCGCGATTGTCCGACTGGTGAATTCGTAAGGTCAGGGCCCGTATCGTGCGGCGACAGCCAGAGCGCGTTCGCGCAGGGCAGTACGGAGTTCATCTGGGCTCAGGACCTCCGCGGCGGTATCGAGTTGCCAGATCGCCCAAATCGCATGTCGCAGATCCTCGAATGTCACTTCGAGGCGAACCCAGTCATCGGGTTCGGGGTGCTCCGCGCGGACACTGCGGGTGGTGTTGAGCAGCTCTTCTCGGCGGGTGGACTTGACTCTGATCAGGACCGGGATGTGGTCCTCGGAGAGGAAGCGTGCGCTTCGGTCGGCCCAGATCCGGTCGAGGTCCACCTGGGCGGGGCGCTCGGCAGGCTCGGAAAGCTTCTCCGCGAACAACATTCGCGACAAACGATAGGTGCGATCCTCCCCGGACTTCGTCGCCAGCAAGTAGGTGCGGTCGCGGACGGTGACGAGCCCGAGTGGATCGACGGTGTGCCAGCGCGGCGTCTTGTCGGGTGCGGCGTACTCGAAGCGGAGTTTGTGTCCGGCAAGTACGGCGTGCCGCGCCTCGTCCATTACTCCGGTCGCCACTTGCTCGGTGCCTGCTCGCCGTGAGAGCAGGTCGGTCTCCGGCTCTACCAGGAACCGTTTGGCGGCATCGTCGAGAGTGGCTCGATGGCCTTCTGGTAGCGCGTCGACGACCTTGCGCATCGCCGAGGCAAGGGCCGAGCTGAGCCCGAAAGCCTTTTCGCCCCGGCCTGATCCGGCGGTGAGCAAGGCGAGAGCCTCATGGTGGTTCAGGCCGGTCAGTTCGGTGCGAAAGCCGGGAAGCAGCGAGAAGCCGCCGTGCCGGCCGCGATCGGCGTAGACCGGCACGCCCGCCGTCGACAGCGCTTCGATATCGCGCAGCACGGTGCGAACGGACACTTCCAGCTCACTGGCCAGCTGGTCCGCGGTCATCCGGCCGCGCTGGCGTAAGAGCAGTACCAGCGAGACCAACCTATCGGCGCGCACAGCTTCGATTCTCTCCGGAAAACATGACACAGGATGTCATGTATCGCTGGAAATCTCTTCTCTCGAGCGTCGACGACGGTGGCCATCGGGCCCCGGGCGCTCGAGCGCAACGATTGGAGTGGCAATGGAACGCACGGCAGTCAACCCGGTGACCTGGTCGCAGGAGATGGGCTTCAACCAGGGCGAGATCGTTTCCGGAGAGTCACGGACGCTGTACATTTCGGGGCAGACCGCGATGAGCAAGGACGGCCGCCCCGAGCACGAGGGCGATATGGCGGCTCAGCTCGAACTGGCTGTAGAGAACCTCGAAGCCGTGCTCAGCGAAGCCGGGATGTCGCTGGCGAACCTCGTTCGCCTGAACGTGTACACCACCGATGTGGACGCACTGTTCCCGCACTACGGGGTGCTCGCCGGGCGGCTCGGAGCCGCAGGTGTGGCCCCGACGACCACCATGCTGGGGGTGACCCGCCTGGCGATCCCCGGCCAGCTGGTCGAGCTCGAAGGCACCGCCGTCGCCTGAACCACGGCACCCTCCTCCGAATCCGAGGAGGACGGCCGCTTCGTATCTCCGGAGCGGCCGGGCGCCGACGGTGCACAATCGAACCCATGCAGAGCACCCTGATCGATGTGAAGACCGGCCGGTCCGAGGTCGTGCACGATCTCACCCCGCAATGCACGGCCTACCTGCGAGAAACCGCCGCCGACCGCGATGGTCTGCTGCACGTGTTCGTTCCGCACGCCACCGCCGGAATCGCCCTGATCGAACTCGGCGCGGGCAGCGACCACGACCTGCTCGCGGCCCTGCGGGACCTGCTGCCCGCCGATGACCGCTGGCGCCACGCCCACGGCTCCCCCGGCCACGGCCGCTCGCACGTCATGCCCGCACTCATCGCCCCGTACGCGAGCATTCCGGTGCTGGGTGGCGAAATGGCTTTGGGCACATGGCAATCGGTTGCCCTCGTCGACCTCAATATCGACAACCCAGTCCGGCACGTACGCCTGTCGTTCCTGGCCGGGTGACTCTGGGTTCACGATTCCGCGGTGCCGAACCAGCGGGTGGCCGCGCGCTCGAACGCGGCCGGGTCGATGTCACCTTCGCCGACCCACGCGACGATGCCGTCGGGCCGGATCAGCACGGCGGCCAAGCCGAGGTCGTTTCGCACCCGAGCGGTCGTGTATCGAATTCTGTTGCGCCAGTGAGACACCGAACTTTCCAGTTGGTGATCGCCGCAGAAATCCAAGGCGACACCAAGGCCGTGGTGCATCAGGTCGGCGAGGCGGGTGCCGCCGTCGAGTCGGAAGTCCGGGGCGCTGCGTCCGATCAGCGGGTGCGCGTCGTCGAGGTCGTACCGGGTCGACAGACCCGCGATCGTCTCGAAGACGTAGGTCGATCCGTCGCGGGTCGCGATGAGGTCGCGGATCACGGCCTGAATCGCCTTGCCATAGGGATCCGGGCGCATGGCTGTCACCTGCGCGCGCGACCAGTCGAGTACGTGCGCGCCGATGGGGTGGCGCTCACACGTATAGGTGTCGAGGAGTCCGTCGGGCGCGTCCCCGCGCACGGTCGCCGCGAGCTTCCACCCCAGGTTCATCGCATCGCCCACGCCGGTATTGAGGCCCTGCCCACCGAGCGGTGAGTGGATATGGGCGGCATCGCCCGCGAGCAGAATCCGCTCGCGCCGATAGGTGCTCGCCTGCATCGCCCGATCGGTGAAGGTCGAGGCGTAGTGAACTTCGTTCAGGGTGACCGCGGTGCCCGATACCCGGCGCAACACCGTTTGCAACTCATCGAGTGTCGGCTGGCGCGCGCGGTCGAACGCACCACCGTCGAAGTCCATCATGCTGATGAGCCCATCGGGCCGCAGCAGATACATCCCCGTCGGAGTCAGCGTGAATCCGGATCTCAGCTCATGCGGTTCGGCGATCGAGGCAAGCACGCTGTACCCGGTGAATTGTGGTTCGGTACCGACGAATTCGAATCCGGCGAGCTTGCGGACCACACTGCGTCCGCCGTCGCAGCCCACTGCCCACCGCGCCTGGAACTCACGATCCCCGCTGCGCACGCTGACGCCCCGGTCATGCTGCGCGATGCCTGAAACCGGGACACCATAGCGAACCTGAACGCCGAGTTCGCTCGCCCGCTCGGACAGCACCGTCTCGATGGCGTCCAGGCTGCTCATCATGGAATCCGGTGCGGGACTGGGCAATCGATACGGCAGGGCATCGAAGTCGATATTCGCCGGATTGATCCCCATGCCCGCGAAATGGCCCGCGAATCGCACCCTCGACGGTTCGTCGGCATCGAAACCTCCGGGCAGACCCGACGCCTTGCGCACTGCGGGCAATAGTCCACGGCGGTCGAAAGCCCCGATCGAGGTGGAGAACAGGCCCCGATTCCCGAGCGGTTCGGCCCGCCACGGGGAGTGCGGCGCGCTCTCCCGCTCGAGCACCAGAACCGAGCATCCCGCCAGACCCAGCTCACAACCGAGGAGAAGGCCGACCGGCCCCGCGCCGACGATCACAACATCGAATTCGCTCATGGATCAAGCCTTTTCGACTCCCCTTGCATCGCTCTGACATGCGGCTTGCGACGCGATTGCGCGACGCCCGACCACGCGCGCCTTCGGTGTGCGACGACAGGCCGGTAGGGCTTGCGCCCTGAAGTTAAGTGTATTAACTTCTAGTTAGTCGCATTAACCAACCGGGAGTCGCCCTCATGTCCACCGCCGTCGCTCACCGCCACCACGTTCTGACCTCTCTCCCCGCCGTCGTCGGCATCGCCTACTCCGGATCCTGGATAGCCGGGCTCGCGGTTGGCGCGCCCGCCCCGGTGTTCGCCGATTCCGGCAGCGATATCGTGCGCGAATTGTCCGGGCACAGCACCGCTTTCACCACGCAGTTCCTGTTGACCGAAGGGCTGCCCGCGATCGGGTTGGCGGTTGTTTCGGTGGCGCTGGCGCGCTCGGCGCGCTCACCGTTGGTCGCTCGGCTCGCGGCGGTGAGCGGTGTTGCGGCAGCGGTGATTTCGTTCACGCAGTTCCTGCTCGGCGTGGCGCTGGCGGGTACCGGCTCGCCTGACACCGCGCATCTGCTGTTCGAGCTGGTGAGCCGGTTCGACGGGGTGAAGATGTTCCTGTTGGCCGGGCTCGGGGTCGCTGCGGTGCTCAGCGGGCTGTTGCCGCGTTGGTTGCGCTACACCGCCATTGCCATGGCGGTGGCGATCGCGGCTTCGGGGATCGGGTATCTGTTCTTGATTCAGTCGCTGGCTACTCTTGCCTACGTGTCCGGACCTCTGCTGCTCGTTTTCATCACCGGTACCGGTGTGGCCCTGAGCCGGAAGGACCGGTAACCCGGTGCCGCGCGCTGGTCTCACACCCGAGCGAATCATCGCCGAAGCCGCGCTCGTCGCGGACGAGGTGGGCCTGGAACGGCTCACCTTGGCGGCGGTGGCGCAGCGCTGCGGCGTTTCCCTGCCCGGTCTGTACAAACACATCGACAACCTCGAGGCCGTACGACGTGAGCTGGCAGTGCTGTCGGTCGGCGAGTTGGCCACCGTGCTGGCCGACGCCACTGCGGGGCTGTCCGGTCGCGACGCTCTACGCGCGATCTGCACCGCCTATCGCGAGTACGCCCGCACCCATCCGGGCCGCTACACCGCGGGCATTGTCGCGCCCGCCACCGGCGATAACGCCTACATCCACACCGCCACTCGCGCCTACCAGGTCCTCACCTCGGCGCTGCGCGGCTATCACCTGTCCGACACCGACCTCATCCATGCCGTACGGATGGTTCGCACCCTCTGCCACGGCATCGTCACCTTGGAATCCGCCGGAGGCTTCGGCCTCCCCGAATCGGTCGATGAGACCTTCGAGCGCCTGCAAGACGCTCTGCACACCGAATTCCGCGCCATGGCGCACTGAACAGAACGAGATATGTTGTGACCGAACAAAACCCGAAGATCGCCGCCATCAACGCCTTCTTCGCCGCCTATGCCGAATACGACCTGGACGGCATGCGCGCGGTGCTGACCGACGATATCGCCTGGACCATTCCCGGCCATCACGCCCTCTCGGGCACCAAACACGGCATCGACGAGGTCGTCGCGTTCTTCAACGAATTGTCCAAGGCTGGAATGAAAGCCGAGACCTTCTTCCTCGAAGCCAACGACGAGTACGTGGTCGACATCCACCGCGGCTACTCCACCGCCGGGGAGGGCGGGGTCGACACCATCTGGGCGCTGGTGTGGCACTTCAATTCCGACGGCAAGGTCGATCGCGTGGTGAACCTGTCCGGGGATCAACATCAGATGGACAACTACATCTGGCAGAACTACACCCTCGCTCCGCTGCCCACCCGCCTGGGCTGACAGACCATAGAAGTACCGTCGCCCGGAATGGGCGACGGTACGCGGAGAATGGGTGCGGGCGCGACAAGATGTGGCGCACAAAGACACTCAGGTACTGGAGCTGCGCGTCGAGCAAGCGATCGGGTCATCCTCGACGGCCCCGACACGGTCGCGCAGGCTGCGGACGACCTGGTCCGGCAATTGAGCCGGTTGCTGCAGCGGGTCCGCAGTTATGCGGAGTCCCACGCAGACTCGGCCCCAGATCTATCAGCGCGTGCAGTTGCCGCCGAGACCGAGGGCGAGACGTTCCTGATCTTTCGGCAGAAGTTCCTCGAGGTAGCCCGCAGCGCACTCGATGAGATCATCGACCTCGGCAGACGGGGAGCGAGAAGCTCGAGGAGATCAATCAGCTCGAGTCCAAGTCTGTGCCGGTGACAAGCGGTTCCGCAGAATCGGGGTCATGAGGCGAGCAATTATCGGTGGTGGGATCGCGGTCGGGGTCGGCGTGGGGATCATGGCGCTCGGGGCGGGAAATGCCGCCGCGGAGACATTCTCACCCGATTACTCGCAGGTGGCCAATGGGCAGGGATACGACCGGAGTCAGTTGTTGACCCCGGGGTTCTCGCCGGTTCAGGTGCCGGAGGTAGCGGTGGAGAACCTGCCGGGAGCGACCACCGTTGTGGCACATCCGTTCATCGCGCCATGGGTGCACGAGGTGGTACCGGTTCCGGCGGGCACGGCGGTGGAGTTGCGCGGGGCCGCGCGAGTCCAGATTCCCAATGCCGGTGGTGGCGTGGGACAGTCGCTGGTGATCAACCCCAACGGGCACTGCGTGTTCGCGGGTCCGGGAGCCGAACCGACGGCGCTGGATGCGACGGCGCTTGCGCCCGTTCGCGTGGATACCCCGTACTTCGATCTGGTGATCGAGCCGACGCTCTACCGATGATGGCGACTGCTCGGTCGCTACCGCGCGCCGGGCCGCACGATCATCAGCACGACCACCACCGCCCACAGCAGGTTGTAGATCCCGGCCAGCACGCCCAGCGTCCGCAGGCGTTGCCCGTCGTCGGGCTTGTTCAGCGCCTCGCGCTGGATGGGATGGATGAACGCCGCGAGCAGAACACCCGCGGAGAACGTGAGCGCCATCGCCAGGGTGATCCAGATTTCGCCCGATCGGCCCTGTAGGAACGCCAGGATGATGCCCACGACGGGAACAATCAACGCCAGCACCGCGTAACGACCGGTAATGCGGTGAAACGCGTTCGCCACGTTGATATTTCGCTCATCCGATCCAGCCGCGCCGGCCAATGGCGCATAGCGCGGGAACAGGCTCGCGGCGACGGCGGACCCTCCGACGAAGATGATCCCGGCCAGCACGTGTATCGACAGCAGTGCTTTCTGCATCGCTTCCCTTCCACCCTTCAGTTCGACTGAAGCATAGCGATAAGTGACAGTCTGACTGTCAGTTGTGTTCATGGTCACCGCCGACCGCGCGCGCCCCCTATGAAGGCCGCGTGCGCCGCTGTCCGATGACTTTCGAGGCGGGCAGGCGTCCGGCTTTTGCTGTGCCGCTGAGGGTTTCGCCCTCAATGGTTACCGCGAAGGCCAGGTTCAAGCGCATGGGTTTCGTCACCGCCTGTTTCCAGGTGAGTTGGTCACCGTTGAGGGCGAGATCGCGCAGTGGGACTTGCTCGCCCGCGCCCTGGGCGGTTCCGGACAGCAGATCGCTTTCTTGGTGGAGTTCGACTTCGGCTTTGATTTTGCCGATCGGAGTCGAGATGGTCAGGTCCCAGGTGCCTTCGACTGGCATAGGTCATTTCCTCACAAGTGTTGAGATCAACGATGTTTCAGAGGGCTGCGGGCTCGGGACCGCGTCGGCTCCACACGGTGCCGCGGCGCTCATGTGCGAAGAGTCTTTCGACCGCGTGCGCGATCCGCGGACCTACTTCGCGTTCGAGCAGGTAGAGACCCAGGTCGAGTCCGGAAGTGACGCCCGCACCGGTCACCAGGTCGCCGTCATCGACGACGCGGGCGTCGACTACGTGCACCCCGGTGGCATCGAGCATGTCCAGGCCCAGGTGATGGGTTGTGGCGTAACGGTTTTCGAGCAGACCAGCCATGGCGAGCACGAGTGATCCACCACATACGGCCGCGACGGTCACCTCGGGGTTGTCCATCGCGGCCGCCAGCAGTGCGGGCAATTCGGTGGTCAGGGTGCGGCCCAGGAGCACCGGGATGAACTCGTCCCGACACCATTCGCCCTCTCCCACAACCTGATCAGGCACTTCCCCCGGTTCTCCGACACGACCCGACGCACCCGGGATCAGAATCACCCCGGCGCGGTCCGGGTCCAGCATCGCGGTGGCACGCAATGCCAATCCCCCTGTGCCACTGATCACTTCACGCGAACCTTCGACCGAGACCAGTTCAACGCTCACCGTGCCCGCCGATGCGGTGCCGCCCGCGTACAGCACTTCGTACGGGGCGATGACGTCGAGCGGGTCGAAGCCGTCGAACAGGACGATCTGAACGTGCATAGGTAGCTCTCCTCGAGGTGACTCCCCCGGTCCGTACCGGGTCGCCCCAGACGCTATTGCGCCGCCGTCCACACCCCCAGTGGCAATAGCGACACATATCAACGGATTAGTGACAGGCATGTCCTAGTGGACCTGAGCTGCAAGAATTGCCATGGACCGCACTGCATCGGCGCTGACCGGTCGAGGCGATCAGGTACGTTCCTGCCATGCACACCGTCGCTGTTCTCGCGGTGGATCACGTGATCCCCTTCGATCTGTCCACGCCGATCGAGGTCTTCACCCGCACGCGACTGCCCGACGGCCGCCCCGGCTACCGAGTTCGCGTCTGCGCCGAGCAGCCGGAGATCGACGCGGGCGCGTTCACCGTGCATGCGCCGTGGGGACTGGACGGACTCGCGAGCGCGGACACGATTTTCATCCCCGGCACCTCCGAGCCCGCCATCACCCTCTCGCCGCCGGTCATCGAGGCACTGCTCGCCGCGGCCCGGGCGGGCACCAGAATCGCCTCGATCTGCACCGGCGCGTTCGCATTGGCGAGCACCGGACTCCTGGATGGCCTGCGCGCCACCACGCATTGGGTCGCGGCGGCCTCATTGGCCGCGGCGTACCCACGGGTCGAGGTCGACCCCGAGGTCCTCTACGTCGACAACGGCCAGTTCCTCACCTCGGCCGGTGCGGCGGCGGGATTGGACCTGTGCCTGCACATGATCCGCCGCGATTACGGTTCGGCCGTCGCAGCGGACGCGGCACGCTTGTCCGTGATGCCCCTCGAACGCGAAGGCGGACAAGCGCAATTCATCGTCCACGACTTCGCGCCGACACCGAGCGGTTCAGCCCTGGAACCGATACTGGCCTGGTTACACGAGAATCTGCACGCCGAACTGTCCCTCGCCGACATCGCGTCCCACGCGGGACTGAGCACCCGAACCCTCATCCGCCGATTCCGCGAACAAACCGGCACCACCCCGCTGCAATGGCTGCACCACGCCAGAATCCAACGCGCACAACATCTTCTGGAATCCACCCAGCATTCGATCGAACGCATCGGCGCGCAGGTCGGTTTCGGTTCCCCGACCGCCTTCCGCGATCGCTTCAAACGAACCACCGGCGTGAGCCCGAACAGCTACCGCCGCTCCTTCAGCTGATATTCGGCTCACCCGCGCGCTCTATGAATACCGCCGTCGGTCCACCACACGATCGGCCGACCCTCGGCGTAACGGCCGCGGGTGGTTATCTAGGTGCACTGACCCCGATGCGTCCTCGGTGGCGCAGCACGACGAACGGAGACCGATCTTGTCGCTACCCTCCCGGCCCGACCAGCGCCCGGACCCCGGGACCGAACCCGGCGGCACCGCACTGCTGCTGGTCATCGTGGGCCGCCGGTTGCGGGAGCGCCTGGACGAATCACTCACCGATATCGGAATCACCATGCGCCACTTCAGCGCCCTGGGTCATCTCGCCCACCGCAGCGACCTGTCCTATAGCGATCTGGCCCGCCGCTCGGGCGTGACCACCCAGAGCATGCGCGCGACCGCCGCGCATCTCGAGGAGCTCGGGGCGGTGGCCGCCGTCGCCGCCGGCAAGGGCCAACGGGCTCGGCTCGAACTCACCCCGGCCGGGCACGAACTGCTCCAACAGGCCAAACAACTCACCGCCGCAGCCGAAGCCGACGCGTTCGAACGCCTCGACCTCGACACCCGCGCCGCCCTGAGCCGCGCCCTGCCCGCGGTCATGACACAGCTCGCCGCAATCTCCGCGTAAGTCGGGCAGACCCGGGTTTCAGCATTCCCACGCGTCGACTGGACAGCGAATCACAGTTAACGGCAACCAGTTTGGAGCGGTGCTGCGGCCAGGCTCTCACCCAGGTAGTCGAGCATCACGGGAAGTTCGGCGACTGCCGCCTGTGCGTGCCAGGGGTACATCGGGAACCGACTCATCGACACAGTCGAGGTAGTCCACCGGTACATCGAAGAACCGCGCCAGCCGCGCCAGGACAGCGTGTGACGGGCGGAGACGCAGTCCAGCTCTGAGATGAGCCAAGTACACCGGCGACATCGGCCATTCGGTACCGGACAGGCGGGAGGCGAGGTCCTGGTCGGTCAGCGCGTGGCCGTTGTCGCGTTCCCATTGCGCGTACAGAACGTTCAGCCGATCCGCCAGCACACTCACGATCCGCATCCGCACTCCTTTGACGATCCAATTCGCCGGCCCACCGCGGAACTCTCGGTGACCCGGGCACCGATTTCGGCGCGGGCGGTCATCAGTGGCCGCCGTCACCCGCGGTCGTCCACGGCAGCTGCGACGCGAAGAGAGCTGCCCGCGTTCTGCTTTCGAGACCCAACTTGATCAGCAGGCGCGATACGTAGTTCTTGACCGTGTTCTCGGACAGAAACAGCTGTTGCGATATCTGTCGATTGGTCAGACCGTGACCGAGGAGCTCGAGGAGTTTGCGCTCGGATTCGGTGAGGTGATCCGCGGAGGGACCCTCGTTTTCCGAGCGCAGGGCGGCCATCATCACTCTCACCGCGCGATTGTCGAAGCTGGATCCGCCGTTACCTATCCGGCGAACAGCCTCGACGATCGCGGTGCTCCCGACATCCTTCACGAGGTAGCCGCTTGCCCCCGCCTCCACCGCCGCCAACATCGCGCGCTCATCGGCACTCGAGGTGAGTATCAGGCAGCGCAGATCCGAACGCGCGGACCGCAGTTCCCGGCACAGATCGATTCCGCTCCCGTCCGGGAGTCGGATATCGAGCACCGCCACATCCGCGTCATACGTCGCAAGCCCGGCCAGCGCGGCAGCGTAGCCGCCCGCTTCACCGACAATGCGCATACCCGACTCCGCGCCGATGAGGTTGCGAAGGCCCATACGGACTATCTCGTGATCATCCACGACGAAGACGCGCAGGTCCGAGACAGAGGGGACGGATTCCCGCGACATGGGCCGATCTCCATATCCGAGCCGGGCCGAGGCGGCACACGGAGGCGGTCGAGTTGACGGTGGACAGCGGCGTGGTCGCGAACCCGAATCGGTATCGAGACAGTGTCTCCGGCAACGGCGAACGCTCTTGACGGCACCGTGCCCCAGCAGTCCTGCGGCCAACCCGGATCAGGCTGCTCGATGCCACGCAGCTCACCGAGGGGTGTACCCAGATTGCTGACTGCTAGCGACAATGCCTCGAGAGGCCTGGACTGTCTAGGGACCTTCGTAACTTTTCGCAGCGATGGCCCGCCGAGATCCGTGTTATCCGATCGGATCGCAGCGATCGATCTCGCACGGCACCGCGAGTGGTCCACTGTTGCTAGCAGAGTGCTGAATGAGCGAAATCCTCAGTTATGGCGGCCGACTCACCAGCCCCGGCGATACGGCCTCGGACGTGTCGGATCGACTGGCGTACCTTGTCAGGCGACGACGGAACGCTGTGGCACACCGATGTATTCGCTCAGCGGCCGGATCAGGGCGTTGGATTCGCCCTGTTCGATGATGTGGGCTGTCCAGCCGGTGATGCGGCTCATCACGAAGATGGGCGTGAACACCTCGATATCGAACCCGAGCAGGTAATACGCTGGGCCGGTGGGGAAGTCGAGGTTCGGCTTGATGCCGGTGGCCTCGACCATGGTGCGCTCGAGGATCTCGTACATGGCCACCCACTGCTGTCCGCCGGTGGCGGCGGCGATGTCCACGAAGGCCTTCTTCATGGTCGGCACCCGGGAGTCACCGTTCTTGTAGACCCGGTGGCCGAAGCCCATCACCTTTTCCTTCTCGGACAGCTTGTTTCGCATCCACGCCTCGGCCAGCGCGGGATCGCCGATCTCGATCATGTCGTGCATGACCGCCTCGTTCGCACCGCCGTGCAGCGGGCCCTTGAGCGCGCCGATGGCGGCGGTGACCGCGCTGTAGATATCGGACAGCGTGGAGGTGACCACGCGCGCGGCGAAGGTGGAGGCGTTGAAACTGTGCTCCGCGTACAGGATCAGCGATACCTCGAACGCCTTGACCAGCTCCGGGGCGGGGACCTTCCCGAAGCACATGTTCAGGAAGTTCTCCGCGAAGCCCAGATGCGAATGCGGGGCAATGGGATCCAGGCCGTGGCGGCGGCGGTGGTCGGCGGCCACGATGGTGGGCAGCACCGCCATCATGCGAAGGGCCTTGGCGCGTTTGGCTTTCGGTGAATTGTCGTCCTCGGCGGGATCTTCCGCGCCCAGGTAGCTGATCGCGGTGCGCACCACATCCATCGGATGGCAGTTCTCGGGCAGCTTGGTCACCAGCGACAGCAGCGAACGATCCGCGCGCCGGGATGCGCGCTCCTGCTGCAGGAACTGCGCCAACTGGGTGTCATTGGGCAGTTCGCCGTACCAGAGCAGGTAGGCGACCTGTTCGAAACTGCAGTTGGCGGCCAGATCCTGGACCGCGTAACCACGGTAGGTCAGGGAGTTGGTCTCGGGCACGACCTTGGAGATGGCGGTGGTGTCGACGACAACGCCGGCGAGACCCTTGTAGATGGCCGGTACCGTGGTATCCGTCATCACTGATTCCTTCCCAGAGTGAAATTGAATATGTCGGAATCGAATTCGTTGTAGCGCTCGTACCGCAGCAACTCGTACAGGCGGCTGCGGTGCTGCATACGGTCGAGCAATTCGGCCTGGGTTCCGCTGGCGAAGATCTCGCGCAGTCCGGTCTCGGCGGCGTGCATGGCCAGGCGCAGCGTGGTCACCGGATAAATGACCGCGTTGTAGCCGATCTTCTCCAGCGTGGCCGCCGCGATCAGCTCGGACTTGCCGAACTCGGTCATGTTGGCCAGCAAGGGAATCGAGACCGCGGCGCGAAACTTCTCGAAATCGGCCTCGGTATTGAGCGCCTCGGTGAAGATCAGGTCCGCGCCCGTGTCGGCGTAGGCCTTGGCGCGTTCGATGGCCGCGTCGATGCCCTCGATCCCGGCGGCATCGGTGCGTGCGCAGATGATGAAGTTCGGATCGCGGCGCGCGGCGACGGCCGCGCCCAGACGCCGAAGCATATCCTCAACTGGCACAACGGCTTTACCGTCGAGATGCCCGCAGCGCTTGGGATTGACCTGGTCTTCCAAATGCATACCCGCGATCCCGGCGTCCTCCATCACCGTGACCGTGCGGGCCGCGCTCATGGGTTCACCGAAACCGGTGTCGGCGTCGATGAGTACCGGCAGATCGGTGACCCGCGCGATCTGCTGACCGCGTCCGGACACCTCGGTCAAGGTGGTCAGGCCGATATCGGGCAGACCGAGATCGGCCGAGAGCACCGCGCCCGAGACATAGACGCCCTCGAACCCGATCTCCTGAATCAGCTTGGCCACCAAGGGATTGAACGCACCGGGCAGACGCTGAATCCTGCCCGAGTTCAGCCCCGCCTTGAATGCGAGGCGCTTATCGGCGGCCGAGGTGCTTGCGGCGAGTAGTCCTGTCATTCAGAACAGCCCCTTCGGGGACTTGGGCGCGCGGGCGAGCACATCGGCCGAGACGGTGAAGGTGAGCTGCGACAGCTCCCCCGCGGACAGGTCGCCCGTGCGCTGGGCCACCTCGAGGAAACGATCCTGTTCGGCGGACTCGATGACGCCCTCGGCCAGGGTGCGGAACTTGGCGATGTACTGATCGCGGGCAAACGGCTTGGCGCCCAGCGGATGTGCGTCGGCGACCGCGAGCTCGTCGACGATGACCTCACCGCTCTTCAGGGTGACCTCGGCGCGCGCGCCGAACGCCTTCTCGTTCGGATCGGTCGAGTGGTAGCGCCGGGTCCATTCGGCGTCCTCGGCGGTGGCGATCTTGTTCCACAGCTCGATGGTGTCCGGGCGCTGCGCGCGCTCGGGGGCGTAGGACCGCTCGTGATGCCAGGTGCCGTCCTGCAGCGCGACCGCGAAGATGTACATGATCGAGTGATCGAGGGTTTCGCGAGAAGCCTTGGGGTCGAACTTCTGCGGGTCGTTCGAGCCGGTGCCGATCACATAGTGGGTGTGGTGGCTGGTGTGCAGCACGATCGAGGCGATCTGGCTCAGGTCACCGATGCGCTCGCGCAGCCGGAACGCCAGATCGATCGGGGCCTGGCTCTGATATTCGGCGGAGTGTTCCTTGGTGTAGGTGTCCAGGATGCCGCGCTTGGGCTCGCCCGGACCGGGCAGCGGCACCGAGTATTCGGCGTTCGGGCCGCCGAGCAGCCACGCGATCACGCCGTCCTCGCCCTCCCAGATGGGCGAGGGCGCGCCTTCACCGCGCATGGCGCGGTCCACGGCCTCAACGGCCATCTTGCCCGCGAACGCCGGGGCGTACGCCTTCCAGCTGGAGATCTCGCCCTTGCGGGACTGCCGGGTGGCGGTCGTGGTGTGCAGGGCCTGGCCCACGGCCTGGTAGATGGTCTCGGTGTCCAGTCCGAGCAGGGTGCCGATACCGGCCGCGGCCGCGGGGCCCAGGTGCGCCACATGGTCGATCTTGTGCTCATGCAGGCAGATCGCGCGCACCAGGTCGACCTGGATCTCGTAACCCGTTGCCAGACCGCGAATCAGGTCGCGACCGGTGCGCCCGGCGTGCTGCGCCACCGCGAGGATGGCGGGAATGTTGTCGCCGGGGTGCGAGTACTCCGCGGCCAGGAAGGTGTCGTGGAAGTCCAACTCGCGCACCGCGACTCCATTGGCCCACGCCGCCCACTCGGGCGAGTACGAGCCGTCGACGCCGAAAACCGTTGCGCCGGGCTGATACGGGTGGCTCAGCGCCTGGGCGCGAGCGTTGGCGACCGGGCGGCGGGTGATGGACGCGGCGGCGACGGCGGCATTGTCGATGATCCGGTTGACGATCATCTCTTCGGTCTCCGGGCCGACCTGCACGGCGTCCGCGGCAACCTCGGCGATCCGCCAGGCAAGGTGCTCTTCGCGCGGGAAGGTCTCGGCGGAGCGGTGGGTGCGAACGAGATGATTCTTCACGGTCAGAGTCCTCCAGAGATTTGTTTTCACCGATGCACTTCGCACGCTACGCAGCGCCGCAACCGGCGCATATCCTCCGCAAGTGCCTATTTTTGCGGAAGCGAAGTTGTGAATTTGCGAAGGTTGTGGAAATCGGCGTCGGTGGATCGACCGCATCCGGAAGAAGTGTGTGAGCGGTGTGCCGTTGGACGACAACAGTTCTCAGGACATCACTGATATCCCTCTGATGTATTACCCCGCGTCGTGCGTGTGCAGCCACATGAGTCGCTCGGCCAACTTCACCAGTGTGCCGAGTCGTCGGCTCAGATGGGCTCGCTCCGTTGACCTTTCGAGGATTTACGCGTCCGCGTTCATGTCACCGGAGCCGAGTACATTTGCTGCCGCACGCGTGTTCGGCGCGATGTATTCGAGTCAGGGAGTTGCTTTGGTACGGAACGTTTTCCGCGCGGGGGTGCTGGCGGCGACGCTGGTGTCATTGGGGATCAGCGGAGCGCAAACAGGTTTCGCGGCGAATTCAGGCAGTGGATCGACCCCGGAACCGCCACTGGTCACACTCAAGCCGGGCGGTGTCATCCACGTCGATGCCCCCGCCGACGGCTCGGGCTGGACCTGCAAGGGCATGAGCCTGCTGCCGCCCGTCACCCAGACGGCCCGGGTGAGCAACAAGCCGGTGTCGACCGGCTCGGCGATGCTGGACTCCACGCCGTGGCTGGCATCGGTGGACCTGCAATTCCCGCCCAGCGCGACGGTGCTGTGGGAATGCAGCACTCCCGGTTCGGGCAACCGGACCATCAAGTCCGAGGGCGTCCTGCAGACCCTGCCCTGAGGCTCGAGTATCGGCCGCCCGCACTGACCGCAGCAGTCAGTGCGGGTGTGCCGCAACATCACTCATGTACGCGACCGACTGCGGCTGAGCTCCGGGACATTGGCGAGGTGACCTGCGGACAGATCAGCTCGCGTGCCAGGCGTGCGGTCGTGAGGAGGTCCTCGCGCGCAGTGCCGAGGTTGGATTGGACGGATAGTCCGTCCCAGATGGCTTGGATGAGCTTGGTCAATGCCGCCGCGTCGGTGTCGGCGGGCAGGTCGCCGTCCCGGATCGCTTGTTGGATGCGTTCGAGGAGGGTTTGTTCGTTGGAGTGGCGGAGTTCGGCGATGTAGGCGGTGGTGTCGAGCGTGCTCGGGCTGTCGATCATCACGGCGCTGTTGATGAGGCAGCCGGGGTGCGTATCGCCGGGTTGAGTGAACTCGTGAGCGGAGTCGACGAGGAGGCGGTCGATCACCGATCGAATGTCCTTCTCCGCCACGGCCTGTTGATGGATCTCCCGGTACCGCTCGGCATAGGTTCGCACCGCTTCCTCGAACAGTCCGGCTTTGCTGCCGAAAGCGGCGTAGAGGCTGGAGGTGGACAGGCCGAGCGTGGTCGTCAGATCTCGGGTCGAGGTGCCGGAGTACCCGCGCCGCCAGAACAGCCGGGCCGCTTCGAGAATCGCGTGTTCGCGGTCGAAAGCACGTGGTCGTCCACGCTGTCGCTCGGGCATGATTAGCAATTGTAGAGCATTTGATCCATAATCCGATTGTGGAGCGATCGATTCAAAAGATACTGCCGGTCGGCAAGCACAGCCGCGTGACGGTCGATATTTACGGAGATCCCGATACTCCTGGCCTGGTGGTCGTCCCCGGCGTGATGAGTGATGCGCACGCCTGGCGCCACGTCGCGCATGCCATCGACGCCTGGCCATCAGTGGCGGTCGTGAACCGGCGGGGCCGCATGCCCTCCGGGCCGTTGACCGATGAGTACTCGATGGGCAGCGAAGTCGTGGATCTCGGCGCGGTCATCGACGAACTCGGCGGTCCGGCAACCCTTTTCGGCTGGAGCTACGGTGCCTTGATCGCGTTGCTGGCCACCAACGACCGTCCGATGCGCCACGTAATCGCCTACGAGCCGGTGATGCGGCCGTTCGGCGCTCACGCGCTACCGGCATTGAAAGACGCTACCGCACACCAGGATTGGGATCGCTGCGTCGAGATCGTGAATCGGCAGATCTCTGGATTCCCCGCGGCGCAGGTCGAAACCCTCAAGGCCGATCAGGCCGGGTGGGCGACCTTACGCCGTCTGAGCGAGCCGCTGTACGCCGAGGTGACCGCGCTCAACACGACTTCGATGCCGGACGCGCTGGCGCGACAGGCAGACCGGGTGGATTTGATCATCGGCCGGAACAACCTCGGCGCGGCTCCGTACGGCACCTCGTTCGACGATGTCCGGCAACGCATCACCCACGCCGAGGTTCACGAACTACCCGGCCAGGGCCACCTCGCCCACATCGAGGCCCCTGCACTCCTCGGCCAACTGCTCAACGACCTCGGACCAGGGCGGACGTAGCGAACCCATCGCCGAAAAGGCGCCGAGGCTCGTCCTGTTACCTTCCCCAGCGGGCGCTCGTCATATGTGCGACGACCGAATTCGAGGGTCGTCGCATTGACGAGCGAATGGAGAACGCGATGTTGACCAACATCATGTACGTGACGATCTACGTCACCGATCAGGACCGTGCGCTGGAGTTCTACACCCAGCGGCTCGGGCTGGAAAAGCGGATCGACTTCGCCGGGCCCGACGGGCGTTTCCTCACCGTCGGTGTTCCCGACAGCCCGGTGCAGATCATCCTGTGGCCGCACGAGGCATCCGCGGGACAGCCGACCGCCGCGGGCGGGGACGCCGCGCCCGGTCCGCTCATCCTCGAATCCGATGATCTGCGAAAGGATTTCGAGATCCTCCGCGAACGCGGCGTCAGCTTCGAGACTTCCGAACCCGAGGACTATCCGTTCGGGGTCCGCATCGAGGCATCGGACCCGGACGGCAACCGCATCTCGCTCCGTCAGCAGCGCAAGCCGTGACCGCCCGCTCATCCGACGTCGTCGCCGAGACATTCCAAGCCCAGCGTGATCGGTTGCGCGCCGTCGCGTACCGCGTGCTGGGTTCGCACGTCGACAGTGAGGACGTGGTCCAGGAGGCGTGGATGCGCACGGTCCGCCAGGACACGGCGACCATCGACAACCTCGCGGGCTGGCTGACCACGGTGGTCGGCAGAATCAGTCTGGACCTGCTGCGCTCGCGCCGATCCCACCCGGAAACCTCCTACGGACAAGAGTTTCCGGACTTCGTGGTGACGCCGGACGACGACCCGACGCCGGATGAGCAAGTGGCGCTGGCCGATTCGGTCGGCCTCGCGCTGCTCGTCGTGCTCGATTCGCTCGCTCCAAGCGAGCGCCTGGCATTCGTCCTGCATGACATGTTCGCGATCCCGTTCCACGAGATCGGCCAGATCCTGGGCAAATCCACCGACGCCACCAAAATGATCGCAAGTCGCGCTCGCCGCAAAGTCCAAGCCGGGGAACGGCAGACGAGTGCCGGTCGCGCACACCGACAGGTCATTCACGCCTTCCACGCCGCTGTCCAGGGCGGTGACTTCGAAGCGCTCCTTCGTGTGCTCGACCCGAATGTGAAACTGACCGTGGACACCCCCGACGGCGCGGTGATCACGCTCGGTGCCACCAAGGTCGCCGCCGGTGCCCGCATGTTCTCCGGGGAGGTCGGCCGCCACCGGCCCGTGCTGGTCAACGGCGTCGCCGGGCACATGTCCTGGCGGCCCGACGGAACCCCCCTGTCGGTCATCGCCTTCACCGTCGCCGCGAGCCGGATCACCGCAATCGACATCGTCGTCGACCCGGCCAAACTCGCCTCGATCCACCTGCCCGACCTGGCCTGAGTGTCGTATCGCCAATGAATCCTGGGCACGGTTATCCGCATGCGGGTTCCGGGCCAGGTCCGGCCGGGTGGGGTTCTGCATCGGCATCAAGACCCTGGCCGGCTCCGAGGTCAAATGCAACGGCGTCGTCATGGTCGAGGGCGGCAAACCATGCGGCACAGCGCAACTCGACCGGGCGGCCAAACGCGACGAGGATGTCTCGAAGGCGTGGAAGGCAATTGCCGCCGGACTGGGCGCGACGATCGTATGTGGCGGCGGTGCAATAAGTTTGGCGGTGTACTCGATCCGGCGCGATCGCACCCCGGCTCACTGATTGTCCGCGGACGGTTATTCGAAAGGGGCCGGACCCCTTGCGGGGATCCGCCAGAAGCGAAGCAGGAGCAGACCGCCGTGGCCCAGACAATCGATGCTCCGGGCCACGACGCCCGGAACCTACTTCGCGTCAGTCAGATCGACCACTGCCGCACCGGCCGCATTGGTCTGCACCGACGCAATGCCCTTCTTCGCCGCATCCCTGCTCGCATACGCCTGACTCTGCGCGATGACCTCACCATTGCCGGCCTTGAGCCGCCACCGGAACTTATCGGCCGCGTCCGCGAACAGTTCGAATTTGCCTGCCATGACTACCTCGTCCCACTACATAGAGAAACGCGCATCTGACAGAAGGTCAGCGTAAGCGTGCCAGTCCCGACCGGTCGGCATTGACATGCACGACGTTCGGAATACTCGAGTCGCGGCACGAAAGTGCATTGTCAGCCGTGGCAATAGACCCGTACCAGGACCGTGTCGTCAGGAAGCGCCGCCAGGTAGTCGTCATTGCCGCGCGGCGGTATCGGGCAGTCGGGCTCGTCTTCGTAGGCTGTGTGCTCGTCCCAGCCCTTTATGCCAGCAGACGCCGCTCTCCTCGACACACCCGTCGTGGCATAAAGTCCAGCAACCCGGCTCCGAGAAACCCAGGGCAGACCAAGCCATCCGAAAAAGCGGGGGAACCTCACCCCCGTGCGCGTGGTTATTCCGTGCACGCAACACTGTCATGCACATTCGGACATTCCGTGCCGCCCTCCCAGGTGCGAACGTTGGCCCATGCCCCTTCCACCAGGATCGTGCCGGATCGCATTCGGCGGTCGTCTCCGACGCAATGGACACCCTGGAGTGGGGCGTGACCAACCCCCATGCACCACAACATGATTCAGCGCAGCATTTTGATCTCCGGCGCGAGCATCGCCGGACTGACGCTCGCGCACTGGCTGGGCCGGCACGGATTCGCAGTGACCGTCGTGGAGCGTGCGCCCGTGCCGCGGCCCTGCGGCCATGTCCAGGTTGTAGACGTTGCCTCGCCTGACACTCGTAGCTGCGCATCGGCAGCCTGAAAGGAAACTCGAGAATGAACAACGAAACCACCGTAGACCGCGAGGTTCCACGGATCGCTCTGGTCACCGGCGGTAATCAAGGTTTGGGGCTCGCCCTGGTGCGCCGGTTGTGTCAGCACCTTCCGGAGGGGTCAACGGTCTATCTCGGCGCGCGTAACCTCGAGCGTGGCCGGGGCGCCGTCGCCGAGCTCGCGACCGAGGGGCTGCGTTCGAGGCTGATCGTGATCGACGTAACCGACGGAACATCGGTGCGGGATGCGGCCGCAGCCATCCGCGAACGCCACGGGGGCATCGACATAGTCATTTCCAATGCGGCCGCGCGGATTTCGCCGGACCGTGACAATGCCGCACAGGTGCGTGGGTTCGTCGACACCAACAACCGCGGCGCGATCCGCATGATCGAAGCATTCGGACCGCTGTTGCGCGACGGCGCGCGATTCGTCTTGGTAGCAAGCTTCTTCGGCACCCTCACCCAGCTCGATCCCACATTGTGGGACCGCTTCGAGCGGCCCGGAATCACTCTCGCCGACATCGAGCGCACGATGGACGAGTACGTCACGGCAGTCGAAGCCGACAAGGCAACAAGCGACGGCTGGCCCGACTGGATCAATATCCCCTCCAAGGTCGGCCAGGTCGCGGCGGCCCGAATCATGGCCCGCGCCTTGCCGTCCGGCCGCGACATCCTCGTCAACGCGGCGTGCCCCGGCCTGGTCGACACGGACGCGTCGCGGCCATGGTTCGACAACATGGCCGAAGCACTCAGTCCCGATGATGCCGCCATCGACGTCGTCTGGCTCGCAACTCTGCCGACGGGCACTACCGAACCACACGGTGAACTCGTGCAGTACCGGAAGGTGATTCCCTTCCGACGATGATCACTGCCCGGGCCGGATATCCCAGACCGGCGGGACGGACATCGGTGGCTCGAGTCGCGGCAGCGGGCGATGCCGCCGCGGCGCCGGACAGCAGGAACACCGGGTTCAATCGGGTGTTTCGACTCATCGGTTTCGTTGTCGGGGTGCCTATTTCGCCGACGGTCTTTCTCGCTGCGATCGGCTCGTCGGCGGCAGGCGGGCGGATGTGAGGGGATCCGATTTCGAGTTCAGCGTGCGGTGCATCATGGCTGATCTACTGGCACATCTCACACCGGGTCTCGCCGAATCGATTCGCATCGCCGAATCCCCGTTCGATACGGCCGCTCGACCTTTCGCCGCAATGATCTTTGCCCTGCCCCCAAGACTTGGGGCGATCTCGAGTCCATTCGCTGCGGTATCTTCCATGCGATCGCCGCACCTGGTCGGCGCGCAGAGGAAGCAGCCACATGTTCAACAAATCCTTTGCGGCCGCCGCCCTCTCGGTGAGCGCCGCTTCCGTTCTCGCGGCACCGCCTGCCACCGCCGACCCGGTCAACTGGGGCGCCGTTTCCCTCAGCGCGTGGGGCAACGTCTACGCGTTTTCGGTCAACCACCCGACCGAAGCCGACGCCATTCGAGCCGCCGACCGAACGTGCAAGGGGCAGGGCATCATCGACTGCCACATGATGGTGACATTCGCGAATGGCTGCGGTGCAGTCGTGACGAGTCCGCTCGCGATCGTCGCGGGGTTCCCGATCGTGGGCTTCGGTAAGGGCGCGACCCCGGGAGAGGCATACGCGGACGCGACCCGCAACCTGCCCACCGGCACCGGAAGTGCCGGCTCGTTCAATCGCGAACATGCCTGCACCCAGCCTTGATCCAGGTCCATCACGGTCCTCGACATAGTGTGCGTTGCCGGAAGCTAGATGACCTCGGCCCGTTGATCCTCGGACCTGTCGCGGGGCCGGTTCGGACCGCCCGCCACGCGGCACTAGCGGATGCGATGAGCTGCAGGGAAATTCGTCAGCTGACAACAATGACCGTATGACTCCGACGCCGGACCGACATTCAGGCTGGGTCGTGGCTCCGACCCCGGTGCGACACCCCGAAGCTGCTGCTCTGCTGCGGGACTACTACGTCGAGGTCGCCGATCGCTATCGCCTGCTACATCTGGGACGCCGATCGACAGTGGCCGAACTGGACCGAGAGCTCACTGCCGACCCCGCTGACGACTTGGTCCCACCCCACGGCCTGTTCATTCTCGGCCGATTCAACGGTGATCCGGTCGCATGCGTGGGTCTGCGCGCACTCGGCCACGATGTCGTCGAATTGACCCGGGTGTTCGTTCGGCGGCGATGGCGTGGAATCGGCGGTGGCCGACACCTGCTGACCGCTGCGGAAACCGCCGCCACCGCCCTCGGTGCGACAAGGGTTGTGCTCGATACCCGACTGGATTTGGTCGAGGCCCGAGCCCTGTACCGCCGCAACGGCTATGTGGAGATCCCGGCGTACAACACCAGCGACTATGCCGAGGTCTGGTACGGCAAGTCGTTGAGTTGCCCCTGACCCCAGGTCCGCAACACGGCAAAGAGCGCGCGTCGGGAAGCTGCTGTCGGCCAACCGGTTTGGATAACCGACCAACGCGCGGGTTGCGGCAGTACAGTGCGTTCGCCGAGCCGCTATCATCACACCATGTTTGACATGATCTCCAGCCGAAAGGCCCGTGCCGCGTAACCGCCCACGCGAGGTCCGCGCTCGCGCTGCGATGCGACGCCGATCCCAAAGCGCCGAGCACGTCATCGACGGCCTGTCTTCGTCTGCACTAGCCGAGATAGATCGCCTGGAACGCACCCGAAATTACCTGCAGGCGGGGGACGTCGGAAGAGCTGTGCGTCTGTGGAAGAACCACGTTCGCCTTCCCACGCGCGAACTGTGGCTCTACTACGAGTACGGCGATGTGCACGACTTCTGTTGTGGCAGTCCAGTAGAGGCCCGTCACCTTCTCGAGGTCGTGATCGCGGCACTGTCACCGCGCGGGGCCCGCGAGCTACGCGTGATCATCGGTCGACTCGATGCCCTGCTGGAATCTTGACCGACCCGCACATGCTCCGCCATTGCCGTGCTCTGCCGAAGGATGAACAGTTTCAGCCATTGATCTTTCGAGGCGGTGGGTCGGTCGGTTCGGTCAGCCTGCAATTCGGCATCATGACGCTTTCCGCCCACCTCGGATGGAACAGCCAGTTGGCCCTCCGCGGTACCGCGCCGGGCCGGTTCGAACAGCGCGGTATGCGGACTGGACCCATGCGGGGCGCATACAGGAGCGCAAAAGGCCGTCGGATGATTCAACGATGGTGCACGGAAACAATTGCGCAAGAGCAGTTTCCATTAACGCGACGCGCTGCTGGTTCGCACCGTCTCTCCCACCGTGCCACCCAAGGTCGAATACGTCGCCACCGATATGGCGCGCGAGCTGTACGACCACCTGCTCGACCCCACCGATTGGGCCGAACGCCAACGTCCCACGATCGCCCGCGCCCGCGAAGCCCACAACCCCGACCCACGGCACCGCTCATAGGGTGCGGCAACGGCGGATATTGACGGATCAAGGATCGAGATTGGCTGACCGAGGATTTCGACACCGCCGCCAAAGCAATCGGGAGATCGATCGCACTGTGGGACTGGCCGCGCTGCTGTTCTGGGGAGAGGTTTTTGAGGGTCGAGGAGTTCAGCGACGGAATGGTTGACATCACTGGTTCCGCATCGGAATTCGCAGAGCTTGCTGCCGTGGTGGCCCGGGGCGAGGGGAGAGTCGAGACCGAGGATCTCGTTGCAGTGGAGATTCGTTCGGATGTTGGTCCTGGACTGCTGGTCCGGGTCGACAAGCCGCGCCGAGTGCTGCTAATGGTGGGCGATCGGGAAAGCCGTGCGCTGCTGGCGGAGGATCTTCGCGATGTGGGGTCCATGACCGAGGGCGGACATCAGCACATCGAGTACTCCGCAGAGTTCGGCTACCTGCGGGAAGGTTCGGCCCCTGTGGTTCTCAACAGTCCGCACGGGGGAATGCCGCGCTCGTAGCGCCGATCCTCGAACCCGGCAGGGCCCCTATCGGTGAGTTGCGAAACACCGCACGGTCATCGGTGCGGGTTCAGGCGGTCATCGCTGCCGCCAATTCGGCGCACAGGCCCGCGAGTTCGGAGGAACGGATCCGGGGCGCATCCGGTGAATCGGCGTTGTGCCACGCTACATCTCGTGCCGTTCCGATGGGCCGGGTGAAGACGTGTTGATGGAGGTGGACCCCAGCAACGCTCAATCCCGCGACGAAGGTGAACACATGGGCGGGTGCCAGGACCTGCCGCAGTGCGCTGATCGACGAGCGGACAGTGCGAGCGAAGGCAACGGTCTCGGTGTCGTCGAGTTGATCAAGTGTCGCAACGTGGCGTCGAGGCTCCACGAACAGATATCCCGGCCGGACCCAGTCTTCCTGCGGTGGACGGTGAGTCACCACCACCAGCTCATCCACGTGCACAATCGGGCTCACCAATGGCCCGGTCCCGTTGTGTTTGTCGCAGATCACGCACCCCCACATACAGGTGACGATATCGCTGTGCTCGCGGTACCGCCCATCCTCGGAGCGATCTTCGACAAAGCACGGGCACACCTCGCTGGTCTGCTGAGTCCAGGCGGGTCGCGGCACGGGGTTGCGTTGGGAAGCTGTTGTTGTCCAACCGGTTTGGACGGCCGACCAACGCGGGTCGCGGCAATATGGTGCGTTCGGCTGACCACGGCCTTGCCGGTCTGAACAGTCTTGTAAACGGTGCGGACTCAGGCGGTCATCGCCAGGGTCGCGGCTGACGACAACAAACACAGAGGTTCGCGGCTTCTCGGATCGGGTCAGTCCGTAGTGGTATGCGATGCCTTCTCGGAGTCCAGCATTCGGGTAATCGAGTCGATGAAGCCGCGGCAGTAGTCCCGGGTGGCATACGCCTCCAGGTCGAGAGGGGCTGGGTTCTCATGCGGTGTCGCCGTGCCGTGTTCCAGCAGTTGGCGCAGATTCGCGCGCAAGATTACCCACGGGTAGTGATGATCGCGTTGACACTCGTCGCATCGGATAACCTGACCGACGATGCCGCGTGGTTCGAGAATCGCCTGCGCCAGTTCTACGTCGGCAAGGTCTTCTCGAACGATCAGTCGTTCGTGTTCATTCAGCGGATCCGCAGATTCGGGTGACAGATCGCGCGAACGGAGCAGTTCGTCGACCTCCGCGGTGCTCGCGGTGAGATCGTTGAATACCGTGTCGTCACCGAGTTCCGCCAAGCCGTTATCGCGATATCCCCGGCAGTAATCCCAGCTGACATAGGAATTGCGAGCAAGCGGATCCGGCGGCACATGCCGACCAACCTGGCCGTCGCGGAATAGATACAGAAGTCGCACCCGCAGCTGGTCCCAGTCGTAATACTGTTCGTCGAGATTGACGCCGCGGATTCCGTACGGCGACAACAATATCGCGAACTCGCTCAGATCGTCGAGGTCCTCCAGTACCGACTGCCGCTCGTCGGCGTTCAACGGAGTTGGCGCGCCGGCTTCGCCCACCGATGGAGAAGCCTGATATGTGCGGCTGAACGCGTGCGACCACAGGTCCATGTGCATGGGATAGAGCAGATCCGAGAACAACGCGGGCGCGACGTGCCAGGCGCCGTCGTCCACTGCGCGTTGCAATTCGCCGGTCGACCAGCCGCAGTAACCGGTGAAGATCCGCACACCGTGGATGAGCGGGCGGATGCTTTCCGGATCGGCCTCGAGATCGACCTGGGCGATACGTCGGTCGAGGCGGCGCACTCCGGGCACGCCGTCGAGTTGCACGTTGCCCCGTAGCGCTGCCAGGCACAAGGTCGAGTCCGGTTGCGCGGGACCACCGATGCCGAGCACGTGAGGTGTCGTCGCGAGATCCGCCCACTCGGGCAGTGAGTCGTGCACCGAGGCCATGCCCGGCCGATTGAGTACGACACCGATACTGCCGTGCTCATTGTGTTGCACCAGGTAGATCACCGTACGCTGGAGTGTGGGCTCACTGAGATCGGGTGCGGCCACCAGCAAGACGCCGTTACCCTGCGCGATGGTCGGCGGCAGCAGCCGACGAGTGGTCGGTGGCTGCTGGGTATCGACAACGTCCGCTGTGGCTGACATCGCCTGCGCTGTGCGCCTTTTGAACCGTTCGAACACCTCTTCAATGTAGCTGTTCTCGGGTTGTTGACCTTCAGACGAGATGCATGGCCGAACCGCTCAACATGTCATCCGGCATTAGCGGATATTCACCGGAGGCGCGCTTGGGAGTTCGCCGGATCAGCGATACGGTTTTGCCGCCACGCCGCGATTACACGAGAGGTTAGGCACCTGCCGGATCGATCACCTCGGTGTGCTGCTGACCGCAGTGGCGGGTTGGAACAGTTCAATCAGGTTACCGGCGGGGTCGGCGAGCAGTATTTGGCGGCCGCCCGGGCCGCTGACGAGGTCGCTGCGAAATTCAATGTTGGTCGCGCGCAGGCGTTCGATCTCGGCATCGACGTCCCCCACAATGAGGTGGATGCGGTTGGCCCCCGGCCCGGTGGTCTCGGAGGGAGTGGCGCGAGCGCCGGAACTGGCTGGGCCCGAAAGCAATAGGCGTAGTGGGCCGCGGACCACATCAGCGAAGGCGGGGACGGCATCGGTGTGCAGGTCGAAGCCGAGAAGTCGACCGCTGCCTGCACATCATCGACAAGGTAGCGGACACTGGCGTACTCGGTGGTGGATGTTGCCAACGGGCAGTCCTTTCGTGAGAGTCGGCAGCAGATAGTGGACGCGGGTTTCGATTTCGGCGGCTGTGGCGCGCACAAGCTTTACACGCCCTTGCTGCCTCGCAGTCGGTACTGACCGCCGAGTCG
Organism: Nocardia sp. NPDC052001; assembly: GCF_040680615.1. Taxonomy (NCBI): domain Bacteria; kingdom Bacillati; phylum Actinomycetota; class Actinomycetes; order Mycobacteriales; family Nocardiaceae; genus Nocardia; species Nocardia sp. NPDC052001. Next base: position 44,426 of record NZ_JBFAXC010000019.1, on the reverse strand, counting down.
ACGTGGATCGATGCACTGCCCCGCCAAAAGGAATCGCACGTTCCAGAACCTGGTCATCGGCATGAGCGCGCAATCTCCGTGGCCGGAAGGCGCTGTGCCCCTATATGTTCCGGCAACCCGTGTCGGCCGCTTCGGTCAGCGCCAAAGTGCGGTAGCGCGGCGCTCGACAGCCTCGCTGCCGATGGGGTGCCCCCTTGCCATGGCGTGAAAGCCCGCCCCGCTGGTGGGATATGTTGACGCGATGCCGTACTTGCAGCGTGAGGGACAGGTTTTCATCCTCCAGTTGGGCAACCGGGGAGAACGCGATACGGAGAACCGGTTTCATCCGGATTGGGTTGGCGAAATGGACGCTCTGCTGGATGAGGTCGCTGCGACCTCCGGCCCCAGCGGGCTCGTCACGATCGGTGACGGGAAGTTCTACTCCACTGGCTTCGATGTGGAGTGGGCGGCGCGAAACCCGGAGCGGATCAACGAGAATGTTGCCGACCTTCTGCGGTTGTTCGCCAGAATTCTCACACTGCCGATACCGACTGTCGCCGCGATCAACGGTCATGCCTATGGTGCCGGGGCCTTTCTCGCTGTCGCACATGATCACCGGATAATGCGCCGCGATCGAGGCTACGTGTGTTTTCCCGGCGTGACGCTCGGCGTCAACTACGCTCCCGGGATGGTGGAGCTGGCACAGTCGCAGTTGCCGCTACCGGTGGCCCGTCGTGCTCTGGTCACGGGGCACCGCTACGGCGGGACCGAAGCGGTGACGACGGGCTTGGTCGACTCGCTCGCTGACGAGCACGATCTTCTGAAATCCGCTGTGGAGTGCGCCCAGCGCCTGGCCTCGACCAGCGGGCCCGCCCTCGGCCACGTGAAGTCGTCGCTCTATCGCAATGCCACCGCGGCCCTGCTCGGGTCGGTATCGGAATACAACCACGATTCCGCTTCGGGCTGAGGGGCCGCGCATATCGCACCGAAATCGGCATTTCAGGATGTCCTGCGCGACAGACGATCTCGTGACCGGCTCGACCGATAAGCGGGGCTTTACGGCAGTCAGACCCTCCTCCCTCTTCTCCGAACTGCAGTCGGCCGGCGGTGATGTGCTGTTGTGGACTGGCGTCCGCTGGAGTTGATCAGGGAGAAGGGCCGGGTTGTGTTTGATGCGACCGGCCGGGCGAGTGCTGCGCGCGAATTCCCCTCTGCGTCCGGCAGATTCGAACGTGGACTACAGGGGATCCATGCGCTGAGTGCCTCGAGAGTCGAGCGCGATTGTCGGCCCGGACATTGCACATCGTGTCGTGAGGACGGGTTACGGCTCCCATCGCAGGACAGTGATGTGATCACGGTACCCGGCACTGCGGTCACAGATCCAGCGCGGCCGTCGTAGGCTGCTCAACCGTGGACTACCTCGGCTCGATTCGAAATCCCTTGCACGACGGGCTATTCCTGCTGCTCTGTGACTCGCAGGCCCGGTACGGCGGCTGGGACGTTCACGGCACGGCGCTGGCCTGTGAAGGCAGCACCTCACTGGCGCTGGATGGACTGCGAGCCTATGTCGAGGAGGCCCACGGTGACGGCCGGTACGAGGTCCGTCGGGGCTCGGATCGAACACTGTGGATAGCGCTACCTGTCGAACCGGGGGTGCGCCCGATCGCCGCCGATGCCCTCGAACACGAGCCACGCGTTGGAACAGCTCCGGTAGGGCTCATTGATCTGCCGAGCCGAAAGCTGGTGCTGGCCTTGGCCTATCCCCCACTCAACATGGCGACCGACGGCGATTACGCGGGCATCACCCATGAGGAGGGCGAGCGTCTCGATGTCACTTTCGATGCCGCCGTCGTGGCGATCACGCGTGAGCACACCGCTACCGGACAGGTGCTGGCCTTGCGTCCGGCTCCCGAACTCAACGCCTAGGCGTCGGTCAACACGCGGGATCAGTCTCGAAATACACCGGGGTTCTGCCGCGATCCATTCGGTAAGCCCTTGTCGCGGAGGCATATTCGGCGAGAGACTCTGTGGGCGCGAAGGATTCCGGAAAGCGCCGACCGCAGCCCGGGATGAATATTAACCAGGCAAGACTCTGATACGTTCGATTCGTGGACGATGGACTCGGAGATTTGCTGCACCGTGTGGTGTACCTGCTCGGTGAGGCCGCGCGGCGGCGCGGGGGTGAGGCCGAGGGTTTGACGTATAGCCAGATACGCCTGCTGGGGATGCTGGAGGAAATCGAGCCGGTGACCCAGCATCAGTTGGCGCAGGCGCTGGCGGTGTCGGATCCGGCGGTCAGCCGGGCCTTGCGGCCGTTGGAGGCGGCCGGATTCGTCACGGTCGAAACCGACCCCGAGCATGCGCGGCGGCGGTTGGTGAGCACCACCGACGCGGGGCGCGAGGCATTCCATGGCAGCGACAGGCCGCTGCAGAACGAGTTGCGGGACGCGCTGCTCGAAGCGGGGTTCCCGTACGAGCGATACCTGAGCGACACGGCCGCGCTGGCAAAGCTGCTGGAGCCGCGTCGATAGCGCGCCGCCGCCTTCGTCGATGAAGCTAAGTCTTGCGTGGTTAATATTAACCATGCAAGACTCAAAGCATGAACGCGATGTCGTACCTTGCCCAGTCGGCTTTCCCCTTGGTGTGGATAGTGATCGCGGTTTCCGGCGCACTGATCCGAACCCGGCACAGCCCTTCGCGGGCAGCCACCCTCGAAACCTGGCAGCGATGGTGGGCCGCTGCCGCGCTCGGGGCCGGCAGCCTGTGGATGACGATCGCATTCCTGACCGCCCCGGACGTGATGGCCACCGCGATCGGCTTCGACCGGACCCCGTTCCAGTTCGAGATCGCCTTCGCCAACCTCGGATTGGCGGTCATGGGCTTCCGGGCTGTCTCTGCCGGTGCCCGCGAGCGCATCACCATCGGCCTGGGCGCCGGAATGTTCCTGTGGGGCGCGGCGATCGGCCACGTCTACCAGTGGTTCGCGCACGGCGACCACGCTCCCGGCAACACGGGCGGAGTTCTGTTGTGCGACATACTCTTTCCGGCGGTCATGATCGCCCTCGCACTGCGATCGCAACGACTCGACACTGCCGAACAGCTCACGACCGCCGCTCACCCAGCCCGCGCATAACCCCGGGGGACTCCGATGTCGTTGCACCACAACATGAATGACCACAGCGCAAGCTGGTCACCGCACCGCATCGGCGCATTCGCCGACGCCGTGATCGCAATCGCGATCACGCTGCTGGTCGTCGAGATCAGGCGCCCGCAGGAGCAGGACCTGGTCGACGCCGGCGCGCTGGCGTCATTCCTCTGGCACGAGCGGGCCTCCTTCATGGCGTTCGTGCTCGCGTTCTTCCTGCTGTGGTCGGTGTGGCGCCGCCATCACACGCTGATATACGAAGTGACACTGCTGGATCGGCTCACCCTCGCATGGCATGCGCCGCTCCTGCTGTTCGTCGCGATCCTGCCCTATTCGACAGCGGTGTTCGGGCATGCGACGGACAACAGTCTCGCGGTATGCCTGTTCGCGGTGACCTCGGCGCTACTGTTCGGCAGTGAAGGTCTGGTGCGCGAGCTGGCCGCACGACGATCCGTACTCGCCGACGGCGTCGCCACGGCCGATATCCGTTCCAGTGCCGACGCCTCGTTCGCGGTCGCCGCGGTCTTCCTCGCCACCGCCGCGCTCTGCTGGCTCAGCCCGTACGTGTGGTACGCCTGGCTTCTCGCACCACTGTCGGCCACGTTCGGTGGGCGTCTGATCGACCGGTTGCGCAGCAGCGGGTAGTCCCCGTCTCGCGGCGGATTGCACAGCCCCCGAAACTGAGGGCTCGGGAAGCCATAACGCCGTCCACGCCCGGAACGAAATAACGGGCATGAGACTGAAAAACGTTTCCCTGCAACAGTTCACATTCCGCACCGGCATCATCGCCGCGGCGATGGTCACCGCGTGGAGCGGCTTCGCCGGAGCCGCCGGAGCCAATCCCGGCGATCCGGTTGCCCAATTCACACCGACGCTGACGCGGGTTCCGGGCACCAACTGCGCCGCGATTCTCAATGCCGAGACCGTGCCACAGCCGCAGTCCGGCGTGTTCGGTGTCCGGGTGAAGATCACGCAGACCGGGGAGTCCTGCGGGGCCTACTACGTCACCGTGCATTGGCGGAACATCGGAACCGGGCTCGCCAGCGGACAGTCGCAGCGCGTCGAAGGCACGGCGGTGGTGGGGCTGCCGGACAACGTGATCACCGGCATGGGCATGGGGCCCGGCGCCGGGAAGGTGGAGGCGTGGCTCGACACATACTCCGAGGTCTACCCGCAGAATCAGGACCTCGAGCACATCGCCGGCCGCACGACGTTCACCCTGGGGTAAGTGAGCGGCGATCCGCGACCGCTCGATCGTGCTCGTCCTCCTCGATATGGAGCCGCGGCGGCTGATGTGGTCGACTGGGGCGACGGCACCGCCGGGCCGGGAGAGTGAGAGGGTCGTCTCGTATGAGTCTTGCAGCACGTTTGGAGCGGCTGGGCCGTCCGCTGGTCGAGGAGCAGCTCATGCACCCGACAGTGGCGGGAATCGCCAAAGGTGACCTCGCAGAGCCGGTTTTCCGCTCCTGGCTGGAACAGGACTATCTGTTCCTGCTCGACTACGTCCGAGTTTTCTCTCGCCTGGCCTGGCAGGCGCCCGCCGCGCATCTGGGGGATCTGGTCGATCTCGCACACGCCACTTTCCATGACGAACTCACCCTGCACCGCGGTCTGGCCGCGGAGTTCGGCGCCGATCTCGACGGTGCCGTCAAGGGTGAGCCGTGCGCGAAATACACTGCGTTCCTGCTGGATTCGGCCGCCAACTACGCCGACGGCCTGGCCGCGCTCTACCCGTGCATGTGGGGTTATTCGACGCTCGGCGGCATTCTCGCGCAGCATCCACCCGCCGACCCGCGATATCGGCGCTGGATAGACACCTATGCCGACCCCGGTTTCGCGGCGCTCACCGCCCGCTGCGCACAGATGCTCGACGAAGCGGGCGGCGATAACGCGGAGGAGCTGTTCCTGACCGGTATGCGCCACGAAATCGCTTTCTGGGACGTGCCATTCAGTCGCGGGTGAACCGGTAGGTCATATCGGTGAGCGCACCGACCTCGATCTGCGAAATCCCGGTGATGCCCAGATCGACGCAGTGATCCAGCACCAGATAGGTGGGAGCGGCACCGTTGGTGGCGCCGAGCAGCGCGTAATAGTCGTCGCTCCCCCACAGGCGCGGGCCGACCGCGACCGTGCCGTCGCGCGCGGGATTGAGCAGAGCCATGTACTGATAGAGATCGGTCGCCTCACCCGCGCCCGCGTTCTCGGTCCACATGTAATTCAGCACCGGCAGTACATAGTCGGTGACATCTTTGTCGGTGGCTTCATCGGAGGCGGCCAGCCGGTACTGATGGAACAGGATGTCCGAATTACTGAGCTTCTCCCCCGCTTCGCGCTCGGCATTCCACAGCAGGATCGCGCCCTGATCAGGGATCGGTGTGGCCAGGTATTCGGAGTCGTCATCGGTCGCGGCCGTCCACGTGGTGCGCATGGCTCGCCCGGTCGCCGATTTGGGAAAGTCCCGTATCGCCGAAGCGTAGAACTTCTCGAACAGCGCGCGGCGGTCGGCGAGCGCTGCGATCTGCGCGTCGGTGCGCGCACCCGCGCCCCTGGCGACAGCGTCCATCTTGGCGGCCCGGTCCTTACCCTTCTTGACGCATTTGTCGTACACGGCACGGAGTCTCGCGACCTTTGCGCGAGTGACCTGTTCGTCCTCGGGGATGGCGATCACGTCATCGTCCGGAGCCGCGGGAATGTCTTCATTGGATGTCATCGCACTGCCTAGCAATCAGATGTATCCCCCCTCCGATGGCAGTGTGCGCCAACGACATCGGCCGCACACGGCAATCCGCAAACAAACCGCGAGGTCAATGATCTTCTGCGAGTGAATGTTTCATCCGACTCAGAAGTATTCACCCATCAACTCGGTGGACCACTCGGGTTGGCGCAGTTCTCCCCTGGGCCCGAACTCGGTCATGTACGGCTTGATGTCGAGTACGGGCGCGCCGTCGAACGCTTCACCGCGCCCTCCCACCACCCGGCCCCGGGCACCATCTCGAGTGCGTCAGCGGAGTTCGTCATCACTGGAATACGTCCCCGGCAGACCACTATTCGGACCGCTGTTCCACACTCTGAGACCAAAGCATGTTGCGGACGAAGCAGATTGACCACCAGCGGTCCCGCAGTTAAATCACGCTCGGGTCGGTGAGGGTTTCACCGGTTTCCCGGTAGAAGTCACGCAGAGTTGCGGTATGCGGTTCCCTCTCCGCGCCCCACGGCCTCTACCTTCAGAATAAGCCACAGGCCGGGGCTTGCGGCAAGGCCCCGGTGATGCGGCAGAATCGCTCGTCCGACCAGGCAGAGGAAAGGATTCCGGTGTCCGGAAAGCTCGATGATGGACCGTTCTTCCATGGCACGATCGCGGATTTGCGCGTGGGCGATTTACTTACCGCGGGCCGCCCATCGAACTACCGCCGTGAGATCGTCATGAACCACATCTATTTCACCGCTCTGGTCGATGGGGCGGGCCTCGCCGCGGAGATCGCCGCGGAACTGACCGAGGGTGAGGCGATTCCGCGGGTCTACGCGGTGGAGCCGACCGGGGAGTTCGAGAACGACCCGAACGTGACCGACAAGAAGTTTCCCGGCAACCCGACCCGGTCCTACCGCAGCACCGCCCCGCTGCGCATCATCGGTGAGATCACCGACTGGACGCGCCTCACACCCGAACAGCTGCAGATGTGGCGGGATCGGCTTTCGACCGTGGTACGTGGCGAGATCCTGAATTGAAGGGTCACCCCTACCCCAGGGAGGCAGTGCCGGGAAACTCGTGAGATGACTCAGGCAGCGGGCTCGTAGGAGCCGCCCTGCTGGCGAACGATCACACCGAGCCGGTTGGCGGCATTGATCTGGGCGACCAGGGCGATCAGGGCCGCGGTTTGGTCGTCGTCGTAGTGCTTGCGGACCTGGGCCCAGGTCTCGTCGGAGACGCCGGGGTGGGCGTCGGCGATGCGGGTGCCTTCCTCGGCCAGGGCGAGTGCGGCCCGCTCGGCGTCGGTGTAAACCGTCGCCTCGCGCCAGGTGGCGAGCAGATTGACGCGCACCGCGGGTTCACCGGCGTGTGCGAGATCCTTGCTGTGCACGTCGGTGCAGTAGGCGCAGCCGTTGATCTGGCTGACGCGCAGCATCACCAGATCCTGTGTGGCCTTGGGCAACTCGGATTGGACGATCACCATGCTGGTATTGCCGAAACGCTTCGCGAACTTGGCGCCGAGGTCGTTGGTGAACAGGTTGAAACGGGGTTCCATGACATCGTCCTTCGAATCGTGTTGTTGTGCTTGACGACCATGAGATGCCGACAGCCCGAACCCTGTGACAGGGCTGAGCTGTGACCCATCCCACTGCGCCGTACAGTCACAAAGCGGCCCGCTCCGGCATCTCATGTCCGCGAGACAAGATCGAACGGAAGGGAAGTGCTGACGTGAGCCAGCCTGGCAACCCCGCCACAGAAACGTTTGTGGCCCATCGGAATCTGCTGTTCACCATCGCCTACGAGATGCTCGCCTCGGCCGCGGACGCCGAGGATGTGCTGCAGGAGACCTGGATGAAATGGATCGGCGTGGATCTGTCCACCGTGCAGGACCGGCGCGCCTACCTGGTCCGCATCACCACCCGCCAGTCCCTCATGCGCCTGCGCAGCCTCGGCCGCCGCAGGGAGTCCTACGTCGGCCCCTGGCTGCCCGAACCGCTGCTCACCGCACCGGACGTGGCCGAGGACGTGGAGCTCGCCGACAGTGTCTCGATGGCCATGCTGCTGGTCTTGGAAACCCTCACCCCGACCGAACGGGCTGTCTTCGTCCTACGTGAGGTCTTCGACCTCGACTACGACGAAATCGCCGAAGCCGTAGACAAAACCCCGGCCGCGGTCCGCCAAATCGCCCACCGCGCACGGGAACACGTCGCCGCCCGCCGCCCTCGCGGCAGCGTATCCCCGACAGACGCACGCGACGCCGTCGACGCTTTCCACCGCGCCATCGAAACCGGCGACATCCAAGGGCTTCTCGACAGACTTGCCCCGGACGTCGTCTTCCTCGGGGACGGCGGCGGCATCAAAAAGGCTGCGCTGCAACCGATTACGGGTGCCGACGCGGTCGCCACCCTACTCGCAGCGTCCCTCCCCCGCCTCGGCCGCGAAATGTCGGCCGAGCCCGCCGCCATCAACGGCTTCCCCGCCCTGATCCTGCGCCTCGACGGCGAAATCGACACTGTGATCGCCGTCCACGTCGACAACGGACTCATTACCGGTCTGTACTCCGTCCGCAACCCGGAGAAGCTGTCGCGCATGACCCACGAGACCACCCTGCACCGCTAGTACGGTGTCAGCGACGTGCCGTGTGCGGGGTCCGACTCTCCGCGAGTCCCGCGTCTGCCGTTGCCGCCTAGCCCTCGGGGTAGAAGAGGAACAGGGTGCAGCCGTTGGGGGTTGAGGGGACGTGCCAGGTACCGGCTGGGGCGTGCAGGAAGGTGCCGGCCGGGTAGTCGCCCGCGCCGTCGTTGAAGGTGCCGGTGACCACGTAGACCTCCTCCGGACCGGGCTCGTGGACGTCACGGTGGGGCCAGGAGGCGCCGGGGTCCATTTCCAGGACGTGGGCGTGCGCGCCGGAGGTGCCGTGCCATAGGGAACGCAGCCGGATGCCTGGGAACAGTTCTCGCACAGGGGATTCGGTGACGGTGGCAAACGTGTATCCGGCTTGGTCGAGGATTTCGGAGTGCATGCGCTCCACGCTGCCCGGTGGGGACGGACCGGGCGAGAGTCCGACCGGACACCATGGGGTACTTTCTTGCCATGCATCGCGTGGTTGCCCTGGTGCGGCCGGTGCAGTCGACGTTCGAGCTCGGCTGCGCGGTCGAGGTATTCGGTACGGTGCGGGCCGGGATACCGCAGCACTACGAATTCGAGGTCTGCGCCGAGACGCCCGGTGCGGTGCCGACAACAGCGGGGTACTCGATCGCGGTGGCACACGGATTGGCGGCGCTCTCGACCGCGGACACGGTCCTCATTCCCGGATGGTCACCGGTGGACGCGCCGCTGTCGGACGCTGTCCGCGAGGCGCTGCTGCGGGCGCACGCGGGCGGGGCACGGCTGGTGACGATCTGCTCGGGCGTGTTCGCGCTGGCGCGCACCGGCTTGCTGGACGGGCGCTCCGCGACGACGCACTGGGCGCGCGCCGAACAGCTCGCTCGCGAATTCCCCGACGTGCGTGTGGAATCCGGCGCGCTGTACGTCGATCACGGTGACGTCGCCACCAGCGCGGGGGCGGGTGCAGGCATCGATTTGTGCCTGCACCTGGTGCGCCGCGACCACGGCGCGGCGTATGCGGCGCTGATCGCGCGGCATATGGTCATGCCGCCGCATCGGGAGGGCGATCAGACTCAAAATCCCCTGCCCGCAACCGATCTCGACGATCTGCTCGAGTGGGCGCAGGCGCGGTTGCACGACCCGTTGTCCGTCGATGAGATGGCCTCGTATCTCAACGTCTCACCGCGCACCTTGGCCCGGCGCTTCTCCGATCACCTGGGCACGAGCCCCGGCGGGTGGCTGCTGTCCCGGAGGGTGGCGGCGGCGCGCACGCTGCTGGAGGAGACCGAACTCCCCGTGGAGGTGATCGCGACGCGCGTGGGACTCAGCTCAGCGGTGAACCTGCGGCGGCGCTTCCGCGCCCAGATGGGCACGACGCCGGGCGCCTACCGCCGCGCATTCCGTTGTCCCTGAAGATAATTCAGTTTGCCCGGATCACGATGGCGGAGGCGTTGTCGTTTCCGCCTGCCGCCGCGCAGGCGGCCAACAGCGCGCTGACAGCGGCGCGCGGCGGCGTGTTCTGACCGAGAAGACGCTCGAGGTCGTGGTAGGCGACCTGTTCGGATACCCCGTCGGTGCACAGCAGGTATCGGTCACCGGGTTTCATTGTCACGCTGAGCACGTCGGGCTCGGGCGCGGACCCGTGGCCGATATAGCGCGTCAGTTGATACCGGGCCGCCGCGGCCTGTGCCGAGTCGAACGGATACCAGCCGTGCACCGCCCCCAGCCATGCCATCGTGTGGTCGGTGGTCAGCAGTTCGAGCAGCCCGGCACGCCACCGATACACCCGGGAGTCGCCGATCTGAACGAGCCAGCAACCCTGGGGCGTGGCGATCATGGCGGTGAGAGTACATCCGGCCAGTGTCCGGAGTTCATGGCCGACGCGGCTCACCCGTGCGTGTGCTGCTGCCACCGCCTCACGAAATGTGTTCGGCCCGGGTTCTGCCGCGCGCGTGACGTGGTCGACGAAGGTATCGACGGCGATCCGTCCCGCGGCCGCGCTACCCGGACCGTCGCCCATGCCGTCGGCCACCACCGCGAGCAGCGGTCGCTCGACGAGGTGGGTGACATCGAAGTTCGCGGAGTAGCGGTTGCCGGTGTCACTGCCCACTGCGGTTTCGATGTCGAGGCGTTGCACGAGGTGAAGCCTATCCACGGCGAAATGCTGACGCCCACATGGGCGTACAGCCGGGGCTGTCACGCGTCCGGGCGATGCCGTGCCCGCCCGGACGCGCTCGGGGCGGCGTGACCGCTATCCGCGGCGACGGCGGACCAGCACGAACGCGGCGATCGCCGCGATCACGACGACCGCACCGGCGCTCACGGCGATCAGGACCGACCCGCGCCGATCATCGTCGGTCGAGGAGACCTCGCCGGGGGCCGCGGCCTGGGTGACGACCATGCCCTTGGAACCGCCGCCGGTCACCGATCCTGTTGCACCGCTTGCGTATTTCGGCCCCGGTTCTGGAGCGCCCGCCAGGGACAGATCCAAGCGGATCGGGACCGGGCGCTCGTCACCCGCCTCGACCGGCGAACCCAGCTTCACCGAGATGTAGTACCAGCCCGCGACGGCTTGGCGGGTCACCGCGGCGGTGCTGGAATCACGGTTGGCGTAGCGGATCGGAACCGTGGCGATCGGCTTGTCCGAAATGGGCAGGGACACATCGGTTCCCGTGTACACGTGGGTGTCCGAGGCGACTTCCGCGGCGACCGGCGAATACAGCACGGTCTCGATATTGGAGGTGGCCTTGGTGCCGGTGCCGCCGTTGGCGGCGAAGTTCACCCGGTACGACAGCCCCTGACCCCAGTCCGCCTTGACCCGGTAGAAGACGTACTCGCCCGGTCGCAGCGTATCGGTGTAGCGGCCCGCGCCGCCCAAGGTGGCCGCCGATGCCAGCGAACCACCGCCGGTGACCGGCAACTCCGCGCCGCCCGGGTCGGCGAACGTCGTGGTCACCTCGCTCGCGGCGGGGCCGCGATCGGTGACGCCGGGTTCGACGCCGATCATCAACTCCAGCGGCAACCGCTGCGGCAGACCGTTGGAGACCTTGTCCCAGTCGAGTTGGAAGTAGTAGCGGCCCGCCCCGTGACAGGTGCCGCCGGGCGCGCCCTCGACCGCACCCCGGAAGGTCAGGCTCACCGCCAGGGTGACGCCGTCGCTGGAATGCGATGCCTGATCGTATTCGAATACGTTGCAGTCCTTGCCATCTCGATCGAATACCCGGATGTTCATGGTGTTGAAGTCATCGGCGACGCTGATGTCCGGCAGTCGCGGAAACGACACGACACCACTGAAGTAGGCGGTGCCGTCCGCGGGCACATCCACTCCGTAGTAGCGCTTCTCGTGCTGGCCGACGGTGTCCAGGTAGTGGCCCTGGGTCGCGTCCGGGGCCGTCCGATAGTCGCCGGTACCGGTGATCGGCGTGCCCGAGGCCGCGTAATTGCGCAGGGCGGCACCGGTCATGCGAGGCAGGATCCGTTCCAGCGCTTTGCCATCCGCGGCGTCGGCGTACGTGCCACCGGTCGCCTGTGCCATACAGCTGAGCTGGGCGCGCGCCTTCTCATCGACGGCGAAACCGATCGAGTGCACGATCAGGCCAAGGCCCTGCTGCTTCAATTCCCTTGCCACATCGCAGGGTTCGGGTGGCGCGCAGGTGTCGTCGCCGTCGGAGACCAGCACGATCGACCGTGGGCCCGAGATCGGCAGCGCCGCGGCGGCCTTGCGCAGCGAGACTCCCATCGGAGTCCAGCCGCGGGCCTGGATGCCGTCCACCGCACCGGTCAACGCGCCGCGGTCCAGGGTCTCGGGGCGCTGGAGCACCTGGACGTCACTACAGCCCGCGGCCTTGTCCGCCTCGGCATTACCGGTACCGGCGCCGTAGACCGCCAGCCCCACCTTCGATTCGGTGGGAGCGGAACCGACGAAGCCGCGTACGGCGCGTTTGGCCGAATCCATCATGGTGCCATCGGCATCGGGGCGCTGCATGGATCCGGACGCATCCAGGATCAGCATGGTGGGCGCATACTGCGGCGAATCGGGACGCGCGGGCGCGGTCGCCGGCAGCAGGGACGGCAGTAGCGCGACCGTGGCGGCCGCGAACAGTGCGGTCAGTCTGGTCGTTGTCGACATGATCCTTCTCGGTCTTCGGTGCATCGTGCTTTCCGAAAATACCGATCAGAGTGTCGCGTTCACATGGGTGAGAGTCGCACTCACATACGCGAGCGTCCAAAACGCCACCGCCGCCTCGCAATTCGGCTAAGACGGCGCATTTGTGCCACGGGGTGGTCCGGAGTGGGACGTGTTCGTCGGTGTCGGTGAGCGATTCGTAGTAGGCGCCGTCCGGGCTCCGTGATCCATTCGACCGCTTCGGGCGCGCTCAGCAAAGTGCCCAGGAGACGCCGTTGACCAACCATGTCCGTACACCCGCAACCGGGCCCGCTACAGGCGAAGGCATGGTCTTCGTCCATCGACTGGCACGTGGTTATCCCGCCGGGAACCGTGGTGCGCCCTCTGGGTGGAGGGCACACCACGGTCTCGGTACCAGCTCAGACCGTGCCGTCGTGCAACGGATAGTCGATCACGACCACACCGCCGGTGGCGTAGTTGGCGACATCGGCGGAGGTGCGCTGGCCCTGGGGCGATGTCCGTGCCGCGATCATGGCGTCGGCGTCGGCGAAGTCGGCTTCGAAGACCGCGAAATACGGTGCTTGTCCGTTGCCCGCCGATACGTCGAAGCTGTACCGGCAGGCGAGCAGGCCGGGCATTTGCCTGACCAGTGGAAGGTGCTTGCTCACGTAGTAGTCGCGGAAGTGGTCGGGGTCTACGGGCGCGGGATAGAGGACCAGCAACCTATGCATGAGGGCCTCGGTTCAGCTCAGGGGTGAGTGCGGTATCGGGTATCGCGGGCGGGTGGAATGTCATATCCGCAGGTTAGGGCCTGATACATGGTCGAGGGAAAGACCGGGACGGGATAGAGTCAGAACGGATCGTTATCAATCGACGGGGAGGGCATGTGGCGCCGGATACGGTGAGCCTGCGGTACTTTCTGGTGCTGGCGCAGGAGTTGAACTTCACCCGCGCGGCCGCACGGATCGGTATCGCGCAGCCCGCACTCAGCGCACGGATGCGCCGGTTGGAGGACGAACTCGGTACGAGTCTGCTGGTGCGCGATACGCGCAGCGTCGTATTGACCACGGCCGGTGCGGCTTTGGCCGAGTCCGCGCCGCCCGCGCTGGCGGCGCTGGACCGGGCCTGGGACACCGCGCGCCAGGCCGGGGCCGGTGAATTGGGCACGCTGCGCATCGGATACAGCCTCAGCGCGGGGGCCGAGACGGCACCGGCCCTGGTGGACAGGCTCATTCACAGCAGCCCGGGACTCGAGGTCGGCGCGGTCCCGATGGCGACGCCGGAGGTCTCCCCCGCGGTCGCCGACGGCCGCATCGACGCTGGGATCACGCGCGGTGAACAGCCGGGGCGGGGCGTGCGCCGATTCCTGCTGCGCCGGGTGCGCGTGGGAGTGCAACTGGCACAACATCATCCACTGGCCGAACAGTCGGAGATCGAGATCGCCGATACGGCCGGGTATCCGCTGCGCCTGCCCGACCGTACGGCGAATCCCGTGGTGCACGATGAGCTCGCCGCAGTGTTCGCCGACACCGTGCCGAACCCTCGATTCCACACGCCCGCAATCTCTTTCGACATGGCGCAGCGTGATCTGTTCGACGGGATCACCCTCGCCCCCGCAGGGGAGACCGCGCTAGCGGTCGCACCCGCGGGTCTCACATGGCGTCCGCTGCGGGGCGCACCCGCCATGACGTTCCACCTGGTGCTGCCGCGGGTGCAGTCACCCCTGCACCACCGAGTCCGTTCGGTCGCCAAAACCCTGGCACACGAGCTGAACTGGCTGAACTGACGCGTCGGCACCGCCCGCGTGGACCGATCCGGGTCGCGCTAGCCGATGCGGGCGACTCGGTGCACACCCGCGCCTTGTCGATCCGATCGGTTCACCAGTGGGCGCCGATCAGCCGTGACGCCGCGTCGCGGATCACCGCCGCAGCCTGGGATCGAGTGCTGATCTCGGGAATCTGCACCAACCACCACGTGGCTCCGGCGGCACGATACCGGTCGGGGTCCTGATCGGCGGTTCCGGCGACGGTGACCTCGAAACCGTCCAGGCTGCCCCGGAATTCGCCGATGAGTTCGAGCATCGCGACCAAATCGGCCGGGGACGCCTCCGGGCAGCATCCGTCGAATCGAGCCGCTCGGCGCAACGGTGCCCGATGCAGTGACTGCGTCGCCACCCAGATCGGAATCCTCGGAACCTGTAGTGGCCGAGGCAGAAAACTCAACCCGTCGACCTGGAAATGCGGGCTATGGTGATCAACCACGTCGCCACTCCACAGGGCCGTGATCACCTCGAGGCTTTCGTCGAGCAATCGCGCGCGTGCCCGCGGATCGCTCTCCTCCCCGAGCGCGGTGAGCTCACCCCCGGTGTTCGACCCCAACCCGACCCCGAGCACGAACCTGCCACCGCTGAGCTGGTCCAGCGCCACCGATTGTCGTGCCACATCGTGCGGACGCCGCCGCGACAGGGGTGTCACCCGTGGACCGAACCGCACACCGCGGGTCGCGGCCGCGATCGCCGCCAGGGCGATCCACGCATCGCAGACCGGCAATCCCGGCCGCTGCGGCCGAATCACGTGGTCCCACAGGAAGACTCCGTCGAACCCCGCCGCCTCGGCTTGCGCGGCGAGTTCGGCAGAACACCGCGCTCACGCGTAGTCGACAACGACGCCTTCATTCACGACGTGGACACCGGCAATCGACGCTGGTTGGCGGGGGCTGCTGCCTCAGCGGCCGAGAGCGGATTTCAATCGCTCGGGAACGCGCTCACCGTGGATGTGCGCGGCGCCCGCATCGATGCGTTGCAGGTCGCCGGGCGTCAATTCGACCTCGAGCGCTCCCAGGTTCTCCTGCAGGCGAGGGAGTTTGGTTGTGCCGGGGATCGGCACGAACCACGGCTCCCGTGCCAGCACCCAGGCCAGAGCGATCTGGGCTGGTGTGGCTCCCTTCTCGGCGGCGATCTGCCGCAGCAGGTCGACGAGTGTGTGATTGGCCTGCCGCGCCTGCGGACTGAAGCGCGGCAGCATGCGGCGTAAGTCGTTGTCGGCCAATGATGTACGGGAATCGATGGTACCGGTCAGATATCCCTTGCCCAGCGGGCTGAACGGCACAAGGCCGATGCCAAGCGCCGCCAGGGTCGGAATGATCTCGGCGTCGAGATCTCGCGTCCAGAGCGAGTATTCGCTTTGCAGTGCCGTCACCGGCTGTACGGCGTGGGCGCGGCGGATCGTGGTGGCCCCGGCCTCCGATAGACCGAAATGCTTGACCTTGCCCTCGGCGATCAATTCCTTGACCGTGCCCGCGACCTCCTCGATGGGCACGTCGGGATCGACGCGGTGCTGGTAGAGAAGGTCGATGCGATCGGTGCGCAGACGCCGGAGCGAGGCCTCGGTCACCCTGCGGATCTGCTCGGGCCGACTGTCGAGCCCCGAGGTCGGGGTCGGGCCGTACTCGCCGTGCGCGAGACCGAATTTGGTGGCGATCACCACCCGGTCGCGGACCGGCGCGAGCGCCGCACCGACCAGTTCCTCATTGGTGAACGGGCCATAGACCTCGGCGGTGTCGAAGAATGTCACGCCGAGATCGACCGCGGCCCGCAGCAGCTTCGTCATCTCGGCCGGGTCCGGGGTCGCACCGTAGAAGAAGCTCATGCCCATGCACCCCAGGCCCAGGGCCGAGACTTCGAGGTGCTGTCCGAGTTTGCGTGTCCGCACTGGGGAATCTCCTTCGGTAAGAGGCAATCCGGCCCATTGCCCGGCTGTTCACCGGGGCCGGTAATCGCAGGTTATGGCCGCGTTGCCCGGACGGGGAGGGCCTTGCCGTACAGGTACTGCCGATACCCCGTGTCCGGTAGCGGCCGGGTGCGGGGCCGGTCGGGGGTACCGGCAGTACCTCCCTTCGCCTGCGTGCGGCGCCTACGGTGAAGGGATGACCACGATCGATTTGCGCACCGAGATCAAGGAATTCCTGAGCTCGCGTCGCGCGCGGATCGCACCCGAGCGGGCCGGTCTGCCCGCCTACGGCGGCAACCGCCGGGTCGAAGGTCTGCGTCGCGAAGAGGTGGCTCTGCTGGCGGGGATATCGGTCGACTACTACGTGCGGATGGAACGCGGCAGTCTCGCGGGCGCCTCCGACGGAGTGCTCGACGCGTTGGTCGGCGCCTTGCAACTCGACGAAGCCGAGCGCGATCATCTGTTTCACCTCGCACGGCAGTCCAGGACACCCGGCGGTGCACGCCGTCGGCGCACCGCGGTGACGGTGCGTCCGGCGCTGCACCGGGTGCTCGACGCCATCACCGCCGCGCCGGCGTGGATCTGCAACGGCCATTATGACGTACTGGCCATGAATCACCTTGCCCGCGCGCTATTTTCACCACTGCTGGTGGGCCCGCGACAGCCGGCGAACACCGCGCGGTTCGTATATCTGGATCCCGAAGCGGCACGGACGTTCTTCGTCGACTACGACCGAATCGCCCGTGACGTGGCCGCCAAGCTGCGCATGGAAGCCGGCCGCAACCCGCACGACGAGGAGCTGATCGCACTGGTTGGTGAATTGTCAACGCGCAGTGAACTATTTCGGCAGCAGTGGGCATCCCGGGACGTTCGGCTGCACCGATCCGGACGCAAGCGGGTGCAGCATCCGGTGGTGGGCCGGCTCGACCTGGACGTCGAGTCGATGGAGATGGCCGCTGACCCCGGCCTGCTCCTGAACATCTACACCGCGCCGGCCGGCACCGCGACCGCGGACGGTTTGGCGGTATTGGCGTCGTGGGCGGCCGAGCTTCACACTCCCAGTTGATAATTCCACCCTTGTCAGACCGTTCGGGGTCGCCACAGTGCGACGAACCAGATCAGGCCGGTCACGATATGCATCGATGCCAATGCGGTCTTGGTTTCGACCGTGGCCCCGGCTGCGAGCACGAGGACGATGCTGAGCAGGCTGAGGGCCAGTCCTCCCGTAGCGAGTAGTCGCCGGAACGACTGCCCTCGCCCGGCGAGGAGCACCAGCGCGACAGTTGCGATCGCGATGGCGACGAATAGGGCGCCGACGATCATGCCGACCCCGATGGTCATCGTCCGGCCGCCGCGGGGAGTGACCACCATATCGGCTCCCGCGAGCTCGGCGACGCCGAAGATCACCAGATCGGTGATCACTGCGGCCACGAAGACGACTCCCCCTGTCCCCCAAGGTGATCGGCGCTTGTGCGGCTGAACGGCCTGGGACGTGTTCGCCGGATGCTGGGCTCGAATCATCGGTTGTTCCTCCTGGATCGGCGCGCGGTGATCGGCGGAGGCTTGTCGCTGTCGGCAAGATCGCCACCCCGATTGAGTGATACCGTCACCTATTTAGGTGACGGTATCACGTAAATAGGTGAGGTCATCACCTAATGTGGATAGAATGACGGCATGAGCGACGTTCCAGCGCCCGCCGCACCCTCGATCCCGCAGGCGTTGGGGCGATTACGGGTCGCGCTCAACAACAGCTTCAGCACCGCGAGCCGCGAGGCCGGATTGACTCCGCAGCAGGCCGAACTCCTGTGCTACGCCCTGACTCCGCGCTCGATCGGAGAGCTCGCCGGGCTGCTGCACTGTGATCGCTCCAATGTCAGCCACCTCGTCGACCGCGCCGCCGCTCGCGGCCTCCTCGCCCGCCGTCCCGGCGACGACGACGCGCGCATCAGCATGATCGAACTCACCGACAGCGGACGTTCCCTGGCATCGGATTTCATGCGCCGACTCGACGAGCTCACCCACGATCTGCGGCAGGCGTGGACATCCCAGCACACCACCGCGGCCACCGGCATCCTCACCGAGATCGCCGAGACCCTCGAAGCCCGCACCACCTGACAAACCGCACCTTCGCTCCCGCACTCCGGCGCTTCGATGCCACGCTCAGGACACCATGCCGATGGGGTGATCAGGCCACGAGTTCGATAATCGCGCGCGGCTGCCAGGGCAGTGGGCCGCTCGGGAAGGTGAATTGCACCAGGCGGTGGGTTGCCGCTGCTTCGAAGTGGCAGGTGAACGGTGGGAGGAAGCCCGAGACCACTTTGTCGAGCAGTGTGTTGATATGGCTGAAGCTGGGTCGCAGATTGACCTGCCAGACGTCCATCGAACCCGCGGGCACCGTGATGGTCATGCGCTTGTCGACCTTCACCTCGAGCGGCCAGGAGATCGAGAAGGCGAGCCACAGATCGTGTTTCGATTTCGCGCCGCGCCGGAAATCGAGTCCGCGCAGCAGGGTCAATCCGCCCAGCAGCGGCATGACACCGCGTGGGAACGGGGCGAGTTTGCCGCCGAACTGAATGTGTTGTGTATCAAGGAAATAGCCCTCTTCACGCGAGACCGTGCGGCCTCGATAGTAGGAGGCAGCCTGGTAACTTTCGGCTTCGATGAAGCCTTCGGATCGACGGATGCGTTGTTCGACCTTGGCACTGTAAGCCTGGTCGGAACCGACCTCGAGAGAGGAGATGTAGCAGTCGTCGTCGTGGTCGACCACGCAGGTAATCGGATGTCCCGCAGCACTTTCGGTGAGCCGAATCCGATAGTGCGACCTCTCGCCGTCGGTGATGCCGGGGTCGCGGAATGGGCTGGCCATGGCAGTCCTTGTCGTCGGGACCGGGCCGCGGGGCCCGGTCCAACCCTTTGATGGCAAGGCGGAGCTACAGCTCGGCCGTCTCGGCTCGGCCCATCTCGGCGGTATGCTCCTTGGCCCACTGCACCGTGCACCAGGCGATCATGTAGGTCGCCCACGTCACCGGGCCGATTCCCGGAATGTAGAACGAGATGAAGCCGTTGGCGGCGTTGAACGGTCCGTACAGCGTTGTGACACCGAGGATGGCCGGGAATTGCGTCAGCACCCCCAGCACCGCGAGCCAGCTCAGCCATGTGGGGAACACACCCGCGCGACGGCCTATGACCGCGACGGCGATGATGTTGGGAATCCACAGCGGACCCAGCATGCCGCCCGCCGCGAAAGCCTGCACGTGCAGGACGTGCAGCAGGTCATCGGAAATGTGGCCGTAGAGCACAATCGGCGCGGCAGCGAAGCTGACGTACATGAGAATCGCTGTGACGAAAGCGATATCGCTCACGATCGCGATCCACGAGAGCACGTGGTTCTTGCTCGTGTCGATGCTCCAGAAGTACGAGGCGGTCGCGCCGACCATGGCCAGGAACGGGATGGCGGCGGTGCCGATGACGATCATCCCGATCTTGCCCACGAGCTGATACTTGCGATAAAGCTCGACAGTGCCTTGCACGTCCCAGCTTTCGGGAAAGACGTAGGCGATGATCAGCGCGGCGGCGATGCCACCGATCACCAGCGTTACGGCGATAAGCGCGTAAACAAGCCGTGCGCCAGAGGGTTTGGCCAGCCACGACGCCAATCTGTCGAGTACAGCGGCGAACCATGAGGACGACGAGCGCGGCGGGACGACAGCGGTGTGAGACATCGAAGATTCCTTGATCCGTGGCGGGCTATCGGCTTTGACGGCGGGCTGGGGAGGAAGGCAGATACTGGACAGCCTTCCGGGCCGTGCCTTCGGCAAGCCGCATCGTGGGAATCGCGCAGATTCGCCGCAGCAGACCGGGCGAGATCCGGTGCAGCACCCACGCCGCGGTCGCATCGAAGTTCACCGGCACGATGGCGAGGTCGAAGCGGATCGCCAGTTGCACCGCGCGGGCCACCAGATCCGGCGAGGCCAATCCGAAGCGATCCTGGATCGACTGGAAATCCGCGCGCACCGATTCGGTGGTGTCCGCATCGGAGGTGACCAGCGTCGCGTGGGTGGCCAACTGGGTCCGGGTCGCGCCGGGACAGATGGCGCTGACGCCGATGTTCCTGGGGCCCAGTTCAGTTCGCAACGACTCGGTGATCATCAGCGCGGCGGCTTTGGAGGTGGAGTACGAGACCGCGACGCGGTTGGGGGTCCACGCGGCCCCCGAGACGATCACGACGATATGGCCGGGCCGCCCACTCGCCAGCATCTTCGATCCCACGATCTTGCTGCCGTGGATGACGCCGTAGACGTTGATGGACATGACGCGGTCCCAGTCCTGCGGCGTCTGATCCATGAACGCGCCGCCGACCGCGATGCCCGCATTGTTCACCAGGATGTCGGGGACACCGAAGCGCGCAACGATCTCCTCGGTGAGCGTCTCCCAGCGCGCGGGGTCACGCACATCGAGTTCGTATGCGTGACAGTCACCTTCGGCGAGAGTGGTCGTCTCCTTGGCCGCGGGCAGGTCGATATCGGTGGCGATCACAATGTCGCCCGCCGCGGCCTGGCGCAGCGCGATCGCGCGGCCGATGCCGCTGCCCGCACCGGTCACCAACACCACACGGCCGCGCTTGTTCGCTACCGGTCCGGTAAACGGAAGTCTCATCATTGAGTCCAATCCTTTGTAGATCAATTACTCTGTCCGGCAATCAGTCCGCCGCGACACCCGCACCGATCACCACGACCTCGAACTGAGGCTGATCCCTTGCAGGCGTTGGTGTTTCAGTGTTCTCACTCAAGGAACGACTCCTCACTCGATGATCGCCGGATAGTCGGCGATCAGACGTACTCCCCCGCCGACTTCCTGGACGTGGCGTGGTGGCCGGTACGGCGGCGTCACTGTCTCAGATAGTTGCAGATTTTAGATAGGCTGGCAATCCAGCTGGCAAATAAATCTGAATATCGAAGGTATTTGAAAGGGAGAGTCGGCCGCTTCATCCATCTGGGACAGTGCAATGCCCGGCATGCCGGGCCGGTGTTTGGCAGGATGTCGGGGGGCGGTGTCGCGGTGGTCACAACGAGGTGCCTTCGGTGCACAGTGCCAGGCACTCAACGAGATTCGTCCGCTCCAGGGGAAGCAGTCAGGTTGTT
Source organism: Nocardia sp. NPDC052001 (assembly GCF_040680615.1). NCBI lineage: Bacteria > Bacillati > Actinomycetota > Actinomycetes > Mycobacteriales > Nocardiaceae > Nocardia > Nocardia sp. NPDC052001. The sequence continues at coordinate 23,011 of NZ_JBFAXC010000019.1, read as the reverse complement.
ATGAGCGAAGAGCCGACCACCATCGAACTCGACGAGGCCGTCCTCGCCGGACCACCCAAGACCCTGGCCGGTGGCCTCATCAAGGCGGTGCGGCCGCGTCAGTGGATCAAGAACATCCTGGTATTGGCGGCACCGCTGGCGGCGGGGACGATTCCGGGGACCGACACCTTCGCCATCGCCGACCTGACCCGCGACCTGCACGTCGGTATCGCGTTCGTGGTGTTCTGCCTGGCGGCGTCGGGCATCTACCTGGTCAACGATTCGCTCGACGTCGAGGCCGATCGGGCACATCCGACCAAGCGCTACCGGCCGATCGCGGCCGGTGTGGTTCCGGTGAATCTGGCCTATGCGCTGTCGGTGGTGCTATTGACCAGCTCGATCCTGCTCTCGTTCGCGGCGTCGGCGCAGCTGGCCGTGGTGATGGTGGTCTACATCGGCATCCAGCTCGCGTACTGCTTCGCGCTCAAGCATCAGGCGGTGCTCGACATCTGCATCGTGTCCTCGGGCTTCCTGCTGCGCGCGATCGCCGGCGGCGCGGCGGCCGATATCGCACTGTCGCAATGGTTCCTGCTGATCGCGGCGTTCGGCTCGTTGTTCATGGCCGCCGGTAAGCGCTACGCCGAGATGAAGATCGCCCTCGACACCGGTGCCAAGATCCGCAAGTCGCTGCGGTACTACACGCCCACCTATCTCCGTTTCGTGTGGACCCTCTCGGGCACGGCGGTGGTTATCTTCTACGGGCTGTGGGCATTCGAGGCCGATCACAAGGACAACCCCTGGTTCGCGATCTCCATGGTGCCCTTCACGATCGCCATCCTGCGGTACGCGGTCGATATCGACGGGGCTGGGGCCGGTGAACCCGAAGAGATCGTGCTGGGTGACCGCGTCCTGCAAGTGTTGGTGCTGGCGTGTGCGGTGGCGATCGGTGTGGCCGTCTACCTCACCTGAGCGGACACGTCGCGGACCGAGCGGCCGGGGTGTTCCACGCGGGAGAACACCCCGGCCGTTCGTCAGTGCGGCGCAGCGATTGTCAGCGCAGCGCCTTGGCCGCCGCGACCAGGTTGCGCAGCGATGCGGTCACCTCGTCGGTGCGGCGGGTCTTGAGACCGCAGTCCGGGTTGACCCAGAGTCGTTCGGCGGGAACAGCTTTGAGAGCCAGGGCAAGCGAGTTCTCGATTTCCTCGGCGCCGGGCACGCGCGGGGAGTGAATGTCGTAGACACCCGGACCCACACCGAGATCGAAACCCGCCGCGTTGAGGTCGTCCAGGACCTCCATATGCGAGCGGGCGGCCTCGATGGAGGTGACGTCGGCGTCCAGGCCCGCGATGGCGCCGATGACCTCACCGAACTCCGAATAGCACAGGTGCGTGTGGATTTGGGTGGTGTCCGCGACGCCGGCGGTCGAGAGCCGGAACGCGTCCACCGCCCACTCCAGGTACGCGACCTGATCGGCTTTGCGCAGCGGGAGCAGCTCGCGCAATGCGGGCTCGTCGACCTGGATGATGCCGATGCCGGCGCTCTCCAGATCGACTGTCTCGTCACGGATCGCCAGTGCGATCTGGCGTGCGGTATCGGCCAGCGGCTGATCGTCGCGAATGAACGACCAGGCCAGGATGGTGACCGGACCCGTCAGCATGCCCTTGACCGGCTTGCTGGTCAGGGACTGCGCATAGGTGATCCACTGCACGGTCATCACCTCGGGCCGCACCACATCGCCGTACACGATCGGCGGGCGCACGCAGCGGGTGCCGTAGGACTGCACCCAGCCGTTGATGGTGGCGGCGAACCCGTCGAGCTGTTCGGCGAAGTACTGCACCATGTCGTTGCGCTCGGGCTCACCGTGCACCAGCACGTCGAGTCCGATTTCCTCTTGCAGCGCAATGACTTCGGCTATCTCGGCGCGCATGCGGGCGTCGTATTCGGCCTGGTCGATCTCGCCCTTGCGCAGCTCGGCGCGGGCGATGCGGATGCGGCTGGTCTGCGGGTAGGAGCCGATGGTGGTGGTCGGCAGCAGCGGCAGGTTCAGCCGCTCCTGCTGTACCGTGCGGCGTTCGTCGGCCGGGGTGCGGCTGATCGCGTCCGCGTCCAGTCCGGCCAGGCGTTCGCGCACCGACTCGACCCGCAGGCGCGGATCGGCCTTGCGGTCCGTCACGGCGGTGCGCGCGACCGCGAGCGCCTCGGCGACGGCGGTTTCGCCGTCGGTGAGAGCGGTTGCCAGCAAACGGATTTCGGCGATCTTCTCCGCACCGAACGCCAGCCAGCTGCGCAGCCGCTCATCCAGATCGGTCTCGGGTGCGAGGCTGTACGGCACGTGCAGCAGTGAGCAGGAGCTCGACACGGCAACGGTCACACCGGCTTCGCGCAGACCGGTCAGGCGCGGCAGTGCGTGATCGGGATCCACCCGCCAGATGTTGTGGCCGTCGACCACGCCCGCCACGATCAATTTGTTCGTGATCGACTGCGCCGCAGCCACATCCGCGTCACCACCGGCGACCAGATCGAGTGCGATGCCCTCGATGCCGGTGTCGGCGAGCGCGGGCAGCGCCTCCCCCAGTCGCCCGAAGTAGGTGGCCACCAGGATCGCGGGCCGCGAACTCGCCTGCGACAGTTGCCGATAGGTGTCGCGCACCGCGGCCAGCTCGGCGGCGGACAGGTCGGTGACCAGGCTCGGCTCATCGATCTGCACCCAGGTCGCGCCCGCCTCGGCCAGCAGCGCGAGCAGCCGCTCGTACAGCGGCAGCAGGCTCGGCAGCAGGTCGAGCAGATCGCTGCCGTCGACCGATTTGGCGAGCTTGAGGAAGGTAATCGGCCCGACCACCACCGGCCGTGCCGGAACACCCAGCGCCAGAGCCTCTTTCAGCTCCGCGAGCGGCTTGTCCGGATGCAGCGAGAACTGCGTCGCGGCCGATAACTCCGGCACCAGGTAGTGGTAGTTGGTGTCGAACCACTTGGTCATTTCCAGCGGTGCGACCTCGGCGTTGCCGCGCGCGGCGGCGAAATACCGATCCAGTTCATCGGCGATACCCGATACCCGCTCGGGCAGCGCGCCCAGCAGTACCGCGGTATCGAGGATCTGGTCGTAGTACGAGAACGTGCCGACCGGAACCGAATCCAGCCCGGCATCACGGGCGGAGGCGAGTGCGGAGGTGCGCAGGTTCCGGGCGACCTCGTGCAGGGCGGCGGCGTCGCCGCGCCCGGCCCAGTACGCTTCGATCGCCTTCTTGAGCTCCCGGTTCGGACCGATACGCGGTAGCCCCAGCACTGTTGCGGTGAAGGTGTTTTCAGGGTTCGACATCGAATGAACTCCATGGTTCAGCAGCCAGTGACCGCCACCCATAACGAGCGCACACCCAGCGAGCCCACCGCAGCATCGTTCCCGTGCCCGGGTCCACTCGGCGCAACGCCCAATCCACGAGGCGACGACCGCCGGATACGGCGTATCCGGCACAGCGGGCAGGTCTTCGGACTCGTGGGCATCGACCCCGATCGGGGTCGGCCCCGGCGCTCGAGGCCCGGGGCTGGTCCTACTGACCGTCGCTTCCCAGGCATACTTCCGGCGCCCAGTGCGAATGACGGCTGTCGTTCCCACTCACCGCTGCGGGACAGTCCCGGATTCTCACCGGGTTCCCTCTCGCCCAGCGGCGCGCGAACGCACCGTCGGGCTTCGACGCCTTCGGGTTGGGGTCAGGGGCTCCTCGACTCCACCTCCGGCGAACCAGCTGCGGAGGCGAATATAGCGAAAACCGATGGGATGGCGAAAGGCGGGTCCGGTCCGTCCCACGGAGTGGACATTCCGAACGATGCGCGAGAGATCGGGAATCATCCACCCCCGGTGGATGATTCGATCGCGATATCCGGCGGTCAGTCGTCGCCGCGGGCTTCCTCGATGGTGTGCTGCAGTTCGCGGTTGATGCGCTGGGCTTCGGTGAGCTGGTCTTCCAGGATCACGATCCGGCAGGCGGCCTCGAGCGGATTGCCCTCGTCGACGAGTTGGCGGACCCGCGCGGCCAGGCGCAACTGGTAGCGGGAGTAGCGGCGGTGCCCACCCGCCGAGCGTTGCGGGGTAAGCAGTTTGGCCGCGTCCAGGTTGCGCAGGAACACCTGCGTGACGCCGACGATCTCCGCGGCCCGGCCCATGCTGTAGGCGGGGTAGTCGTCATCGTCCAGCCGGTCGGCCGGACTGGTGGTGGGGTTCGGGTGTGGATCTTCCACGGCGCCTCTCGGGAATCTCACGCCTTCAGGCCCCGGCGCAGTGCGCCGGGGCCTGAGGTCGTATCGAATAGGTTGACTCAATTGCGGGTACCGGCCGGGAAGGCCGGTGAATGACACCGCGTCCGATCGTGTCGACACGGACGCGTTGTGCGTTTGTGTGTGCTCGTGGACCACCTCCCAGCTCGTAGATTGCGCATCCCCGCACCCGAATATCGCTGGCACGGTCCCGCTTCGAAAGTCCACGTACGACTTCCGGCGCTCTGTCGCGGCGTTCTTCGTCCCCTCCTGCGGTCCTGTCGAAAACGGGTTCTGCACCCGCCGGCAGGGGACGGCCCACCAACTTCTCCGGGCGGTTGATCTGATCCCGGGCCCATGATCTTGCTTGTCGAACAAGACCGACACTACAACGGGTCGCACCGGATGTCTACACCCGCGAGTGCAGATTTTTTCCTACAAGTCGGCAGAAGGTCGCTACCGCGGTGGAAAAAAATCTGCACTGGAGACTCTAGACATTCGTGGCGACCGTATGTAGTTTCACTGTTGTTCACAAGGGAGATCAAGTGACTGGGCAGGCGAACTGCCTGGTACGCGGTACACCGGTCCCCTCCGCGCAGGCCAGATCCGCCCGAACCCCCGCGGGCAGGACCGCCGCCGGAGGGGACCGCCGCCGCTCTACCGGTGCTGTGTACGCAGCTGGTAGCGCCGCTCGGCGTAGGCGAGATCATCGCGCCACAATCGATTCGCGGCATGGTTCATCGCCGGACGCAGCAGCGGCAGCGCGTGGTGTGCGAACCGGAATCCCGGACGATCCGAGGTCGCGATGGTCGTCTCTACCACCGCTGTCCGGGCTCGGCCGTCCGGGCCGGGACCCAGCGGGGTGGCATGAGTTTCGACGACGCTGCCCGTTCCTTCGCCCGCCACGATGCGCATCACGATGGTGCGCGGATCCGGGCAGCTGAATTCGGCACGCACGGGTACGCCCAGTCGGCGGGTCACGCGGAAGGTCACCGCCAGCTCGAATCGGTGATTGTCCTCGGTGATCCCCTCGCGCGGCGGCGTGCCCGTGACGTCGAGGTGAGCGAAGGAGTAGGGGTGGAACCACGAGCCGTGCCACGGGTCGAGTCGATTGGCGATGATGTCGCGCGGTTCGCACACCCCGACCAGCCGAGTCACCGCATGCACCGTCGTATCCGCGGGCCGCTCACCCAGAATCGGTGCCTCAGTGGGTGTTTCACCGCCCACGCTGTCGAGTCGCACCCACGCCAGCACGCCGTCGTCGTAGCTCGGATAGGGGCACCATCGCGACGCGTTCTCGGCGGGGCCCACCCGCAGACCGTGCCAGCGACAGATCAGCGCATCGTCCTCGACCTCCGCGGTGGCCAAGGGCGCGCCCAGATGCGGGCAGGCGCCGGGCCCGGCCCGCAGGCCGCCGGTGGCGTCGCGCCACAACACCACTTCCCTGCCACCGACTTTCGCACCGAACGGCCGGTCGGGGCGGATCGCGGTGCTGGCGGCCACGACGTACCAGTTCCCCGACGGACGTTCCTGCGACCAGCGCAGGGCCGCGGCGATCAGTGCGGGATCGGCGTCCTGATAGGTGGGCCGCTGACGGGACCAGGTTCCGGGCGAGAATCGTTGTAGCGGAGAGTTCTTCGGCCAGGAGACGAGTTCGGAGCGGATGCTCATCGGGACTGCCTTTCGCGGTTCACGAGCGTGCGCAGGAGTGCCGAGCGTCCCCGCGCGGGGACCGAGTGCAGGGTGTGCCCGGCCGCATCCCATTGGCGCAGCAGGGTATTGGCCGCCATCCACCCCGTGGTCGCGGCGCGTTCCATCAGTGCCACGGGCAGATCGACGCGGATACCGTCACCGGCCAGGGCCAGATGTGGGTGCGGGGTCCGCACGCCCGGGCGGGCGGCGAAGTCGCCGGGCGAGAACCGCGGGCAGTCCTGCCGCCACAGCAGCGACTCCCCCACGATGTTCGCCGACTCGGTCTCCGGATACATCGCGTGCAGGCGCGCGAGCAGCCGCTCACGCAACTCGGCGCGTTCGGCGGGCGCGGGGACGGTCTGCGCGGCGGCGTACGCGTGCAGTTCCACCACGCTGCCGCCGGTGGCACGGGCCCACTTCGCCGCCTGTGCTTCGTAGCGGTCCACCACGCTGATGTTGTCGAGCGGGTCCATTCCGCCGGTGCCCAGGAAGCATGACCGGTCCGCGCGGATCGGCCGGTCCAGCCACAGTCGCTGCACCGCGAACGCGGGCGCGAGGGCTGTCGCGTCGACCTGAGCCCGCCAGGCGGCATCACCCAGGCTCGGTGACGCGGCCACGATGCGCCGTAGTCCGCCGATATCGGTGGCGAGCACCACCGCGTCGACGGCCATGGTCGTTCCGGTGTCATCGGTGAGCTCGAAACCCGCACCGCGGGAATCGATTCGATCGATCGACACCCCGCGCCGGAACCGGACGCTGCCGGGCCGTTCCGGCGTGGCGGGCGCGGTCAGATACTCCTCGAGTGGATTCCAGAGGCTGACGTCGAAATTGTCGCGTGCCACATCGAAGATCAGTCCCTCGCTGGATCCGAGGAAGTAGATGTGGAACATCGCCGCCAGTTCGGCCGCGGACATGCGCTGCGGTTCGATGAAGAAACTGCGCGAGAACACCTCGAAGGCCAGGTGCCGCGCGGACTCGGGAAAGTTGATGCCGCGCAGGAAGGTGTCCGCGTCGAGGTGGTCGAGCCGCTCGTAGATCTCCGGGACCGATACCGCCGCCAGCGGGGCGGCCGCGCGCGGGTCCATCCGGACCAGATCACGCAGCCGGAAGGTGGGACTGCGCAGTGCGAAGGCCACCGCGTTCCAGGGCGGTGTGCGCGGCAGTCCCCGGAAGGTGTCGCGGCGTCCGTGTGCGTCGACGAGCGGATAGTCCTCCAGCCTCCGCAGCCGCCGCAGGTGCGGGTCGGTGCGTCCCAACAGTTTTCGAAGGTTGTAGTACTGCGCGAAGAAGGCGTGGAAACCGCGGTTCATGGCGACCTCGGTACCGTCGGGCAACTGCTCGTTCCAGGCGCCGACGCGGCCACCCAGATACCGCTCGCGCTCGACGACCTCTACCCGGCAGCCGCGTTCGGCGAGTCCGGTCGCGGCGGCCAGGCCCGCGATTCCCGCACCGACCACCGCGACCCGCGGGGCGGTTCCCACCAGCGCCAGGTCACGGTGACCCGGGGACGCCGGATAACGCACCCGCCGCCGATCTCGTCCCTCGACGCTGCTCGCGGCGGTCATCGCGGTACACCGCCCTGTCGTTGCCGAGCGCGTTCCCAGCCCAGCAGGACCGCGGTTACCAGAGCGAATCCGAACAAGTAATCCTCCACCGGGATGTCCCACGGAAACCGAAGTCCGAGAATGTGATCCGGGTTGTACACCACGATCGGCGTGGGCCCCTTGGTGAGCCAGCCGTCGACCAGGATCTGAAAGCCCAGCACAATCGCCATCGTCAGCCAGTACGCCGGACGCCGGAACAGGCCGGTGCGCAACAGTATCGACTCGGCCGCGCAGACCGCGACCACCGCGACCACGGCGGGCAGCGTATAGCCGACGCCCGCGAAATTCATTGGCGTGCCGCCTTTCTCGCGTTCGCGAAACGACGGCGTCCCAGTGCGAGCAGGTTCTCGACCGCGACGAAGGTGAGCAGGCCGCAGACCGGGACGACGAGGAAGAACAGCAGTTCCTCGAGCGGCATCGCTCCGGGCAAGGTCACCCCGAGGGTGTAGCGGGGATCGAAACTCCACACGCCCGCGGCGATCGCGATCAGATCCCAGGCCACGAACAGCACCACCGCCGGCCACAGTGCGGCCAGCAGCAGACGCGGCCGTCGATAGACGCCGGTGCCGAGCGGCTCCAGCGGGGCGGTCACGCCGAGGCAGGCCACAAGTGCCAGCAGGTAATGCCAGTGGTCCATGTCGTGTCCTCACCGATGGTCGCGAGGTTCGGAATTCTCGAACGCCGTCGCCGCCTGGGCTTGCGATGGTGGCGTACGGGCGGGATCGCCTCGACGCGCACGCCAGGCGCGCACGAGACCTGTTGTCCCGACCCGGATTCTGCGCGCGTTGCCGACCGTGGCCCGGCGGCCGAACACCTCGAAGTCGCTGTCCCGGATGCGATCCAGGATCTCCCCGTACAGCATCGCCGCCGTGTCGACGCAGGGCCGCGAGCGTGGCGCCAGCAGCTCCGACCCGCGCCGCGCGTACGCGTAGATACCCCTGGTGATCTCGACCTGTTCGGCCAGCGCCCGCCGCACCTTGGCATCGACCCGGCCACGAGAGCGGCACCAGCGCAACAGGTCCCGATCCACCCCGTGGGCGGCCAGTTCATCGGCGGGCAGGTAGACCCGATCGCGGGCGAGATCCTCGTCGACATCGCGCAGGAAGTTGGTGAGCTGGAACGCTTTTCCGAGCGCGGCGGCATACGGCGCGGCGGCGGTCACCCCGTCGGTGGTGCCCAGGACCGGCAGCAGTTGCAGTCCGATCACCTCCGCCGACCCGTAGACGTAGCGGTCCAGAGCGGCGCGGTCCGGGTAGTCGGTGATCGTCAGGTCCATCCGCATGGAGTCCAGGAACGCGTCGAACAGGTGCCCGGGAATGCGGTAACTGCTCGCGGTGTGCAGAACCGCGGCCAGGACCGGATCACCGGCTGCGTCCGCGGCGGCGAATTGCCCTGCGAGGGTGTGTAATCGGGCCGACCGTTCGGCCGCGGTGCGGCCCGGCTCGAACTCGTCGAGGATATCGTCGGCGCGACGGGCGAAGCCGTAGAGCGCGTGCACCGCGGGCCGCTGGTCCGGGGCCAGCAACCGCGTCGCGAGGAAGAAGGTCTTGCCGTGGGCGGCATTGAGCTCACGACAGGTCCGATAGGACCGGCGCAGGTGCGGATCGGTGATGCCCGCGGCATCGAGTTCGGCGCGCGTCATCACGACACCCGAACCACGGGCGAACCGGCGCCGACAGCGCTGGTTTTCCGCTGCCGATGCCCGGTGACACGGTCCGCGGCCAGCCGCCCGGAGATCAGCACCGGCGGTATGCCCACTCCGGGCACGGTCGACCCGCCCGCGAGCACCACATTGTCGAGACCGCGAATCATGTTGGCGGGCCGGAACGGACCGGTTTGAGCGAAGGTGTGGGCCAGCGCGAACGGACTGCCCGCCGCCATATCCTGGCGGGCCCAGTCGGCGGGAGTGACCACCCGCAGCACTTCGGCCTCGCGAAGTTCGACTCCGAGCCTGCCGCGCGCCAACTCCAGAACCTCCCCGGCGTAGTCGGTTCCCACCCGGTCCCAATCGATCTGTCCCCGTGCGAGATTGGGGACCGGCGCCAGGACGTAGAGCAGATCGCGGCCCGCCGGGGCCAGGCCCGGATCGCTCGCGGTGGGGCGGGTCACCAGCAGGGACGGGTCGGTCATCACCTTGCCCTCGTCGATGATCTCGCGGAACGCGGCATGCCAGGCGTGCCCGAACAGCAAGCTGTGGTGCGGAATTCGCGTCTCCTGCGCGCACGCCACATGCAGCACGACCGCCGAGGGGGCGGGGCGCACGGCGACCGGACGCCGGGATCGGTGTGCGAGCAGTTCATAGGTCCGATGCAGTTCGGTCGTCAATACCACTGCGTCACAGGCGATTCGCTCGCCCTGATCGGTGTGCACGGCGACCACTCGCCCGCCCGTGCGCTCGAGTTCGGTGACGGTGGATCCATAGCGCAGGCGCACACCCGCGGTCTCGGCCGCCGCCGCGAGCGCATCGGGCACCGCCCGCATACCGCCGCGCGGGAAGCTGACCCCGGACATGGTGTCCATGTGGGCGATCACCGCGTAGGCCGCCAGCGCCTGCTCCGGCGCGACGCCGGCATAGAGCGACTGAAAGGTGAACACGCGCCGCAACATCGGGTCGGTGATGAACTCACCGACCTTGCGATCCCAGCGGCGGAACCCGCCCAGCGCGGTGAGGCCCGCGAGCGCCGGTAACGACATCGACAGCGGGGAATCGAAGTTCGCCGCGACGAATCGATCGAATTCGGTCTCGTACAGCCGGCTCAGCCAGTGCCGCAACCGGCGATAGCCCTCGGCCTGCCCGGCACCGGCGAAGTCGGTGACCGCCCGCACCATCCGGTCCTCATCGCTGTGCACCTCGAGGGTGCGGCCGTCGGCGAATTTCGCGTGGTAGGCGGGGTCGACGGGCAGGAGCTCGAGTCGATCGGTCATCCGCTCCCCGACCGCGGCGAAGACCTCCTCGAGTACCGCGGGCATCGTCAGTACCGTCGGGCCGGTGTCGATGCGGTAGCCGTTCACGTCCAACCGGCCCATCCGCCCGCCCGGCACGGCGTCGCGTTCGACCACCGTCACCGAACGGCCCCGCCCCGCCAGATGAATCGCGGTGGACAGACCCGCCAGACCGGCGCCCACCACCACGACATGGTCGCTGTGTCCCTTGACCGTGCGCATGGATGTCCTCTCCTCACAACTGCCGTGCGGTGCACAGCAGCGCCATCTGTTCCAGCGCCGCGCGCCGATCCCCGCCGAATGCGCGGTCCGGTATCGCACGCAGGGCATCGTCGACCCGCTCGGCGATCATGTCCTCGATGCGTTCGGGCGCACCCGATGCCGCGATCAACCTCCGGCAGCGATCGATCGCGGCGGGGTCGAGTTCGGGGCGGTGCAGCAGATCCGACAACTCGTGGCGGGTGGCCGGCATAGCCATGTCCAGCGCGGTGACCACCACGCTGGTGGCCTTGTGCTGTCCGAGGTCGCTGTCCTGCGGCTTGCCGGTTATCGAATCCGCGCCGAAGATGCCGAGCAGATCGTCTCGCAGCTGGAACGCCTCGCCTATCCGAGTTCCGTACTGTCCGAGGGCTTTCAGTGTCCGCTCGCTCGCACCGGCCAGTGCCGCGCCCAATTCCAGGGGCCGTCGCACGGTGTAGTTGCCCGATTTCGCGCGGGCGATCTCGAGCACCGTGTCCAAGCTCGGACTCTCGCGGATATCGTTGCCCAGATCGGCGAACTGACCCACCGCGAGTTCGATGCGCATCGCGTCATATCGTGGCCACAGTCGAGCCAGCGCGGCCTCGTCCAGGCCGCTCTCTCGCAGCATCTGCTCGGCCCACACCAGGCACATATCGCCGAGCAGCGTCGCCGCGGACATTCCGAATCCCTTTGGCGCGCTGTCGCGTCCGCCATGTCGTTCGGATAGTCGGACGTGGGCGGCGGCCGATCCCCGGCGCAGTACGGCATCGTCCATGACATCGTCTTGCAGCAATGCGAACGCGTGCAGCAACTCCAAGCTCGCCGCGGCACGCAACGCGGCGGCATCGGGCTCACCGACGCATAACCAGCCCAGATACATGAATGTCGAACGCACGCATTTCCCGCCGACCGCGTACTGCGCCAGCACCTCATCCACACCGGCCGGCCGCAACTCGTCCACGCGCACGCGGCGCAGGAAGATCGTGAGCTCCTCGAGCACGCGGGACCGGGTATCGGTATGCCAATTGTGAAAGCCTGTCGCGAGATCCGGTACCGCCGGACTCAGTGCGGCTCGGGCGGAATCGAAGGACACCGTGCTCATCGGGACAACTCGTTTCGCGACGCCGGAACAGCGGTCCGGGCTGGCTTGGGCTCGAGGTCGGCCAGAAAGCTCGAAATCACCTCGAAGGGCGCGGTTTTCGCTATCTCTTGCGCCAATCCGGCTGCTGCGGAACGGTAATCGGCGGTGCCGAGTACCCGATCGACCGCGGCCGCTATCGCGCCGGGTCTCGGACGCGCCGTGCCGAGATCGATTCCGGCACCGGTGTACGCGATCCGTGCCGCGACCTCGGGTTTGTCCGCGCTCTCACCGGCGACGATCAGTGGCACCCCGTGACGAAGCGCCTGCTGCACGCCGCCGTAGCCGCCGTTGGTGATCATCACGTCCACTCGGGGCAGCAGGTCTCCGTAGGGGATGAAATCGCTGATGTAGGCATTGGCCGGGATCGCGCCGAGTGGAGTTCGCGACCCGCCTGTGCACGCCACGACGGCAATGTCGTCGCGTCCGCTCAAGGCCGTCAGGGTGGGACGGATCAACTGATCGAGATCGGTGTTGTTCCAGGTCCCCTGCGTCACGTGTACGACGGTTGTGGTGGCGGGCAGGTCACTCCACCAATGCGACGACTGTGCCCGCGCGGGGCCGCGATCCGGGAGCGGTCCGGTGAACACCACCGAGTCCGGCAGATCGCGGCGCGGGTATTCGAAACCGGGAATCGTGAACTGCAGCAGCCGATCCGCGAGCCGGGGCCAGTCGAGCAGATAGTGCGGTGCGGCCCCCAGACCGAGGCGGGCGAGGATCTCGTCGAGCCGTCGCTGGTCGCCCCTGAACAGCACGTGTTCGACGAACCGGTTCAGTCTCGTGTAGTCCCGGCCCAGGCGCGGCCGCCAGCCCATACCGAACGGCGCGGTGTCGGCACTGGACAGCATGAGCGGGACAACGCCGCACGCCAGCACCGCCGGACGCGGCTTCTCGGCAAGCAGGAGCGGGATGACGCCGGTGAACATGACATCGGCCAGAACCGCGTCGTACTCCGCGCGATTCAATTCGGCGGTCAGCGCACGGAACTGGCCGGCGATCGGGGCGAGGAAGCCCTCGCGCAGCTCGGCGCGGCCGATCCGCCAGCGGCGCAGCAGTCCCGGCAGGTGGCGATGCGGTACGTCGGTCGGCGTCGCCATCGTGTGGGCGTCGAGCGTGACGAACGGAATACCCTGCGCCGCAGCGGTTTCACGAAATCTCGCACCGGTGAGCAGGCGCACCTGATGCCCACGGCGACGCAGATCCGCCGCCAGCGTCAGCATGGGCGTGACATGGCCTGGGATCGGACTCGCCGCCACGAGATATCGAGCCACGTCGTGATCCCTTCGCCGGTCCATCAGCGTTGTCGGCCGGTGCTCCGCCCATCTCCGTCGACGGGCCGCACCGCTAGTTGCGATCGTGGACGATGCTACCTCAAACGATGCAAAAACGATGCACTGAATTGTTCCTTCTCACTGTGGATCCTTTGCCATCGCACAACCAAGCAACACGGAACATCTGCCGTAGATCGCCGAAACTAGTTGCAGCACAAACAATTACGTGAGACCGCGCATCGAACGACAAGTCGGATGCGAGAAGAGGATCGCGGTACGACAATGATGCGAGTTCGATGCATTCAACCCGTGGATCCAACCAATATTAGCTGTTCGGTAACTGTACGGTTGTCCTGCGCGCTCGACCGTCGAGCGCGCGATCGATCGATTCGGAGGATGCCGTGTCTCTGAGTGACAAGATCAGCAACAAGGCCGAAGACCTGGGCGGTAAGGCCAAGGAAGCCGCCGGAAATCTGACCGGCGACGATTCGCTTCGCGCGGAAGGCAAAGCCGACCAGGTCGAGTCCGGACTGAAGAACGCGGTGGAGAACGTCAAAGACGCCGTAGAGGACACCGTCGACAAGGTCAAGAACGCCTTCAAGAAGTAGCGGGTCGCGCACGAATTCGTGTGGGCGCCGGACCATCCGGTCGGGCGCCCGCCGAATCCCGACGGGACGGTCGCCGAACATTTTTGACGCCTCTGCCTGTTTGCCAGGGCCCGCGCGGAGATACTGAGCTGGTGAAGGACATGACAAGCGAGTCCGATACGGGCGACCTGCCCGCAGTGGACATGCGTTCGGTCGAGAAGATCGTCGGGGCGGGGAGCCCGTTGCCGGTCGGGTCGTTCCGGTTCTGGTTCGACGGCATGCGCTGGGAATGGTCCGACGAACTGGCCCGGCTGCACGGATACGAGCCCGGGTTGGTGGAGCCGAGCACGGAACTACTGCTGGCACACAAGCATCCGGAAGATCGCGATCGCGTGGAGGCCGAATTGGTGACGTCGGTGCGCGACCACGCGCCGTTCTCCAGTCTGCACCGCATCATCGACACCGCCGGCGCCGAACATCAGGTGGTGGTGGTCTCCGAACCGATCATCGATGACGACGAGAGCGTGATCGGCACCAGCGGTTACTATCTCGACCTCACCGATAACCTGCCCGAAGCCCAGCCGGACAGGTTGAGCGAGTCGCTGGTCGAGATCGTGGCACAGCGGGCGGTGATCGAGCAGGCCAAGGGAATACTGATGACCGTCTACGGGCTGTCGCCGGATCAAGCCTTCGGCGTGCTGCGCTGGCGTTCCCAGGAGACCAACGTCAAATTGCGCGACCTCGCCGCGGCGCTGGTGCTGGCCGCCAAGCCGCTCACCCCGATGGACGTCCGCGTCAGAACAGCTTTCGACCATCTTCTGCTCACCGTTAACCGGCACCAGCCCCAGCAGTAACCGGAATACAGGTGCCGCGACGATGCCGCCGTCTCCTCCGACACGGTTCCGCCGCTTGGCGCAGCCGGATTCTCGGATGCGCCGGAGGAGACGGAACGTATCAGTGATTCTCGAGGCGTGCTGAACGCGTACGGGCGGGACCGGTCCGGTGCCGGTGCGGGTTTCGCGCGCGGGGATGGCGCGGGTCCGGGGACCGCTGGCCAGCCGGGGCCGCGCGCATTGCCGGCTGCATGATGGTGTCCCACCAGGGGCGGAGCGGACTGGGGTCGGGCCAGTGCACGACCGCTAGGTCCGGGTCGGTGGGGGTGGTCGGAGTCGTGGTGCTCATGGTTTCATCCGATCGGGGGCCGTGGGATCAGGCCGCGCGGCGCCCGGCGCGGCATCGAGGCCAATGTGCCTGGGCGCGTGGAAGATCCCGGGGTGAGGGTGCGGCGCTCGTACGCAGATAGGGCACGACCCGGGTGGCTTCGGGGCCGCGCGGGGTGTCCACGGCGGTGAAGATGACCGGCTGCCCGGCGGTGAGCGTCGCATAGCCCGGGACCTCGATCACTGCGTAGTCCACGAACACCGCGGGTCCGGTATCCGGGGTCAGGAATCCGAAGCCCTTCTCGGCGTTGAACCAGGCCACGTGCGCGTGCTGCCAGCGCGGCATCTCGTTGTCGCGGGCGTGCGGATCCGAATCGGCAAGTGGGACAGGCGGAGTCGTCGTGTTCGGCAGACGGGGTGATCCGGGCGTGATCGATACGGTCGAGATCGTGGTCATCTCGATTCCTCCTCTCGCACATCGGAGAACGAGGGGTGGGTCCGGCCGGAACCGGCCGACCGGACCCACCCCGGGGCGAATAGATCGACATGGTGCTGGGTAATACCCGCGAGGGCGGGAGCAGCGCCCAACATGTTGCGCCACAACGGTGGCCGTGCGCACGAATCGAAGGGGCCTTCACCGCGTGCGCGCCGCGGGCTTCACCACCGGCGACGTCCGGCCCTCGGGGGCGTGTGTGGAACGTCAGGGACAGGCATCACCTCACTTTCACACTCCGTGGGCGTGGTGATGTTCATGACCGGGACCTGCCGGGGCAGCGAACCGGCCCGCCGGTCAGGCGTTGATGACCTGGGGTTCGCGCTCGGAACGGGAGATCTCGATCTTGCGAGGCTTGGCCTTCTCCGCCACCGGGATCGCCAAGCGCAGCACGCCGTCGCGGTAGTCCGCGCGAATTCTCTCGGTGTCCAGGCTTTCGCCCAGCACCAGCTGGCGACTGAAGACGCCGCGTGGTCGTTCGGCCGCCAGCATGGGCCGACCGGGGTCGAGTTCAGGGCGCGCGGCCCGCACGGTCACCACATTGCGTTCCACATCCAGATCCAGGGACTCGGGATCGATGCCCGGCAGATCGAACTCGACCAGGAACTGGTCGTCCTCACGCCAGGCGTCCATCGGCATCGCCGCGGGTCGGGCCGCGGTGCCGAACACCTGCTGCGTCAGACGATCCAGATCACGGAAGGGATCAGTGCGCATCAGCATGGTCGCCACCTCCAACTCACTCCATTCTCGGTAGTCGCTTCACCAGATAACCTCTGCCATCTGGCATAGATATTATTTAGCACTCTCTATAGGCGAGTGCAAGACTTCGAGCTAGGTAATCTGTGGGCAAGGAGTCACCCCGAGGTCCTCAGCGCTGATCGCGCAGTCGCGCTATCTCGTCCTCGAGTTCCTGGTTGCGCCGGCGCAGCTGCTCGATCTCGTCCAGGAGCGGCGCACGCGCCAGATGCAGGGATTCGGCCATGCGTTCGCTGCCGTATTTGACCGGGATGTTCTTGATGCAGTTGCGGTCCAGGCCCTCGACGTGGATACGGAATCCACGGTCGCAGCGGGTGCGGATCATCCCGTGCTCGGTGGTCAGCATGCGGTCGATGAACTCGGGATCCGCCGCGCGCTCGATGATCTCGGCCCGGCCGAAGACCTTGACCCGGGTGCGGGTCGGGTAGTCGATGAAGAACAGGGCGATCCGGTTGTCCCGGTCGAGGTTTCCCAGGGTGACGAACTGCTGATTGCCGGAGTAGTCGCCCAATTCGATCGTCGAGGGATCCGGAACGTGGACGAAACCCGGTGGACCGCCGCGATGTTGGATGTAGGGCCAGCCGGACGGAGCGACCGTGGCGAGGAAGAAGGAATCGGTGGAGCGGATCAGCTGCGCGGTGGGCCCGTCCAGCTCTTGCGGTTCGCCGATGTCCCGGCCCTCGGCCATGTGGCGTCCGTACCAGTTGATGCTGCCGCTCGCGCGTTGGCGATTGGCGCTGGCGTCGGAGAAGGCGATGGCCCCGTACCGGGTGGTGTCATTGATCCGAGGGTCACCGGGGACCAGCGGCATGACGAACTCCGTTCCTCTCGATGAGCGTTGGTCGGGTCGGTGCCCCCCGGGGGTGGACACGAACCCGTCCCACCCCACGCTACGAGGAGCGGACCTTCACCCGGGCCGCCAAGCCTGATCACGCCGACGGCAGCGCTGGCCGGATACTGGGGTTCCGCCAACGCGGTGAAAATTCTTTCGAGCGCAGCGATGAGTTTTCCCGGCAGCCCCCGTCTTTGCTTGTGAACGCGCCACCGACCCGGCGCGACCGACCCGCAAGGAACACGAAATGACTGCCATCACCGCCCACACCGCCACCGAGACCACCGCCACCGTCCGCCCCGGCAAGATCCGCAACCGTGTGCTCTGGACCCTGCAGATCGTGCTCGGCCTGTTCTTCATCATCGCCTCCGGCGGCCCCAAGCTCCTCATCCCGCGGACTCTGATGGAAAGCAACGCCACCGCCTTCTCGATTCCGTTGGCGCTGTTGATCTTTATCGGTCTCGCCGAGGTCGCGGGTGGTATCGGCTTGATGGTGCCCCGCCTGACCGCGGCTGCCGCGATCGGCCTGGCGATCGTCACCTTCCTTGCCGCCGGCTTCAACGCATTCCTGGCCGGCACCCCGGAACTGGCTCCGTTCCCGCTGGTACTCACCGCGATCTTCGCCTGGATCGCCTACGAGCGCCGGGCCTCGCTCACCACCCTGCGCACGCTGATCAACCGATGACCTGCGCCTAGACGCGGCTACCGGCGGCTCCCAGCCGCCGGTAGCCGCGTTGGGCGTGACGGGGACGGTCCCGGTCGGGGTTGGCCGGGCTGTCCCACAGAGTCGCGGGGCGGGCTACACCGGGTCGGGCGCCCGCCCCGCGTCCCCTGAGTCATGTGCCGGCGGTTGTCGGCGTGTTCGTGTCGAGCCGTCAGCACAGCCTCGACACCGACCGCCGAAAGCCTCCAGAGAGGTCGACAAGGGCGGTCGAAACGGCGTTCGTTCTCCGGACCGGGGAACTCGAATCATGGCCTGTAGCAGCGGTTTCGCACGCCGGAGGGCATGATTCGCTGTCGCCTCCGCGGCGTTGAGGACTTCACTGGGACCTGCGGTTCGACACGCCACGAGGATCGGGCCGCCACAGGAAAAACACGCACGTGCCGGGAACGGCGCATCCGCTGTCCGGATCTGCACGCACGAGCGGAACACTCGCAGCGTGTGTTCGGTGCCGGTGTCGGGGGCAGCGCGCTCAGCACGAGATCACTTGAAGGAATGCAATGACGAAGACAATCTTCATGAGCACCACCGTGATCGGCGCCATCGCCGCGGCGGTCATCGGATCGGCAGCATCGGCATCGGCGAATGCCACCCCGATCGCGCACACCTGGTGCCCGCACAGCGAATTGATGCATAAGACCTGGGATGTGAACACCGGCAAACCGGTCATCTGCGTCAACACCGGGGCCACCGGATACATGTGGGTTCCCGACGCCACTCGCTGATCCGAGGTCTCCGTCGTCGGTTCGCGCGGCCGTGACAAACTCGTGGAGAGGACCCCGATACCGGTCAGCTCCACGAGGATCGGTGTGAAACCCGCACGGGCAGAGAAAGATTCAATATGAAAAGACTGAGATCGTCACCGATCGGTATCGCGGTGCTGGTGCTCAGCATGCTCGCGAGTTGGGCCACGGGCAGCGCGCTGGGTGGGCTCGTGATTCTCGGGGTGGCCGCGGCGGTGGTATTCGTCCGGGCGCTGCGCGCAGAACGACGCAAAGCCGGAGCCCAGAGTTAGTTCGGCGACCACGGTGACTCGGCCCGGACCCGGCGTCTGGGCCAGGCACGGCTCGAAAACGTCGTGCGTTCGGGAGTTGTCCCAATCTGTCGTCACCTCAACCCGATTACTCGCTGCAGGGCCACCAGCCCCATAACCGCCATGCCGGGACGACAGACCAGGTCACCGACCAAATCACTTGACACAAGGCGCCTTACGCTGATGTGCGTGCGTTCTTCCCGACGGTCCCGCCGGGCGCCGATCACGACGGTCGGGGCGAGCCCGGTGGCCGTCGTGACCCGGCGCGGGGGCCCGGCCGGCCTGCAAGGTTCTGCTGTCGAGTTCGAGCATTCCGGTGAGCTTTCGCGCCGAAGCGAAGAGCTTCTCAATGGGCGGGCACCAGGGCCAGCCCGTGCGCGCCGGGCAGGCCCGTCAGAGTCGCCTCCGGCCGGTGTTCGCGCAGGTCGACGACCGTGACGGTATCGGAGGCGGCGTTGGCGACGTAGGCGCGGGCGCCGTCGGCCGAGGAGATCAGGGTGAGCGGGACCTGACCGAGACCGGCCTGGCCGAGCGGGGCGAACGTGGTGGTGTCGAACGCGCGCAGGACCCCGTCAAGGGGTCGGGGGCCGGGCTCGAAGTGGACCTCGGCGGTCAGCAGCATGCCGTTGGTGGTGACGTGGACCGGGACGGCCGGGGCCGCGAGGTCGATGGCGTGGACGGTCTCTTCGGTGCCGATGTCGATCACGAGGATCTGGTGCCGGGTGGTGCCGCCGGTGAGGTCGAGCTTCGGGGTCGCGACGAAGGCGTGCCGTCCGTGGACCGCGACGCCCTCGCTGCCGGGGACCTCGATGTGGTTGACGGCCTGGCCCGTCGCCAGATCCAGGACCGTGACGAACGGGGCCTCCTTGCCGGTCACATACGCCTTCGCGCCATCCGGGGTCACGGCGAACCAGTGCGGCCCACTGACCCCGACCGGCATCCGTTCGACGATCTTCCCGGCGCTGGGATCGACAGCCAGCACCGCACCCTCGCCCGCCGGGCCCGCCTCGACGCTGACGTAGAGCAGGTCTCGGTCCCGGTCGTGGTACAGCCCGTGCGGGGAGTGCTCGGGTGCCAGGTCGATGACCCTGACGAGGGAACGGGTCGCGACGTCGATCACGGCGATCTCGGTGCCGCTGTCGCCGTGGACCTCGTAGAAGCCGTCGCGGTAGGTGATGGCGCAGTAGAGGTGGTTGCGAAGGGTGTCGTACTCCATCTCGTGAGGCTCGGCGGGGACGACGACCTCACCCAGGCGTGCGTTGGTGGCGGGATCGAGGAAGACGATGCTCGGCTTGTCCTGGCAGGCGACTGCCAACAGCTTCTTGGTCATGGGAACGACGTTAGGAACAGGGGTGGATTCCAGCCAGAACAGCTTTGGTCACTACTCTTTGCGCTGAACGCAATCCTGCTGCTCCGACCCGAAACCGGGGGGATCCCTGTGGCCGCCATCACTCAGTTGGACGTCAACCTAGGGTTGCGGAGCGGTGGTTCGGTGCGGCTGATGGTGCGGGGGACTCCAAGCGCGGCCAGTTTGTCTGGGTTGCGGATACCGTAGCCGTTGACGATCTTGTCGTCGGCGATGTCGAAGACAAGGAGGGCTTCCAGTTTGTCGTCGACGTAGCATGCCAGTGCCGGCTGGTTGTTGCAGTTCACCGTCTCGATTCGTACCTGCGGTCGCCGCTTCGCGTATCGGAAGACAGCCATGAGAATCGCGCCCACCCGTTCAGCTCCGACCATGACCAGTTCCGGCAGCGCGGTCACCTTGCCGCCGCTGTCGGTGGTCCAGGTGATGTCCGGCGCGAGCAGTGACAGTAGGCCGTGCATGTCCCCGGTGGTCGCGGCGATGATGAAGAGTTCGGTGACCGCGGCGGTCCGGGCGGTGTCGACGGGGGTGTACCGCTTGCGCCGGGCTTGCACGTGGTTGCGGGCGCGGCGGGCGGTCTGGTGCACGGCGTCTACGGATTTGCCTGTCGCGGAAGAGATCTCGTCATAGTCGAAGCCGAAGACCTCGCGCAGCACGAAGACCGCCCGTTCGATGGGGGTGAGCGATTCCAACACCACCAGCATTCCCATCGAGGCCGATTCGGTGAGCACCACATCGCTCGAGGCGTCACCGTCGGCGAGCAGCAGCGGCTCGGGCAACCATGGGCCGACGTACTCCTCGCGGCGGCTGGCACTGGCCCGCAACACATTCAACGCCTGTCGAGTGACCAGCTGGGCCAGATAGGATTTGGTGTCACGGACCGCGGTCAGGTCGACGCGTCGCCACCGCAGATAGCTGTCCTGCAGCACATCGTCGGCCTCGGTTGCCGAACCGAGGATTTCGTAGGCGACAGTGAACAGCAGCGGTCGCAGGTGCACGAAACGCTCGGTGTGCTCGTCGATGGGAGTCACGGCTGCAGGGTCCTCTCCGATACTGCTGCGGGCAGGTCCTTACGCCTGCCCAAGCCCATGAAGGTGGGAATCGCGCCGGGCTTGCGAGCCTCCTTGCGGATGGTTGCGATCGGGCCGGCGAGACCCACCCGCTCCTTTATCTGCCCGGCTACCCGCCCGCCGATGTACATCGGCACGGGTGTGTCGTCACGACGGCTGAATTGCATCACCCCCGCGCGGCTGCCCAAACCCAGGGTGCACGCCACAAAGGCCACGTCCAGCACGCTGGGTTCGGATCCGGCGATGCGCGCCAGCACGGTGTCGGCGGCCTGGGCGCCCAGGGGCTGGGCGGCGTAGCAGCTCATGCGCAGTGGCCGACCCGAGGGCGCGACCGCGTCCCCCGCGGCGACGATGCGATCGTCGTCGATACTGGTCAGCGTTTCGTCGGTCAGCAAACGGCCCAATTCGTCGGTGCGCAGGCCACTGCGCACCGCCAGCTCGGGCACCCCGAACCCGGCGGTCCAGATCGTGAGCGCACTGGGCAGCACATCGCCGTCGGCCAGTACGACCGCGTCGCGTCGCACTTCGCGCACTCGTACCTCATCACGCACATGGATTCCGTTCTCGGCCAACCACTTCGCCACCGACCGCCGCGCCGGATTCGAGAAGTTCGCAGCCAACTTACCGCCGCTCACAACCGTGATGCTGCGGCCCTGCTCGGCGAGCTCGGCGGCGGTCTCGATTCCGGTCAGCCCGCCACCGACCACCACGATCGGCGCCTGGGCGGGCACCTTCCCGAGCGCGGCGCGCAGCCGCCGGGCGTGGTCGTATTCGGCAATCGGATAAGCGAACTCGGCCGCACCGGGCACCGACACGGGCATCGCGGCGGTGCTGCCGACCGCGTAGACCACGTAATCGTAGGCAAGCGTGCGCCCCGACCCCAATTCCACTCGGCGCGTGGCGGTATCGATGCGGACGGCACGGTCCACCGTCAACCGCACATCCGCGCCGAGCAGCGTGTCGTAATCGATGGTGGCCTCATGGGTTTCGGCCACGAACTGGTGCAATCGCATGCGTTCGACGAACTGCGGGTGGGGGTTGACCAGCGTGATCTCGATATCGCGACGCAGCCGCAGCCGATTGGCCGCTACGGCACCGGCGTACCCGCCGCCGATGACGACGACCTTGGTGATGGCGTTGAAATCAGTCATACCCCCAAGACACGCCACACCCCTCATAGCTGACACAAAGTGGCGTCCATCACATTCGCGATCTCGCAGCCACGCATCGCCAGGGGCGCACACCGGAATAGGACGGAGTGCACGTAATCGGCAGTAGCGGACACCCGGGACGGCTCGGTCCGGCACGGCCGGTTGATCTTCCGCCACGCCGCGCTGGCCGCTTCGGTCAGCGCGGCATGCGGCTAGGACGCTGTTCGGCTGGAATGCCGGGCAACGGGCGGCAGGGCCGTGAAAGGCCGCTGCTATTTCTTCTCGCTGTCCTCCTTCTCAGCGATGGGCTCAGTGAGAGGCGCGAGGACTCCCCTGCTCGTATCTGAGGTGAGAGCCTCAAGGTTTTCACCCAGGTTGTACAAGATATTGCCGGAGTTGGGCTTCAAGAGTTCGCTCGTCACAGAGTTCTGTTCCCTGTCGGCCATCGTCAGCTCCTTCGGTGTCGGATAGCTTCACATCGCACGATATCGCTGGACGAATGCCCAAGTGCGGTAACGGATTACTGCGGAAGGTCATCCGACATTCGGCAGTTCAGTGCGTTCGGCCGATCTCAGATGATCTCTGCCCGTTGATCTTTCGAGGCCCCGCGCTGGCCGATCCAGACAGCGCGCCATGCGGCATGAGCGGATATCGGTGTCGGGCAAATTCTGTAGACTCCCTTCGGATTGCTCGATTGCCACGTCCGAGATCGAGCGGGTCACATAGCTAG
>NZ_JBFAXC010000018.1:0-102355 GCF_040680615.1 Nocardia sp. NPDC052001 | reverse complement strand
GACAGCTCGTCGGTCACGGCCGAACATCATGCAGCACACGCCATCACGACACGCTGGAAACAGAATTCAACGACGTGAGACACGGTCTTAGGAGGCGTGCGCACCCGATGGCACGCGCATTTCCTGCGAGGGGTTCCTTTACCGGCAACGACATACGTCAGTCGTCGGAGGCGACAATCAGAGTTAGAACGCGGCTCGATCGGTTGACGGTGACCAGTTCGTGAAAGCCGTTGATGGCTCCGACAACCCAGCCCCAGTCGTGTTCGGCGTCCGGGCGCATGTTGGGTAGTTCGAATACGGTGCTGCCCGGCAGGGTTGAGTACACCCAGTGATCCAGGTCGGATTGGACTGCGGACGACACGGTTCCACACGCGCGGGTTGCCCACTGCCGCAACAGGTCCTGCGCGGCTGACGGAGCGATGCGGGTGAAGGTGTCGGGATGGATTCGGTCGAGTAGGTAGGGACCGTGCAGGTTTGGGGAGGACTGGTCATCGGGACCGCCGCCCGCGTAGTTGTCGCGGTACTGGGGATGGTGGACGAGGGCGGCGAGGAGTTCGGGTGCCTGGTGGTCCGCGGTTATCCGGAATCTCTTCACGCTCACCCAGTGATAGGTGCCGCGATCCAGATGGACCATCCGTTCGTTGTCGAATGAGAGTGGATCGTCCATGGTGCGAGCGTGCCATAGGTGGTTTCGCTCAGCGGCGAACGGCTCGGCGCGTAGCATCGGCGCCGAAATTCGCGTCGCCTCGGCGGGGACAGGTCCTTAGAGTGAGTCGATGACGCTGCCTCGGCTTATTGCTACCGATCTTGATGGCACGCTGTTGCGCGGGGATGGGACTATCTCGCGGCGCACGCTGGATGCGTTGCGGACCGCTGCCGATGCCGGGGTGGAGGTGGTGGTCGTTACCGCTCGCCCGACGCGTTATGTCGATGCGCTCGCCGAGGTGACCGGGTTGAGCGGAACGGCGGTGTGTAGCAACGGGGCGGTGGTGTATGACATTGCCTCTCGCACCGTGGTCGAGTCTCGGGTGCTGTCCGCTGATGCGGCACAGGCGGTGGCGGGGGCGGTGGCGAGGGTGATCAACGAAGTCGGATTCGCTGTTGAGACAGGCGGTTCGGTGATTTATGAGCCGCGCTATCGGCTGCGGTTCGCGGAGCTTCCGGGGTTCGAGTCGCCCGTGCGAGCGCTGGCCGATCTGTGGACGCTGACCACGCCGATCGTGAAACTCCTCGCGCACTCGGAGCGGTACGACGCGGACTTCCTGCTGGCCGTGGCCGAGGAAGCAGCGCCGGGGCTGGCGCAGTTCACTCACTCCGGCGGGCCGGGGCTGCTGGAGATCAGTGCGCCGGGCGTCACCAAAGCCGGGACGCTCGCCGCACTGTGTGCCGAACGCGGTATCGAAGCCGCCGATGTTCATGCCTTCGGCGATATGCCCAACGATCTAACGATCTTGAATTGGGCCGGGACCGGGTACGCGATGGGTAATGCACATGCGCGGGTGCTAGCGGCGGTGGCCCGGCGTACGTTGTCCAATGACGAGGACGGGGTTGCGGTCGTCATCGAGCGACTCTTCGGGCGATAGTAATTCTTATCGAAATCGATTCAATAGCAGTGTGATTCACGGTCCGAGCCGGTTGCCCGGCTCGGACCGTGTCGCTCACTCCAGGGAGGCGGTGGTGGTGGGTACCGAATCCGCGCCACCGGACATGCCGCGGACCTGGCGCGCGGCTACCGAGAGGGTGGCCATGTCGAGTGTGCCGGTGGCGAAGATCTCGGCGAGGGCCGCGCGAGCACGGACCAGGCGGGAGCGGTTGATGGATTCCCAGTAGGCGATCTTGTCTTCGGTGCTCTCTTCCGTTGCGGCGGTGGTGAGTACGTCGAGGGTGAGCGCGCGCAGGGAATCGTAGAGGTCGTCACGGACGGCCAGACGGGCCAGCGTGCGCCAGCGGTCGGTGCGCTCGAGGCTCACCACCGCGTCCAGCAGGCGTTGGATGTCGAAATGCTGATCGAGGGCGTAGTAGAGCGAAACCACGTCTCGCGCATCACGATCGGCGAGTTCGGCGATATCGATGACATCCAGCAGCGGGTAGCGATGGATCAGCAGGTAGACCTGTTCGGCCAGATCCCGGGGAGCGCCGCGGGTGATCGCTTCCTGGGATCGGATCTGCAGGGTTTCGGCTATGCGGCCGGGCTGCCAGGTCGGGACCAGCGGGCTCAGGGCTCGCACGCCCAGGCGGTACCGGGCGATATCGGCGCCGATCGCGATGGGTTGCGGACGGTTCGTCAGCAGCCAGCGCGAGGCCCGGTCGAGGGTGCGTTTGGTCTCGAGTTCGAGATCGTCGCGGACTTCGGTGGACATGGGAGTGGTGCGAATGCGGTGCCAGAGTTCGTGCAGGTCGAAGATTTCGGCGACGGCGGTGAAGGCGCGTACGGCGTCTTCGGTGGTGACGCCCATTTCCTCGGCCAGGCGGAACACGTAGGTGATGCCGCCGTAGTCGACCACGCGGTTGACCACCGTGGTGGCGATGATCTCGCGGCGCAGCGGATGACGTTGCAGGGCGGTGCCGAAGCGTTCGCGCAGCGGTTCCGGGAAGTAGCCGGGCAGGATGGCGGCGAAGGCCGGATGGTCGGGCAGGCCGCCCGCCAGCAGCTCGCTCTTGAGCGAGAGCTTCACGTGCGCAAGCAGATTCGCCAACTCGGGCGAGGTCAGCCCCGTGCCCGCGTCGATTCGGCGGCGCATCTCCTTATCGGAAGGCAGCGTTTCCAGGGTTCGGTCCAGCCCACCGGATTCGAGCTTGGTGAGCAGGCGACGGTGTACCGCGGCCATCTGCGGGGCGTGCGCACGGGAGATGCCGAGCCGGAAGTTCTGCGAGATATTGTCGCGCAGAACGAGTTCGGCGACTTCCTCGGTCATCGAGGCCAGCAGTAGGTTGCGTTCGGTCAGCGACAGCTCGCCCGCGGCGACCACGCTGTCGAGCAGCACCTTGATATTGACCTCGTGGTCCGAGCAATCCACACCTGCCGAGTTGTCGACCGCGTCGGTATTGCACTTGCCACCGCCGTCGCTGAACTCGACGCGGCCCAGCGCGGTGATGCCGAGATTGCCGCCCTCACCGATCACGTTGACGCGCAACTCATTCGCGTTCACGCGAACCGCGTCATTGGACTTGTCGCCCACCTCGGCGTTGGTCTCGGCGGCGGACTTGATGTAGGTGCCGATACCGCCGTTCCAGAGCAGTTGCACCGGAGCCTTCACAATGGCGCGGATGAGTTCGAGCGGGGAGAGCATGGCGACTCCGGGATCCAGGGCGAGTGCCGTGCGCACGGCGGCGGTGATCGGGATCGCCTTCACGGTGCGATCGAAAACCCCACCGCCCGTGCTGATCAGCGAACGATCGTAATCCGCCCAGGACGAGCGCGGCAGCGCGAACATGCGCTCGCGCTCGGCGAACGACGCGGCCGCGTCCGGGTTCGGATCCAGGAAGATGTGCCGATGATCAAAGGCGGCGATCAGGCGGATGTGCCGGGACAGCAGCATGCCGTTGCCGAATACGTCGCCGCTCATATCGCCGACACCGACGACGGTGAAATCCGTTGTCTGAGTGTCGATATCCATCTCGGCGAAATGGCGCTTCACCGATTCCCACGCGCCGCGGGCGGTGATGCCCATGGCCTTGTGGTCATAACCCACCGAACCACCGGAGGCGAACGCGTCGCCCAGCCAGAAGTCGTATTGCTGGGCAACCTCATTGGCGATATCGGAGAAGGTGGCGGTGCCCTTATCGGCCGCGACCACCAGATAGGTGTCGTCCGCATCGCGGCGCACCACCCGTGGCGGGGGCACGGTTTCCCCCGAGGTGCGGTCGATATTGTCGGTCAGGTCCAGCAGTCCGGAGATGAAGGTGCGGTAGCAGCGAATTCCTTCCTGCTGCAATGCCTGTCGATCGGTGACAGCGTCACCGGTGGCGACGGGCGGGCGCTTCACCACGAATCCGCCCTTGGCTCCGACCGGCACGATGACCGCGTTCTTCACGGCCTGTGTCTTGGCCAGGCCCAGGATCTCGGTGCGGAAATCCCCGAGGCGGTCGGACCAGCGCAGCCCGCCGCGCGCTACCGCGCCGAAGCGCAGGTGCACGCCTTCGACCCGGGGCGAGTAAACGAAGATCTCGAACTGCGGTCGCGGCTCGGGCAATACGGCGATGCGACGCGGATCGAACTTGAACGACACGTAGTCTCGATCGCCCGCGGTCTTATCAGTCCGAAAGTAGCTGGTGCGCAAGGTAGCTCGGATGAGGTCGAGCATCGCACGCAGTATCCGGTCGGTGTCCAGGCTGACCACCGCGTCGATCTCGGCGCTCAATTCCTCTTCGAGGGCGGACGCCCGGGCGGCGGCGACTTCGCCCGCACCGTCGGGATCGAAACGCACTTCGAACAATTCGCTGAACGAACGCGCGATGAGCGGATGACTCTGCAGCACCCGGGTGATATTGCCGAAGGAATACGCGAAGCCCGCCTGCTGCAGATAGCGGGCATAGGCGCGCAGGAACGCGATCTGCCGCCAGTCCAGGCCCGCGCGCAGCACCAGTTCATTGAGCCCGTCGACCTCGACCGCACCGAACCACATCGCGGTGACGGCGTCGGCGAAGCGCTCGCGAATGTCATTGCCGGGCAGTGGATCCGGTGCACCGATCGCAACCGGTACGCGCAATCCGAAATCGTAGATCCAGCGGCGCGAGCCGTCGGCCAGCTCCAGCGGATACGGGTGCTCGTCCAGGACTTCCACGCCCAGGCTGTGCAGCATGGGCAGCACGCGGCTCAGCGACACCTCTTCACCGTGCACGTACAGCGTGAACCGCCACTCCCCCGCCTTCGCGGTGGGCTGACGGTACAGCTGGGTATCGATCGCCCCCTCGGCCAGCGCGCGCAGCCGGCGCAGATCCGCCAGACCACGCGCGGGCGGGAACTCCTGCCGATAGGTGGCGGGCAGCGCGGACGCATAGTCGGCGGCCACCTCGGGCGGCACCTCCGAACCGCGTGCCGCCTCGGCGACCAGCAGATCGGACCAGGTGCGGGTGGTGGCGAACAGCAGCTCCTGAATTCGGGCGCGGTTCTGTTCGGAGACGTCGACCGCGGCGGCTCCGGCGGGCCGGTGCACGGTGAAATACACCACGGCCAACTCGGATTCGGTCGCGCGCGCGGAGTAGTCGATCTGTTCGGCCCCGAATTCCAGGCGCAGCACATCGCGCATGCGCAGCCGCACCTCGGTCGAGTAACGGTCGCGAGGCAGATACACCAGGCAGTACACCGCTTCGCCGCGCGGATCAGGCCGCAGGAACAGCCGCACCTGGCGTCGCAGACCCAAATCCATGACGCCGGAGACGGTTTCGAACAGACGACGGGCGTCGGTGGCGAACAGCTCGGCGCGCGGGAAGGTCTGCAACAGTTCGAGCAGTTCCTGGCCGGAGAAGGAATTCAGGCCGAAGCCCGCCCATTCCATCACCTGACGCACCCGCCGCGAGATCACCGGGATGTCCAGGATGTTCTCGTGTTGGCCTGTGACGGTGAAGGTTCCGATGAAGACGTGGGTGCCGCGCAGCGACTGATCGGACCCGTCCCCCAGGTCCGCGACACTGATGACGTAACCGTCCGGGGATCCGGGCAGCACGCGGTCGAGGGAACCGTTGGACAGGCGCAACATCGGTGAACCCGACAGCGCGGCGGGAATATCCAGGTCCGAGGCGATCCGATCATGCAGCAGCCCGAGCCCGGCGCGGCGCAGCAGTTCGGGCTGGCCCTCGGAATCGGTTGCGGTGCTGTGATATCCGTAGCCGAGCAGGGTGAACCGACTCTCGTCGAGCCAGCGCAACAGCCGCGCGTTATCGGTGATCTCGGCGTCGTCGGCGCGGGCCGCGGCGCGTTCGAGATCGCTCGCCACACTCGCGAGCGTGGTGGCCATGGCCGCGGTGTCACGGGCCACGCCTCGAATCATGGCGAGCAGGCCGGGCAGGGTGCTCTCGATGCGGTCCAGCAATGCGGCGTCGACCTCGGATCCGAGCTGCACGTGGATCCAGGACTCGGCGATGGTGTGATCGCCGACCTCGTGGTGAGCGCTATTGCCCGGGGCGACGGCGCGCAGGCGACCCCGATTGTCGCGCAGCACATCGAATACCGGATGGATGACCTCACTGACCGTCACCCCCAGGCGGCGCAGCATCGACGACACCGAGTCGACCAGCAGCGGCATATCGTCATTGACGATTTGAATGGCGGCGCCGAGTTCGCTCTCGTCACCGGGACGGTAGACGCGGGTGACAGTCGTTCCGGGACGGCGCGTTTCGGCCAGTTCCAGGTGCCGCCGCACGATCTGTCCGGCGCGATCGGTCACCATGGCGATCGTCGCGTCCGGGCGTATCCATCGGAAGTAGACCGCCTCGAGGTCTGCTGGATCTTCGCGGAGCTTCTGCCACGAAAGCATCTGCAGCGTGGTTGCCACCATCGACCGCACCCTTCCCGAGATTCGAGCCGCACCCTACGGTCACAGCACCTGTTTAATGTGCCGTTAAACAACGGCGCATTAACCAATCTAGCCAATATCCAGCAGTGAGAAGACCGGTCAGCCGAGCAGCCCGGACCGCATCAGGAACGCGCGGGCGGCCGCGGCATTGGGTAACGCACCCGTCTCGAGCCGCAGGCCCGATTGGGAATCGGCATACCAGATATTCCACGTCGGACTGATCGCGATGAAGGTCGTACCGTCGGCGACCACGGTCGCACCGGCGGATCGCCACCGCAGCACATCATTGGAGAGTTGCTGGGGCGAAACCACGCGCGCGGCATAGGCCAACTCCCGGCCGCCGCCGATCCCGGCCGACAGCAAGGGATTTCCCGCCGCGATCACACACTGCTCATCCTCCCCCGGCCCGGAACAGGTCGAGGCCGAGAGCAAGGTCTGCGGCAGTGTCCGCGCCGGGCTGGTCCATCCGGAGCGCAATTCCGGGCCGCACGAGTTCACCAGGAAGAAGACCGCGGCCGCCATCGCGATCACACCCACCAGCGCCGCGATCCATTGCGGCAGACGCATTCCCGCTTCGCTGAGCGCCGACTTCGCCGCACCCTTGACCGCGCCCTCGATGGACTTGCCCGCCGGGCCGATGAGCTTGTCCGCGCTCGCGGCGACCGGGCCGAGCAGCGCCAACGGATCACCGGAGAATCCGGACACCGCGGCCGCGATGGGCGCCGCCGCTTTGGCCAGCGGCGCACCGCAGTTGGAGCAGCCCGTGGTCCCCGCCTGGCTACGGTGGGAGCAATAATCACAGATCTGATCGAGAACGCTCAATGTCCGGTAACCACTATCGAGGACAGGGCGATCGAATTCACGGTCGGATCGCCTTTGGATTCCAGGACCGTCACCACGATCTTGGTCGCGCTGATGACCGGGCTCACCTTGGTGACGACCAGGGCACGCTGATCCAGGGTCTGCTGGGTGTAGGTGGTGGCATTGGCGTCATCGAATTTGTACGAAATCCGGCTCGCCGTACGGTATTTCGCCCATTGGTCACCGCCATCGGAACCGATGGCATCCCAGCCGGGCACGATGCCGATGGAATCGACCTGGTAGGAGCGGCCCAGATCGATGACCAGGATCTGGCCGTCGACCTTATAGGCGCGCGGGCACGACCACGCCTTGCCGGTACCGGCGAACGCGTCCATCGCGGGGGTGCCGCCCGGCGGGCAATGCGACTGCGCGGATTTGACCTGAATCGGAACCCCGCCCGCGGGGGCGGTCGTGGTGGGCTGAGCCGGAGCCGGAGTCGCCGGTCCGGTGGCGGTCGCAAGGACCGTGCGATTGCTCGTGTTCTCCGGCTCACCGCCGGAGGTCACCAGGGCGAGCACCACGATCAATACCAGCACACCGCCGATTGCCAAGGCCACCTTGGGGTTACGGGCCTTGAGCGCCAGCTCCCGGATGGGATCGGCGAACTTGGCGGCCGATGAGCGTGCGCCGGTGGATGCGGTGAGCTGCTCGGCGGCCTCCTCCGCGGCGGGCATCGCCGGGGGCTTCTCCGCCGGGGGCGAGTAATCGGACCATTCGAATTCGGTGTTGGCGGTCTGCCCGTTCAGCAGCGCGAGGATGCGTTCGCTGGCCTTCGGCCCGCCGCCGGTAGCGGGTGCGGGCGGGGTGTCCGGCACCGCGGGCGCGGGGACGTCGAAGTCGTCATCGAATTCGCCGAGCGGAGGATCATCCGCGGCGGGTGTGCCGGTCCATCCGAGCGCCGGATCGGACAACAACGCTTCCAGGACCGCTTCCCGGTGCTGGAGAAAAACATCTCCCGGGTCCTTGTCGGGCATGTCTCGGATCGTATCCAGGCCCGGCGCGGATCCGACTCGAAGCTATTCCCGCCAGCGAGAAGATATTTCGCGAGTTCAGCGACTTCTTTCCCCGGTGACGAAGTATTCCGGCGGTACATCGAATACCCGGGCCAGCGCGATGATCAGATCGAGCCGTGGAATGGCGTCCCCGTGAATGAGCCGGTACAAACCCGATTGGGAGACAGGCACATCCGGATACGCCAGCTCCAGATGCTGTGCGAGCGAATACAGGGTCAGCGATCGAGTCGCGCCGTCCTCGGTCGACACCATCGATTCGGAGATCAGCGCCGACAGTCGGCTGGAGAATATCGCCGCCGCGGCCTGCCGTGGACTCTGCTCCTCGTCCTCGCCGAGCGTCCGGCCATCACCTTCGTACGGCTGCGAATCGGTAACCACGCCCAAAGACATTACTGCCCCACCTCATTTCATTTGATGGACCCGGTTTGATTGACCCGGATTTCATGACCCGGGCACCGGGACCGGTGTACCCGCGGGCGTCGGCGCACCCGCGGTTTCCGGCCCCGGGCTCACCGGATTCGGCGGCTGTTCGAAATATCTGGTCTCGCCGCGCGGCTCGATCAGATCCACCCGCACCGTGCGCATCGGGATGCCGACCTCGACGGTGCCATCGTCGACCTGTTCGATGGCCAGATCCACCGATCGGCGCGGGCGGGTGCCCGGATCGCCGATGGTGACCATGGCGTTGGCCGCCGAACCGCGCGGCGACATCTGATCGAACACCTCGAGGGTGACCGGCGGGCTGTTCGGATCCTGTTCGCGCGCACCGGGTTCAGCCGCCAGCCGTAGCGAATTCGGATCGCCGACCGCGTTGACCAGCGGCAGCCAGGCCTGCGGGCGCGAGGAGTGCACCTCGACACTGGCCCCGACCACCATGGCGCGCAGGACGATCTGCTGCGCCACCGGCAGTGCCGCACGGATATCGACGGTGCGCCGACGCGGGTGATAGCGGGCCGCATCGAACAGCGGCAGTGCGAGCGTGTGCTGCGGCTGACCGCTGATCGCGCCCAGGATCTGACCGTTCGGACCGATCGGCACCACCAAGTCGGCAAGCACCTCCGCCGGGGCGTGGTCGCCGCCACGAGCGGCCAAGGGCAGCTCACGCACCGACCCCTCACCGGGCAGCGTCGCCAGGAATGCCTCGGATTGGCGACCCGACATGGGCCGCAGATATTCGGGCAGGGTGCCCTCGGGCTCCGGACCGACGAAGCGGACCAGCCCGCGCGGACCGTCCTCACCCTTGGAGAGTCCGATCACCACCGTGGTCCAACCACGATTCCAGCTCCAGCAGTCGTCGAGCACGTCATCGCCCAGGCGCGTCCAGTCGACGATGAAGCTCGCCACCCGGCGTCCGGAGGAACCGACACCGAGGTGATCCCATTCCTCACGCAGCTCCGGCAGCCGAACCCCGGTGTGCAACAACACGGTTGCCTCACGGACAGCGGCGGCGGGCAGCACCTGGGCGATGATGCCGCGCTCACGCAGGCGCGTGGAGATCCGATGCGTGGCCGCGGCCAAGGCACGCGGACCCGACACCGCGACCGGACCGCGCTGGGTCAGCGTCGCCAGATTGCGATGCTGATCCAGCCGGACCACCAGCCAGGTGAGCCGTTCACCGATCACCGGATGCGAACCGATCAACTGGTCGTACAGCATGCTGTAGTCACCGGTGGGGCGGGCGCGGCGGCCGGTGGTCACGATATCGATGTCCACGGTGATGCCGTACTGCTCGAGCAGCGGCAGTAACAGCCCGACCGGGAGCGTGTCCTCGGTGTACACGGTCTGCTCGGTGATGATGGTGGGCAGATCGAGGTTGGGCGCGAGCTGGACCATCGCCACCAACGTGTTCTCGCCCAGGCGAATTCCACACGGACCCGCGGCGGTGTCGATATCGACCACCTCGGTCTCGGCGGTGCGGCGCTCCGCCCGGCCGGTCCGGCCGAATCGATAATCGGCCCAGATCAGCAGCCAGTCCACGGGGGCACGCGAGCGCACCCGCAGCATGGTCACGGTCAGCGCGACCGAGAGCACGATCGCACCGACCCACCATGGCGTATGCGCCGACAGCGCGGCCAGCGCCGGACCGCCGACGATGACCAGGACCGCCAGCGGCCCCCGGCCGATACCGCCGACCCCGAAACGTGAATCGCTCACCGTTTCCTCCGGAACATGCCGTAGGCCGCGTTCGAGCCGACGCCCAGCAGCACGGCCGCGACTACGACACAGAGCGCGATAATGCCGGGACGCTGATCCTTGGCACGTGGCGGCGCCGGAATATCCAGCACCGCACCGCGATACAGTCCGGCCGGAGCGGTCGGAGCACTGCGGTAGCTCAGCGCCGCCAGCGGATCGATCAGACCCGCGCCCACGATATTGTCGATGCCGCGGGCTGGTGCGTG
Organism: Nocardia sp. NPDC052001; assembly: GCF_040680615.1. Lineage (NCBI taxonomy): Bacteria > Bacillati > Actinomycetota > Actinomycetes > Mycobacteriales > Nocardiaceae > Nocardia > Nocardia sp. NPDC052001. The sequence goes on along the minus strand of NZ_JBFAXC010000018.1, from coordinate 91,567 downwards.
CGCGCTGGCTTGCAGGCGCGCGGCGATCTCGGCCGGAGATTCATTGGGGTAGCGCGAGCGCAGCAGGGCCGCGACACCGCTGGTATAGGCGGCCGCGAAGGACGCGCCGCCGACCGCATTGAGCTTTCCGGGCTCGCCGACCCCATTGATCAGATCGCCGCCGCCGGGGCCGAGCGATTCGATGCCGGTGCCGGGCGCGGCGACCGATATCCACGGACCGGTCAGCGAACCGCCCATGGTGTCGCCGGTCGCGGTGGTGAAGCCGACGGCCAGCACATCGGTGGAGTACCAACCGGGGCTGGAGATGGTCTTGACGCCGGTCCAATTGCGCGGATCGGCGGGGCGACCCGGATCGATCTCCGGATTCTGCTCGCAACCGCTGCCCGCATCACCCGCCCCGGCCACGATGAGCGCACCTTTCACTCGGCTGGCATAGCTGACCGCCGCCGACAGGGTGGACTGATCGACCCCCAGTCCGGCGGGGATACAGATGGGAAGCGCGACGGTGATCACGTGCGCACCCAGATTGGCCGCATGCGTGATCGCCCGCGCGAGCACCCGAACCTGCTGCGAAAGCTTTTGTGCGGCATCGAAGTTGACGTTCCCCTCCTGGGTGTACGCCCCGGAGCGGTAGCGGATGGAGATGAGATGGGCGTCGGGTGCGACGCCGGCGAAACCGTCCGCCGGATCGGCTGCGGCACCGATGATTCCGGCGATCAGCGTGCCGTGCGCATCACAGTCGGTGAGACCGTCGCCGCCCGCCTGTACGTAGTCGCCGCCGCCAACCAGGTTGGGCAGGCGCGAGTTCGGACCGACACCGGTATCGATGACCGCCACGGTGACGCCCGCACCGGTGCTCAGCGCTCGAACCCGGCGCAGGTCCAGGGCGCGCTCGGGCGGTGGCACCTGGGCCGGATCACTATTGGCCAGCATTCCGACCGCGACACATCCCTTGTCCTGTTTGGTGGGGATCTCCGGCCCGGGGGTGTCATCGGCCGGCGGCGGCGCGGTGGTTACCTCGGGCGGTTGGACCGCGAGCGCGGGTCCGGCCACCGGGGCCAGCGCCACCATCGCGGCGATCAGCGCGGAGGCGCCGACAACCCTCATCACAACCCCCGCATCGCGGTGTAGATGCCCATGATCCAGCAGGCAAGCACCGGTACGGCGAGAATGAAGGCGTATTCGATCAAGTCGATGATGCGGCGCACCACCGGCGACAGCCGGACACCGGGCAGGCGCGCGCCCGACACCGCGCCCGCGGCAGCCAACGCCGCGATCACGAGCACGACCATCGTGCGGGCGGGCGCGGTCGCGTACGCGCCCACCAGCACCAGCCCGACTCCCACCACGGTCACGGTGGCGGCGGCTACCAATGCGATGGCCTGGACACGATCGGGGTACCAGCGCGAGCGCATGACCAGCACACCCGAAACCGCGGCGGCCATGATGATCTCACGAATTCCGGCGGGGCTCAGCGCGGCCGAGAGCACGGCCGCACCGGCGAGCAGGGTCGACGCCGCGATGATCAGGCCACGTAAACCGTTGATCGCCAAGCGAGCTCGACTCTCCAGCGACAGGGTGGCCCGATTGCGCTGCGCCGCGGGCTGTTCCTCTTCACCGGGGCCTGCGGTCTCGGCATCGAAGATATCGGTGAGGGTGCTGTGGTTGACCTCGCGGCCCGGATCGGGCAGATCCGGCGGACGGATCTGGGCGACCAGAACGGCCAGCCGGGGCGCGGCGGTCAGCAGCAACAGTCCGACCAGCACCGCCGCTCCGGCGAGTTGGCGCGCCGAAAGATCAAGAGCGGTTTCGATACTCGCGAAGATGGCGAGCAGTGCGCCGAGCACCGCGATCGCCAGCAGTACGGCCAGCCCAAGTCGGGTCGAACGCAACCGGATCACGCTGACAATGGTGGCAACGGCGGCACCTGCGGCCAGATTCGCCGCTTGGAATGGACCGTGCTGCTCATATGGCAACGGAACCAGCATGGCCGCGCCGACAGCTAGCAGCGGTATCGCGGACAGCGTCGCACCGAGGCCGAGCCGTGGCTCGCGATAGCGACGCTCCAGCGCGGTCGCCGCGAAAACGCACAGCACGCCCAGAATCAGCGCGGGCGCCGCGCACCACAACACCGAACCGGTGCGCGTCCACGACCACGACAGCAGCGCCGTGATAACCAGCGCGCCAACGCCGAACGCCGACATACCGGTCAATGCCGCTGTGCCGGAATCGAATTCGGTGAACTCTCGCTCATTTACGCGCGCCAGGGCGTCGGTGATGTCCTCCACCAGCGGATCGAACACCTCGGCCGATTCGGTGGTGGTGAGCAATAGCAGTGCGCCGTCGGCGATATCGTGTTCGGCCAGCGTGCTCCAGCGCGGCAGTGGGGATTTACCGGGGCGGGCCAGCGTCCAGTGTCCGTTCTCGGCCGTGAAATCCACGGTCGGATCGTCAACGCTGGCCTCGAGCACCGAAATCAGGTCGTCCATGAAGGTTTCGACACTGAACTTGGTCGGCACCACGACATCGACCTGATAGGAGGCGACCATGATCGCCACCCGGGCGCGGGCGACCTCGGCGGGCTGTTGAGCCGGGGCGGGGGGTGCGGCAACGGCCGACGGGGCGCTCACTGGCGTCCTCCTCGCTCGGTACGGCCGTAACCGGCCATCATGCTGTCCGGAAATCCGTCGGCGACGGTGGCGGCGAGCTCCTCGAACGCCAGCGCGGTCTCCTTGTCCAGCAGGCGCAGATCGATCTCGCCGCCCTCGGCCAGATGCGCGTCATAGGGAATGACGAAGGTCGGGCGCTGAGCGGTGGCGAACAATTCCTCGATGCGCGCGACCTCCACCACCGGTTTGGACGGGTGCTGCAGCACGATGGCGATGACCGAATTGGCGGCCAGGCGATACTGCCCGTGCGCGTTCAGCCATTCCAGGGTGGCGACCGCGCCGGTCACCCCGCGCACGGTGGCCGGTGTGACCAGCACGACCGAATCGCTGGACTCCAGCACCGCGCTCGCGGCGGAGCCGAGAACGCCTGTGCCGCAATCGACCATCAGGAGGTTGTAATGCTTGCGCAGGGTCTCGGTGGCGGCCAGGTATTCCGAGCCGGTGAGTGACTCCATGGCGGCGGGCGACCACGGCGAAGCCACCACGGCCAGATCCGAATTGGTGATCGAGGCGAACGACTGCACGGCGGAGAACGCGTCGAGATGACGTTCCTGCGCCAGATCGCGCAGCGTCAGCCCGAATGGATGCCGGCTGGTGCGGGCGGCCAGATCTCCGAAATCGGGATTGGCGTCGATGGCGGCGACCCGATCCGGGCGCAGGGCGGCGAACGTCGCGCCCAGCGCCGCAACGGTGGTGGTCCGGCCGACGCCGCCCTTCACGTTCAGCACCGCTACCTGATAGGCCGTGCCGAGTTGGCGACGAATGCGCGCGTGCCGGTCCTCGGTGCGCAGTTCGGTCGGCGACAGGCCGAGATTGAACCCGACCTTGTTCAGCGCGCCACGCATACCGGTGGACGAGCGCAGCTGCGCCTGCCGGCTCGCCGCGATATCGGCGAGCAGTTCGTTCGAGGTCAGCGAGATCGGCAGCGCCTGATAGCCGCCTTGCGGCGCGGTTCGTGTCGCCGGTGGCGCGGCCTGCCGGTTCGCATGTTGCAGGGCGGGCGCGGAACCGAACTCGGCGCGGCCCGATCCGGCACTCGGCGCATGGGCCTGCGCCGAGTGCGCCGCGGCGGAACCGGCGGGAAGGGTGGCCGATGCGCTCGCCGCGCTCGAGGCGTGAGGTAACGCCGAAGAGTTGCTGGTGGCCGGAGCGGTCGGCGCGGTCGAGAAGGTGACGCCACCGCCCGCCATGCTCGGCGCTGCCGCGGACGCGCCGGTACCCGAAGCACTCGGCGAAGCCGGTGCGGCGCCCGATGGCGTTGCGGCGGAATGCATATCGAATCCGGGAGGGGTGACGGGCGGGGTGAAAGCCGGGCTCGCACCACCACCCTGTCCGACCAGGCTGCCATAACCCGAAGAGGATTCGGCCCCTGAAGTCTGCTGCGCCGCGTTGCCGTAGCCGGTCGCGGACTGGCCGCCCGAGGTGCGCTGCTGTGCGCCGCCGTGACCGGATGCGGATTCGCCCTCCGAACCCCGTTGCGGCGCAATGCTGTAACCCGAGGCGGATTCGCCGCCCGAGGTCCGGTGCGGTGTGCCGCCGTGAGCCGAGGCGGGTTCGCCGCCGAGGGACGGCCCGAATTCGGCACCGTGAGCGGGATCGCCGGCGGCACCGGGGGCGCGCGAGGCCGGGTCCGGTCCAGCGGCATTCGGCTTCGGCGTAGATCCGTTCGGAGTGTCCGGTGATTCGGCCGGTTCCGGGTCGGGTGGGAGCGCCCGGCCGGGTGGTGGCGGAGGCTGGTGGCTGCGGCCCGCGACGGTCGAGCGCCAGGTGCTGCCCGTATCGGTTTGTTCCTGGGCTCCGAAGTAGGCGTCGTAGCCGCCCCGAGCGCGCACGGATCCGGTCGTCTCACCGCTGCTGCTCGGTGCTCTGTTCATTTCCCCTCATCCTCTCGAAAATCCCAGAGGGACAATCACGTTCGACTGGTTCGGAACCAACTTCCGCCGGGTAGCAGATCGGCCAGCGCCCGGATGCCCGCCCGCAGGCTGGCGTCGTCCCCGGGCAGGTAGGTGGATCGCAGTTGCCCGCTCAAGTCCCGGCTCGGCACGACTGCGATCCGGCCGGACTCGGTGTCCAGCACGGTCATACACACATCCGGGGTGGCGATGACACCATCGTGGTGTTCGATCATCAGCACTTCCGCGCGCCGAACGACCTCCTCGAGCGCTCGGGTGAGCACCGCGGCGGTGCGAGCCTGGGCGCCGAGCTGGACCAGTTCGGCGCGGCGGGACTCCGCGTCGGCCGGAACAGCGGCGAATTCCTCCTCAGTCGCGGTGAGCGGGGCGATCTCCAGCGCGGACGCCGGGCCCAAGGCCGCGAGCAGGGCCGCCGCCACCTCATCGGTTCGCTCCTTGTCGATGATGACCTCCTGGATGACCAGGTGATCGTCATACCGTGCCGCGAGCACATGCGTTTCGGCGCTGCGCACCAACGACATTCGCAGCATTCCCGGGCCTTCGCCGGTGCCTCGATCGATCACCCGAACGACCAATTCCATGTCCGGCCGGGCCAGGCATCGCAGCCAATGCGCGATCGACGGGTGGACGCCTCCGTCGCCGAGTATGCCCGCCTCGGTGAGTTGGGCGGCGACGAAGGCGTTGACCCGGTCCCGGTCCTCGATGCTTTCGACATTCGGCATGATCGCCAGCACCAGCGGATACGAGTCGATGCCGACCATGGTCTTCAGCAGCAGAGCCGCATCGATGTTCAGGTCGACAGCGGCAGGATCGGTTTCCAATTCCTCAGAGGATTCCCGCGAAGCCTCTGCCATTGTTGGTGTCGACGAGTTGCATATCGTTGCTCGCCGTACCGATCGCACCCTTCAGCCTGTCCAGGCTGCCCTTGTAGTTTTCCAGGCGCGTGGTGATCTCGGTGACGACCGAGTCGTACCCGGACGCGGCCGAGCCGAAGAATCCGCTGTCCATGAGATCGCGCTGCACAGACACCACATGCTGGGTGTGCTGCTCCATCTTTCCGATGATGCCGCCCAGATTACTGGTGTGGGTCTCGATTTCTTCGAAGTTGTAAAGCATTTCTGTTCAACCTTTCTGGAGTGGGCGTGGACTAGATCGGGAAGCTCGAGATCTTTCCGGCTCCGTCGGCCACGGCACGGATCTTGCTCTGTGCCCAGTTGTCGGACTCGTCGACCTTCACGCCGGTGCTCTTCATCTGTTCAACGATCTGAACCAGCAGCTGGTCGAGCGACTTGCCCTTCTGCAGAGCATCGGTCAGCGCCTCGTTGGCGGCGATGCCCGCGCCCTTACTGTCCAGGGACGCCCGCAATTCGTCCGAGACGTTGAACAGCGCCCCGAGATCATTCTCCAACTCCTCGTGGGCTTTCCACGTGTTGTTGGCGGACTCCTGGACCTTTACCGGGTCGCCCTTCATCCTGCCTGCCATTAGCCATTCCTTTCGAATGAGTGCTAACTGTCCGACCTCGGCGAATTACCGAGGGGGTATGGGAGCGAGATAATCGAGAGTTGCTTCATCGTCATCACCGCGGCCTTCGTTGATATCGATCGCCAGCAGTTGTTCGGATATCGACTCCTGCTGCTGATCGCCGTCGAGATATTCGATGACCCCGATCGCGGGTGGTTCTTCGAGCACCGGCACGTCCTGCGACTCTCCGGGCGCGAATGCCTTGGAGGGCTTGCGCTCGTCCCGGTCGCGACGACGCCTGACCCGAGGCGCGCTGACCCCGCGCGGTGCGGTGCGCGGCGCAATCGGTTGTGCCACAGGCTTTCCCGTGCCCATGCCGAAAGCCCTGGTGGGCATGCTGGACCAGTTCGTCGGCATCCGGAGCCCGGACGCGCTGCCGGACATCGCACCGAAACCGCTCGGCGTCATGCCCAGCGCCACCATGCTGCCCAGACCGCCATTGAGTCCGGCGAGGGTGCTGGAGTTCGGCGAGGCTCCCAGCAAGCCACCGTTCGAGGAAAGCGACGCGTCGCCACCCCCGTAACCGTCGGTGGGCATGGTCGGAAGTTCCGAAATCGGTTGCTGCGCTTGCGGAACGGTCGGCTGACCAGGTTGTTCACCGCCGGGCTGCCCGGGATCGCCACCCGGTTGACCTGGATTGCCGGGGTCACCACCGGGGTCGCCACCGGGTTGGCCGGGGTCGCCGGGTTGACCAGGCTGACCGGGACCATCGCTTGATCCACCGGGTGGCTGCGATCCCGTATCACCGCCGCCCGTGTCGGTGGTATAGGTGGGTCCGCCACCCGGATCATGCCCCGGCGTAAAAGGACCCGGTCCCGGGCCGCCCGGCGGCGCGCCGGGCGGCCCACCGCTCACAATCGGGGGCGCTTGACTGGGCGGTGGCAGCTGAGCCATCAGCGCATTTGTCGCACCCGCATAGGTAGTCATCACCACGACCGCTCGCGCCCACTCGGCCATGTACAGTCCCTCGAGCGCGGCCACCGTTACGGCACCCACGCCGAGACTGCTCGAGCTGAGCGCGGACGCCGCGACGATAGCGGCCTGAATGGTCTCGATTTCCGCAACGGTTGGCATGGTGGCAAGGGCCGTGGCGTTGGCAGCGGCGACCCCGGCCGCAATAGCGGAGGTGGCAGCCGCGGCATCGCCTTCGGTCCGCAGCCAATTGGCGTGGTTGCGGAAAGCACCCTGGGCCGTATCTGCGGAGGGGCCCTTCCAGATCACCTCCATCTGGCCCATGCTTCCGTCCGATGCTGCTGCCGCGGTGTGAAAGCCCTCGGCGATCGCGGCGTACGCGGCCGCGGTTTTGAGCATCTCCTCCGGCCCCGGGCCGGCGAACAGTCGTGCGGAATTCACTTCCGGCGGCAGCGCCGCGAAGTCGACCATGGCATCACTCCGAACCGGATGTGGGGCCTATGCCTGGAACCGCGCGCCCGCCGCACCGATACCGACGCCGCCCAGCCCGTCTTGGCCGCCGTAGGCGCCGCTGACGGGATAGATCATTTCGGCCCCGGCCAGCAGATGTGCCAGTCCGGGTACGGTGACCGCGAAATGCTGTGCGGTTTGCGCGATGAAGCGGGCCGACACGAGCGCACTTACCGAATCGGCACCGGCGGGGATCGGGACCGCCTGGTGCAGTTGCGAGCCGACGACCGAGGAGAGGCTCGCGTGAATAGTTTGGAGCTGCCCGCCGATACCGGGGAGCTCTTCGGGTGCGACATCGACGAACATTGATCGTCTCCTTGCGACTATTCGATTGCTCGAATGGAGCGGTATGTGAGAAACGCTATTGCATTCCCACACATGGGAATACGTCTCGAATGCCACACGACACCTGCCGGAAGAAGCAGGCGACTCACTCCTGTTCAGCCGTGACAGCCGCCTGCACCAGGTCGCGGCGCGCGTGCAGGGGTTCGACGAATATGCCTCGCCCCACCGGCTGCTTGGTGGGCTTCACATCGCCGATCAGCATGCCGTCCAATCTCGAACCGTCCATGATGAGTCCCGAGGAGTTCAGATTCTTCATCTGCCCCAAGATGTTGTCGTACATGGCGGAATCGGACTGGGCGATATTGCGCGCCGCTATCACGTGCAGGCCGGTGTCGCGACCATCGACAATGAGATCCTTCAACGGATCGAGCGGGTTCATCTGCCCACGCTGGGCCACCATGTGGTAATCATCGATGACCACGAAGATCTCCGGCCCGTTCCACCAGGAGCGCTCCTTGAGCTGCTGCGCGGTCACCCCGTCCGGCGCGCGCCGCTGGCGCATGCGATCGGCGAAACCGCCGAGCCCCTCGTGCAAATCGCGTTCGCTGGTGAGATATCCGATCAGATGTTCTTCGGGGACGACGTCCATATGGTGTCGGCGGTAGTCGATCAGCAGGATGCGCGCCTGGTCCGGGGTGAATTGCCGATGGATCGAATTCAGCAGGGCACCGATGACCGTCGACTTCCCACAACCCGAGGAGCCGAGCACCATCATGTGAGTGGAGACGCCGAAGTCGATGGCCGCCGGTGTCAGATCGGATTCGCGCAGACCGAACGGCACCACCATCCGCTGCGCGGGAGTGGTCGGCGCGGGTATTCCCGCGGTGACTTCCTCGAGCGTGATCCGCGCCGGCAACAGTTTCACTTCCGGTGCTTGACGGCCGGGGTACTGGCGGATCAGGGATTCGATAGCCGCGTTCATTCCCGCTGCGGTGGAGTCCACCTCCGAGACGCCGTCGATACGCGGCAGCGCGGTAAGCATGTGCAACGCCTCGGTGGAGATACAACGGCCCGGACGATTCGCGGGAATGGCCGCGACGACCTGCCGCTGAGTGGTGAAAACGGTATCGGTGAGGTCGCCGAGTCGCATCTCCAGGCGCGTCTGCAGCAGATCCTTGATAGCGGCGCGAATGGCCGCCCAGCGCGAGCTGGTGATGACCAGGTGGATACCGTAGTTGAGCCCCTGCAGCGCAAGCGATTCCACCACCGACAGGTATTCGTCATAGAAGGGGCCGTTGCTGGAGAACCCGACATCCCAGCCGTCGATGACGAGGAATACATCGCCATGCAAATCGCCATAGGCGTTGAGCTGGGCCGATTCTCGCGGCGATGCGCGCCGACGGCGGAATTCGCGCATCGAGTCGATACCCAGTTCACCGAACAGGTTCTGCCGGTGCGCGAGCAGATTGGTCAGCAGTGCGAAGGTACGCCGGACCCGGTCCACATCGCGGATCGAGGCGATCGACCCGACGTGCGGCAGATTGCGCAACCCGGCCAGGCCGCTGGAGAAGTCCATGCAGTAGAACTGCATCTGTTCGGGGGTGTGGGTGAGGGCCGCGGAGAGCACCAGGCTCTGTACCGCAGTCGATTTGCCGGACTGCGGTCCACCGACGATCGCGACGTGTCCGCCCGCGGCGGACAGGTCCACCGTCCATACATCCTGGCGTTGCAGGCGCGGCTGGTCGACGATCGCCCAGGGCAATTGCAAGGTGCCCGGCACCGCGTTCTGCACCAGCTGATCCAAGGTGGGCGCGACATTCAACGGCGGCAACCACATTCGATGTGCCGGCCGGCCATGCCCGGCGAGCTGCTGCAGCACGGTCTCCATCACCGTCACCGGCTCGACGTCGATCACCTCGGGCTCGGGCGCGGCCACCGGTTCGATGACGGTGCTCTGGGTTTCGGCGATAGCGGCCGCGGTGAATCGTTGCGGCGCTCGATAGCCGCCACCGGCGCGGCGTGCACGCTGTGTGCCGACCGTATTCGCCTGCATCGGGGCGATATAGGGCGAGCCCACGTAGGCCGCCTGGAAACGCTGCAGATCGCCCGCGCCCACCCGCAGATAGCCCGCGCCGGGCTTCTTGGGCAGGTGGTAGGCATCGGCGGTGCCGATGGCATCGCGCGAATCGCTGGTCTGGTTGGTGCGCAACGCGATTCGATACGATAGGTGCGCCTCCAACTCACCCATCCGGCTGGAGGGCACCTTCTGCGAGGCGAGCAGCAGGTGGATACGCAGTGATCGACCCAGTCGGCCGATGGCGACGAACAGTTTGGAGAAGCTGGGGTGCTGTTCGAGCAGTTCGGCGAATTCGTCGAGAATGATCAGCAGGGTCGGCATGGGCTCGAGTTGCGCACCCTGTTCGCGCGCACGCTCGTAATCCGCGACACTCGCGAAATTGCCCGCATCACGCAGAATGCGTTGCCGCCGTGCCATTTCGCCGTTGATCACATCTTCCATACGGGTGACGAGATCGGCCTCCTCCTCCATATTGGTGACCACCGCGGTCACATGGGAGAGACGATCGAAGCCCAGGAAGGTCGCACCGCCCTTGAAGTCGACCAGTAGCAGGTTCAGTTGATCCGGGGAGTGCGTGGTCACGGCGGAAAGCACCAGCGTGCGAAGGAATTCCGATTTGCCGGAGCCGGTCGCCCCGATGCACATGCCGTGCGGACCCATCCCCTCCTCGGCGGATTCCTTGATATCGAGGTGGACCAGGCTGCCCGCCGGGTCGTATCCGAATGGCACATTCAACCGCGAGCGGTCGATATCGCGGATCGGCCGCCAGGTTCGATCCGGCTGGATATCACCGGGATCGGTGATCCCGACCATGTCCTCCCAGGTGGTGCCGCCCGCTTGTTCCGCTGCCACGGCTTCGACCACGGTGGACAGGCGGTAAGGGGCGAGGCTGCGGGCCAGCGCGGTGCAGGAGCTGACGGACATGGCGTCGGCCCGGCCGACCCGGCGCCTGCCACGCGCGGAGATCTCGTACAGCGACCGGTCCGCGTCCACGCTGAAGCGCAGCGCGCGCGGTAGCGGCTGTTCGGTGTCGCCGAGCCGCAACCAGGTGCAGCCGTCGATGCCGGAGATATCGCGTTCGTTCGCCGCACCGCCGACCCCGACGATCAGCAGAAAATGCTTACGCTCCAGCGACGGTTGGCTATTGGCCGAGAAGGGTCCGCGATTGAGCCCGGCCAGCACTTTGGCCCGGAGCTCGGCGACCGAGCGGTACACCATGCGGCTCGAACCGATGGCGTCCTTGTCGGCGGGATGCTGGGTGTGCGGCAGCCATTTCAGCCACGCCCACTCCGGCGCGTCCGGATCGGACAGCACCGCGGCGACGCCGACCTGGTCCGGACCGTGCAGCACAGCGGTTTCCGCGAGCATGGCGCGCACCAGGCCCGCGACGGCCGCCGCGTCGCCGTCCAATCCGATCTCGGGCGCGGACAGCAGATTGATCGCCACCGGCATACCGCCGACCGTCGAGTACGCCTTGGCGAATCGCGTCACCTCGACCACGCCGACCGGATCCAGATCCGCCAGCGGCGCGGCCTCGGGAACGATTACGCGGACCTGGTTGGCGATGCGACCGCGTCCCACCCGGATCCGCAGGAACTGCGGGCTGGCGACCTGCACCTCCCACATGCGCTGGCCGCCGATCAGACGAGCGACGCTATCGGGACCGGGGTGAGTGTGTGCCAGGTACTTCTGGAGTTCGGCTTCGGTGGCGCGCACCGACTTCCGGTTCTCGGCGATGCTGCGCAGGTAGTCCTTGCGCTCCTCGTTGAGTGAGGCCGCGCCGCCGGAACCATTACCGCCCATCGCGCCGCCCATGGTCCCGAACATGGACACCAGCATCATGATCGGGAACATCATCGCCATGGGATTCATGGCCCCGCCGCCGCGGAACATCATGACCATCATTCCGCCCATGCCCGCCATCATCACGACGGGCATGATCATCCGAAGCCGGGACGGCGGAACGGGTTTAGGCAGTTCGGTGGGCGGTTGCAGGCGCAGTTCGGCCACCGCCGGCGCCTTGGGCCCGCGCACCATGCGGGCGGGACGGACGAAACGGCGCGTGGTGGTCACGGTTGTCCTCCGGGCAGTGGCGCGGCGGCGCGGTCGGCGGCGATGCCATCGTGCTGAATACGGGCATCACGTTGGGAAAGGGTGGGGCCGACCGCGAAGAGCGAGATAATGGCCCACGGCGCGGGAATGGGGTTGCGTAATGCCAGCGCGGTCAGGGTGGCATCGCTCGTGCTGCCGCCACGCGCGTCGATGCCATAGCGCACCCCGCTGTCCGAGACCCAGAACATCGCTTCGCGCAGCGGCGAGGCCGGATCGATTCCGGTGACGCGCACGAAGCTGCCTGTATCGCGCGGCAGGTAGGCCGCATCGGCGGTGGCCCCGCGTGAACCGCTGGCGGTGACGAGCGGCACCGTGCGGGCAATTTCGTCGGTGGCGAGCGGCAACTGCCGCCCGACCAGCAGTTCGGTGCTCGCGTTCGGATCGGCGGCCGCGTGCGTCCAGTGGTAGCAGGTGATGCTGTCGCGTTCGGGATCGGCGATGCGCACGGCGGCGGTGGGATAGCTGGTGGTGCCGGGCCAGCCGCCGGGACGCAGGTTGGTGGCGATGACGTCCGGGCCGACCGCGATGGCCGAGACCGCCCCGTGCGAATCGGCATTGCGCACCATGGCCGCCAGCACCGAACTGATCTGCACCACACCCGATTGCGAGACCAGATAGTAGGCCGCGCCGCGGTCGACGGTGGACACCGACAGCACCGAGCCGACGGCGACCGAGAGCCCCGAAGGCAGGACGATGGCTTGGCCCGCGCCGGGCACGGCGGGCACCCGCAGCGGAGGCACCTCCGGAATGGCCTCGAGCAGACCGGCCGACGCCGGTAGCACCGGCGCGGTGGCATCGATCCCGAGCGCGAGCGTTACCGGGGAATCAGCGAGATTGATGGTGGCCCTGACTATTCCGCGATCGTGGTCGCGATACACCAGCCAGGTGATCGAGCCCTCGCGTAACAGCCGGGCCTGGGTATCGCCGAGCGGACGGATGGCGTCACCGTCGATCGTCAGCCGACCGCCGATCGCGATCGTGCGCACAGGGGAGCGACTGGTGGTGGGCAGGCCGGTGGCCGGATCGGTCGGACCCGCCGAACCGGTTGCGGTGGTGTCGCATACAGCCCAGGAGGAGTCGCGGTCATTACTGTCCGAGATGGCGTTCGGCGCACCGGCGATTCCCACGATCGGCCCGCGTGGGAGCTTGGCCAATTCCTCCTTGGATACCTGCACCGGATTCTCGGCGGCGCCGATCACCAGCCGCGCCGAGGTGAGATTCAGCGCGGGATGCAGACGCCCGCCCACCCGCACATATAGTGCACCAGTGCCTTTTTCGGCGACGATGCGCGAATCACCGAGCGGCTTCGCCGGTTTGAAGAAGGCCAGCACGGCCGATCCGGCGATGACCACACACGCCATGGCGATGCCGATCGACAGCGCGGTGGAACGCCCGCGCTGCGGATCATCGATCATGGAGGCGTCCCGCCGGACCAGCGCGTGTTCGATGCGCCGGAACAGGAAACGCCAGCCGGAGATCTGGTGTTTGGTCACCACCCGGAAGCGAGCCACCGTCGTGTGTTTCCTTCCCGTCGCGCCGATCAGTTCGTGGCGGCCGGTGCCAGCCCTTCCAGGGCGGCGGTGATATCCGCTTCGGAGATGGTCATCAGTTCTTCATCGGTCATGGCCGCCACATTGGCCAGCTCGCGGGTGAATCGGTAGTCGCGTTCGGCCTCAGCGGCTTCCACCACATTGCGCACGAAGCGGCCGTTACCGGCGAGATCGATCAGGCGGCGACCATTGCGGGCTTGCCCGGACAACCGTTCGCAGCGCTCGTGCAGAGTGTGCTTGGCGTCGTACGAGAGGATCGAGTCCTTGTGCTGGGCGATATGTTCGGCGATGCGCACCAGCTCGTCCGCGTCATAGCTGGCGAAGCGAATCCGTTTGGTGAAGCGCGACGCGAGACCATCGTTCGAGGCCAGGAACCGGTCGATCTGGTCCTCGTACCCCGCGATGATCACCACGAGTTTGTCGCGGTCGTTCTCCATCCGGGCCAGCAGCGTATCGACCGCTTCCTTGCCGAATGCGTCACCGCCCGAAAGCCCTTCCTGGATAAGGGTGTACGCCTCGTCGATGAACAACACTCCGCCCAGCGCCGAGTCGATCAGCGCGTTGGTCTTGGGTGCGGTGTGACCGAGATGAGTGCCGACCATATCGTTGCGGGACACCTCGACCACATCCGCGTTCTGCACCACGCCGAGACCGGCGAAGATCTTGGCGATGACGCGGGCGATCGTGGTCTTACCCGTTCCGGGCGGCCCGGAGAAGATCAGGTGATGGGACCGGGAGTCAACGGCCAGACCGCGTTTGGCGCGCACCTGATCCATCAGCACCCCGGACTTGAGACGGTCCACCTGTTCCTTGACCGAGTCCATGCCGATCTGGGCCTGTAGCAGATCCGAAGCCTCGGTGAGCAGGGATTCGCGTTCGTCGCGCGCGGCGGAGGCCGCCACTTCGGCCGGATCGTCTCCGGTGCGCGCATCCCAGCGGTTGGTGCGGGTGGAAATGACCTCGGCGCTGGTGATCTCGAACCGATAGTTCTTGTCCGCGACCGCGCGCTGCCAATCCTCGTGCTGGGACCACAGCGCGGATCCCTGCAGCCCCTTCAGGATTCGGTCGGCGGCCTCATGATCTCCGTTGTGCCGCAACACCATTCCGAGCAGGAAGTGTGCGTCCGCCCAGATATACGAGAGGCTGCCCGAGGAGCTGTCCTCCACAATGCGCTGCGCCCGAGGCTGCGCCTCACCGAAGCGACCCAGATGCGCGAGCGCCTGGGCTGTCATCAGTTCGGCGGCGATATCGAGCAGATTGTCGTCGAGTACCGGCTTGCTCGCCCGGAATTCGATGACATCGGGCCAGCGGTGGGTGCGGAAATACAGTGAGAGCCGGACGAAGTCGGCGACGTCGTCCGCGGGCAGCTGATCGAGAATGGCCGTGGCCTCATCCCATTCACCGCCCTCGGCGTATTTGCAGGCCTGTGCGAGCGCGATCTGATCGCGATCCGACATCGCCACTCGCAGCCCGTACATGCCGATTTCGACCTGGCACCACAGTGATCGGTCGGGCAGTCCCGCGCGCTGTTGATCCCGGTACAGATTGTGGACGGAGCGATAGGCCCCGTAGATGACTTCCCCGGAGATCTCCCCGGCCATGGCCAGCCCGAGCCAGGCATCGCACATATCCGGATCGAGGTCGGTCGCCGCATGGAATGCCGCCAGCGCGTGCTGGTCGTTGCGCACTCCCCCGGAAACCAATCCGAGACTTTGAATCCCTGTGTAGAACGCGTCCTCGGCCGCTGACAACTCGGACTTCCCTTCCACCGATTTCGTCTGCACGAAGGTTAGAGGCGAAGGCCGCCAGGACATTTCCCATCATTGGGAATACCCGTGCGGCGTTTGCCCGCGATCACCTCGCGCTTCCCACGAGGGGGAATCGGTGGTCGCCGAAACCCGTTGAAATATGCCAACATTCGTTGTGCCGTTGATTGACGGCATGATGGATCGATACCACCCTGCCCCTCATCGGGTTGGTATCGACCCAGTGGCTGGAGCCCCCGCGATCCGGGTATGCCAGCCGCCTCGGACATGGTTTGTCGAAAATCCCTCCCCACGACAACCTGCTCCACGGACGGCCGGTGGTCTGGGACACCACCGGCCGATCCGGAAAACCCCTACGCGCAGGTCGGACTGAAAGTCGCTGCGCTCATCGGGCGAAAACGTTGCGCCGCAGGCACATCCAGTGCTGCCACCACACCACCGCCGGTATCGGGATCGGCCGCGTTGAGCCGAATGCTGTGCTGTGCGTGCGCACCGCCCGATACCTCGGCCCGCGCTCCGGTGCGCCAGCCGAACGGCACGGTGTGCACCCGTTCCCCGCTGTGCGTCAGCCGTTCGGTGACTTCGGCGAGCAGATCGAGCGAATCCGCCAGATCCGTCAGTAACTCGGTCCCTGTCGCCGCGCGTTCATCCCGGCCGGGTGGCCGTAGATAGCCGTCGATGACCACCGAGGTCGCCTCGGTGCGCGCGATGAGCTTGCGCACCAACTTGGCCGCGGCCGCGCCGAGAAGCAGATCGCCGTGTTCGAGCGCGATCGAGACCACCAGGCATTCGCTGAATTTGTGTGCCTTGCCGACCTCGCCCTCGGCCACCCCGACCGCACAGGCCGACGGTGTGGTGACCGCGTATTCGAAAGTGCGACAACGACTACTCTGAATCAGCATGGCACCCGCCCTTTCCCGTGGGCGTCGAACGACACTGCCGCTCGACCGGCAGCGCAGTCTGCCGAATCCGGGTCGTGCTGACTAACCTCATCGAATCTCCGAGCCGATTGATTCCGGATCATGTCGCCGTGTGACCCCGGGCTCATTTTCTTAACCCGTCGGCGAAGTGTGCATCGACTCTACGACCGGGACGAGCGGCATTCAGGTACCAGAAAGCGTCAGCTGAGGGCCAATTCGCGCCATCGCAACCGCACGGTGGTATCTCACCCGCTGTTCGCAGGATGCCCGATGTGGCGCGTTCGGTGACTTCCCAGGCCGGGGAAGCGCCCGCGCTGGCCGATGCGGCCTAGTCGGAGATCCAATGATGGAAAGGGAGTGAGGAAATCAGATGATCCCCAGCAGTCCCGTACAGCACATCCCCACCTTGGTCTCGATCTACGAACTGGGACTGAACGAGTGGTATCGCGTCGCTGAATTCCGGCTCAACGCACAGGGTTCGGTGGAACTCCGGCTGCACAATGGCAGCGCGTGCCCGCTCGCACTGCACTGGTACCGCGAAGGCATCGAGACACCGGCGACCGTCCCGCCGGTCACGGCCGCCGACGGGCCGGACTTCATGCGCGCGCTGCTGCGGCCGTTTTTGATGAGCTACTGCCGGATAGTGGACGAAAGCCCCAGGCCCGCAATTCATCCGGGCGCGGACTCTCCCCAGCGGTGGCAGCACCACCGCGTCGGCACGGCTTAGGTTGGACCGATGGTGCAATCGACTCCGTCGCCGTCGACAGGGGCGCAGCACGGGCCCGATCCGAAACGCACAGCGACCCGCCCGCTGAGTGAGGGGTGGCCGTATATCGCAGTGGCGCTGGCGAATTCCGCGGTCTTCTACCTGATGTTCAAGCCATGGCTGACCGCCACGGGCTGGGACGGCTTCGGCGTGGTCAACGCTTTCGGCCGCCTGCGTCGCACGACCAGACACCTGAATCTGTGGTCCCAGTCTCCGCCACCGGTCGGGATCATCAGCAACACCTGGGCGGTACTCGCGTCCGTTGCCATCGTCATCACCGTGGTGGCGGCGATCCGGGCCAGCCGGTACCGCAGTTCAGCGACCGAAACACTCACTGCCATAGCGGCATTGGCTGCGGCGATCTTCGTGGCAGCGGACCTCTACCACCTCAACGCAGCCATCCCGAAGGTGCAATTGGCGGTGTCGATGAGCAAGGATCTGAGTGCACAGCTCGGCTTGGCGATCGGCGCGCTGCGCGGCACCACCGAGTACCCCTGGCCCGGCAAGGAATCACAGCTCCGCGTGGCCGGATTGACGTCCACCGCGTTGATCGCCTTTGCCATCACCGTGGTCTCGGCCGCGGTGGCCGCGTTACGCGCCAGACGTGGTCTGCTGCACCTGACAAAAGCTGTGGCCGCTCGCATCCTCTAGCTGTCGCCGACCAATTCCATTCACACAGAAGCGATTCCGAATGACCGGTGCGACCGTCCTGCGAAACCGGGACTTCCTGCTGCTGTGGTCCGGCAACGCCATCTCCCATGTCGGGTTGCAGGGCGCACGCATCGCCTATCCGCTGCTGACGCTGTTACTCACCGATTCGCCGATCGCGGCGAGTCTGGTTGCCTTCGCGATCGCCGCGCCGGGACTGGTGTTCGAGATTCCCGCGGGGGTCGCGGCTGACCTCTGGGATCGCAGGCAGACCCTGATCCTTTGCCAGCGTATGGGTTTGGCGGCCACCCTGCTCGCCGCTGCCGTCATCGTCGCGCGGCCACCGGGCCTGGCGTTCTTCCTCGCCATCGCGGCCTTCACCGAAGGCACAGCGTATGTCTTCTTCAATACCGCTGAGCTGGTTCTGATTCGGGACGTCGTCAGCGAGGAAGAGCGCCCCGCCGCGTTCGCATTCCTGGAGGCCGAGCAACCGATCGCCAATATGATGGGCCGATCGCTCGGTGGGGCACTGCTCGGCATCGCACGCGGGCTGCCTTTTCTCGCCAATGCCGCTTCCTACCTCTATTGCCTGTGGACCCTGTCCAGAATTCGCAGTCGGGACCAGGCCACACCCGCTCCCGCGAAAGCCACCCGGATCTGGGACTGGGATCAGGTCCGGATCGGCATGCGGCATCTTGCCCAGGATCCCTTCGCGCGCGATTCCATGATCATCCTGGCGGTATCCAACGGCATCATCCAGGTCCTCATACTGCTGATCACGCTCTCGGTGAAGCACGGTGGCCACGCGACGTGGACCGTCGGTGTTGTACTCGGAGCGACCGGTATCGGCGGTCTGCTGAGCGCGGTGCCCGCGGCGCGATTCGGCAATCGTCTCGATCCACAGCGGGTGCTGACGGCCTCGCTGTGGGCCTGGACGCTGCTGGCCGTGCCGATCGCGATCACCTCGAATCCGTTGGTCCTCGGCATCTGCTGGATGGGTGTGGGATTCGTCGGAACCATGGTCAACGTTCCGCTAACCCTGTACCGGGTGCGGGTCTACCCCGAAGAACTGATCGGCCGAATCTTCGGAGCCAGCAAGCTCATCTCGCACGGCGGCACCGCCGCGGGCGCGCTGGCCTCCGGGGTACTGGTGTCGATCTTCGGCACGGGGGCGCTGGGATGGATGCTGGTCGTGGGTATGGCGGTATTGGCGCGAAAGGCTCGACGGCTGACCGCACCTGTACCGTCCGTGCCCGCACCGCCCCCGCCCACACGCGTCCCGACCCCACCGCCCGGAACCTGGATTGCCAGGGTGTCCACACACGGAACCGGTGTGGGCAGGGATGGCGATCGCGCACGGCCCTGATCGATCAACGGTCTTCTCGCCGCTCGGGCGGTCGATCGTGCTTTTGGTCCGGGTCGGCGTCGGAACCTCCCTTGGGGACCGGAGGTCGCTGTACGGGAGACGGAGCCGTGACTCGTGGCGCCGGCGTCGGTGCCTCCGGAGCGAAAACCTTTGCCGCGGTGTCGGCCGCACGCCCTATCTTCGTCCACGGCGTGGAGCTGACGCCACGCTGCCGTGGTTCGCGCGCGGACCGGTCGCGGACCTCGGATTCCGCCGCTGCGGTTTCGGCGTCGGAACGCTGATTGCGGTTCGCGCGAGGGGGGCGTCGACGGCGCGCGAGTCCACCGCGCCACGGGTTGGACGCGGTCCGGCCACCCGGCGGGGTTCCCATCGCCATCGAATCCGCACCCAGCACAGTCGATTTGCCTCCGTCACCGCTGTTGGTCGTCGCATCGGTGCCGGTGCCGAGAGTTCGCGACGTGTAATCCTCCACGGACGCGCGCGAGTTCGGAATTTCGCTTCCCGACACGGAAGGTGTTGTGACGCCAGGCATCTCGACCTGATTCGAGGACTGCGGCGCGGAGATCGCCGTACCCGCGTCCGCGCCGATGGGCTGGACCGATTGCGCACCCACCGATCCCCGTGGAAGCCCGCCGTTGTCTCCCCAAAGAGCGGAACTTGTTTTGGGGCTCACGGAACTCGATCGCGGTGCCTCCACATTCGCCGGTGCCGACACCGGGTTCGCCGCCGGGGCGGTCGAGCTGGGACCCGATCCGGTCGATGCTCCGGCTCCTTTCGAGTTCGACTCGTGCACAGCCGGATTCGATCCCGGCCGAGTTGCGTTGACATTGGCGGGAGCAGTCGGCGCCGATACCGCGTCGGTATGCACCGGGAGCTGCGGCCCGCCCGTGACAGCGGGGGGAAGGATGACCGGCGGCGACTGCACCTGCATTGGACGAACGGGGGGCGGGGCGATCGACAGGCTTTGGTTTCCGGGTGGCGTCGGGTCGGGTCGAGGGGTCGCGATCGCGTCCGTCCTGGGATCACGAGACGTGTCGTTCGGAGATTCCAGATCGCGACCACCGGCGGTGGTGAAATCCAGCCCTCCCACCTTGTCGGCGAAGTCCTGTGCGTGCGAGAGCATTTGGTCCGCGTAGGCATCCAGTGCATCCGCGTAGCGCAGCACTTCCTCCGGATCGATCCGCATCGGCGGTGCTGAGGAACTGCTCGGCGGCGCGGGCAGATCCAGGACGTCGGCCACCATGTTGTGCAGCGTGCCGCCGATCATGCGATCGATGAGATGCGCGAGCGGTTCGATCGCCTTGCCCAGCACCTCGGCGAGGATGTAGGCGATCAGCACCTGCTCCATCACCGAGAGCAGCTTGTTCGCCGCCGCCGGAAGCGCCTGCGCCGCAATGGCGGAGAGCCCGCCGGTGGCGAAGGTTCCCGCCAGGGAAGCGAGATACATCGACGCCAGGGCGGCGAGTTCGGCCAGCACCGCGGCCTTGGTCACGGCGATCACCTCGGCCGCGACATAGAGCGCTTTCGACACGATGTCGCAGGCGCGGTCGAGCTCGGCCATATGCGTCGCGCTCATCCGCGCCCACATGGTGATCAGCTGCTGGTAGGAGTAGCCGGACCAGACGGCGCCCATATTCTGGATGACTCCGGTCGCACCCTCATGACTCTCGCGCACCTTGGCAGCGAAATTCCCTACGTGCGCGGCTAATTCGCGGACCTGGTCCTCATTGATATCGGGATACGGCACACCCGCGAAATTGAGGAACAGCGCCACCTCGTGCGGTATCTCGATGGCCATATCCGCCTACAGCGTGGATCAGAGCACTCGGACGACGATGGCTTGACTCGACATCTGCGACCATTTGACCGTCGATCCCGTGTACGGGGCTTCGATGACCATTCCGTTGCCGGCGGCAAGCTGCACGTGTTCGGGTCCGCGCGAGCTGAACGAACCGGCGGGGAAGACCAGATCCCCGGGACGAGCCTCGGACACCGGAACCCGGACGCCGCTGTGGATCTGCTCGTAGGTGGTGCGCGGCAGGATCACCTCACCGTTCGACGCCTGGGCGATCGCGTACTGCGTCAGGCCCGAGCAGTCGAAGCCGCCGCCGCTGGGGCCGCCCGCTCCGCCACCGCCCCAGACGTAGCGGGTGCCGAGCCAATTGCTCGCCGCGAGAACGGCGTTGCTACCCGCGGTGCCGTCACCGGGAACTCGCGTGCGCCGCCGGGGACGTACCCGCGGTCGGCGGCGTCTCGGAGTGGCGGACCTGGTGGTGATGGCCTTCGGCGCGGCCGGTGGCATGATCTGCGCGGCGAGTTTGCGTGCGGCGACGGTATCCCGGTCGACCTGCTGGGTCGCGTTGGTGATGGTCGTCTGCACGGCATCCAGCAGCGCCGGACCGCTGAATCGGGTATCGCGAATACCGGCGATCGCCTGAATGCGCGATTGCAGGTCGGAAATCTGATGGGTGAGGTGATTTCGGCCGTCCGAGGTATTGCCCCCCGACACCGCGACCGCCTGTCGCACCACATTGTCCTTGCCCTCGTGCGAATCCGCGATCGACATATGCATCCCCCGCGCACCGGTGTACGCGGTTGCCGTGATGCCCGCGCCCTCACCCGTATCCCGTTCGAGCACACCCAGTCTCGCCATCTGTACCGGATCGGGAGAACCCGCTCCGTACAGGCCGAGCAATGACTTCAGCACCCCGCTCAGGTCATCGGCCAGAACCGTCGCCATTCGCGTCACCCGCCTTCGTGCCCACCGAGCGTCCGTCAAGTTCCCGATTGTCGTGCTGCCCAGCCGTTTCCGGGCAGCACGCGTTCGCGGATCGGCCATAGCCGTCCGTCGACTATGCATGACGGTCCGCCGCGCGCCTTCCCACCTCGGGGAACACCTGACAATGAATCAGATCAACAGGGAGGCGGGTGCCAGCGGCGATGACCACGGATGCGACGGATACGACCGACGCGGAGACCACAGCCGACCCGGCGACTATCTTCACTCTGCCGGGCGGAACGGACGACGCGCGAACACTTCCTGCCACGACGGACGGCGCCCGAACCCTGCCCGCCGACACCGATGACCTCGGCACGCCGATCGCGGCGCGCACGCTCCCGGCCAAAACCGGCCACGATCCGCGACCATCAGGGATCGGCAAGCACTACTGGACGATTCCGCGACTCCCCGTGCCCTCAGGCGCCTCGCCCGCGCTCAAGAGTTTCATCGCTATGGCCGAGGCCGCCCTGCAGACCGCTGTCGATCTGCTCGGCCGCGGAACGACATTCCCGCCGCCCCGGGTCGACGATCTGCTCACGACGGTCGTCTACAAGAACCTCGGTGAGGGTAAGGCCAACGAGCAGTATCAGAAGACGCTCGCGGCGGTCGACGCTCGCCAGGCCTCGCTGCTGACCATGGATGACAAGGTGCTCGACGTCGCCAATGTGATGTCGGCCGACAAGGATCGCACCTTGGCCGCGATCAAACATATGATCGCCGATCTGGTTGCCGTGCTGAGCAGGAAAACAGCCGCCAAGCTGCAACCCGCCGACGAAGTAAGCCTCATGGATACGATCGCCAAGACGATCGAGGAGGTCTACAAGCGGGTCACCAAGGTCGCCGAGGACAATCTGCGCATGTCGGGCGGCGGCAATGGCGGCAACCCCGGCGGCGGTGGCAACGGCGGTGGCGGTGGGAACTCCGGCGGTGGCGGGAACGGCGGTCAGCCGCAGCAGGGTGGCGGTGGCGGTGACAGCGGCGGCTCCGGACTCATGCAGGCGCTCATGATGATTCCGATGCTGGGCGCCAGTCTGCTGCCCTCGGCGCTGCAACTGGTCGACAAGATGAACGACAAGAACGATCGACACGACGATCGACACGACGGACCACCCCCCAACGGCGCACCACCGGGAGGAGTCCCGGGCGCACCCCCGGCACCGGGCGCCCAGGCCCCCAATTCCCCCGGTGTTCCGCCGCCCGGTGCGGCCGGCCCCGACTCGCCCGGCGCTCCCCCGCCCGGCGCGACCGCGCCAGGCGCACCGGGCGCACCGGGCGCACCGCAACCGGGTCCGGGCGGAGATCCGGCCACGACGGCTCAGCCTGCCGGAGCGTCGGTACCGGTGCCCGGCGCGCAACCCCCGCCGGGCGCACCTCCTGCTCCGCCGCCGCCCCCGCCCCCGCGCACGGGTTCCGCCGGAGCATGACGTCAGCGGGATAGCTTGCGCGGCAGGCTATCCCGTACTTGTTTCGGCGAAACTCCTTCCCAGCGACGGGAAGTCGCCCGCCATGCGGTGAAGCATGCTGGGGACAGGGCCGCCGACGAACGAGGACCGATGAGAGAACTTCACCCCGACGTGCGTGCGGGACTCGCGATGAAACGGGAGTTACGGCACCGCATCGACGAAATGCAGGAGCGGGCCGCCGAAATCGTCGCACGCCGTCCCTCTCCGTCCGGACTGGTCATACCCGAGGTCGATACACGTGGGCGACTCCGTGATCTCTATCTGGCGCCCGGAACATGCGACAGGTTCGACACTCACGAACTGATCGCCGAACTGATGACAGCCATTGTCGAGAGCACGGCCGACGCGAAGCGTAAGTACCACCTCACGATGAATGATCCGGCGCTGCTCCCGCGTCCGCTCGCCGAGGTCATGGGTGAGTGGCGTGTCAACGGGAGCGGTGGCTTCCAGGACCCTCAATTCGGGAAGACGAAAGAATGATGCGGACAGGACGGGCGGGAGGGATATCAGAGTATGGCCGACCACCTCATCGTCGAGCCCGATGACCTGCGACGCTCCGCGGAGCAACATCGGCTGATCGCGGCGGACCTTCGTAAATGGGGCAGGATCCCGCAGGACTGGCTCGACGAGTTCCCGAGCACCCACGGCACGATCGCCGACCCAATGTACGGGGCATTGGTCGACTATTACAACGATCGGCATGAGAAGGCCGAACGCCTCGCCAGCAGGAACGAGCAGACTCGCGACCAATTACTCAGGGCGGCAGAGGAACTCGAGCAACGCGATTACCAGAACCGACAGCAGATCAGCCGTGCCGGCGGCACCGGCTTCGATATCCCCCCGGATGGTGCGCACGGACCGGGTGCACCGACCGCTGCTCTCCCGGCGCCGATACCCGGGCCCATCTCGCCGTCACCGGTAAACCCCACCGTGCCCGGGCCGGTTCCGATGGCCCCGCCCGTACCCGGACAGATCACACCTGGCATGCCGTCGACATCGCCACCGGCCGTGTCGCCGGTCCCGAGCTCGGCACCCTCCGCCGGTCCGATTTCACCCGTGGGCGTAGGTACGTCGAGCGTTCCGATCGCACCCGTTGGTTCCGGTACGTCGGTGGGATCTCTATCGCCGCTGGGATCTACGAGTACCAACGGCCCTGCGATGAGGTCCGGAAGCATCCCGCCCGCGACCGGAGGCGCGGTCGCACCCGCTTCCCAGCAGATATCGACCACAGCCGGAACGCCCACACGCTCGGTGAGCGGTATAGGCACGCCGGCGATGACTGCGAATCCGATGGCTCCCGGTCAACGTGTGTTCACACCCGGACCGTCCGCTGGGCCGCCTCCCGGGCCGTTGTCCTCGGGCCCGCTCGCCGCGTCGGCACAAGCCGCGGCGGGCAAGTCCTCTCGACAGTCGCTGGTCGTTGGTGACACGGTGGACGCCGATCTCGTGCTCGCTCGCACGCTGCTCGCGGCAGTGCTTGCCGCCGTCGGCGATTCGGAGCCCAACATGGAATGGGCAACCGCGGTCGCGCAGACGCCCAGGGGACCTGTGTTGCTGTTGACCTCCACGGCAGGTCGCGGCTGGTTGCCCCCGGGGCTCTTCCTGCCGTCGGAGGTGATCGTCCCGTGGCGATGGTATTTCGCCTTCCGTGAAGCCGACCTACGGACCGCCTCGGCACTGGTGGGAAACGATGACCCCGCACAAACGCTCCTCGAGTTCCTCGCTATTGCGGGGCGAGGCTCGAATATTCGAGTCAGCGCACTGGCTTCGTCCACGAATATCGCCGACAGTCTGCGGAGAACGCTCACAATCGACACGGCCGTAGCCGATCGGGTGACGGCCGCCGGTGCCGACGCGGACTTGTCGCGGCCCGGCCCCGGGCTCGTCGACCGGCTCACGGCGGCAGGATCGGACGAATCATTACAGCGTGCGGAAACATTGTCCGACAGCGATATTCACTCGACTTGCCTCGAGTTTGTACATGCCGCAAAGGGTCAGGACCAGTTGCTGGAGGGCGCGACAACCTCGCACGAGGCCTTCATCGCGCGCCGGATCGATGAACTGCTGGAGTTGTCGACGCTCGTCCCGCCTACCCGCGCCACACTGCGCGACATGCTCTACACCTGTGACCAGATTGCCGACCACCCGCTGGGGTCGGAGCGATCTGCGGGCTCCTTCGACTCCGAAATGGAGAGGACCGGCTGATGGTGCCACCTGTCGATAAGGCGAAGATCGACGACATTGTCAAGCAAATGAAGAATGATTGCGACTCCCACTCGGGCGCTATGCCTTGGAACTGGGGATCAGATCCTTGGGGATTCACCGATAAACAGGCTGCGGACGCGGCCGAAAAGCTGAACAAGATGAACTCCGAAGAGTTTGCATATGCCTGGTCGCAGATGGACTATAAAAGCGACAATGGGTACTACAATCTCAAGACGAGCTTGTTCAACAAGGTACCTAAGGAAATCAGAGACGACCCGAAGTATGCGGATCTCCTGACATCGGTTCAGCATGACTATCCGAAAACGGTCATCGACGCCAAGAAGAAGGCGGAGGACGATGCCGATAAACCGGTTTTCGCGAAACACGACCCGGCCACCGGCGTCCCGGACTTCGGCAAACACATCGTCGAGGTGGTCCTGACAGCGCCGGACGGCGCCAGCGCGCAACTCGAAGCATTGGTACAGGACACCGAGTTCACGATGCAGTGGGACCTTGACTCGCTCGGTCTTCATACGCCCAAGACGGCTCCGCCCGAGTTCTCCCCGGTACTGGTAGCAGACGAGCGATATACCACCGTGAGTGGCTGGTCCGATATCAGAGCGGCGCACGAAACCCTGAAGGGGAAATTGGATGCGCGCCAAACCGAATATAACGGTCAACATAAAATAGCAACCGATGCTACCTTCGATACCGAAATAAAAGGAAAAGCACTCTTCACAGACCTGGTGGGCATGGTCGGAGAGGCCCAGAAGTTACTCGGCAAAACCTTGGACGGGTGGACCCGCGACGGCGATAAGCTGGTCAAGAAGATCAACCATCCCCATGACGAGCCAACCACACAGGTTCTGTTCGAGCGGAATACGTCGAAAAATGAACTCTACAAAACCCCCGAGGCGGACAACAACAAGTTCTTCCTCACGCCGGAAGCAGAACAAGAATACTATGTGAAGCCACTCAAGGA
Organism: Nocardia sp. NPDC052001; assembly: GCF_040680615.1. Lineage (NCBI taxonomy): Bacteria > Bacillati > Actinomycetota > Actinomycetes > Mycobacteriales > Nocardiaceae > Nocardia > Nocardia sp. NPDC052001. The sequence continues at coordinate 65,122 of NZ_JBFAXC010000018.1, read as the reverse complement.
TTTAGTTCTGAGATGGGATAAGAAGTACGCTGAGGCTGCCAAGGAGTTCTTGAAAGACGCCGAGAAGCTCCCGGCTCCCCCTGACACGCCCACGCCCCCACGCCCCCCGGCGCCGGGACCGACACCCGGACCCACACCCGGACCCCCGCCCGCCGCGACACCGAGTCCAGGTCCTGCCGTCACACCGGGTCCCGCGACTCCGCAGAATACCGACTACAGCGCGCTGTTCAAGGATGCGCTCGCGAACAGCCCCGACGGCCAGGCGACAACGCCGCCCGGTGCGGATGGCGCGACTCCTCCCGGCACACAGGGCACACAGCCCGGCACCACATCGACCGATACCAACAACAACCAGCAGGCTCTGGACGCGATTGACGCGGCGGAGAATCGCGTCCGGCAGAACGACAGTGTCACACCGGCCGTGTACAACCCCGGCACGAACGCGGGTGGATACAGCGGCGGTGGCAATGGCGGCGGGAATTCCGGTGGCGGATCGAGTTTCGATCCGAGCCAGCTCATGATGATGTCCGCGCTGCAGCAGGCAATGCAGAACCGGGACAAGGGCAATGGCGGAATGCAGGACGACCGGGGTGAACCGCGCCGCCCCCGCGACCCGAACGCTGTCAACCCGGCGGCCAACACACCCGGAGCACCCACGGCCCCGGGAGCACCGGGTGCGCCCGGGCAACCCGTGGTGACCGCCGACCAGACGACTCCCCCGCCGACCAATGCCAAGGGTCTGGTGAATGTCACGATTCCGGGCCTGAACGGAACCCAGCAGGTATCGACCGTGGTTCAGGACGCGCTCACGAAAGCGTTCAGCAACCCGGCCGGTTGCGACGCTCGCGCCGCGTACGACGGCGGTCCAGGACAATCCACACCGGGAATGCCGTGGAAGCAGATCTCCGACGCCGAACTCCGTACCGGCGATATCGCGCAGTGGGGCAACCGGACCGCCCTGGTGGTGATGACGGACAACGGACCGCAGATCATCCTCGACGGCAAACTCGGTCCGATGCAGGACGGCCATCTGGTGCAGTTCAATCCGAACAATCTGCCGGATTCACTCGGCGGCGAGTTCGGAAAGTTCGAAGGCTTCTTCCATCCGACGGGAGCAGATCTGAGCACCGACGGGCAGGCTCCGCCCCAGACGAAGCCCGAGGACCCACCCAAGGTCGCAGCACCCGCGGCGCCCGGTGTGGTGCCCGCGGCGACCCCTCCGACCCGTCCCAGCGGTGAGATCTGAGGATGGAACCGGCAACGGTCGCGGCCGACTTTCTCCTCGCCGCGGCCGAACTGCTCGGATTCGGAAATCGTCCCGAGCCCATGCGCGCCATACTGCGTAGTGCCTGCGGCGGACGGTTGACCGGCCGTGCCGCCGATGGGTTCCCAACCAGCACACTCTCGGTCACCGGTATCCCGTTCGAGGCCAGTGTGACCGGCGGCAGGGGGCGGGTTCACCCGGTCCTGCGCTATGTGGTGGAGGCCGGAACTCAGCACCCGGACTTCGGATCACGTCTCACCGCGCAGGTCGCAGCGATCGATGCCGTGACCGCAGCGATTCCGAATATCGTCGCGGCGGAGGCGGCTGGATTGAGATCCTTCGTCACCGCGCTGTATCCGAATCCGGCCGCGGTCGGCACGCGACATGGTTTCGCCACCTGGCTCGGAATCGCGCATCATGGCGACGGACCCGAAAGCAGGGTCGGCGTAAAGCTGTACGGAAGCCTGCTTGCGGTACCGGACGGGTTGCTCAGGCTGCGCGCTACCTTCCCCGAGTTCGCCGAATCGATCCTCGTTCCCGCACGCGACGCTTTCGTCGAACCTTACTTCGCCGCAATCGAAATCGACTCCAACGGCGGGTTCGCGCACAAGGTCTATTTCAGGGCTAGGTACGACGACGCGGCCACACCGATGAAACTGGTGCGGCACTTCGGCGATCCAGCATGGGAGGTGTTATCCGAAGTGGTTCGCTGCGGCGCGGACGCCGCCACCCTACATCAGTTTCCGATAGTGATCTGTACCGGACGACGCGGCGATGAGCCTATCTTTGCACTGCATCTCGGGCCGCATCGAGGCGGCGATCTGACCCCACTCGTACATGCGTTGGCGGTACGCCACCATGGCGGCACGGCGGCCTTGGACGCATTGACTTCGGCCTCCGAATCGGTCGGCGCCTCGTGGCGCTATTCGGTTGTCGGCCTGGGCTGCTCGCCTGATGGTGGCATCCGCAATGTGAATGTGTACGGAACGCCCATTTGGGACGCCGCCTGACACGTCACGGTGAAGGCTGGACGCCTCGCATCCGCCGGGATGGGTCGAGCATTCCGGCACGTCACCGGAATGCCCGATCCGTGCGCTACCCGTTCACACGATCATCGACCGGCGCCACCGTGACCCCGCTGGGCGGACCCGCGGTGATGGTCGGCGGCGCGACCCGGGTGGAGATGGTGTCGACCGTGGAGACCTGCTCCGCGGCGGTGGCGGCGGCAACGGGCTGTGCGGCGAACAGGGGGTGGCCCAGGATTTGTTCGTGGGCGTATACCGCGTCCCGCAGGCCCTGCCGGGTGGGCTGCTCGGCGAGCAGCAGGGTCAGTTCGGTGCAGCGGCGCTCGAAGACCATGGCGCGCAAGGTTTCCGCCTGATCCTCGATGCGCAGCTGCCCGAGGCTGACCCGGCCGGCGTCGACTCGGCGGGACAGCATGGTGGCCGCCAGCAGATCGTCGGCGTCGCGCAGGTCCTGCCACAGTTGTGCGGGCACCTGCTGGTTGTCGTGCAGCAGGGCGAGGACTCGACCACGGAGTGCCCGGGCTCCGGCCGCTTCGGCCGGGGTCGGGATGGTGCGGCCGACTTCGCCGTGCGCCTGTTCGGCCAGTTCCGTCCGTCGGCGGTGAATGGCCGAATCTGCCACCGCACCAACGCTTTCCAGCGCGGGAATTGACGCGGCGAGGGCTAGTCGGTCGGCGGTGCCGGGTCCGGGCGAGCGCAGATCGACGTCGTAGGCGGGCGGGACCATCCCCTCCACGGCGGTATCGGGCAGCTGCGCGCGCAGACTCGCGTCGATCGAGCCGGAGGACACCAGGGCGGTCAGCGTGGACTCGGTGGTGCCGCCCCAGGCGCGTGCGAACTCCGCGAGTATGCGCGCCGGATCGGCGACGCCCTCCCAGGGCCAGCTCTGCTCGGGGCCGAGCATGTCGTCCCACAGCCACGGGGTGGATACCTCGCGCGGCAGGTAGAGGCCGGCGGGAAGCCAACCGCGACCCTCGTTGCTGGTGATGAACAGGCCGATTCCACTGGGGCCGCGCATGACCGAGACGGCCCAGGCCAGGCCGATGATCGGCTCGTCCGCGGCGGCGAGCACCGCGGCGAGCAGTGTGCGGGCGATGACCAGATCCTCGTTGACGGCCTCGTTCACCACATTGGCGGGCCCGGTCTCCCGATCCTTGGCGGCGGCCACCGCCGCGGCGAACGGGGTCGGCACGATCGTCGGCACGGCATCGCCGGGCACACCGGTTCCGGCGGCCGAGGCATTCTGGGTCGCGTCCCCACCGGATCCGTTGAGGATCGGTGCGACGCCGGTGCCGGACGGAGCGGTGACCGCGCCGGGACGCGCCGAGTCGGCGGTGCTGCCGGGCAGCACGTCCCGCCCGGTGGTACCCGAACCTGTCGTATCCGGCGTCACGGAGGCGGCGGGTGCGATCGGTGCTCCCGATACACCGGGGGTGCCCGGTGCGCCGACGGGCGGCGGCTGATTGCCGGCGCCGGGTGTCCCCGGTGCGGATATCGGCGAGGTGTCCTGTCGCCCAGGCATATTCGCGTCGCTGCCGCCCGAGCCCGGTGGCATAGCGCCGGTATTGCCCGGATCGCCCGGGAACTGTCCGCCCGGCTGGGTCGGCTGTGGCGTGGGTGCGGGCATCGGCGTCGGCGCCGGGGATGGTGTTCCGGTGCTGCCCGGGTGGTCGCCGAGGGAACGACGGATCGCTGCCGCGCTGTCGCGATCGGAGCGCTCGTATTCGTCCGCCGAGGCGTTCAGTTCGTCCGCGGTGCGATAGTGCTGTGCCGCAAGGGCGTTGCCCGCTTCCTGCCTGGCCCTGTAGTAGTTCTTCAGCGCGTCGAGGACAGGGCTGGCGATGGTCCCGTAGGTGTGCGGAAAGGCTTCGAGCCAGTCCGACGGCGGCTTGGCCCACTCCACGGTGTCGTCACCGACCTTGCGGTGCTGCACCGCGAGTTGGCGGAGTACCGCAGGATCGATATGCACTCTCTCGACCACGTTGAATCGAACTCCCTTCCGCCCTCGGCGACTCGCACAATTGTCGAGCCTCCCCACCAATGGGAAGCCTTTACTGTTCTGTCCGAAGTCGGCGAACCCGGTTTCGCCTCAGACCATTCGGCGAGTTCGGTGGCATGCCCCGATGGGCCGGGGCATGCCACCGGCGTATGCCATATCGCCATCCCGCCGCAGGTCAATTGCTCACCCGCGGCGGGACCCGGGACTCCCCGGCCGCGGCAATGGCCGGATGCTCGGCGAGATGGGCGTGCAGGTACACCGCGTCTCGCAGGCATTGCCGATCCGGGGTCTGCGCCAGCAGCAGCACCAATTCGTCGCAGCGGCGCTGCAATTGGATGGCACGCAGCACGGCGGGTTCGCCGCTCTGCTCGAACCGCAACTCCCCCAGCGGAATTCGACTCACGTCCAATCGCTTCGACACCGTGCTCGCCGCGAGCAGGTCATCGGCATCGCGCAATTCCTCGAACCACTCGTCCGGCACCGGGGCGCGGTTGCGCAGGGCCGCGAGGATGCGCTGGCGCAATGCGGGAGTCCCCATGGCGTGCAAGGGATCCGGTATCGCCCGGGCGACCCGTGCGTGCGCGTCCCGCGCGAGTTCGGTGCAGCGCAATCCGATTGTCGGCTCCTGTACCGCCATGACCCGGTCGAGCAGCCGCGATGACGCGGTGACCTCCAGGCGATCTCGCCGATCCGGAGCGGGCACACCGAGATTCAACTCCGGCGACGGGCCGACCCCGCCCTCGAATCGCACCGACGGCAGCGCCGCGCGCAGGATCGGATCGATCACCAGGGACGAGGCCACCGCCGAGACCTCGGCCCCGGAGGTACGCCCCCAGGCCCTGCCGAACTCCACGAGCACGCGGGCCGGATCGGCCACACCCTCCCAGGCCGCGTCGCGCGCCGCCTGCCACACCCAGGGGGTCGATACGGTGCGCGGCAGATACAGGCCCGCGGGGAGCCACCCGCGGCCCTCGTTCGAGGTTACGAAGGCACTCACACCGCTGGCGTGGCGGGTCACCGCCACCGCCCAGGCGGGCGCGATCGGTGAGCAGTCCACGACCGCGAGGATGCTGCGCAACAGCGTGCGGGCGAGCGCCGAATCGCCGTCCACGCGATCGCCGAGTACGAAGGACGGTGCGGCAGCGGCGGCCATCGCCGCGCCCACCGCCGCCTGGAACGCCGACGAATCATGTTCGGGCGCGGCGTGTTCGGTGGTCTCACGCTGCTCGGGTCGACCGGTGCGGTTTCGCGACGCGTGGTCGCCCGCGGGTGCGGACACGGTGCCACTGCCCGGGGGAGAGGATGGCGATGACGACGTCACGCCACCCGGTCCGGCGACCTGACCCGGCCGAGGCGCATTGTTCGCCGCACCGCCTGCCGCAGGACCGGCACCGGTCCCCGGGCTCGCACTGTTCCCCGCGCCCGTACCGGTCTGCGCTGAAATCGGCTGCGCCCCCGCACCTTGCGGCGACGCCGATGCGCCCGCCGGGGCCGGGCCGAACGGCAGGAATGGTATCGGCCCGCCCGCTCCGGCCGGACCACCGAGTGCGGGGTCACCCGCGCTCACCGGGCTCGCATCGGACAGATCATGGCCGGTTGTGCCCGAATTCGAGTCGGTTCGCGAATCCGCGGACCCGCCTGTCGATTTCGCGCTGTCACTAGAGTTCGAAGCCGAATCCTCGGTGCCGGTGCGGTCGGAACGAGCGGATCCGCCGACCGAGTCCGCCGCCGCTCCGGGCGTATGGGTGTCACCACCGGAGTCCGCCACCGCGTCATTCGATGAGTAGTGCGGCGGTGCGGTCACATTCGGGATTCCTCCGAGGAATCCCGGGTTCGCGCCCGGCATGCCCGGCTGTGGCGTCGGCGGGCGGTACCCGGGTGCATCACCCCAGTTCGCGCCGCCACCGCCACCGCCGTGGTCGACCGGTGCCGGCGGGCGCTCGTTCCGATTCGGGTCCGGGACAACTGCCGTACCGGGTGGCACCGTGCTCGGGCGATCGGCATCGGTGTCCGCATCCGCATCCGGCGGGCCCCCCGGTTTCGCGCCCGGCAGGGATCCGTCCCCGGTGGGATCCATGGACGGAACGGGATTTTGATTCGGATGCGGTTGCGGCACAGTCGATCCGGGGCGGCCGTGGTCGGGTCCGCGCGGATGCCTCGGTCCCGGCCGGGCGGGCCCTGCGGGTCGGCCCGGTCCGCCCGGGCCCCAGTGTGGCTGCCAACCGTTCCCGGCTTCATCCATGCCGGGTATACCGAGCAGGTCGGCGATAGCGGACAGTTCCGGAAAACCCTGCGGCCCAGCCTGTTGTGTCGCCCGCGCCATCACCGCGGCGACCTCATCGCGAGCATTGCGAACGATCCGGTCGATCCGCGCCAGCCGATCGTCGCGCTCGTCCTGGGTCTCATCCTGCTGAGCTCGCAGACCGTTGATGCCCGCCACGGCCGAGTCGAGAATGTCGAGAATGCGCGCGCAGGTACGGCGCACCAATTGCGCCATCTCCCCGAACAGATCGGCGGCCAGGTTCAGCACATCGGTCAGCGCCCACAGTCTGCCCTGCTCCACCCGCAATGCGTCCTGCGCCGGTTGCAGTGCGGCACTGATCCGGATGTGCTCGTCGAAGGCGCGGCGGGCCTGCTCGAACGCGGTGACATCCATTTCCGCCGCACCGGCGCGTGCGGCGGATTCCAGTGTGCGCCAAGCCCCTTCTTCGATGCCGGGCCAGTTGTCCCCGACGATGGCATCCCAGTAGGGGTTCTCGTACTGCGGCCGCATCGGGGAGGGTCAGGCCTGGTCGTGGGTTCGGCGCACCACGGTGCGGCCGTGGTTGTCGGTCGTGGTCAGGGCGTGCGCGGCCTGCACGATGAAGTGGTGTGCGGCGCTCGAACCTCGGCTGTCCGAAGTGACCGCGGTGGTGCAGCCGGTCTTGACCCAGTGCAGTACGCCCAGCAGCGCGGTATCCAGTTCACACCGGGCCGTGCCCTGCGGGGTGAGACCGGCGATCGTGGTCCCCGCGCGGCCGGTCACGGCGGCGGCCGCGGCCGTCGCACGTCCGGCGGCCGCGATGATCTCGTCGGGCTCATCGATATCGAGTTTGCGGGTCACGTTGCGATCCTGTCCGTGAATCAGCGCCTGGCCGTGCCGAATTCGGCGGCTTCGGCGGCGCGGTAGGAGGCTTCGGTCGGCAGATCGAAGGAGTCGATGGTGTGCGAGAGGGTCCCGTTGTATTCCATCTCGGCGCGCAGCGCGACCCGTGATTTCAGGTGTGCCAACCGGGCCAGCCGCAGGATCTCCGCGGCCAGCCAGGCATCGCCGTTGTCGCGGGCCTCATCGGTGATGTGCAGACCGATGATCTCGCCGTCCCGGTTACACGCCGCGCCCGCGGTGTGATCGGGGTTGAAGACTTCGTGCGTCATATTCCGCCAGTCCGGGGCTTGCGGTTGCGCCGCGTCGTAGGCGTCGAAGTCGTCGTCCATGGGTGCTCCTGTCGAAAGATGTTCGGGGCGAATTCCGTTGTCAATCCGCCGGTTCGAGCTGGGCGGTGAGCGCGGCCCAGGTGAGGTCGCCGATGCCGAGCACGTGGCGCAGCTGCCAGAAGCGGTTGCCCAGATACAGCTCCGCGCTGCCGTCCTCGGCCACATCGAGCTGTTCGGCTCCGTCGTCGGCGGGGCCGAGGTTGATGGTGGTCACCGGAGGTCGCTTATCGTCCACCATGAGCAGGGTGCCGCCACCCGGGATGAACGTGAATCGGCAGCGATTGCCCGCCGGGATCGCCAGATCCGCGCTGTTGGTGGTGATGGTGACCTCCGGATCGAGCAACAGCTGCGCGACCCAGGCTCGCGCGGTGGTCTCGGGACGGTCGGCGTGGATACCCAATGTCGGCAGTGCGGCCAAATCCAGCACGAGCACCGATTCGGTGGCGGTGAGCCCAACCACGACAAGGCGTTTCGCGGTTCCGGACGGTGGCGGCAGATCGTCCGCCGCCAGCGTGAGCACATCGGTTCCGGGGCCGGTGACCGCGGCGGGAAAGGCGGTCACGGTGCCGGTGGCGACCTCCACGGTGAAGGCGACGATGGGGCTGGGCGCGGTGGTGCCGACGACGGCCAGGCGCGCCAAACCCTCATCGTGCAGCCACTGCACGGTGTCCGCCACGGTGACCGCCGGTTCGGTCTCGGTGTTCGACTCGAGTTCCGCGCCGGTCATGCCGATTTGCTCGCCGGAGCATCCGCGGTCACTGTTTCCGGCCACGGCTCCACATCCATGATGACCTGGTACTGACGTCCGGCGTCGGCGGTGCTCTCACCGATGGCGGCCATGATCTCGGCGACCAGTTCGGCATTGCCGAACCGCGCGGTGGTGCCGGGCGCGAAGTAGAGATCGGTGAGGCGGCCCATGGCATCGACCTCCGGCACCACCGCCCCGCTGGGGGAGGGCCGGCGCGCGCGGATGCCGTTGATCCGTTCGCGCAGATCGGCGATGCGATGCCGCAGATCGCGCGCAGCGTCCAGGGCGGCCTGTACATCGGGGTGAATATCGGTCATACGGAGCCTCCGGGATTGGTCGGCGCCTGATTGGCATGGGCCGGCGTCGGGGGTGTCACGGTCGGGGCGATGGTGGGCTTCTCACCGATCACCGCATCGGTATGGGGTGTGTCGTCGACGTACATGAGGCGGTCCGGATGCCAGGCCACCACGCGATTGCGGTCATTCCCACCACCGGCTCCGCCGGGACCGCCCATACCCGCGCCCATCGGCATGTACGGCATGTACGGGGAACTGCCCGCGCGGGCAGCCGGATTACCGGCGGACTGACTCGGCAGCGCATCGATGACGGGCGCGCGCGGCAGGCCCGAATTGCCAAGTGCCGCAGTAGCGCTGACGCCCGGCATGGGTGCGACGTTGTAGGTGGTCAGATCGGGGACACTCGGCGAACCGGGATCTCCGCCACCCCCGGGGCTGCCGCCACCACCGGTGAACATCGGCAGTTCGGGCAATTGATCGGACGGATAATCGTCCGGGTACTCGAGCCCGGCGTCGGGATCGTCCGTCGAATTGTTCTGCGACAGTGAGCTCGCCGAATTTGTGAGACTGCTCAGCAGAGAAGGCAGCATCGACATCATCGCGGTGCTGCTCTGATCCCCCTGGCCACTCCCCTTGTTTCCTCCGGAGCCGCCGTCGGTACCGCCCGGTGTGCCGTCGCCGGGCTTGCCGGTTCCACCGGGCGCGGGCAGCGTCTTGCTGATTTCGCCGGTGTAATCCGCGTGGGTCTGTGCCGAAAGCCCATTCTGCTCATTGAATTCCGCGAGCGCCTGTGCCAGTGCGACCTCGTCCTTGGACCGCATGGCGGTGAGCAGGCGCTTCCGTGTGGCCAGGATTTCCTGAGGTGTCGGGTGCCGGTCCTTGGCGGCCTGGAACGCATTGGCATAGTCGTCGACATTGGCGGCGAGAGTGCCCATGCTGCTGCCGATATCGCTGAGCTGACGACCGTAGTTGTTCAGGTGCTGGGCCACCGTCGTGCCTACCGGCGTCCAGTTGTTCATGACAGGTATCAGGCTCTCGAACCCGGCGACGGCCTCGCGGTGCGGACCGTCCAGGTACTGCCGAATGGAACTCGCGAAAGCCCGCGCTGGACCCGGACCCGGCCCGGCGCGCAGTTGCTGCGCGAAGGTGAGCGGATCGACGGCGGGTGCGCTTCCGACCGGAGGCGGTGGTGCCTGGCGCAATCCGTAGGGCGGCATCTTGGGCACCGGGTTGGTGACCGTCTCCGCACCGGCACCGGCGATCTTTCGCCCCCCGGCATCATCGGCCAGGGTGTATTCGACCGCGGAGGAACCGATCTGGTAGGCGTGCGGCCCCGCCCGGTTGGCGATACCGATCAACGAGTTGAACGCCGACTCCGCGTGCGCGGTGTGGAACGCCGAGGCGACCGTGGACTGCAGGTCGGCCCCCGCGGGTGTCACCCACCCGGTCGGCAGTCCGGCATGAGCCTGTTCGACCAACCGCCACAGCTTGGCGGCGGCCTCGACCAGCTCCCCGGGGTCGACGTTCATTGCCATATCGGAGTCCCTTCCGCCCGCCCCGTACTCAGCTCGCCGGAGCCGCGACCACCGGCATAGGTGCTGCGGGAGCACCGATCCCGGGTGCCGGGCCGTCGCCGTGCTTGGCGCTGGTTCCGGTGATCTCGATACCGCGCGGATGCGCCCAGCCCACGAGTTTGCCGAGATCGCCTGTCGTCTCCGAGATCTGGTCCGGATACCTCCGCAATTCGCCATTGACGATGAGATCCAGCGACGCATCGCCTTCGGATCCCATCGCACGCACGATCGCGACCATATCCGGGCTCTCCCAGATGCCGACATCACCGGTCATCAGCTGACTCGGGTCGACCCGATCGCCAATCTGCTTGGTATCGGACCACTTTGCCGTGGTGTCCGCGTAGGCGGCCTGCGCATCGGTGCCCTTCTTGTTGCCGAACGCCTTGTCCAGCGCCTTGGCAACGATGACCGACACCCGCTGGGTCTTGCCGTCGGGGAACGGATAGTCCACTCCCCCATCGGCATCCGGGGCGAGAGGCGCCGGAGCGGCGGGTTGCGCCGGAGCGGGTTTGTCCGTGGGAGCGACAGAAGTGGTGGTCGTCGAGGGTGGCGTGGTCGCGGGGGTCTGCGGCGTCGCGGCAGGCGGATTCGCCTGCATCGGAACCGCGTTCTGGGGGTACTGGTTGTACGGCTCCTCGTAACGGTTGTACCGATCCGGATCGGCCTGGAACCGATCGTTCATGTTCGGCATCATTCCGCTCAGCAACGACGGCAGCATCATGCTCATCGGGTCCATACCGCTGGAAATAGGCGAAGCGTTGCCCATGTTCGGATATTGATTCGGCATGGAATTGGGCGGCGTGGTGTCCGGCAGCTTGCCGTTCCCGTTGTCCGACGGCGGATTGTCCGGCGTGCTGGGCGGTTTGGTGGGGTCCGGCGTCGGTGGTGTCGTCGGATCTGGTGTGGGTGTGACCTTCGGAGGCTGATTCGTGTTGCCCGGGTTCAGGAGTCCGGGATCGATATTGGGTGGCTTCCACTGGGAGCCATCACCATTGCCGGTGCCTCCGGGCGGGGTCCCCGGCGGAGTGCCGGGGGGTACGCCGGGCGGCGTTCCGGGCGGATCACCGGCCTTCGCGTCGAGCTGGGCCTGCAGCTTCGCGATTTTGTCGTTCTGTTCCTGAATCGTTTTCGCGGCGGCGTCGATATCGCCCTTCGCCCCCTGCATCTCGGTCTTGGCGTTGTTCACGATGGTGGCGAGGTTCTCCGTCACCTTCGTGATCATTTCCATGACCTTCTGATTCTCGTTCATCGGCTCGATCGGAGGCTTCGACGCCTCTCCCGCCCACTCCAGAATCAACGTATTGATGTTCTGTTGCGCTTTCATCGCACTGAGCGCCGTATCTTGAACCGCCGGCGTGACAAGCGCATTCGCCGCCTGGAGGTTGTTGAACGAATTATTGAGACTCACCACCAGAGACTGATAATTCGTAATCCCTTTGCTGTCCATTCCGGAGAGCGAGAACGGTTCTATCTTCGCGGGAGCTGTTTTGGTCGGCGCCGCGGTCCTCGGTTCGTCGCCGAACCCCTTGAAGGCGGTCAAGAACGTCTTGGGCAATGTGCGGTAACCCTGTTCGAGAACAGGTGCGACCCAGAACCGCTCCGGATAGGGCGGGTTATGGGTCTTCATCGCCGCGGTATCGGGCATGTATATAGGTTGCATATCCACTGCACACCACCCTGATATCTATTGCGCGAACACAGGTGTCACGCGATCGCGATTGTCGGAATGGTGCTGAATTGAGGTTGACCGCCACCACCGCCGCCACCGCCACCGGAATCTCCACCGGAGAAGCCCATCGAACTGAGCTTGTTGCTCACGTAACCAGCCGCCAGACCGGACGTCGCAATTCCTGTTTTCATCCGGGTGACGTTGCCGACCATCGCGTATTCTCTGCGCTCGGCGAGTGTCAATACCTTCAACGGTGCGGTCCAGCCCTGGAACCCGTCCTTGACACCGCTGATCAAGTTCTTGACACCACCCTTGATGAGACCACTTTCCGCGCCGCCGAAGACACCGCCGATACCACCGCCCAGCACGCCGACCGCCGCTCCGGTCACTGCGGATTCGGTCCAGCTTTTGCCCTCACCCCAGTGACTCCACAGGGTTTGGGCGGCACCGCCGAGTAGTCCGGCGGTGAGTGGGCCGCCGCCGAGACCGAATCCGACGGCGGTCGCGCCACCGACGATCACAGCGCCGATCGCGCTCTTCCACCAGCTCATACTTCACCTCACCGAATCCGGAAAGCCGCTACACCCGTTCGAATCAGCGACCGCTACTCGCGGAATGGCTTTGCGGCCAAACATGTCTCGGGCTCCTGTCGCGCTGTCGATTCTCCGGGATTCCCAACCGTGGGAAGTGCGTCGGACCGGGCCAGCCAACGCAGCAGCGACATGATCTCCACCTCCGGCCCCAGGGCCGCATACAGATGTGCGGCGACCTCCGCCCGGTCGTCCAGCACGGCGGAATATGTCTCGCCGAATATCTTCGAGGAGGCCAGGCGTAACCCGGCCCAGGCTTGCGGCCGCAACGGGTCGACACGGAGTTCACGGCTGTAGAGCGCCATCGCCTCGCTGAGGTACCCGGCGCGGTACGCGCGATCGCCTTCCGGCGGCACATCCGTTGTCGTATTCGGCAGTGCGGGGGCGAATTCCGCTTCGGTGACCAGATGCAATCGGCGATATCGAGCGGGAATGCGCTGTTCGTCAGCAGGAACCGAGGACCGCGATTCGACATCGGATGACCCACCCCTGTCCCACCGCGCCACCAGCTCGGCGATTCCGCGCGGATCGGGTTCGAGATCACGGATCCGCAGGAATGTGCGGTACGCGGCCGCCAGTTCATCCGTCGGCGCCTGAACCGAGTCGAGATTCGTTGCGCTGTGGTCGATCTGGCGTACCGGGGCGGGCATGGTCAAACTCCTGTGATCGTTCCGGGTTCGGGAGAGGCGGATACCGCGGTGAGCGTGGCATCGAGATCAGTTCGTATCCGGTTCTCGATATGGGTAATGAGCTTCTTCAGGTCGGCGCAGTACACCGACGGATTGCGGAATCCCTCGCCGGCTCGATAGCGGTGCACGTAATGACCGCCGCCGCAGATAGTTTGGATCGGGCACCCGCGGCAGACCGGACCCAGGGCCGTTGCCCCGATCTGGCGCGCCATCACCGAGGGATCCCACATAGCCATATCGAGCGGGTTGCCCTCGCCACGCACCGGAATCCGGGCGGCACCTTCGAAGGCCGATTTCAATTCGTCTACCTGCTCGAGCGAGCCGTCGGTTTCGACCACGGCGAGCCGAATCGGCCCGAGACCCACTAGCTCCGAGGTGGCGCGGCCGCCCAGTAATAGGTCGATGATATCTCCGAAGAGCCGGACCCCGGTCTCGCGCTCGGGGGCGGCATACCACCTGTCGAAGATCGCGATCAACCAGTCGCCGTATGGAGTCCGGGTCTGATCCGCCCCGCGTTCCGGTGGCGGTGTAGTCCAATTCCCCTGAGGCAGAAGGAAGTCCACCAGCGGCGGCTCGAACAGCAGCAGCGACTCATAGGTCCGGATGGGATCGTTTCGCACGTCGATGGTGCACAGCAGTCCGGAGAACAGGTGCCGATGCCTGGGCTCCAGCAACTGCTCCAGCCCGGCGACGACCCGTGCGTAGCTGCCGCGCCCGGCACGGTCGAAGCGGTGCCGATCATGTTCGGGTTCACCGCCGTCCAGGCTCACACCGATCTTGACGTTCCACCGTTCACAGATCCGGAGCACATCCTCGTCTATGAGCACACCATTGGTCTGCAACGCCAGCCGGAGCCGCACCACCGGGTCCAGTATCTCGCGGGCGGTGCGTGCGAAATACTCGAGATCGCTGGTACCGACCAGCAGCGGTTCGCCGCCGTGCAGCACGAGATTGACCGCGGGCAGCGCATAGCCGACGGCATGATCCTTGATCATCTCGCATGACTCCCGAAATATGCTGCGCGACATTGCCTTTGGTTTTGTCAACCAGCTCTGATCCGCCATCTCGTAGACGTAGCAGTAGTCGCAGGCGAGGTTGCAGCGGCCGTGGATCTTGACGATGAACTCGTTGAACGGTTTGGGGCGCCAGCCGCCACGGCGGAGCTCGGCGAAGTCGAGACCCCAATCACGCCAAGGTAATTCGCTGATGAACTGCTCCACCGATATCGGTCCTCTCATGCCGCGCGAAAGTACGACGATTGCGCAGTGTGGATTGATCCGTCGTCGGCAGCGCCGGAATCAGAGGAGGCCGGATAGATCGACGCCATGCCGGGCGTCGTAAACCCTAGCCCAGCAGCCATATTCGTTGCGCGCACGGCTTCCCAAGACTGGGAAATGATCGATAGGGAAGGCCTTTCGCGCGGCCTGTTCGAGCACGACCGCCGAGCCAACGGATAGTTAAGCGAAAGTGAATAGGCGGTAAGCAAAACGCGTTGAATGGCGGTGCGATTCTCGAGTAATCTCCGACGCATGGCCAGGCGTTCGCCGCGGGCACGGTCGCCGCGACCGCGCCGAAAATCATTGAGATCCCAGAAGCCGAATGATTCGGAAGGGTGCTGTCCGCATCTCATCGAGCGCGTCGGGTCGGGTCGCCCCGGCGGTCGGCTGCGCCGCCGCACGGTGTGGATGTTCTGGATACTGTTCGCGCTCTTCGTCTTTCCCGGTCTGATCGGTGTGGCGGCGAGTGCGAGCGGTACCGGAACCGAATCGGGCAACCGCGGTGGCGGAATCGACGGGCTGAGTTGGATGAATGTCCGTGACTCCGATGGGGTGCCACTGGCCGACTACTCCTTCGTCACCGATCACGGGGGCGTGCTCGATCCGGCGGCCACCGTGGTGTGGACCCTGCTCGGACTGGAGTTCATCGGCTACATGGTCATCGTCATCAGCGCGATCTGGCTGATCGGGTATGCCCTGAGTTTCCAATGGTTGAGCCTGTTCTCGACAGCGCTGCACGGTATCGCGCGCACCTTCACCCAGACCGTGGCGACACCGATGATGTTGGTGACCGCCGCCACCGTCGGCGCGTTCTGCGTCGGCTGGTTCGTCCTGCGCGGCTATCACGCCAAAGCGACCACGCAGGTGGTGACCATGCTGATGGTCGCGATCCTCGGGCCGATGTTCCTGGCCGACCCGCTCGCCGAGGTGCTCGCACCGGACGGGCTGCTGGCACAGGGACGAGACCTCGGCATCTCCGTGGCGGCCGGGCTCAATGGCGACGCCAACCCCGACCCGGCGCGGCTCATCGCATCCCTGCAGGGCAACCTGGCGGATAATTTCGCGCGAAGTCCCCTGCAAGTATGGAACTTCGGGCATGTGGTCGACGGTTCGGCAGCGTGCAAGACGGTCTGGTCCAAAGGGGTCTCGGCCGGTGACGACAGCCGAGTTCGCAAGGGGCTGCGCGATTGTGGCGACACGGCGGCGGCAGCGCGAGCCGATGATCCGACCATGGGTCAGGTGGGCACCGGTTTGATCCTGCTCATCTGCGGCACCCTACTGCTGTTGTTCGCGGTGTTCCTGTCGGTGCGGGTCATCAAAGCGGCGCTGGATTCGATCTATCAGGGGTTCGTGACGATCCTGGGCTTCGCGGCGGGCGGCTTCATCTACGGTCCGACCCAGAACTTCCTGGTGCGCAGCATGGTTCACGGTTTCGTCGCCGCGGCGCGGATGACGCTGTACGTGATCTTCCTGAGCTTCTACATGGTGTTCATCGGCAATATCTTCGAACAATCCCGAGGCCATGTGATGGCGGTGCTGGTGACCGCGGGACTGGTCGAGGTCATCGCGCTCTCGCAGCTCAAACATCTGAGCCGCAGTATCGGCAAGGGCAACGACTGGATCGCGAACCGATTCGCGCTGGCGATCCAGAATGGTATGCCCCGCACAGCGGGCGGCGGCGGTTCCGGCGGTGGCACCGCACTCGGTCTCGGCATGGGAACCATGCACGCGAGCGGCTCCGGCGGCATTGGGCTGATTCCCAAGCTCGCGATGCTCAACACCCTCAATGCCTCACCGGCGGCGGCCTGGGTGGCGGGCGGCGTAGTGAACCCCATGAATCCCCTGTCGCGACGCCGTCGAAAGATGGACAAGGAGAATATGGCCGCCTCGCCGATGAGCCTGGAGACGCACGAGTGGAACAAGTCCGCGCGCGATAACTGGATTCACAAGGCCGGGCTGCGCTCGGACGGCACCAACGGCCCCAAGACCGATCTGCAGGTCGCCAATATCCTGGACGGGTTGTACGACAGCAAGGCACCCGACGCCATGCTGATCCCCGCCATGCTCTGGGCGGGTGCGACACATCAGCAGGTGATCAATGCCGAACGTGCGCTGGCCGCGCAGAAGGCCAGCATGATGGTCGATCCGATCGGTGTGCCCGCGGTGCAGAAGGCGGTCGCGGCGACCTTCGGTGTCCACAACCATCTCAGGGACGGAGATCCCAAGAGCGCCATCGCAAGTCAAGCCGTGGTGGCGGCGGACAACTTCGCCCGGCACGCGCTGGCACCGGTCAACCCGGTGGACGACAACGATCCGTTCGTGCGGTGGGTCATGCATGGGGCCTCACTGGATCAACTGGCCGCGATCACGCCCGCGCAATGGCGATCGGCCGGGGTGGACAAACGTCTGCACATCGGCAACCAACTCGCGTTGCGGCACCAGACACTGGCCCACGCGTACTCGGACGCATTGACCAATCCGGCATCGACCGCCGCTCAAATCGACCGCATCCGAATGGAGTTCGTGAACTCGGGGTTCCGGATCTCCACGCTGCACACCGCGAATCAGCTCTCACCCTGGCATCACGCCTGACGACGCTCCGCCGGCCGGTGGCTCAGCTCCACCGGCTGGCGGCGTAACTCGACGGGAGCGCGATGATGCGGACGTTGAGACCGGTGCGGGGCGCTTCGACGCACTGCCCGTTGCCGATGTACATCATGACGTGTGTCGGGCTGCCACCGTTGTACTGCCCGGCGGGGAAGATCAGATCCCCGGGACGAATATCGGCGGGATTCACCTTGGGCAACTGGCGATATTGATCCTGCGAGACACGGGGGATGTTCACGCCCGCCGCGCGAGCCGCGTATTGCATCAGGCCCGAGCAGTCGAACGAGTTAGGCCCTTCCGCACCCCACACGTACGGTTTGCCGATCTGAGCGGTAGCCACCGCGATCACCTTCTGCACGGCCGCCGATACCCCGCTCGCTGTCGGCATGGTGCCCTTGTAGTTCTGTCCGGCGATGTTGTAGAGGTACTGGTCGGTCAGGCTGTTGATGGCCGCCGCGGTATCGGATGAGTTGACCTGGCTGGCACCGGCCAGCTTGATTCCTTCGCGCAGCGCGATGGTCAAGATGTCGTGCACCTTCTGCGCACCCGCCGGGGTGTACGCCGCCGACCCGATCTTGATCAATGCCAGATCGAGCTCCTTGATCAACGAGTTCAACGCCGCCTTGTCGATGCCGTGGGTTCCCGCCAGACCCGCGAGATATCCCGCGAGTTGATTGTCGAGATTGTTGAAAGCGATTGCGGCGGTGCGCTGATAGAGCTGCACCGCGGACAGGGCCGCGGCCCCTTTGCCGTTTCCCGCGCTGGTTCCGCCGCCCGGCTGGACGCCGGTACCGGCCGGTTTCGTTCCCGGGGTCGACGCGCCGTCCGACTTACCATAGGTGGCACGCAGCCGCTCGAGTGCGTCGATGGCGGATTGTGCCTGCGGTGACAGTGTGGATTGCGATCCACCTCCCGAGCTCGCGACGGGCTGTCCGGAATTGGTTGTGCCCGAGCCATTTTGCTGCGACCCTCCGCCCGATCCCGACCCGCCGCCCCCTCCCCCGAGCAGGGAGGACAACAGCATCGGAAGCATGGCCAGCCCGGAGGCGAGGGCGGGTGCCGCCGAGGCGAGCCCCGAGAGATCGGAATCGGAATCGCGACGGTCATCATGATCGCGCTCACCCGAATCCGAGTGCACCCGAGCGGAATCCGGACGCGGCGCGGCCGCACCGGCGGGGTCCGCACCGGCAGGCGGGCGTACGTCGACCGCGCCCGGCTGCCCTGCGGCGGGCGGCGGCGCACCGGTGGGTGCCGCCGGCGCTCCGGGCGTTGGCCGTGCGGCTCCCGCGGTTGCCTGCGCATCGATCGCGGCTGGGCGGGGCGGGCCGGCGGTGGTGGTGGTCGCGCCGGAGGGTTGAGGAGCGCCGGTCCCGGGACCACCGGCCGTCGTCACAGGTGGCAAGGCCCTGACCGGCGGCAGACGCCGGGTCCACGGGATAGCCGGGCCGGGCGGGGATTCGCGCTCGGCCACAATGGATTCGGACTCCGGGGAAGCTTCGGGCACCTCGGTCACACCGCTGCTCCGAGCACCCGTTTCACGCGCACGTCCCAACTCCTCGGCATCGTCATCTGCGCCATCGAACCTGTATCCGGATCCGAACCGAACACCAGTGCCGGTCCGGCCGAACTCTGCCCGTACCCGATCACCACGCCCACCCGGGTCGGCATGTTACCGCGATAGTCCCAGAACACAAGGTCGCCTGGGGATTCCGCGCCACCGGCCACGAGTTGACCGCAAAGGCTCTGGGCCGCAAGACTATCCGGAAGAACCAGTGCCGTCTTCGCACTGGCGGACGGACACTGATCGGGATTTCGGCCGGAGCGCGCGCCCAGCAACGTCGTGACGTCGGTATCGGCCAAAGGTCGGCAGTACCCCGTCGTCGTCGCGGTCGAGGCGAGGTGCAGAACTGCCGCCGTCACCGCGGCGGGCTCGACCGATGCCCGGTTGCTCGAACTCCGATTCACTAGCGCGGCAAGGATTTCGCCAGCACACTGTGCGGTCGCTCCGGTAGCGGGCTCACTCAGTGGCGTGCCCTGGTAGACGGCGGTCCGCATCGCGGAAGCGCACGCGCGCTGGCGATCCGATACCGAGGGGTCATCGGACGCGAATGTCAACCGCGCGTATGGGTTCTCGGTGGGAGTCGGCGTCGGCGCGGGATTCGCGGTAACCGGCACCCGCTCACTGGTGCGCACGGCCGATGTCGCGGTGGACGAGGCGTTCGGGATCGCCACATCACATTGATGCTCGAAATCCGACGCGACCGCGGTATCGATTCCACCGAGTACCAGCACCAGGAAGACGAGCACCAGCGCGAGCAAAGCCACCGGAATCCCGAGAGCCAGAACGAGTTTCATTGGAGCAAATCCCCGACTCTGCGCATCCTGGACCAATCTCCCACCGGCGCATGCGTACTCGGGGGTGCCAGCTGCTTCCACGGGGAGTGCATGTCGAGCGGAGTTCTGCGGTCGGTGTTCTGTGCTGCGGCCAGGTGAGCACGAGCAGCACGCATAAGGGCGGGATCCGCCGGATTGGCAATGAGTTCGTTGACCGATGTGTAGATATTCTTGGCATGCTCGTTGCCGATCCAAGCCCACATTCGCTGGGCATCATCAGCGGTGATGCCCTCTCGTTGTAGCTCGTCCACCAGAGCCGCATGTGCGGGATTGACCGATTCCTCTTTCGCGATCCTGGAAAGCGCGGCGAGACGGGCGGAGGACTGATCGCCGTTCATGTACGCGCGCACGAATCGCTGCTGAGCACCATCGGCTGCGCCGCCGTCCAAGGTCACGCCACCTTCGTTGGCTCGGCGGAACCGATACGCTGCCGCCTGTAGTGTTGCCAGATCTGCGGCCACATCGGCGGGGTTGCCGTGCGACTTCAGCGACGACCCACCGCGCACCAGACGATCCGAGGTGTTCTTCACCCGAGCCATTGCCGAGACCGCACCTGCCAAACGCTCATCAGACAGTTTGTAGTCCCCCGCGTTGCCGCTGATAATTCCCCACGAGTCGATTGCTCGGTGCACGAGCTCGACGTCCGTGAACCCCGCGCCCTGCAACGCACCGTTCAACGCGTCGATGCCCGCCCCCCGGTCGACCACGTGCTGGATTGCGGCTGCCGCACCGAGAGCGGTATCGATGCCACCGTGCCGCACCGCCGCCTCGCGGGCGGCGTCGGCCCACATCTGCCGGTTGAGCATGGATTGGACGTTCCAGCCCATTGGGCCGCCCAGACCCGG
Source organism: Nocardia sp. NPDC052001 (assembly GCF_040680615.1). Lineage (NCBI taxonomy): Bacteria > Bacillati > Actinomycetota > Actinomycetes > Mycobacteriales > Nocardiaceae > Nocardia > Nocardia sp. NPDC052001. Next base: position 44,671 of record NZ_JBFAXC010000018.1, on the reverse strand, counting down.
CACCGCCGCCGCGCCCCAGTTCGCGATCGACGCGGCCGTCTCCAATTTCGAGAACGGCAGTGCGGGATTTCGCCGCCGCAACGCCAGCGCGGTGACCGGCGAGCCACCGATCACGGCGGCCGCGCCGAGGGTCTTGAGAATCCCCAAGCCATGGCGTTGCGCACCGGCGGTTCCCATTCCGAGCGCGGCACCGCCGCTTCCCCCGGGTGATTGTGTCGCACCGTGCAAGGTTTGCGAGAACCGGTTGGCCACCCAGTCGTTGCCTCGGTCCAGGCTGGCGTCCAGTCGTTTCATCTGGGTGATGGCGATGATCTCGAGGATCGCGCCCATGACGAAGACCGCCATCACCTGGCCCTGCGCATGCTGGAAGATATCGCCCAGGAAAAGCACGTAGACGCCGAGGAAGATCACTTGGACGGCCATTCGCAATGAGGCGAACAGCGCGTGCACGACGCTACGCACCAGGAAGGTCTGGGTCGGGCCGTATACGAATCCGCCTGCGGCGAAACCGAATATGGCCAAGAACCCGTGGTAGACCGAGTCCAGCGCAGATCGGACGATCTTGACCGCGAGCACGGCCCCGAAGGCCAGCATCAGTGTCCCCGAGATCAGGATCAGCAGGCCCGCGCCGAACTGTCCGGCGGTCGGTTCCTTCGCCGCCGCCCACGCGTCACCGTCACCACAGGAACGGATCGCGTTCTTGATTCGATCGTCGTCACCGGTGCCGACGGAGTTGGTCCAGGCGGTCTTACAAGCCGGCCGATCGTCGATCACGTGCCCGAAGTTCCATACCTGCAGTGGCTTTCGCGCGAAATTATCGGCCAGTTGTTCCTGCATCGACGCGACGATCGCATTGGGCTGCGGGCTGCTGTTCCCGTTCAGACCCGCCGCGACCGTGATGCCCAAATCGCGGCCCTGAGTCAGCCAGCCATCCGAGTCCAGAATCTCCGCCAGCGGCTCGGCCAGGAACAGCGGACCCAGCACCGCGACCATGAGCATGGTCACCACCTGCATGACGGCCTTGGCGTGAAAACCGCGAATCACGAACCACGCCACACAGAAAGCGCCCAGCGTCGCAGCCGTGATGAGCACGATCGGAATGCTGACCTGGTTGGTGAAGCCCTCCGCGATCGCACGCAGCGGTGCGGCGAACAGATCCATCCACCGGAAACTGAGCACATAGCCGATCAGCCAGATACCGGTGACGACGATGACCAGCCAGCCCGCGAACTCCAGGCTGATCGCCGTCGCCATCGCGGTGTTGAAGGGATGCAGGATGCCGACGGCGTCGGTGTTGAAGGCGAAGTTGTACCTGGACAGGCTCACCCCGGACGAATCGCGCACATTCATCCAGCTCAGCGCGCCATTGCCCGCCGACATGGTCCCGGACTCGCTCTGTGCCATCGCCACCGCGCCGATACAGCCCGGAATGACGGTGAGCCCCAGAATGATTCCGATCGTCACCACCGCACGATGGCGTCGCCGGGACGCGCGCACCCAGGCGCCGATTCGGCGTATGACAACCCCGAGGTGCCAGTGTCGCAGCTCCCACGCCTGCCGGGACTGCCGGCGCTGAGAGCTGCGAACACGTTGTGCGGCACCTTTGTTCACGAATTCATCCGCCCCTGAGCGAGCGCGACCTTGGCGGTGCCCGGTGTACTGGTGATGGCGGCGGCCCGCTCGGGCCGTGCCGGTCCGAGGATCTTGCCGCGCCCGATGCGGTTGAGTGCGTCGCGCATGAACATCTCACCGCGCCGCTCTTCGGGGACCTGGCGGCCCGCACCGACCGGTGGTGAGGTGTCCTCGCGCAGAATCTGCAGCAGGTAGGGCGCTTCCTCCAGATCCACCCCGAGCCATTCCAAGCTGTTGCGGGCAAGGGTCTCGTCACGCTGACGGAACACGAAGCGGTTCGGGATGAGATTGTGTGCCGCACCCTGGAAGTCGGTGGCGGGATCGTGCGAGGCGAGCCCGATCGCGGCGAGGTGTTTACGGCCGTCACGACTGAAGTCCGAGGTGACCGCGGCACCGACCTGGGTTTGGGTGAAATGGTGTGCCTCATCGCCGATGAGCAGTCCGAAGCGGCCGTTGTCACGGAGAAACGCCTCGCGCGCGGCGACACCCACGAGTTCGTACAGTGCGGTGCCGAGCCGTTTGGTCAGCGGAAGGCGGTTGTACAGGTGCGGAGTGGTGAGTTCCTCGGCCGAGGGCAATGCCACCTGGTGACTGCGAATCACGGTGGCGGCCGCGTCCAATCGCAGCGGGGGCAGTTTCGGGTTGAACAACACCGGCACCCGCTCGGCGACCGTGCCCAGCCGGGAGGCGAGATCCGCGTATTCGTCACCGATTCCCGGGCTGTCGCGCAGTCGCAACACCACCTGGAACAGATCCACCAGCGACCGAATCCCGTGCTCGGCGATACCGCGCGGGGTGAGCAGGGTACTGGCCGCCGCGCCCGCGCCGGAGGTCGGCGACAGATCCAGCAGCGGCAGAATCGAATCGAGTGTGCGCTCACCCGCGATGCGCGGATCGAACAGACGCAGAGGATCAAGGGAGACAGAGGGATTCGCCAGATCGATCACCACCGCGTCGTCGATAGCGGAGGCGAAATGTTCCCACTCCCCCACCTGACTTCGATCGATGGCCAGGAACTGCCCGCCCATGTCATTGACCAGTGCCGCAATGAGTTTGAGCAGATACGACTTACCCGAACCGAGTTCACCGGTCACGGCGAATGAGGCCGACAGATCGTGCAGCGCGGCTTCCATGATGCCGAAATGGATGGGCTCGAAATGGCCGGACATCAGGTTCACCCCGATCACCGGACCGCTGTCGTCACCGATCTGGCTGCTGGTGAACGGCACGAAACCGGCCCACATATCCGAGGGCACGATATGGGCGAAATCGTCGTACGCCCGCCGATGCGGACTGCCCGGCACCATCATCGACCACAGATCCACCTGCGCACCGAGTGGTGCGGTGAGCTCGACCTGGAATCGACGATAGCGGCGTTTGAGCAGATTCACCGCATCCATGGTCGCTTCCCGCGAGGCTCCGCCGATCGCGATGACGGTCGTGAAAGACACCTCGGACTCCGCGCCGTTGACCTCGAAGTGGTTGTTGTACTCCCCCAGCATCTGAGCCTTGGACATCAGCGTGTTCTGCGCGAACGACACCTCCTGATCGCGCTGATCCATCTGCTCGCCCAGACGGCGCAGGTTCGTCTCGTTGTTCTTGAGGACCTGGTCCGCAGGCCGGGTCGATACCCGGATGCCCCAGTCGACGGTGACATCACCGACGCCCTCGATGACATTGAGGAATTCGCTGCCGCCGGGAAAGGTCATGCCCGCGTACGGAAATGAGTGCGGTGTGAGCATCGCCTGGTAGGAGGGGCGGAACTCGAAATCGGGCTGCACCACCTTGATCACCGGAACAAAGGAAGGCCGCAATCGACGACCGTTATCGGCCTGAGCGCCCTCGTCCAGGGCCGCAGACCGGAAGACCGCGGCCGTCACGTCATCGAGCGCTCCTACTCTGGTGGGCGCCACCGGATCTCCGGCCGCGCCCCGGGAAAGATAGTGCTCCCACAACCATTGGAACAGCGCCGCGGGCACCGGGACCGGATCGAAATCCCCGCCGATGCGGGACAGGATCTCGGCCGCCTTCTCCTCGTATCCTTCGAGATCCGCACGGGTTACCCCCGACACATCCGCCGTCCCGCCACCCCGCCACACCCGTGCCAGCGACGACATTCCCGGGCTGGTGGAGCCAACCGGCATGGACAGCAGGAAGATTCGCGTCTGCGGCCCGATCGCGCGGACCCGCTCGTAGGCGGCGACGACCTCGATCGCGTACGCCTCGGACTCGTCGAGATCGACGCCCTCGACCATTTTGCTGAGCACATCGAGGGTATTGAGCCCGGCCTGAATGCCCAGCAGCAGTGACCCGTTCGGCAGGCTGTTGATCAGCGCGTGGTGCGCAGCCTTGACATCGAATTTGTCACTGGCCTTGCGCAATCCGTAGCCGAGCGGATTGATGAAGTAGGTCGCCGTGACCAGTCCGGCCTGCGTGAACTGAAGGTTCCCGCGAATCGCCACGGTTGGCTGCAGATCGCGATCGAAGGCCATCAGACACGTCCACCGGGTAGTAGCGCACGGCCGCCGTCGATCGCGGCGAGCAAACTGCCGCCCGCGCCGAGATTCGGGACCGGCTGCTGCGCCGCACGACGGGGCTCCACGACCCGTGTATCCGGGAAGATCACCACCACGGACTCCTCGATGAACAGGGTGTGCCGCGCGGAGTCCGCGTCGATCGGCATTCCGGAGGCGGACACGGGCTTTCGGTGGATCAGCAGCCGTCCGATCCACAGCGCACGCGAGGTCAACCGGACACCGGTGTACGGGATCAGACCGAGCGCGAACACGCATCCGACGGTCACCACCAGTCCGGCCACGAAGGTGCCCGCCGGATTGATCGGAAAGCTCATCGCGCACACCGCGGTGATCGCCAGCAGTCCGGCCGCCGCCGCGATCTGCGGCAACGTGTATGGGCCGAACGGCAACTTCTGCCCGTTCTGCGCCTTGCCGATCACCGTCGGCACCCGCTTGACCGGAGTGAAGACCTTGATGACCGAACTCATCGGCCGTATCGCCCGATCGGATAGTCCTGCACGACGGTGCCGGAATCGACACGGGCGTAGTTGATGATCGTCGGCAGAATCCAGAACAGCACCGCCGCCACGATCGCCGACCCGGTGACAGCGAAGACCTTGCCGGGGGAGAGCTTGTTCTTGGTGGCCTCGGAGATGAGGATGCCCATGCTGGCGATGGTCAGGATGATCAGACCGAGCCAACGGAAGACGAGCAGCACCCCGTAGAGAATGTTGCCGAGCTGAGTGCCCATGCTGGGAGTCCTTTCCCGATCAGTTCTGGGTTGCCTGCGGCACCTGCGCCGCACTCGCCGGCCCTTTGGCCGTGGTCGTTGTGGTCGCGGTACCCCCGACGCCGACCGAGGGGTCGGATCCGGCGGTGAGTGGAAGATGCAGTGCGGGAACCGAATCCACGGACTTGACCTGCCACTGCCCGGCTTCGCGGATCATCGTCAGCGGATAGCCCAGCGTCGGGCTGGCCGCGCCGTCGAGCTTCGGATTCACCGAAACCAATACGCGGGCAGCCGATCCGTTCGCACCACACGACGAATTGTCGGCGTTGACCGTGGCGGTGTCCGCCGAGGTGAACGGGGCTGGACGCAGCGCGGCGATCCCCGAACCGGGGGTGGTGTAGCGGGCGATATCACCGGTGCCGGTCAGCAGCGCCTGCAGGAATCCGGCGGCGACCTGGGCCAGCGGGGTATCGGCGGCGCAGGTCGAGCCGTAGTTCAACGCCAATTCCGGTCCATGACCGGGTGGTTCGATCGCCGCGGGCAGCGACAGCGCCCGCATCCGGCCCTCGACCATCGCCACCGAGACCTGATAGCACTGGCGTGAATCGTCGGCCGCCGCACCGATCTTGCGGGTGAGACGGACCGAGACGGTCACACCCCAGACATCCACTCCCCCGCTGGTGAGCTCGCGACTGACATAGACCACGTTCGGGTCGCTGACCTGCCGTCCGGTGGTCGGCAGCGTCGCCTGCTGGGCGCTGCCGACGAATTCCTGGATTCGATCCTGTTGTCCGGCAGCCGCACTCAGATAAGTGACAATGAAATCGCGCGCGAAGGATTCCGCGAGTTGCGATCTGCCGATCAGCGATACCGTCGAGTTTTCCGACGGACCCGGGGGCGGATCGGAGAACGCGTCGATTATCGCGTGCCCGCCGCCGAAAACCGCCAGTACCGCGAGTATTACGACGACCACATTGTCCCGGCGGCGCCGGGCGGCCATCCGGCGGAGCAGCGCTTCACCGGAATCTGCCCGTCTACCACTCGTTACGCTCACAATTGAAATGGTAGAGAGCAAGCGCCGCAACGTTACTCGGCGGTACTCCCATTTCTGGGAATGAATTCAGGCGTGTGCTTTTCGCCCCTTTCGGCCGGTCAGCCGGTAGCGCAATTGTTCGTCGTAGCCGATCGGCACTCCGGCCAGCGGTATTCCGGCCGTATCGCATAGCGGCTCGGGCACCGGGGAACAGTCTCCGGCACAAACGAATTGCACAATTGCCAGCGGCCGACTGGTGTATCCGGGATAGGGATAGACCAGCAACGAACTGGCGGTGTACCCACCGCGGTAGTCCAGGGTGCGGACCGTCGCCCCGGCGGTATAGCCGGCCCGAACCTGCTTGCCAAGCTCGACCAGTTGCTCCCGATCGGCCGGGTGGAAGACATCGCCGGGGCGGAAGAGATAGTCCCATCGGATCCACGGGGCCGGATCGGTCAGCCAGTGCGCGATACCCGCATGCTCGAGATGCATCACGGCCAGCGAGGTGCCCGCGCGCCGGTGCGCCTCGCGCAGACCGATGTTCTCCAGTGTGGGCCGATGAGTGACCGGCTGATCGGAGGTGACATCCTCGATCAACCACCACGCGCCCCGCGCACGTTCGTCATCGCGACCCCGAATCGTGAAGCGCCACCGGCCCGCTCGGCCTGTGGCGCTGGTGACGTTGGCGTCGAATTGCAGTTTGGTTCCGGCCTTGGCCTCGTACAGCATGTCCAGCACCTCGGCGTGGCGGTCGAATCCCGAGATGCGTTGGAACAGTTCGGCGATGGACAGTCTGGGGACATACTCTTCGGCCGAGAGGCCGGTCAGCTCGGTGATGCCGCTGGGCACCGCGATCGTCTGGGATTCCAGATCCCAGATGGCCCCGGCCGCCGCTGGCGCGGGTGGCGCGGCCTCGGCGGCCGGACCCATCCAGAGCTGCACACCGTGGACATCACCGGCGGGCCCGAGTACCGGTCGCGCCCACAGTGCGTGCGGGCCTGATCGGCTCGGGACGGTGAGCTTGAAATCGGTGGCTCGCTGGCGAACGGCGTGGACGGCGTCAGTGATACCGGCGGGCGTCAGTCCCTGGTACAGCGCGGGTGTTTTGGTCAACTGCCGCTGCAGAACTCGCTGCCAGGCGGCGAAGTCGCGGGCCGAACTTCCGACCGAGGCCACGGTCAAGGCCTCGGTGCTCAGGGTCTCCGCCGACATCCAGGGAATGGCTGTGCCACTTCGCATTTCGCCCGCCTGCCCCGGCCTCGACTCAGGATTCGAAGATCCAGGAGATAATCCCACTCGTTCAATGTACCGTTATATAGCGGCACACTCAATGGGAAGTTCGCACCGACAGTTCGTCCCGCACAAGGTTAACCCCGCAGTAGCTTGTGGGCGGGGCGCTTGGCCGCGCCCCGCCCGGCGGTCACGATGACCTGTCGCCGACCATGGCCAGGACGCCCGCGCCCGCCAGCACCCCGAGATCGCCCAGCGCCGAAGGCACCACTCGCAATCCGGCGAGATAGCCGAGCCTGGCATGCTCCGCGACCGCCTCACCCAGCGGTTTCCACAGCGCGGGGCCGGCCGCCGCCATGGTGCCGCCGACGATAACAAGATCCAGGTCCAGCAGCGCGGCAGTCGATGAAATACCTTTACCCAGAGCCGTTCCCGCGCGTCCCAGGGCGGCGATCGCAACGCCGTCGCCCTCCTGCGCGGCGGTCAGCAGCGCCGGCAGGGAATCCCCGGACCAGCCCTGCCCACGCGCCCACGCCCGGATCGCCGCACCGCCCGCGACCGCCTGCACACAGCCGTGCCCACCGCATTCACAGCGCTCGTCGAAGCCGGGCACCAGAGTGTGCGCGATGCTGCCGGCATTGCCCGTGCGGCCAACCACAGCGAACCCGCCGACGGTCATGCCACCACTGATCTGCTCGGAAGCCGAGATGGCCAGGGAGTCCATCACGCCCTGGGCGCCACCGAACGTGCGCTCGGCCAGGGCCAGACAGACTCCGTCCAGCGCCACGCTCACATTCGCCTTGGGAAAGACCTTGCGGGCGGCCTCCACAATCGCGAAACCTGTTCGCCACTGCGGGATCTCGGTCGAGGCGACCACCCCCGCGGCCATATCCACCGGCCCGGAGCAGGCAATTCCCAGGGCCGTGACCTGGGTGCCGGCGGCCACCTCGAGCAGCAGCTCGCGGCAGCTGTCCCAAGGCGCACCGGACGGCATCGGGATACGCCGGATCCCGTCCTCACCGACATCCTCGGCGACCTGTCCGGCCGCGAAACCGGCCGCGCCCACTTCCAAAGCCAGCACTGTCATGACTTACCAACTATCACAGGGGTTTCCAATCGATCGGCGAAACGGAGCTACGCGGTGCCGGTGGGCCGCAGCGGCTGGCCGAGCACCAGGTGCCGACGCGGCGCGGGCAGTGCGGGCTCGGCCCGATTCGGCTCATGACCGTTGCGGATGATCCGCATGGGCCGATTGCGATCAACTGGTGCGATGCGATGCCGGTCGAGATTCTCGACCACCTTGCCGGCGTTGTCGTAGCCGACGCCCGCCCAGATCATGGCGCGCGGCGCGTCGCCGCGTTCGATGAATGTCTGTGCCAGCGACTCGCATTGGGCCAGCAGCGGGCAGCTCTTACAGATCTCCACCGCCATGCGCCAGGAGTCGGGGGTGCCGACATCGAGATCCCAGGCATTGGGGATATCCGCGCAGGGCGGACGATTGGAACGAGCCGGGGCCGCGGCGGCCTTGGGGGTCGCGGCGGTCTTGGGGGTCGCGGCGGTCTTCGGGGTCGCGAGGGAAACCCTGCTCAGGGCACGGGTATGGGTGATGCTCATTGCCGTCTCCGGAAAACATGGGGGCACAACGCGATTCGGTCGCGTCCCACTTATCGGGCGGTCGTCGGGGCTGATCCAGCAGTCCCCGGAAGCGGCTGTAGTAGCCGGTAGAGGCACGTTAACCGACATGTGTCCGACCCCGCAAGGTTTATGCCGTTATGTAACGGCGCATTGACTTAGGCGCGGTTATGTTGCATCGTTGTGTAGCGGCTCGATACATTCGGTACTGCACTTCAGCCCGGATCTGGATTCATGAGGATGATCGGCACAGTGGAATACACCATCGATGAACTGGCACGGGTGGCCGATACGACCGTGCGCAGCGTCCGCGTGTATCACGAACGCGGCCTCCTACCCTCCCCCGACGTCCGCGGCCGTATCGGCTATTACGACGTCAACCACCTGAGTCGGCTACAGACCATCAGCCGATTACTGAGCCGGGGCATGAAGCTCAACGGCATTCGCGAACTCCTCGAGGCCTGGGATCGCGGTGACGGGCTCGCCGAAATCCTCGGCGTCCCAGACCAACCCGACGATTCCGCGCCCGCACAGGCCACTCCCCCGGCACCTTCGCCGGAGCTGCCGGAGTACATGCACAAGGCACTGGCCACCACCGATCCGCTCGAGGCGTATCGACTCGCCAATCCCCGCTGCTGCGATCTCGCGACACGACTGATCGACGCCGGGCTACCCGCAGCGGCCGCATTCAGCTTGGTCGAACGCTTCCGGATCGACGTCGACCAGGCTGTCGACCGCTACGCGAGCGAACTGTTCTTCCACATGGCCGGCAAGCCCTTCGCACAGTCCGAACGCACCCCAGGTGATCGCAACGACTTCGAAACCAATGTCGCGATCGCGCGGTTGATGACCAACCGCGCGGCCGCGGAGCTGGTCGATCAAGTGTTGTCCCGGTATACGGAACCACAGACCGACGCCCCGGGGCCCAACCCCCTTTCGTCACAGTGACATTCGGCCCGAGCGGCCCGAGCGAGCATACGGAATTTCCTCATCGACTACCGTCCGACTATTTGAGAACCCGCGTCGACGAGATCGGACCCACCACCGTCGGCCCCGCGCGCATAACGGACGGTCCGGGGATAGCGCGCGCAAATGTACTGGCGTCGCGGGTCGCCTACCGCGACCTTCCGGGAGCGGCTCAGTTCCTCGACAGTTTCCTTTTGAACGACCTGGGACCGCGCAAGATCGCGGACTGGTCCGAACTGGCCGCATCAGGCGAGCCGGGCCTGCTGGTGGCGCGCACCGAAGGCGCTACCGTCGCGGGATACATCTGGGTATCGACAAGCGACGACGGCACCGGAGCGATCAACTCCTGGTATGTGCACCCCAATTGGCATGGCGCGGGCGTCGGCCGCGCCCTGATGCGTGCGGGGCTCGGCCGACTCGGAAAAGTCGATGTCTACACCCAAGCCATCCTCGGCACCGGAGCGATCGAACGCTATCAACGGTACGGCTTCACGATTCTCGAGGGACTACGAGATACTCCGCGTCCACTGCGCGAGGCGGGGATTCACGCACCGCTGGTGCCCCTGAAACGCCTCGCGCTGGAATCGCTTTCACGCGGCTGACCAGGACGAGATGCTCAACGGCACGTGTGGTTGGGCAACAGCACTGGCCGACCACACGTGAACAATTCCGGCGCGAGCAGGATCACCGGTGTCGGTCTTGTGCCCTTCAGAGGGCGGCGCATCCCTCGGACTGGGAATTTGTACCGCCGAGTTCCGTTGCGGCTCGGATTTTTCGTCACAGTGACAGGTTGAGGCAAATGAGAGTCTCGCTGGCGCTCGAACCGGGGCTGCAGCGACTCGTGGGGTGGCTTCCACTGGTCACTGCAGCACTCTGACGACTATCCCTCCGCGCGCTCGTCCTCGAACTCGGATTCCTCGTCGTTGGCGCGATTGACCCGCTCGATATCCTCGGCCAGGTACAGCTTGAGCGCCTGATCGACCAGTGCGCTGCGGCTGCCGGTCTGCCAAGTTTCGACGAGGTCATCGATCGCGGCCATATCTTCGGCGATGATGCCGCTGAGGGCGATCTTCACCTGTGGTTCGGAGTGGCGGCGGCGGCGCGGGCGGGCGGCGTCGACTCGTTTGAACAGTCGCCCTGCGGGTTTCGCGGAGGCGGCCGTGGTGAAGTGGGTTTGGAGTTCGAGCTCGTGGGCTTCGATGGCGTCCAGGACCACTGCGCCGTAGCTGCGGCCTTCGCCGCGCTGCTGCTTCTCCGTGTGCGTCAGCTGACGGAGCACCTCCGCTACGACACCCGCGACATGAGCTTCGGGGACGGATTGACCGTTCTTCGCCCGGGTGCGAGGGCGCTTGGTCGGCTCGGCGACTGGGCTGGCAGCCGCCTTGGGGGCGGCCTTCTTGGGGGCCTTGGGAGCCGCCTCGGGTGAATCCACCACCGGGGCAGGGACTTCGGCGACGTCGGGGACCGCGACCAAGGGGGCGGCATGCGCGACGGGACGCGGCGCCGAGGGCGGCAGCAGGTCGTCGATGTCGTTCAGGTCGTCATCGTTGAATGCGCCTTTGCGTGCCATTATGCGGTCTCCTTCGCTCGCTCACCGGTGGCCAGTCGGACCAGTACTTCTTTGGTCAGCTTCTGATAGTCGGTGGCCAGCGGTTCGGTATCTCGGGACCACCGCTTGATCACCTCCTCATCGGAACCCTCGGGGCGCGAGGGGGTGAATCCGACCAGCTCTTCCGCCGTGAGATGGAACGCGCGCGCGTCGATCGCCGCGGCCTTGTCATGGCGAATGAAGTTGCGGAACGGCTCGATTCCGGTGCCGTCGAGCAATTCCATTATCTTGCCGAGGGTTTCCTCATTGCGGCGCACCGCGCGCGGATTGCAGTCGAACAGGACCATGCCCATCAGCTCGACGAGGGCGCCGTTCTTGCGGGCGTGCAGGTAGCGGCGAGCCAGGAGTTCGGCGCCGTCCATGCTGCCGTCGTCCTCCTTGGTGGGCACGACGAGCCAGCTGACGATCTGGAGCAGCAGATCCAGCACCGCGCGGTCACCGGGGCCGGAATCGATGAGCACGAGGTCGTAACCCTCGGCGTCGACCAAGGTTTCGAGCGCGCCGCGCAGATTCTGCAGCGGGTTGATCCCGGTCTGCTCGGCACTGGAGACGACCGTGCCCGCCATGGCCAGATGCCGGCCGCCGCAGACGACATCGAGGCCGTCACGGACCTTGCGAACCGGTTCCAGGGCAGTTCCGTACTGCAGGGTCATCGCCAGCGAGCGGCCCTCATCGGAATCGTTCACCCCGAGATCGCGGATGGTGCAGTTGCCCTGCTGGTCGGCGTCGATCAGCAGTACCCGCTTGCCCCGTCGGGCGACGGCCACCGCTATGGCAGCGGCGATCGACGATTTGCCCACTCCCCCTTTTTGGTTGGCCAGCAGGATCGTTCGTCTCACGGCACGGATATCAGGCAGCAAACGAGAACTCGTCACGATCGTGGACAGTACCCCAGCGCACACCGCCGAACCAACCATCTGGAAGGGGTGTGTCGCGATCTTTTACGTGCCCGCTACTCAGGCGGACGCGTGAGCCAATCCCTATCCCGTGCAGGCGATCTGACTGAGAGTCCAGGAATCTGCCTGAAGCGATGACTGTGCACCGTCCGATGGAACGACGGTTGGTGATGTCTTGACCAGCGCATAGTGAAATGTATTGGGCGGTGCCGAAACTCGTGTCATTTGTTGTGCGTTGGCTTTGCCCGGTCGATGTCCATGGTCTTGTACCGATGTCTTGAGTGTTGCGAAGTCCATGGACTTGCCTGCAATCTCGCCCCGAGCACAGATAGCTTCGACTGCCGTGACAGCTGACGCTTCACCTACTCGTCCACATACCAGTATTGAGGGCGTTGATGAGGCCGCGTTCGGTGACATTGGAACTGCCGCAACACATACGGTACCGACGCCCGTGTGATCTACCTGCATGAAGCCCTTGGTATGCGCCGAATCTGAGGCAGCGTTGAAGGCATCTTGGCGTTCCAAAAGAACGGCATTGATACCGATCTCGGAGAGTGTGTGCACACAGGCAGCCACATCGATCTGTATCTGTGCAGGTGAGTTACTCATAGCCTGGGCATCTGCGTCAGCCGTGCTGACTTCCCTCGGAGCTGCCACACTGCCTGTCGTGACGAAACTCGTTGCAGATGCTGTTGCATTGGACGACGCGACGTCCGATTCGAAGCTACTTCCAGAGGCACACTCGAGAGCGTTTCTACAGGACGTGTTGTCTACCTTGCACTCTACGACTGAACAGCCCTCTGCCATGGGCGAGCGTAAGTCCTGATGCATCGCACTCATATCACCCATAGTCGATGCCGATGTGTATGCAGTCGTAAATACCGAAGCAGAGGGGTATGTCCGTGCCGATATCTTGCCATCGTCATGGGTAGTCATATACGCCGATAGATCCACACATTCGGTGCCCGATGAATGTGTATGAGCGACTGCATGTTCAAGCGCATGCAGTCCTGCAGATTTCAGGGTCATGACCATAGCCCGATCAAGTGCAGATACATCAGCATTCAGAGGTGCCATCGAGTAGGTAGCTCTCAATGCAGATGCCAACCCCCTGGAAGCTACCGGAGATTGTCTCTTTACATCTTCCCAATCACCTGTCGCTGCAACAGCAAAACAGCAGTTCAATCCATCGACCGTTGCTAAGGTCGTGTCGACTGTCGTGCAGAAAGTCTGATGTGATGTCTTGCAATCTGTCGCGCCAAAGGTCTTGCGTACGACCTTAGGAGCGGCCTTTGCAGCGGGACTCGGATTGGCAGATACGAGGGTATCGGCATGTATCGGCAGCTCAGACGCCATTTCGAACCCGGCAGAGATACCCGAGAACCTGGCCACAGGGGAGGAGTTTCGCTCCGATTCGAGAACCGAGACTCGCGATCCCGCACGACCATTGAGACGCTGAAGGAGCGGCGACTGCGGCTGGATCATGCACAGCATTCGCGTCTCCCTTCCTTCGTCATTCGCGCATCTCGGCGTCGTACTTGAACTCCCTGGAGTCTAGCCACAGTCTGCCCAGTTCGCGGTCTTCGTAGGCGGCCAAGTCGCCAGGGACTGAAGCTATTCGGAGGATCGATACGGCTGCCAAGATGAGAACCTGGGAACGGTTGGTCAGTACCGACGGACTCCTGAGGCTCTACCGGATCCCGTCGTCGATGACGAGGATCGCGGTCCCTACTGCCATCCAGAGGTTGCTCGCTCATTTTCGCGCATGACCGAGACATCCTGGCGGCACAGCCGATTCACGGGCTGAACCGGATGGCGACCGCATCTGCCGTCGCGGTGCCCTTCGTGTCGGATTCGAAGGATCCACGGCTAGGCCATGACTCGCCGACCTCGTGCGCGAGATACCGACAGCACGGGACGCACGAGGCTTACGAGTGATTTACGAAGTATCACCGCGCAATCGGTCGCCATCGCCCCTCTGCCCCGCCGAGAAACGACGTGGGGGAGTGGCATCGACCAACATCTCGAGCCCGGCCCATCACGCGGCACGCCTACAGCCTCTGCCGCAGAGTGGACCTCACTCCCAAGATGCGAACAAGCTCATCCGGCCCAGCGGCCTGCTCGTGCGATATCTTCACCGGCATCGCTATTGGCGAGACGCATCACCTACAGGGTCCTCGGCATCACGCACATCCCTAACGCTCGTGCGGCGCACATGTCGAACGCCTCCCGAGAATCCCGACGAACAGGACGCCTGTCAGATCAGTTCACTGCGCACGACGGTGGTGGCCGCCTCCTGCGCGCGGCGCGCCAGGATAGGGACAGCGAATCAGCAGACGATCGCCGCGGTAGTTCCTCCCGCGCCATCGGCAGAGGGTTCGTGCGTCTTTCCAACTCGGCCAATCCATCTCGCCGGTACGCCGACTGAGGAGGTCTCCGACCTCGGCGCACGTATCCCGCAGACCAATCGAGATACCTGGACTACCTACCGCACAAGTGTGGTGCGGTAGGCGACGCATCACCAAGGTCAAACCGAATCGAAGATGCTTCGCACCACCACGTTCGACCAGACCGTCGCAGCGGGCGTTCCTGCAAGGTGCAGGACGTTTTCCGCGCATCGGATAGGCCACGAGGAGCGCATCAACCCTCTCCAAAGTGGGATAGCTGCAAGATTGCCAACTTTGCCCAGAAATCGGCCGATTTGACCCGACTTGCAGACCTTTCGACACCCTCAAAACCGGAAATGCGCCCTCATTGCCCCGCAGATCGATCAGAACCCCATTCGCATATCGATGTTCGTTTTGACCACAAAGAAGCTCCTACGGGCAATCTAGAGCCTAGTGGCGCATGACCTGCGGCTATGTCCGCCAACGAGGCGCTGAGTGCCTGCGATCGAGCAAACGCAGAATGAGGCACTGCCGAACGAGCCGGACAGCTGGCCCAGAGTTCATCAAGGCCGAACCGCAACACCGCACAGATCGGCCGGAGAGGGGAGAGGGGAGAGGGGAGAGGGGAGAGGGGAGAGGGGAGAGAAGTTTCGGCGATCTGCCGATACCGCCGCTATGCGGGGACTTCGTGTCGGCCTGGCCCAACTCTCGCGCCAAAACCCTTAGGCTTGAAGCAAGGCAAAACCCGCTGAAACCAGATCCCCTGCACAGTCACCTGATAAATATTCGTTCTGACGCGTGATAATCGCTCACCTCGCGCATCAAGGGACTGTATCAGCAGGTCAACACCGATTTTAGTCCCCGACTTCGGCGAACTTCACGCGCCACGCGGGCATCACCAGCTGGTAGATCTGGCAGCCCCGGACCCCTGAGGTCGACGAATTACGTCAGCTGCGCCCCTGGATGACGAGTAGATGCGCCCCACGGCGCGCTTCGTCGATCAGATGGATGAACCTCGCGGTAGCCATCGAGGGCGGCGAGGGGAGAGCCGGCGTTCGATGCGCGAGCGGGTCCTCGAGGGGCCCAATCCGGGTTTCCGCCTTGTTCCAGGATCCTCGCGGCAGAATGCGAGACTGTTTCGCGTCCTCCAGCACCGATTCCCACTCACGGCCGATGCTCCTCGTGGAGGGCGCCGCCAGCACCGCACGCAGGGCCTCAGGCTCTGCTGCGGGCACCCACTTGGCCCGCGGGGTCATGATGTGGGCCGAGACGCACGCACGATGACGGCTACAACCGTCAAGGTTCCAAGGGCGGGACAGGCCGCCGCGAAACCAGCGAGCGGGCAGCCCTCAACCAGCCCGGGTCGGCTTCTTATGCGTGCTCCCGCAGGCATATCTCGGGCTTCTGACCTGCCACAGTTCGATACAGCCTCGTCGTGCGCATTAGAAGCCGACTACACCGCATAAGAAGCCGACTGCGCCGGAGGCAGACCGATAATGCCAGGTCAGCCCAGGTCTTTCTGCGGAAGGTCGGCTTCTTATGCGTGGTCCGTCGCAGTTACACAGCCTTCGAAGGCGAGCGGACCGTCCGACCGAGTGCGCATAGGAAGCCGACTTGCACTCGATGCACCTTCCCTGCGATCGTGCGCATTTCTTGCCGACCCTGACTACAAAGATGGCCTTGACCTGTGCATATGCCGCACGAATCAGCTGGGATCCGACCCTGGATATGAACGGTTGCGGAACGACGCTCATCGGAAGACGCCGAGAGACCACGCATATCTTGCCGACTGTGAACCTCGGTTCGGCGCCTGAAATCTCGAGCCAGGCGGGCCCGCGGGGGAGCGGACCGGGGACAACATCGCCGTGATCCAGCGTCGAAGCACACCATGGTCGGCTTCTAATGCGTGCCACGATCGGACTGCACCAGGCGATGTATCACGCATAAGAAGCCGACCCACCCAGGTCAGAGGGCCAACGCGGGTCCAAGGATGCCGGAGGAGTCTGCACCCGAGCTGACCGCGGACCACAGAACTCCCAGTTGCTGCGCATATCTTGCCGACCTCGCCACGCATTCATAGCCGACCCGACGACCCGGCTCACGCATTCCCGGCCGACCCCATCCCACTCCGCCACGCATTCCCGGCCGACTTCACCCCGCTCCGTCACGCATTCCCGGCCGACTTCACCCCGCTCTGCCACGCATTGACGGCCGACCCCGCCCCGTCCACGCATTCGTGACCGACCGCTGTCCACCGTCTCCACGCATTAATGGCCGACCTCGGGGCACTCCTTGCCACGCATTCATCGCCGACCGCGCCGGGCCGCGCCCACGCATTTTGCGCCGACCCTGCCCTTGACCTGGCACTTTTCGATCCGGCGGCGGCCCGGACCATCGGAAACGATGGGAACTGTGGCGCCCGGCGCGAGGTGCGGTCGGCAAGATATGCGCACCTGAAGTGCGCATAAACGGGCGACCCGTGGCCTCGCGCTCGATGCGCATAAGAAGCCGACCTCCCAGGTCAAGCCCCAAATTTCATGAGGGGAAGCGGCGAAACCGGCAATCGCAGTGCCGGTATGTCCGACTTGGGTCCCGCCCCTCGAGCCCGACGGACCACGCATATCTTGCCGACCTCGACTTCTCATCCCTGGGGAGATAGTCGGCTTCGTATGCGTAGAGCAGGCGTATCGGCAGGTCGGCTTCGTATGCGTGCGTGAGTGCGTACGCATACGAAGCCGACCTCGGGCGATGCCGCCGTCCTGGGCCGAATCCACGCCGAGGGCGAACAGGCGCTGGTCAGCGCGGTCTGGACGGTCCCATCACCACCTCCCGTGCGCATAAATGGCCGACTCGGCCCACCCGAGGGAACACGAGGTCGGCTTCTTATGCGTGCTCAGTGGGCTTCTTCCGCCTCATCGGTCGGCTTCTTATGCGCACTCACAAGCGCACGACAGAGCGCATAGGAAGCCGACCATCCCAGGTCACCGGCATGATTTCGCCGACCACGCGCCCTGGCGAAAGCTGCGCGGGCACTCCCGGCGGTGCGCATATCTTGCCGACCAAGAGCGGGATCGGCGCCGCACCGAGCCGTGGCCCTGGCCGGAACGCGCTCGTGACTCGACACAGGTCGTTTCGCCCGGCCGGAATCAAAGTGCCTGATCAGCACTGGAATCGCCGTTGCCCTCGAATACCCGCGACACGCGGAAAAGTGCGCATATCTTGCCGACCTGGACGGCGCGATCTACTCTTTGAGGAGCTTCCACGCATTTCTTGCCGACTCTGTGCATGAATCTGTGGATAACCCTGTGGACGGTGGATTTTGTCCACACATTTGCCGCCGACCGAAAACGTCGTGATTCCGGCTCATCCACACATTAGCTGCCGACCTATTGCGCATTTGTTGCCGACCGAGGCCCTGGATATGCGCAGGTCAAACGGCATAAATTTGCCCCTACAAGTAGTTCTCTTTTCTTGTAGAAAAAGATAACTAGTAGTAGTAGCCGGTCGTTGCCTGTGGACAAGTCCGCGCCGCGCGCCCGCTCCGAGCGCCCCTTCTCCGGGCTGTCCCCACTCGCTCACAGCCATCGCCCGCCCATGCGCTCACGCCCGCATCCTCACCCCGATGGCGCATTTGTGACATCGAGATGGTCAGCTTGAGTCAGCAGGGTCGGCGTCTTATGCGCACGAGTTGGCTATTGTTCCTGGTCGAATTCCCCACGCGCACCGAGAGCCCGGGTAGTTGCGCATTTCTTGCCGACCGTGGCCATTATGAGAATCTCCCTCGCGCACATATCCTGAAATACGACTTCAGGGGCTATGAAGTCGGCTTCGTATGCGCAACACCACCGACACGCCGATCTCGTCATTGCGAGTTTTGAGGGGGAACGTGGAATGCTAACGCCCATGGCTCGGCCGAAACGAGATGACGCGGAACTCGCAGCAATGGCTGCTGAGCTCCAAGCGCAGCGTGAGCGGGAGCTCCAGGAGGTTGGCTACCTGGGGCGGCTGTTCACCCAGTTCAGCCTGCCCTACAAGGACCCCGGCACCGATCGCACGGCGTGGGGTCGCGAAAGCGGACCGGTTCGAATCACAGTCCAGCCCGGCCTGCGGGTCGAGAATGGCGTGACCCGCTCCTACGGATTCCCCTTCGGCGGCGTTCCCCGCCTGATCCTGGCCCATATTTCGACCGAAGCGGTACTCACCGGCGAGCCGATGATCGATCTCGGCAGCTCGCAATCGGAGTACATGCGCAAGGTCGGTCTGGGCCGCGCGACCGGGGGCAAGACCGGCACGATCGGCCGCTTCCAGAATCAGACCGAGCGTCTGCTGCGCGCGACCATCACCATCGACTTCAAGGACAGTTACGCCGAACAGCGTTCGCGGGCGATCAAGCTCAGCGTCGCGAGCAACTGGGACCTGTGGTGGACCGGTGAGCGCCGCGAGGGTCAGCAGTACCTGATGCCGAGTTCGATCACCCTGTCCCCGGAGTTCTTCAAAGAGGTCATAGACCATCCGGTTCCGGTGGATATGAACGTGCTCAACCTGCTTCAGGGCGCGCCCATGGCCATGGATATCTACATCTGGCTCACCTACCGGATGTTCAAGCTCGAGGATCCCGTGCAGCTGTCTTGGCCGCTGCTGATGCTGCAGTTCGGCTCGAACCTGGCCGATACCAAGCAGGGCCGCTTCCAGTTCCGCAGGGACTTCTCCAAGCATCTCGAGTCCGTGCGTGCGTTCTACCCCGATCTGCGGGTGACGGTCGACGACAAGGCCGGGCTGACGCTCTACCCGAGCCCGACGCACGTGATCAAGAAGGTGTCGCGCCGACTACGCGCGATCGGCTGACGCAGCAAAGGTGGAGTGCCCACAATCGCGGACACTCCACCCTGGCACGACAACTCAGGCGCGTTGCCCGCCCGGACCACCGAAGGTGAACGAGCGTGCCCGCTCACTCGCGGTGGCCAGATGCGCTCCGGCGCTGCGGGTCATTCCACCCGCACCCGCGGCGACACCCGCTCCCGATCGAGGCATCGATGTACCGGCCCCGGGAGTCGAATGCTTGCTACGGCGAGAGCTTTTCGTGACCATCGCGGCGAGACCGCCCGCCAGGGCCGCGATAACGAGTCCCAGCGGTAGTGCCCACCACTTCCAGGCCGAGCTGGAACTGGAGCTGGCGGTGGCCGCGGTTCCAGCGGTCGCGGCCTGTCCGGGCGGAGCACCCGGTACCGAGACATCCAGACCGCTGAGCTGAGTCGCGATCTCAGCCGGAATGGTCGTGAAGCCACCGGCCTGGTTCCAGCTGATCTGCACCGGATCCGCACCCTGCCCGCGGAACGTCTGGCTGTAGACGCCATTCGCGACGCTGGTGTCGCTCATCGGCGCACCCAGCACCCCGTCGGTCGCACGCAGGTGCGACCACGCGGTACGGATGGGCCCCTGAACCAGCCATGCGCCGTTCTGCGGGCTCCATTCGATGGTCGCGCCCTCGGGTGCGGAGAACTCGCTGAATCGCGCGGTACCGGCGACCGGAGCATCCGATTCGTCATTGGTCGGATATCCCACGGCGTCAGCACCGCCCAGCGCCAGGTACTTGTCCAGGATCGCCCCGTACATCACCTTGGCTCCGGTGTTGGCGGAGTAGATGATCTTTCCGCCCTGATAGTCCTGCGCGGCGCCGTCGGCACCGAATGCGTAGACGCCACCGGTCTTCGCACCGAGCGGGGACGACGCACCACCCTTGTCCTGATAGTGCGAGTCGATCGCCGCCTGAGCATCGGCCGGCTGAGCGCCCGCCATCGGTGCGAGAAACCCGTTGCCACAGGCCATGATCAACGCGAATGCCAGCGTCGCGCCGCGCAGCGGCTTCTTCCAGTGAGTCATCGCGCCACTCCCGCCTTGGGTTTGCTCGCGATGCCCAGCACCGCCGAGAACAGCGCGCCTACCGCGCCACCACCGGCGACCTGGGCGAGGATCTGACCGAAATCCAGTCCGCTACCGGTGGCGGATTCGATGATCGCGCCGGTGATGCCGCCACCGACCGCCCCGGTGACACCGTGCACGACCGGCCCGAATCGGCTTCTCGCACCGCCGATTCCACCGCCGACGACACCCCCGAGCAAACCCAGCAGCCATTCCATGGTTCCTCCTGGTATTGAATCGGATAGGGGACGAAAGGTTATGCGCCGCGATGCTTTCCGCGGTTCTCCGGCTCGAAGCCCTCGGTTTCGATGCGCTCCTTGCGGACCGTGCCCGAGACGGCCTGTTCGCCCTCGACCTCATCGACCGCCAAGCGGACGCGCTCGACCGGGACTGTCTCGGTGTCGATTCGCACGCGATCGGCGTGCAGGGTGACCTCCTGGACCTGCTCACCGATATCGGCATGCTCGGCGGCACGCGGATCGGTGATCGGCTCTCGCACGATTCGCACCTCCTCGTGGCTGACCGGCACGTTCATCGTCTGCTCTTCCTCGACGACGTACTTGTGTAGTCGTGCCGTGCCGACCTCTTCACGGTCGGTATTGGCCACGAGGCGTTCTTCCGAGCGCAGGAGCGATTCGGCATCGCCGTAACCGTGGGTCATCGGCTCGTCCATGGCGGGCTGGATTCGCGTGCCCGCGACCGATGCGGCGCCGCGGCGCTGTCCGCCCCGGTAGTGGGCGAGCAGTTGCTGTTCGGCCTGGGCGTCGATGCGCCCGTCATGGTCGAGATGTGGTGCGGTGGATACCATTTCGCGGTCAACGCGCAGGCGAACAGAATTATCCTCAGGCCGGTATTCAGCACCGGCGAGCGGGGCCAGACACGCTTGCTGCCCCCCGCCCATAGATACCGCCGCCCAGGTCGGGGTACCGGATTCATCGTCGAGAAAAAAGGATTTGATCCTGCCGATCTCGGCTCCGGCGGCATCGCGCGCCGTGCTTCCGATCAGCGCTTCCAACGTTGTTTTCGCCATGATCTCTCCTCCGCTGATGGGTGGCCGGTCCGGAGTACCGGCACGGCCACCGCGTGGGAACGATCTGCTGTCAACGTGCTGCGTGTACGCACATACCCGCAACAATCGCTGTCAAACAAGCGACAATTATCCGCCCTGCTCAGCGCGGCATTCGACCGACCACCCCGTTTTTGCGACGCATACCGAGCGCGGTCAGTTGATCTGGCACAGGATGGGGTTGGGCAGCGGGCACGGCTTCTGCAGGCTGCCGGTGGGGGCTCCCAGCAGGGTCAGCAGGTCCAGTGCGGCGCTACCGGTGGTGGTTGCCCAGATCGATTCGGCCTGGCTCGGCTGGGTCGTGGGTGCCGCAACCGCGAGGGGCACGCCGGTCGAATCCGGCGCTGCCGCCGAGCCGAGGGCCGAACCGCCAACCATCGTGGCGGCGACGGCCGCGGCCACCACACCGGTGCGCAGAGCGGAGACGAGCATGTTCATTTCGTGCATCCTTTGTTCGAGAGATCAACTCCGGCAACGTTTTCAAGTTCGGGTTGGCTCGAACAGACAGGGATTCCGATGCCCCCAGTGCGCGGGGCGGGGCGCTACCCCGCCGATCGCAGCTCGGAGTTCACGGCGTGAACGATGTTGCTCAGCACACCAGGAAAGCGTTCTTCGACCTCGTCGAGGCGCAGGGTATGGCGGCGGCAGCTGCCTTCCTGGATGACGCGCACCAGCCCGGCTTCGCGCAGGACCTTGAGGTGGTGCGACAGGGTCGAGGGACTCACCGGGACGTCGAAAGCGCCGCATACGGTTCCGCCCGCGTCGGCGAGCTGGCCGACGACCTGCAACCGCACCGGATCCGACAGTGCGTTCAGGACCGTCGCGAGTTCGAGCGAGTCGAGGGTGGGGTGGTGCAGGGACCGCATGGTTTGACAGTACCGAACAATTCGATATTTTGATGATCATCGAAATCTCGAAGAACTGAGGTGCGGGGCATGATTCTGGTGATCGGCGCGACCGGCAAGGTCGGCAGGCATGTCGTGGATCGGCTCACCGACCTTGGCACGCATCAGGTTCGAGCATTGGTGCGATCACGGGAGAGCACCTCAGCGGAGATGCCCATCGGTGTCGAAACGGTCGAAGGCAGCCTCACCGATCCCGCCGCACTCGACGCGGCGCTCGCCGACGTCGACACGGTATTGCTGATGTGGCCATTCCTGACCACCGACGCCGCGCCCGCAGTCCTCGACTCGATCGGTCAGCGTGCGCGCCGGATCGTCTATCTGTCGTCGGTGGGTGTGGGCACCGACGAGGAACGCCACGACCCGATCTTCGCCATGCACGCGGAGATCGAAGCGCGGATCAGCCGAACCGGTCTCATCCCAACGATTCTGCGATCGGACACCATCGCCAGCAACACCCTCGGCTGGGCCGAGCAAATCCGTGCGACCGGTGTGGTCAAAGGACCGATGACCGCTCCCACCGCGGTCGTCGACCCGCGTGATCTCGGAGCCGTCGCCGCATCGGTGCTCACCGACGATGCCCACGCCGGCCAGACCCATCTCCTGACGGGACCACAGGTGATCAGCCGCCCCGAGCAAGTCGACGCGATCGCCTCCGCTCTCGGCCGTCCCTTGCGCTTCGAGGAGGTACCCGTCGCGGACGCACGCCGCCAAATGCTCGCCGATGGCCGCCCACCCGCCCTGGTTGACGCCTTGCTGGCAGCCGCCGAGAAGCGTTCGCGCTCAACCTTGATCACCTCGACCATCGAGAGCATCACCGGCAAACCCGCATCGTCCTTCGAGCAGTGGGCGACCGATCACGCGACCGCCTTCCGCTGAGCCGGGTGTCGGGCGCTTTTGCGCGGATTGCCGACCCTCGCGCCTACCGGCCGCCGATGCGGCTGGGTCGTTAAGCTTCCCCAAGCATTGACCTTCGGACGCGGGAGCTTGGGTTGCGGGTCGATCGGCAGACCACCACGGAATCGAATACCCGACGCACCTACGGCTCCGCCTGGCGTCGGTTCGAGAGCTGGTGTCTGGCGAACGGACACAGCGCATTTCCTGCCGACCCGGCGACGGTGGCGAAGTACTTGGCCGAGGCGGCGCGGGAACGGGCCGGGGCCGAGTATCGGTATCGGAGTTCGACATTCACGGTCTGGCTGGCCGCTATCGGTGAGCGGCATACGAATGCGGGACACCCGCATCCGGGGATCGATCCGCTGATTGTCGAGGCAATGCGCAAGATCAGAGGCCGACGGACCGGGGCCACCGACCCCGCACGCCGAGCCGAACCGCTTGCCCCGGCGGATCTCGAGACCCTCGTAATCGATATCGAAGCGCGAGCGCAGGGGTGGGCCGCGCAGGTCGCGGCGCGGCGCGATATCGCGCTGCTGGCACTCGGATTCAGCGGCGGCTTGCACCGCGATGAGCTCGCGCGGCTGGTCGTTCAGGATGTCGCGCCGGTCGGCGACGGGGTGGGGGAGTGGCTGGCGGTGCGTCGCGGAGACACAGATAGCGATTCCGCGAATCGCTATCTGCCGAAAGGCGAGTCGGCTCGCCTGTGTCCATGGTGCGCGCACCTGCGATGGCTGGCGGTGATCGCCGACTACGACGCTGCGTATGAGCGGGCATCGCACACAATGCGATCGGATGCGAACAGCGAAACGACCATGGACCCGGAGGCGGTGCGCGAGCGCGCCGCCGACGCTGGTGCGGCGGCGGTGATTCGACTGGTGCACACCGCGAAAGGCAGCCCCGACCGGCACATCTGCGATGGTCCGTGGCCGTGCGCACCGTCTCCGGAAGCGCCGCTGTTCCGTGCGCTTCGCAATGGCCTTCCGCAGGAGGACGGCTCCCTCACAGCGGGTTCCATCACTCGCATGGTGCATCAACGGGCAGTCGCGGCAGGTCTGGACCCTGCCGCCATAGATCCGTTCGGAACGCGCAGCCGCCATGCGCAGACCAGCGCGCTCGGGCATGCTGTCGAACCGCGGGCTCTTAATCCGATCGGTGGGGCGCTGTCCCCGTGGACAATCCGTCAAAACCTCGGACGGGATCTCCCACCGGCGGTGTTTCCGAGTGGGTCTCGACCGCCACTCGGACAGGACGAAGACCTGGACACGAATGCTCGCCGACCACCTCTGGGTCTGGCAGCGCGCTACCACCGCCCCTGGGAGTTGTTCGCCCGCTGGTGTGCCGCAACCGATCACGCGTCACTGCCCGCGGCGCCCCTGACCGTGGCCGCATACCTCGATGATCACCCCGGCAGTCGCGGCACCCATCGGACCCGCCTGAGCGCGATCAATCAGGCGCATCTCGTCGCGGGCCTGCCCGCGCCCGGACGCGCGGCGACCCTGCGGACCGCGCTCAACGAACACCGCTCCGCACGTGGCGAGCGCATCACGGCGCGCGTGAATTCGATTGTGCGCCAGCTCCCGACCAAGGGCTGGACCCGCGGCTTGTTCGGACGACGCAACGCGGCCCTGCTGATGCTGTCCGCCGCCGGACTCACCTACGCGCAGATCGCGGACCTCGTCCAGGAGGATCTGACCCTGCACGACGATCACGCGATCATCGCCAACGGCCTGGCCTCGATTGCCGCGACCGGCGATCCGGACACCTGCCCGGTCGGGATACTGCGCCGCTGGACCGATGTGGTGCGCCTGGCCCCGCATCCGGCCGGTCGTGGCCTGCTCGAACATCACCTCAGTCGAAACACCTTGCCCGCGGCCGGATTCGACCCCGCCCACGCGAAGTTGCCCTTGTTCACCAGTTTCGATGCCCGCGGCTACACCGCCATGCACGACAACCTGGTCACCTGGCTGCGCCCGCTCTCCGCCACCTCCATCGCCACGATCGTCGCCGCACACCTGAGCGGCCCGCTCCCGGCCTACCGCACCCGCGCCACCGTCCCGCTTCGCGAGCGCTCGTCCGCTCCGCCGGTACCGGAATCCATCGAACTCGAAGACACCTTCGCCGCCGGTGTCGCCGCCCGCCATCGAGACCACCAGCGCCTCAACGACGTCGGCTCCCTCTGGGACGATTTCGACGACCGAGCCGACGAAGTGACTCGCATGCTCGAACGCGCGTTGGCCATCGCGGACGGCACCCTCGTACCGGATTGATCCGGCCGGGGATGCCCCGCCTCGATCGGTCGCTGCCGGACCGGTGTCAAGCCTCGACGAGCTTTTCCTTTCCGTCGGAATCGATTTCGATATTGCCCAGCGCCGGTCGTCCCGCGAATTCATAGGTCTGGCCGAGCACTCCGGCTGGGGTCGACCGCACCCCCGTCAGCCGCCACGCGGCAGTGAGCGTTCCGGGTTCGAATAGTCGCTTACCCGAGCCGACCACGACGGGGAAGGTGAGCAGCCGTAGTTCGTCGACCAGTTCATTGGCGAGCAGGAACTGGATGAGGCGGCTGCTGCCGTGCACCTGGAGCACACGGCCCGGCTGCTCCTTGAGCTCCCGGATGCGCTGCGGGATATTCCCGGAAAGCTGTTGCGCACCGGCCCAATCCAGTCCGGATGCCCGGCTGGTGACCACATATTTGGGCAGAGTGTTGAGTTTGGTGGCGGCGATATCGTCCGGATCGGTGACGTGCGGCCAGTGCGCGGCCATCAAGTCGTAGGTGCGGCGGCCGAGTAGAAACGCGTCGGCGTCATCGAACCAGGGTCCGGCGATCTCGCCGAAGCCGGCGTCGACGTAGGGCACCAGCCAGCCGCCGAGATCGAATCCGCCGTCGCGATCCTCTTCCGGGCCGCCCGGGCCCTGCATGATGCCGTCGAGCGAAACGAACGTGGTCACAGTGAGTTTCATGGTTCTCCTTGCCTGAAAGTCGGACCATTTCACTGTGTTTCAGGGCCTATCGGCCAACAAGATCGGTTCAATCCACGCTGCGATTAGCGGAACTAAACGGGAGCCGGAAATGTGTCCGGCGTCATGGCCGGGGCTGTCACATTCGGGCTCCCGGATCTGTCCGATGGTCGACCGCTCGCTCGGCACATCGGTGCCCCGATCAAAGGATGTCCATGCTGGAACCGCCCGAACTGGAGGCTTTTCTGACCCTTGCCGAGGAGCTGCATTTCGGCCGCACCGCCGATCGGCTGCGGGTGACCACGGGCCGCATCAGTCAGATCATCAGCAGGCTCGAACGTCGCTTGGGCGCGGCACTTTTCGAGCGGACCAGTCGCACCGTCACGCTCACGCCGATCGGACGCGACCTCAATGACGAACTGTTGCCCGCCGCCCGGCAGATGCGGGCCGCGCTCGACCATGCTCGCAACCGTGCCCGCGATCTCGCGCACACGCTGCGCGCCGGTTACACCGAACCCTGGTGTGGTGATCTGCTGCTCGCCGCTGCGGACAACTACCTGACCGCGAATCCGGGCGGCCGGATCATCGTGCGAGAGGTGCACATCCATGACGGATTCCAGGCGTTGCGGGGTGGTGACATCGATTTGCAACTCACCGAATTGCCATCTGTTGAAACGGCTTTCATCAAGGGCCCGATTATTTCCTCGGAACCACGGATCATTCCCGGCAGTGTCCGTACCGCCCGGCCGGACAGTCGCGGCGGAGTCACCCTCGTTCCGCTGCACGGTGCACGAGCCGTCGATTACGGTCTGCTCTGGCACCCCGACCGCGACTAGGCGGCACTGCGCGCCTTCGCCGATTCGATTGCCGAGGCCGGCGGCGGCACCGTGGCCGTCAGCTCAGCATGGAACGTCGCCGAATGTCGAGGTACACGCGCGGAGTCGCCGCCAGCACCAGACCGGCGAGGGGTTGGGTGAGTGGCCGGTCCAGGTGTACCCACATCTCGTATCGGTCGATCACGTGACGGTTCAGGGGTACGACCTCATAGTCGATTCTGCCGATTTGTTGATCGTCGGCGTCGCGGATGAGGAACCTCCTCGACCTCTTCTCCGCACATTCGATCGTGCCGAGAACCCGATCGTCCTCCGCGCTGAGGGTGAATTTGGTTCTGGCCGACCAGCCCTCGGTGACTTTACCCAGGCCCGCGATGCGGGTGACGGCCTTGAACCGGACGACATCCTTGGTGAGGGTATGGATGAGCGCGTCCCGCTCGTCACGGAGTTCGACCGTGCCCCCGGCCAGTCGATCAAGGGTCCGCGCCCCGATGGGGACCAGCGCTCCGAGTGGCGCACCATGCCGGTCGGTAATGCTCCACTCGTGATTCTCGATCAGATCGGCCTTGTGCCGAAAGACCACGCTCCGCTCGATGAGCAGGCGCGGATCAATTGAAATCTGCTGTGTCGGTGTGGTTCTCACCGGAAGCGGCTGTGTACGCTCGGTCCATCGATACCCGTCCCACCAACGTAAGACGGTGCCGTGTGGGTACCAGCCCGCGGCGGGCGGCGGCTGTGTCATCACCTCAGGGTAGGAATCGGCGGTGCCGCTTCCTACCCACCGTAGGTGTGGGAATTTCGCACCTGAGCCCGTGGCGAACCTGACTACCGTTGGTGAGCATGACGCACACCGATATCGAGGTCACCGCGGAATTGGTGCGGGGGCTGTTGCGCGACCAGCACCCGGATCTGGCCGATCGTCCGATACAGCTCGGTGCGCGCGGCTGGGACAACCAGATCTGGCGGCTCGGTGCGGATCTCGCCGTCCGATTGCCCTGGGCGACCGATTCTGCCGATGAGCTATTGGTCAAGGAGCACACCTGGGTACCGGTACTCGCGCCGAATCTTCCACTGCCGGTTCCCATTCCGCAGCGTCTCGGCGCACCGTCCGAGCGTTTTCCGCACCCGTGGATTGTCACGACCTGGGTACCGGGTGAGCCCGCCGATCGTGCACCGATCACCGACGGTGCGGAGTCGGTCACCGCCCTGGCATCGTTTCTCACCGCCTTGCACCACCCCGCCCCCGAGCAGGCACCTGTCGGCCGAGGACGTGGTGGCCCGCTGGCTGCCGGATCGCAATGGTTCGACCGACAACTCACCGAGGCCACCGATCGGGGTTCGATCTCCGATCCCGATGCGGTGCGTGCCATATGGGAGGACGCCCTCACTGCACCCCAGTGGTATGGGCCGCCGATGTGGTTGCACGGTGATCTGCACCCGGCGAACGTGCTGACCGAGAACGGCGCGATCTGCGGTGTGATCGACTTCGGCGATCTGTGCGCGGGCGACCCCGCCTACGATCTCGCGTCCGCGTGGATTCTATTGCCCGACAACACTGTCGAACGATTCTTCGACAGTTACGCTCCGAGCCCGGACCCCGCGACCCGGCGTCGTGTTCGCGGCTGTGCGGTGCTGCGCGCACTCGCCGGAATCCAGATCGGCGACGCCGGAGTCCGTGGTCTGCCGGGCGGCAAACCCACCTGGGGACCACCCGCACAGGCCGCGCTGCGCCGCCTGATCGCGAGTTAGGCACGCCCACCGGCGATCTGACCGCACGCCCCGGATCGCCTACAGCTCAACCGATTCCGGTCGCCCAGGCGGCTTCGATCATTCGGAATACCTCGTTCACCGTGGCTTCGGGGTGCGCCGAATCACGGCCGAGCGAGTAGGCGTCGATGACGAACCGGGCGATTGCCCGGCAGGCTGTGCTGTCGGCGGGCTGGCCGAGGTCGGTGGCGATGGCGGTCGCGAGCGACTCCGCGTGCCGCAGGCGCATCGATTCCTCGTACTGCCGCAGCGCGGGGGACTGGTCGATCATGCGCCAGATCGGTGCGGCTCCCGCTGCGGTGCAGTGTTGAACCATGGCCTGAATCTCATTGCGCAGCAGAGGAATAAGCGGCTCATTCGGCGACCGATCGGTGACCGCGCGAGTGAGGCGATGTTCGAAGTCGGTGTCCTGGGCGAAAACCAGCGCCTCTTTCGAGGGGAAGTGTGCGAAGAGCGTCGTTACAGCCACGTCGGCTTCGGTGGCCACATCCCGGATGCCGACCGCGTCATACCCGCGTTCCAGGAACAGTCGCAGCGCGGTGTCGGCGATGTTCTGGCGGGTCGCGGCCTTCTTGCGCTCCCTGCGGCCGGTGGGCGCGGTCATAGCCGAGATGCTATCAGATATCAACATGTAACCGGAACGCAGAACTACCCGTTGCAAAACACTAACGGTTAGCGTTATTTTCGATCCATGAGAGCAGTGCGCTTCGCCGAGTTCGGCGGCCCCGAAGTCCTCCAACTGACAGAGACCGCCGAGCCGCATCCCGGCCCCGGTCAAATACGCATCGCGGTCCGAGCGGCCGGGGTGAACCCCCACGATTGGCGAGTCCGCGAGGGCCAGTTCGAGCGCATCCGCCCGCTGCCCCTACCCGCCGGTGTGGGCCAGGACGCCGCCGGCATCGTCGACGAAATAGGCCCTGGCACAACAGGTGTCGAGATCGGCGACCATGTCTTCGGACGCGGTTCGAACACCTACGCCGAACTCGCGGTACTCAATTCCTGGGCACACCTGCCCGAAGAGTTGACCTTCGCCGAAGCGGCCGGGTACCCCTCGGTCGTGGAGACCGCACTGCGAATCCTCGGCCTCGTCGGTAGCCAACCGGGCCAAACGCTGCTGGTCAGCGGTGCGGCTGGCGGAGTCGGCTCGGCCGTACTCCAGATCGCCCGCGATCGCGGGATCACGGTGATCGGCACGGCCGGCCCCGCGAACCAGGACTACCTGCGCACCCTGGGCGCGATCCCCACCACCTACGGCCCGGGCTGGGTCGACCGCGTCCGCGCCCTCGGCCGCATCGATGCCGCACTCGACCTGAGCGGCGCGGGCGTCCTCCCCGGACTCCTGGACCTGACCGGAGATCCTGACAAGATCATCACAATCGCCGACCTCGAGGCATCAATGCTCGGCATCCGCTTCGCCGGAGTCGGCGGCAGCATGCCCGCGGCCCTCGCCGAGGCCGTCGACCTCATCACCCGCGGCCGCCTCCGCATCCCTGTCGAGCGGTCCTACCCTCTCGCCGAAGCCGCTGCGGCACAAGCGGATAGCCAAGCCGGACATACCCGCGGCCGCCGCGTCCTGCTGGTCTGAGCGCGAGTGTGAACGTCCGATCCCGAATCGAGTCGATCCCGCGCTCGACTGGCACGAACGGTCTGTGCGCCAATGGATTCACAACCCGAGTGCCGGGGCCGTAGAGTCAGCCGCTGGTGGTTGTCCATATCCTGCAACTCATCGCCCGTCACCGCTCTAGCCCAAGGGTGTTGCGACGCGGTTCGGCCGAGCGGAACGAGGATGGAAATGACGGATACCCCAAAGGGGTCGGCCAAACAGGCCGCCTCGAGTCCGGATCAGGTCGAATTACGCAGGTTGCTGGCCGGTTTGACCGCCGTGCGCGATGGTGATTTCGGGACACGGTTGCCCACGGATGCCGATGGACTGCTCGGGGAGATCGCCAACGTCTTCAACGGGATGGTGGATCAGCTGTCGCTGTTCACCTCCGAGGTCACGCGCGTGGCGCGCGAGGTGGGTACCGACGGGCGTCTGGGTGGGCAGGCCGAGGTGCCGGGTGTCTCGGGCACCTGGAAGGACCTCACCGATTCGGTGAACGCCATGGCGGGCAACCTGACCAGTCAGGTCCGCGATATCGCGCAGGTTGCGACCGCGGTGGCGCAGGGCGATCTGTCGCAGAAGATCGATGTCGATGCGCGCGGTGAGATCCTCGAGCTGAAGAACACCGTCAATACGATGGTCGATCAGCTGTCGTCATTCGCGGACGAGGTCACCCGCGTCGCCCGTGAAGTGGGTTCGGAAGGTCAGCTCGGAGGTCAGGCCGAGGTGCCCGGTGTCGGCGGCGTATGGCGTGATCTCACCGATTCGGTGAACTTCATGGCGGGCAACCTGACCGCGCAGGTCCGCAATATCGCCCAGGTGACCACCGCGGTCGCGGGCGGTGATCTGAGTCAGAAGATCACGGTCAGCGCGCGCGGTGAGATCCAGGAGCTGAAGAACACCATCAATACGATGGTCGATCAGCTGTCCTCGTTCGCCGATGAGGTCACGCGCGTCTCGCGCGAGGTCGGCACCGAAGGCATCCTGGGCGGTCAGGCCGATGTGAAGGGTGTCTCGGGCACCTGGCGCGACCTCACCGACTCGGTGAACTTCATGGCGGGCAACCTGACAGCGCAGGTGCGCTCGATCGCGCAGATCTCCACCGCCGTCGCCGGGGGCGACCTGACCCAGAAGATTCGGGTCGATGCGCGCGGTGAGATCCTCGAGCTCAAGAACACCATCAATACGATGGTCGATCAGCTGTCCGCCTTCGCCGATGAGGTCACCCGCGTCGCCCGCGAGGTCGGCACCGAAGGCAATCTCGGTGGTCAGGCGACTGTGCGCGGAGCCTCGGGCACCTGGAAGGACCTGACCGACAACGTCAACGTCATGGCCTCGAACCTGACCAGTCAGGTGCGCTCGATCGCGCAGGTCGCCACTGCGGTCGCGCGCGGTGATCTGAGCCAGAAGATCACCGTCGAGGCCAAGGGCGAGGTCGCCGCGCTCGCGGGCGTGATCAATACGATGGTCGACACCCTGTCCGCGTTCGCCGATGAGGTCACCCGCGTGGCCCGCGAGGTCGGCACCGAAGGCATGCTCGGCGGCCAGGCACGCGTGTCGAATGTCGCGGGCACGTGGAAGGACTTGACCGACAACGTCAATTCCATGGCCAACAACCTCACCAACCAGGTCCGCAATATCGCGCAGGTGACCACCGCGGTCGCGCAGGGCGATCTCACCCGCAAGATCGACGTCGACGCGCGCGGTGAGATTCTAGAGCTCAAGACCACCATCAACACGATGGTCGATCAGCTCTCCGCGTTCGCCGCCGAAGTCACCCGTGTCGCCCGAGAGGTCGGCTCGCAAGGTCGCCTGGGTGGCCAGGCCGAGGTCGAGGGCGTCTCGGGCACGTGGAAACGCTTGACCGAGAACGTGAATGAGCTCGCGGGCAACCTGACCCGTCAGGTCCGCGCCATCGCCGAAGTCACCAGCGCCGTCGCCGAGGGCGACCTGACCCGGTCGATCACGGTCGAAGCCTCGGGCGAGGTCGCCGAGCTCAAGGACAACATCAACTCGATGGTGGAGTCCCTGCGCGAGACCACCAAGGCGAATCAGGATCAGGACTGGCTCAAGACCAACCTGGCCCGCATCTCCGGTCTCATGCAGGGCCAGCGCGATCTGAATGTCGTCGCCGAGCTCATCATGGATGAGCTGGCCCCGCTGGTCTCCGCGCAATTCGGTGCGTTCTATCTCGCCGACGACACCCCGGAGAAGTCCGAGCTGGAATTGATCAGCTCCTACGGCAGCCCCGAAGAGCCCGGTGCCGCAACACGTTTCGCGTTCGGCCAATCGCTGGTCGGTCAGGCCGCGCGCAGTCGCCGCACCATCGCGGTGGACGATGTCCCCGGCGACTACGTCACCATCTCCTCCGGCTTGGGCCAGACCGCACCGGTGAACCTGCTGGTGCTGCCGATCGGCGTCGAGGATCAGGTCCTCGGTGTGATCGAGCTGGCGTCCCTGCACCACTTCACCCGCACCCATCGCGATTTCCTGGATCAGTTGATGGAAACCGTTGGCGTGAACGTCAATACGATTATCGCGAATGCCCGCACCGACGATCTGCTGGCCGAATCGCAGCGCCTGACCATCGAATTGCAGGCTCGCTCACAGGAATTGCAGGTCCGGCAGGAGGAGTTGCAGAGCTCCAATGCCGAAATGGAGGACAAGGCCGCACTGCTGGCGATGCAGAATCGCGATATCGAGGCCAAGAACCTCGAAATCGAGCAGGCCCGGCAGGAGCTCGAGACGCGCGCCCAGCAGCTGGCGCTGGCGTCGAAGTACAAGTCCGAGTTCCTGGCGAATATGAGCCATGAGCTGCGCACACCGCTGAACAGCCTGCTGATTCTGGCCCAGCTGCTGGCCCAGAATCCGACCCGCAACCTCACGCCGAAGCAGGTCGAATACGCGGGGATCATCCATTCCGCGGGTTCGGATCTGCTGCAGCTGATCAATGACATCCTCGATCTGTCCAAGGTCGAGGCGGGCAAGATGGATATCACGCCCGAGCAGGTGCCGCTGCGCAAACTGCTCGACTATGTCGAGGCCACCTTCCGGCCGATGACGACGCAGAAGAATCTGGGCTTCCAGATCACCAGCGCTCCGAATCTGCCGCTGGAATTGCTGACCGATGATTCCCGGTTGCGTCAGGTACTCGGCAATCTGCTGTCCAATGCGGTGAAATTCACCGAGACCGGATCGGTCGAATTGCGCCTGGAGCCGCCGGATCCGCGCGAGCTGCCCGCCGCGGTACGCAGACACGGCACCGCCATCGCCTTCCGGGTGATCGACACCGGTATCGGTATCGCCGCGCATCAGCTGGAGTCGATCTTCGGCGCGTTCCAGCAGGCCGACGGCACCACCAGCCGCAAGTACGGCGGCACCGGTCTGGGCCTGTCGATCAGTCGCGAGATCGCTTATCTGCTCGGCGGTGTCATCACCGCGGAAAGCGCACTGGGACAGGGCAGTACGTTCACCCTCTACCTGCCGGTGGCCCGTCCGGATTTCCTGGAGTTGCCGTTCCCCGAGCGGGAGGACACCCAGCGCGCCGATAACCGCCCGCCCACGCCGAGCTCGGCGACCGGGCAATTGCGCCGACTGCTGGTCGTGGAGGAACGTCCGCAGGGCCTGCTGTCGCTGGTCGCGCAGAGCGCGGTGGCGGATCTGGCCGACAGCAATGATCCGCGCGGCCCGGTGCAGGTCGTGAGCGCGATCGGGGTGGAGGAGACCGCGGCCGCGCTGGCCTCGCAGTCCTTCCACTGCGTGGTGCTCGAACTCGATATGCCCGATAACGCGGCTCTGCAATTCCTCGAGCGTATGGATGGCGATTCGGCGCTGCGCAGCATTCCGGTGCTGGCGCACAACCGCAGACTCGATGCCGATCAGGAGCGTCGCCTACAGGATCACATCACGCGCCGCCCGCTGGAATTGCTGACCAGCCTGGACGAACTGCGCGAACGGATCGCGTTGCACATCACCGCGGAAGCCCCGGGTGATGTGCTGCCGCTGGTGCGGCGCGGGGGAGTGACGACCGCCGGCGCGCTGCCGCAACCGGCGGGTGAGCTCGCCGGTCGCACGGTGCTGATCGTCGACGATGACGCTCGAAACCTGTTCGCGCTCAGCAGCATTCTGGAATTGCACGGCATGAGCATTCTGCACGCGGAGAACGGTCGCGAGGGCATCGACAAACTGCTCGCCCATCCGGAAACCGATCTGGTGCTGATGGATGTGATGATGCCCGAGATGGACGGCTACACCGCGACCGCGACCATCCGCGAGATGCCGCAGTACGCGTCATTGCCGATCATCGCGGTCACGGCCAAGGCGATGCTCGGCGATCGCGATAAGAGTCTGGCCTCGGGCGCGAACGACTATGTCACCAAACCGGTCGACGCGGAAGCGCTGCTCGGCTGCATCCGGCACTGGCTCGGCGCCTGATGTCCGAGCCTCATGACCCCGGAGAGGAACCGATCACTCCGGACGATCAGGCGCGGCCCATGTTCACCCGCCTCGCGGCGACCGTGGAACGGCTGCGCACTGAGGTCCGCCAGGCGCAGGCCACCGCGGACGGCCGGGCACTGATCGAGATGGCCAAGGGTGTACTCATCGAGCGATTGCAGTGCGCCCCGACCCAGGCGGCGTTGCAGTTGCGGATCCTGTCCGAGCAGGCGGGCATCAGCGAGCTGGAATTGGCCGCCGATCTGGTCAATGAGGCCGCGCGCGACCGGATCAGCGCGGCGGTGGGCCAGTTCCTGCGGCGCACGGCAGCCCCGGAGGAGGCCGCGGCCGCGGTGCGATTGCGCACGGCGGAAAGCGGATTGCTCGCGGCGACCGACACCCAGCGGGTGGCCGAATCGGTGCTCGAGCACGCGGTAGCGCCCCTGGGCGGGACAGCCGTGGCGATCTGGTCCGCGGGCACCGATGCGTCGCTGTCACTGGTGGGATTTGCGGGCATCGCCCCGTATGAGGCCGAGCGGTGGCGCTATGTCCCGCCCGGTGTGGCGACGCTGGCGCGGCAGGCCCTGGTGGACCGAACCGCACTGTGGAACGAGAGCCTGGAGCCCGACGGCCTGCCCTCGATCGGTGATCGCACCGGTGCGCGCGCGGCCATTCCGGTCGGCGCGGGCGGCAAGCTGCTCGGCGTGCTCGAGGTGTGCTGGCCGCATCCGATCGAGCAGCAGCCCTCTCGCGTGCGACGTCAGTTCGAAGCGCTGGCGGAGCTGGTCGCGCACACCCTCGAATCGGATCTGGTGGTGACACCGACCGCGTACCGTCCCGATATCGCCGATCTGGTGCGATTGGCCGATGGACTGTTCGATCCGGCGCTGGTACTGCTGCCGCATCTGGTCGACGGCGCGCTCACCGATTTCCGTATCCACCACGTCAATTCGTGCTTCCTGGATCCGGCCGGGCGTCCGCGCGGGCTGATCAGCGGTGCGCTGCTGCTCGAGGCGTATCCGATGGCCGCCTCCGAAGGCCGGTTGTTCGAGCGCATCGAGCACGTCTACGCCACCGGTGAGAGCTACCGCGCGGAGCGGATGCTGCTGACCGAATTGGTCGATCAGATTCCGCTGACGCTCTCGGCCGCGCTGAGCATGGCCCGGCACGGCGATGCGGTGCTCATGGTGTGGCGGGTCGAGGATGAGGCGGCGCGGCTGGCGGCTCTGCTCCAGCATGCCCAGCGCCTGGGCCGGGTCGGCGGTTTCGAGGAAAGTATCGCCAACGGCGAGATCACCTGGAGCGCACAACTTTTCGCACTGTACGGATTGGCGCCGAGCGCGGATCCGATCCCGCTCGCGCAGCTGCCCGGCCATGTCCAGGACGCCGATTCCGATGCTGTGCGCCAGTTCCTGCGCACGCTGCTGCGTTATCGCCGCCCGGCGTCGACGGCGTTTCGGCTGGTGCGCTCGGACGGGGTCACCCGCCATATCCGCGTCATCGCCGAACCGGTCCTGGACACCGCCGGGCATCTGCTGCTCATTCGTGGTGTCTACCAGGACGTTTCGGCGCAGCACTGGACCGAGATCGCACTGTCGGCCACTCGGGACCGGCTCACCCACACCGAGGAGCAGGCCGCGGCGCAGAGCCGGTTGGCCCGCCAGCTCCAGCAGGCGATCATGCCGGATGAGCAACCGTCGACCGAGGCATCCGGGCTGCAGATCGCGGTGCGGTACCGCCCGACCGAGCAGGATCACCTGGTCGGCGGCGATTGGTATGACGCGATTGTGCTGCCGTCCAAGGAGATTCTGCTCTCGGTCGGCGATATCGCCGGGCACGGCATCACTGCGGCGACGGGAATGGTGGTGCTGCGCAACGCTTTACGCGGCTTGGCTGCCACCGGTGCGGGTCCCGGTCAAATGCTGACCTGGCTGAATCTGGTGGCGCATCACCTCACCGATCGAATCTTCGCCACCACACTGTGCGGTCTCTACGATCCGAGCACCCGGATATTGCGCTGGGCGCGTGCGGGGCATCTGCCGCCGGTCTTGATCCGCGGCGGTGTCGCGTCGAGCCTGCCCCCGCTCAAGGGCATGATTCTCGGTGCCGCGACTGATGCGACCTACGAGGAGGGCGAACTCCAGCTCGAATCCGACGACACACTGCTGCTCTACACCGACGGTCTGATCGAACGCCGGGACCGTCGCCTGGACGAGTGTGTGGCCCAATTGCTCATCACCTCGGCCCGATTCACCGGAAGTCTGGACGAGCGACTGGACTATCTGCTCGATGCCAGTGACGCCGATACCGACGACGACACCTGCGTTGTGGGCATCCACGTCGACTGACTCGATGCGCACCCCGTCAGGCGCCGCCCAGCGCCTGCGCGGTGGTGCTGTACAGGTCGAGCAGTTCGTTGATGCCGGTCAGCTCGATGGGCCGCCGGGCCGCCTCGGACACCACGATCCGCAGTTCCCGGCCGACGGCGGCCTCGGCGACCCGCACGAGCACGCTCAGCCCGGCCGAGCCGAAGAAACCGACCTCGGACAGGTCCACCACGATCCTGGAATGGTCGGTTGCCAGCGCATCGCTGATAGCCGTCAAAAGTATTGGCGCCGACACCATATCGACTTCGCCGGCCACGGCCACGACGATGGCCGCCGCCTCGGTGCGCGTGTGGACTGTCAGCTCTGGCGCTTGGCTGCTCAACTGATTGCCCCTGGTTCCGAAATCGCCGCGACCTCACCGCGCGGACCGTGAATCCCACTGGCAGGTCACCCTATCGCCAATCCGGAAGTTGGCAAAGAACGCCTCTGAAATGGCTCACACGTTTGAATCCGCCCAAATCGGGAACGTACGCGCTGTGCCCAGTAACAACGTCATTGATGCGCCTGCCCCGTGCGTCCAGGTCGGGGATGTTTACCAAGCGCGCCGTTCCAGCTGGACCGAGTCCGCGCAGTTGCGGATGGCACCCGATGGTCGCAGTGGCGAATTGCTGATAGCGCTGGCCGCACCCGAGCAGTCCGAGATCACCGCGATCGAGTCCGGGCGGGCGGACTTCGCCTGGGTGAACAGCGCGCACCTCGCCCTGGTGGCCTTCCGTTTCGACCAGGGCATCGACTGGTCGGACTTCCCGTACACCCCGCACCGCGCCGAGCATCCGAGCGGGATCGCGATCGACGACGAGCCCAGCGAGCTGCTGCTGCGGGTGGTCCTGGTCGACGCGAATACCGGTCTCGTGCGCGCGGTCCGCGAACTGTGCTGGCCCGCGCAGTTCGCGCAGGTGGCCCGCGCCTCCGCCGCCCGGCTGTGGGAGTCGCCCTTCAGTGAGCGCGCCGCCGATCAGGAGCAGGACCGCCTGTACACCCGCTACCGGACGACCGCCGATCTCGTACGCCGTCGTGCCGATGCCACCTGCGTGGGGATGCACACGCGATTCTGAGCGGTATCGGGGTGGGAGGTTTCGTGATGTCCGATGTCCCGCCGGCCGGGGATGGTCGCAATGAGACCGAGGCCGAACGGCTGGACCGGAACTGGAACAGTTTGATGCAGGAGCTGCGGGTCGTGCAGACCGGGGTGCAGCTGCTCACCGGGTTATTGCTGACCTTGCCATTTCAAGCTCGCTTCACCGAGTTATCGCATGCCATGCGTTTGCTGTACCTGTTGATCGTGTCGACATCGATCGCCGCGACCGTATGTTTGATCGCGCCGGTGGCCGCGCATCGAGTGCTGTTCCGGCGGCATCGAATCGGCAGTGTGGTGGTGACGGCGCACCGTTATGCCCTGGCCGGACTCGGCTTACTCGGCATCGCGCTGACGGGAGTCGCCGTCTTGATCTTCGATACCGTGGCCGGTCCGATCTGGGCGAGTGCGGCCGGGGCGTGCTTCGGGCTGTTGTTCACCCTCGCGTGGGCCGTGCACCCGTGGTGGCAGCGTGGCGGAAATCGCTGGTGACTCAGGCCGATTGCTTGGTGAGCTCGACCTTGGGTTTATCGAGTCGGGGGATGAGCAGTTCCTCGACCAGCAGCAGTACGCTCGCGGCGATCGGGATAGCCAGCAGTGCACCGAGCACGCCCAGCACCGACCCGCCGATCAAGACCGCCACGACGGTGACCACCGCGGGCACCTGTACGGTGCGCCCCATGATCCGAGGCACCAGCAGATAGTCCTCGACCGCGCGCAGCACCAGGAAGTACGCCACCGTCGCTATGCATACGGGCAGCGAAACCGTCAGCGCGACAAGGGCTATCGCGATTCCGGCGAGTGTCGAACCGATCAGCGGAATCAGGTCCAGGACCGCGACCAGCACGGCGAGAACCAAGGGGAACGGCACCTCGAACGCCGAGAGCCAGATGAAGGTCAGCACCCCGGTGATCAAGGAGATCAAAAGGTTTCCCAGCACATAGCCACCGACCTTGGCGAAGATCGCGTCCCCGATCAGGATCGCGCGGGGGCGTCGCTCATGGGGGAACAGGCGGTAGATGTAGGCGCGCAAGGTCGGAAAGTTGGCCGAGAAGTACGCGGTGAGCACTGCGGCGATGACGGTGCTGGTCACCGCGCCGAAGACCACTTTGCCCGCGCCGAGCAGGCCCTGCGACAGCCGTTCCAGATCGCTGCCGGTCCCCTGCTGCACCTTCTGATCGAGATGGAATCGATCCGACACACTGTGGATCACCGGATAGCGATCTTCGAGGTGCCGCAGCGTATCGGGTGCGTGGTGGATCAGCGCCTGGCCCTGATCGATCAACGGCGTGATCGCCGCCCACAGGAACGCCGCCAATCCGCCGAGCACCAGCACGAAGATCAAGGTCACCCCGAACCCGCGCCGCACGCCATGCCGCACCAGCCACGACACGGCCGGTTCCATGCCGATGGCCAAGAACAATGCGGCCACCACCAGCAGCAGCGCCTGGTGCGCGGCGAGTACGACCTGTACCGCGCCCACGGTGACCAGCACGCCGGCCGCCGCGTGCAGCCCGGTCATGAATGGTGATCGCCGATCGAACCGCCGACCGGGCGTGCCCAGCGGATGCTGGTCGCTGGACAGCGCGGCGGCGTCCTGCTCAGCGGACGAGATGGGTGCGGGTTCGTCCGAGCGCGGCTGGCCGACCCACTCGGTGCTTTGTTCTTCGTCGTTCATGGTCGGGCCGGTATACGGGAGAGCTGAGCAATCATCACTTGTCCTGGTGTCGCGAGCCCTCGCGGCGTTCGAGGCCGACGGCGTCGGCGAGTTCGGCGCGGTGCCGCTGGAGTTCGGGGTATTCGGTGCTGAGCTCACCCATGAAGTCCGCGAGCGCGTCGGCGACGGCATTGAGCTTCTGCTGCAACGCGGCGTCACTGCGACTCTGGGTGTTCTGCAAGAGCGCCACCAGTAGGAACGTGATGATCGTGGTCGCGGTGTTGATCACCAACTGCCAGGTGTCCACGCTCGGCATTACCGCGATGGAGGGCACCCAGACCACGACCAGGATTACGCAGAAAACGAAAAACCCTGCCCGAGAGGCGAATTCGCTGGCTTTGGTGGCGAATCTATCGAAGATCGACAGTTGCTCCCCGCGTGCTACCGCCGTACCGGGCGAGTGGTCCACGTGTGCTCCTTCGAATTCGATACAGCCGATCGCTCAGGCCATACCACCGTCGGCGCCGTGATAAACGCGCCGTCGACGGCGTCAATCGAGGGGCGGCCAGTCCCGGTTGTGGGTGAATCGCACCTGCGTCGGGTAGCCGGACATGTGGTGGTCGAAGGGGCCGACTTCGGTCTTCAAATCGTCGGTGATGGCCTGGAGCAAATGCCAGCCCATACTCGCGACCCGGAACGCGGCATCGGTTTGCGATACCGAATTGATCCGGACCTCGATCGATTGTTCGTCATAGGTGAAGTCACAGCTGATTTCGGTGCCCGGCGTGCGATCCGACACCAGCGCGGTCGCCACCTCATCGAGGGCGACGCGAATATCGGTGACCATGCTGACATCGAAATCCGCTGTCAGGCATACGGTTTCGGCGAGGGCGCGCAGCATGAGGAGCTGCGAGGCTTCGGCCGGAACTCGAACCCCGATGGTGTGGCCGCGCGCGTCATCCATCGGATGGCGCGTGGTCCCGGCCTCGTCCGGGGAAACCAGCCGCAGATGCGAGCCGCCGGTGCGGTGGGGTTTCCCGTTGGTGCTGCCGTGGTGGGTTCTCGGTAACCCGGTCATCATCTTTGCCCCCGGAATCTGGTCGACGGTGATCTCTATCCGATCTTCAATTGGCTCTGAATTGGATCTACCCGGCAATTCACAGTGGAAACGTAAGTGTTGCGAACCACTCTCCGGGGGCGGGATAGGTGTCACGTGATGTTTCGAAGGTGGTGGCAGGGGGTTCATCGGCCATGGGGCGGAGGCGTGTGGCCTCCGCCCCGGAATTCACCGCCGATGGCGAGCGTCGCTCAGACCTCCACGGCCTGTCCGGTCCGGGCGAATCTCGCCCTCATGAGCAGGACGTACAGCCCACCGGCGACGAAACTGCCTGAGAGCCAAGAGAAGTCGGTATTTCCCAGCGCTCGCGCGACCGGGCCCTGCATCGCGGGCACCAGTCCGTACTGCCAACTCCACCCGGCGAGCAGACCGGCCGCGAGGCTGACCAGGCCGGGGATATTGATCCCGCCGAAGGCCGAGGAAGCGGGCTCGCGATATAGGTCCGGGATCGACAGCGCCCGGCGATGGATCAGGAAATAGTCCACCAGCAGGATCGACATCCATGGGCTGATCCACATCAGGATCGAGACCATCCAATTGTCGAAGGCATGCGCGAAACTCGTGGCATTGATGAATACCGCGAGCACCAGCGAAGCGATCACACCGGCGAACAGCGTGACTTTCCAGCGGGCGATGCGAATGCCGATGGTCAACGCCGCGAGCGAGCACGAGTACAGGTTGAGGATATTGGTCGCGATCGGGCCGTGCATGATCAGCAGCAGTACCGGGATCGCCAATACGCCGAAGGTGCCGACGACCACCGTCGAGGGGTCGGCGCTGCCACCCGCGCTCGCCAGGCAGGCCCCGAGCACGGCCAGCCATACCGTCGGAATGTACATACCGGTCGCCGAGGCCCAGAAGACTTTGCGCGCGGACAGATTCGGGCGCACGAAACGGCTGTAGTCGGCGGCGTAGGGAATCCAGGTCAGACCCCAGCCGATCCCGATCGCGGTGATGAGTTGTGTGATGGCGGTGAGCTTTTCGCCGGGGGTGTCGGTGACGGCGGTCGACCAGTTCAGATGAGTGCGGCCCAATGCGAGCACCGTCATCACCACCATGACCGCGATGGTGAGCGGCACGGTGTATTTCTCGAACGTGCGAATGGCATAGAACCCGTACAGTGCCAAACCCAGCTGCACCGCCATAATGACCGCTGCCACAACGATTCTGAGCCCGAGTCCGCCGCTGATGCCGAGCTGATCCAGTACGGCCAGCACCAGATCCAGCACCACCCAGGTATTCACCCCGACCCAGGCCATGGTCAGCAGACCCTGCACGAGTGCGGGCAACGCCGCCCCTTTGATGCCGAACGCCGAGCGTCCCAACACCATCTGATTGACCGCGGTGCGATGGCCGATCACATTGAACAGCCCGAATATGGCGCAGCCGAAAAGGTTTCCGATCACGACCACGATCAGGGTTTCGAGCAGGCTCAGTCCCAGGGTGATCCCGAGCGCGCCGAGCACCCAGTTGATCGGGGCGATATTCGCCCCGCACCAGATCCAGAACAGCTCCCACGGTGAGCAGTCCCGTTCCTGATCGGGGATGGGCAGGACGCCGTGTTCGTCGAAGCGCACGCCGGTCTCGGCGGGTGCGGTGCGTTCGGTGGTGTCGGGAGGTTGGGACATGGCCGCATTCCTTTGTTGTGAGGTACCTCATAACAGCAGTGTGGGAGCCGTCGAAGGGATGGATGTTCATCCACCAATGCCGGAAATGTTCTGTACATTCGACTAGATGTTGACCATCAGCCGACTCGTCGACGATCCCGCCCTGGGACTGCGCGTGGTGACTCCGGAACTCACGGACGCGCTGGACGCGGAGATCCACTGGCTGCACACCACCGAGCTCGCCGACCCCTCGCCGTATGTGCGCTCGGGTGAGCTGGTGCTGACCAACGGCCTGTGGCAATCGCAGGTATCGCTCGATCGTTTCGTGGCGGCGGTCGCGCGTGCGGGTGCGGCCGGGCTGGTCTTCGGTCTCACCGCGCAAACTCCCGAGCTTCCCGAAGACCTTGTCGCCCTGTGCCTTTCCCACGGTCTTCCCCTCGTGGAACTCTGCATCGGTGTGCCGTTCGCCGCGCTGACCCGCGCGGCCGCCGCGATCCAGAACGAGGTGTTGCAGGCCGAACTGACCGCGACGGTCCACCGCGGCGATGCGCTGGCAACCGCGCTCTCCCGTGGCAGCGGCGCGGCGGGCGTACTCGAAATCCTGCGCGGTGAAACGGAATTGCCGCTACTGGTGGTGGACCGCAAAGGCCGTCGCCTGGCCTCGATCGGCTGCGAGCCGACCGACGAACAGGTCCGCCTGGCCGCCGCCGCCCTCAACCGCACCCCGCCGCCGCTCGAAGTCGATCTGCTCGGGACCGGCCCCGCCGCGCTGTATCTGATCGAGGGCGCGATGGGTGAGATCGACGCGGGCCTGTACTGCCTCGAACCCTCGGCCACCCTCTCGGCCGCCGATCAAGAAGCCCTCGCTCAAGCTGCCCGCTTCCTGAGCTTGGAAGTCACCAAACAGCAAGCGGTCCACGCCATCGAAGCCCGTTTCGCCGCAGAGCTTTTGGAGATGATCCTGTCGGGCCCGCGCAGCAGTGCCGAGGTGATCCGCCGCCTCCGCGCCTACGGCGTCCCCCCGGATCGCCCACTGGCCGTGCTGGTTTCAGCCCCCGTCCCCGCCGCCGGCGCAACCGCCCAACCCGACGACATAGCCCACGCGGTAGGCGCGTTCTTCGCCGCCCACGGCATCCCCGCCTTCACCGCCGCGGGAAGCCGCGACGTGGTCTCCATATGCCTGTGGGAACGTTCCCCCGAAGACCTCACCCGCTTCGCCCGCGACCTGTCCACCGAAACCACCAGACGTTCCCCCGTCCCCCGCACGGTGATCGGCATAGGCGACATCACCCCCGCCCCCGGCCTCCGCGACGCCCTCGTCCGCGCCCGCGAAGTCTGCCAGGTCCTGCGCGCCCAACCTTCCCCCGACATAGCAACCTTCGCCGACATAGCCACCTTCCGAATGCTCCTGGGCCTCCTCGACACCCAAG
Organism: Nocardia sp. NPDC052001; assembly: GCF_040680615.1. Lineage (NCBI taxonomy): Bacteria > Bacillati > Actinomycetota > Actinomycetes > Mycobacteriales > Nocardiaceae > Nocardia > Nocardia sp. NPDC052001. Next base: position 391 of record NZ_JBFAXC010000018.1, on the reverse strand, counting down.
TCCGCCAACGCTTCTCAGACCAAATCCTCACCCCCATCCGCGACCACGACACCCGCTCCCACACCGACCTCGAACACACCCTCCGCACCTTCCTGGCCCACGACGGCCAATGGGCAGTAACCGCCACCGCCCTCCACGTCCACGTAAACACCCTCCGCAACCGCATTACCCGCATAACCGACCTAACCGGCCGCAACGTAAACCGCCTCGAAGACACCATCGACCTCTATTTGGCCCTGACGGCCGAATCCCTCGAATCCCCCATCCAGCCCACCAACCCCACTACCTGATCCGGACTAGGGCGTGTTTTGAAAGTCAATGCACCGTAGCCACTGGTTGATGGCGGCGATGTGGATCGTGGCCAGGTAGCGGACGGCGAGTTTGTCGAATC
>NZ_JBFAXC010000017.1:0-111100 GCF_040680615.1 Nocardia sp. NPDC052001 | reverse complement strand
CGGCACGGCGGGCGCGGTCGGCTGCATATCGGCGGGGGAGGGCGCACTGGCGGGCCGACGCGGCGCGTGCGGCGGCCGCGGCGGCGCGGGCCGAGTCTCCTCGACCGCTCCACCCTGATCCGGCGCACCCCCGCGCGGCCCCACATTCCTGGGTCCCTGATTCATCCGAGGCGAAGCGGGCGGCTTGCTCACAGCCCGCCCCTGCGGCCCGGAAACCCGCATCTTCTCCGTCGCCTGATCCGGAGTGACCACCGGCAACATGGTGGTCGCATCCTCCGACCCCGCCGGAACCTGCTTCATCACAATGGTTTTCGCATCCGGTGCGCCGTCATCCTCGCCGGAACCGGGCTGATCGCCGGTATCGGTCGCCTCCGCGGCTTCGGGCTTTTTCGCATCCGGTGCGGGCTGCGCGTCGGCGGACTTCGCCGGGTCATCCGGTGCGGGTGCGGTTTTCGTCGCATCCTTGGCAGCGGCCGGGGGCTGCTGTGGGGAATTCGCCGGTGCGGCATCGGTTTGCGGAGCTGGCGCGTCCGCGCGGGGGACCACCTTGAACACGGTCGTGGCATCCGCGGACGGGGCGGGGTTGGCTGCATCCGCCGGGTTGGCGGAGGGCGCGCGATCACTCGGCGGCTTGGCCGCTTCGCTCGGCTGCGCGCCACCTTGCGGCGCGGGTGCACCCTGCTGCGCCGAGTCCTGTTGGTCGGCCGCACTGCTCTGTTGCGCCGGGCCTTGCTGGTTGGCCGGACCGCCCTGTTGTGCCGCGCCCTGCTGGTTCGCGGTGCCGGGCTGCTGGCCCGCTTCCCCGCGCTGGGAAATTTCGCCCGGTTGGCCGGGCGCGCCCGGCCGGTTGGCTTCGCTCTGGTTCGCGGGTGCGGGGGCGGGCGAGCTCGGCCCGCCCTGCGGCGCGCCCGACTGCGTGGGGCCACCTTGATTCGCGGCGGGCGCACCCTGATTCGCGGTCGGCTGCTGTCCGCCCGGGGTGTGCTCGGGGCGGGGGGTGGCGGGGATTCGGGTGGTGGGGCCTTCGGAGACCGGTTGGGCGGGCTCGTATTTGATGGTGGCGAAGCCCGGCTTGGCGGTGTGGATCACCTCGGTGGCCGCGGTGTCGGGGGCGGCGGATGTGTCCTTGTCGGCGCCCTTGCCGGGAGCTGCCTGGCGGGCAGGGTCCTGTGGCTGCTGGTCGTCGTTCGAGTCGGACACGCGCTACCCCTCGGTTCGGCGGAACTGTGATTCGACGGTCAGCCTACTGAGCATTCGCGTGGTCGGTGCAGAATGATCGGCATGACCTCCTTCGGTGATCTGCTCGGACCCCAGCCGGTACTGCTTCCGGAAAACACCGACGCCGAGGACGCGTTGCTGAACAAGCAGGACCCGGTACTGGTCGCGGCCGCGCATCCGACAGCCTCCATCGCCTGGGCCCATCTGGCCGAAGGCGCCCTCGAGCGCGGCAATAACGAGGTGAACGCCGACACCCTCGCCGGGTACGCGTTCGCCCGCACCGGCTACCACCGCGGCCTGGACCTGTTGCGCCGCAACGGCTGGAAGGGTTTCGGCCCGGTGCCGTGGAGCCACGAACCCAATCAGGGTTTCCTGCGCAGCGTCGGCGCGCTGGCCCGCGCGGCCCGCACCATCGGCGAGACCGATGAGTACGCGCGCTGCCTGGACCTGCTCGAGGATTGCGACCCGCGCGCCGCCGCCGAACTCGGTCTCGACTGATTTGAGCAGTGGCCTAGGCACCACGTTCGACGCCGCCAAGGACAGCGGCGTCACGCGCATGCGCACCGCCGCGAAGCGGGTGCGGTCCTCGCTGCTGCCGATCGTGCAGTGCGCGGTCGGCGCGGGCGTGGCCTGGTTCATCGCGCACAATATCGTCGGCCATCCGCAACCGTTCTTCGCGCCGATGGCCGCCATGATCTCGATCGGCGTCTCGTTCGGCGCGCGGTTGCGCCGCGCGGTCGAATTGATCGTCGGCGTCGCGGTCGGCATCGGCATCGGTGATCTGTTCGTCTCCTGGGCGGGCACGGGCATCTGGCAGATCTCGGTGCTGGTCATCTTCGCCATGTGCACGGCCGTATTCCTGGACGGCGGCCCGGTCATCACCATGCAGGCCGCGTCCTCTGCGGTGCTGGTGGCGACGCTGCTGCCGCCGGCGAGCGGCAATTCGAATCTGCGCATCATCGACGCACTGGTCGGCGGCATGGTCGGCATCGTGGTGGTGGCGGCGATCCCGCTGCATCCGGTGCGCCGCGCCCGGCAGCAGGCCGCGGACATCCTCGGCGTCATGGGCACCTCGCTGACCGAGTGCGCCGCGGGGCTTTTGGAGCATGACGCGGAGAAAATCAAGGTCGCGCTGGAGGCCGTGCGCGGCACCCAGAGCAATCTCGACACCCTGCGCAGCACGCTCGAGGGTGGCCGCGAGATCAGCAGAATCTCACCGCTGTACTGGAATTCGCGCGCCCGCCTGGAACGCCTGCGCGAGGTCGCGGACCCACTGGACAACGCCGTCCGCAATACCCGGGTGCTGCTGCGCCGCGCCCTGTCCCTGGTACGCGATGACGAAATCCTGGATCCGCGACTGACTCTCGAAGTCGAACGACTCGGCGAGGCCGTGGATATCGTGCGCCAGATGGTGCTCGCGGATCCGGGCGATCAACCCGATGCCGCCGAGGCCACCCGCGTGCTGCGCACGGTCGCCAAGGGCGCGACCAAGGATCTGGTGGACGGCGCGGGCATCTCCGCGCACGTGGTGTTCGCGCAGATCCGCTCGATCGTGGTGGATCTCATGCAGGTGTGCGGGATGCGCAGGCTTTCCTCGATCGCCATGCTCCCGCCGACCGTCCCGAATCCGTATGTGACACCGGTCGATTGAGTCGGCTCAGCGCCAGAAACGGGTCAGCGTCGAACCGAAATCCGACCAGATCGACGGCACGCCCGACAGTTCGAACAGCGCCCGAATCCCGTTGAAGAACGCGATATTGATCTGCGGCACGAACAGCAGCGCGACCAGAATCAGAATCCCGTACGGCTTGATCTGATCCATCGATCGCCGCGTCTCATAGCTCAGCGACGGTTCCAGAATCCCGTACCCGTCCGTGCCCGGCACCGGGATCAAATTCAGCACGGTGGCCATGATCTGCAGGAACGCCAGATAGCTCAGCCCGAACCAGAACGCGGCATGCGAATACGAACTGCCCCACAGCTTCACGATGATCAACAGCACGATCGCGCACAGCAGATTGGACGCCGGTCCCGCACCACTGAGAATCCGCCGGATCTTCGCGCTGAAACTATTCGAGTTCACGTACACCGCACCACCCGGCAGCGCGAACCCGCCGATCGCGATGAACAGCAGCGGCAATCCGATCGACAGCAGCGGATGACTGTATTTGAGCGGGTTCAAGGTGAGGTAGCCGCGCAACTCCACCTCGCGGTCCCCCGCGCGATACGCGACGAAAGCATGAGCGAACTCGTGCAAGCAGATGGACACCACCCAGCCCGCCACCACCATCAGGAAAACACCGAGTTTCGCCTGATTGGACAGCAGATCCGCGGTCCAGGCCACCACCCCGCCCGCTACCGCGATCGCGACGACGAGCAGGAACACCGGGCTCGGGCGCACCGCCCCCGAGGCACGGCCGATCGCGCGAGGACTACTCATCGGACTCCTTGAATGGACCCCGGATGCACCGGGTGAAGATCAGCGGACCAGCAACCACGGCTCATGATGCCGGTAGAACGTGGATCGCCGCACCGGCTTATCGGTGGTGATGCCGTCCCGGGTGACGATCGCGCCGCGCGTGCCGAGTTGCATGGCACGCCCCTGCGCCCAGCGTTTCTTACCGAGGATCCCGCGTTGCGCGCTGGCGTGCAGCCCGGGCATCTCCAGTGTCGGTGACACCAGCAGCGCCGAGACCTTACCGGTGAACAACCGCGTGTCGTCCACGTACGCTTCGCCTTCGAGCTTCTCACCGTTCTCGCCGACCAGGGTGGCGCGGCCGATCAGCACCTTGCCGGTGTCATCGCGAATGAGCGGGGTCTCGGTCGGCTTACCTTCCAGCGCGCGCTTGGCGGCGGCGGATCCGGTGCCGGTTTCATAGGCGCGCGAACCGTAGGTGCGGTCGACGGGGACGTAACCGATTTCGACGCCTAGGCGTTCGGTGCGCATCAGATGGGTGAGCACGGCCGCGAGTCCGGCGTCCTCACCGAGCACGATGAGTCGCGGCAGACTGTCGGCGGCCATCACGGGCAGCAACTCGTCCAGCACATTGGTGTCCGGTATGGCGGAAGTCTGGGTGAGCGGTAGCGAAGCGAGTGCGATCGGTACGGGTGCGCCGTCGCAGCGGAGAACATGGGTACTCAACTGCCGTACACCCTCCTCTGACCTGACAACACCATCGCCTCGCTGCGCTCCTGCGGGCCGTCTTACCGGCCCGACTCCCCGTGCCACCATAGCCCCGGTTCATTTGCGGCGCCGCCTTCGAAGCCCACCCGTTACGTCGGTTTCGTCCCGTGCCGGGTCGCGAACCTGGGCGTATTCGAGCATCTACTAGACTGTGCCTCCGGCCACCGCCTTCTGACGGCGGGTAGCTGCAGCATCACCGATGCTGCGCGTCGAACCCGTAGGAGTCTTCTAATGCCGGCAATCGTGCTGATCGGCGCCCAGTGGGGCGACGAGGGCAAGGGCAAAGCGACCGACCTGCTCGGTGGCCGCGTCCAATGGGTTGTGCGCTACCAGGGCGGCAATAACGCGGGTCACACCGTGGTGCTGCCCAATGGCGACAACTTCGCACTGCATCTGATTCCGTCCGGCATTCTCACCCCCGGTGTGACAAACGTCATCGGCAACGGCGTGGTGATCGATCCGGGCGTTCTGCTCACCGAACTCGCGGGCCTGGAACAGCGCGGCGTGGACACCTCCCGCCTGCTGCTGTCGGCCGACGCCCACCTGATCATGCCGTACCACGTGGCCATCGATAAGGTCACCGAGCGCTTCCTCGGCAATAAGAAGATCGGCACCACCGGACGCGGCATCGGACCCTGCTACCAGGACAAGGTCGCCCGCGTCGGCGTCCGCGTCGCCGACGTGCTGGATGAGAAGATCCTCACCCAGAAGGTCGAGGCCGCACTGGAATTCAAGAACCAGGTGCTGGTGAAGATCTACAACCGCCGCGCGCTGGACCCGCAGCAGGTCGTCGACGAGGTGCTGGAGAAGGCCGAAGGCTTCAAGCACCGCATCTCCGACACCCGCCTGCTGCTCAACCAGGCGCTCGAGCGCGATGAGATCGTGCTGCTGGAGGGTTCGCAGGGCACCCTGCTGGACGTCGACCACGGCACCTACCCGTACGTCACCTCCTCCAACCCGACCTCGGGTGGCGCGGCGGTCGGTTCGGGCATCGGCCCCAACAAGATCGAGACCGTGCTCGGCATCCTGAAGGCGTACACCACCCGCGTCGGTTCCGGCCCGTTCCCCACCGAACTCTTCGACGAGTCCGGCGCGTACCTGGCCAAGACCGGCGGCGAGGTCGGCGTCACCACCGGCCGCGCCCGCCGCACCGGCTGGTTCGACGCCGTGATCGGCCGCTACGCCACCCGCGTCAACGGCATTACCGACTACTTCCTCACCAAGCTCGACGTGCTGTCCAGCCTGGACACCATCCCGATCTGCGTCGCCTACGAGATCGACGGTGAGCGGTTCGACGAAATGCCCACCACGCAAACCGATTTCCACCACGCCAAGCCGATCTACGAAGAGATGCCGGGCTGGTGGGAGGACATCTCCGGGGCGCGGACCTTCGACGACCTACCCGCGAACGCGCAGGCGTACGTGCTGCGGCTGGAAGAGCTTTCGGGTGCGCGGATGTCCTGCATCGGCGTGGGTCCGGGGCGCGATCAGACGATTGTCCGGCACGACATCCTGAGCTGAAACCTGCTCGGAGAGCCCTCGACGGGCTAGGGCTCTCCTGCTCGTCATTCCGGCGCGGGTTCGGCCGGAATCCGCGAAACCTGTTAATGCGCAATAGGTGTGGATCCCGGCCAAGAGCATGCCGGGATGACGGTGCGGTCAGCGCCCGGTGGATCGGGGCAGCGCCGGGTGGGCGACCGGGACGGGTCAGTAGCAGGTGAGCGGAGCGAGCGGCTCGGCGGCGTGTGGAGTCAGTGAGGCGTAGGCCGCCGCCAGGGATTTCACCGCGACGCGAATATCGGCTTCCTCGTGCGTATATGGCAGGCGCAGGAATCGCTCGAACGCGCCTTGCACACCGAAACGCGGTCCGGCGGCGAGTAATACGCCGTGGTTCGGGGCCGTAGCGGCCAATGCGGTGGATACCGGGGCGGGAAGTTGCGCCCACAGTGACATGCCGCCCGCGCCGGGGGAGACTCTCCAATCGGGCAGGTCCTCGGCGAGTGCCTCGAGCATTGCCGCGCGGCGGCAACGCAGTTGTTCCCTTCGCACGGTGAGGATTTCGTCCTCGTGCTGGAGCAGGTGCACGGTGGCCAGCTGATCCATGACCGGGGTGCCCAGGTCCACCGTGGAGCGGGTGCCGAGCAGTTTGGTGATCAGCGATTGATTCGCGCGCACCCAGCCGACGCGCAGACCGCCCCAGAAGGATTTCGAGGCCGAACCGATGGTGACGATCTCCGAGCCGCGCGCGAATGACGCTGCGGGCGGCATGATTTCGTGATCGGTGAGGTGCAGGTCGACCATGGATTCGTCGACGATCACCGTCATGCGGGTTTCGCGTGCGATAGCGGCCAGTTCGGCGCGACCCTCGGCGGGCAGCAGCAGCCCGGTCGGATTGTGGTAATCCGGCACCAGATACGCGACGCTGGCCGCGGTTTGCCTTGCGGCACTGCGGATTCCATCCAGATCCCAGCCGTCCGGGCGCAATGGCACCGGCACCGGGCGCGCGCCGACATCGCGGATCGCCTCGATGGCGTTCGGATACGAAGGATGCTCGATCAGCACGCGCTCGGCCGGTGTGGTGAGGACATTGAGCAGCAATCGCAGTCCGTGCTGTGCGCCGAGCGTGACCAGGATCTGATCTGGATCGGTCGGCAGGCCGCGTTCGGTGTACCGGCGGGCCAGCGCCTCGCGCAGCATGAGCATGCCGACCGGGTCCATGCCGTGCGTGCCCAGATACGTCGGAAGTCCTTGCAGCGCAGTGGTGTACGCGTCCGTCATCTCGATCGGCGCGGACATGGCCGCGTACGTCATATCGATGGTCGGGAGTTCGGGCTGCGCCATCATGGCGAGCAGGCTGCGCGCGGGTTTGGTGCCGTCGTGCACCACGGTCGGCGGCAGCGCGACCGTACTGCGCGAACCCTGCCTGCTGATCAGATAGCCGTGTTCGCGCAGCAGCGCGTACGCCGACGTCACCGTGGTGCGGCTGACATGCAGGCTGGTGGCCAGATCGCGCTCACTGGGCAGCGCGACGCCCAGGGGTGCGCGGCCGTCGTGGATGAGCAGTCGAACGCTCTCGGCCAGCGCCACGTACGCGGGCCTGCTGCTGCGTTTGGTCTCGGCCGCCGGGGAGCCGGGCTCGTCCTGCCGCCAGCGCCCCAGATCGCGGGTGAGGCTGGCTGCCCCGATCACTCGTATCGCCATAAAGGCCAGTATCCGGGTACTGGATATTTTCTTCAAGTCCAGCGGGGGTCACCATCGAATAATGATCGCAATGCTCATCTCCCTGCTGGTTGTCGCGGCCTTCGCCGGAATCGTGTACCGGTTCGCTCCCACGCCGGATGAGCGTTGGGGTGCACTGCTGAACAAGTACCGCCCGCATGCGCCGATGTCGGACTGGTCGGTCGCGGAATACGACGGGGCCAGGCAGTACGCCGACCTCGCCGCCGCCTACGCGCATCAGGACGAGCCACCGGCCGCGCTGGTCGCGCAGCGGACCCGGCTGACCGGGCGCGGCCGCTCACCACTGCCGCATCTGGCGACGATCCCCTGCCGCGAGGAAACAGTCCAGTTCTAGGCAACTGGTCTGAAGTGGCTGTCGCCTGTGGGGCTGACCGTCCGGAACTGGACTTGTCGGTGCCCCGGTGCACACTGGCTCTATGTCGCACCCGGACCGCCCGCTCGCCTCGGCGGCGCTCTTCGATACCGCGATCGGCACCTGCGCCCTCGCCTGGAGCGCCGCCGGTGTGCTGCGCTTCGCCCTCCCCGAGGCGGACCCGGAAGACACTCGCGCGTACATCCTGCGCAAGCACCGCGTCTACGACATCCGCGAAGCCGAACCCACCCCCGAGATCGCCGCGGCCATCGAGAAGATCCGCGCCCACCTCGCGGGTGACCTGGACGATCTCGACTGGATTCCGCTGGATGTGAGTCCCCTCAACGACTTCGATCGCGCCGTCTACGCCGTAACCCGCGCCATCCACCCCGGCCACACCCTCAGCTACGGCGATATCGCCAACCGCATCGGCGCTCCCGGCGGTGCGCAGGCCGTAGGCCAATCCTTGGGCCGCAACCCCATTCCCTTGATCGTCCCCTGTCACCGTGTCCTCACCGCCGACCATGCCCTGCACGGCTTCTCGGCCCCCGGCGGCATCACCACCAAACAGCGCCTCCTCGAAATCGAGCGCACCCCCGGCTTCGGCGAACCCACCCTCTTCTGATTCGCGGCAACACCTCTCCGCTGATCTGTGAGAACGCCGGGCGCGTCCCATGATTCGGGATGAGAATGATCTGGATCGCGCGGGATGGCACGCATCCGGCGATCGTGCGAAGCGACGCGGGTGGGGATCCCGCGTGACACCAGGGAGGGCGCACGTGACAGATCCGTACCAGCAACGACCATTGAACGACCCGGCCGCATTCGGCGTACCGGGCACCGGCTCGGGCATGCCGTACGCGCCGCCCCCCGGATTGCCTGTACCACAACAGGTCTGGCCACAACCGGCGGTGCAGCCCGCCCCGAACTTCCTGATCGCCATCGGCGATATCGCGGTCGTGGATGGCGGGGTGATCACCCCGTCCGGCACTCTGCCGCTGCGCGGTGCCATCTGGACCGCGACCGATATGTCCCAAACGGCCGAACGTACCCCCGCCTATGCGGTGGTCCTGGCTGTCCTGTTCTTCCCATTCTGTTTGCTCGGCCTGCTTTTCCTTCTCATCAAGGAAAAGGTGACAGCCGGATATGTCCAGGTCACGGTCACCAGCGGCGGCCGATTCCACTCCACGATGATCCCGGTCCAAGACCAGCAGACCTTCCCGATGGTGATGCATCAACTCAACTACGCTCGCTCCCTCAGCGCGATGTGAATTGAGGGCGGCTCACCCACGAAAAATCGCCCGTGCCAAACGAATTCGTATGGCACGGGCGATTCAGGGGTCTTACACGGTGACAAGTCAGGCGTCTTCGCCTGTGTCAGAACGCGCCGCCCAGGAAGCCGCCGACAGCGCCACCTGCGACGCCGCCCGCGATACCGCCGAGGGCGGCCGCCGGGATACCTGCCGCGGCGGCTCCGGCGGCGCCGCCGACCGCCGCGCCGATGAGCGCGCCGCCCGCGATACCGCCGGGGATGTCGATGGGGGCGGTCCAGGGCAGGACCGTCGCGCCGATGGTGCCGAGGGCACCGCCCGCGACGCCGCCGATGACCGCGCCGACCACCGCACCGGGGACGCCGCCCGCGATGGCGGCGGGGACGCCCGCGCCGATCGCGCCGATCGTCGCACCCGCCGCGACACCGGCGAGGGTTCCGGCCGCGATGCGGTCGGAGCGGCTCGGGTTGATGCCGATGGAGTTGAATCCCGTGGCGATGGCTGCCTCGGCACCCGCGGCGACATTGTTCACCGCGTCCAGCGCCGGATTGGGCACGTCATCCGGTACGGGAGAGGTGAAGTCACCGAGTCGCAGCGTGCGCGGGGGCGGCGCGATGGGGGCGACCGGCTGCACGACGGTCGGCGCGTGCAACGTTTGCAGATCCACCGGCGGGGCCGGTGTCGTCTGCGGGATGGGCCGGAAGTTGGCCGGGACCGCGTAATCCGCCTGCGGCTGGGGTTGCGGCTGTGCCGGTGCGGGTGGGCGATTGGGGGTCGTCACACCCGGCTGGATCGGTCCGGGGCGCGCGCCCGCACGGTCGGCCGCCGGATAGGTCACGCCGGGTTGCGACTGTCCGGCACCGAATTGCGGTGTGGGGAAAGCGGTTCCGGGCTGCCCAGGTTGCACGCCGGGCTGCGCGCCCGGAGTGCCCGGTGCCAGGGTGCCGGGCGTGATCCCCGGTACCGCACCCGGTGCGAGATCACCGCCGGGAGCACTCCCCGGCGGCAGCACACCGGGCTGCGCATCCGTGCCGGAACTGCCCGACGGGCTGGATACCGGTGCCGCACTGGGTGCTTCAGCGGTGCCGGAGCACGCCACCGCGAACGCGAGCGGCAGCGTGCCGAGGATCATGGCGCGGCGAACCGCGGTCTTTTTCACGAGCTGCCGACGGTTCACGCCGGATCACCACCCTCATCAGATTGAATCGATTGACCGAGCGATATGAAATTGACGAGCGCGCCAGCCACGTCCGATGCCCCGACCGCTCACTGATTCGGTTCCCGCTGGCTATCTCGGGCCGTGGATGCCGCTGAGCTGGCGGTTAGATCGTGCGCGCTGACCATCGAGGCAGGTGCCGGGTTGAAAACCTCGCACCCCGGCACGCCGAGACTCGCTGGTGCTCCGCAGTTCTCGGCCCGCGTGTCGAATTGAGCGCTGAGCTGCGTGGTTGGCCGCTCAGCCTGGCCGCTGCGCCGCGTTCCGGTGCCACAGCCACATGATTGGACGTTGGTCACCACTGTGCCGGGCCGATACGCGTTGTCCGCATGGCGAATTCGGTGCTGCCCGCGCCGGTGGGGCGCGGGCAGCCGGGTTGTTCGGTTCGGGTTAGAACGCGCCGCCGAGGAAGCCGCCCGCGGCTCCGCCCGCTACGCCGCCGAGGACTGCTGCGGGGATGCCGATGGCTGCCGCGCCGAGGGCCGCGCCCGCTGCCGCGCCGACGCCCGCGCCGATGAGCGCGCCGCCGCCGATGATCGGGACGGCGGCGGGGGCGGCGATGGCCGCGCCGAGGCCGCCGGTGGGGACGCCCGCGGCGACGGCGGTGCCTGCGACGATGGCTACGCCGATACCGGCTCCGATGCCCGCGCCGATGCCCGCGCCGATGAGGCCGCCGCCGATCGCGCCGCCGATGGCGGAGGGGATGCCGACGATGGCCGCGCCCAGGACCGCGCCGCCTGCGGTGCCCGCGGCGATCTTGTCCGAGCGGGACGGGTTGATGCCGACCGACTGGAGGCCGGTGGAGAGGGCCGCTTCGGTGCCCGCGGCCGCGTCATTGACGGGTGTGAGGATGGCGTCCGGCAGCGCGTCGGGGGCCGGGGTGGTGAAGTCGCCGATGCGGACGGTGCGCGGCGGCGGCGCGATCGGGGCCACCGGTGCGACCGGTTCGGGCGCGTGCAACTGCTGCCAGTTGACGGCGGGCGCGGGCTCGGTCTCGACCGGGACCGGCCGATGGTCCTGCGGGACAGCGTAATTGACCTGCGGTGCGGGCGGCGCGACCGTGGTGCCGGGCTGGCGCGTGGAGTCCGTGCTCGGTGCGGCGGGCTGCGCGGGACCGGTGGTCACGCCCGGCTGCGGAATGGCCTGTGCGACGCCCGCGCACGCGATGGCGGCGGCCAGCGGCAGTGCGCCGAGTGCGGGCCGGATGGCGCGTCGAACGCCGGTATTCATGTCATGCCGACGAGTCACGCCGAAAACCACCCTCATCAGATCGGAACTGTCCCCGTGGCCGGGAACGGCCACTCGGCGGGGATGTTAGCTGAAAGGAAACGGGTGATTCCAGATGTGAATCAATCGATTCGTTACCTGACGGTGATGCTCGAGAGATATCCCACAATCGCTGGTAGAAGCATTTTCAAGATGCTTCGCCAGCTTACGGCTCCAATTTGCCGGAAGGTGCCCCGCCGAGCATCAGTTCGGCCAGCGCCTCGCGATCGGTGACATCGAGCTTGATGCACGCCCGATACAGATGCCCCTCCACGGTGCGCACCGAAACGGTCAGCCGATCCGCGATCTGCCGGTTCGACAGTCCCGCCGCCACCAGATTCGCGATCTCGCGTTCGCGCGCGGTGAGCGGCAGCGGTTGCGCGGACTGCCGCAGCGCGGGCGTACTCGCCCCGCCGCATGCGGCCGCCAGCCGATTCGCGGTGGCGGCCGATTCCAGCAGCCGCCGCCGATCACCGGCCCGCTCATGCGCGGACGCGGCCTGCGCGGCGGCGTCGGCCGCGGACAGCAATACCCCCATGGCCTCGAATTCGGCTGCGGCGGTATCCAATCCGGCCCCGTCGTGGGCGGCGACCGCCACCGCGTGCCGGGACTGCACCTGCACCAGCCGTCCGTCCACCCGGGCCGCCAGATCGGCGAGCCGTCCCGCCACCGAATGATCCCCGAAGCGCGCAGCGGTATGCAGCGCCATCGCCTCGATGGCGTGCTGATGCGATCGCGCCGCCGCGTCGGCAGCGCCCAGTGCGAGCCGAATCGCCGGTGTCGCAGTGCCTTCCGCCGCCGCCTGCCAGGCTTTGGCGATCTCCAGCATGGGTTCGTACACCGCGCTGTGCCTGCCGCCGCGTTCCTCCGCGGCCGCGATGGATTCGGCGGCCTCCGAGGCCCGCCCCAGCGCCGAATACGCTTCCGCCAGTTGCAGTCTCGCGGGGAACATCCAGGCGGCCTTGCCCTCGGTGGTCAGTGCCGCGAGCGCCTGTTCGAGATTGTCGATGCCTTCGGGGAACCGCCCTTGCGCGACGTCGACGGTGCCCTGCAGGATCTTGGTCATTCCCCACGCCAGGTACTGCCCGGGTGAGGAGTACGTGTAATTGCTACTGGCACAACGCCGTGCGGCATCCATATCCCCGGTGAAGGTGAGCGCCAGCACCTCCGCGTGCGTGGACATGAATCGGTTCAGCCCGTCGATATGCGATTCGATGGCATGCCCGCGTTCGGCGTACTGCCGCGCTGCCTCCCCACGTCCCATCAGCGCCAGCGCTAGTCCGCCACCGAACGCCGCCCACCACACCGCCCAGGGCGGAACGTCTTTCGCGGCCATGACCGGTTCGGCGTACGCGAACGCCTCGTCGAGTTTGTTCTCGTTGACCGCGCACGCGGAGGCCACCCCGTCCAGGATGGCGACGATCTTGGGATGGGTGACCCGGCTGCGCACCGATTCCAGCACCTCGTCCGCCCGATCGGCATCGCCCATGGACCACAGCAGATTCGAGACGCGAGTGGAACCCCAGCGCGCCAGCTGCACCTCGTTCAGCTGATCCGGATCGAACGCCGCGAGGGTGCGTTCGGCCTCGATGCGATGTCCCTGCCACAGCAGTGCGCGCGCCAGCAGGTCCGCCGCCTCGACGCCACCGCCGCGCTCCACGGCCGCGCGTGCGAAGCGTTCTCCGAGTGGCAGGTTCGCCAATCCGATGGCATCGGCGGCGGCCGCCTCGAAGAGTTCCAGATCCGCGGATTTATCACTGTCCAAAGCCAATTCGGCCAGTCGGATGCGATCGGAGGCGGAGTTGATCGGCCGTTCCTTGAGCGAGGTGAACAGCCGCCCGCGCAGCCGCCGCGCCGAGGCGATGCCGAGCCGCCGCCGGATCACCTCCCCGAACAGCGGATGGTTGTAGCGCACCAGCAGTTGCCGCCCGTGCTCGACAATCCTTATGACGCCGCGTGATTCGGCGGTTTCGACGGCCTGTTCGCCCGTGAGTTCGGCGAGTACGTCCAAATCGATGGGTTCGCAGAAGGTGAGCAGTTCCAGCACCCGCAGTACGGGCTCGGGCAGCTGCTCCACCCGATCCTCCAGCAGTGCCGCCAATTGTGAAGTGACAGCGGCCCTTCCGCGCAATTGCCAGACCCCGTTGACCTGCCGTAGCGTCCCGGCCTCCAATGCGCCCTCGACCAGGTGCCGCAGGAAAAGCGCGTTCCCTCCGGAGGATTCCCACATCAGATTGCTGGTGAACCCCTCCAACTGCCCGCCGAGCATGTTCTCCACCAGCTCGACGCTCTGCCGCTGCGTGAACGGCGACAGATCGATGCGCAGCAGATGCCCGTCCTTCCACAGCGAGGTCACCGCGTCCGGGACCGGCACCCCGCTGCGCACGGTGGCGACGATATGGGCGGCCTTGTCGATGGCGAGCTGCAAAAGCAGTGTGGCGGAAAGCTGATCGAGCAGATGCGCGTCGTCGACGCCGATGATGGTGTGCCCGTCCGCGAGCAGCGCTTCGCGCGCGGCGGCCATGAAGGTGACCGGATCGTGCGCGGTGTACACCCCGACCATATGCGCGAACACCCCCAGCGGAATGCTGCGGGCCGATTCGGTGCCCGCCACCCAGCGGATATTTCCGGTGCTGCCGTTCACCGCCGCGGTGGCCAGGCGGGCGAGGGTGGTCTTGCCGACCCCGGCGTCGCCGGTGAGCACCGCGCCGACGAATTCATCGCCGGTCAGTGCGGCGGTGATCGCCTCGAGCTCGCTCTCCCGTTCGACCATCGGCCAATTCCGAGCCATGGCTTCAACTGTAGTTCGCTCGCCCTTTGTGAGCGGGAGGAACGAAATAGCCTGAAATGTGAGGGTTTATTCGTTGACCAGCCGCAATCCGGGGGCGTGCGCTTTCCGGCGGTCGACCAGCCAGACCTGGATGGTCAGATCGGCGAGCGGATCCAGCGATTCGATCTCCACCTCGACCTGCCCGCGCTGCGGATGTTCGATGATCAGCACGTGCGTGCGGTAGTCGATGACCAGGTGTTCGCGCCAGCGCCGGGCGAATTCCGGATAGCGCTGTAGCGCGGTGATGCGGGCCTCCAGGCTGCGGTCATCCGGGAAGCGGGTCTGCGTGTTGCGCAGCGCCGAGACCAGCATATCGGCGGCATCGGACCAGTTCCGGACGTATTTCGGCGCATCGGGATGGGTGAAGACGTAGTTGGCGAAATTGCCGTGCACGGATTCGTCGAGCATGCCGAGCGGTTCGGCGAAATCCCGCCAGGACGGATTCCAGGCCAGGATGTCGAGCCAGCGCCCGAGGGCGAAGGCGGGCGTGGGGTGCAGTGCGTCGATGACCGCGCGCATGGTGTCGGAGACCTGTTCCCGGGCCTGTCCGGCGGACGGGCAGCTGGCCTTCTGCTCCATGCTCATGGCGAGCCTGCCGAAGTGGTGACGCTCAACTTCGTTGAGCCGCAAGGCATCCGCTATCGCGCCCAGTACCGAGCTGGAGGGGTTGCTGTCCCGGCCCTGTTCCAATCGGGCAAGATAGTCCGAGCTGACACCGGCGAGCGCGGCGACCTCCTCGCGGCGCAATCCGGGGGTGCGGCGACGCCGCCCCGCGGGCAGGCCGACGTCTTCGGGCTGCAGTTGCGCGCGGCGCGCGATCAGGAATTCGGCGAACTCGGATCTGGACACATATCCATAGTGCCTGTTCCAGGCTTCGTTATCCCAGCCCTGCCAGTGCCAGGATCAAGACGGTGTGGCTAACCGGACTGGGGTCCGCTTGAATAGTGGACATGACGACTTCTGAGCAGACCCGCCTGGCCTCCGGTTCCTGGGACCTCGACGCCAACCACTCCTCGGTGAACTTCACCGCCCGCCACCTGGGCATCTCCAAGGTACGCGGCCGCTTCAACAAGTTCGAGACCGCCTTCGTGGTGGACGAGGCCGGTAAGGCCGTCACCATCGAGGCCACCATCTTCCTCGACTCCTTCGACACCGGCAACGAAATGCGCGACGGCCACGTCCGCAGCGCCGACATCCTGGATACCGCCAACCTGTCCACCCTGCATTTCAAGGTCACCGAGCCGGTCGACATCGCCGAAGAGTTCGAGGTAACCGGTGAGGTCACCCTCGGCGGCGTCGTGAAGCCCGTCACCCTCGATGTCGAGTGGGGCGGCGTCCAGCTGTTCCCCGGCGACCAGAAGCACCACGCCGGCTTCACCGCCACCGGCACCATCAAGCGCAGCGAGTTCAATATCGCCGCCGGCCTGCCCACCGCCATGCTGGGCGACAAGATCGCCATCGAACTGGACATCCAGCTGGTCGAGCCCTCCGCCTGATCGGCCCATCGGCTTCCCGGCCGGAAGCCGATCACCGACAACGGAAGTCGGCATCAGCTCCGACCATATGAAAGCGGCGGCACCCGAAAGGGGTGCCGCCGCTTCGTCTTTCGTCAGCGCCGCCATTTCCGGACGGCGCACCGATCGTGGATCAGCCCGCGACTCCGGCGGCACCCGCGCCCGCGCCGATGGCGGCGCCGATGCCCGCACCGACCGCCGCAGCGGGCAGGCCGAGGGCGGCCGCTCCGAGCGCACCGCCGCCGACCGCACCGATCGCCGCGCCGAGCGCGATGCCACCGGCCGCGCCCGCGGCCTCGGCGGCCAGCCCGGCCACGAAGATCGGGACATCGATGACGCAACCGGTGGTCGCGCAGCCGACGGCGGCGGCGGTCAGGGTGGCGAGGGCGGGAGCGCCGATGCCGACCAGGAATCCGGCACCCGCGCCGACGACCCCACCGGCGACCGCACCACCGGCCGCACCGATGACCGCGGCCGGAACACCCGCCGCCACCGCGCCGATGCCCGCGCCGACGAGCGCGGCATTACCCACCTTGGTCAGATCCGGCCCCGCCGGAGCGTCGATCTGCGTGGCCGGAATCGGGGCGTCGACCGCGGCGGCCTGGGCTGTGCCGGAGAGCATGACGGCGGCGGCGACGGGCAGCGCGCACAGGGTGGCGATGCGGGTTGCGAGCATGGTCGAGCGACGAGACAGCACGGTATTTCCCCCGATAGTTGAAAGTTTCGATGTGGCCCGGATCCGACTGGGACAGTCGGCCCGGCGCTGTTCGAAGCTATCGGTTGGTGAGGTCGCTACTCAAGCTAAATAGCTGTACATGTGCTGTGATCTGCCACCGCTATCAGGCGTTCCATGCCTGTCGGCTATGAAAAAAGGCGGTGGCATTCGAATCGAATGCCACCGCCTACCCCGCGAAGGGGTATCGCTCAGTCGGCCCAAACGGTTTCGATCGGGGTGCCCTCGTTCGGGGGCGGGGTGGGGATGCCGGCCGGGGTGCGGGAGAAACGCGGGGCCGGGGCGTGCTGGACGATGCCGTCGATTTCGATCAGACCGGTGCGTGCCTGAATGTGCGGGTTCTGTTCGGCTTCGGTGAAGGTCAGCACCGGGGTGGTGCAGGCGTCGGTGTGTTCGAAGATGGCCCACCACTCGTCGCGGGTCTTGGTCTTGAACTTCTCGGTGAAGATCTTGCGGAGTTCGTCCTGCCCGTTCGGGTCGATCTGGAAAGGCAGGCCCTCCGGATCGATCTCCAGGCCCTTCAGCATTTCCGCGTAGAACTGCGGTTCGATGCAGCCGACGGCCATGTACTTGCCGTCGGAGGTCTCGTAGGTGTCGTAGAACGCCATACCGGTGTCGAGCAGGTTGGTGCCGCGCTCATCGGACCAGAGGCCGACGCCCTTCATGCCCCAGATCATGTGCGAAAGGGCAAGCGCCCCATCGATCATGGCGGAGTCGATGACCTGGCCCCTACCCGAGGTCTGGCGTTCCACCAGCGCGGCCAGAATGCCGAAGACCAGGAACATGGACCCGCCGCCGAAGTCGCCGACCATGTTCAGCGGCGGCACCGGGCGTTCGCCCTTGCGCCCGATGGCATTGAGGACGCCGGTGAGCGAGATGTAGTTGATGTCGTGCCCGGCGCGATCGGCGAGCGGACCGTACTGGCCCCAGCCGGTCATGCGGCCGTAGACGAGTTTCGGATTGCGCTCCAGCGCGACGTCCGGTCCCAGTCCCATGCGCTCGGTGACGCCGGGCCGGAAGCCTTCCAGGAGTACGTCGGCCTTCTCGATCAGCCCGAGCACCTTCTCGATATCGGCCGGATCCTTGAGATTGGCCTCGACGATGGTGCGCCCGCGCCACTGTGCCCGTTCCATGAAGCCGGGCAGCTGGTTCGGCCGCTGTACCCGCACCACGTCCGCGCCCAGATCCGCGAGCAGCAGCGCCGCATGCGGTCCGGGGCCGATCCCGGCGAGTTCAACTACCCGGACGCCCGCGAGCGGGCCCTGCTTGGCGGTGGATGGAGTGCTCACGCCCTACCTCGGTTCATCGTTCCAGCGCACCGGCCACAACACCGGTGTTGACCAAACGACAATAACGCGACGGGTCCGGATGAGCGACAATGCGGGGGAGTACGAGCGGGAGGATCCACAGTGAGTGCATCGGGCGAGGTCTTGGTCGGCCTCGCGATACTTGTCGGTCTGCTCGGGGTGATCGTGCCGATTCTGCCCGGCGTGATCCTGATTCTGGCGGCCATCCTGGTCTGGGCGATCATGACCGGCGGTGCCACGGCGTGGGGTGTATTCGCCGCCTGCGCAACGTTTTTGGTGATCAGTGGCATCATCAAATACACCTGGCCGGGCCGCAAACTGCGTGAGGCGGGCGTGCCGAATCGGTCGCTGCTGCTGGGCGCGGTGCTCGGCATCATCGGCTTCTTCGTGGTGCCGGTGGTCGGGCTGATCCTGGGATTCGTTCTGGGCGTTTATGTTTCGGAGTTGCAGCGGTTGCGCGAACAGCAACCGGCCTGGCGGTCGACGGTGCACGCGCTCAAGGGCGTCGGCCTGTCCATGCTGGTCGAACTGTTCGGTGCGCTACTGGCAGCGGGTGTTTGGCTGATCGCCGCTATCGCGACCTAGGGTCGATCCGCGGTAGCGGCAGGGTGTCCGGCGGCGGCAGTTCGGAACGGTGTAGTCGCAGCGTCGGCGACTCCGGTCCGAACAGCGGCACGGTCGGCGTCGGATCCTCGATGCGGCGTTCCTTGGCGGGCAGTCCGTAGAAGGCGCGCGCATTGTCGTCCAGCACCTTGTGCAGATCATTGCCGACCGAATCGGAGATGATCCGCATATCGGAGTCCAGGAACGGCCGCCCGGCCCGGGTGCCCGGCAGATCGGACCCGAACATGAGCGCCTCGGGATTCACCGCGTGCACCTTGCGCAGCGCCATGCCGACATTCATGGCGACCCGCCCGAAGCCGGAGGCTTTCACCTTGGCACCGCGATCGACCAGATTCAGCAGGTAGGGCAGGCAATCGTCGGACATGCCCATGTGATCGATGGACAGTTTGGGCAGTTTGGTGATGACCGGTTCGAGCGAGCCGAGCATGGACCCGTCGATGTACAGCTCGACATGCCATCCGGCGAGCTCGTAGGCCCGCAGCGCGAGCATGGTGAGCCCGACGATATCGCCGCCCGCGCGCTTGAAATTGAACCGGACCGCGCGCACGCCCGCGCGGTTGAGTTCCAGGATCTCGGCGTCGGTGGCGTCCTCGTTCAGATTGACGACGCCGACCCAGCCCGCACCCAATTCGGCGAGGGCTGCCCGGAGATAGCTGGTATCGGTGCCCTGGAACGACCCACTGACCACCGCGCCGCCGTCGATATCGAAGCGCTGCATGCGGCGTCGATAATCGGCGACGGTGTACGGGTCGGGCAGATAGCCCTCGTTCTCGGCCAGCGGGAACCGCGGGTCGAAGATGTGGAGATGGGCATCGAACACGTGATCAGCATGCCTCACAACGGTGACAAGTGCGGAAAACCTTGTCCACCTGTCGGATTGGGCCAGGTCAGTCGAGGGGAACCAGGTTGATCAGGAAACCTTGTCCGGTTCGCTGGCGCGCAGCATGTCCTCGCGCTCGACGACCTTGACCCGCTCGCGGCCTTCGGGCTCGCCGAGGGCGCGCTCGTGCGCGTCCAGGCGGTACCAACCGGCCCAGGTGGTGAAGGGGACGCCCTTGTCCTCCAGGAACTTGGTGACGGCATCGAGTTCCGGTTCGGCGGCCGCGGTGAAGTTCGCGGCATCGTCGAGCAGGCAGGCGATGGTCTCGTTGGCGTCACCCTTGGTGTGGCCGATGAGGCCGACGGGTCCGCGCTTGATCCAGCCGGTGACGTAGGTCTGCGGCATGAATCGGGCCGCACCGTCGGCGTTCTCGTCGATGAGCACGCGACCGGCTTCGTTGGGCACGGTGCCCGCCTGATCGTCGAACGGCAGGGCGGGGATGTTCTGCGACAGGTAGCCGACCGCGCGGTAGATGGCGGTGACGTCCCAATCCTTGAATTCGCCGGTGCCCTTGACGTTTCCGGTGCCGTCGAGCGCGGTGCGCTCGGTGCGCAGGCCGACGACCTTGCCGTCGTCGCCGAGGATCTCGGCGGGGTTCTCGAAGAAGTGCAGGAAGAGCTTGTGCGGGCGGTTGCCGACGTCGCGGATGGCCCACTGCTCGAGGGTGTTGCAGATCATGTCGACCTGCTTGGAGTGCCGGCGCGCGGCCTCGGAACCCTCGTCGTAGTCGATGTCCTCGGGATCGACGATGACCTCGATGGTCGGCGAGTGGTCGAGTTCGCGTAGCTCGAGCGGGGTGAACTTGGCCTGCGCCGGGCCGCGGCGTCCGAAGACGTGCACTTCCAGGGCCTTGTTCTGCTTGAGGCCCTCGTACACGTTCGGCGGGATCTCCGTCGGCAGCAGTTCGTCGCCGGTCTTGGCGAGCACGCGCGCCACATCCAGGGCCACGTTGCCGACGCCCAGGACCGCGACCTTCTCGGCGTCGAGGGGCCATTCACGCGGCACATCCGGGTGGCCGTCGTACCAGGACACGAAGTCCGCGGCACCGTAGGAGCCGTCGAGTTCGATGCCCGGGACCTCGAGCGCGCGGTCGGCGTTGGCGCCGGTGGAGAAGATCACCGCGTCGTAGAAGCGCTGCAGATCCTCGAGATTGATGTCGACGCCGTAGTCGATATTGCCGAGCAGGCGGACCTGCGGCTTGTCGAGCACCTTGTGCAGGGCGGTGATGATGCCCTTGATGCGCGGGTGGTCGGGGGCGACGCCGTAGCGGATCAGGCCGAACGGCGCGGGCATCCGCTCGTACAGGTCGATGCTCACGTCGGCGTCGGATTTCATCAACGCGTCCGCCGCGTAGATTCCGGCCGGGCCGGCGCCCACGATCGCTATACGAAGCGGGCGGGTCGCTGCTTGTTCGGTCATTCTTGGCGCACCCTTTGGTTGAACTATCTTGCCGTCAAGTCTCAGCCGTCTTTCTTAGCTTAGGCTAAGTTGACGCCCTGGCTCCGGGGTGCCCTTCATTGGAATCCCCGAAGCTGCAGCGTTGCTGCGTGGTCCTGCTATTTCCGTTTTCGTCCGGAAATTCTGCTGATCCTATCGGTGGGTGGAAGCCCCCGCCCGCGCCGGTGCCGCGCGACTGTGCGGACGTCCAGCACCCTGGAATACCGGTGTCGCGACCGAGACCACCGCCGTGACCGGGCATGATCGAGTCATGGAACCAGGCGACGACCAGCAGATACCGATCGATCAGAGCAGTGCGCGCAGTCTGCTGCCGTTCCTGGTGGCGGCGGGCGTGCTGGTGCTGGTCATCATCGGAATCGTGGTGGCCGCCCTGGTTTCGCCGGTTGAGAAGAATGTCACAGATTCGGACCGGCTCGACCTGGCCTCGCGCAAGTTCCTCCAATCCCGCAGCGCCACCGGCACACTGGACCCCCGCGTGGTCTGCGACGGATTCAGCGAGGAACGGTCCCCGCTCGCCCCCGCCAAGGCGGGCGACGGCACCGCCTTCGACTTCGTGAAACTCACCGATCCGGCGGTGTCCGGCGATAAGGCCACCGCCCAGGTCACCTTCGATACGGCCGGCAAGGAATCAACCTCCACCTGGCACTTCACCCGTTCCGGCAGTCTGTGGCTGGTCTGCGATTCCTGATCCGCCGCGACACCCCGCACGGTTTGACAGGTAGGCCATTTTTCGGTCAATCTCATCCCAGGTCATGAGTACCAGCGCCAAGCCCCGGCTGGCTGGTCGGCAACCCTCCTCCGCGGCGGGGTGCTCCGGGTGACGACCTGGCCGCGCATCGGTCAACGGTGCGGCAAGTGCGGATTCACAGGAGGTCGACAAGTGAGCTACGCGGGTGACATCACGCCGAAGCAGGCGTGGGAACTGTTGCGGGACAATCCGGATGCGGTGCTGATCGATGTGCGCACCGAAGCCGAATGGCGTTTCGTCGGCGTTCCCGATACCAATGGCATCGGGCGGCCGACCGCGCTGATCGAATGGGTGGACACCAGCGGTACCCCCAATTCGCGCTTCACGGACCAACTTCAGCAGGCCCTGGCCGAGCGCGCCCCGGATTCGGAAGCGCCGGTGATCTTCATCTGTCGCTCGGGTCAGCGTTCCATCGGCGCGGCCACCGCCGCCACGGCGATCGGCATCTCCCCTTCTTTCAATGTCCTCGAGGGTTTCGAAGGCGCGCTGGACGCGCAGGGTCACCGCGGCAGCGAAGGCTGGCGCGCCGATGGGCTTCCGTGGAGGCAGTCATGATCACCGGTGGTTCGTTCGAGCGGCCGCTGCCCGAGGGCGTCGGCCCGGCCACGCTGGGTGTGCGCGGTGGTACGCGCCGTTCCGGCTATGACGAGACCTCCGAGGCGCTGTTCCTGAACTCGGGTTTCGTCTACGAGAGCGCCGAGGCCGCCGAGGCCGCGTTCACCGGCGAGATCGAGCACTTCGTGTACTCGCGCTATGGCAATCCGACGGTCGCCATGTTCGAGGAGCGCCTGCGCCTGCTGGACGGCGCGGAGGCGTGCTTCGCCACCGCTAGCGGTATGTCCGCGGTGTTCACCGCGCTGGGCGCGCTGCTCGCCGCGGGTGACCGCCTGGTCGCCGCGCGCAGCCTGTTCGGCTCGTGTTTCGTGGTCGCCAATGAGATCCTGCCGCGCTGGGGCGTGGAGACCGTGTTCGTCGACGGTGAGGATCTGGCGCAGTGGGAAGCGGCACTGTCGGTGCCGACCCAGGCGGTGTTCTTCGAAACCCCTTCCAACCCGATGCAATCGCTGGTCGATGTGCGCGCGGTGTGCGATCTCGCGCATAAGGCGGGCGCGAAGGTGGTGCTGGACAACGTCTTCGCCACCCCGTTGCTGCAGCGCGGTTTCGATCTCGGCGCGGATGTGCTGGTCTACTCCGGCACCAAGCACATCGACGGTCAGGGCCGGGTGCTCGGCGGCGCGATTCTCGGGTCGAAGGAGTACATCGACGGTCCGGTGAAAACCCTTATGCGCCATACCGGTCCGGCGCTGAGCCCGTTCAACGCGTGGACGCTGCTCAAGGGTCTGGAGACCATGCCGCTGCGCGTGCGCCAGTCCACCGAGTCGGCGCTGCGCATCGCCGAGTTCCTGGAACAGCATCCGGCCGTGGCCTGGGTGAAGTACCCGTTCCTGAAGTCGCATCCGCAGTACGAGCTGGCTCGGAGCCAGATGTCCGGCGGCGGCACCGTGGTGACCTTCGAATTGAAGGCGCAGCCCGAAGCGGCCAAGAAGCGCGCCTTCGAGGTGCTCAACGGTCTGCGCATCATCGATATCTCCAACAACCTCGGTGATTCCAAGACGCTGATCACGCATCCGGCGACCACGACGCATCGCGCCATGGGTCCGGAAGGCCGTGCGGCCATCGGTCTTTCCGATGGCGTGCTGCGGATTTCGATCGGGCTCGAGGATGTCGAGGATCTGTTGAACGATCTCGGTCGCGCACTGGGCTGACCGTAAAGCTCGAAGGGCCGGAACCGTCATGGTTCCGGCCCTTCGTCGTTTCTGGACGAAGTGTTGACAGCATACTGTCAAATATGACAGGATGCTGTCATGACGAAAACAGTTCACCTGGCCGTGTACGACACCTTCTCCGATTGGGAGCCCGGTTTCGCCACCGCGCACATCAACCGCCCGCTGTGGCATCGCGAGCCCGGTGAGTGGCAGGTTCGAACCGTCGGGGCCACAAAGGATTCCGTCGTCTCCATGGGCGGTATGCGGGTCACGCCGGATCTCGCCCTCGATGAACTCTCGCCCGCCGACAGCGCCATGCTGATCCTGCCGGGCTCGGCCACCTGGGAGAGCGGTGAGCTGAACGCCTTCGCCGAGAAGGCGCGCGCATTCCTCGCCGCCGGCGTCCCGGTCGCCGCCATCTGCGGCGCGACCTTCGGCCTGGCCAGCGCGGGTCTGCTGGACGGCCGCAAGCACACCAGCAATGCGGCGGAATACCTTGCCATGAGCGGATATTCGGGCGGCGCGGGATTCGTCTACGAGCCCGCCGTCACCGACGGTGATCTCATCACCGCCAGCGGCACCCTCCCGGTCGATTTCGCCCGCGCCATCCTGGGCCGCCTGGACATCTTCGAACCGCACATCCTCGAGGCGTGGTATCTGCTCTACGGCAAGAATGATCCGGCGGGCTTCTTCGCGCTCGCCGAATACGGGGAGAGCCGCGCCGCGGCGACGGCATGACCCGCACCGAACAGGAACTCTTCAGTACGGCGGCGATCACGTCCTTCAAGCTGAACGGCCAATTCCTCGCCATCGCAGAGGAATTGGCCAATCCGGCCGGGCTCACCGCGGCCTGGTGGCAGGTGCTCGGCGCGGTGCTGCACGAACCGCTGCCGGTGGCGGGCATCGCCCGCGAGATGGGCATCACCAGGCAGAGTGTGCAGCGCATCGCGGATCTGCTGGTGCAGAAGGGTTTTGCCGAATACCGCCCGAATCCGCAGCACAAACGCGCCAAGCTGGTGGCCGGCACCGAGGAGGGTCGTGCAGCGGTGCGGCGGATCAACCCGCAGCACGCCGAGTGGGCCGCACGGCTCGTGGCCGAGTTGGGCATGGACCGCTTCACCCGGATCGTGGATTCGCTCACGGACCTGTCGGCCGCGCTCGAAGCCATCGAATCCGAGTAACCGCGACGTCTTTCAGGCCTCGAACGGGGCCTTGGTCTTGCCGACCAGTTCCGCGACCGAGTGCAGTACGGCGGTCGGCCGGTACGGGTACTGCTCGACGGTGGCCTGGGTGGAGATGCCGGTGGTCACCAGAATGGTGCGCATACCGGCCTCCAGACCGGAGATGACATCGGTGTCCATCCGGTCGCCGATCATGACGGTGGATTGCGAATGCGCGTTGATCCGCCGCAGCGCCGACCGCATCATGAGCGGATTGGGCTTGCCGACGTAGTACGGCTCCTTACCGGTGGCCCGGGTGATGAGCGCCGCGACCGAACCGGTGGCGGGCAGGATGCCCTCGCGCGAGGGTCCGGTGGGGTCCGGATTGGTGGCGATGAAGCGCGCGCCCGCCGAGATCAGCCGGATCGCGGTGGTGATCGCCTCGAACGAATACGTGCGGGTCTCGCCCAGCACGACATAGTCCGGATCGCTGTCGGTGAGCACGTATCCGATTTCGTGCAGCGCGGTGGTGAGCCCGGATTCGCCTACGACATAGGCGGTTCCGTTGGGCCGCTGCTCCTTGAGGAAGGTGGCGGTGGCCAGCGCCGAGGTCCAGATCGAGTCGACCGGGATATCCAGTCCGGTGTGCCGGAGCCGGGCCTGCAGATCGCGCGCGGTGTAGATGGAATTGTTGGTCAGCACGAGAAACGGGATGTTGTTATCGCGCAATTCGGCCAGGAACTGGTCGGCTCCGGGCACCATGTGGTTCTCGTGTACGAGAACCCCGTCCATGTCGGTGAGGTAAGACAGGATCGGTTCTTCGGAAGAGGTCACGAGGCAATTGTCCGCTATCCCCGTTGTGTCGGGTGGGTGCGACCCCCGCCACATCGCTGACTAGGGTGCGAAGGGAGCCGTAAACCGGGAATCCGAACGGCGGCGCGGGAGGTTGGCCCGCATGACCAAGCGCACGAGGCGAAGGAGTGGCGCGGTGACAGACCTCAAACTCGGATACAAGGCGTCGGCTGAGCAGTTCGGTCCGCGAGAGCTGGTGGAGATCGCGGTCGCGGCCGAACAGCACGGCCTGGACAGCGCGACGGTGAGCGATCATTTCCAGCCGTGGCGGCACAATGGCGGGCACGCCCCGTTCTCGCTGGCGTGGATGGCCGCGACCGGTGAGCGCACCGAGCGGATTCTGCTCGGCACCTCGGTGCTGACCCCGACCTTCCGCTACAACCCGGCCGTGATCGCGCAGGCGTTCGCCACCATGGGCTGCCTGTACCCGAATCGCGTGATGCTGGGTGTCGGCTCGGGCGAGGCGCTCAATGAGATCGCCACCGGATACAAGGGCGAATGGCCGGAGTTCAAGGAGCGTTTCGCGCGCCTGCGCGAATCGGTGGATCTGATGCGCGCGCTGTGGACCGGTGATCGCGTCGATTTCGAAGGCGAGTACTACAACACCGTCGGCGCGTCCATCTACGACGTGCCCAAGGGCGGCATCCCGGTGTACATCGCGGCGGGTGGTCCGCTGGTGGCCAGGTACGCGGGCCGTGCGGGTGACGGTTTCATCTGCACCTCGGGCAAGGGTATGGACCTGTACACCGAGAAGCTCATGCCCGCGGTCGCCGAGGGCGCGGCCAAGGTCGGCCGCACGGTCGACGATATCGATCGCATGATCGAGATCAAGATCTCCTACGACACCGATCCCGAACTGGCCCTCGAGAATACGCGTTTCTGGGCTCCGCTGTCGCTGACCGCGGAGCAGAAGCACTCCATCACCGATCCGATCGAGATGGAAGCCGCCGCCGACGCCCTGCCGATCGAGCAGATCGCCAAGCGCTGGATCGTGGCGAGCGATCCGGATCAGGCCGTGGAGCTGATCAAGCCGTACCTGGACGCGGGCCTGAACCACCTGGTCTTCCATGCCCCGGGTCATGATCAGCTGCGGTTCCTCGATCTGTTCAAGCGCGATCTGGCCCCGCGCCTGCGCGCGCTGTAGTTCGCTTCCCGGGTGTGGTGCGTCACCGGCGGCGCATGATGTTCGGCACGTCGGTGCCGCACCCGGGAAATCTCTATATTCCGGTCGGTACGCTCTTGTTTCATGGCCTCACCGGTTTCCAGTGTGTACATCGCGTCGCCCGAGGGTGACACCGGCAAGTCGACGGTGGCGCTCGGTGTCCTGCAGGCGCTTGCCGCGACGACACCGCGAGTCGGAGTGTTCCGGCCGATCACCAGATCCGCGACCGAACGCGACTACATTCTCGAGCTGTTGCTCGAACATTCCACCGCCGATGACGATTACGACCAGTCCATCGGCGTCACCTACGAACAGGTGCACGCCGATCCGGACGCCGCGATCAGCGAGATCGTCATGCGGTATCACGCCGTGGCCGAACAGTGCGATGCCGTGCTCATCCTGGGCAGCGATTACACCGATGTCGCGAGCCCGAGTGAACTGCGCTTCAATGCCCGCATCGCGGTGAATCTCGGTGCGCCCGTACTGCTGGTGGTGCGCGGTTCCGAGCGCACGCCCGCCGAACTGGGTCAGCTGGTGGAGCTGTGCCGCACCGAACTCGTTGCCGAGCACGCCAAATTGGTGGCGGTGATCGCCAATCGCTGCGATCCCGATCAGCTGGAGGCCGATACCGCCGCGCTGGCCAAGGCCGCGGCGGTGCCGTCCTGGACGCTGCCGGAGGTGCCGCTGTTGCAGGCGCCCACCATGGAGGAGCTGTGCCAGGCCATCGGCGGTGAAATCTACAGCGGTGACCCGGAATTGCTGCATCGCGAGGCCCTCGACGTGATCATCGGCGGTATGACCACCGAGCACATTCTGGAGCGGCTCACCGACGGCGTCGCGGTCATCACGCCCGGCGATCGCTCCGACGTGCTGCTGGCGCTGGTGAACGCCCATGAGGCGGAAGGCTTTCCGTCGCTGGCGGGCATCATCATGAACGGTGACATGCTGCCCGCGCCGTCCATCGCGCGACTGATGGCGGGTCTGAAGCCGAAACTGCCCATCCTGCAGACGGATCTGGGCACCTTCGCCACCGCCAAGGCCGCCGCCCGCACCCGCGGCCGGGTATCGCTGTCCAGCATTCGCAAGGTGGATACCGCGCTCGCGCTCATGGAGGAGCGGGTGAACGCGCGAGAGCTGTTGCAGCAGATCGAGATTCCCATCCCGAATATCGTGACGCCGCAGATGTTCGAATATCAGCTCATCGAACGCGCCCGCAATGACCGCAAGCGCATCGTGCTGCCCGAGGGCGATGACGATCGCATTCTGCGCGCGGCGGGCCGGGTGTTGCAGCGCAAGATCGCCGACCTCACCATTCTCGGTGACGAGGCGGCGGTGCGCGGTCGCGCCGCCGAACTCGGTGTGGATATCGAGGCCGCCGAGGTGCTCGATCCGCGCACCTGTCCGCTGCGCGACGAATTCGCCGAGGAGTACGCGCGGTTGCGCGCGCACAAGGGCATGACGGTGGACCGCGCCCGCGAATACCTCGCCGACATCTCGTATTTCGGCACCATGATGGTGCATATGGGCGTCGCCGACGGCATGGTGTCCGGTGCCGCGCACACCACCGCGCACACTATTCGGCCGTCCTTCGAGATCATCAAGACCGAACCGGGCGTCTCCACGGTCTCCAGCGTGTTCCTCATGTGCCTGGCCGATCGCGTGCTGGCGTACGGCGACTGCGCGGTGGTGCCGGACCCGACCTCGGATCAGCTTGCGGATATCGCGATTTCGTCGGCGCGCACCGCCGCCCAGTTCGGTATCGATCCGCGCGTGGCGATGCTGTCCTACTCCACGGGCGAATCCGGTTCCGGCGCCGATGTCGAAAAGGTGCGCACCGCAACCAAACTCGTGCACGAACGCGCACCGCAACTGCTGGTGGAGGGCCCGATCCAGTACGACGCCGCCATCGAGCCGACCGTGGCGCGCACCAAACTGCCGGATTCGGCGGTGGCCGGGCAGGCGACGGTCTTCATCTTCCCGGACCTCAATACCGGCAACAACACCTATAAAGCGGTGCAGCGCAGCGCCGGTGCGGTGGCCATCGGCCCCGTGCTCCAGGGTCTGCGCAAGCCGGTCAACGATCTGTCGCGCGGCGCGCTGGTCGCCGATATCGTCAATACCGTTGCCATCACCGCCATTCAGGCGCAGGGGGAGGCGAAGTGAAGGTCCTGGTCATCAATTCCGGGTCGTCGTCGATCAAATACCAGCTGCTGGACCCGGAATCGGCCGATGTGGTCGCGGCCGGGATGGTGCAGCGGATCGGCGAACCGGTCGCCGAGGGCTCGCCCAGCATCGAACATCAGAGTGACGGAAAGACTTTCGAACATGACGGGGAAGTGCCCGATCATGCCGCGGGCTTGCGCCTGGTCTTCGACATCTTCGCCGAGAGCGGCCATGATCTGGCCGATGAGGGCCTGCGCGCGGTCGGGCATCGCGTGGTGCACGGCGGTGAGGTGTTCTACGAGCCGACCCTGATCACCGATGAGGTGGTCGAGGCCATCGCGAACCTGTCCTCCCTTGCGCCGCTGCACAATCCGGCCAATGTGGTGGGCATCGAGAGCGCGCGCGAATTGCTGCCGGATGTCCCGCAGGTGGCGGTGTTCGACACCGCCTTCTTCCACGGGCTGCCCGCCGCCGCCAAGACCTATGCCATCGACGCGAAGGTCGCCGCCGCGCACGGCGTGCGCCGGTACGGCTTCCACGGCACCTCACACGAATACGTCTCCGGACAGGTCGCCGAATTCCTCGGCAAAGATCCCTCCGAGCTGAATCAGATTGTGCTGCACCTGGGTAACGGCGCGTCCGCCTCCGCCATTCGCGGCGGCAAGGCGGTCGACACCACCATGGGCCTGACCCCGCTGGAGGGGCTGGTCATGGGAACCCGATCCGGGGATCTGGATCCGGGGATCATCTTCCATCTGATTCGCACCGCGGATATGAATGTGGACGATGTGGATGCCCTGCTCAACCGGCAGTCCGGTATCAAGGGGCTGTCCGGGGTGAACGATTTCCGCGAACTCGGCCGCCTCATCGACACCGGGGACGCCGCGGCCCAACTCGCGTTCGACGTCTACATCCACCGCCTGCGCCGCTATATCGGCGCGTACCTGGTGGAACTGGGCCGGGTGGACGCCATCACCTTCACCGCCGGCGTCGGTGAGAACGCCGCCGCCGTGCGCGCGGCCGCGCTGGCCGATCTGGAGCGCTTCGGCATCCGGGTCGACCCGGCCCGCAATACCGCCAAAGATCGCTCCGCCCGGTACATCTCACCGGCGGGCGCGGAGGTCGCGGTGCTGGTGGTGCCGACCAACGAGGAGCTGGCCATCGCGCGCGCGGCCGCTCGCCTGGTGGGCTGACCAGCGCGGTAGCCGCTTTCCGGGCATCTTCACCAAAACATCACGATCGGTCTGCCAGAGTGCTACTCGGATCCGGTTCCCCCCGAGCGCGGATCCACCGGAACCCGTGCCGCCCAACGCACAACTGCGCTGGGTACTGACCCTCCCTCGCCAGTACCCGGATCCTCTCGGCTGCCTCCGAAGGTACGCAGTGCGGCACGGGGCCTTCCGGTCCCCGGAACCAGGGCTGATGTGCCCGGATCCGGACCGTCGTACTCGGAGCCAGGCTGTTGTGTTCTCAGAACCAGGATTTGGCGCGCACCGCGTTGGCGAGATCCACCAGCGCGTATCGGTGGGTGCGCCCGGGCGCGAAGCGGGCCAGACCGCGCAGACCGGTTTCGATACCGCGCCGCAGATCCCGTTCGGTGAATGGTGCGCCGAATATCTTGGCATCACCCGTTTTCGGGGCGTTCCCCGCCTGCAACCAGCCCAGTGCGGTGCCGAGCACCAGGATGCGCAGTTGCGCGGTGCGGCTCTCACCGGACGGCAGCGCCTGTACGCGAGCGGCTGCCACGTGCAGCGTGCTTTCGTCGAGCTGTGCGACCGGCGCGCTGGCCAGCAGCATGAGCACCGCCGTCATCCGGGCCTCGGAATAGTGCCGCGAGGCGGGCGGCACCTCGTCCAGGGCGTGCACGGCGGCGGTGGTATCCCCGGCGGCGGCGAGTTGCCGGGCCAGGCCGAACGCCGCGCTGACCACGCCGCGATCGGTGCGCCACACGGTGGCGTAGTAGTTCTCGGCGTAGGCGCGCCATTCCTCGGGATCGGGTGAATCCCAGTGTTGCAGAATGAGTTCCGCGGTGGCGGCGAGCGCGAGTTTGGGCGCTATCTCACCCGGGATGGCCTGGAGCACGGCATCGAAGCGGGCGAAGGCGCGTTCGTAATCCTGTTCCAGCAGTTCGATCATGCCCAGGTACCAGTCCGCGCGCCAGTCCTGGGACGGTGGTTCCCCGTTATCGGTGAGGCGGCGCAGCAGCATGCGGGCGGCGGCCGGTTCCTCCAGGTCGAGATGCGCGCGCGCCTCGGCCAGGGTCACCTCGAGTTCGAAAGTCTCCGGTGCGCCGCCGGGTTCGGCCGCCGCGCGCTGGCGCGCGTGCCGCAGTTCGTCCAGCGCGTGCCGGGCCTCGGGGTGTGCGGCCCCGGCCAGTAGCGCCGCGGACGGGTCGGTCGGGTCGACCAGCGGCACCGGCAGCGCGGCCACCACATCGCGGGGACGCAGCAGGGTGCCGCGTTCGACGCCGTCGATGAGTCCATCGGTCTGCGCCACCAGCTCCGCGGTGCCGAAACTGGTGCGCGGCGGGCTGAAAAGCGTTGACAGCTGCGGATGTTCATTGCCGGTCTCGACCGCGAGGATTTCCCGCAGCACACCGGTGAGCTGACCGCTGAGCAGTCGCGCGGACCCGAAGCGGCGATCCGGATCCGGATCGGTGGCGCGCAGCAGCAGCCGGTGGAAGAACTGGTGCCGGGCCAGCACCGGCTGATCCTTCGCGGCCGGGATGCCCTCGACGTACGCGCCCTTCTCCATCGGCAGGTCGAGGGTGAGCACCGCCAGGGTGCGGCCGACCGTGTAGATGTCCGAGGCGATGGTGGGCCCGGTCTGCGGAATCTCCGGTGCCTGGAATCCCCTGGTGCCGTACAGGTTTCCGTACGCTTCGAAGGGTGCGGTGGCGCCGAGGTCGATGAGTTCCACCCGGTCGGTGGTGACCATGATGTTGTCCGGCTTGAGATCGTTGTAGGCCAGGCCCACCGAATGCAGATAGTCCAGTGCCGGAAGGATTTCCAGCAGGTACGCGATGGCCTCGGTGACCGGCATGCGTTCTGGCCGGGTGTGCTGTTCGAGCAGATCGCGCAGCGAATGCCCGCCGACGTATTCCATCACGATGTAGCCGACGGGGGAGCCGTCCGAGCCCGGATGTTCCACGAAATTGTGGATTTTGACGATGCTCGGGTGCACCACCTCGGCCAGGAATTGCCGTTCGGCCACGGCCACCGCCTGCGCCTCGGCGTCACCGGCGTGCAGCAGGCCCTTGAGCACCACCCAACGGTCGCTCACATTGCGATCGATGGCCAGGTAGATCCAGCCGAGCCCGCCGTGCGCGATACAGCCCTGGATCTCGTACTGTCCCGCGACGCGATCCCCGGGTTGCAGTGACGGCCGGAAATCATAAGGCGCACCGCAGGTCTCGCACGTCCCGGCGGTGGCGGCCGGATGCGCCGCGGTGGCGCGCCCCACCGGTTTGCCGCAGCGCCAGCAGAATCGGCGGCCCTCCGCGACCATCGGATCGGCGAGCACCGCCTTCTCCGGATCCACCTGTTCCACCGCCGGAATCGGCACCAGCCCGGCCCCGAGCCGTCGCACCACGGGGCGCGTCCGCGCCATTCGCGCGGTGCGCTGTGAGGGCCGGGTGGGTGTGCGCCCGGTGCTCACCGCCGTGCCGGAAGCCGAATGCTGCTGGGTGGCAGCCGATTCGGCCTCATCGTGCCGCGTGGTGGCCTGGGTGGGTTCGGCCACGCGCTCGGTGGCCTGGGTCGGGTCGGGCTCCTGTGGGGTGTGCATCAGTCGCGGTACCTCGGCGCGGGCGGAATGGCGGCGTCGCCGAGCTCGGTGGCCAGCCAGCGCTGGTAGAGGCGATTCCAGGTGCCGTCGGAGCGAATGCGTTCCAGGGTGCCGTTGACGAAGCGCACCAGATCGTCCGAGCCCTGGGATATTCCGATGCCGTACTGCTCGGTGCTGAGGTTCGGCCCGACCACCTCGATGGCCGGGTCCTGGATGGCCAGTCCGGCCAGCAGCGTGTCATCGGTGCTGATGGCGTCGACCTGTCGCTGCTGCAGCACCACCAGGCAGTCCGCCCAGCTCGGCACGGTCAGTATGGAGACCGCGGGCTGCTGGATGCGCACCAGGTCCAGCGAGGTGGTGCCGCGCACCACGCACAGGCGTTTGCCCGCCAGATCGGTGAGCCCGGAGACGCCGGAATCGCGCACCGTGAGCACCCGCTGATGGGCCTGCAGATACGAGGTGGAGAAGGTGACCCGTTGCCGCCGTTCGCAATTGATGGTCATGGTCTTCACCACGACGTCGACGGTGTGCTCCTGGAGCGCGCGTTCACGATCGGCGGATCCGAGAATGCGGTATTCGATGGCATCCGGATTCCCGAGCAGATCCCGCGCCAGTTCGTGTGCGATATCCACATCGAATCCGGTGAGCGCCCCGCTGGTCGGATCCCGGAAGCTGAACAGATTGCTGCCCGGATCCAATCCGACCAGTAGTCGCCCGCGCGCTCGAATGGCGTCCACGCTCGGCCCGGCGGTGCTCGCCGGTCGCAGGCTCGCCGTCGGATCCCCGCAGGTGTCCACCGACGGCGGCAGCGGCGTCTGCGTCTGTGCTGCAATGGCTCCCGAGGGCAGCGGCGGTTCCATATAGCTGGGCACATGGCTCGACGGTGCGGGCGCGGCTCCGTCCGCGCAGCCGCTCACGACCGCGAGCGCGGCCGCGATCACTCCGATGGTTCGTAGCGCCGAGTGTCGGTTCATCGGTACTCCCGTAGTCGCGGCCACAGTCCCGCGGCGACCAATACGGCGGCGGCGGTGCTCAGCACCAGTGCGCCCGGGGCGAGGAGATCGAGGGTGCGCGCGGCGTGGGAGGTGTTGGCGCGCAATTCGTTCCGGGTATCGGTGATGCCGTTGCCGAGGGCGGTGTCGAGGGCGTCGACCTGGGCGGTGGCCTCGTTCGCGCCGGGGCCGGTGGCGACCGCGCCCGCGCCGATGAAGTCGCCCTTGGAGAGCGCGTCGTTCATGCGCTGATGCGCGGCCTTCCAGCGATCCAGCGCCGAGCTCGCGGTCTTCACCTCGGTCGCGCCGGGCGCGTGGCTGGAATATCCCGCCAGAATGGCCTGCAGTTTGCCTACGGCCTGGTCAAAGGTCTTGTCGTATTCGGCGCTGGTATCGCGCCGCACCAGCTTCAGCGTTTCGGCGGTGCGCGCCTGCTGGGCGAGAATGCGGCTCTCGGTGAGCGCCGCGGTGGGAATGCTGCCCGAATCGCGGGAGTCGGTGGTGTCGACGGCGGAGATGAATCCGGCGATGACCGTCCAGCCCAGCAGCACCACCATGGTCCCGGTGGCCAGCAGCAGTCCGGCATTGAGCACCCGGTGCCAGCGCCGGAACAGGAACCACTGCGCCGCGACCAGCACCGCCACCGCCAGCAGCGGCGTCACGATGGCGGGCCACGGCGGTCGCACATGACTGCGCTGGGTGCTGGTGATGGCGGCGGCGCGATGCTCCTGCAATTCCTGCGCCATCGGCAGCACGGTGCCCTGCATGAGGTTCGACGCCTCGCTGAGGTAGGCCGCCCCGACCGGCAGTCCGCTGCGATTGTTGGCGCGCGCGGTCTCCACGATGCCGCAGTACACCGGCAGCCCGGTGGAGATACCGGTGCGCAGATGCGTATCCGCGTCTCCGCCACTGCGATTGGACTGCGTCACCAGTTCGGCCGCGGCCTCGCCGACCGCCTGGTTGTAGCGGTCGCGCACGGTTTTGGGTTCGAGCCCGCCGGAGATGAACGCGGTGCCCGCCGAGGCGTCCGCCACCGACAGGGCGGTGTACAGCCGCTGGGCCGAATACGCGTCCGGCTCACTCTGATCCAAAAGCACATCGAGCGCGTGCTGCCGATTGTTCACCGCGCTCGCGGTGACCACGCCCGCCGCCAGGCACATGCCGAGCAGTACCAGTCCGACGGCGATCAATTTGGCCGGTGAGGACTGTGCGAACAGCCGCATCTCGGTGGTCGAGAGCCGTTCGCGCACGGCCGCCGCGGCCGCGCGGGGGGACAGCTCGTCCAGCCGCAACTGCTCGGTGCGAACCATGTTCACCTCCCACTGACCGAAACCGGACGATCGACTTGTAGCACTCGGATGAGCTTATTGTGGACGTACCTGTGCCGTGACGCGGGAACACCCGGATCTCTGTACGGCACGGGTCCGAGGATGGGATGCGAGCATGCGTGGTGACGGCGACGGCTGGGCGGAAAGCCCGGATGGCACCCGACAGTGGGGTCGATTCGGAGCTGCCGGACTGTTGCTGCGCGCCCCGCTGGCCGATGGCGGGTCGGCGGTGCTGCTGCAGCATCGCGCGGCCTGGAGTCATCAGGGCGGTACCTGGGCACTGCCCGGCGGCGCCCGCGACAGCCATGAGACGAGCGTGCACGCCGCCGTCCGCGAGGCCGAGGAGGAGGCGGGCATCACCGCCGGATCCATCCGGGTGCGGGCCTCGCGGGTGACCGCCACCGCCGCCAGTGGCTGGACGTACACCACGGTTATCGCGGACGCGGCCACCCGGCTGCGCACCGAGGCGAATCTGGAAAGCGCCGAATTGGCGTGGGTGCCCGAGGCCGAAGTGGACGCCCGCCCGCTGCATCCGGGTTTCGAGGCCGCATGGCCGCTGTTGCGCGCCACCCCGGCGCGGGTGAGCCTGGCCGGATTGGACGATCCGGCGGCGGTGGCGGCCGCATTGCCACGCACCCTGGAACTGCCCGATGCGGAGTTCCTCTGGTTGCGCACGGATGGCAATGGCAATGCCCGAGATGCCCGGATCGGCGCGGGCGCGGCCGCCGCTGATCTGGCCGGAAATGTGTTGTACCTCACGCTGGCTCAGGTGTTGTCTTGAGGCGTGAGCGAGCGTGAGATTCCCACATACTGCCGGATCTGCGAACCACTCTGCGGACTGATCGCCACCGTCGAGGACGGGCGGCTGGTGCGACTGCGCGCCGATAAGTCGCATCCGCTCTCGAAGGGGAACGCGTGCCCGAAGGGAATCGCGTTCAGCGAGATACAGAATGATCCGGATCGGGTGCTGTATCCCTTGCGGCGCACCGGGAATGGGTTCGAGCGGGTCACCTGGGACGAGGCGCTGGACGATATCGGCGCGCGGTTGCGCGGCATAATCGGCGCGCACGGGCGCGAGAGCCTGGGCTGGTACTTCGGCAACCCCTCCTCGTTCTCCTATTCACATATGTTGTGGCTGGTGGGTTTTCAGCTCGCGGCCGGACTTCGCCACGTATATTCGGCGGGCTCGCAGGACATCAACAATCGTTTCGTCGCCAGCGAACTGCTGTACGGATCGCTGACCTCGGTACCGGTCCCGGATCTGGACCGCACCGATTTCCTGCTCATGCTGGGCGCGAATCCCGTTGTGTCACACGGTAGTGCGATGAGCGTGCCGCGAATTCGCGAGAAACTCGCGGCGATCACCAAACGCGGCGGGAGGGTGCTGGTGGTCGATCCGCGGCGCACCGAGACCGCGCAGCTGTTCGAACATGTAGGGGTACGTCCCGACGGCGACGCCTGGCTGCTCGCGAGCCTGCTCCAGGTCATCTTCGCCGAAGGTCTGGAAGACGCGGACGCGATCCGCCGCCAATCCGCCGGTGCGCACGAATTGCGCGCTGCCGTAGCACGATTCACGCCGGAAGCGACCGCGACGGTGACCGGGCTGGAGCCCGATGCCGTGCGCGCCCTCGCCCGTGATCTGGCTCGCGCCGAATCCGCCGCCGTGTACGGCCGCACCGGCACCTGCCTGGGCCGCCACGCCACCCTGGTCGCGTTCCTGATCGATGTGCTGGCGCTGGTCACCGGCAATCTGGATAAGCCCGGCGGTTCGGTGTTCGGCAGGGAGCTGGTCGCCGTCTCGAAACTGAACGCCCGGCTGGGCCTGATCAAATACGGCAAGAACCGTTCCCGCATAGGCGATTTCCCGGATGTGCTCGGCACCTTCCCCGCCGCCATCATGGCCAAGGAGATCACCACCCCCGGCCCGGGCCGGCTCCGCGCCCTGTTCACCTCGGCGGGCAATCCGGTCTCCTCGGTCCCCAACGGCCGCGAATTGGCCACCGCCATGACCCAACTCGATCTGCACGTCTCCATCGACCTGTACGTCAACGAGACCAATCGGACCGCCGACTACATCCTCCCCGCCACCACCTTCCTGGAACGCGATGACATCCCGCTGCCGTTCACCGCGCTCGCACCCACCCCGTACACGCAGTACACCGAACGGGTCCTGGAACCGTACGGCGAGGCGCGCGAGGAATGGCAGATCATCGACGCCATCGCGACCCGAATCGGCGTGCAGCCCTTCGTCATCGGCCCCAAGGCCGCCGGTGGCCTGCTCAGCCGCCTGCGCGGTCTCCCCGGCGGCCGCGCGGCCCGCCCCACCCCGCGTCTGCTGGTCGATCTGGCCGTCCGCACCGGCCCCTACGGCGACCTGTTCGGGCTGCGCCGCGGCGGTCTCAGCCTGAAAATGCTCCGCCGCCATCCGCACGGCCTGGTCCTCGCGGATTCCATCACGACCGGTGTCCTGCGAGAAGTGGTGCAGCACAAGGACAACCGTGTCCACCTGGCCCCCGCCGAAATCCTCGCCGAACTCCGCGACCTGACCGCCGCCCCCGCCGACCCGTCCTACCCCCTCCGCGTGATCGGCATGCGCGAACTCAAATCCCACAACTCCTGGATGCACAACTCCGAACTCCTCATGCGCGGCGACCGCACCCAAGCCGCCCGCATCAACCCCAAAGACGCGGCAGTGGTGGGCATCTCGGACGGCTCCCGCTGCCGCGTAACCTCCGCCCACGGCTCCATAGAGGTGACAGCCCACCTCACCGAAGACATGACCGAAGGCGCGGTGGCCATCCCGCACGGCTGGGGCCATAACGGCGGCTGGCGCCGAGCCAACGCCGCCGGCGGAGCCAACCCGAACGAACTCATGTCCACCGACCCCGGAGATGTGGAACGCCTGGCAGGCATGTCCCACCTCAACGGCGTCCAGATCCGCCTGGACCCGGTGCCGCTGAGCTGAGGCTCAGTTGGCGAGGTTGTCCAGCACCTGCTGCTTGAGCGCACGGGCGGCCGATTCCGGATCGCGGGCGGCGGTAATGGCCCGCACCACCACGATTCGGGTGGCGCCCGCCGCCAGCACCTCCGGCAGGCGCTGATCGTCGATGCCGCCGATGGCGAACCAGGGTCGTGCGGTGTGTGATTCGGCGGTGGAGCGCACCAGCTCCAACCCGGACGCCTGACGACCCGGCTTGGTCGGGGTGGCGTACACGGGCCCGGTGCAGAAGTAGTCGATGTGCTCATCGATGGCGGCGAGCCCCGCCTGCGCCCGGTTATTGGTGGACCGTCCGATCACCACATCCGGGCCGAGGATCTTGCGGGCGTACCAGGGCGGCAGGTCGCCCTGGCCCAGATGCAGCACGTCGATGCCCGCCGCCAGTCCGATATCGGCGCGGTCATTGCAGGCCACGAGCGCCCCGTGCCTGCGCGCGGCGGCCTTCAATTCGGCAAGCGCACCCAGTTCGGCCTTGGCCTCGAGCGGCCCGAACTCCTTCTCGCCGGGCGAACCCTTATCTCGCAACTGAATGATGTCCACGCCACCCGCCAGGGCGGCATCGGCGAAGTCGGCAAGGTCACCGGTCTCCCGGCGGGCATCGGTGCACAGGTACAGACGTGCGTCGGCGAGGCGTTCACGCGGTGTGGCGGGCCGGTTCGAGTGGGAGGGCTGCACGCCTCCGACGCTAGTCGCGCTACCGTGGTGAGGCGAAACGAACGGTGTGACCTGCGTGCGGGGCCACCGCTCGTTGCCTTCGAAGACACCGGCCCCGCCATGCCGAACTTCTGATTCGCGGCCCGCCCCGGGTCTGGACTGACGGAGCGGGGGAGCGAAGCGGAGGAGCGGAGGAGGGAAGAGCCGGGGCTTCGGGGGCCGCGAACCGCGCTGCCGGAGGCGGCGCAATCGAACACAGTTAGGTGGATGTAGTGCGGACTCTGGCCGTCGTGGGCGGCGGTGTGATCGGGCTTTCGGTGGCATGGCGTGCCGCCGGGGCGGGGTGGGCGGTCACGCTGTTCGATCCGGCGAATGGGTCGGGGGCCTCGTGGGTGGCGGGCGGGATGCTCGCGCCGCTGTCGGAGGGGTGGCCGGGGGAGGAGGCCGCGCTCGCGTTCGGGGCCGCTTCGCTGGCGCGGTGGCCCGAATTCGCGGCTCGCTTGCAAGCTCATGCGACTACCGAACTATTCACCGCGACGCGCACGCTCACGGTCGCTCTCGACACCGCCGACGCGGCGGACTTGCGCACCATCGCTGATTGGGTGAATGCCCAGCCCTTGCCGACGCTGGATAGCGCGCGTGCGCTGCCCACGTCCGAGACCGCACGACCTGGTGATATCCCGGAGATGTCCGCGCGGGGAGACGGGGCCGGTGACGAGCATCTGCGGTTGTTGGATCGCAGTGGCGTTCGCGCGCTCGAACCCGGTCTGGCTCGTACCGTGCGTGCCGGATTGCTCGCGAATTCCGAACCCGCCGTTGACAATCGCGCGCTGGTGAACGCGCTGCGGTCCGCCTGCGTGGCGGGAGGCGTTGAGTTTCGCGCGGAGAGGGTGAATTCGCTCGCGGAACTGTCGCATGATCGGGTCGTGCTCGCGGCCGGGGCGGCTGCCGCCCAGTTGTGGCCGGGGCTGCCGGTTCGCCCGGTGAAGGGTGAGATTCTGCGGTTGCGGCGGCGGCCCAGTGCGCCGACGCCGCCGGAGAGTGTGATTCGCGCTCGAGTGCACGGGCGGCCCATCTATCTGGTGCCGCGCAGTGACGGAATCGTGCTGGGCGCAACGCAATACGAGCAGGGGTTCGATACGGCTGTGACGGTGGCGGGCGTGCGGGATCTCATCACCGATGCCGAGGCGATCCTGCCGGGTATCGGGGAGTACGAATTCGCCGAGGCCATCGCGGGTTCGCGGCCGGGATCGCCGGACAATCTGCCGCTCATCGGTTATCTCGATGAGCGCGTGATCGCGGCGACGGGGCACGGCCGCAATGGAATTCTCGATACCCCCGTCACGGTTGACGCAGTGTTGTCCCTGCTCGCCGATGCTCAGCTCCCCGAGGCGCGATCCGCCGATCCGGGACGCTTCCGCACGTCCGCCCCCATCTCTTCAGGAGGAGTCCGATGACCGCAGTTCCGGTCGGTATCACCGTCAACGGTGAGGACCACGAGTTCGCCGAGGCCCCGACGGTGCGCCAGGTGCTGGAGCAGTTGAATCTGCCGTGTCAGGGCGTGGCGGTGGCGGTGGACGGCGCGCTGTTCCCGAAGTCGCGCTGGGATGAGCAGGTTGGGCGCGGCTGGGAGCTCGAGGTGCTGACGGCGGTGCAGGGTGGCTAGCGGCATCGATCCGCTGGTGATCGCGGGCCGCAGTTTCGGTTCGCGGCTCATCATGGGCACCGGCGGCGCGGAGAATCTCGCGGTGCTGGAGGAGGCCCTGATCGCCTCGGGTACCGAGCTGACCACGGTCGCCATGCGCCGCGTGGACGCCGCGGGCGGCACCGGCGTGCTGGATCTGCTCAAGCGCCTGGAGATCGCCCCGCTGCCCAATACCGCGGGTTGCCGCACCGCCGCCGAGGCCGTGCTCACCGCGCGCCTGGGCCGTGAGGCGCTCGAAACCGATTGGGTGAAGCTGGAAGTCATCGCCGATGAGCGCACCCTGCTCCCGGATGCCATCGAATTGGTCGATGCCGCAGAGCAATTGGTGGACGACGGTTTCACCGTGCTGCCGTACACCACCGACGATCCGGTGCTCGCGCGCCGTCTCGAGGATGCGGGTTGCGCCGCGGTCATGCCCCTGGGCTCGCCGATCGGTACCGGCCTGGGCATCGGCAATCCGCACAATATCGAGATGATCGTGGCCGCCGCGGGCGTCCCGGTCATCCTGGACGCGGGTATCGGCACCGCCAGCGATGCCGCCCTGGCGATGGAATTGGGTTGCGCCGCGGTCCTGCTCGCCACCGCTGTCACCCGCGCCCGCAAGCCCGCCCTGATGGCGACGGCCATGGCGAATGCCGTCCAGGCGGGTTGGCTGGCGCGCGAGGCGGGCCGCATCCCGAAACGTTTCTGGGCACAAGCCTCTTCGCCCGCGCTCTGACCCGGCGTCCGAGGGTTTCGGCGCGCCGCCGAGTCCGGATTGTCCGGGGGGAAGTCCCCTGGAAGGGGGTAGAGCAGGTCATCCTCGAGGTTGAGGGGACGCGCGACCTCTGGTCGATAGTGCGGGACCGGATCTTCGGGAAGACTGGTCCCCATGATCGAACTGAGGGGCCTGACCAAACACTACGGGCAGACCGTCGCGGTGTCGGATCTGTCGTTCACGGTTCGTCCGGGGTTGGTGACCGGCTTTCTCGGCCCGAATGGGGCGGGTAAGTCGACCACCATGCGGATGATTCTGGGGTTGGACGAACCGACGTCCGGTACCGCGCTCATCGACGGTAAGCCGTATCGCGATTTGAAGCGTCCGCTGACCGAGGTCGGCGCGCTGCTCGATGCCAAGTGGGTGCATCCGAATCGTTCGGCGCGCGCACATCTGCGCTGGCTGGCGGCGTCCAATGACATTCCGGCGGCACGCGTGGAGGAGGTGCTGCGCCTGGTCGGCCTCGCGGAGGTGGCCAATAAGAACGCCGGCGGTTTCTCGCTCGGCATGTCGCAGCGGCTCGGCCTGGCGGGTGCGCTGCTGGGTGATCCGAAGGTGCTGCTGTTCGACGAACCGGTGAACGGCCTGGATCCCGAGGGCATTCTGTGGATTCGCCGTTTCATGCAGCGGCTGGCGTCGGAGGGCCGCACGGTGCTGGTCTCCAGCCATCTGCTGTCCGAAATGGCGCAGACCGCAGAGCATCTCATCGTGATCGGCCGCGGCCAGCTGATGGCCGACACCACCACAAAGGATTTCATCGAGAAGGCGTCGGAACAGTCTGTGCGCGTGCGCAGTCCGCAGCTGGATCAGTTGCGCGGCCTGCTCACCTCCAATGGTATGACGGTGCGTGAGGCGGGCGCGGACAATGACGGCCCGGCCCTGGTGGTCGCGGGCGTCACGTCGGACGCGGTCGGAAAACTGGCCGGCGCCAATGACATAACGCTCTTCGAGCTGTCACCGCAGCGCGCGTCGCTGGAGGAGGCGTTCATGCGGATGACCGGCAGTGTGGTGGAGTACCACGGCGAAGGCTTCGACCAGGTGATGGGAGGTGCGCTCTGATG
This sequence comes from Nocardia sp. NPDC052001, assembly GCF_040680615.1. Taxonomy (NCBI): domain Bacteria; kingdom Bacillati; phylum Actinomycetota; class Actinomycetes; order Mycobacteriales; family Nocardiaceae; genus Nocardia; species Nocardia sp. NPDC052001. Next base: position 68,875 of record NZ_JBFAXC010000017.1, on the reverse strand, counting down.
GGCGTACTCGCGGCGGAACGAATCAAACTCACCTCGACCCGGTCTCCGTGGTGGTGCTCGGCGATCATCGTGGCGCTGGGTCTGGGCTTCGCGGCCCTGGTGGCGGCGGTGAATCGCTCGCCCAAGGCCGATACCCCGCCCCTGCACGTGACCACCGTCGTCGGCGGTGTGAGCGGCTTCGGCGTACTGGTGTTGATGATCTTGGCGGCGCTCGCGATAACCAGCGAGTATCGGTTCGGCACCATTCGCAGCACATTTCTAGCAACCCCTGCTCGGGATAAGGTGCTGATCACCAAAGCACTGTTGATCGGCGCCTTCGGCGCGGTCCTGATCGGCGTGCTGACCCTGCTTTCCTTCCTGCTGGCAAAGGCGATCAGCGGTTCGGAGGGCGGCGCGGCCCTGGTGCTGTCCAATGCCGATAACGCCCGTGCCATTTACGGCGTCCCGATCTACGCCTTCCTGTCCGTGGTGCTGGCCGTCGGCGTCGGCGTGCTGGTGCGGCAGAGCGCCGCGGCGATCTCGCTGATCATCCTGTGGCCGACCGTGCTGGAAACGCTGCTCAGCGCGTTCGGCAGCTTCGGCCGGAATGTGGGCGCGTTCATGCCTTTCGCGAACGCCGGTCACTTCTATTCGGCGGGTGCGGACGCGGCCGGATCCAACTGGCATTGGGGCCCGTGGGGCAGTCTGCTGTACTTCGCCGTGTTCGTCGGAATCGTTTTCGGAGCCGCGCTGTTCGTAGTCAATAAGCGCGACGCATAGACCCTGCCCGGGGATGCCGCCGGCCACTGCCCGGCTCGGCGGCGAATATCGGCCCGATACGGAGAAATCCGTATCGGGCCGATGTCGTTTCCGGTGGTCGGGGGACTCTCGCTCCGGGTGTGCCGGGAAACACTGTATGAATACCGTCGAATCGGGTCGCAAGTGTCTGGCGGACCCCTCCGGAGCTGGGTAGCATCGGCCCAGCAACCAAAACACTCGTACATCGGCGGGCCCAATGATGTGGCCGCTCGGACCGATCGGAAGGTGTCAGGTGGCAGTCATTAATCCATCCGGAGATCAAGCGCTGAGATACGCTCTGGGCGTGAGCGAACGACCCTCCGACGGCGGCGAGCGCGCATCCGACGCCCCCCGCTCGGAAGGACTGGGAACCGATCGCAAGCGGTCGCGGGAGGCGAATGGATCCCGTGCTCGTGAGTCGCGCGCACCCCGCATCGACCCCGACGTGGTGATTCCGCTGGTCCCGACCGAATCGGTCGATGATTCCCTCGACGACACCGATGCCGCGAACGGCCGCCGCCGCTTCCCGAGCGGGCAGCTTTCGGCACTGGTCAATGCCGCGAATCAGCGCGGTGATCTGATCGGCCTGGTCCGCAAGGCCCGCGAAAACCTGCCCGGTGACCCGGCTTTCGGTGATCCGCTCTCGGTTTCCGGTCCGGGCGGGGCCCGTGCCGTTGCCCGTGCCGCGGACAAACTGGTCGGCGATTCACCCAGTGCCGCACGCGAATTGGGCCTGGGCGCGTTGCAGGTCTGGCAGGCCATGCTGGAACGCGTCGGTAAGGGTCGCGGCACCCAGGAGATCACCATCATGTTCACCGATCTGGTGGCCTTCTCCAGTTGGTCGCTGGCCGCCGGTGACGAACAGACCCTGGAACTGTTGCGCCGGGTGGCCAAGGCCATCGAGCCGCCGATCGCCGATCGCGGCGGTCAGGTCATCAAGCGCATGGGTGACGGTCTGATGGCGGTGTTCCCGTCCGCGGATCGCGCGGTGCGAGCCGCGGTGGCGGCCAAGGAGAATCTCACCAATGTGAATGTCAACGGCTATCGCCCGCAGATGCGCATGGGCCTGCATACGGGCACTCCGCGTGAGATCGGCGGCGATTGGCTGGGTGTGGATGTCACGATCGCCGCGCGGGTGATGGCGGCGGGCGGTAACGGCAACACCATGATGTCGGCGGTGACGCTGGAGTCCCTGAAGCCCGAGACCCTCGAGGAGCTCGGTTTCGGTGTCCGGCCGTATCGGCGCAGCTTTTTCGCGGCCCCGCTCAGCGGTGTGCCGGAGGATCTGCGCATCTTCCGCCTGGAGGCGGAGTAGTAGGCGGTAGCTAGAGGAGATAGAGCACTGCGCCCGCTGTCGCCAGCACTCCGGCCACGCCGAGTGCGATCGCGAGCGGGCGTGCGGTCTTCCAGGTCGAGTAGGCCCCGCCGTAGAGGAATCCGGCCAGGGCTAGCAGCACGATCATGGCGACGTCTTTGGACACCGCAATAGTTTGCCTGGCGGGGTTCGGGCCGGTCTCGGGGGCTCCGGCCGAAGCTCTCAGCCAATTAACAAGCACGCAGGCTTGATTTTTTTCTGGGGCGATGTGACCCTGTAACCGACCGCAGCGATGGCGCTGCGCCATGCGGGTGCACAGGGAGGCCCAGTAATGAGTCAGCTCGGCGACGATCCGGACCTCATTCGGATCGGCAACTGCTCCGGCTTCTACGGGGACCGGATGAGCGCCATGCGCGAGATGCTCGAGGGCGGGCAGCTCGATGTGCTCACCGGCGATTATCTGGCCGAACTCACCATGCTGATCCTGGGCCGGGATCGCATGAAGGACGCCAACCTCGGCTACGCCAAAACCTTTGTGCGACAGCTGGAGAGCAATCTCGGCCTGGCCCTGGACAAGGGTGTGAAGATCGTCGTCAACGCGGGCGGATTGAATCCGGCCGGACTGGCCCAGCGGGTCGGCGAGGTCGCCGAAAAGCTCGGTCTCGCACCGAAGGTCGCGTATGTGACCGGTGACGATCTGCTGCCGCGCGCGGGCGAACTCGGCCTCGGTGCGCCGCTGACCGCCAATGCCTATCTGGGCGCGTGGGGTATCGCCGAAAGCCTGAACGCGGGCGCGGACATCGTGGTGACCGGTCGCGTCACCGACGCCGCCCTGGTGGTCGGCCCGGCCGCCGCGCATTTCGGCTGGGGCCGAACCGATTACGACGCGCTGGCGGGCGCGGTGGTGGCGGGGCACGTCATCGAATGCAGCACCCAGGCCACCGGCGGCAATTTCGCCTTCTTCACCGAGATCGCGGATCTGAACCGGCCGGGCTTCCCGCTCGCCGAGGTGCGCCGGGACGGCAGCAGTGTCATCACCAAGCATGAGGGCACCGGCGGCGCGGTCACCGTGGACACCGTCGAAGCCCAGCTCATGTACGAGATCCAGAGCGCGCGCTACGCCGGACCGGATGTGACCACGCGCCTGGACAGCATCGAACTCTCCCAGGACGGCCCGGATCGGGTGCTCATCAGCGGTGTGAAGGGTGAAGCGCCGCCGCCGCGCACCAAGGTCTCGATGAACACCATCGGCGGTTTCCGCAATGAGATGGAGTTCATCGTCACCGGCCTGGATATCGAGGCCAAAGCCGAACTGGCGCAACGACAGCTGGAAGCCTGGCTGCCGGTGCGGCCCGCCGAACTGGACTGGACCCTGGCCCGCCTGGACCGGCCGGACGCCGAGACCGAGGAGCAGGCCAGCGCACTGCTGCGCTGTGTGGTGCGCGATCCGGACCCGAACAAGGTGGGGCGCGGATTCTCCAGCGTGGCAGTGGAATTGGCTCTGGCCAGCTACGCGGGCTTCTCGCTGACCGCCCCGCCCGGAAACGGCGGCCCGTACGGCGTGTTCACGCCGGGCTATGTGGACGCGAAGGAAGTTCCGCATATCGCGGTGCTGCCCGATGGCAGCGCGGTGGACATCGCACCGGCGGGGGAGACCCTGGAATTGGCCGAGGTGCCCGAACCCGCACTGCCGCAGCCGCTTCCGCAGGGTGAGACCAAGCGCGTCCCGCTCGGCACCATCGCCCTGGCGCGCAGTGGCGATAAGGGCGGCAATGCCAATATCGGCGTCTGGGTGCGCACCGATGAGCAGTGGCGCTGGCTGGTGCACGCGCTCACCGTGGACGAGCTGCGCCTGCTGCTGCCGGAAACCGCGAAACTGCCGATCACCCGGCATGTGCTGCCGAATCTGCGCGCGATCAACTTCATTGTCGAGGGTCTGCTCGGGGAGGGCGTGGCCTATCAGGCGCGTTTCGATCCACAGGCCAAGGGGCTCGGGGAATGGCTTCGGGCTCGGCACATCGAAATTCCTGTGGAGCTGCTGCCATGAGCACTGCCTTTGTGAACCCCTGGGAGACGCCGGAGCGGCGCGAATTGCGTGCCACCGTGCGCGGATTCGCCGAGCGCGAGGTGCTCCCGTATCTGGACGGCTGGGAGCGGGACGGTGAGATCCCGCGCGAACTGCACAAGAAGGCGGGCGCGCTGGGCCTGCTGGGCATCCAGTTCCCGGAATCGGGCGGCGGTTCGGACGGCGATCCCATCGACGCCGCCATCGTGTGCGAGGAAATGCATTACGCGGGCGGTTCGGGCGGCCTGTTCGCTTCGCTGTTCACCTGCGGTATCGCGGTGCCGCACATTATCGCCTCGGGGAACGCCGACCATATCGAGCGTTTCGCCAAGCCGACCCTGGCGGGCGAGAAGATCGGTTCACTCGCCATCACCGAACCGGGCGGCGGTTCGGATGTCGGACATCTGCGCACCACCGCGGTGCGCGATGGTGACGAGTTCATCGTCAACGGCTCCAAGACCTACATCACCTCGGGTGTGCGCGCCGATTACGTCGTGACGGCGGTGCGCACGGGAGGCAGTGGCGCGGCCGGTGTTTCGCTGCTCATCGTGGAGAAGGGCACGCCCGGTTTCACGGTCAGCCGCAAGCTGGAGAAGATGGGCTGGCTGGCCTCGGATACCGCCGAACTCTCCTATGTCGATGTGCGCGTTCCGGTGTCGAATCTGGTCGGTGCGGAGAACTCCGGATTCGCCCAGATCGCAAGCGCTTTCGTGAGCGAGCGCGTCGGCCTGGCGGTGCAGGCGTACGCGCAGGCGCAGCGCTGCCTGGACCTGACCCTCCAGTGGACCCGCGACCGCGAGACCTTCGGCCGCCCGCTGATCAGCCGCCAGTCCGTGCAGAACACGCTGTCGGAGATGGCGCGCCGCATCGATGTGGCCCGCGTCTACACCCGGCATATCGCCGAGCGCGCCGCACAGGGCGAGACCGATCTCATCGCCGAGGTGTGCTTCGCCAAGAACACCGCCGTCGAGACCGCGGAATGGGTTGCGCACCAGGCGGTTCAGCTGTTCGGCGGGCTCGGCTACATGCGCGAGTCCGAGGTCGAGCGCCAGTACCGCGATGTGCGCATTCTCGGTATCGGCGGCGGCACCAATGAGATCCTGACCGCCCTGGCGGCAAAGCGATTGGGGTTCCAGTCTTGAGCATTCTGCGCAGCACCGTAGACCCGAAGTCGGCGGACTATCAGGCCGCCGCCGAGGCGATGGCGACCAAGCTCGGCGAGGTCGAGGCCGAATACGCCAAGAACATCGCGGGCGGCGGCCCGGACAAGATGGCGCGGCATCGCAAGCGCGGCAAGCTGACCGCGCGCGAGCGCATCGAACTGCTCATCGACGAGGATTCACCGTTCCTGGAGCTGGCCCCGCTGGCCGCCTGGGGCAGTGACTTCCACGTGGGCGCGAGCGTCATCGCCGGTATCGGCATTGTCGAGGGCGTCGAATGCATGATCGTCGCACCGGATCCGACCGTGCGCGGCGGCACCTCGAACCCGTGGACGCTGCGCAAGAACCTGCGCATGAACGATATCGCGCTGGAGAACCGGCTCCCGGTCATCGGCCTGGTGGAGTCCGGCGGCGCGGATCTGCCGACGCAGAAGGAGGTCTTCGTTCCGGGCGGTCGCATGTTCCGCGATCTCACCCGTCTGTCGGCGGCCGGAATCCCCACCATCGCACTGGTTTTCGGCAATTCGACCGCCGGTGGCGCGTATATCCCGGGCATGTCCGATTACACGGTCATGATCAAGGAGCGCTCCAAGGTGTTCCTGGGCGGTCCGCCGCTGGTGAAGATGGCGACCGGTGAGGAATCCGATGACGAATCGCTGGGCGGCGCGGAGATGCACGCCCGCGTCTCGGGGCTGGCGGACTACCTTGCCGCCGACGAACAGGACGCGATTCGCCTGGGCCGCTCCATTGTTCGCCGCCTGAACTGGCAGAAGCAGGGTCCGGCCCCGCGTCCGGCCACCGAGGTGATCGAACCGCTGTACGACCAGGAAGAGCTGGTCGGCATCGTGCCGACCGATCTGAAGATCCCGTTCGATCCGCGCGAGGTCATCGCCCGCGTGGTCGACGGCTCCGATTTCGACGAGTTCAAACCGCTGTACGGCTCCAGCCTCGTTACAGGCTGGGCCGAACTGCACGGCTACCCGGTCGGCATTCTCGCCAATGCGCGCGGCGTGCTGTTCTCCGAGGAAGCGCAGAAGGCCGCGCAGTTCATCCAGCTGGCCAATCAGAAGAACACGCCACTGCTGTTCCTGCACAACACCACCGGCTACATGGTCGGCAAGGAGTACGAGCAGAAGGGCATCATCAAGCACGGCGCGATGATGATCAACGCGGTGTCGAACTCCAAGGTCCCGCATATCTCGTTGCTCATGGGCGCGTCCTACGGCGCGGGACACTACGGCATGTGCGGTCGCGCGTACGATCCGCGCTTCGTATTCGCCTGGCCCAGCGCCAAATCCGCCGTCATGGGCGGTGCGCAGCTGGCGGGCGTCATCTCCATCGTGGGCCGGGCCGCCAATGAGGCCAAGGGCATTCCGTTCAACGAGGAGGCCGACGCCGGTATCCGCGCCATGATCGAGGCGCAGATCGAGGCCGAATCGCTGCCCATGTTCATGTCGGGCCGCCTGTACGACGACGGCGTCATCGACCCGCGCGACACCCGCACGGTATTGGGAATGGCGTTGTCCGCCATCCACAATGCCCCGATCAAGGGCGCCGAGGGCTTCGGCGTCTTCCGAATGTGAGTGCCGGTATGGACATTACGAACGTCTTGGTCGCGAACCGCGGTGAGATCGCACGGCGCGTATTCGCCACGTGCCGTCGCATGGGAATCGCCACCACCGCCGTGTATTCCGACGCCGACGCCGCCGCACCGCATGTGGCGGAAGCGGATTCGGCCATTCGACTGCCCGGCAACACCCCGGGTGAGACCTACCTGCGCGGCGAACTGATCATCGAGGCCGCGCTGGCCGCCGGTGCGGACGCCATCCACCCCGGGTACGGATTCCTCTCCGAGAACGCCGAATTCGCGCGTGCCGTACTGGAAGCCGGTCTGACCTGGATCGGCCCGCCGGTCGCCGCCATCGAGCAGATGGGCTCCAAGGTCGAGTCCAAGAAGATGATGGACGCCGCCGGTGTCCCGGTCCTGGCCGAGCTCGATCCGGCCGAGGTCACCGCGGATATGCTGCCGGTGCTCATCAAGGCGTCCTCGGGTGGCGGCGGTCGCGGTATGCGCGTGGTGCGCGATCTCGCCGACCTCACCGAACAGCTGGCAGGCGCACGGCGCGAGGCGGAATCGGCGTTCGGCGATCCGACCGTGTTCTGTGAGCGCTACCTGGAAACCGGCCGCCATATCGAGGTGCAGGTCATGGCCGACACCCAGGGCACGGTGTGGGCGGTGGGCGAGCGCGAGTGCTCGATCCAGCGCCGCCATCAGAAGGTCGTCGAAGAAGCCCCGTCCCCGCTGGTCGAGAAGATCGACGGGATGCGCGCGCGCCTGTTCGAGGCCGCCAAGCTCGCCACCGAGGCCATCGGCTACGAGGGTGCGGGCACCGTCGAATTCCTGGCCGACGAGAAGGGCGATTTCTTCTTCCTGGAGATGAATACCCGTCTCCAGGTGGAACATCCGGTCACCGAGCAGGTCACCGGCCTGGATCTGGTGCGCCTGCAATTGCAGGTCGCCGCCGGTCGCCCGCTGCCCGCGACGCAGCCGGGCATGCGCGGGCACTCCATCGAGGTGCGCCTGTACGCCGAGGATCCGGCGCACGATTGGCAGCCGCAGAGCGGTCCGGTGCACAAGCTCGACATCCCGGGTACCACGGGCGAATTCACCGTGCTGACCGAACCGGGCGTGCGCCTGGACACCGGTGTGGTGGACGGTTCCGTGGTGGGCGTGCATTACGACCCCATGCTGTCCAAGGTCATCTCGTTCGCCGAGACCCGTGACGAGGCCGCGCACATCCTGGCTTCGGCCTTGCAGCGCGCCAAGATTCACGGTCTGGTGACCAATCGCGATCTGCTGGTGCGGGTGCTGCGGCATCCGGCCTTCCTGGCCGGTGACACCGATACCGCCTTCTTCGCCACGCACGGCCTGGACAAGTTGTCCGCGCCGCTGGTGTCCGAGGAATCCGAGCAGCTCTCCATTGTCGCTGCGGCACTGGCGGATTCGGCCGCGAACCGCAGGAACGCCAAGGTCGGTTTCGGTGTGCCGAGCGGCTGGCGCAATCTGCCGTCGCAACCGCAGTCCAAGTCCTACGAGAGTCGCGTGAGCGGTAAGCATGAGGTGCGCTACCGCATCACACGCGCCGGTCTCGATGTCGAGGGCCATTCGGGCCTCGAATTGGTGGAGGCCACACCGGATCTGGTGATTCTGCTGGTGCCCGGTGAGCGCGGTGCCGTGCGCCGCCGCTTCGAGATCGCCCGCTACGGCGATCTGGTGGCGGTGGATTCCCCGCTCGGCCCGGTGTCGGTGCGCCGCCTGCCGCGTTTCGAGGATCCGGCCGATCAGGTGGCCGAGGGTTCACTGCTCGCTCCCATGCCGGGCGCGGTCATCCGCCTCGGCGCGGAGCTGGGCAGCCGGGTCGAGAAGGGCCAGCCCATTCTGTGGCTGGAGGCGATGAAGATGGAGCACACCATCGCCGCGCCCGCCGCGGGTGTGCTCACCGAACTCAATGTGACGGTCGGTCAGCAGGTCGAAGTGGGCGCCCTGCTCGCCGTGGTCCAGTCCGATGACAGCGAAAACCAGGAGTAGACGATGAGCTTCATCGAAACCGATGAGCAGAAGGCCCTGCGCGAGGCCGTGGCCAAGCTGGCCGCCAAATACAACTTCCGCGATTACGCCGGACCCAAGGCCCGCAAGGGTGAGCCGTTCGACGAATTGTGGGATGAGGCGGGCAAACTCGGCTTCCTCGGCGTGAACCTGCCGGAGGAGTACGGCGGTGGCGGCGCGGGCATCTACGAGCTGGCGCTGGTGCAGGAGGAGCTCGCCGCACAGGGCTGCGGACTGCTGCTCATGGTGGTCTCCCCGGCCATCTGCGGCACCATCATCACCAAGTACGGCACCGACGCGCAGAAGCAGTACTGGCTGACCAAGCTGGCCGACGGCACCGGCAAGATGGTCTTCGGTATCACCGAACCCGATGCGGGCTCGAATTCGCACAAGATCACCACCACCGCCCGCAAGGACGGCGAGGACTGGATCCTGAGCGGTCGCAAGGTCTATATCTCCGGTGTCGATCAGGCCGAGGCCGTGCTCATCGTGGCGCGCACCGAGAACGCCAAGACCGGCAACCTCCAGCCCGCCCTGTTCATCGTCCCGACCGATGCCCCCGGCTTCGTGAAGACGAAGCAGGAGATGGACATCATCGAACCGGACAACCAGTTCACGCTGTTCCTCGATGATGTGCGCCTGCCCGCCACCGCCCTGGTCGGCCAAGAGGACGCCGCCATCGCGCAGCTGTTCGCGGGCCTGAACCCGGAACGCATCATGGGTGCGGCCATGGCGATCGGCATGGGCCGCTACGCCATCGATCGCGCGGTGACCTACGCCAAGGAGCGCGCGGTGTGGAAGGGTGTGCCGATCGGTGCGCACCAGGGCATTTCGCATCCGCTGGCACAGGTGAAGATCGAACTGGAACTGGCCAAGGTCATGATGCAGAAGGCCGCGTTCCTGTACGACTCGGGCGATGACTTCGGTGCCGCCGAGGCCGCCAATATGGCGAAATACGCTGCGGCGGAAGCCAGTATCAAGGCGCTGGATCAGGCGATCCAGACGCACGGCGGTTCCGGCCTCACCTCCGATGTGGGGCTGGCGGGCATGCTGGCGGCCTCGCGCATCGCGCGCGTCGCCCCGGTCAGCCGCGAGATGATCCTGAACTTCGTCGCACAGCACTCGCTCGGCCTGCCCCGGTCCTACTGAGCCGTATCCGACTGAGCCGTCTTCTCTTGACCCGTAAGGAAATTCGATGAGTGACGCCACCCCCGACGCGCCGTACGTGCGCTACGAGGTGCGGGACGGATTCGCCGTCCTGACCCTGGACTCCCCGCACAATCGCAACGCCCTGTCCTCGAAACTGGTGACGGAGCTGCTCGCGGGCCTGGAACAGGCCGCCGCGGACACCGCGGTGCGCGGGGTGGTGCTCACCCACACCGGCAATACCTTCTGTGCCGGAGCGGATCTCAAGGAAGCGCTGGACGCCGATCCGGCGGCCGCCGCCGGTATTCGCACCGGCTGGATGGTGCGGGTGCTGCGCGACATCCTGGAATTGCCCAAGCCCGTCATCGCGCAGATCGACGGCAATGTGCGCGCGGGCGGTATGGGCATCGTGGGTGCGTGCGATATCGCGGTCGCGGGTCGCGGCAGCAGTTTCGCCCTCACCGAGGCCCGGCTCGGGCTCGCGCCGTTCGTGATTTCGCTGACCCTGCTGCCGCGCCTGACCTCGCGCGCGGCGGCCCGCTACTTCCAGACCGGGGAGACCTTCGACGCCGCCGAAGCCGAGCGCACCGGCCTGATCAGCATTGCCGCCGATGATCCGGATGCCGAGGTGAAACGCCTGGTCGGCGAGCTGCGCAAGGGTTCCCCGCAGGGTCTGGCGGAGAGTAAGAAACTCGCCACCGCCGCCATCCTGGCCGAGGTCGACCGCTCCGCGCAGGCCCTGGCCGAGCGGTCCGGCAGCTTCTTCGGCACCCCCGATGTGATCGAGGGCATGACGGCCTTCTTTCAGCGTCGCCCGCCGAGCTGGGCAGAATAACTACTCATGGCTACACCCCACGAACCCAAGCAGGACCGCAGCCGGGCCACCCGGCAGCGGCTGCTGGAGGCGACCATCGACTGCCTGGCCGAGACCGGCTGGGCGGCGGCGACGGTCGCCGTGGTGGCGGAACGCGCCGGGGTGTCCCGCGGCGCGGCACAGCATCACTTCCCCACCCGCGAGGATCTGATCACCGCCGCGCTGGACTACATGTTCGACACCCGCATGGCGCAATCGCTCGCCGACGCCCAGGCCATCGGTGAGGTGGCCGAGGGTCAGGGCCGCACCGAGGCCGTGGTGACCGCGCTGGTGGAGGGCTACACCACCACGTTCTTCAAGGCCGCGCTCCAGGTGTGGACGCATGCCGCCGCCGATCCGGCGCTGCGCGAGCTCATCGTGCCGATGGAGGCGCGCTTCGGCCGGGTCTCGCATCGCATGGCGGTGGAGGCGCTGGGCGTGGACGACTCCGATCCCGTTGCGCACCATCTGGTTCAGGCCACGCTGGATCTGGCGCGCGGCCTCGGACTGGCCGATATCCTCACCGACGACTCGTTGCGCCGCAAGGAGATCGTGCAGCAGTGGGCCGCCACGCTGCATATCGCGCTGCACGCGCCGCGCTGAGCTACCAGCCGAAAACCTCTGCGATATCGATCGATTCGTCATCCCAGCGGTGTTCGATGCGCTCGCGTTCGGGGTCGGGGAGCTCGGGTGTCCAGCCGGCTCGCCGCCAGAAGGCTTCGCGGCGTTCATCGCTGAGGGGGAGTGGATCGTTCATATGACAGTCCCTGGATCGGATTGCCGGGTGCCGATTTCAGGGTAGGGGAGTGGTGCGGGTCACAATATTGTTTTCGAGTGGGCGACATCGCGGCTGATCAGCGGAAATACGTGAACTGCATCATTGCTGGACGCTTGTCCGGGAGCCTAGCGTCGAGGGTTGAATTGAACCCGATCCGCGAAGGACATTGTTGTGCCCATCATCGATCTCGGCTCTGCCGCACTGAATCTCGCGAACGTTGTCACCAGCATCGCGTCGAACATCACCTACCTGCTGCACGCGTGGGGCCTCGCCTGATCCAGGCGCAGTGCCTCGCCTGAGCAGGCGTAGCAAACGAAAGAGCCCGTCCCGCAATCGCGCGGAACGGGCTCTTTCGTATGCGGGGCTAGGCGGGCTTCGGTGCGGTCAGGTCGTAGAGGGTCACCCCGTCCACCTCCTGCGCCGTGTAATGCTCCTGCACCCATTCGGTGATCTCGGAACTGTGTGAGCCCGAACGGTTCGAACCGCCCATCCGGCCCTCACCGCCGTCACCTATACCGCCGCCGCCGATGAAGTAGTGGATATCCCCATCGGTCACGTACCGCTGGAACTGCTCCAGCGTCGGCGACGGATCACTGCCGTTGAACCCGCCCACCGGCATGACCGGCAGCTGCGTGGCGAGCTGGAAACCCGCGGCGCTGTTCGAGCCGATGGCCGCCGCCACCCAGGTGTACTGATCGCCATTGGCGGACAGCAGCGCGGTGACCTTCGCACTCGGGTTACTCGCCATCATGAAATTGCCCGCGCCACCGCCCATTTCGCCACCTGGCATACCGCCGTTCCGGCCCGGTGCGGTGCCGTTCTGGCCGCGCATGCCGCCGTTCCGGTCGGGTGCCGTGCCGCCGTTCTGCCAGGGCCCGTCGCCTCCGCCGTGCCGTCCGCCGCCGCCGAAACCGAAGCCGCCGCGCACATTCGGGCCCGCGCTGGGGATCGGCCCCTCGTGGCCGGTGCCGAGGGTGTCGACCGTGTAGGCGATCGGCCCGGCCAGGCCGATGAGCACCGCGGCACTCGCGGCCGCGATTTCCACCTTGCGGGGCAGCCGAACCAGCAGCGCCAGGGTGACCACGACGCCTACCGCCGCCACGGTCCAGCGCAGCCAGGGCTGGAAGGAGCTGCTGCGGGACAGCAGCATCCACGCCGTGGCGATGGTGATGCCCAAGGCGAGCGCCAATGCCACACGCACCCAGCGCTTTTCGCGTTCCTGCCACAGCATCACCGCGCCGATGCCGACCAATGCGGCCACCGCCGGAGCCAGGGCGATGGTGTAGTACTGGTGGAAAATGCCCTTCATGAAGCTGAAGACCAGTCCGGTCGCCAGCAGCCAGCCGCCCCACAGCATGAGCCCGGCGCGTCGCTGATCGGTGCGAGCCGCCCTGCCGCACAATACAAGTGCGGCTACCAGTAGTACGAGTGCGGCCGGGATGAGCCAGGCGATCTGCCCGCCCTGCTGCGGTTCGAACATCCGGGTGATGCCCGTCGTACCCCACATGCCGTTGCCGCCGGCGGGCAGTTCGCCGCCCGGGCCGACGCTGCCGGTCTCATCGCCGTTCAACCGGCCCAGGCCGTTGTAACCGAAGGTCAGTTCGAGAATCGAATTGTGCTGTGAGCCACCGAAGTACGGCCGATCGTCGACCGGCCAGAATTCGGCGATGAGCACCCACCAGGCCGCGCCCGCGATCATGGCCGCGCCCGCCGCGAACAGCTGCGCGATGCGCTTGCCGAGCTTGGGCGGTCCGGCGACGAGATAGGTCAGCGCGAGCGCGGGCACCACCAGCAGCACCTGCAACTGCTTGGTGAGGAAGCCCAGGCCGATGAACAAGCCGGTGTACAGCAGCCAGCGCCAGCGCCCGTCCTCGACCGCGCGGGTCATGGCCCAGGTCGCCGCGATCATGAGCAGCACCAGCAGCGCGTCCGGATTGTTGAACCGGAACATCAGCGCCGCAACGGGAGTCACCGCCAGCGCGAGCCCGGCCAGCAGTCCGGCGTGCGCGCCGAACACCCGCCGCACCGTGGCCCACAGCAGCGCCACCGAGGCCACGCCGATCAGCGCCTGCGGCAGCAGCATGCTCCAGCTGTGCAGGCCGAAGACTCGCACCGAGATCTCCATGGGCCACAGCGACAACGGCGTCTTGTCCACCGTGATGGAGTTGGCGGCGTCGGAGGAGCCGAAGAAGAACGCCTTCCACGACACCGAACCCGCCTGTACGGCAGCGGCATAGAACGAATTCGCCCAGCCGTTCACCGACAGATTCCACAGATACGCGATCGCGGTGCCGACGAGCAGCGCCGCCACCGCGGGATACTCCCAGCGCGGCTTCGAGACGGTATCCCGCTCGGGCGGCGGAACCACCTGTCGCTCAGTCAATGTCGCGGTCATCATGCACCTCCTCCGTCGTGCGGTTGGTGAGAGTGACTGTGGGTGAGTGCAGCCAGCGGTCCAACTGCCCATGGCCATATCGCGGCGGAGTCACCGTCGCGACCTTCGCGGCCCGTTCGTCGGCCGCCGTCACCGGCTGCCCGCCGAATCATGCGCTCCCGCTTTGCGGAACACCCAGCGCAGCCCGACGAAGCGGATCAGGGTGGCGATCAGATTGGCGACCACCAGCACCAATAGCTCCACGTGCACGGCCGAATCCGGGGCCCAATGATGCAGTGCGAAAAGCGATCCGCTGGTGAGCGCGAGCCCGATCCCGAAGATGAACAGGCCCTGCAACTGATGCGACACCGCCTGCGACGATCCGCGCACACCGAAGGTGAAGGCGCGATTGGCGGCGGTATTTCCGACGGCGGTGATCAGCAGCGCCAAGAAGTTCGCCACCTGTGCGCCGGTAATCGATTGCAGCACAACGTAAAGCAGCAGATACGCGAGGGTCGATCCCACGCCGACGATGCCGAATCGCACCAGCTGTCCGACCATGCCCAGCGGTACGCCTTCCACCAGCGGTTCGCGTCCGATGGCGGCGCGCAGTTCATTGATGGGCAGCCGCCCCGACCCGAGCGCCCGCCCGACCCGCCAGATGCCCCGCAGATCCTTGCGCGCGGTGTCGACGATATCGACGCGGCTGTCCGGATCGTCGATCCAGTCCACCGGCACCTCGTGAATGCGCAGTCCGATGCGTTCGGCCAGCACCAGCAGTTCGGTGTCGAAGAACCATTCGCCGTCCTCCACCAGCGGCAGCACCATGCGCGCCACCTGGCTGCGCATGGCCTTGAATCCGCATTGCGCGTCGGAGAACTTGGCCTGCAGCGAGGTGCGCAGGATCAGGTTGTAGCAGCGCGAGATGATCTCCCGCTTGGGTCCGCGCACCACCCGTGAGGAGGAGGCGAGCCGGGTGCCGATGGCCAGATCCGAATGTCCGGACACCAGCGGCGCGACCAGTGGCAGCAGCGCGTTCAAATCCGTGGACAGGTCGACGTCCATGTACGCGACGACCTGAGCGTCCGACCCCTGCCACACCTCGCGCAGTGCGCGACCGCGGCCCTTGCGATCCAGATGCACCACCCGCACCCCGTCGAGTTCCTCGGCGAGATACTCCGCCACCTGCAGGGTGGCATCGGTGGATGCGTTGTCGGCGATGGTGATTCGCGCCGTGAAGGGGAAATTGTCATTGAGGAAGGCGTGCAGGCGCCGCACGCACGGACCGAGATCGCGTTCTTCGTTGTAGACGGGTACGACCACGTCGATAACGGGCGTGGTCACGGACTCGGCTGGTTCCGCCGCCCGGACGGCGGTCACGGTGTCGGACATGATCACCACGGTCGTCCGGTACGCTGGGCCGCCCCTGCGGCGGAGCTGGGAGGTTCCTGGGAGCTATCGAGGACCTTCGTGCAGTCGCCACAGCGGCGACACGGGCCCATGCCCCGCGCCCAGGTCGTACGACGCCTCCAAACACCGTCGCGTCCACTCCTTGGCGAAGGTGAACGCGTCCGGCACCGAATAGCCGTGTGCGAAAGCACTGGCCATGGCCGCCGCGAGGGTGTCCCCGCCGCCGTGGTCATTGCCGGTGGCGATGCGCGGCGCGGTCAGCTCGTGGAAGGTCTCCCCGTCGAACAGCAGATCGGTGCTGACCGAGGAGGTGCGCAGATGCCCGCCCTTGACGATGGCCCATTTCGGCCCGAGCGCGTGCAGCGCCTCCGCGGCCTTGTGCGCGGTGAGATCGTCCACCACCTCGATCCCGGTGAGCAGCCGCACCTCGTCCAGATTCGGCGTGATCACGGTGGCCAGTGGAATCAGCGTGTCCCGCAGCGCATCCAGCGCCGAGGCGTGCAGCAGCGGATCACCGTGCATGGACGCCGCCACCGGATCCACCACCAGCGGAATATGCCCGTCCCGCCCGATCCCGACCTCCGCGCACACCGCGGCGACGGCCTCGATGATCCCGGTGGAGGCCAGCATCCCGGTCTTGGCGGCCCCGATCCCGATATCGCTGACCACGGTTCGCACCTGCCCCGCCACGATCTCCGGCGGAATCTCGTGAAAACCGCTGACCCCCACCGTGTTCTGCACGGTCACCGCGGCCACGGCCACACAGGCGTGCACGCCGCACATCGCCATGGTGCGCGAGTCGGCCTGAATTCCGGCACCGCCGCCGGAGTCGGTGCCCGCGATGGTGAGCGCGCGGACGGGGGTCTGCCCGTTAGGGGCCAGCGGCAGGAACTTCACGAGACGACCCTACGATCTCCGCGCCGCGTGCGGGACCCGACCCTTCCGGCATTATTGAAAACGATTATCATTTACGTATGACTTCAGCTCAGCGCCCCGCCCAGCTGCCCGTGACCGTGCTGTCCGGGTTCCTCGGCGCGGGCAAGACGACCCTGCTCAACCACATCCTCGCCAATCGGGACGGCCGCCGGGTGGCGGTGATCGTCAATGACATGAGCGAGGTGAATATCGACGCGGCGCTGGTCGCGGGGCAGGGGCACCTCGATCGGACCGAGGAGAAACTGGTCGAGCTCACCAACGGATGCATCTGCTGCACGCTGCGCGAGGACCTCATCGAATCGGTGGGCAAGCTGGCGCGGGAGGGGCGATTCGATCAGCTCGTCATCGAATCCACGGGCATCTCCGAGCCCATGCCGGTGGCGGCCACCTTCGAATGGGAATTCGAGGACGGTTTCAAGCTCGGTGATGTCGCCCGGCTCGACACCATGGTGACCGTGGTCGACGCCTCCACGTTCCTCGCCGAGGTGGTGAAGGGTCAGGCGCTCGCCGATCGCGATATGCAGGCGGGCGAGGGGGACGCGCGCACCATCGCCGATCTGCTGGTGGATCAGGTGGAGTTCGCGAATGTGCTGGTGCTCAACAAAACCGATCTGGTGAGCGCGAAAGCCGTAGGCACGGTGGAGGCCACGCTCAAGCGGCTCAATCCCACTGCGCGCCTTGTGCATTCGGCGCACGGTGTGGTCGATCTCGCCGAGGTGCTCGGCACCGGACGCTACAATCCGGATCTGGCCGCCCAATTCGACGGCTGGGATGAGGAACTCGCGGGCGGGCACACCCCCGAGACCGAGGAATACGGGATCAGCAGCATCACCTTCACCGCCGATCGCCCCTTCCATCCCGAACGCCTCGAGGCGGCGCTGGCGCAGTTGCAGAGACTGTTGCGCAGCAAGGGTTTCTTCTGGCTGGCGAGCCGCCCGGATCTGGCCGCCATCTGGTCGCAGGCGGGCCCGAATCTGACCTTCGAGGCGGGCGCGTACTGGACATCCCTGGATATGCAGCCGGGACAGGAGATCGTCTTCATCGGCATCAAGCTCGATCGTCCGCATGTGCGGGACCTGCTGTATTCGGCCCTGCTCACCGATGCGGAGATGGAATCCGGGCGACAGGCGTGGCTGTCGTTCCCGGATCCCTTCCCGCACTGGGGCGAGGCGCATGAGCACGCCTGATTCTCAATTGGAGATGCCGGGCGTGCGGCGCACGTAGGTGTCGTCGGTCAGCTGTTCGAGCAGGAACGCCGCGATATCGGCGCGCGAGATCTTCAGGGACAGACCGGGTTCCGAAGGTCCGAACCCGCGCCGGTAGGCGCCGGTGGCCGGTCCGTCGGTGAAGGCGCTGGGCCGCACGATGATCCAGTCCAGATTGCTCGCCCGCACATACTGTTCCTGCCGGACGTGATCGGCGAACGCCTGCCGCAGCAGCATGCCGAAGAAGACGTACTTCCAGAGGAAGTTCAGATTGCCCTTGCTGTCACCGACGCCCAGGGTGGACTGGCAGATGAGCCGTTTCACCCCCGTGCGCTGCATGGCCTCGATGATGGTGCGGGTGCCCTCGGCGCGCACCACGCCCTTGCGGCCCGCGCCCAGGGCGACGATGACCGCCTCCTGGCCGAGTACGACCTGTTCGACCGCGGCCGGATCGAGCACATCACCGACCACCACGTGCAAACGCTCGTGGGTGACGGGCATATTAGTGGCGTCGCGGGTCAGTGCGGTGACCTCGTGACCGGCCGCGAGGGCCTGGGTGACGACCTGACGGCCGATGGTTCCGGTGGCTCCGAAGAGTGCGATTCGCATTGTGTTCACCTCGTGTAATTCGTTGTCTTGAAGGTGAATTCAGTACATCAACGGGCGTGCGCCGGAACCATCGTCGAGCCTCTCGCCGACATGCGAGAGGCTCCACGCGGGATATCGGATCAGCTCAGCCGGGCGAAGAACTGCCGGATATCGGCGACCAGCACCTCGGGGGCCTCGTGCGCGGCGTAATGTCCGGCCGCGTCGTTCGCGCTGGTCGAATGCACCGAGGTGACGTCGTAGGCGTTCCAGCTCACGATGTTCTTGTGATCGCGCTCGGCGAACCGCCGGATGGACTGGAAATCACCCTTGAACATGGCCAAACCGGTCGGGACGGTGGTCGGTTCGGTCGGCTGCTCGCTGTGCGCGTCCTCGTAGTAGAAGCGCAGCGCCGAACCGGAGGTGCCGGTCAGCCAGTAGATGGCCACGTTTCCGATGACGAAGTCGTAATCCAGTGACTCACCGAAAAGCTGTGCGTTCCAGGCCAGCAGACCGGTCGGGGAATCCGCCAGCGCGAAGGCGATGGTCTGCGGCTGCTGGCTGTGCAGGTTGTTGAACGACATCTTGTTCTCGTAGAACCACTGCAGATGCGCCAGGCCGGCCATGTCCTCCTCGGACAGGTCCGCCATCTCGGCCGGATCGCCGGACGGGAACGAGAACAGCTGCGTCACATGCACTCCCAGCACCCGGTCGGGGGCGATGCGGCCCATTTCGGGAGCGACCATGGAACCGCCGTCATTGCCGATGGCGCCGTAGCGCTGGTAGCCGAGGCGATCCATCAGCTCGACCCAGGCGCGGGCGGTGCGGTAGCGGCTCCAGCCGGTGCTGCGGGTCGGACCGGAGAAACCGAAACCGGGCAGCGACGGGATCACCAGGTGGAAGGCCGGATCCTCGGCCGATTCCGGTGCGGTGAGCGGGGCGATGACATCCAGGTATTCCAGGATCGAGCCCGGCCAGCCGTGCGTCAGGATGACCGGGGTGGCATCTTCGCGCTCGGAGCGAATGTGCAGGAAGTGAATGTCCTCGCCCTCGATCTCGGTGGTGAACTGCGGGTACGCGTTCAGCTTCGCCTCCAGCGCCCGCCAGTCGAAGGTTCCGGCCCAGTACTCCGCGAGATCGCGGACGCGGCCGTTGGGCACGCCGTACGCGTCGGCGACGCCGGGCAGCTCGTTGGGCCACAGCGCCCGGTGCAGCCGGTCGGCCAGATCGTCGAGCTGGGCCTGCGGGACGTCGATGCGGAAGGGGCGGATGGCGTTCATCATTCTCTCCTTGGTGGAACGGAATGTTTCGTTCTGTTGCCTACCATAGCGGAAGGGATCATTCCGTTCAAGTGCTATTCTGAAATCATGCCGAAGTCAGTCGAAGCCCCAGCTCAGCGCGCCCTGCCGGGCCGCAAGGCGCAGGCCGCCCGCAATGACGAACTCATCCTCGCCGCCGCCCGCGATGTCTTCCTCGCCGATCCCAAGGCCCCCATCGCGGCCGTCGCCGAACGCGCCGGGGTCGGCATCAGCGCCCTCTACCGCCGCTACCCCGGCAAGGAGGATCTGCTCCGCACCCTCTGCTATGCCGGGCTGAACCGCTACAACGTGGAAGCCGAAGCGGCCCTGGAGGATTCGGATGGCTGGCAGGGACTCGTCGGTTTCCTCGAGCGCGTGGTCGACGCCGACGTGCATTCGCTGACAACACATCTCGCGGGCACCTTCACCCCCGACGATTCCATCCTGCCCGCGGTCATGCGCTCGGGCGAACTCAATGACGAAATCCTGCGCCGCGCCCGCGAATCCGGCCGCCTCCGCCCCGATATCACCACCGCCGACCTCGGCCTCATCCTGGAATCCTGCGCCGCCATCACCCTCCCCGACCCCACCCGCACCGCCCAACTCCGCCGCCGCATCCTCGCCCTCCTCATAGACGGCCTCGCCGCCTCCGGCCCCCTCCCCGGCCCCCCACCCGCCCCCGGCGAATTCGCCCACCGCTGGCGTCCGAACAGCCGCTGAATCGGTAAGGTCGCGGCGGTTCGGACGGCGATCGGAAGGGTCCGGTATGGAGTTGCGGCAACTGCGGTACTTCGTGACCGTGGCGGAGGAACTGCATTTCGGGCGGGCGGCGGAGCGGTTGCATATCGCGCAGCCCGCCGTCAGCCAGCAGGTGCAGCGGTTGGAGCGGGAGCTGAAAGTTCAACTGCTGGAACGGTCTCCGCGCAAGGTCAGTCTGACCGAGGCGGGAATCAGGTTTCTGCCGGAGGCGCGGGCGGTGCTGGCGGCGGCCGATCAGGCGCGGGCCTCGGTGGCGGAGTTGGCGGGGGAGCGGGCGACGGTTTTCCGGATCGGGACGGTGAGCGGGCTGGGGGAGCGGCTCGACGCGGTGCTGGACGGATTCGCCGAGCGCGCGCCGCAGGTGCGGGTGGAGTTGGTCGCGGTGCCGGTGCAGGAGCGGATGCGGCAGGTCGCGGACGGGCGACTGGATGTGGCGTTCGTGCGGTCGCCCGCACCGGGGGAGAGTCCGGAGCTGGATTTCCTGCCCGCCTGGGAGGATCCGCTGGTGGTGGCGTTGCCCGCCAGGCATGCGCTGGCCGAACGGGAGGCGGTGCGGATCGCCGATCTGGCCGCCTTGCCATTGCGGATGACCGAGCGGCGGAACCATCCCGCGCTCGTGGATCTGGTGCTATCCGCTTGTCAGCGTGCGGGTTTCGAGCCGACGCCCGCACCGGCCGCGGGAAATTTGCAGGACACGCTCGCGGCGGTCGGCACCGGAATCCCCATGTGGACAGTGATTTACGCGTCCAACGCGCGACTTGTGCACAACTCGCGCGTGGCATTCCGGCCCTTCGCCGAGCCGGGGATGAGCCTGCCCATCGGACTCGCGGTGCGGGCGGACGCGGTCTCGCCGCAGTTGAACCTGCTCGTCGAGCTGATTCACGATAAGGATCACTTATCGCAGCGCTAACGCAATGGCCATTGGCCGGGCGCCCGCACTGCGGTGAACTGTTCTCAGGCCGCCGGAAGATCCGGAAAACCGGAGGCGGCCAATCGAATTCACCATCGCGTATCGAGGAGAACAGTCATGCCCATCGTCACCATTCAACAGGGTCCCCGCACCGTCGAACTCAAGCGCGATCTGGTGCGTCGCGTCACCGATGCCTTCGTGGACGCGCTGCAGATTCCGGCCGAGGCCGTCCAGGTGTGGATTCAGGAGGTGCCCACCGACAGCTGGGCCATCGGGGGCACCCTCACCGCCGACAAGTAGTCAGCTGGTCAGCTCCTGTACCTGACCGAACAGCGTCACGATGCGCGAAATGCCGTCGACGCTGCGCAGCGAAGCCGGGATGCGCCGCATCAGGCGCTCCCATTTGCTCGCGGCCCGAGCCACATTCGGCTCGGGCCGGTCGAGCTCCTCGATGAGTTCGGCCACCTCATCGGGATGTGCGTCCGGGCCCCCGGTGGCGGGCAGCCGGGCGCGCAAGCGGTCCAGTTCGGACCGCAATTGCGCCAGTAGCGTGACCAGCTGTTCGGAATCGGTTCCGATACCGACCGTCACCGGCCCCTGGATGGCGCTGGTGTGGCCGGCCCCGCCGACCGGGGAACCGATGAAGGTTCCGCCCGAGACATTCGTTCCGCCCGCGAGATTGTCCGGCATCGACTGCTCCTTCTAGGTGTGTGCGGGCGCGGGAGTGCCGACGACGGCGCTGCCGACCCCCACGGTGTGCTGCTGTCCGCCGACCGCGCTGCCGACGAACGTGCCGCCGCTGACATGGGTCGAATTATTGATCTGCACCACCGCGGATTCGAATCCTCCTGTGGCGATACCCTTTTCGCCGAGAAAGCGCTGCACCGCGTCGAAGATGCGGCTCTGCATGATGCGGTGATACCGCTCCACATCGGTGGCTTCGAAGAAATGCGTGTATTCGGTTCCGGCCCCGGCCTCGCGCACATTGCGATCGGTGCCGAACGCGAACGCCGCCTCACCCGGGGTGCGCCAATTCCCGCGTCCCATTCCGGTCATATCCCGAAACCAGCGCCACAGCATGGCGATTCGCCCCGGCACGGTGAGCGGCAGCAGTGCGAATTCGCACAGCGCCTGCCACAGTTCGGGCAGCAGCAGCGGGCGAATGGTGTCCACCGCGCGATGCGCCGGATCGATCGGCGGTAGCGCGTAGGTCTGCCATTCCAGATACAGGGTGCGCTGTTGATAACCGACGTGCAGGAATCCGGAGACGCCCAATTGCCGTTCCCAGCCCTCCACCCGGAAGCAGCGGTAGTAGCGCAGCCATTCCGGTGAACTGTCCGCCAATGTCGCCCAATCCGTGAGGCTCAGTTGCGGATTCGTATGTTCGAGCAGCTGCCGCCGCAGCGGTTCGGCGGCCGGATAGTGCAGCAGGAAATCCGAGGACAGCACCGCCCAGTGCGCGATGTGCAGATCCTCGAAACGCCAGCCCGGCGTCAGCGTGGGCGTCTGCCGCAGCGCCATCAGATCGGCGGTGACGTAATCCTGTAGCGCGATGGGCGCGAACGTGGGCACTTCGGGCACGGTGCCGTTGGCGGCGGACCGGTCCGCCGGATACAGCTCCAAGGTGATGGACCACGACCATCTGGGCAGGTGAATCCCGCTGCCCACGAACGGATCGTAGCCGCGATACACCACCAATTCGGCCGGGCCGAACGATGTGGCGCGGGCATCGGCCTCACCGTAGCGTCGCAGCCGATCGGTGAACGCCCCGCAGGCGCGCTGCACCGCCGGGCGCGGTGTCGCGTCCGGATCGAAGACGCCGAATCGGAAATGGTTGTCCAGCACCATGCGGCGCAGCAGCGCCTGGGTCAGCAGGGTGCCGAACAGTATGAGCTGCACCAGGATTACCGCCGCGAAGACGGCGTCATCGGTGGCGACGCCGACGCTGTCCGAGGACAGTGCGGTATCGGAGCCGCCGCTCGCCAGCAGGCTGGGCCCGAGCACGGCGATACCCACCACCACGAAGGCGATGCCCCACAGCAGGTATGTCAGCCACCAGTGCACCCAGCGCGGCACCCGGCCGCGATCGTCGCCGAGCGTCTTCCAGGCGAGCAGGGTCACCGCGGCCGCCGCGAGTTTCCAGGCCAGCGCCGAGGCCAGCCATAGCGCCGCCACCGGTGGCGCGAGGACGGCGAGCACGATGAGTAGCAGCAGCAGAACGGCATTGGTGACGACCCGCCGCACCCGCGCGGTGAGCGCCTCCCGCAGGACCAATTCCGAGCGCAGCCCGGTGGTCGGCGGTACCGCGCGCAGCGGTTCGCTGATGTGCTCGTCGATGAGATCGTCGGCGAGCCGGTCATCGAGGTGTACCGCCGAGGCGAGATACCGCGTGGCCTCGTCGGTGGCAGTGGCGGCCCGGCGGGTCATAGTCGACCTGCCGCGGCGTTATGTCCGTTTACCGGGAAATGCGAAAAGCGTTCGCCCACAACCAGTCCCCCTACCGTGGTGCGTTTGCATATCGACGGTAGCAAGGTCATTCGCGAGCTGCGCTGTTTCCGGAAAACCGGTGCGGGCGGCAGCCGCCCGCACCGATTCGAATCCGGGCCGAATCAGGAAACGACGGGCAGATACACCTGATTGCCGGCCGTCGCGAATTCCGCCGACTTCTCCGCCATCCCCGCCTCGATGGCGGCGACATCGGTCAGCCCCTGCTTCTCCGCGTATTCGCGCACATCGGCGGAAATGCGCATGGAGCAGAACTTGGGACCGCACATGGAACAGAAGTGCGCGGTCTTGGCGGGCTCCGCGGGCAGGGTCTCATCGTGATATTCGCGCGCGGTGTCCGGATCCAGCGACAGCGCGAACTGATCGTGCCAGCGGAATTCGAAGCGCGCCTTGGACAGCGCGTCATCGCGTTCCTGCGCGCGCGGATGCTGCTTGGACAGATCGGCGGCGTGCGCGGCGATCTTGTAGGTGATGACGCCGACCTTCACGTCATCGCGATTGGGCAGACCCAGGTGTTCCTTCGGCGTGACGTAACACAGCATCGCGGTCCCCGCCTGCGCGATGATGGCGGCGCCGATCGCCGAGGTGATGTGGTCGTACGCGGGCGCGATATCGGTGGCCAGCGGTCCGAGGGTGTAGAACGGAGCCTCCTCGCACAGCTCCTCCTCGAGCCGTACGTTCTCCACGATCTTGTGCATCGGCACGTGACCGGGACCCTCGATCATCACCTGCACGCCATAGGATTTCGCGATGGTGGTGAGTTCGCCGAGAGTGCGCAATTCGGCGAACTGCGCCTCGTCATTGGCATCCGCGATGGATCCGGGGCGCAGGCCGTCACCGAGTGAGAACGTGATGTCGTACTTCGCCAGGATTTCGCAGAGTTCGCGGAAGTTGGTGTACAGGAACGATTCCTGATGATGGGCCAGGCACCACGCCGCCATGATGGACCCGCCGCGCGAGACGATGCCGGTGACGCGCTTGGCGGTGAGCGGCACATAGCGCAGCAGTACGCCCGCGTGCACGGTCATATAGTCCACGCCCTGCTCGGCCTGCTCGATAATGGTGTCGCGGTACAGCTCCCAGGTGAGCTTGGTGGGATCGCCGTTCACCTTCTCCAGTGCCTGATACAGCGGCACGGTGCCGACCGGAACCGGCGAATTCCGCAGAATCCATTCGCGGGTCTCGTGAATGTTCTTACCGGTGGACAGATCCATGATGGTGTCCGCGCCCCACCGGGTCGCCCACACCATCTTCTCCACCTCATCGGCGATGGAGGAGCTGACCGCCGAATTGCCGATGTTCGCGTTGATCTTCACCGCGAACTTCTTGCCGATGATCATCGGCTCGGCCTCGGGGTGATTGTGATTGGCCGGAATCACCGCGCGCCCGGCGGCGACCTCCGCCAGCACCAACTCCACATCGACGCCCTCGCGGGCGGCGATGAAGCGCATCTCCGGGGTGATGATCCCCTGCCGCGCCCACGCCAGCTGCGTACGCGGTCCGGGCACATCGGGTTTGGTCCAGGAGTCGCGCAGCTTGGGTAGCCCCGCCTCCAGATCGATGACGGCGTTGTCGTCGGTGTACGGCCCCGAGGTGTCGTACACGTCGAACTTCTCGCCATTGGTGAGGTTGATGCGCCGCACCGGAATCCGCAGCGTCGTGCCGTCGGCCTCCACCTGCTCGTAGTGTTTGACGCTGCCCTGGATGGGGCCGGTTGTCACGGTGTCGACCGGGGCGGATCCGCCCTTGGACACGACAGAACTCGATGACATGTGAATCCTCCCTACGCCGGCATTACCCGGTCAGGTTCATACGGTCGACGGCCCTGCTCCGCCCGATAGGGCTAGCCGTCCTCTCAGCCCGCTGGTGCGAGCCCCCGTTGGCAAAAATGGTTGATTACCGCCGCCGACCTTACCGGGTAGCCGGAGCGCGTGAGGCGTGGATTCACACAGTCCTGGACCGCTCGATCAGCGTTCCTGTGGTCCGATCGGCCAACCGAGCGCCCCGAACGTGGCATTCAGGCTGATCTCGGTCTGGGTGGCGAGGGCGTCCAGATTCGCGAGCATGGTGACCACGTTCTCGGTGCGGCAGCCCACCGGATCGGGTGCGCCCGGGACGAACCGGGACTTGATCCAGTTGAAGGCATCGGCCATGCCGAGCGTGGTGAGGGTGAGGTGCTCGCTGAGGTGATCGCGCTTGTAGTAGACCGAGGTGCCGCCGTCGCACCAGCGCCGCACCAGGCGGTCATTGGTGTACCAGGGCACGGCTTCGTCGTAGACGCCCTGATAGACCATGGTCGGTGCGGTGGGCGGATGCTCACCCAGCACGGTCGAATCGAAGACCTCCTTGACCTCGGGCAGTGCCAGGAAATCGGCGATCGGGATGGTCAGCAGCCGCTGATAGTCGGTGAACATCAGATTCAGCACATTGCGCACCAGGCACTGGTCGGCGGTGCGATCCATGACCGCCCTGCCCTCCGGCGTCAGATAGCGCTCGGTGGCCTCGGCGAACTTCGGATAGGCGTTGCGCAGTGACGCGATGCCGACGCCGATCAAACTCGCGAACATCGAACCATTCACGTGCAGAAGCGATTCCACGTCGGAGACGGGTGCGCCCATGGCGATGCCCTTGATATTCAACTCGGGCGCGTAGGTCGGCTGCATCTCCGCGGCCCAGCCGCTGCCCATTCCGCCGCCGGAGTAACCCCACAGTGCGACAGGGGTATTCGCGCCGTCCAGGCCGAGGGGCTCGAACGCCTCGGCCGCGCGCACGCTGTCCAGGATCATGTATCCCGGTTCCTTGGCGACCGCGAGATGGCTGTGAAGCCCTTCGTAGTCGGGGATATTGATGGCATAGCCCTGGCTGATGGATGCCGCCAGCTCGAGGTACTCGGCGGTGGAGTGAATGCCCTCCAGCGCGGGCAGCCCGCCGCCCTGCTGCAGGATGTACGACGGCGCGCAATTCGGCGAGGTGCTGTCGTAGAAGAACTGATGCGAAACCAGCGGGCGGCCGTGAGAAGTGTTGGCCCCCTCAGGAATTGCCACCGTGGTCGCCGCGACGGCAGGCTGCCCGAACAGATCGGTGGTGCGATACAGCAGCTGCCAGGCTCGAATGTGCACCGGCAGTACGGTGAGCACCGCCAACTGCACCGGGCGTGAGCGCAGAATACTGCCCGGATCGGCCGCCTCGAATCCGTCCGGCGCACTGTAGAACGAGTCGATATTCACCGGTTGCGGTTGTGCCGCAGCGGTTCCAGCCGCCGCGCTGCCCAGCAGTACCGCGACCGATGCCGTCATTGCCGTCGCGAGCGCGGCGGCGGTCCAGCGCCGCCACCCCCTCGTTCGGCGATCCCCATTGATAGCCACGTCCATTCCCTTTCATCGACGTGACGACGATTACAACACGATGCCGAGTTACCAACAAGATGCCTTTCTGAAACACTGACGGCTATCGTGTGGGCATGACCCGCAGCAAACCAGCCGCGGCGCCGGACCGAACCCCCGCGCGACGCCGGATCCGCGGCCTCGACGCGGACGAGCGCAGCGCCCAGCGCCGCCGCCAGTTGCTCGCCGCCGCCACCGAACTCTTTGCCAGGCAAAGCTATTCGGGCACCTCCATTGAACAGATCTGCCAGGCGGCATTCGTCGGCACCAAGGGCTTCTACGACCACTTCGAAAGCAAGGAAGCCTGCTACACCGCGCTGCTGACCCAGATCACCGAACAGATCCAGCAACGGGTCGCCACGGCGGCCGCCGAAACCGCCGGGCGGGACTGGGATGCGCGCATGCGCGCCCTCGTCGCGGCTTTCGTGCACGCCATCGCCGACGACCCGCGCCTGGCCAAGGTGACCTTCGGTGAGGCGGGCGGCATCTCACCCGCGGTCGAGGCGCAGCGCCGAAGCAACCGGCGCTGGGGTGCGGCCTTCCTGAATCAGCAATGGCCCCAGGGTGATTCGCTTACCGAGCGGCAGGGTCTGGCGCTCTGCCTGGCCACCATCGGCGGCATGTTCGAACTCGTGGCGGATTGGCTGCACCACCACGATGACGGCGGGAATCAGGATTCGGTGGAGACCCTCACCGAGGATCTGACCCGATTCATCGCCGTCGTGCACACCGGCCGGATGGCTCAGTCGACCAGTACCGGAGCCGAAACCGACTGAGCGGGAATGTGTTCCGCGGGTTCCTCTTCGAGCCCGATCCGCTTGTGCAGCGCCGCGAGCGGTTTCGGGGCCCACCAGTTGCCGGTGCTCATCAGACGCATGAGCGCCGGGGCGAGCAGCCCGCGGATGACAGTGGCGTCGGCGATCACCGCGAGCGCCAGGCCGATGCCGAACAGCTTCATGGCGGTCACCTCGGAGGTGGCGACCGCGAGCAGCACGACCGCCATCAAACCCGCTGCGGCGGTGAAGATTCGGCCGGTGCGCGCGACGCCGAGGGCGACCGAGCGGGTATTGGCGGCGGCGCCGCGATCGGAGGCGAGCCACTCCTCGCGAATGCGGGAGAGCAGGAAGACCTCGTAGTCCATGGACATGCCGAAGGCCAGGCAGAACATCAGGATAGGCATGAACAGGTCCAGACTGCCGGTGGGGGTGAAGCCGAGTACTCCGGCGAGGTGGCCACTCTGGAAGATCCAGATCATCGCGCCGAAGGTCGCCGTCAGCGAAAGCACGTTCAGCAGCAGCGCTTTCACGGGCAGCACCACACTGCCGGTGAACAGGAACAGCAGGATGAGCGTGATCACCGCGATCAAACCGGCCGCCAGCGGGAGCCTGGAGATGACCGAATCCATGGTGTCCTCGTTGAGCGCCGCCGCGCCGCCGAAGAGCACCGGACCGGGGGCCGGAATCGCGCGCAGGGCGCGGAGTTGGGCTTTGCCCTGTTCGGTGAAGGGCGCTTCCCTGGTGCCGACGGACAGGTACGCGCCGTCCGGTCCGGTCATCTGCGCGATGCCCGCCGCCACCTTGCGCACGCCGGTATCACCGTTGGCGTACACGCCGTCGCTGGAGAGCACCGCGGGCACACCGGGCACGGCCGCCAATTCCATGGCGTACTCGCGGATTTCGGTGGTGTCGCCGTGGAATCCCGGCAGTACCACCACCGCGCTCGAGGCCATGTTCGCACTGAAATCCTCGCGCACCGCGTCACCGACCTGGCGGCTGGAGGCGAAGGTGCCGATCATCCGATCGTCCGGGGTGCCGAAATGCGCTGACAGGAACGGGGTTCCGAGCAACAGCAGAATGGCGGTGGTCGCCACCGCGACCGGCAGCGGACGCTTCATCACCCCGGAAACCAGCCGGTACCAGCCGCTGTCCTCCGGTCGCACCGCGGTCTGCTCGCCGCGACCGAGCACGCGCCGCAGCGGTTTGCGCAGATCCCAGGCATTCACGCGATCGCCCAGCAGGATCAGCGCCGCGGGCAACAGCAGTACCGCCGCGCCGACGGCGGCCGCCACCACCGCGACGCCCGCGTAGGCGAACGATTTGAAGAACGGTTGCGGGAACACCGCCAGCGCCGCCAGGGCGAGCGCCACGGTCAGCCCGGAGAACACCACGGTCCGCCCGGCCGTCTGCACCGCGCGCTGAATCGCGGCCCGGGTTTCGAGGCCATTGCCGAGTTCCTCGCGGTACCGGCTCACGATGAACAGGCTGTAATCGATGGCCAGCGCCAATCCCAGCGCGCTGGTCATATTGAGCGCGAAGATCGATACGTCCATGAACAGCGTCATCAACCGCAGAATGCCGAGCGTCGCCGCGATCGCGAAGAAGCCCACCATGAGCGGCAGCGCCGCCGCGATCACACTGCCGAACACCAGCACCAGCAGGATTCCGGAGACCGGCACCGCGATGGCCTCGGCCAGGATCAGATCCTTCTCGACCTGATGATTGATATCGGCGAAGGTGCCCGCCATACCGCCGACCCGCACCTGCACGCCGTCGCGATCACCGTCCAGCCGCTCGCTCAGCGCCACCGCCCGGTTCTGCACCTCGTTATCGGTGCCGAGCACGGTCGCCATGATGAGACCGCGTTTACCGTCGGTGCTGCGCAGCGCGGTCGCCAGATCCGGGCGCGCGGTCAGGTTCGTCCAATACGATTGCACGCCGGTCACATTCGAGTCCCGGCCGAGCACATCGGCGATGCTCTGCGCCTCGTGCCGCGACTCCGGACTGTTCACGCCGCCGTCGGAGGTGACCATGACGATCAGGTTGGGATTGCCGCCCGGGAAGTGCTCGTCGATGAAGTCATTGGCCCGCACCGATTCCAGTTCGGGCGTGAGGTAGCCGCCGCCGACCATATGCGATTTGGCGGTGGCGCCGAAGCCACCGCACACGATCATCAGCAACAGGGCGGCCACCAGGACGGCGCGGGGCCGGGACATGGCGAACCGGGCGAGACTGGTCAACATTGACGCACATCCTCCGAGGTCTGGACCTCGGAACGGTAGCGTTCCAGATCTCGCCGAAGCGATGGACAGTGACCATGGTCATGGCCATATCCATCAGCTATCGATCGGCTATAGGGCGGTGTCAGCCGGTGATGCGACCCCTGACCTCGCCCAGGCTCAACCGCCCGCCGTCGGCCGCGGGCGCGGTGGCGGTGATGACCACCTCATCGCCGTTCTCCAGGAAGGTGCGCTGCACGCCGTCCAATTCGATGGGTTCGGTGCCGCCCCAGCTCATTTCCATGAACGAACCGCGCTCATCGCGTTCGGAACCGGAGACGGTGCCGGAGGCGAACAGATCCCCGGTGCGGGTGGAGGCGCCATTGGCCGTCATATGCGCGAGCATCTGCGCGGGCGACCAATACATCCGGCGGAACGGCGGCGTGGAGACCCGCTGCCCGTTCCACCGCACCTCGAGGTCGATGTCCAGACCCCACGGCGCTTTCTCCAGCAGATAGGGGAGTGGCTCCGGATCCTGTTCGGGCACCGCGATGCGCGCCTGTTCCAGGGCTTCCAGCGGTGTCACCCAGGCCGACAGGGTGGTTGCGAAGGACTTGCCGAGGAACGGCCCGAGCGGCTGACCCTCCCACGCCTGGATATCGCGCGCGGACCAGTCGTTGACCAGCGCGACGCCGAAGACGTGCTCGGCGAAGTCCTCGGTCCGGATCGGGGTGCCCTGCGGTGATCCCGCGCCCACCAGAAACCCCAGCTCGGCTTCGATATCCAGCCGTCGGCTCGGGCCGAAATCCGGTGTGCCGGAATCGGTTCGCAACTGCCCCTCGGGCCGGTGGATCTCGGTGCCGGATACCACCACCGTGCCCGCCCGGCCGTGATAGCCGACCGGTAGATGCCGCCAATTCGGCAGCAGCGCTTCACCATCGGGCCGGAAGATGCGGCCCATGGCGGTGGCGTGATCGATGCTGGCGTAGAAGTCCACGTAGTCGCCGATGCGGACGGGCAGATCCAGTTGCACCGCGGACACCGAATGCACTGCGGTATTGGGCAATTCGGCCTCGGCCGCCGCCCGCACCAGTTCCCGCACCTCGCGCCAGCACTGCGGCCCCTGGGTCATGAAGGCGTTCAGGCTGGGCTGCGCGAACATCGGATCATCCAGCGCCACCGCCAGATCGATCAGGCTGTCACCCAGGCGCGCTCCCACCCGGGGTTCCTCACCCAGCGGACGGAATACGCAGTAGGGCAGGTGTGCCAGGCCGAATCCGGAGCCCTCGGGGATATCGATCCGCACCCGGCTATTCATATCCACCTCTCGTATGGGTCAAGTCGCCTCAAATCCATTCCGACGGTCCGCGTCCGGACCAGGTCCAGGCATATCCGGTGTCCTCGCAGGCCAATGCGGCCGTGCCGAGTCGCAGCGGATGGAAGGTGTCGACCATGACGGCCAATTCGTCGAAGAACTCCAGGCCGATGCTGCGCTCGTACGCACCCGGCTGCGGACCGTGCGCGTATCCGCCCGGATGCACCGATACCGAACCCTGCCCGATCCCGGATCCCTTGCGCGCCTCGTAATTTCCGCCGCAGTAGAACATGATCTCGTCGGAGTCCACATTGGAGTGGTAGTACGGCACCGGAATCGACAGCGGGTGATAGTCGACCTTGCGCGGTACGAAATTGCAGATCACGAAATTGCTGCCCTCGAACGCCTGATGCGCGGGCGGCGGCTGATGCACGCGGCCGGTGATCGGCTCGAAGTCGGCGATATCGAAGACGAATGGATACAGGCAGCCGTCCCAGCCCACCACATCGAACGGATGCGACGCGTAAATCATGCGGGTGCCGACGATTTCACCGGCGGGCCGGTGTTTGACCAGCACCTCCACATCGGTTCCGGTGGCCTCGAACGGTTCGTCCGGGCCGTGCAGATCGCGCTCGCAATAGGGCGCGTGCTCCAGCAATTGCCCATATTTCGACAGGTAGCGTTTGGGCGGGGTGATATGCCGGGTGCCCTCGATAATGTAGGCGCGCAACGGTTCCGGACCATCGGGTAGCCAGCGATGCGTGGTGGCCCGGGGTAGCAGCACCTGATGCCCCTGATGCACCCGCAAGGTCCCGAATACCGTTTCGACCACGCCGCCGCCGGATTCGATATAGACCAGCTCATCGCCGATGGCATTGCGGTACAGCGGGGATTCGCGCAGCGCCGCGACATAGGAGATGCGCACATCGGCATTGCCGAGAATCAGCCGCCGTCCGTCCACCATATCGGTCTCGGCGGGTTTGCCCTCGGGGAACAGCTCATGCAGTTTCAAATGCCGGTGCCGCAGTGGATGATTCGGATGCAGCGTCTGATCGGGCAGGGCCCAGACGCTGGAATCCACTATGGCGGGCGGCAATCCGCGGTGGTAGAGCAGCGCGGAGTCGCCGGAGAAGCCCTCCTCACCCATCAGCTCCTCGTAGTAGAGCTTGCCTTCGGTATTCCGGTGCTGGGTGTGCCGCTTGGGCGGCACCGACCCGACCTGTCGATAGAACGTCATCGCCGAGCCTCCCGCTGACTGATGGTCCCTTGCCCATCGTAGCCACCGAATTGCCGGTGCGGCTGGAGAATTGCTCAGGCGTTGCGGAGTGCTCGATACACCGCCGCGCCGACGAATTCGCCGAGGGTATCCGGGGTCCAGTCGCCCGGATCGGTGAGCATGGTGCGCACCGCTCCCTCCCCGGCCGATACCCATAATTCGACCAGTGCGGCGAGTTTGCGCTCGGCATCGACGGTGCCCCAGGCGCGCAGCGTCGGGCGCAGGCGGCGGGTACAGCGCTCCACGGCCAATTCCCGTGCCCGCCCGAAGGAACTCGCCACGGCCGGATCGGGATTGCCGTACAGCAGTCGCCAGCCATCGGGCCGCGCGGAGGTGGTGTGCAGCAGGGCGCGGAAGCCCTCCACGAAAACGGCCTCATCGGCTTCGACCCGGCGGCGGGGTAGCGCGTCCAGCACACCCGCCAGCATGAGGTCCTCCTCGCGGCGCAGCAGCGCCTCGATGAGTTCGACCCGATCGGCGAAGCAGGCGTAGACCACGGGCCTGGTCACCTTCATCCGGTCGGCGATCGCGGCGATGGTGACCGCCGCGATGCCATCGTCGGCGGCGATCTGGAGCGCGGTGTCGAGCACCTGCGGACGGCGGCGTTCGGGCCCCAGATGCCGCGCGCGCTGGCGGGGTCGTACAGCCGATTCGGTGCCCATGAGCACCGACCATAGCAGCGCACACGAGCAGGTGAACGGCTGGTCGCGGGGCATACGCGCGCGGTGGCCCGGTATGTGAACTTCGTGCGCCGAGGCGGTTGCGAGATCATTTCCTACACGAGTGAATAATAATGCTACATTCACGAAGGAAAGCCGTGGTTCGCCCGCGCCCGCCGCTCCGAGGAAGACGAGATGACCGAGACCCTGTTCAACCCGAAGACCCATGAGTTCGCGGAGTTCGACGCGGAGACCCGTCGACTGCTGCGCGCCACCGTCAACTGGTTCGAGAGCCACGGCAAGGTCCGGCTGCTCGCCGACAGCCGCGACCGCGTCTGGTACTCCGATTTCCTCGACTTCATCAAGAGCGAACGGGTTTTCGCGACCTTCCTGACCCCGGCCGCCGAGGGCAACGGCGATCCGAACAAGCGCTGGGACACCGCGCGCATCGCCATGATGAGCAAGATCCTCGGCTTCTACGGCATGCAGTACTGGTACGTCTGGCAGGTCACCATCCTCGGCCTCGGGCCGATCTGGCAGAGCGCGAACGCCGAGGCCAAGGCGCGCGCGGCCGCCGCGCTCGATTCCGGTGAGATCTTCGCCTTCGGCCTGTCCGAACAGGCGCACGGTGCGGACGTGTACTCCACCGACATGATCCTGGAGCCGAAGACGCGCGGCGGTGGGTTCACCGCGTCCGGCGGCAAGTACTACATCGGCAATGGCAATGCGGCGGCGATGGTTTCGGTATTCGGTCGCCGCGCCGACAAGCCGATCATCGACTCCGCCGATTTCCAGCGGAAGATGACCGACGAGGAATACTCGGGTTATCTGTTCTTCGCCGCCGACTCCCGGCACAAGAACTACAAGCTGCGGAAGAACGTCGTCGACTCCCAGATGTACGTCGCCGCTTTCGAACTCGACAAATACCCGGTCGCCGAGGCCGATATCCTGCACACCGGCCGTGCCGCCTTCGACGCCGCCATGAACACCGTCAACGTCGGCAAGTTCAACCTCGGCTTCGGTGCGGTCGGCGCGTGCGAGCACGCCATGTACGAGGCCGTCACCCATGCCGAGAACCGAATCCTGTTCGGGCACAAGGTCACCGAGTTCCCGCAGGTGAAATCGCTGCTCGCGGACAGCTTCGCGCGCCTGATCGGCATGAAGCTCTACAGCGAGCGCGCCATCGACTACATGCGCTCGGCCAACCCGAACGACCGGCGTTACCTGCTGGTCAGCGCCATCGAGAAGATGTCGGTCACCCGCACCGGGCAGAAGATCTACGAGGATCTCGCCGACGTCATCGCCGCGCGCGGCTTCGAGAACGATATGTACTTCCCGATGGCCATGGTCGGCATGTTCGGCCTGCCCCGCCTCGAGGGCACCGTGCACGTGAATATGGCGCTGTCGCTGAAGTTCATGCCCAACTACATGTTCCATCCGTCCGATGCCGCCCTCGCCGCACTGCGCTACCTGCCCGGTGCCGCTCCCAAGGGTGCGGCCCGCGCCGCCGCCGAGGCGCTGAGCTGGACCAGCCGCCGCGTCACCCCGCGCGCGGGCAACCTGGTGCCCAAGTTGCGCGATGAATTGTCCAGTGCCGCATATGCTCCCGTGCCCACCCGGCGCGATGCCGCGGATGACGAATTCCTCTGGCGGCAGGGTCCGAGCTCGGGCCTGGGCCGCATTCGCTTCGCGGACTGGCGTCCGGTCTTCGAGAAGTTCGCGCACATCCCGAATGTCGCGGTCTTCCTGGAGCAGGCCCTCGGCCTGCAGACCCTGCTGGCCGCGGCCACCCCGACTCGCGCGCAGCAGGCGGATGTCGATTTCCTCTTCGGTCTCGGCGAACTCTTCACGATGATCCCGTACGCCCAGCTCATCCTGGAGCAGGCCGATATCGCCGGAGCCGACTCCGAGGTCCTCGATCAGCTCTTCGACATCTTCGTGCGCGACTTCTCCAAGCACGCCGTCGCCTTGAGCGCCAAGCCCTCGGCCACCAAGGCGCAGCAGACCCGCGCCCTCGATCTGGTCCGCAGGCCGATCGCGGACGCGACCCGCTTCGAGTCCGTATCGAAGCAGGTCAGAGCCCTCGCAGGGCAGTATGAGATGAACCCCTGAGCGCTGCAAAGGAGCAGACGATGACGGTGAACGAGCGTCCCCGGTTCGACGCACCCGCCCGCACCATCCGGGAGGTCGACTACGGCTTCTTCGGGCCGGACTCTCCGACCTGGAAGGTGTGGACCGCACCGACCGCGATCATCGGTTTCCAGCGCGCGGTCACCCTCGAGCATTTCGATCCCGCGCTCACGGCGGCGGTCGCGGATGTCGGCGGTATCTACAGTGATCCGCGCGGGCGGCTCGACCACACCTTCGCGTACTTCCTGATCGCCGCCGTCGGCGACAGTCGCACGTGCATCGAGGCGTCCGAACATCTGATGCAGGTGCACGCCAAGGCGAACGGCATCGAGCCGATCAGCGGAAAGCGTTACAGTGCAAACAATCCCGACTCGCAGCTGTGGATCCACGTCACCGGCTGGCATTCGGTGCTCAAATGCTACGAGATGTACGGTCCGGGCAAGCTGACCCCGGAGGAGGAGCGGCAGTACTGGGCCGACTGCGTCACCGCGGCCGAATTGCAGACCTGCAAGCCCGCCGATGTGCCGACCTCGCGGGCGGAAGTGCGCGAGTACTTCGCCATGATGCGGCCCAAGCTGTGCACCTCGGAGCGGGCGCGCGAAGGCATGCACTACCTGCTCTTCACCCCGCGCGCCAAGGGCGTGAAGCTGTGGATCGGCAGTCGCATCGTGGCCCCGGCCGCCATCGCGTCGCTGCCGAAGTGGATGCGCGAGACCGGCGGCTTCGATCAGCCGGGCATTCTCGACAAGGCATACCCGCGCGCGGTGCGGCTGGTGACGGCCATGCTCGCGAGCGATCGCTTCAAAGTCCGTGTCGCCCACGGCGTCCTGGGCCCCATGACCGGCCGCCTGCTCCGCGAGCACATCGCCGCGGGCGTCCCGGCCAACCCGGTCACAGTTACTCCGCAGCAAGCTCGAGCGCTCTATGGCCGCTCCGCAGGAGCTCACGCTGAGGGGCGAGGTGCATAATTATCCTGGTTTGTGACCCGCCCCACATGTCAGAGCCCGGAAGGTCGCGGCCCGCCCGGGTTCTGGACTGAGTGGAGCGGGGGAGCGAAGCGGAGGAGCGGAGGGAGGGAAGGTTCCGGGCTTCGGGGGCCGCGACCCGCCGGAGCGAAGCGGAGGCAAATATTTCCAGCCTACGGTGGCGTAGCCGGACGGCCGTACGGCAAACTTCGCTCTGATCACGAAGACCTAGGCGAGGAGGCCATTCCCGTGTCCCATTACAAGGCGAACCTGCGAGACATCGAGTTCAACTTGTTCGAAGTACTGGGAATCGGGGCGCTGCTCGATACGGGCGCCTACGGTGATCTCGACGGCGAGACCGCCCGCGACATGCTCACCGAGGTGCTGCGGCTCGCGGAGGGCCCGGTCGCCGAATCCTTCGTCGAAGGCGATCGCACCCCGGTCGAATTCGATGCCGCGAACAACACCATCATCGTGCCGGACCTGCTGCGCAAGACCGTCGCCGCGGTCAACGACGCCGGGTACTCCGGTCTCGGCATGTCCGAGGACATGGGCGGCGTGCCCGCGCCCAACGCGCTCATCTGGGGCATCCAGGAAATGATCGTGGCCGCCAACAACTCGGCCAGCTTCTTCAACATGGGCCCCCTCATGCACAAGGTGATCTTCGACGAGGGCACCGAACAGCAGCAGCGCTGGGCCGCGCACGCCTGGGAGAACCGCTGGGGCGGCACCATGGTGCTCACCGAGCCCGACGCCGGCTCCGATGTCGGTATGGGCCGCACCAAGGCCGTGCAGCAGCCTGACGGCACCTGGCATATCGAAGGCGTGAAGCGCTTCATCTCCGGCGGCGACGTCGGCGATACCGCCGACAACATCTTCCACCTGGTGCTGGCCCGCCCCGAGGGCGCGGGGCCGGGCACCAAGGGTCTGTCGCTGTTCATCGTGCCGCGCTTCCACTTCGATCCCGAGACCATGGCGATCGGCGAGAAGAACGGCGCGCTGGTCACCGGCGTGGAGCACAAGATGGGCATCAAGTCCTCGCCCACCTGTGAGATCACCTTCGGCGGCGATATCCCGGCCGTCGGTTACCTGGTCGGCGATAAGCACAATGGCATCGCGCAGATGTTCAAGGTCATCGAGAACGCGCGAATGATGGTGGGCACCAAGGCCACCGGCGCACTGTCCACCGGTTATCTGAACGCGCTGGAGTACGCCAAGCAGCGCGTCCAGGGCGCGGACCTGACCCAGATGACCGATAAGGCCGCACCGCGCGTCACCATCACGCACCACCCGGATGTGCGCCGCTCGCTGGCCACCCAGAAGGCGTACGCCGAGGGCCTGCGCGCGCTGTACATGTACTGCGCCTCCTACCAGAACGCCGATGTGGCACAGGCCAATTACGGTATCGACGCCGAAACCGCCGAGCGGGTCAACGATCTGCTGCTGCCGATCGTGAAGGGCTGCGGCTCCGACCGCGCGTACGAGACGCTCACCGAATCGCTACAGACCCTGGGTGGCTCGGGCTACCTGCAGGACTACCCGATCGAGCAGTACATCCGCGACTGCAAGATCGACTCGCTGTACGAGGGCACCACCGCCATCCAGGCGCAGGACTTCTTCTTCCGCAAGATCATTCGTGATAAGGGCGTCGCGCTGGCGCACGTCGCCGGGCTCATCCAGAAGTTCGTCGAGGGCGGCCCGGATCAGTTCAAGGTCGAGCGCGGCCTCCTCGGCACCGCCCTCGGCGATGTGCAGGCCATGGCGGCGGCGCTCACCGGGTACCTGATGGCTTCGCAGCAGAACCCGGAGGAGCTGTACAAGGTCGGCCTCGGTTCGGTCCGATTCCTGTACGCCGTAGGCGATCTCGTCATCGCGTGGCGGTTGCTGGAGCACGCGGTCATCGCGCAGGCGGCGCTGGATGCGGGAGCCGCCGAGAAGGACAAGAACTTCTACACCGGCAAGGTCGCGGTGGCGTCGTTCTTCGCCAAGAACAAGCTGCCGCTCATCACCGGCGTGCGCGCGGTCGTCGAGGCCATCGACAACGACATCATGAAGCTGGACGAAGCGGCCTTCTGACCGCTCTCCGACTCTCCCGACCCCCGCACCCGAGGTGCGGGGGTCGGACTGTTCTGGGGGTTGAGAAGTGTTTCAGCGCGGTGGGTTTGGCGACTCGCCGACGCAACACGCCATTTCTCTGCCCTACCTGCTGTGATGTGTCGGTAGAACCGGGTACAACTACCGCATGGTCTTCCCGGTGTCCTTCGGCTGGATTCAGATCCTGATTGCCGTGCTCGCGATCGGTGCGATCGCCCTGTTGGTTACTGCGCTGTTCAAGGCACGCAAGGTGGGCTTCAAAGTCATCGCCGGGCGCGGCGCGGGCGCCGTATCGCTGATTCTCGTTGCGGTGGTGATCCTTTGGATCACCACCCTGTTGCAAACGTTCCTCGGCCTCACCGGTGAGATCAAGGCGGCGCACATCGTGACCACGCCCGTCGCCGGGCAGGAACACCTGATGGACGTCGACCTCACCCTCTACGGGGACAAGGATCACGACGAGCAGCACCTGAAATACCAAGTGGAGGGCGATATGTGGGTGCTCCAGGCCAATATCGTCGAACTGGAACCGTGGGTGAACGCGCTCGGCTTCAACTCCGGCTACAAGGTCACCCGGCTCTACGGTCAGCGCCTGGACGGCATCGCCACCAAGCAGAACCAGATCTTCCTCAATGGCGGCGACGGCGATTTCTTCAAGGATATGAAGGATCAGACCTGGTACACCAAGCCGTTCGTGCGCTCGGCGTACGGCAACGCCGTCATCGCCACCGGCGGCAGCTATGACGTGTTCATCTCCCGGGACGCCATCAAGACGCGCCCGGCCTAGTCCGAGCTGATCCGGGTCAGTCCGCGATATCGGCGACTACGGGCGCGTGATCGCTCGCGCCCTTGCCCTTTCGCTCCTCGCGATCCACGTTCGCATCGCTCACCCGGGACGACAGCTCGGGTGAGCCGAGGATGAAGTCGATGCGCATGCCCTCCTTGCGAGGGAAGCGCAGCTGCGTGTAATCCCAGTACGTGTAGACGCCCGGACCGGGGTGGTACGGCCGCATGACGTCGGTGAAGCCCGCCTCGGTCATGGCCTCGAAGGCATCGCGCTCCGGGGCGGAGGTGTGCGTCTTGCCCTCGAAGAACTCCGGCGACCACACGTCCGCGTCGGTGGGCGCGATATTCCAGTCGCCGACCAGGGCGATTCGCGCGTCCGGATCCTCGGCGAGCCACTTGCCGCCCGCATTGCGCAGCGCCGCAAGCCATTCCAGCTTGTAGGTGTAGTGCGGGTCTTCCAGCGCCCGGCCATTGGGCACGTACAGGCTCCACACCCGCACGCCACCGCAGGTCGCGCCGATGGCGCGGGCCTCGACAACCGGTGCGCCGATCAGGGATTCGCCCGCGTCCTTATCGAAGCCGGGCTGCTCCGGGAAACCGATCTCGACATCGTCGAGACCGATGCGCGATGCGATGGCCACCCCGTTCCACTGGTTGTGGCCCACATGCGCGACCTCGTACCCGGCGGCCTCGAACGCCTCGAACGGGAACTGCTCGTCCTTGCACTTGGTCTCCTGCATGGCCAGCACATCGATATCCGACCGATCCAGCCACGCCAGCACCCGATCCTGCCGGGAGCGAATCGAATTCACATTCCAGGTCGCGAGACGCACAGCAAAGCCTTTCGGAAATATGTACTGAGCTATGTACTTTCGGAAATTCAGGGCGCGGCGTACCGGTAGCGATGGTGGTCGACGAAACCCAGTTCGCGGTACAGCGCCAGCGCCGGTTCATTACCGGCCTCCACCTGAACGTACGCGTGTGTGGCCGCGCGCGCCGCGCCCCAGCGGATCAGTTCGGCGCACACCAGCGCACCGAGTCCGTGCCTGCGATGTTCGGCCGCGACCGTGAGACAGGTCAGCCCGACCCAGCGGCGGCCGTCCGGCGCGGTGGTGACCGCGGCCCGGCCGATGGCCAGCGGTGAGGGCAAACCCAATGTGGCGAAACCCAATTCGCCATCGCGCACCGCAGTGAGCACATCCACGGTCGGTGTCGAGCCGATGGCGTTGTCACCGCCGCGATGCCGATGCATGGACAGCCACGCGCCATCGGGCTCACTCGCGATCCGCACCATGGGCGGACCGGGCGGCAGCACCATGGTCGCGATATCGACGGCCAGCACCCGGGTTTCGCTCCAGGTGCGCCAGCCCGCGGGCACCAGCGCCAGCCGATCCGGCAGCAGCAATTGCAGCGGCAACCCGTGCGCGGTGTACCACTCGCCGATCTTGTGCACGGTCTCGGTGGAGGTCAGCGCGGGACCGTCCGAACCGCCCAGCGGCACAGCGGAGTTCGCGCGCCCGGTGTAACCGTCGCCGGCGCGCAGCAGCCAGCCGTCGATCCAGGCGCGCCGCACCCCGGGCCAGCCGTCGGCGGCCGCGGCCTCCAGTGCGCGGATCTCGCTGGTCCGAATGGGCCTGGGGCCCAATTCCTTCCACGCCACCACGCGATCCCAGGCCACCGAGACCACCTGACCGTCGCCGGTGCGCACGGTGAGGGGATCGGTCGCGACGAGTTCACCGATCACATCTGTGAGCGGTTGTGGATAACCCTCGGGCAGCCGATAGCGCACCACCACCCGGCGTCCGAGTGGTGGCAGCGTGGGATCGGGTGACGGGGGGTCAGTCGTCATGCCCGAACGGATCCGGGACGGTGCCCGGGATCCAGCTCAAACCCGGTGTGCCCCAGCCGTTCCGCTTGATGGCCTTCTTGGCGGCGCGTGCGTTGCGGCCGATCAGCACATCCACGTACAGGAAGCCGTCCAGATGGCCGACCTCGTGCTGGAGCATGCGCGCGAAGAAGTCCTCGCCCTCGATATCGACCGGTTCGCCGTGCTCGTCGATACCGGTGACCCGGGCCCAGTCGGCGCGACCGGTGGGGAACTGCTCGCCCGGAACCGAGAGGCAGCCCTCCTCGTCGTCATCCGGATCGGGCATGGTCTCGGGCAGCGCGGAGGTTTCCAGCACCGGATTGATCACCGCGCCGCGACGGCGCACCATCTTGCCGTCCGGGCCCTCGTCGGGGCAGTCGTAGACGAACAGCCGCAGCGGGACGCCGACCTGATTGGCGGCCAGGCCGACACCGTGCGCGGCATCGAGGGTTTCGTACATGTCCGCGATCAACTCGGCCAGTTCCTCGGGTGTCTGCTCGACCTTCTCGGTCGGGTTGTGCAGAACCGGGTCGCCGACGATGACGATCGGGAGAATAGCCATGTAGAACACCCTACCGGGAGGTTACGGGCCCCTTGAAACGACCTTCCGACAGCCCGACACGCCGGGGGTTTGTTCGCCAAAACACGCCGAACGGTACGCGCCGGGAAGTCTGCGCCGCGTGGTTGAATGGGCGACGGACACAAGCACCATATTCGTCTGGTGACCACTCGGCGAGGGAGCACTATGGACAGCGCAGCGGCCCGGAACATTTCCGCAAGCGGGGACGACCTTTCCGTGAGCGCGGACAGCGCGGCCGGCGCCACGGCGATGAGCGCGGATGGCGCGCACGGCCTCTCGCGACGCGAACTCGACATCCTCGACTTCGAGCGCAAATGGTGGAAGTACGCCGGCGCCAAGGAAGAAGCCATCCGGGAGCTGTTCGACCTCTCCGCCACCCGCTACTACCAGGTGCTCAACGCAGTCGTCGACAAACCCGAAGCCCTGGCCGCGGACCCCATGCTGGTGAAGCGCCTGCGCCGGTTGCGGGCCAGTCGTCAGAAGACCAGGGCCGCACGCCGTCTCGGATTCCAGGTGTGAACCGCCCCGAGCCGACGCAGCGATTAGGCTCCACGCCGTGAGCACTCCGAATTCGCCGTCCGGCGGTCCGCCGCTGCGGGCGCTGGCCATGGTGTTGATCGCGCTGGCAATCGTCTTCGCCGGAATCGGCGCGATGTCGCTGTCGAGTTCGGACTCCTCCGATGCCGACGCCTCGACCGGACCCTCCACGACTGTGCCGAGTACCACACTCGCACCGGCACTTTCATCATCATTGCCGCCGGTGGTGACCACGCCACCGGTGAGCAGCGCCGCCCCGGAGACCACTCCGCCGGCCACCACCCCGCCCCCGGTGACCACCACCCCGCCGGCGGGCGCGGTCGACAAGTCCGTTCCCGTAAGGGTTTTCAACAACAGCATGGTCGCGGGCCTGGCCGCCAAAACCGCCGGTGATCTCGTCGCGAACGGCTGGAATATCGCCGAGACCGGCAACTACGGTTCCGGCGTCATCCCGAAAACCACTGTGTACTACGGCACTTCGCCCGGGGAGAAGGCCGCCGCGCAGGCCATCGCCGCGCAGCTCGGCGTCGCCGCGGAACCGCGATTCGCCGGAATACTGGACAGCCCGCCCGGTGTCATCGTCATAGTGACCGGCAACTGACCCGCTTGCCGGCGGCAACCGCACGGCGCTCGAACACCCCGCCAGCCCCTGCGGGGGAGTGGGTCACGGCTCTGGCATCATCTTGTCCGAGTAGTAATCATGTCCGTCCAGCTTTTCGTAAACTCGGACTCGTAAAGGAGTTCCCCGATGGCCCCGTCCACAACTCGTCGCCCGTCCTGGTGGACTGTGACCCCGGTGCTCGCGGTCGCGGTCTTCGGCATCGCAGGATGCTCGAACGGCCAGGAATCGAGTGACGTCAAGGGGACGACCCCGCCGGTCTTCACCAGCTCTCCCGCACCGGCGGGCGCGGCACACGGTGGCCTCACCACCCCGCCCACCGATTCCGTCAGCTCCACGCTGAAGGATTCGAACGGCCAGGCCGTCGGCACCGTCACCTTCGGCAAGGTCGGCAACCACCTCGAGGTCACGGTCGAGGCGCACGGCCTCAAGCCGGGCTTCCACGGTCTGCACGTGCATCAGGTCGGCAAGTGTGAGCCGAACTCCGTGGCACCCACCGGCGGCGCTGCCGGTGACTTCCTCTCCGCCGGTGGGCACTTCCAGGCCGGCGACGCCAATACCCATCCGGCCAGCGGTGACCTCACCTCGCTCGAGGTCAAGAACGACGGTACGGCCAAGCTGGTCACCACCACCGACTCCGTGACACTGGACGAGCTCAAGGGCAAGGCCCTGATCATCCACGCGGGTGCGGACAACTTCGGCAATATTCCGAGTCGATACACCCAGGCCGGTGGCGCCGCCGGGCCGGACGCCGAAACACTGGCGACCGGTGACGCTGGCGCTCGCGTCGCCTGCGGCGTGATCGCATAACCCATAGGTGAACCATGGCCGGGGCAGGCATTTCGAAGGTCCACTTCAACAGTTCGCCTCGGCCCACGCTCGGCGTGGAGTGGGAGGTCGCGCTCGTCGACAAACAGACGCGCGACCTTTCCAACACGGCCGCAGCGGTTTTCGAGGCGTGCGGCGATCTCCGCTCGTGGGATGGCCATCCGCAGATCACCAAGGAACTGCTGCGCAATACCGTCGAGCTGGTCACCGGTAAGCACGACACCGCGGGCGAAGCGGTGGACGAACTGCACGCCACCATGGATGCCGTGCGCCGCGCCGCCGATCCGCTGGGCGTCGACCTGTTCTGCGCGGGCACCCATCCGTTCGCGCAGTGGTCCACCCAACAGCTCACGCGCAGTCCGCATTACGACGAACTGATCGAGCGCACCCAGTGGTGGGGCCGCCAGATGCTGATCTGGGGCGTGCACGTGCACGTGGGAATCTCGCACCCGGAGAAGGTCTTCCCGATCCTGAACAGCCTGCTGCTGTCCTATCCGCACCTGCTCGCGCTGTCCAGCTCCTCCCCGATGTGGGCGGGCGTTGACACCGGCTACGCCAGCAATCGCGCCCTCATGTTCCAGCAGC
Organism: Nocardia sp. NPDC052001; assembly: GCF_040680615.1. NCBI lineage: Bacteria > Bacillati > Actinomycetota > Actinomycetes > Mycobacteriales > Nocardiaceae > Nocardia > Nocardia sp. NPDC052001. Next base: position 24,573 of record NZ_JBFAXC010000017.1, on the reverse strand, counting down.
TGCCCACCGCCGGACTGCCCTTCCAATTCGAAAACTGGACGCAGTTCGAGGCTTTCGCGCACGACCAGATGAAAACCGGTGTGTTCGAACAGATCGGCGGCATGCACTGGGACATCCGCCCCGCGCCCAAATGGGGCACCATCGAGGTCCGCGTCTGCGACGGCACCCCGAGCCGATCCGAACTCTCCGCCATCGTGGCGCTCATCCACTGCCTCATCGTGGATCTGGACCGCCGCGTCGAAGCGGGGGAAACGCTGCCGACCATCCCGCCGTGGCATGTACAGGAGAACAAGTGGCGCGCGGCCCGCTACGGGCTGGACGCCATCATCATCACCGACGCCGCGAGCAATGAGCGGCTGGTCACCGATGACCTGATGGAACTGCTGAACCGGCTGGAACCGACCGCCAAGAGCCTGGGCTGTGAGAACGAGCTGGCACTGGTCGCCGATATCCCCAAGCGCGGGGCCTCGTATCAGCGCCAGCGCCGGGTCGCCGCGGCCAATCAGGGCGATCTGGTCAGCGTCGTCGACTCCCTCGTCAAGGAACTGGCACAGTAGGTTTCGCGCACCGCGCCCGTTTCGCGCGGGTGTGATTTCGGTTACGCCCGGTTGAACGGCGTATGCGCTGGCCAGGGCTGACCGGGAGCTGTGCGGCGGGGATGACCGCTCGTATTCAGCGCGCCCGGGGGCCGGTGTTCACACGGCGTTTACTATGGTCCGGTGTTGCTCGACGGTCCGCGTCCCGAAACGGTGGGTGGAGCACGCCGGACCTCATGGCTGCCCTCGCGGCGCCTCCAGCTCACGGCGCTGCTGACCGCCGTCCCCGTGCTGCTCATCGCACTGCAGATCGTCGCGGCCCGCAATGACTTCCTCGGCCCCCTGGAAAGCCTCTGGGCGGACTACGCGGGCACCCCCAAATCGGTCACCGTGCCGTGGGCCGGACTCGGCCTGGCCCTGATCGGATTGAACTGGCGACGGCGCTTCATCGCCGTCGGCGCGGCCGCCGGGATCGACCTGGTCTACCAGGTGGTGCGCAGCCTCAGCGGCGGACCGCTGGCCCTGGGCAACGGTCCGGTCATCGTGCTCACCGCCATCGTGCTGATCGCGAACTTCGGCTGGGAGGGCGCCGATAAACGCAATGCCCTGCACGCCGCCGCGCTCGGCATCCTGCTCACGCTGTCCAGCAAGGTCGCCGAAGTCTGGCTGATGGTCACCATGATGGCCGGGCCCAAGGTGCTCGACGAACACGTGGTGCTGGTCGACCATGCCCTCGGCAATCCGTCCTGGGTGATGGGGCAGGTGCTCGAATTCCTCGGGCCGATAGCGAGTTTCGTCCTGCACTGGGTCTACATCGAACTGCCCGTCGGCGCGATGATCGTCACCATCTGGCAGCTGCGCGGCGTGGTCACCACCGGAAAATGGCCGGGGCACTACCTGGTTCGCACCTTCCTGGTGGTCGGGCTCATCGGCCCGCTGTTCTACGTGATCTTCCCCGTGGTCGGCCCCATCTTCGCCTACGGCGCGGACGGCAAGGGCTTCGCGCTCGGCGACTACTGGCCGAATGTGGTGCCGCCCATCGATCTTCACCCCGGCGCGCTCCCGTTCGGCAACCTCGCACCGCGCAACTGCATGCCCTCGCTGCACACCGCGTGGGCGCTGACCATCTTCATCCACTCCCGCCGCGACGCCGACGGCGCGCCCGCACCGACCTGGCTGCGCTGGGGCGGCGCCTTCTGGCTCATCGCCACGCTCTCGGCCACGCTCGGCTTCGGCTACCACTACGGCGCGGACCTGGTCGCGGGCGCGGTGCTGTGCCTGGCCATCGAATCCGCGCTGCGCGAACCCGAGCGCGGCTGGGATCGCGCCCGCGTGCAATTGGTCGCGGGCGGCGCGGCTCTGGTGGCGCTGCTGCTGCTCGGCTACCGGTACCTGTCGCTGGAGATCGCCCAGAACCCGGTACCCGCCGGAGTGGTCATCCTCGGCCTGCTCGCCGGATACGTCACGCTGTTCTATCGCACCTGGTTCGCGGCCGAACCCGCGGTCAATCCGCTGCCGCTGAACCAGGTGGCTCGGTAACCGGGGTACCCGCGGCGCTCGCCTCGGCTTCGGGAGTCGCCGCGGAACGATTGCGGCGCAGGGCGTACAGGCCCACGATGCAGCCGATCACGATCAGGCTCGCCGTCCACGCCGGCGCGGAGGTGTCCTCCGAGACCACCGTGCACACCACCGCCCGGCTGGAATCCTGCATGGCGTAGTGCCCGCGGGCAACATAGTCGCGCAGGCCCAGCACCGCCGACGGAATGAACACGATGATGGTGGCCAGTACCCGGTTCGGCACGAAACGCGGGTTCGCCGAGGTCAATCCGTAGCCGGTGAGCCAGGCCAGCGCCGCCGTACCGCCGACCGTCAGCACCGCCCACTCCGAATCCGCGGTCATCGCGGTGAACAGGCCGAGCACCAGGATCAGCACCAGACACGTCATCGGCGCACCCCGGCGGGTGCCGTACCACATGCCGAACACCGTGATGGCGACCGCGACCGGAATGGTCCAGGCGGGCAATTCCGCCGCCAGCGCGGCGGAACCCACCGCCGCCAAACCCACGATCACCAGCACCAATTCACCATCGCGACCCGGCAGCAGCATGGCCGCGATGAGCGCGGTCGCCACCGTGGTCAGCACCGCCAGCCCGACACCGGCGAAACTGTCACCGTGCCGCGACAGCCACTCCGCACTGGCCACCGTGACCAGCACCAGCACCACACCCGCCAGAATCGGCGCCAGCGGCAATTCGATCGAGGGGCGTTCGGCCGGTTTGCGATTGCGATTGCTCAGCGTGCCGATGGCCACCAGCACCAGCGCGGTCTCCAGCATCCACAGCGGCGGCATATCCATCGCCTCCCAGGCGCTGTCGCCCGAGCCGTCCTTGAGCGCCCCGCCCAGATGCGGGATCGGACTGACCGAGCCGAGCAGCACACTGGTGATGACCCCGAGCGTCCAGCCGTACGCGGGCAAACGGTGATGCAGCACCGCCGCGCCGAGCGCGCCCAGCACCAGCCCGCTCGCCAGCGCGTCGATGAAATTCATGGTGGACAGCGCGCCGACCGGTGGGCTCTCATGCCCGAAGATGTGGTTCACGGTCAGCGCGAGCAGACCGCCGAGCGCGGTGGACCAGGCGATGACAATGCTGCCGAGGGTGGTGATCAAGACCGCGGAGATCATGGCGACGAGCACGCCCGCACCGATGGCCCGCGGCAGCGTATATGCCATCAGATCCAATTGCAGCGCGGAGGTATTGGAGGTCCAGCCGAAATCGATCGGCATGGCTAGCGAAAGTCCAGCAACCGTCGTCGCGACCAGTGCGGTGATCGTCTCGGTCGCTACCTGATACGGCCTCACCTGGGTGAAAATACCGTGCTATCGCGTACCGATCAGTCCGACTCGCCTAATTAATAATTCGAGTGGAAGATCCAGTTACCAATTCCGGCTATCCCGAGGCCGCCCGCTGCGCCGCGAACAACCGCAACGTCTCCACCTGCACCGGATCCAGTGACGGGCGCACCGCGGACCGCGCCGCCGCGACATCCGATGCGGTCACATCGGCCGCGTCCACATCGCGCCGCATCGCCGACAACGCCGATTCCCGCAGCAGCGCCGCACAATCCGCGGCCGAATAGCCATCCAAATCCTTCGCGAGTTCGCGCAGATCCACCTCTTTCGCCAACGGCACCGATTTCGCGGCCGTGCGCAGGATTTCCGCGCGCGCCGCGGCATCGGGCGGCGGCACGAAAACCAGGCGCTCCAACCGGCCCGGACGAGTCAGCGCCGGATCGATCAATTCCGGCCGATTCGTCGCGCCGACCACCACCACATCGCGCAGCGGCTCCACACCGTCGAGTTCGGTGAGCAGGGCCGCCACCACCCGATCGGTCACACCCGAATCGCTGTTCTGGCCCCGGCGCGGAGCCAGCGCGTCCACCTCGTCCAGGAAGATCAGCGAGGGCGCGGAATCGCGTGCGCGCTGGAACAATTCACGCACCGCGCGCTCTGAGGAGCCGACCCACTTATCCATCAGCTCGGCACCCTTGACGGTGTGCACGCTCAATTGCCCGGTACTGGCCAGGGCGCGCACCAGGAAGGTCTTGCCGCAGCCCGGCGGGCCGTACAGCAGCACACCGCGCGGCGGATCGATGCCCAGGCGCGCGAACGAATCCGGATGCCGCAGCGGCCACAACACCGCTTCGGTGAGCGCCTGCTTCGTCTCGACCATATCGCCGACATCGTCGAGACCCAGTGAGCCGATGGCCAATTCCTCCGACCCCGAACGAGACAGCGGACGGATCACCTCCAGCGCCCCTTCGAGATCCTCCTGCCGCAGCATGGGCTCCGAATGCTCCCGGCTCGACCGCGACGCCGCCCGCAGTGCGGCCTCGCGCACCAGCGCCGCCAGATCCGACACCACGAAACCCGGTGTGCGCGCGGCGATTTTGTCCAGTTGCAACTCCGCGGTCGGCGCTCGGCGCAGGAGCTGCTCCAGCAGCGCCGCGCGCACGGCCGCCGTCGGCAGCGGCAGCGACACCTCACGATCACACAGTTCCGGCCCGCGCAGCCGGGCATCGACCTCGGTGGGATGCGAGGTGGTCGCCAGCAGGGCCACCGCCGGACACGCCACCGCCGCCCGCAATTGATCGAGGATCAGCGTGGCCACCGGTTCCGCCGTGGCGGGCAGCAGCGCGTCGATATCGGTGATCAGCAGGACCCCGCCCGCACCCGAACAGATATCGGACACCGCGAGATTCACCTCGCGCAGCCGGGTGCCGCTCTCGGCCGCCCCGACCGACGGGCCGTCCAACTCCACCAGCCGCCGCGAACCCGTCACCGCGCGCGCGAGGGTGGTCTTGCCGACCCCGGCCGGGCCGGTGACCAGCACGCCCAGATGTGAAGACGCCCCAAGGGTTTTCAACAGTTCCGGCTCGTCCAGGGCCAGGTTCAGCCATTCGGTCAGCTTGGCGGCCTGCGCCTGCACGCCCGCCAGATCGGCCACCGCCACCGCCGTCACCGGTGCGGGCGAGGCCGCACGGGTCGGGTCGATCGGCCGATCGCGGCGATCCGGGGCCTGCGCCGCCGTATCGCCCATGAGCGAACGCGGCGAATCCGTCGCCGCGATGCCCGGACCCCACACCACCGCGCTATTGGGCTGCACGCTCACCGGCCCGGGGGAGGGGTCGGTCGCGGTCACGGTCAGCAACTCCGAGGTCCAGGCGATTCCGAAGGCCCGCGAAAGCGCCTGCGCCGCAGCCGAAGTGCTGGTGCCGGGGCCGAGATCGCGGGGCAGCAGCGAGACCGTATCGCCGACCGTGACCACCTTGCCCAGCAGTGCCTGCCGCAGCGTGGTCTCCGGAATGGACCCGGTGGCCAGGGTCGAACCGGTCACCGAAATCTGCCTGGCCCCGAATACCGTCGCCGGTGCGACGGTGACCATCGAATCCTCGCGCACACCCGCGTTCGACAGCGTCACGTCATCGAGCAGCGCCACCCCGGTCGGCGTTCCGGCGGGGGCGACGGCGACCACCGCCGCCGTGCGCCGCGCCCCGATCAGCGCTATCCCATCCCACTCCCGCAACCCCAGCGCCGCCAGCGCTTCGGGATGCAGCCGCACCAACCCCCTCCGGGCGTCGGCGGCGGAAATATTGAGTCGTGCGGTCAACGAGAGTTCGGGCACGCCACCATTGTGCTGGAACCGGGCGGGCAAGCACCCGTCCTCGGTCCGAAAAGCCGAATGCCCCCGGTTCACGAGAACCGGGGGCATTCGGAAACAGGTGTGACTAGAGCCGTCCGCCCGGGCGGCGCAGGCGCAGGCGCGCGGTGGAGATGCTGCGAATCGGCCTGCGGCGCTGGGCGCGCCGCTGCGCCCGGCGTTCGGCGGGCTTGTGATCCCAGGTTTCCGGGCGGGCCGCCACCCAGCGCGCCGAATGCACGGCGAACGGGATATGCCCGAGATACAGCACCACCAGCGCCATCATCAGGATCAGCGGGTAGGTGACCAGCAGGGCGGCGGCCAGCGCCACCAGCACCAGCAGCACCGGCGCGGTGCGCGGGGCCACCGAGACCGATTTGATCGCCAGCGTCGGCAGCGTGCTCACGCACAGCAGGCCGGTGAGCACCACCCACACCGCCACGGCCGGGAAGCTCACCCACCAGCCGTCGCCGAACTGCTCGGACAGCGCGATGGGCAGCAGCGCGATCAGCGCGCCCGCGGGCGCGGGCACACCGGTGAAGTACTCCCGCTGCCAATCCGGGCGGCTGTCATCGTCCATCAGGGTGTTGAAGCGGGCCAGCCGCAGCACCATGCAGACCGCGAACATGAGCGCCACGATCCAGCCGATGCTGTCCGCGTGCAGGAACGTCACGTACAGCACCAGGGCGGGCGCGACGCCGAACGCGATGGCATCGGAGAGCGAATCGAGTTCCGCGCCCATCTTGGTGGTGGCGTCGAGCATGCGGGCGATGCGCCCGTCCAGCATGTCGAAGATGGCGGCCGCGCCGACCAGCGCCAGCGCGATCGCCAGCTGACCCTGCATGGCGAACTTGACCGCCGAGAGCCCCGAGCACAGTCCCAGAATGGTGACCATGCTCGGCAGCAGCCGCACGGTGCGATTGCGAGCCGAGCGGCGCAGCGCCGGTGTCGGCGCGAGTTGTTCCATCATGAATCCAGTTCGGCCAGTACCGTTTCCGCGCCGATGGTGCGCTGCCCGGGCACCACCAGCAGTTTGGTCCCGGCCGGGAAGTAGGTGTCCACGCGCGAGCCGAACCGGATGAGCCCGTAGGTCTCGCCGATGGACAGCTTGTCGCCGATCTTGGGCTCGCAGACGATGCGCCGCGCCAGCAGTCCGGCGATCTGCACCACCACCAGGCGCTGCCCGTTCTCGGTCAGCACCACCATGCAGTTGCGCTCATTGGCGTCACTGGCTTCGGGCAGGTCCGCGGAGAGGAACTCGCCCTTCTTGTAGACGATGTTGTCGATGCTGCCGGAGATCGGCATGCGCTGCACGTGCACGTCCAGCACCGACAGGAAGATGCTCACACGCGGCAGCGGCTGATCACCGAGATTCAACTCGGCGGGCGGCACGGCCGTATCCACCAGCGCCACTTCACCATCGGCGGGCGCGACGACCACGCCGGGGCGATTCGGCGGCACCCGATGCGGATGCCGGAAGAAGGTCGCGGTCGCCGCGGCCGCGAACAAACCCGTGCGCCGCACCCACTTACGCCGGAAGCCCAGCACGGCGACCGCGAGCGGGGCCGCCACGAAGGGCAGACCGGCCGGGTGCAGCGGCGGGATGGCGGAGCGGACCAGGTCGGCGACGTGGCCGAGTCCGGTGGTTTCGGGAGTGCCGGGCGGGGTGGGACGGCGGGCCACAAGCTCCTCTTTCATGCGCGGGTAGGTGGGTTGCGCACCGCGATATCCACGCTGTGCGCACCGCGCTCACACGATACGGGAAGGTGGCCCAGCACTCGCGTTCTCCGTCCCCTACACCATGGTGACCGGTCCGGCATCGGCGGCGAATTGTGAGGGAACGCACAACCATGAGAGGCTGTTCCGATTAATATGAGGGGGCCTCATGTCTGCGGCATTCGCGTCCCGCGGGGGGTGGGGAACCCGATGAAGGTCATGTTCGACGCGCAGTACATAGGAGATGCACCATGGCTGCTCGAATTGCCTCGATCAGCGGGGTAGAGCACACCGCAATGCTCGGGCTCGGCGTGTACCGCCCGGCTCGAATCGTCAGCAACGATGAGGTCGCCGGGCCGATCGATTCCAGTGACGAGTGGATCCGGACCCGCTCCGGCATCCGCAACCGGCGCTTCGCGTCGGAAGACGAGACGATCATCAGCATGAGCGCCGCCGCGGCCCGCGACGCCATCGAAGCCGCCGAGATCGACGCGAGCACGATCGACTGCGTCATCGTCGCCACCTCGACCTGGCTGCTACTCACCCCGGCCGCGGCACCGCAGATCGCCACCGAACTCGGGCTCAACGGTATTGCCGCGTTCGACATCTCGGCCGGCTGCGCCGGGTTCTGTCACGCCGTGGCGGTGGCCTCGGACCTGGTCAAGGGCGGCACCGCGCGCAATGTCCTGGTCATCGGCGTGGAACGGCTCACCGACACCATCAATCCGGCCGACCGCGGCACCGCGTTCCTGTTCGCGGACGGTGCGGGCGCGGTGATCGTCGGCGCGTCCGAGGAGCCCGCCATCGGGCCGACGGTCTGGGGTTCGGACGGCACCCAGCACCACGCCATCCGTCAGGACAAGGACTGGATGGAATTCTTCCGCGAGATCGACGCGAAGGGCCTCGATGCCGTCCGCCCGTATCTCGCCATGGAGGGCACGGCCGTATTCCGCTGGGCCGCACACTCTTTGGAGAAGGTCTGCCGGGACGCCATCGACCGCGCGGGCCTGACCCCGGATGAGCTGGACGCCATGATCCCGCATCAGGCCAACGGGCGGATCATCGAGATCATGGCTCGGGTACTGCACCTGCCGGACCATTGCGCCCTCGCCAATGACATCGAGGAGACCGGCAACACCTCGGCCGCCTCGATTCCGCTGGCGATGGAGGCGCTGCTGCGCCAGGGCGATGCCAAACCCGGCGGCACCGCCCTGCTCATCGCCTTCGGCGCGGGCCTGTCCTACGCGGCACAGGTTGTGACACTGCCGAATTGGCGGAGCCAGCCGGAACTGAGCACCCAGGAGGGCTAGCCGAGTTCCCAGACGACGGTGACATCGAAGGTCACCGTCTGCTGGCCCGGTTCCAGCGCGAAGTCGCCCGCACTCGGGGCGGCTTGGCGCAGCATCGGTGTCGGCCCGCCGCTGCTGCCCTCGTTGATCGTCTTGACGCTCTTCAATTTCAGCCCGGCCAGATCCGCGTACTGCTGCGCTCGCGCCTTGGCATCGTCGAAGGCGCGCGCCCGCGCGTCCGAGAGCAGTTTCGTATTGTCCTCGAGCCCGAACGCGACCGAGGAGATGCGGGTGTCATTGCCGCCCGCCTTCACCGCCGCGTCCAGGATGGCCGACGCCTTGGGCAGATCACGCACCGCGATATGCACGGAATTGCTTGCCTTGTAACCGATCACGGTGCGTCCCTCCGGCCCATAGGTGGGCTGCACGGAGAGTTCGCTGGTCTTCACGTCCTCGCGCTTGACCCCGGCGTTGACCATGGCGTCGGTCATGGCCTTGGCCTTGTCGTTCACCCCGTCGACCGCGGTGGACACATCCGCCGCGCTCACCTCGGCGCCGAGATCGGCATTGAGCACATCCGGAACGCCGGACACCTTGCCATTGCCGACCACCGTCACCGAACGGTCGCCATCGGAACCACATCCGGTGAGCAGCAGCGCGAGTCCGGTGGCCGCGGCGCAGATCCCTATACGTCGTCGCATAACGCGAACCTACGCATCAGCCCCGCGGTCGAGGGGTAAACACGCACATCACTTCTCGAGGGTCTGCTTGATCCTGCCGAGGGTTTCGTTCATACCGCTGACGAGGTTCGCCTCGAATACCTGTTCGCCGCCGAGGATGGCGTCGATCATCTTGCGCACGATCGGATTGACGCCGTTGGGGATATCGCGGCGCTGCACCAGATGGGTGCCGCCGTCGGCGGTGGGCTCCAGGGTGAAGCTCCAGATGGTGCGGTTCTCGTTCATCCGGAAGGCGATCGCGCGATTGGGCTCGAAGCGCACGATCCGCGAGGTGGTCGGATAGAACTTGGCCCCGTCACGATTGAGGTTGAGGGTCCAGGTGCCGGTCTTGGTCTTGCCGAGCGGCTGCATGCGCACGGTCGCGGGGCTGAATTCCGGCATGCGCTTGAGGTCGGAGACTACGTTCCAGACCTGTTCGGGCGCCGCGGCGATGTCGATGGTGGCTTCGAGAGTGTTCGGCAACGCTGCCTCCGAGAAGATGTGACTGTCAGTACTACGAATCCTAGTTCTGTACCGACATATCGGGTCAATCGAACATCCGGGGACCATCCGAACACTGAAAATCAACTAGATCACATTCCGGTGTTGCCGTACTGGCGAATGTAATGGGCAGCGCACAATGTGGGATAGACGAAATAACAGACAAGGCCACCAGCTTCCGATGCGAAACGTGAGGTGATCGGCCGTGAAACTGCGTTCGCTCCTGCATCGCAAGACCAGAGTCTCCGGCGGAAATGCCGAGACGGTCCCGCTCCTGCCCTTCGATGAGCGCGATGCCTCCCAGCTTCCCCGGCGACCCGGGCGATCAAAACCGAATGGTCAGTCCGAAGAACGACTGGAACGACTGCTCACCCCGAACGAGCTGGATCTGGTTCAGCACCACCGGATTTGACCGGGTGAGCACCCTCGAGCGCAGCCCCCCGCAGCACCGTTCGCGCATGGCGGACATACAGGACCGATCCGACTTGCCTACGCGGCTCATACTCGTTAGGTGACTTCACCAGCTGCCGCCAAGCCGGCCATCCTCAGCGTGGACGACGACCCGGGCGTCTCACGTGCCGTGGTCCGTGACCTGCGCCGCCGGTACGGGGCCGATTACCGGATTCTGCGGGCGGAGTCGGGCGCGGACGCGCTCGAGGTACTTCGGGAATTGAAACTGCGCGGCCAGCCGGTCGCGGTCTTGATCGCGGACTATCGCATGCCGAATATGAACGGCGTCGAATTCCTGGAGCAGGCCATGGACCTGCACCCGTACGCGCGGCGGGTGCTGCTGACCGCGTACGCCGACACCGACGCGGCCATCGAGGCCATCAATGTGGTCGACCTGGACCACTACCTGCTCAAGCCGTGGGATCCGCCGGAGGAGAAGCTCTACCCGGTGATCGACGCGCTGCTCGACGCCTGGCGCAGCGATGACCACAAGCCCGTCACCGAGACCAAGGTGGTCGGGCACCGCTGGTCGGCCCGCTGCTCCGAGGTGCGGGAGTTCTTGGCGCGCAACCAGTTGCCCTACCGCTGGTACCAGGTCGACGAGCCCGAGGGCGCCCGTCTGCTCATCGCCGCCGATGCCACCGAGGACGACTGCCCGGTGATCATCAACCAGGGCGGTGAGGTACTGCGCACGCCGACCGACGCGCAGCTGGCCGAGGCGGTCGGGCTGAATATCGCCCCCGTCGACGAGTTCTACGACCTCATCGTGGTCGGCGGCGGACCCGCCGGACTGGGCGCGGCCGTGTACGGCGCGTCCGAGGGCCTGCGCACGGTGCTGGTGGAACGCACCGCCACCGGCGGCCAGGCGGGCCAGAGTTCGCGCATCGAGAACTACCTCGGCTTCCCGGACGGGCTCTCCGGCGCGCAGCTCGCCGATCGCGCCCGGCGGCAGGCCGTGAAATTCGGGGCCGAACTCATCACCGCGCGTGAAGTGGTCTCGCTGGAACCGTGCGGTTCGGCCCGCGTGGTGAAATTCGCCGACGGCGGCAGCATCTCCGCGCACAGCGTGCTCATCGCCACCGGCGTCAACTACCGGCATCACCCGGCTCCCGGCGTGGATGACTTCACCGGTCGCGGCGTCTACTACGGCTCGGCCATGACCGAGGCGTCCGATTGCACCGATCGGGATATCTACATCGTCGGCGGCGCGAATTCGGCCGGGCAGGCGGCGGTCTACATGTCCCGGCACGCGCGCACCGTGCACATTCTGGTGCGCGCGGAATCCCTGGTGGATTCCATGTCGCACTACCTGATTCAGCAGATCGAGCAGATTCCGAACATCAAGGTGCACGCGCGCACCGAGGTCGTCTCCGCCGACGGTGACGATCACCTCGAACGCCTGGTGCTGCGCGATAACGCCACGGGCGTGGAAGAAAAGGTCGACGCCGAGCGTTTGTTCCTGTTCATCGGCGCCGCGCCGGAAACCGAATGGCTGGACGGCGTGGTGCATCGCGACGACAAGGGCTACGTGCTCGCCGGACCCGATCTCATGATCGACGGCAACAAGCCCGCGGGCTGGGAACTGACCAGATCGCCGCAACATCTGGAGACCAGCGTTCCCGGAGTTTTCGTGGCGGGCGACGTACGGTCGGAATCGGCGAAGCGAGTGGCATCGGCCGTGGGTGAGGGCGCGATGGCCGTCATGCTGGTGCACCGCTGGATCGCGAAACAGTAGGAGTTGAACCGTGGGACAGTCATTGATCTGCGATCCCGAGGAACTGCGGGACCTATTCCTGTTCGAGAAACTGAACGACGAACAGCTGGCCTGGCTCTGCAAGGACGGCCGCGTCGAACGCTTCGAACCCGGTCTGGTGTACCGCGAGGGTGATCCGGGCACCTGCTTCTACGTGCTCATGGAGGGCGAGGTCCGGCTGACCAAGATGTCGGGCGGTGAGGAGATCGAACTCGTCCGCACCGATCATCACGGGTCCTATTCGGGCGCGTGGACCGCGTATATGGGCGATAAGGTCGACCAGCACTACGCCGGATCGTTCTACGTCACCAAGCCGTCCAAATTCTTCGTGCTGGACGCGGGCGTCTTCGCGAAGATGATGCAGGAATGGTTCCCGATGGCGGTGCATCTGCTGGAGGGCGTCTTCTTCGGCAATCGCAATGCCAATGAGCGCATCGGCCAGCGGGAGCGGCTGCTGGCGCTGGGCTCGCTCTCGGCGGGCCTGACGCACGAGCTGAACAATCCGGCCGCCGCCGCGGTGCGCGCCACATCCGCACTGCGCGAACGCGTGGCCGGGATGCGGCACAAGCTGAAGATGATGTCGCAGGGCAAGTTCGACTCCGCGACCATGGACGCGCTGGCCGGCTTGCAGGAGGAGGCCGCCGCGCAGGTGGCCAAGGCTCCCACGCTCACGCCCATGGAGGCGGCCGATCGCGAGGACGAACTCGGCGACTGGCTCGAAGCGCACGATATCCGCAACGGCTGGGATATCGCGCCGACCTTCGTACAGGCCGGATTCGATATCGACTGGCTGGAGAAGGTGCACGGCACGCTCACCGGTTGTGAGGGCGCGGTTTTCGAGGGCGCGATCCGCTGGCTCAACTACACCGTCGAGACCGAACTGCTCATGAACGAGATCGCGGATTCCACCACCCGCATCTCCACGCTGGTGAACGCGGCGAAGCAGTATTCGCAGATGGATCGCGCGCCCTTCCAGGTCGTCGACATCCATGAACTGCTGGACAGCACGCTGGTCATGCTGGGCCGCAAGATCGGTGACGATATCCAGGTGGTCAAGGAGTACGACCACGGTTTGCCCGCGGTGCCCTGCTACGCGGCGGAACTGAATCAGGTGTGGACCAATCTGATCGACAACGCCATCTCGGCGATGGCCGGGCGGGGCACGCTCACCATTCGCACCTATCGTGAAGGTGACTGCGCCGCAGTGGAAATCGGTGACACCGGGCCGGGTGTGCCGCTGGAGATCCGCACCCGCATCTTCGAACCGTTCTTCACCACCAAGCCGGTCGGCGAGGGCACCGGTCTGGGCCTGGACATCTCCTTCCGCATCGTGGTGAACAAGCATCACGGCGATATCCGGGTGGAGTCCGAACCGGGCGATACCCGGTTCATCGTGCGCCTGCCGCTGGAAGGCTCATCGGATGCGGTCGCACCTGAGATCATCGAAACAGCAAGCCCGGCAAGCTGATACAGGAGGCCAATGATGTCGGACAAGTCGGCGGAGATCGAGGGCATCGATCCCGGTGTGCCCCCGAGTGGCGCCGGATGCGTGGAATGCGACGCCACTGCGGGCTGGTGGCTGCACCTGCGCCGCTGCGCGCAGTGCGGGCACGTCGGCTGCTGTGACAGTTCGCCGTCGCAGCACGCCTCCAAGCACGCCGCCAGCAGCGGACATCCGTTCGCGCAGAGCTATGAGCCCGGTGAGACCTGGTTCTACAACTATCAGACCGAGGATATGTACGGTGACGGGCCGGAATTGGCCGCGCCGCACCATCATCCGGCTACGCAGACGGTCCCCGGCCCGCGCGAGCGGGTGCCCGCGGATTGGCAGAGCCACCTGAACTGAGCGATCCGTGCTGATCGACGGCGTGTGAAAGCCCTTGGGAGACACTGTCTCCCAAGGGCTTTGCTCATTACTGAAGCGTGCGACTCATTCCAGCGGCGCGAGCTTCTGGTCGGACAGGAACTCCAGCGCCAGATCCGCGACCGAATGCCAGCCGTGATCCGCGGCCATCGAATGACACCGCCCCTCCAGCAGCTTGAACTCGGTGACACCCGAATTCTTCTGCTGCAGTTTGTATTCCGACTGCACGATGGCCGCCGGAACGGTGCGGTCCTCGGTGCCCGCGATCAGCAGCAGCGGCCCGCGCGGGGCGAGCACGTCCACGGTCGCCTCGGATTTCGGGCTGACATTCGCCAGCGCTGCCTGGAACAGCGGTTTCACCGGAGCCGGAATCGCGTACTGCGTGAACAGCTGATCGGATTCCGCGCGCGGCACCGAATTGGCGAAGAAGCGGTGGTAACTGTCCGCGGTATGCGACCAGGTCTTGGACCGCAGCCACGGCCGCGCCAGAATCGGCCCGGCACTGCGCAATTGGGCGGGCGGCAACGCGTAGACGCCCTTGAACTGCGCCGGTGCGATGGCGACGCAGCCGATGGCGCTGCCCTGCGCCAGTAGTCGCTGCGCGATCAGGCCGCCGAAGGAATGGCCGATCACGATGGGCGGTGCGGGCAGGTCGGCGATGTATTTCGCGTACTGGTCGGTGATCTCCGCGATGCCGCGATTCGCGATCGCGTCCGGATTCGCGCGGGTGCTGCCGGGATCGGGTCCGTCACCGGGCCAGCCGGGTGCGACGGTCGCGAATCCCGCGCGGTCGAAGTATTCGAGCCACGGGGTCCAGCTGTCGCTATGCATCCACAGACCGTGCACGAAGATGATGGGGGTTTTCGGTGCGGGCATGAGACCTCCTCTGGTTGAAGGTAATTCGTCTCATTTCGCCTCGTAATGACGATACGTGACGGCTATCGCCGGCACTGCCGGATTGCCTCGCACCCCGGTGCGCCGCCCCGCCGTGTCCGGGTACTCTGCTGCGAGCGCCGGGCCGGACCGGTGCGCGAACGGTCTCGGAAAAGGGTTATGAAACAGATTGCGATCGTCGCCCTCGCCGCGGGCGCGCTGGTACTGGGCCTCACCGGGTGTGGATCGGACAAGTCCACCGATGCGAGCGAGCTACGCAAGGAAACGTCCACCTCCGCCGCGGTCAAATCCGCCGCCCCGATAGCCTCCACCCCCGCCGCCGCCCCGGTCGAGCCGCCCACCGCGGCTCCCGCGAGCACCGCCGCGGTCAAACAGACCACCGCACCCAACGGCGCGAAGACCACCTGCGGCGAATTCCGGAACCTGGACGGCGACACCGAGAAGCAGGTCATCCAGCAGGTGCTCGCCGCCAACCCGGGTTCCAAATTCGACGGCAGCCCCAATGTCGCCCTCGGCACCGCCAAACTCGCCTGCCTGGCCTCGGCCTACACCGACACCCCCGTCGCCAACGCCATCGGGGCGACGAAATAGCGCAGGGCGTAATGTCCAAGTCCAATCAGGTTGGGCGAGGACAGGTGAACCCATGGACGCCGGTGCAGTGGTGGAGTTCGAGCGGCACCGGCCGCGCCTGTTCGCGCTCGCGTACCGCATGCTCGGCTCCGCGAGCGAGGCCGAGGACGCCGTCCAGGAGACCTATCTGCGCTGGGCGGGCAGTGCGAATGCCGAAATCCGTTCCCCCGAAGCATGGTTGACCACCATCCTGGTCAATATCTGCCGTAACTGGCTGGATTCGGCCCGCGCCCGCCGCGAAACCTACCTCGGCCCCTGGCTGCCCGAACCGGTCGCCACCGGCGCGGGCGAACTCGGCCCCCTGGAATCGGTGGAACAGCGCGAACTGGTCTCGCTCGCCTTCCTCACCCTGCTCGAACGCCTGACCGCCGCCGAGCGCGCGGTCTTCGTGCTGCGCGAGGCGTTCGGGTACGCGCACCGCGAGATCGCGGACATGCTCGATCTCACCGAGGCCAATTCCCAGCAGCTCTACCGCCGCGCCACCCGGCGCGTGCGCGAGGACCGCACCCGCTTCGATCCGGCGCCCGCGCATGCCTACGCCCTCATCGAAAAGTTCCTGACCGCGGCGCAATCCGGTGATGTGGGGGCGTTGGAGGCGATGTTCACCGCGGATATCGTCTCGGTCGCGGATGGTGGGGACAAGATCAACGCGGCCCGCCGCGCGGTGGTCGGGGCGAGCCGGGTGGCCCGCTACCTGGTCGGCCTGCTCTCCCGCGATTTCCCGGGACTGTCCCTCACCGCCGAGGACGTCAACGGCGCGCCCGCCCTGGTCGCCCGCACCGGCGCTGCCGTCATCGGCGTGGTCGGCGTCGATTTCGCCGACGGTCAGGTGTCCGCACTCCACCTGGTCGTCAACCCCGACAAACTGGCCTACTTCCAGCGCGCCGACCACATCACCTCCCGCACCGCCTGACCTACACCGCCGCGTCGGCCCATCGCCCGCGCACCCCGTCATCCCGGCGTGCTTGTGGCCGGGATCCACACCCGGTGACGCGGCACACACCCCGGGGCTGTCAGGAATCGCGCCCCTATCCGGTCTAGAGGGTGTCGGATCGGCGAAAGTGCCGGTCCAGCACGAGAAGGGGCCACTCTCATGACCGGAGCACATCGAATCGTCGTCCTGGGCGCGGGATACGCGGGCCTGTCGGCGGCACGCCAGGCCGCGAAGGCGAAAGGCGTGCGCGTCACCGTCATCGACGCGCGGCCGGAACTGGTGGAGCGGGTGCGGCTGCATCAGGCGCTGACCGGGCAGGACATTGCCCGCTGGGATCTCGGAGAACTGCTGGAGCGCAAGGGTATCGAGTTCGTGCAGGCGCGGGTGCGCGCCATCGACACCGCCGAGCGCGTCGTGCGCCTCGAGGGCGATTGGTCGGTGTCCTACGACTCGCTCATCTACGCCCTGGGCAGTCACGCCGATACCAGCGCGGTTCCCGGAGCCACCGAATACGCGTATCCGATCGCGACCCCGGAGGATGTGGCGCGCATTCCGGCCCTGTCCGGCAGCGTCGCGGTGGTCGGCGGCGGTTCCACCGGGATCGAGACCGCCACCGAACTTGCCGAGGCCCGCCAGGATCTGGAGGTGCACCTGGTCAGCGCCGAGGAGCCGGGGGCGTGGCTCTCACCCAAGGCGCACGGGCACATTCGCGCGGTGCTGGATCGGCTCGGGGTGCGGGTGCATTCGGGCAGCAAGGTCGCGGCGGTCACCGCGCGGGGTCTGGAACTGGTCGACGGCACCGCGCTGGATGCCGAAACAGTGCTCTGGACAACGGGTTTCGCGGTCCCCGAGATCGCGGCCCGTTCGGGTCTGGCGGTGGACGCGCGCGGCCGGATACTGGTCGACGCCGAACTCCGCTCCCGGTCGCATCCGGAGATCTACGTCGCGGGCGATGCCGCGGTCGTCGCCGGTCCCGCCGAGCGTGATCTCCGCATGGCCTGCGCCACCGCGCTGCCCACCGGCAAGTACGCGGCGACGGCCCTCACCACGCGCCTGGCCGGCAAGACGCCAGCGCCGTGGCGCTTCCGCTACCACCTCCAATGCATCAGCCTGGGCCGCAAGGACGGGGTTGTTCAGTTCGTGCGCGCCGATGATTCCCCGGCCCGCACGGTGCTGACCGGCCGGACCGGGGCCTGGATCAAGGAGCAGATCGTCAACGGTGCGATCCGCATGGCGGCGAAGCCCTGAATCCGCCGAAGATTTCGTCAACCAGAGGTTGACCAACATCGCGCGGTCAACCTACAGTTGACGCATGACGAATCCCTTCCGCCTCGACGACCTGATCGACGGCATCAAGAAAGCCCGCCCCGACAACGCCCTGGAACAGCTCTCCGACGCGGTCGTGCTCGCCGGACACCTCGGCGATCTGGCCGATCATCTGATCGGCCATTTCGTCGACCAGGCCCGTCGCTCCGGCGCCTCCTGGACCGATATCGGCGGCAGCATGGGCGTCACCAAACAGGCCGCGCAGAAGCGTTTCGTCCCGAAGAATCCGGGTGACGCGGCCGCCGCGACCATGGATCCGAGCGCCGGTTTCGCTCGCTTCACCCCGCGCGCCCGCAAGGTCGTGGTCGGTGCGCAGGAGGAAGCCCGCGATGCGAGCAATGCCGAGATCACCCCCGAACATCTCGTGCTCGGTCTGCTGCACGAGCCGGAATCGCTTGCCGTGCACGTCATTCAGGGCAGGGGCGTGAGCGTCGACGCCGTCCGCCGGGTGGCCACCGCGGCCCTGCCCGCGAGCGCGGACACCATTCCGGCGTTGATTCCCTTCGATTCTCAGGCCAAGAAGGTTCTGGAACTCACCTTCCGCGAGGCACTTCGCCTGGGCCACAACTACGTCGGCACCGAGCATCTGCTGCTCGCGCTGCTCGAAACTGAGGCCGGTAGCGGTGTGTTGTCCGGTCTGGGTCTGGAGAAGGAGGGCGTGTCCGAGGACCTCGCGCAACTGCTCGCCTCGCTGCCCGTTCCGGCCGAGGACTCGCAATAAACCCCGCCTCACCCGTCTCAGTAGCCACGCCCGATACCATGTGGGTATGGCGGACGAGGAAATCTCCGACCTGGTTGCCGGGGAAAAGCGCAGCGATCTGGTGCGCGCGCTCTCCTATGTCTCCATGGAAGACGCTCCTGACGGCGGCACCATCGTCAACGGCGACCTCCCACCGGACATCGCCCCGGCCTTCGTCCGGGCCATCATGCGCATCGAAGCCGAGCTCCTGCTGAACGACGCCGAACTCGTCACCATCGATCAGGGCGAGCCGCGCACCCCCGAGGAACGCCGCACCGACGCCCTGATCGCTCTACTTCTGCGCGTCGACGACCGCTTGGTCCGCTAGCCCCGACCTTGCACTCGCCGGGTGTGAGTGCTAGAAATGGCTTTGGCACTCCTGACCTGTGAGTGCTAGGTCGGGACGGTGAGGCCCATCGAGGTCGTCCGTCGCGGGCACCGCGCCTGGCCAGATCGTGTCAATCCCCTGATCTGGAGGATCTCAACGCAATGGCCAAGACAATTGCGTACGACGAAGAGGCTCGCCGCGGTCTCGAGCGGGGTCTGAACGCCCTGGCCGACGCTGTCAAGGTGACGCTGGGCCCGAAGGGCCGCAACGTCGTGCTGGAGAAGAAGTGGGGCGCCCCCACCATCACCAACGATGGTGTCTCCATCGCCAAGGAAATCGAGCTCGAGGATCCGTACGAGAAGATCGGCGCGGAGCTCGTCAAGGAAGTTGCCAAGAAGACGGACGACGTCGCTGGCGACGGCACCACCACCGCCACCGTGCTCGCCCAGGCGCTGGTACGCGAAGGCCTGCGCAATGTCGCGGCCGGCGCGAACCCGCTGGGTCTGAAGCGTGGCATCGAGAAGGCCGTCGAGGCCGTCACCGTTCGCCTCCTCGCCACCGCCAAGGAGGTCGAGACCAAGGAGCAGATCGCCGCTACCGCCGGTATCTCGGCCGGCGACTCGTCCATCGGTGAGCTCATCGCCGAGGCCATGGACAAGGTCGGCAAGGAAGGTGTCATCACCGTCGAGGAGAGCAACACCTTCGGGCTCCAGCTGGAGCTGACCGAGGGTATGCGCTTCGACAAGGGCTACATCTCGGGTTACTTCGTCACCGACCCGGAGCGTCAGGAAGCCTCCCTGGAGGATCCCTACATCCTGCTCGTCGGTTCGAAGATCTCGACCGTCAAGGACCTGCTGCCGCTGCTGGAGAAGGTCATCCAGGCCGGCAAGCCGCTGCTGATCATCGCCGAAGACGTTGAGGGCGAAGCGCTTTCGACCCTGGTCGTGAACAAGATCCGTGGCACCTTCAAGTCCATCGCCGTCAAGGCGCCGGGCTTCGGTGACCGTCGCAAGGCCATGCTGGCCGATATCGCCATCCTCACCGGTGGCGAGGTCATCAGCGAAGAGGTCGGCCTCTCCCTGGAGACCGCCGGCATCGAGCTGCTGGGCCAGGCCCGCAAGGTCGTCATCACCAAGGACGAGACCACCATCGTCGAGGGCGCGGGCGACCCGGAGGCCATCAAGGGCCGCGTGGCGCAGATCCGCACCGAGATCGAGAACTCGGACTCGGATTACGACCGTGAGAAGCTGCAGGAGCGGCTGGCCAAGCTGGCCGGCGGCGTCGCGGTCATCAAGGCCGGTGCCGCCACCGAGGTCGAGCTCAAGGAGCGCAAGCACCGCATCGAAGATGCCGTGCGCAACGCCAAGGCCGCCGTCGAAGAGGGCATCGTCGCCGGTGGTGGCGTGGCCCTGCTGCAGTCGGCTCCGGCTCTGGACGAGCTGTCGCTGACCGGTGACGAGGCCACCGGCGCGAACATCGTTCGCGTCGCGCTGTCCGCGCCGCTGAAGCAGATCGCCTTCAACGCGGGCCTGGAGCCCGGCGTCGTCGCCGAGAAGGTCAGCAACCTGCCCGACGGCCACGGCCTGAACGCCGCGACCAACGAGTACGAGGACCTGCTGGCCGCCGGCGTTGCCGACCCGGTCAAGGTCACCCGCTCGGCGCTGCAGAACGCCGCGTCCATCGCCGCGCTGTTCCTCACCACCGAGGCCGTTGTCGCCGACAAGCCGGAGAAGGCCGCCCCCGCGGGCGACCCGACCGGTGGCATGGGTGGCATGGACTTCTGAGTCCTGCCTTCCGGCAACACTTTTCGAACTGGGAGCCGGTTCGCCTGCGGGCGAGCCGGCTTCCGGCGTTTCCGGGTCACGGACCCGGCGGAAAAATTCGTGGAAAAAACTTCACCGGCTGTGTCGATCCGCGTCCTTCCCTATTCGACCTTGTGGTGAAAGGGTCCGAACGGGACCCGTCGACCTGAGGAGTACAGAGCCATGAAGTACATGCTGATTTTCCGGGCCACCGACGAAGCGCTGGGGAGCATGATGACCGCCGATTTCACCGAGGTCATCAACAGCGTCGGCGCCTACAACGACGAGATGATCCGCGCGGGCGTACTGCTCGCCGCCGAGGGCCTGGACGATCCGTCCGAGGGCGTGGTCATCGACTTCTCGTCCGAAACCCCGGTGGTCACCGACGGCCCGTACGGCGAGACCAAGGAACTGTTCGGCGGCTTCTACATCCTGAATGTGGCGTCCAAGCAGGAGGCCATCGAATGGGCCAAGCGGTCGCCGATGACGGGTCCGGGTTTCAAGACCGAGATTCGCCGGGTCACCACCATCGATGAGTTTCCGCAGGACAACGAGTGGATTCAGAAGGAACGCAAGTGGCGTGAGGCCACCGGTCAGCTCTGAGCGACACCGCTGATGACCGATCCCGCAGGCCACGAGCCCACCGCCACGGGCCGTGAGGCCGTCGCCGCCATCTGGCGGATCGAGTCGGCGCGAATCGTCGGTGCGCTCGCGCGCTATACCGGCGATTTCGCGCTGGCCGAGGATCTCGCGCAGGAGGCGCTGGCCGAAGCACTGGTGACCTGGCCGCGCGAGGGAGTGCCGCGCAATCCGGCGGCCTGGTTGCTGACCGTCGGCCGCCGCCGCGCGATCGACGGCTTCCGCCGCCGGTCCGCGCTCGATGAGCGGTACTCCGCGCTCGCCCGCGACCTGGGTGAGGGCGAGGCCGTATCGGGCGGTACCGCGGCCGAACCCGCGGCGGATGCCGATGTGCTGTGGGATCCGGACCAGATCGACGACGATGTGCTGACGCTGATCTTCATCTCCTGCCATCCGGTGCTGTCGCGTGAGGCCCGGGTGGCGCTCACCCTGCGGGTGGTGGGCGGTCTGACCAGCGATGAGATCGCCAAGGCGTTCCTGGTTCCGACCGCCACCGTGCAGGCCCGCATCACCCGGGCGAAGAAAACCCTCGGGGCGGCGCGGGTTCCGTTCGAGGTGCCGCCCGCCGCCGAGCGGGCGGCACGCCTCGGATCGGTGCTGAGCGTGGTCTATCTGATCTTCACCGAGGGCTCCTCGGCCAGTTCGGGCGGCGATCTGATCCGCTTCGATCTGGCCGGTGAGGCGCGGCGGCTGGCGCGCGTGCTGACCCATCTGGTGCCGAATGAGCCCGAGGCGCACAGTCTTTCGGCGCTGCTGGAATTGACGGCGGCGCGTTTTCCGGCCCGCACCGGCCCGGATGGTGAGCCGGTGCTTCTGGAGGATCAGGATCGCCGCCGTTGGGATCGAGCCGCGATCCGCCGCGGCCGGGCCGCATTGGCGCGGGCCGGTCAGCTCGGCCGGGGTTTGGGCGCGTATGGGTTGCAGGCCGCGATCGCCGAATGCCATGCCGTCGCACCGACCGTCGATGCCACGAACTGGGAGCGCGTAGTGCTGCTCTACGAGGCGCTCGGCAGGCTCACGCCGTCCCCGATCGTCGATCTCAATCGTGCGGTGGCGGTATCGATGGCGCAGGGTCCGGCGGCGGCCCTGCCGATCGTCGATGAACTGCTGGCCGCCGACGCGCTGCCGAATTCGCATCTGCTCCCGGCTGTTCGCGGGGAGCTGCTCGTCCGCCTGGATCGCACCGATGAGGCGCGCGATGAGCTCGAGCGGGCCGCGAAACTCTGCGCGAACGACCGAGAGCGGGACCTGCTGTTACGCAAGGTCGCCGCTCTCGATTGATGCCCGTACCGTTGTAAAGCGTTGCAGGGCAACAGTATTGAATTCTGGGGTGGTTTCAGAGCACCTGGGAGAAGCGCAGGTGGTTGCCCCACGGGTCGAGGAAGCCGCAGTCGCGCATGCCGTACGGCTGGTCGATGAGGGGCTGGTCGACCCGGACTCCCGCTTCCTGAAGTTGGTTGAACAGTGCGGTGACATCCTCGACGCGGAAGATCAGGGTGCCCTGCGCACCGCTGGCGAGCCGGGCCGCGGCGGCCGCCGCCGCTTCGGGGGTGGGGTTCATCGCCGGGTTCTCGATGATGAATTCGATGGTGGGCTGTGCGGCGGGGCCGACGGTGAGCCAGCGGCCGCCGGGGAAAGCCATGTCCTGCCGGACTTCGAGGCCGATGACATCGCGGTAGAACTCGAGGGCCTTGTCCTGGTCGTCGACCAGCAGCGAGACGTGGGTGAGGGCGAGGTCGGTGCTCATGGGCTGCTCTTTTCTGTGCTCGAACTGGGAACATCGGTACTGACGTCCGACCCCGGCGAAACTAATCGGTGTACTCGAGCTTTCTCTGAATTTCCGATGAGTTCCCTGGGAATGAGATTCCGCTGGACTTTTCATGATACGAGCGGTCAAGATCAGATCCGGTCTTGCAAATGAGGCCGTTTCTGATGGGGAGTACTGAATGTTTGCAATGGGCAAGGTTGCCCTGGGTCTGGCCGCCGTTTCGACGCTGGCCGGTGCCATGGTTGGCGCTGGGTCCGCCAACGCCGAGGCTGGCCCCGACGGCAGCCTCTACGGTTCGATCGCCATCCTCGAGTACACCGATGACACCGAGGACTGGCACGCCGCCTACAACTACCCGAACTGGGAAGAGGCGGACCGCGACGCGCTCAGCGACTGCGGAGATTCCACGTACTGCCACATCGCGGTGCGTTTCAAGGATGGTTGCGGCGCCGTCGCCAAGACCTCCGGTTCGAACGCGCGCTACTTCTGGGGCACCGCGCCGACCCGCTTCGAAGCCGA
Organism: Nocardia sp. NPDC052001; assembly: GCF_040680615.1. Lineage (NCBI taxonomy): Bacteria > Bacillati > Actinomycetota > Actinomycetes > Mycobacteriales > Nocardiaceae > Nocardia > Nocardia sp. NPDC052001. The sequence continues at coordinate 968 of NZ_JBFAXC010000017.1, read as the reverse complement.
GCGTCAGGCGATCGCGGGTGCGTCCCGCCCGTCCACGATGAGTGCCGCGGGCAGCCAGGGCATCCTGGTCGTCTCCAAGTGCACGGGTAACGCGAACTGATCCGAGCTGATCTGATTTTCGCGTTTCCACGGAGGCCGGTTCACCCACTGGGTGAGCCGGCCTCCGGCGTTGAGGGGGGAGTCGTCGGTGGGGGAGTCATCGTCCGGGATGTCGTTCGGAGAGTGCGGCCGCGGCGTCGATGGGCCGGATGCCGAGCAGGGCGGCGGCCGCCGCGATCCCGGTGCGGGCGTCAGCGTCATCCGCGCGGGTGGTGTCGTAGAGCAGTTCCACCAATTCGATGGCGGCGAGCGCCTGTTCCCGGGTGAGCAGTCGCCCGGGCAGCCAGCTGACTCGCCACTGCGCCTCACCCTCGCGATGTATTCGCTCCGCGAACTCGCCGATGACACCGCTCGTTATCGACCAATCGCAGACGTACACACGAACAAGGGTGCGCTTCGGCCGCGCATCGGTGAGACCATTCGTTCGGATTGCCCGGTTCAAGCCTCTGACCAGCCGATTTGACTTCGTTCGTAGCGACACGTAACTTATTCCAGGTCAGAGCGACACGGACACCGACCCGGAGCCCCAAGGGCCTGGGAAACGAGGTTGTACGAGGAGCGCCTGACAGTCACACTAGCTCCACTGACCAGCGGATTTGGTTCTGCTGCGATGTAAGAGCTAAGCTGTAAAAGTTGCCTCAGAGACTGACCGGGACAAAGAGCCCGCGAAGTTCTGTGTGCGTGTGTTCTTTGAGAACTCAATAGTGTGTCGATGAATGTCAGTGCCAATATTTTATTGGTTCCGGCCTTCCACACCCCCGTGTGAGGAGGTTCGGACATTTAGTCAGCAAATACTTTTGCTGGCGTTTGATTTTGCCAAGGTTTTCGGACTCTGGTTAATTCTTCCAATTAGCTCTTCGGAGCGAGTT
>NZ_JBFAXC010000016.1:0-134155 GCF_040680615.1 Nocardia sp. NPDC052001 | reverse complement strand
GTCCCATTCCGAACCCGGAAGCTAAGGCCACCTGCGCCGATGGTACTGCACTCGACAGGGTGTGGGAGAGTAGGACACCGCCGGAACATCATTCGCGAAACCCCCTGACTTCGGTCAGGGGGTTTCGTCGTTTCCGGACCTTTTATTGGGTCGCTGATCCCGCGGCATGCTGCGAAGATCCTTGAATGAGTGGGGATCTCGAAGCGCTGATCATTCGTCGCACCTTCCGGCTGCCCGAGGTCGAAGGACCGGCGGGCGATGGGGCGGTAGCGGCGAGGCAATTCGACGCGGTCCTGATGTCATTGGGGTTCAAGCTCTCCGGTGAATTGTTCGCGCGGCTTTCGGGTCTGGCGGCCGGGTCCGTCATCGATACCGCGGTGCGGGTGCTGCCGATCATGCGCCGGCTGGTCGGTGCGCACGTCGAGCACAATGTCTACTTCCGGGACTTCCCGAAGAACGTTCCGGACACCCTCGAGTTCTGGACCGAATGCCTGCGCGGGATTCTCGATGTCGGCGATGTGCTCATCCGCCCGGTGAATCTGCTGGCGCTGCCCACGTACGGGTCCTATCAGCATGATTACGCGGAGATGGTGGCCGCGCACGATGAGCTGATCGCGAGCGCGGGGGACCGGGTGACCATGCTGCACGCGGGAGCCGTTCTGGCCGAGGAGGTTTCGGCGCTCTATCTATCCATGGCGAGCAGCGTGACGCCATTGAGCGAGGAGGATGTCGCGGTATTGCGCGAGCTCGCGCTGCACTGTGCGACGGGCCCGCAGCCGACCTTCATTCCGGTGCGTGAGCATCGCGCCATTCTCAATGAGGTGCGCCTGGCCGCCGGTGCGGACCTGCTCGTGGACACCGTGACCGATGTGCTGCGGCTGGCCTGCCTGCTTTCCGAGGGTGATGTCTCGCTGCGCGAGCGCACCCGATTCCGTAGTTTCCGCCGACCCGTGCGGCGCGCCCTGCTGGCGGCGCTGGACGCGGTGGTCGATGAGAATCCGGCCAAGCTCGGTGATGTGGGCGCGTACCGCGAACCGTGGAAGCGGCTCGGTGAGCGGCTGCATCCGCACGAGTACCCGCGGTTCATCTGTGCGGCAGAGGTTTTCGCGGTCGCACGCGGTGAGGTCCGGGTGCCCTCGTTCGCCTCGCGGGTGGAGCGGTTGCTGGCTGACGGTGATGTGGCGGGTGCCGCGACGGTGCTGCGGTCCGCGCCCGGTCTGCTGTTCCGTTCGCTGGATCATCTGCTGCGCAATGCCTTCGGGGATGCGGAGCAGCAGGAGGTGCTGCTGGCGCTGGATTCGGTCATTACCGAGGTGTCGGGCCGGGTGCTGCTGTCGGTGCGTGAGCATCTGGACAATAGGGGTACCGGTGCGCGGCGGATCTTCGCGCATCGATCGGGCCGGGGGTTGTCGATACCTGATATGCGGTATCCGATCGAGGCGGAGGTGCTGGATCTGGTGCGGCAGCTGATCGATGCCGAGATCACCCGGCGGTTGCCGGTCGGCCTCCGTGTGGTGGTGGACCCCGACATCGTCGAGGTGGCGCTGCCATTGAGCGGCAAGGGGATCAGCGGTGGCTTCGGCATGTTGCCGCGCGGTTCCATCGCGCCGGTGACGGCTGATCTGCTGCGTTTCTTCGTGTACTGGAAGGAGCGGGCGGAGCGGACCGATTTCGATCTGTCGGCGGTGCTGCTGGATCGGGACTTCGGGGCGTGCGGATGGCTGTCGTACACCAATCTCACCGAGCTGGGCGGGACGCATTCCGGCGATATCACCTCGGCCCCCGACGGTGCGTCCGAGTTCATCGATATCCGCCTCGATCTGGTGCGGGCCGAGATGGTGCTGCCGCAGGTGAACGTCTACTCCGGCGAGGGCTTCGAGGAGGTGCTGGAGTCGTTCTTCGGCTATATGGCCCGGGACGCGTATCAGCGGGGTCAGCCGTTCGAGCCGACCACGGTGCGGGCCAAGTCGGAGTTGCGCGGCGCGGGCCGAATCGCGCTGCCGCTGGTGTTCATTCGCGCCGCGGACGGTTGGCGGGTGAAGTGGCTGCACCTGTACCTGTCCGGCTCGCCGAACTTCAATCGGGTGGAGTCGAACCATGTGGCGACGTCCGCTTTGGCACGGGCGGTGGTCGAGCGCGACTACCTGCATATCGGCTATCTGGCCGGTCTGCTGTCGGCCGATAACGAGGTGACGCTGTGGGACGGCGGCCCCGTCACCGAGCCGGTGACCTTCATCGGCCTGGCCCGGCCGGAGGGGCTGCCCGCCGGTTCGCAGGTCATCACCCCGGAAAATCTCAGTGACGTGATCCCTGCCTGACTGCTACCGTTGCACGCGGTGCGGCCATGGAGATGCTTCCTTCTAACTTCTTTTCCAGATACCAGTGTCTCCGCTTTCCGCACCGCACAACGTTTTTCGCACCGCACGGGTGCGAGCCAGGAAGGGAGCCGGATATGCGTGTCACGCGCACCGTCGCTGCCCGCCCTCGCTTCGAGGTGATCCTGGTGTCCTCGCCGGCTCGGTGCCGGCTGCGCGGCCGGTACTGAGTTACCCGGGCGACCCCAGATGTAGTTCTCGTCGTCACGGGAATCGCGCTGCTCTGTTCACAGAACCAGCACGAAGGACCAAAGACCGTGCGTACCAATGTTTTCCGACAATCTCTCGATCGTGTCCGCAATCTCGGCATTCTCGCGCACGTGGATGCGGGCAAGACGACCGTCACCGAGCGGATGCTCTTCCTCACCGGGATGACGCATAAGACCGGTGAGGTGCACGACGGCACCACCGTCACCGATTTCGATCCGCAGGAACGCGAGCGCGGCATCACCATTTTCGCCGCGGCCGTGGCGTGTGAATGGAATGACCACCGGTTCACAGTGATCGATACGCCGGGGCACGTGGACTTCTCGGATGAGGTCGAGCGGTCGCTGCGCGTACTCGACGGTGCGGTAGCGGTTTTCGACGCCGTCGCCGGTGTCGAACCGCAGAGTGAATCCGTATGGCGGCGGGCGGACCGGTACGGCGTACCGCGAATCGCGTTCGTGAACAAGATGGATCGGGTCGGGGCCGATTTCACCGCGGCCGTCGATTCGATTCGCGATCGCCTGCATCCGCTGGCGCTGCCGGTGCAATTGCCGATCGGCGCCGAGGACGGATTCACCGGTGTGGTGGATCTGGTGCGCATGCGGGCGCTGACCTGGCCCGCGCGCACCGTGGTCGCCGGTCCGATTCCGGACGAGCTGGCCGAGGCCGCGCGCAAGGCCCGGTTCGCGCTGGAAGAGGCGGTGGCCGAACAGCATTCGGGTGCGCTGGAGGAGTTCTACGCGCGTTCCGGGCTGTCGGACGCCACCCTGGTGCGGGCATTGCGCGAGCTCACCCTGACCGGTGCGGTCGTCGCGGTGCTGTGCGGTGCGGCGTACCGGGATATCGGGGTGGAACCGCTGCTGGACGCCGTCGTCGACTATCTGCCTTCCCCGCTGGATCGGCCTCCGGTGCGCGGGGACGGTTTCGAGTTGGCGGCGGATCCGGCGGAACCGCTTGCGGCACTGGTGTTCAAGGTGCAGGCGACGGGTACCGGGCGGCTCACGTTCGTGCGTGTGTACGCGGGCACGCTGCGTAAGGGCATGCAGGTGCGTGATGCCGGTACCGGGCGAATCGAGCGGATCGGCCGCATTCTGCTGGTGCAGGCGGATCGGCACGAGGAACTCCAGGAGGCCGTGGCGGGCCGGATCGTCGCGGTGATCGGGCCGAAGCAGGCGCGGGCCGGGGCGACGCTGTGCGCACCGGACGCCACCGTGCTGCTGGAGCCGCCGACGATCACCGAGCCGGTGGTGTCGGTGGCGGTGGAGGCGCGCACCAATGCCGAAACCGAAAGACTGGCAACGGCTTTGGCGCGCATGGCCGAGGAGGATCCCTCCCTGGTGGTGCGCACCGATCCGGAGTCGGGCCAGACCCTGCTGTCCGGTGTCGGCGAACTGCATCTCGAGGTGGCGGTGGAGAAGATCCGCCGCGATCGCGGTATCGAGGTGGCGGTCGGCCGTCCGCAGGTGGCCTATCGGGAGACCGTGCTGCGCGGGGTGTCCGGGTTCCGCTACCGGTATGCCAAGCAGAACGGTGGCCAGGGTCAGTTCGCGGATCTGGTGATCGATGTGGAACCCATTCACGTCGATGCCGAGAAGGTCGATGCCGCAGGCGGTTTCGAGTTCCGTTCGACGGTGGTCGGCGGCCGCGTGCCCGCGGAGTACGTGCGGGCCGTGGAGGCCGGTTGCCGCGATGCGCTGTCCGACGGTCCACTGGGCGGGCATCAGGTGCTCGGCGTGCGGGTCACCCTCACCGATGGTTCGACCCATCCGGTCGACTCCTCGGAGCGTTCCTTCCGCCTCGGCGGCCGGGCCGCCCTTCGAGAGGCCTTGCGCGCCAGCGAGATGGCACTGCTGGAGCCGCTCGTGGAGCTGACGGTCACCGCGCCGGAGGAATCGGTCGGTGCGGTGCTGGGGGATATCGCGGCCCGGCGCGGCCGAGTCCTGGACTCGGTAACGCGGGGTTCGACCGTGGTGGTGACTGCGACCGCGCCACTGGCCGAGGTGTTCGGTTACGTGACTCGTTTGCGCAGCCGCACGCAGGGCCGGGGCACGTTCACCAGTCGTCCGCTCGGCTACGACCGGGCACCGGCTCGATAGGTGATGGGTGGCCGGTCCGCTGTGGCGGACCGGCCACTCTTTTTGTCTCGGGTATTCGCGCTGCAGGATTGATTGTTGTCACGACTACGGTTACTGTTGTCGCAACAACAGATAACGCCTCGAGGGGGCAGCCATGATGTACTCGTTCACCGAAGAAGCCGTGATCACGGGTGATATCGACCGGATCTGGGCGGTGGCGACCGATGTCGCGCGCTGGTCGGAGTGGGATCCGCACCAGGAGAAATCGCGCATCGACGGCCCCTTCGCGGCGGGGACCACGGGGTGGGTGAAGCCCAAGGGCGCGCCCGCCGGGCCGTTCACCATCACCGATGTGCGCGCCGGAAGTTCGTGGACCAGCCAGGCGGGTATTCCGTTCGGAAAGCTGCGCGGCCACCGCACCTACGAGGCGCTCGGTGACGGCACGGTGCGGGTGGCCGAACGGGTGGAGGTGCACGGGCCGTTCGGGCCACTGTTCAGACTGGTGTGGGAGAAGGGGATGCGCGCGGATATGCCGCGCACGTTCGAGGCCCTGGAGAAGGAGGCGCTGCGGCGTGAGTGATGCTGGTGCGGGCGGATCTCGCGGGGTGCCCCGGGGTCCGCTGATGAGTCCGGGTTTCTGGCTGCATCACGCGGCCCTGGAGTGGCGGGCGACGCTGGAGCGGAATCTGCGGCCGCTCGGGCTGACGCCGACGCAGTTCAATCTGCTGGCGTCGGCGGGCTGGCTGGGCCGGGAAGGGGAATTGCCGACGCAGCAGCAGGTCGCCGATATGTCCGGCGCGGATCGCATGATGGGGTCCAAGGTGATTCGCGTACTGGAGGAGCGCGGACTGCTGATCCGCCGCACCGATCCCGCCGACGCGCGCGTGCTGCGCATCGAAATCACCGCCGAGGGAAAGGAATTGGCCCGCAAGGGCATCCAGACTGCGGTCGACACCGATCAGCAGATCTTCGGTGACTCCGGTGCGGGACTCCGCGATCAGCTGCGACCCATTGCCGCACACCGGATTCCGGACTGAGCTACTTCACCAGGATGGCCCGGGTGTAGAGCAGGGAGAAGCCGCGCCGCTGGGCGTTCTGCTGCGATTTGGAACCGGGCTGGGTGGTAATGACGGCGATATCGCAGCCCGCCACCGCGGCCTCGGTGAGCCGGGCGGACAACAACGCGGATTGAATGCCGTGCCTGCGATGCGCGGGAAGTGTTGCCGCGCCGGTCAATTGCGCCACACCCTGGGACATGCGCATGCTCGCGCCGCCCGCGATGGCATCCTCGTGCACCGCTACGTAGCGTTGCACTCCGGCGGCGGCGGTCAGATCGCGCATGGCGTCGGCGATGATCTCGCGCGGGAACTCCTCGTGCGAGGCGACGCCCTGGGTATCCGGGTGGGCGAAACCGTCTGCGATGATATCGAGCCAGATATCGAATTCCCCTGTGCCGCTCGCCCGTACCTCGACGCCCGCGGGGGTTACCGGTTCCGGTGCATCGGTCAGATCGATGCCGAGCACGTTCTCGAAGGAGATGAGCCGGTAGCCGCGCCCGGTGAGCAGTTCGGCGATACCCGGATCGCCCAGGTGTGCCAGTTCGACCTGTACGGGGGTGTCGCGGACGGCGAATTGCTTTTCCACCGCATCGAATTCGTCCGCGTCCGGCACGCCCGCGAAGCCGAGACCGGCGACTTTATTGAGCGGTGAGCCCATATCGGCGAAGGAGGCGACCCCGCCGCCGATCGGGATGACGAAGCCCGCTTCACCGCCGAGCCGGGCGTTCGCCGCCGCGCTGCCCGTGGCGATCAATTCCGTCTCGACCCGCTCGATGCGCGCGCCGAGTTCGACGGAGCAGAACAGGGGTCCGTGTTCGCTTGCCATGGCGTCGAGCCTAGTTCGGCGGGCAACCGGTTTTCCGGACCTTTCGAGGACGCGGTGACCGCCCGGCCCGGCTGGGTTCGGGGCCGTGCCGACCTGGCCGTATGGTCGGGTGGTGGCTTTTGATCACGTGGCCGACGGCCCGAACGGACTTGTTGTCGGGTTCGACCTGGATATGACGCTGATCGATTCCCGGCCCGGTATCGCCGCGGTTTGGGATGCGGTGGCCGCCGAGACCGGTGTGCCGATCGATTCCGAGCTGGTGGTGTCGCGATTGGGTCCGCCGCTGGCGGTGGAGGCCGCCGAATGGTTCCCCGAGGCGCGGGTGCCGGATGTGGTGGCGCTGTACCGCAGGCTCTATCCGGGATTGGCGATCGCGCCGAGCGATGACCTGCCGGGTGTACGGGATTCGCTGACCGCCGTGCACGCCGCGGGCGGCAAGGTGCTGGTGATCACCGCCAAGAACGGCCCGCACGCGCAATTGCATCTCGATCATCTCGGGCTCGAGGTGGACGACCTCGTCGGCGGGGCGTGGGCGGAGGAGAAGGGCGCGGTGCTGCGTGAGCACGGCGCGTCCATCTATGTCGGTGATCATCTGGGTGATGTGCGCGCGGCCAAGGTCGCGGACGCGTTCTCGGTGGCGGTCACCACGGGACCGTATGCGGCCGAGGAGCTGTCGGCGGAGGGCGCGGATGTGGTGCTGTCCGATCTCACCGAGTTCCCGGCGTGGTTGCGGTCTCATCTAATCCGCTGAATCCCAACGACTCTGGGCTATTCATCCTACTTTTGCCGTCACGCTGATTCGAACGGTTTTCGCGCCGCGCGCGGATCGATACGTTTGCGCTCCCATACTCCGGCTGGGGAGTCGGTGGAGTGCAGAGGAATCAGATGAGCAAGCAGTGGTCCGGGTCGCGCCGGCTTCGGGTTTTGGCGGGGGTCGCGTCCGCGGCCATGGTGGCGGCGCTGGTGTCGGCCTGCGGCGGTTCGTCATCCGACAGCGGCGTGGACACCGTGTATTTCGGTGTCTCGGGACCCAAGACGGGCGCGTCGGCGGAGTACGGGCGGCTGTGGCAGCAGGGTTTCGACCTGGCGCTGGAGCAGGTCAACGCGGCGGGCGGCATCAACGGTAAGAAGGTCGCGCTGAAGTGGGAGGATTCGCAGTCCGACCCGAAGCAGACGGTGCCGATCGCCACCAAGTTCGTCGGCGACAATTCCATCATCGCGGAATTGGGCGACTTCTCCTCGCCCGCGTCGATCGCGGCGTCGCCGGTGTACAACCGCGGCAAGCTGGTGCAGTACGGCTTCACCAATTCCTCGGTGGATTTCACCAAGGGCGGCGATTATTCGTGGAGCCCGTCCATCACCCTGGATGTTTTCCAGGAGCGCAATGCGCAGTGGGTGCAGGCCAAGGCCAAGAAGGTTTCCGTGGTCTACCTCGAAACCGATTGGGGTAAGCAGGCTTTCCAGTTCTTCCAGCAGTCCGCGAAGGACAAGGGCATCGAGATCGCCTACTCCTCGTCGATTCTGCCGGATTCGCAGGACTTCCGTCCCGTGCTGATCAAGGGCCGCGATGCCAATCCGGACGCGTTCGTGCACCTGGGTTACGGCCCGGACGGCGCGCTGATCGTCAAGCAGCTGCGTGATGTCGGGTACAAGGGGCAGTTCTTCGGCGGCCAGAACACCCCGCAGTTCATTCAGCTGGCCGGGACCGCGGCCGAGGGCGATATCGTGAACGGCATTTTCGCGCCGACCGATACCAGCCCGAAGGTGCAGGACTTCGTCACCAAGTTCAAGGCCAAGTTCGATACCGATCCGGGCGACTTCAACGTGTACGCCTACGACGCGATCAATGTGCTGGTGAAGGCCGCCAAGCACGGCGGGGCCACCCGCGAGGGCATTCTGAAGGGTCTGCGCGAGGTCAAGGATTTCGACGGTATCGGGCTGGGCAATTCGTTCGCCTTCGATCAGCAGACGCGTCGGCCGAGCGGTGTGAAGCCGATCGAACTGCTGTTGAAGAACGGCGCTTTCGTGCCGACCGGTAACAAGTAGATGTTCGACACGCTCATCGCGGGTCTGGTCCACGGCAATGCGTACGCGCTCATTGCCGTGGGCATCACCCTGATCTTCGGGGTCAGCAATGTCATCAATTTCGCGCACGGCGCGATCTTCGCGTTCGGTTCGGTGCTGGGCTGGTGGCTGATCGCCCAGCACGGGCTGCCGCTGTGGTTCGCGCTGATCGTGGTGGTCGGGGTGACCGCGCTGGTCGGCGTCGGCATCGATGTGCTGGCGGTGCGGCCGCTGCGCCGCGCCCCGGCCATCGCGGCCCTGCTGGCCACCGTGGCGGTCGGGCTGATCATCGAGAACGTGGTGGCGCTGGTGTTCGGGCCGGAAACACGGCCGTTCCCACAGGTGCTGTCCACCAATAACTTTCAGCTCGGCGGGGTGCGGTTCGGCACCTCGGACGTGGTGATGTTCGGCATCACCGTCACGGTGATGGCCGGGCTGTGGGCCTTCCTGCGGTTCGGGCGGTACGGGCTGGCGATTCGCGCCACCGCGCAGGATCCGGACGCGGCCGCGCAAATGGGTATCAGCGTCGGGCGGATTCAATCGCTGGCGTTCGCCATCGCGTCCGGACTGGGCGGGCTGGCGGGCATCTTTGTCGGGCTCTACAACTCGAATATCTCCCCGACCAGCGGCGGCGTCGTGGGCATGACGGGTTTCGTCGCCGCGACCATCGGCGGGCTCGGCTCGATTCCCGGTGCGGTGCTCGGCGGTTTCGTGCTCGGGCTGGTGGAGGCGTTCGGCATCTACACCTTCGGGGACGGGTACCGGGATCTGATCACCTTCGGACTGCTGGTGGTATTCCTGGTGCTGCGGCCGGGTGGTTTGCTGGCGCGGCCGCCCGCCATCGAATCCGAACCGCTGACCGGGACCTTCCTGGGCTCTGGGCGGCAGTGGCGGATTCGGTGGTGGCATGCGCTGATCGCGTTCGCCGTTGCGGGACTTGTCATTCCGGCGCTGTCGAATGACTACGGGATCTCGGTGGGGACGCAGATTCTGGCGTACGCCATCATCGCGGTGTCCATGACGCTGGTCGCCGGATCGGCGGGTCAGCTCGCCATCGGGCAGGCGGGGCCGATCGCGATCGGCGCGTATACCTCCGCGGTGCTGACCGTTTCGCACGGCTGGGCGTTCCTGCCCGCCATTCTCGTGGCGGGAATCGTTGCGGCCGTGGTGTCTTCGGTGCTGGCCGCACCGCTGTGGCGGCTCGGTGGACACTATGTCGCCATCGCGACCCTGGGCATCGGGATCGTGACGGTGGCGCTGATTCGCAATTGGGAATCGGTGACGCGCGGCAGCTACGGCATCTTCGGAATCCCGTCGCCGGAGCTCTTCGGAGTCGAATTCACCACGCACACCGAGATTTTCAGGCTGGAGCTGGTGGTGCTGGCGATCACCCTCGCGGTGATCCTGGGTGTGCAGCGGTCCCGGCTGGGCACCGCCATTCGGGCCATCGGCGCGGATGAGGTCGCGGCGCGCTCGGCCGGTGTACCGGTGCGGGATTACAAGGCGCTGGCCTTCGCGCTGGCCGCGTTCTTCTCCGGGATCGGCGGTGCGCTACTGGCGCACCAGTATTCGTACATCGATCCGACCGTATTCAACCTGCCGATGTCACTGCTGGTGGTGACGATTCTCGTACTCGGCGGCACCGCCTCGCCCTACGGTGCGGTGCTCGGCGCGGCCGTGCTGATCGGCGTTCCGGAGGCGCTGCGGCTCGCGCCCGAATTGCGGATCGTGCTCTACGGCCTGGTCCTGCTACTGGTCGTGCGGTTCCGGCCGCAGGGCATTCTGGTGAGGGGGGAACGTGTCCGAGTCACAGCCTGAACCGGTACTCGCGGTGCGCGGTCTACGGCGTTCGTTCGGGGGTGTGAAAGCTGTGGATGGAATCGAATTCACCATCGCACCCGGCGAATTCGTCTCGATCATCGGACCCAACGGGTCCGGGAAATCGACAACGGTGAACCTGATCTCCGGGGTTTTGAAGCCGTATGGCGGGGATATTCTGGTGCGGGGCAAGCGAATTCGCCAGGGACGGCCGGAAGCTGCTGTGGCGGCGGGTATCGCGCGCACCTTCCAGAACGGGCGGGTGTTCGGCAATATGACCGTCCGCGAGAATGTGGACGTCGGCTTGCAGACCACCCTGCGGGCGTCGCGCCCACTGCGCGCCCTCGCCGGAATTCCCCTGCTGCGCTGGATATCCCTGCTCGCCGAGGTCTTCGTCGCGCTGGTCCCGACCCCGGCCGCCCGCGCCGAGCGCAAGGCCACCGCCGAACGGATCGACGCGCAGATCGCTCGCTTCCAGGAGCGGCTCGGCCCGCGCGCCGACGATCCCGCGTACACCCTGTCCTACGCCAATCGCCGCCGCACCGAGATCGCCCGCGCCCTGGCGCTGGAACCCGATCTGCTGCTGCTGGACGAGCCCGCCGCGGGCATGAATCAGACCGAGACCGCCGAAATCGGCAGGCAACTCGCCGAATTGAAGGCGCATGGTCACACCGTGCTGCTGGTCGAACACAAAATGGACCTCGTCCACGACCTGTCCGACCGCGTGCTGGTACTCGACGAGGGCCGGGTCATCGCCGAGGGGACTCCGGCCGAAGTGCTCGCGAATCCCCGGGTGATCGAGGCGTATCTCGGCCGCAGCCGGGCGGGGAAAGACGTGTCGCCCGATGACCCAGCGAGCGACACATTGCCAACCGATGGAAAGGTGACCGCCGATGTCGGATAGCGCTGCGGCCGATGTCCTCGAAGGTGGCCCGGGACTCGGCAAGCCCACCGCGGCGATCGGTGAGAAATTCGACGAAACCGTCGTGCCGATTCTCGAATTCGACCGAGTTGTGGTGCATTACGGAGCGTCACGGGCTTTGAACGAAGTGTCGCTGCGGGTTCGGCCGGGGGAGATCGTTTCGCTGCTGGGTGGCAACGCCTCCGGGAAGTCGACCACGATGAAGACCGCCCTCGGGCTGTTGAAGCCCAGTTCCGGCACGGTGCGCATAGACGGTGTGGACGTGAGCACTACACCGCCGTCGGCGCGAATCAAGGCCGGGCTGGCCTCGGTTCCGGAGGCGCGCCGTGTCTTTCCCGCCATGACCGTCGAGGAGAACCTCTTCGTCGGCGGCTATATCCGTAGGGAGCGGCGCTCGGTGCTGGCCGCGCGGGCGGCCGAGATGTTCGAGCATTTCCCGCGTCTGGCCGAGCGTCGCACCCAGCGCGCGGGCACGCTGTCCGGCGGTGAGCAGCAGATGCTGGCCTTCGCCCGCGCGCTCATGAGCAAGCCCCGGCTCATCTGCATGGATGAGCCGACCATGGGCCTTTCCCCGAAATTCGTGGATCGGGTGCTCGATGAAATCGCCCGGCTGAACCGGGAATTGGGCCTGGCGATCCTGATCGTGGAACAGCAGGCCGAACTCGCGCTCAGCATCGCGCACACCGCGAATGTGCTGCGCACCGGCGAGATCGTGCTGCACGGCCCGGCCGAGGAACTCATCGACAACCCGGCCGTCCGCGACGCCTACCTGGGTAAGGCGACGGCGTGAACGACAGGGAGGAGACGGCATGACCCCACAGCGGTTGGGGCTGTTCACCAGGCTGGTGCGTTCGGAGGCGACCGAGGACGCGGCCACCGTCTACCGGCACGCGCTCGAGCAGTTCGAACTGGCCGAGCGGCTCGGGTATGACGCGGCTTGGGTGGCGCAGCATCACCTGGATCCGGATGAGGGCGGGTTGCCGTCACCGTTCGTATTCCTGGCGCATGCGGCCGCGCGGTTTCCGAAGCTGCGGCTCGGGACCGCGATTGTGACCCTCGCGCTGGAGGATCCGATCCGGGTGGCCGAGGACGCCGCCGTACTGGATGTGCTCAGCGGCGGACGACTCAACATCGGTTTCGGCGCGGGCGGTTCCAGGCACGCCTTCGAACTGTTCGATCTCGCCGGGGCCGATCGGCAGCAGGTGTACACCGAGAAGCTCGCGGTGCTGACGGCCGCGCTCTCGGGTGCCGCGCTGGTCGGGGATCGCGGTCTGAACCCGCCGGCGGGGACGCTGCGGAATCGGGTGTGGCAGGCCACCTTCTCCGCCGCGGGCGCGCATCGGGCCGGACTCGCGGGCGACGGCCTGCTGCTGTCCAAGGCGCAGCCGCGGGACGCGGCGACCGCCGACGCCACCCTCTGGGAGATCCAGGAGCCGCTGGTGGCGGCGTACCTGGCCGCACTGCCGGATGGGGTCGAACCGCGAATCGGCGCTTCCCGAGGCGTTTTCGTCGCCGACGATCACGACACCGCGTGGAAGTTCGCCGAACGCGGCGCGACGCGCTTCCTGGAGCAATTGCGCCGCAACGGCGGTCCGGACGTGGGCGGCAGTGTCGAGGAGGTGCTGCGCGATTCCTTCGTCGGCACCCCCGGTGAGGTGGTCGCGAAACTCGCCGCCGACACCGCGCTGCGGCAATCCACCGATTTCATCGTGCAGGTGCATCCGGTCGATCCCGGCCACGAGGCGACCCTGCGCTCCATCGAACTCATCGCCACCGAGGTTGCGCCGCAATTGGGTCGGCGGGAAGGAACGGAACAGTGAGCGAAATAGCCACCGGCGCGGTCGCGTCCGCGTCCGAAGAGCTGCAGAGGAACGGGAATACCTCCGCCACAACCGAACTCACCGCGGAGGTGACCGATGTCATCGCCGCCGTGCTCGGTGTGCGCGCGGCGCGCGTGCACGAATTGCGGCGGCGGCGCCCCGCTGTCGTAGAGCACACCCAGGGCGTCTACGAGGCGCTGTTGAACGGACCCGCCGCGGAGTCGGTGGGCCGGGAGCGCCTGATCGCCGCGGCCGTCGCGGTGGCCGAGCTGGCGGGTGCGCCGGAGTTGGCGGCGCATTACGCGGGACTGGGAACCGCTCCGGCGGAAGGTGATCCGGTGCTGGCGGCCATTCTGCGGCACGCCGCGCTGGTGAGCACCGCGCCCGCCACCGCCACCCGCGCGGATATCGACGCGCTGGCCGCGGCCGGGCTCTCCGAGGGCGACATCGTCACCGTGGCGCAGCTCATCGGCTACGTGCATTTCCAGGTTCGGCTGCTGGCCGGGCTGACCCTGATCGGAGCGGAACATGAGTGAGAACGCGGCCGTGCGCGAGGTGCGCAGTGTCGAACCCGCCCGTCGCCCTGCGGGTTTCACCCAGGAGCAGCTGGATTGGGTGCCGTGGGTGGAGCCGATCAAGCTTGCCGACGCGGACGCGGAACAGGCTCCGCTGCTGGCGGGAGATCGCGGTGTCGGACCGTATTTCCGAGTATTGGCGCGTAATGCCGATGTGCTCGCGCATCGCAGTGGAAATGACAAGGAGATCTTCTACGGCCGGGACGGATTGGGCAGGGCCGAAAGGGAACTCGCCGCCACGGTGACCTCGCGCCACAATGGTTGCGAGTATTGCGCTTCGGTGCATTCGCGCTTCACCTCGGCGCTGTCCAAACGGGAATCCGACGTCCAGCGGCTGCTGGACGAGGGCAATGGCGCGCGGATCGACGAAAGGTGGGACGCCGTGGTCGATTTCGTGGACGCGCTGGCCGCGAACCCGCCGCGGGCGCGGCCGGCGCATATCGAGCGACTTCGCGAGCTGGGTTTCGCCGAGGCCGAGATCCACGATCTGGTGCTCTCGACCGCTTCCTTCTCCTGGGCCAATCGGCTTATGCTCACCCTCGGTGAGCCGGAGGTTCCCGCTGGTAGAGGGTGATCTAGGGCCCTATCGAAAAAATTCTAGAATTTTCCTGCAAAAGCTTCCCCCGGTGGGGTTGGGCTCGGTATGTTCCCGATGGCAAACAGTCAGTGACCGCACTGACACTGGTTATCGATCGGAGCACCACCATGACCAACCTCCTCTCTGACGTCCTCGTGCAGACCATCCTGAAGCTGCTCGCGACCGGCTCGGCGAGCGGTTCCGCCAAGTAGCCACGCGAATGCCATCTTTCGGCTGCTGCGCGGGAGCCGGGGAGGCACGAAAGGGCCCGATCCATGACGAGGGGATCGGGCCCTTTCTCATGTCCGGCCGAAGTCGGGGGTGCGCGGCGGTGCCGCGGCGATCGTCGGCCGGTCACCGATAAGCCGGGAAATAAATCCTAAAAATCTCCTGCAAAAGTATTCCGTCCAGTTCGCCTGCTCTGTATCGTGCTGAGTGGCAAACGATCAGTGATTTTCGGTCCAATGCGGCATCGGAAAGCGATTCTCCCCCCGGATTCGCGTTCCGAACCTGGGGCGGTTCCCCTGCCTATACCCGCCGCTCCCAGGTGCGCCGCAACGTTCCGAACCACTGAGCCAACTTTCGGCTATCGCGCGGGATACCGAAGGTGCAAACGAAGGGCCCGATCCATGACGAGGGGATCGGGCCCTTCGGTATTGTCTGGCGCAATGTCTCAGGAAACGAACGCGGGAAGAATGTACGCCGGGCAGCCCGTAGAAGACCGGCAACGGCAGCGTCGTGCACGTTTTCTGGAGTCGGGGCTGACGGTATTCGCACGCGACGGATACGCCAACAGCTCCGTCGGCGCCATCTGTAAGGACGCCGGACTCTCCTCACGCCAGTTCTACGAGGAGTTCACCGGGCGCGAATCGCTACTGCTCGAGCTCTACGAGCAGATCGATCGCGAATCGCGGGAAGCCGTGGCGGCCACCATCGCCGATCACTCCGACGCCAGTGCCATCGACATCATCGACGCCGCCGTGCGCGCCTATATCGAGTCGATCGGGCGAGATCCGCGCAAGGCGCGGGTCGCCCTCGTCGAAGTCGTGGGCGCCGGGCCGAAGGTGGAGAAGTTCCGCCTGGAGCTGCGCCGCGCCTGGGGCGCGCTGCTGGCCGGAGCCGCCGAGGATGCCGCCATGCACGGCGAAATCCCGCCCGGCGACTACGAAATGCGCGTACTGGCCATCATCGGCGCGGTGAACTACGTCGTCGACGCCTGGAGCGGTTCCGAACCGCGCCAGCCGCTCGACGAGGTCATCAGCGTGCTGCGCCGCGTCATCATGGGCGCCGTCAGCGCCTGACATACCGAACAGCGTCCGCCGCACCGGCTTTGCGCCGGTGCGGCGTCCTGCGTTGCCCGCAGGGCCGCGTTCGTGCCGCTGTGCGGGTGCGGGCGGGGCAGGCGGTAGCGTGCGGTGCGTGGAGAGTGTGCCGATCCAGATGCCGGACGGGACGACCGTCACGGTGCGGCTTATTCCGGCGAAAGGCCCGCACCGGCATCCGATTACGCCCGATACGCCGCGACCGGTGGTGGTGATCGCGCCCGGGCTCGGGGTGCCGGGGGAGTATTACTCGCTCTTCGGAATCCCGCTCGCGGCACGCGGGTTCGATGTGGCGCTGCTGGAGATGCGCGGTAACGGCGACAGCCGCGCGGCGAATCGCCGAGCGCCCGGCGGCTACGGCTATCAGGAATTGGTCGCGGTGGATTTCCCCGCCATGTTCCAGGTGGTGCGCGAACGGTTTCCGGACAGCACCCCGTATCTGCTCGGGCACAGCATGGGCGGGCAATTGGGCCTCATGTACGCCTCGCGCATTCGCGGGCGGCTGGCCGGGCTCATTCTGGTGGCCTCGGGGACACCGCATCATCGGGGCTACGGCGGACTCGCGGGGCCCGGGTTCCTGCTCGGCAGCGCGGCAATCTCGTTGACCGCCAACCTCGCCGGGTTCTGGCCGGGCGACACCGTGGTCGCGGGCAGCTTCGGGCGGCAGTCCCGGCTGCTCATCGAGGACTGGGCGCGGGTGGCGCGCACCGGGCGCTTCGAACCCACCGGGGCCGATATCGATTACGAGGAGCGCATTTCCCGGCTCAAACTGCCGGTGCTGTCGATCACCATGACCGGTGACGATCTGACACCGGTCCGGGCGGCGAAACTGCTGCTGGAGAAGCTGCCCAACGCCGAGGTCAGCACCTGGCACAATCCGGCTCCGCACGGGCACAACGGCTGGATCAGCGATCCCGGGAACACCGTCGACTACGTCGAGAAATGGCTCCGGGACCGCTGATTCGCGAACGGGACCGTCAGGCGTCCCGCTCGATCAGTGTGCGAGTGAAGAATTCGTAGATGAGCGCGGCCTGGAACGCGGACTGCTTATTGTCCGCCGCGCCGCCGTGCCCGCCCTCGATATTCTCGTGGTACCAGATGGGGTGGCCCTGGGATTCCAAGAGCGCGGCCATCTTCCGGGCATGACCCGGATGCACGCGATCATCGCGGGTGGACGTGGTGAGCAGGATCGGCGGGTACGCACCCGCCGGATCGGTGTTCTGATACGGCGAATACTTCGAGATGTACTCCCACTCCTGCGGCTTATCCGGATCACCGTATTCGGCCACCCAGGACGCGCCCGCCAGCAGCAGGTGGTAGCGCTTCATATCCAGCAGCGGCACCTGGCAGACGATGGCCCCGAACAATTCCGGATAGCGGGTGAGCATGACGCCCATCAGCAGGCCGCCATTGCTGCCGCCGACCGCGCCCAGCTGTTCGTGCGTGGTGATGCCGCGCGCCACCAGATCCCGCGCGATGGCCGCGAAATCCTCATAGACCTTGTGCCGGTTGGCCTTCTGCACGGAGGTATGCCATTCCGGGCCGTATTCGCCGCCGCCGCGAATATTGGTCATCACCCAGGTGCCGCCGCGCTCGAGCCAGCCCATTCCGGCCGCACCGCTGTAGGCGGGGGTGCGGGAGACCTCGAAACCGCCGTAGCCGGACATGACGGTGGGGCCGGGGGTGTCCAGCCGATCCCGGTGCCGCAGTACGAAATACGGGATCATGGTGCCGTCATCGGAGCGGGCGAAGAATTGTTCGGTGTGCACGCCGGTGGCGTCGAAGAATTCGGGTTCCTTCTTCAGCACCTCGGTGCCGCCGCCCACCGAACTGGCCAGCAGCGTGGTGGGACTGGTGAAACCGCTTGTGGAGAGCATGAATTCGTCACCGCCCTCCAGCGGATCCAGATTCATGACGCTGGTGGTGGCCATCGGCGGGGCGTCCGCGAGCACCTCGCGGGTCCAGCCGTCCGGGCCGGGGGTGAGCACGTACAGCTTGGTCTGCACATCCTCGAGGGTGATGAGCAGCAGATGGTTCTCGGTCCAGCCGTAACCGTGCAGGGCGGTGTGCGCGTCGGGGGTGAAGATCACCTCGAAATCGCGTGCGCCGGAGAGGAATCGCTCGAAATCGATGGCCAGCAGCGCGCCCGACGGATGCGTGGCGCCCGCGATCTCCCACGGGGACTTGAGCTGCACCAGCAGCCAATCCTTGTACCAGGATTCCGAGGCGTCGGTGGGGACGTCGAGATGCCTTAGCGTGCCATCGGATTCGACCAGATAGACCTCTTCGTTGAAGAAGTCGGTGGCGCGGCCGACGAAATGCCGTTCATAGCCGGGGGTGCGGTCGTAGCCCGCGGAGACGGCCACATCGGTGGCCTCGCCCTCGTACACGGTTTCCGCGGCGGTCAGCGGGGTGCCGCGCTTCCAGCGCTTGGCGATGCGCGGATAACCGGAATCGGTGAGCGCGCCCGGACCGAAATCCGTTCCCACGTAGACGGTGTCGATATCGATCCAGCGAATCTCGGATTTGGCTTCCGGCAGGAAGTAGCCCTGATTCTCCGGTTCGATGAAAACCTTTGCCTCGATATCGAATTCGCGCACCACCTTGGCGTCCGCGCCGCCCCGGGACAGGCTGATCAGGGCGCGCTGCTGTTCGGGGCGCAATACCGCGGCCCCGCCCCACACCCAGTTCTCGCCTTCGGCCTCGGCGAGCGCGTCGAGATCGATGAGCACTTCCCACGCCGGTTCGTCTTTGGTGTATTCGTCGAAAGTGGTGCGTCGCCACAGACCCTTGGGGTGTTCGCCGTCACGCCAGTAGTTGTAGAGCCACCGGCCGCGCCGCCCCGGATAGGCGATGCGGGTATCGGTGTCGAGCATGGCCAGAATGCGCGATTCGAGTCCGCTGAATCGCTCCGACGCCGCGAAGCGCTCCAGCACCACCTCGTTATGCGCTCGCGCCCAGTCCAGCGCCCGCTCACTGGTGACTTCTTCCAGCCACAGATACGGATCCGTCACGCCCTCGTCCACACCGGTCATGCGTACATTGTCGCCGAGCCTCCGCTCGCCCGGCGCCCGGTCACCGCTTGCGCCAGCGTTTGCCGGTGTCGGCGGGTGCTGTCAGAATCTGCGAAGGCAATCGGGGGGAGCGCCTTTCGGCTGCCGTAGGCACATCGAAAACCAGGGGGAACAATGTCATCCGATCTTCTGCACGAGGTCGTCGGCGGAGCACTGCGCGGCGGCCTGATCGCCGCCGCGGCCGCGGGCGGCGTCGCCTGGCGTCGCAGCCGCGCCAAGCGCCGCGAGGAACAGCAGAATCCGCAGCCCGGCGATGGGCAGCATCAGCCGCCCGCCCAGTAGACGACGACCAGCCGCACCGTCCGGGTGCGGCTGTGGCCGAGGGTGATTCCCGGGGAGTTCGGGGGTCACCCGAGCCGGACCAGCATCTTGCCGGTGTTGGCTCCGGACAGGACGCCCAGGAAGGCGGCGGGTGCCTGGTCCAGGCCCTCGTAGACGGTTTCGCGGGTGCGCAGGGTGCCGTCGGCCAGCCAGGCCGCCGCCTTGCCGATGTATTCGGGGAAGAGTTCGAGATAGCTGGTCACGAGCATGCCGCGTAGGGTGACCTCCTTGGTCGCCGCGAGGTAGAGATCTGGGGTCTGGGCGGGCTCGACGCCGTTGTAACCGCTGATCGCGCCGACCAGGGCGATGCGGCCGTGCTGTCCGATGGCCTCGACCGCGACGCGCCGGTGCTCACCGCCGACGCTGTCCAGGTAGACGTCGATGCCCTGCGGTGCGGCGGCGGCCAATTGCCCGGCCAGATCGCCGGCGCGGTAGTCGATGGTGGCGTCGAAGCCGAATTCGTCACGCAGCAGCGCGGTTTTGGCCGCGCCGCCCGCCGAGCCGATCACCCGGGCCGCGCCCAGGGCTTTGGCGATCTGGCCCGCGACGCTGCCGACCGCGCCCGCGGCCGCCGAGATGAAGACGGTTTCGCCCGGCCGTACCGGGGCCACCTCGGTGAGCGCCGCGTAGGCGGTCAGACCGGTGGTGCCGAGCGCGCCGAGGTACTGCTGTGGCGCGGCCAGCGCGGTATCGATGGGATTGGCGGCCTCGGCATCGACCACCGCCAGCTCCCGCCAGCCCGCGAAATGCGAGACGGTGCTGCCGACCGGGATTGCGGCGGAACGGGATTCGATCACCTCGCCGACCGCCGAACCCTCCAGCGCCGCGCCCAGTTCGAACGGTGGGATGTAGGACGGGCGATCGTCCATCCGTCCGCGCATGTACGGGTCCACCGACATCCAGGTATTGCGCACCAGGATCTGACCGTCGGCGAGTTCGGGGATCGGCCGCTGCACGATGGCGAAGTTCGCGGCGGTCGGCACGCCGTCTGGGCGCGCTGCCAGCTGGATCTCACGACCGGTACGAAGCTGAGTTGTCATGTAGCACTTACCTTTTCGCTATCCGAAGCGGCTCGTCCGCTCCGATGTGGATAACGTTATGGCGGGTGCGCGGCGCGTCCCAGGTCCCGCGATGCCACCGCCCGGCCCTAATGCGCCAGCGAGGTTGGGGAGGCTCCGGTCCAGCGGTGGAAGGCTTTGCGCAGGGCGCGATCATCGGCGAAGCCGAGTTTGTTCGCGATCGCCGTGGTCGTCAATTTCCCTTCCGCGAGAAGGGCTTTGGCCTGCTCGTAGCGCGCCAGATCGACTTCGTGTCTCCAGGTGGTGCCGTGTTCGGCGAGCTGGCGTTGCAGGGTGCGGCGGCTCAGCAGCAGGCGGCGGGCCACCAGATCGAGGGAAACATCACCGCGGTCCAGAGTTTCGGCGAGGGCGACGCGGAAGGTATCCAACGGGTCGGCGATGGGGCGGGCGCTGGCCAGGACCAGACCGGCGTGACTGCGCAGTAGTTGATTGAGGGTGGGATCCGGCCGCAGCAGCGGAGCGGTGGCATCGGCGGCGGTGAACGTCATCGAGTCGGCGGGGGCATCGAATTCGATGTTCCCGGTGCCGAACGCGGCCACCAATTCCGAGTAATCGGCGGGCGCGGCATGCCCGAATGTCACGCGCGCCGGGCGGATCGGACGGCCGGTGGCTTCCCGCGCGCGGCGCAGGTAGTAGGCGAGCACGTATTCATTGACGACGGCCACTACCGCGGGATCGCCCGCGGTGGTGCGGTATCCGATGGTGAGGTCACCGTCGCCGTCCAGGTCGAATCCTTCGGCGGCGGCGGTGACCAGGCGGTGGTAGGGCTGGGCGGCCCGCAGCGAATCGGTCAGTGTCGCACCGGTTGTCACCAGATAGTCCCAGGTATTGAGGGTGCCCAGCGGTGCGTCGCGCACCACCGCGACACCCGCACCGGGCGTGGTCCGGGTGTGCGCGATCAACTCCCACAGGCGAACCAGCGAATCGAGCGGAATCCGATTGAGTTCCCCGGTAAGCGCCGCTTCGTCCACGCCGTGCACGGCGGCGATCTGTTCGGGGCGCGCCCCGGCCCGCAGCGCCGCGTCTCGCACCAATCGGATGAGATGGGTGGAGGCGGTGCCGTCGAGCGGGTTCACGCCTGGAACATTAATCGTCGTTAGGATTGCTGATTTTATGCCGATCCGCCCAGGAGGTCCCGGATTGCTGTGGGAACAGCACTGCTGCCTGCCGCTGCTGCCCTCGGCCGATATCGCCGAGCTGGCGCGCTATCCGCTGGGTTCGTATCTTTCGGTGAATGTGGGTTATTCGCTGCACTCCACCCGGGATGCGGAGCGGATGATCGATCAATTCCGCCGAGATGCTTTGGCGGACGGTCGATTCCGCTTGGTGGAGCGCATCGCGGACGCGGTCGATCCCGATCCGGACCTCATCGCGCTCGCCTTCGATCTGGAGGATTCCGGACCGCTCGGCGGTGACCTCGACAATGTGAAGATGTTCTACGATCTGGGTGTGCGGTCGGTGCTGCCCAGCTATAACTACGCGAATGCGGCGGGCTGCGGCTGCCTCGATACCGAGGACACCGGGCTGACCGCGTACGGCCGCGATCTGATTCGCACGCTCAACGAGGTCGGCATGTTCGCGGACGGTTCGCACTGTTCGCCGCGCACGGGTCTGGACATCGCCGATATCACCACCGTTCCGATGGTCTACAGCCATTCGAATTTCGCTGCGGTGTGGGCGCATCCGCGCAATATCTCCGATGATCAGGCGCGGGCGTGTGCCGCCACCGGCGGGGTGATCGGCATCAACGGCGTCGGCATCTTCCTGGGGCGCAATGCGCCGGGCGAGCGCGCCGAACGCGTGGAGGCCATGGCCGATCACATCGTCTACGGCGCGGAGCTGGTCGGAATCGAGCACATCGGGTTCAGCTCGGATTTCTCGTTCGACGGTGATGACTTCAATGCGGAGGTGGCGGCGAATCCGGAGGTGTTCTCCGCGGAGTTCACCCGCTGGGGTCCATTGCAGTGGACGCCGCCGGAGGATCTGCTCGGCGAATCCGATGTGCCCGGACTGGATGAGGTGCTCGCGAACCGCGGTTTATCGGCCGCCGAGCGTGCCGCCGTCTTCCACGGCAATTTCGCCCGCATCGCCGGTCAGGTCTGGCGGGACTGAACGACCCCTGGCGTAATCGATCTTCGCCGCTAGACTCGAACCCGGTGTTTGCCCTGCTCAACCCATTCCGTATCGAAGGGGAGATCAGATGACGCAGCTCGATCGCACGGTGCAGAAATTCGTGGACGCCGTCAACGCGCATGACGTGGACGCGTTCTTCCAGACCCTCACCCCCGATGCCAGCATGTCCGATGACGGCAATGAGCGGAATCTCGCCCAGTGGACCGATTCGGAAATCTTCACCACCAATGGCCGGATGCGGGTCGAATCGGTCACCGCGCCTACCGAATTCGTCGCCGATTACGCCAATGACCGGTGGGGGAGCATGCGCACGGCATGGCGCTTCACGGTGCGGGACGGTCTGATCAGCCGCTTCGAAACCGGGCAGGCTGGATGAGTGCGACGCGCGCGGCGGGGCTAGGCTCGCAGGCGTGACTTCCCACTACGATGTCGTCGTTCTCGGCGCTGGTCCCGGCGGTTACGTCGCTGCGATCCGCGCCGCTCAACTCGGCCTGCGAACAGCTATTGTCGAGCAGAAATACTGGGGTGGCGTGTGCCTGAACGTGGGCTGCATTCCGTCCAAGGCGCTGCTTCGAAACGCGGAGCTGGCCCATATTTTCCATAAAGAGGCCAAGACCTTCGGTATTTCCGGTGAGGTGAGCTTCGACTTCGGCGCTGCTTTCGATCGCAGTCGCAAGGTGGCGGACGGCCGCGTCAAGGGCGTCCACTTCCTGATGAAGAAGAACAAGATCGACGAGTTCGATGGCGCGGGCACGTTCACCGATGCCAAGACGCTCTCGGTCGCGCTGTCCAAGGGCGGCACCGAGACCATCACCTTCGACAATGTCATCATCGCGACCGGTACCACCACGAAGCTGCTGCCGGGGACCTCGCTGTCCGCGAATGTGGTGACCTACGAGGAGCAGATCCTCACCCGCGACCTGCCGGGTTCCATCCTGGTGGTCGGCGCGGGCGCGATCGGCATGGAATTCGCCTATGTGCTGAAGAACTACGGCGTGGATGTGCGGATCGTCGAATTCCTGGACCGCGCACTGCCGAACGAGGACGCCGACGTCTCCAAGGAGATCACCAAGGCGTACAAGAAGCTCGGCATCACCATCACCACCGGTGCGGCCGTGCAGTCCATCGATGACGACGGCTCCAAGGTCACCGTCGCCATCAAGGACAACAAGTCCGGCAATATCGAGACCGTCACCGTCGACAAGGTGCTGCAGGCCGTCGGCTTCGCGCCGCGCGTCGACGGCTACGGCCTGGAGAACACCGGCGTGCAGCTCACCGATCGCGGCGCCATCGCCATCGACGAGTACATGCGCACCAATGTCCCCGGCATCTACGCCATCGGTGACGTCACCGCGAAGCTTCAGCTCGCGCACGTCGCGGAGGCGCAGGGCGTGGTCGCGGCCGAGACCATCGGCGGCGCGGAAACCCTGCCGCTGGGCGACTACCGCATGATGCCGCGCGCCACCTTCTGCCAGCCGCAGGTCGCCAGCTTCGGTCTCACCGAGCAGCAGGCCCGCGACGAGGGCTACGACGTGAAGGTCGCCACCTTCCCGTTCACCGCCAACGGCAAGGCGCACGGCCTCGGCGACCCGACCGGTTTCGTGAAGCTCATCGCGGACGCCAAGTACGGCGAACTCATCGGCGGCCACCTCATCGGCCCCGACGTCTCCGAACTGCTCCCCGAGCTGACCCTGGCCCAGAAGTGGGACCTCACGGTCAACGAACTCGCCCGCAACGTCCACACCCACCCCACCCTGAGCGAAGCCCTCCAGGAGGCCATCCACGGCCTCGCGGGCCACATGATCAACTTCTGATCACTTCGCCCACAGCACAACAGCATTCGGCCCGGCACCGGTGAAACACCCGGTTCCGGGCCGTTTCGTATCCGGCTCGGTCCGCCTGGATGCGGGGATGCGGTCGCTGAACAACGAGTGAGAGTAGGCCGGGCGTTGGCATGTCCTACTCCATCAAACGATCAGTCACCCAGGTGTAAGCGCTTGTGCAGGGCGTGGATTCGTTCGGTCAGCTCCGGGAATGGGCCGCTGACCGGGATATTCGGGGCTACCTGGCTGATGGGGAGCGGGTTCACCGGGCCCTGGGGGACGCCGAATTCGGCTAGCCAGGCGGTGAGCTGTTCGGTCGAGGCGGCGTAGACGATGGGGCCCAGGCCGACCCAGGCGTGCGCGGCCGAGCACATGGCGCAGTGTTCGCCGGAGGTGTAGACCGTGGCGGTGGCGCGGTCGGCGGGGGTGAGGTTTTCGGCGGCCCAGCGGGCTAGTTCGAATTCCGGGTGCCGGGTTTGATCGCCGCCGGAGACGCGATTGCGGTCCTCGGCGAGGACGGTGCCGTCGGCGGCTACCAGTACCGATCCGAAGGGTTCGTCGCCCGCGTCCAGTGCCTCGGTGGCGAGTTCGACGCAGCGTTCGAGGTAGTGCAGATCGGTGGGCATGATGCCGCTCCTTCGTCGATGGTGTTGTCGCACAGCTGATCACGACCCGCTGATCACGACACTGCTCAGTCGCGGTGGTAGGTCTCCTGTGCGGAGCGGATCTGATCGATATTGGTTTCGAGCAGCACCACCAGGCCCTCGAGCTGGTCGGCGACTTTCGCGCCCAGATCGGTGAGGGTGTATTCGACGTGCGGGGGGATGGATTGCTGGACTTCGCGGTGGATCATGCCGTCGCGTTCCAGGGTCTGCAGGGTTTGCGAGAGCATGCGTTCGCTGATGCCGTCGACGCGGCGGCGCAGGGCGCTGAAGCGGAACGCGCCTTCGCGGAGGGCGACCAGGGCGAGGACGCCCCAGCGGCTCGCCACGTTCTGCAGGACCGGGCGAGATGCGCAGTTTCGCGCGAAGACGTCGGCCTCCAGGGTGGGGTCGTCGCGATCCGGGGCGGGCGTGCTCATGATTCGAGATTACCTAACCGTTCGGGTTGCGGTGCGGGAATAGTATGTGCTTACTATTAGTTAGTACACGTCGATACCGCAGTTCATTCCCTTGAATACCTGGAGGAAGTCATGACCGTCGCCGTCACCGGAGCAAGTGGTCAGCTGGGTCGTCTCACCATCGAGGCGCTGCTGCGCGAGGGCGCACAGCCCGTAGCCGTGGTCCGCGATGCCTCGAAGGTCGCCGATCTGGCCGAGCGCGGCGTCGAGGTTCGCGAGGCGAGCTACGACGACGCCGAGGCGCTGGACCGTGCCTTCGCGGGCGTCGACCGCGTCCTGTTGATCTCCGGCAACGAATTCGGCAGCCGAGTGGCCCAGCACACCAATGTGATTCGCGCCGCCGAGCGCGCGGGCGTGAACCTGCTGGCCTACACCAGCATTCCGAACGCCGAGCGCAATGAGCTCATCCTGGCGCAGGAGCACCGGGGCACCGAGGCCGCGCTGGATGAGGCGTCCGTACCCGTGGTGCGGCTGCGCAACAGCTGGTACTGGGAGAATTACCTGAACGGTGTCACCGCGGCGGCCGAGTCCGGCGTCTTCTACGGCGCGGCGGGCGAGGGCAAGGTGGCGGGTGCGGCCCGCGCCGATTACGCCGAGGCCGCCGCCAAGGTGCTCATCACCCCCGGGCACGAGGGCCGGACCTACGAACTCGGCGGCGATCTGGCCACCTATGCCGAACTGGCACAGGCGATTTCGGAGGCCGCCGGTAAGCCGGTGCGCTACCAGGACCTGCCCCAGGCCGACTACGCCGCCGCCCTCGAGCAGAACGGCGTCCCCGCCGGTTACGCCGCGGTCCTCGCCGACGCCGACGCGGGCATCGCCCAGGGCATCCTCGCCGTCGACAGCGGTGACCTGCGCAAACTGCTCGGCCGCGAGACCACCCCGGCGGTCGAGGTCTTCCGCACCGCACTCAACTGAGCGCGGTCTACGGTATTCGAATTGCGTTCGGGCCCGGTCGAATACGACCGGGCCCCGGGGCGGAGAGCTGGAAATCCAGGCTGATTCAGTACCAGTTGTGTTCCTGCCAGAACGCCCAGGCCGCCATCGGGCTGCCGTAGCGCTCGTTCATGTACTTGTAGGCCCAGCGCAATTGGGTCAGGGGATTGAAGATCCAGTCCGGTCCCTCCTCGCCCATCTTGTGCGCGGGCAGGGCCTGAGCCAGTCCGTACGCGCCCGAGGAGGGGTTGACGGCGAACACCCGCCAACTGCTCTCGTGCGAGATGATCTGGTCGAACGCGCCGAACTGATCCAGCGGAACGATGCTCAGCGCCATGGCTTTCAGCGCCGGTCGCGGGAAAACCCAGGACGGCTCCAGGAATCCGGCCGCTCCGCTCGAACTGGAGGCCAGTTCGGACAGGCTGGAGGACAACTCGGACATCCCGGGTGACAGCGAGGTGACGCCGGAGGCCAATCCGAGCAGCGTGGGAGCGGTCTGGGAGAGTCCTGCGGTCAATTGCAGAAATCCCACCGACAGGTCCGAGAGTCCGTCGGTGTACTCCGACAACCGCGCGATCTCGGCCGCTGTGACCCGCCTGCGCTCCTGCCCGGTATCGGTCACCCAGCGCAATCCGCCGCCCTGCCAGACCGGCCCGGTCCGCGACGGTTTGGTCGGTGCCTGCGCGCTGCTGCTGCCGCCGGTGGGGCTGGAGTTTCCGGCGGGCGGTGTGCCGGTGTCCGCGTACGCGGCCGGGCTGCCGACGCCGAACAGGATCGGCGCGACCGAGATCACGAGAATTCCAATGGTTTTCGTAATCACGACTAGGGCGAAGAGGCTTCCACCGTACGCGCCGCGCGGCGGTTCCCGTGGGAGCCGGATCGGCGCGCCGAACCGGAATCTTCCGGGGTTCTCGCTGGTGAGCCGTCTATGCTCAAAACTTTTGCGGCGGCCCGGCGTAACAATGCATCAGGGAAGGGCCGGTGTCGCCGCGCGGGGTTACTCGTCCTTCGAGTGGATTTGTTCTGCCCGACCGGTCAGCAGCGCCTGTTCGGTGCTGTTGCCGGTGAGTTCGGCCGCGCGCAGGAAGGCGGCGCGGGCTTCGGGGCCGCGGTCCAGGCGGGCGAGCAGATCGCCGCGTACCGCGTGCAGCAGGTGGTAGCCGTCGAGCGCGCCGGATTGTGCCGCCTTGTCGGCGAGTTCGAGTCCGGCGGCGGGACCGTGCAGCATGGCCACCGCCACGGCGCGGTTCAGTTCCACGATCGGTGACGGAAACCGTTCGGCGAGCACGGCATACAGTCCGGCTATGCGACGCCAGTCGGTATCGGCGGCGGTTGGGGCCATGGCGTGCACCGTCGCGATCGCCGCCTGCAGCGCATAGCGTCCCGGTGGGCGGCCCTGCGCGCGGTTCAGTGCGTGCGCGCGCCCGAGCGCCGCGAAGCCGCGCCGAATGTACAGCCCGTTCCAGTGTGCGCGATCCTGATCGGCAAGCAGCACAGGCTCATTGGCCGTGCCGTGCCGTGCCTGGAGGCGGGACGCCTGCAATTCCAGCAGGGCCGCCAGCCCGTGCGCCTCCGGCTCATCGGGCAGCAGCCCGGTCAGAATGCGCGCCAAACGCAGTGCGTCCTCACATAATTCGGTGCGTACCCAGCGATCTCCCGCCGTCGCGGTGTACCCCTCGTTGAAGATCAGATAGATCACCTCGAGCACCGAGTCCAGCCGCGCCGCCAATTCCGCCCCGCGCGGTACCTCGTACTTCACCCCCGAGTCCGCGATAGTGCGCTTGGCTCGCACGATCCTTTGTGCCACAGTCGATTCCGAGATCACATAGGCCCGTGCGATCTCCCCGGTACTCAGCCCGCCGACCATGCGCAGCGTGAGCGCCGCCCGCGCGGGCGGCGTCAGCACCGGATGACAGGCCGTGAACATCATCCGCAGCAGATCATCGAACGCGTCGCCTTCGTCGGTCGCCGATACGGCCGATGCCGCGGGATCGTCGCCGAACGCGTCGGCGCGCGGCCCGTGCTCGTCGATGCGCAGTTGATGTCCGAGTAATTCGAGTTTGCGGGCGAAGGTGGCGTCGCGCCGAATCCGGTCGATGGCACGGTGTTTCGCCGTCAGCATCAGCCAGCCGCCCGGATTCGGCGGGACCCCGTCACGCGGCCACTGCTCCAGCGCGGCCACGAGGGCATCCTGTGCGAGCTCCTCGGCCGTGCCCATATCCCCGGCGATCCGGGTGAGCCCGGCGACGAGCCGCGGCCACTCGATGCGCCACGCCGCCTCCACCGCTAGACGTGCGCGTTCCTCCGGCGGCCGCGAGGTATGAGCCTCGCGGCCGGGAGGTTCCGCGTCGGGTGGCCGCATCCGGTCAGCCCTGGTCGTCGAGCTGACGGACCTCGACTTCGATCTCCCACTCCGGCCCGTGCACGCGCAGGAAGCGCGAGGCCCATTCCACCGCTTCGGCATTGGAGCGGGTTTGCAGCAGGCAGTAGCCGCCGATGACCTCTTTGGTTTCGGTGAAGGGGCCGTCGATGACGGTCTGCTTGCCGCCGGATTGGCGGACGCGGGTGCCCTCTTCGGTGGGGCGCAGGCCGGCCGTGTCCAGCAGAACTCCAGCCTTGGTCATCTCTTCGATGAGGATGTTCATATCCGCCATCAACCGCTCATCGGGACCGCCCGCGGGCGCGGCGGCGGGGTCCAGGCGGATCAGCACCATATGTCGCATTGTTCGATCCTCTCGCTCACGCGACCTGGTGGCGGACATATGCCGCACCCGAGTCGAAGGTCTTGGATTCCGGCGGGTTCAGCTCCAGTCTGATTGCCATTGCTGTGCGCATTGCTCGTCCTTCCCGTTCGAGGCGGACCGTTCATCGGTCCTCACCTACTCCTCGAACGGGAAGGGACGGAATCGACACGACTAGACCCACTGCACGAGTTGAATCACGATTCCGTTCGGATCGAGGGTCTGGAAGTAGCGCTCACCCCAGGGTTCGGTCTCGATCTCGGTGACGATCGGGACGCCTTCGGCCTGGACTCGGGCGTATTCGGTGTCGATGTCCTCGACGGTGAATACGACCAGCACACCCTGTCCGGCACTGCCCGCGATGGTTGCCGGTTTGAAGCTGCCCAGGCCGGTGCGCAGGTAGATGACATTGATTCCGGCGTCCGGGCGGGTCAGGGAGACGAAGCCGTCGGCGGACATGGCCTCGGTGAAGCCGAAGTGGTCGATGAGGAACTTCGCCGAGGCGGTCGGATCGGGCACGTTCAGGGAGAGGGCGGATGCGGTGATCTTCATGGGGGCTCCTCGCTGCCGATTAACTCTGTACTAAGTACGCTGTACTTTGTACGTAAATTCCCGATGGCCTGCATCGTGACGTGCGTCACATGGATACGATCGGCGTGGAGGTGGCGATGGGCGCACGAGAGCGCAGTTCGGCCGGAGATCCGGTGCGCACGCTGGAACTACTGTGGCGCGAGCCCGGACAGGGCGGTCCGGCGCGCGGGCCCAAGCAGCGCACCACCGTGGACGCGGTGGTCGCGGCGGCGCTGGAGATCGCCGATGCCGAGGGGCTGGGCGCGCTCACCATGCGATCGGTCGCGGCGAAACTCGGGGTGACGCCGATGGCCACCTACACCTATGTGCCGGGTAAGGCCGAACTGCTGGATCTCATGCTCGATACCGTCTACCACGCGATGCCGCGCGCGGATCTCACCGGAATGCCTTGGCGGGACAAGGTTTCCGTGATCGCGGCGGAGAATCGGGCATTGCTCGCGACGCATCCGTGGGTCGCGTACGTGCCGACCACGCGGCCGCCGCTGGGGCCGGGCGTCACCGCCAAATACGACCATGAGCTGCGGGCGTTCGACGGACTCGGCCTGAGTGATGTGGAGATGGACGCCGCGCTGACCTATCTGCTCGGCTTCGTCACCTCGGTCGCGCGCATCGCCATCGATACCGCGCGAGCGGCCGCCGACAGCGGCGAATCCGATCACGATTGGTGGGAGCGCGCCGCGCCCCTGCTGGAACGGGTCATGCCCGCCGAGCGCTATCCGCTCGCCGCGCGGGTGGGGGCCGCCGCCGGGCAGGCGCACGACAGCGCCTACGGTGCCGATCACGCCTACGACTTCGGATTGGCGCGCACCCTCGACGGCCTCGCGGCCATGATCGAATCTCGCGCGGGCTGATCGAATCTCGTGCGGGCCGACCGGATCCCGTCGGCCATATGAGTCCGTGGGCGGTGCGCGTCCGTGGGGTAGACGAGTCTCGTGCGGGGTGATCCTGCCGAGTCGGGTGAGTGTTGCGCGGGGTTGGCTCCGGGCGGGGTGAGCCGGACGAATTCCGCTGCCGATGTCCGAGTCGCGCCAGTGGCCGAATCGCGCCGGGGATTGCCGGGAAGGTAGCCGGGCACTGTCGGCTGTTGTCGCGACTCCACGAATCCTGTTTGGCTGGACGGTCTTTGGCGAAACCGGCGGCCCGCTGCCGCAATGCGACCCCGCAGTCCGATTGCGGCCGATCGATATTTCCCGCGACATCACTGCGGCGCACGGGGCAGAATTCGAAGTATGCCGCGTTCCATCCCGGCAATCGTTGCCGCCGAAGCCTTCACCAGAACCGCGCAACCGGTGCTCCCGGCGGGCGAGGATCTGGTGTTGCGGCCCTGGCTGCGACGCGACGCCGATGAGGTGTTCACGGCCTTCCAGGATCCGCTCATCCAGCGCTGGCATCGGCGCACCGCCGAGACCATCGAGGAGGCGGAGGAGTTGGTGGCGGCGTGGGGTCGCACCTGGCACGGCGGCGTGGACGCGAATTGGGCGGTGACCGACAGCCGTTCGGGCCGAGTGGTCGGCCGCGCCTCGGTGCTGGGGATGGAGTTACCGCACGGAACCGCGGCCGTCGCCTACTGGGTGATGCCCGGCGCGCGCGGCCGCGGGATCGCACCGCGCGCCGTCGAGGCGGTCACCTCCTGGGCCTTCGACGATATCGGCTTCCACCGTCTGGAACTGCGCCATTCGGTCCACAACGAGCAATCCTGCCGGGTGGCGGGCAAATGCGGCTTCCTCCTCGAGGGCGTCAACCGCAGCGCCACCCTGCACGCCGACGGCTGGCATGACATGCACCTGCACGCCCGAGTCCGCGGCGACCACCCCGCCGAAACCCTCCCTCTCGCACTGGGTTCCCGCGCCAGGCACCGCGCGGAACCCTAGCGAGCGCGCCTGATACCCGCAGAACGGAATGGGGTCGTGGCTGCGGCGGCGCTATGAATGCCCCGCTTCGTCATCCCGGTGCTTGTGGGCGGAATCCACGGAAACCGTTGGTGCTCGGCGGGTGTGGATCCCGGCCAAAAGCATGCCGGGATGAAGAGGGGGTGCCGTTTCAGTGGTCGGTTTGGATGCGCAGGGCGGTGATGGTGCTGGCCAGGCCCTCGTACTGGTTTGTGAGCAGCACGATTTCGATGAGACGGCGCTCGTCGTAGTGGGTGGCCAGGGTCTGCCAGGCGATGTCGTCGAGGTCGCGGGTGGCGACGAGTTGGTCGACCGCGGTCAGCAGGGCGCGTTCCTTATCGTTCCAGCCGGGGGCGGCGGGGCCGGTGCGAATCCAGTCGAGTTTCTCCTGGGTGACGCCCGCGCGCTTACCGAGCCGGATGTGATGATCCATCTCGTAATCGCATTCGCGCAGGTGGGCGACGCGAATAATGACGAGTTCGGATTCGTAGCGACGCAGCCGCCCGCCCGGCATGAGCTTGCCGGAGAAGTGCAGCCAGCCGCGAAACAGTCCGCCGGTGCGGCCCAGCGTGCTGAACAGATGGGCGTCCTCGGTCCCGGCGGCGCGGGAGAGCGCTTGCCAGACAACCCAATTGACAGGACCGAGCTCCCGGAGGCGGCCGGGAGCGATGCGTGGCTGCGTCGACACCATGCCTCACGCTAACAGGCTGTCCCAGTCACCGGCCACCACTCGACGGTGTCACTCCCGCACGGCCTGGGCCAGTTTCGTCATTTCGATGGCGCGCTTGGCTCGGGTGAGGACGTGGGCTCGGGAGCTGGTGAGGTGGGCCATGAGGGTGCGCAAGGCCGTGTCGAGGTCGCCTGCGAGCAGGCTTTCGGCGATCGCTATGTGGTCCTCGGCCATGGCGGCTACGCGTTCGGCGGTGGGCATATCGATGGCGCGGACCGGGCGGACGCGGGCGTGCACGGTGGCGAGGGCGTCGGCCAGGGCCGAATTGCCCGCCGCTACGAGCAGGGTGGAGTGGAATCGCTCATCGGCGGCGATGAGTTCGGCACCCGGCTCGGGTGGCTGGTCGCGTAGCTGCCGCCACAGCTCCAACTCGCGGCGCAATGCCTCGGCGTCATGGAGCAGCTGGGACGCGTCGTCCATATGCTGCAACCGCTGGATTCCCCTGGCTTCCAAGACGATTCGGAGTTCGTAGAGGTCACCGAGTTCGTTGACGCGGGGGCGGTAGGGGTAGAGGCCGTCGGTGTGGCGTTCCAGGAGACCGTCGGCGTAGAGGCGCGCCAAAGCCTCGCGGACGGGGGTGCGGGAGACGCCGTAGGTCTCGGCGAGGCGTTCCTCGCCGAGCCGTTCGGTGGGGGTCAGGACGCCTGCCGCCAGGTCTCGTTGCAGGGCCAGGTAGACCCGCTCGGACAATGGAATACGCCCCCTGCGCGCCATGTCGGATCGCCTGATCAGATCGCCATGGCCAGTCGGACATCGGATTCCGCGCCCGCTCCACCCGCCCCGGTGGAGGTGATGCGCCCCGATTGCAGCACGTAGTACTGCTGTGCGGCCTGCAGCGCGAAGCCGATGTGCTGTTCCACCAGCAGCACGCTCAAACCACCGCGATTGGTGAGATCGATGATGGTGCGCTCGATTTCGGCGACGACGGACGGCTGGATGCCCTCGGTCGGCTCATCCAGGATGAGCAGTTTCGGTTCGGTGATGAGCGCGCGGGCAATGGCGAGCTGCTGGCGCTGACCACCGGACAGCAGCCCGGCCTTGCGGGTGAGCAGTTCCTTCAAAGCCGGGAACAGGTCCAGGGATTCGGCGATGAGTTCCTTGGCGCGTTTGCGCCCGTCCGCCACCACCTGGAGGTTCTCCATGGTGGACAGCTGCGGGAACGACTGCTGTCCCTGCGGCACATAGGCGATACCGCGCTTCACCCGCTTGGACGGCGACATCTTGGTGATGTCCTCGTCATTGAAGCGGATCCTGCCGGATTTGGCGGGCAGCAGTCCCACCGCCGCGCGCAGCAGCGAGGTCTTCCCGGCGCCGTTGTGCCCCATGACGGCGACCACGCCGTCACTCGGAACCGTCAGGGAAACACCGTGAATCACCTGGGTGCGGCCGTAACCGGTGGTCAGGTCAACGAGTTCAAGCATTCGCGGCCTCCGTGACATCGGTGGATGGGGCTTCGGTGGCGGGCGGCAGTTCGCCCGCGGCGGCGGTGCCGAGGTAGACCTCCTGCACCTTGGGATCGGCCTGCACCTCTTCCACGGTGCCCTCGCTCAGCACGCGGCCACCGGCGAGCACCGTCACCGAGGTGGCGAAGGCGCGCATGAAGTCCATATCGTGTTCGACCACCACGACGACGCGTTCGGTTCCGATGCGGCGCAGCAGGTTTCCGGTCTCTTCGCGTTCCTCGGCGCTCATGCCCGCGACGGGTTCGTCGAGCAGCAGCACCGAGGCGTTCTGCACCAGCAGCATGCCGATCTCCAGCCACTGCTTCTGTCCGTGGGCGAGGATTCCGGCGGGCTTATCGCGCAGTTCGGTGAGGCCGATGGTTTCGAGCGCCTCCTCGATGGCGGGCAGCACCGATTTGCGCTTGCGCAGCAGGGTGAGCGCGGAACGTCCTGCCCCGGCGGCGATATCGAGGTTCTGCAGCACGGTGAGCTGTTCGAATACCGAGGCGGTCTGGAAGGTGCGCCCGACCCCGAGCCGCGCGATCTGATGCACCTTCTTGCCGATGAGCTCGTTCCCGGACTTCTGTGCCGAGCCGGTGGCGGCGGCCAATCCGGTGATGGCGTCGATGAGCGTGGTCTTGCCGGCGCCATTGGGGCCGATCAAGAAGCGCAGATCACCCTGCAGCACAGTCAGATCCACATCGGAGACGGCTTTGAAGCCGTCGAAACTGACCGACAGGCCGCGGATCTCGAGGTATTCGCTGTCCATTTTCATGCGGTCACCTTCGCTTCGTCCGCAGGGGTTTCCGGTTCGGCCGGTGCGCCGGTGGACATGACCGAGGCCACGATCGCGGTGCCCGCCGGAACGGCCGGCGCGCTGCGCGCGGACCGCAGTCGTTCGGCCAATTGCTTTGCGATGGGCCCGAATCCGGCCAGACCGGCGGGCAGGAAGCCGACCACCACGATGAACAGCGCGCCCTGCAGGTAGATCCAGCCGGACGGGAATTCCTCGGAGAAGCTGGTCTGCGCCCACGCCACGCCGATCGCGCCGAGCGCCGGGCCGAGCAGGGTGGTGCGCCCGCCGATGGCGACGCCGATGAGGAAGGCGATGGAGGGCACCACGCCGATATCGGCGGGGGAGATGATGCCGACGATCGGGGTGAACAGCGCGCCCGCGATACCCGCGAAGAACGCCGCCACCACGTAGGCGACGATCTTGATATTGGCCGGGTCGTAGCCGAGGAAACGCACGCGTTCTTCCTGATCACGCACTGCCACAAGCAGTTCGCCGTACCGGCTGTGCATCAGCTGCCGCGCCACGGCCACCACGATCAGCAGCGCGCCCGCCGCGATGAAGAACAGCATGCGCCGGTTCACCGGATCGTCCAGCCGGAAGCCGAAGAAGGTCTTGAAATCGCTGAGCCCGGTGAACCCGCCGATGGTCTGCTGTCCGGTGAGCAGAATCGCCAGCGCCGCCGCGAGCGCCTGGCTCAGGATGGCGAAGTACGCGCCCTTGACGCGGCGCTTGAAAACACCGAACCCGAGCACCGCCGCGATGGCGGCGGGCAGCACCAGGATCCCGATGATCGCGACCGGTGCGGAAGCGAAAGGCTGCCAGTACGAAGGCAATTCGGAGATGCCCGCGATGGACATGAACTCCGGCACATCCTCGTGCGCCTTGGCGGCATCGGCCATCTGCATATGCATGGCCATGATGTACGCGCCGAGCCCGAAGAACACGCCCTGCCCGAGCGTCAGCA
This sequence comes from Nocardia sp. NPDC052001, assembly GCF_040680615.1. Classification (NCBI taxonomy): domain Bacteria; kingdom Bacillati; phylum Actinomycetota; class Actinomycetes; order Mycobacteriales; family Nocardiaceae; genus Nocardia; species Nocardia sp. NPDC052001. The sequence goes on along the minus strand of NZ_JBFAXC010000016.1, from coordinate 98,877 downwards.
TCCCGCCGCGCCCCCACGCCAGCCCGATGCCCACCGCGACAATGGCGAAGCACAGGAATTTGGCGAGCAGACTCAACCGGAAATCGGTGAGCACCGCGGGTGCCAGACCGAAGAGAACGATTGCGGCCAAGGCGAATCCGCCCACGGCCTTGAGCGAGGAATTGGTACTGAGCCGTTGCACAACGGAAGTCATTGGAATCCTTCCCGAGACGCCCGCGCCTGACGGCAGGTGACGCGAGCCCGGGTTCGTGAAAACCGAGGCGCGTATCGAACGGGTGTGCTAATTTTCTGATCATGCAATCCGCTTCTGTGAAGCGGGCGTTCAAATTTCGCTTCTATCCGACCGATGTGCAGGCAGCTGAGCTGACGCGAACTTTCGGATGTGTGCGGTTCGTGTACAACCTGGCGTTGGAAGCTCGAAGTGAGGCCTGGCGCCTGCACGGAGAACGAATTACCTACAACACCACTTCGGCGATGCTGACGTTGTGGAAGCAGACCGACGAGCTTGCGTTCCTGAACGATGTAGCGGCTGTCCCGCTGCAGCAGGTACTGCGACACCTGCAGTCCGCATTCGTTGCTTTCTGGGATAAGCGGGCGCGGTATCCGCGGTTCAAATCCCTCAAGAAGTCCCGTGCCAGTGCTGAATACTCGCGCAGCGGCTTTCGATACCACGACGGGCAGCTGACGCTTGCCAAGTTGGCCGAACCCTTGAAGGTTGTCTGGTCGCGACCACTGCCCGAGGGGATTCAGCCGTCCACGGTCACCGTGTCGTGCGACCGCGCCGGGAGATGGTTCGTATCGCTGCTGTGTGATGACTCCGGAGTCGAGTCCCCGCCCGTCACCGATGCCGCGGTTGGTATCGATATGGGTTTGGCGAGCCTTGCGGTGTTGTCCACGGGGGAGAAGGTCATGAATCCCAAACATGAAGTCCGCGAACAGATCAGACTTGCCAGAGCGCAGCGGAGACTGGCTCGGAAGGCCCCCGGCGACGGCGAGAATCGGAAGAAGGCTCGCCGGGCGGTTGCGCGCATCCATTGCCGTATCGCTGATCGGAGAAGCGACTACCTGCACAAAGTGACGACTCGACTCGTGCGTGAGAATCAAACGCTCGTTATCGAGGATTTGAAAGTCCGAGGGATGGTTCGCAATCGCGGTCTCGCGCGGGCCATCGTGGATGCTTCGTGGCGACAGTTCCGAACCATGCTGGAGTACAAGGGTTCCCGGTACGGGCGTGAGGTGATCGTCGTCGACCAATGGTTCCCCTCGTCCAAACTCTGTTCGGCGTGTGGAGCCGTTGCCGACGATATGCCGTTGGTGGTCAGGGAATGGGCCTGTGAAACCTGCGGTGTCACCCACGATCGTGACGTCAATGCAGCTCGGAACATTCTGGCCGCCGGACTGGCGGTTGCAGTCTGTGGAGATGGCGTAAGTCCTCATCGGGATACCCCGAGACGGCAGTCGTCGGTGAAGCAGAAACCTCGGCTCGTGAGAGCAGGGACCGCTACTCGATAGGCGTGGCGGGAAGTCAAGCCAGGCTCCTGGTGCGAACGGTGAACAGGCCCTGCGGGCGCACCTGCAGGAAGATCACGATCACGATGAAGACGATCACCTTGGCGACCGAGGCCGTGGTCGAGTATTCGACGAAGGAATTCAGCAGGCCCATGCCGAAGGCCGCGATGATGGTGCCCTTGATCTGGCCGAGGCCGCCGATGACGACCACCAGGAAGGCGTCCACGAGATAGGACTGGCCGATGGTGGGGCTGGTGGAGCCGATCAGGGTCAGCGCGACACCGGCGACGGCGGCCAGGCCCGAACCGATGAAGAAGGTGCTGATATCGGTGAATCGGGAAGAGACGCCGGAGGTTTCGGCGAGACTGCGGTTCTGCACCACGGCCCGGATGCGACGGCCCAGCGGTGTGGTCTTGAGCGCGGTGGCCAGCGCGATGACCGCGGCGACCGCCAGCACCATGATGAAGATGCGGGTCTTGGGGACGACCGTTCCGGCGATGGTGATGCCGCCGGTCAGCCAGTCGGGGGCCACCACGTTCTTGGCGGGCGCGCCGAAGATGTCCCGGGTGACCTGCTGGAGCACCAGGCCGACGCCGAAGGTGACCAGCAGGGTGTCGAGCGGGCGGTCGTACATCCAGCGGATGAGACCCATTTCCAGGGCGGCGCCCAGCAGACCGCCGACCAGGAAACCGACGAACAGCGACACGATCAGCGCGACGCCGGTGGAGTGAATGACTTGCTGTACAACGAATGTGGTGTAACACCCGGCCATGATGAATTCGCCGTGCGCCATATTGATCACGCCCATCTGACCGAAGGTCAGGGACAGACCCAGCGCGGCGAGCAGCAGGATAGAGCCGAGGCTCAAACCCGTGAACAGCTGTCCGACAGCGACTTCCATTGTGAATACCTCTGTGGTTCTCTCGCGCCGCCGTGGCGGGGCAGCGCGTCGTGGGCGATCCTCATGGCCGGGATGGCCGCCGTAACGGCCGGTGCGGCAACGAGTTCCGCACCGGCCGCCCCTCATCGGCGGCTGTCTGTTACTTGAGGCCCTTGGCCCAGTCGTAGGACTTCAGGTACGGGTCCGGCTGTACGGCCTTGCCCGAATCCCACACGGTGTAGATGAGTCCGTCCGGCCGGATCTCACCGATGCGCGCGGTCTTGGTGATGTGGTGGTTGGAGCCGTCGATGGTGACGGTGCCCTCCGGGGCGTCGTAGCTGACGCCGTCGGCCGCGGCCTGAATGTCGGCCACCGCGAAGGACTTCGCCTTCTCGACGGTGTTCTTCCACAGGAAGACCGAGGTGTAGGCGGCTTCCATCGGGTCCGAGGTGGGCTTGTTGGCGCCGAAGGCGGCCTTGTACGCGGCGACGAACGCCTTGTTGGCCGGGGTGTCGACGGTCTGGTAGTAGTTCCACGCCGTCAGCTGGCCCGCGATGTTCTGCGCGCCGATGCCCGCGACCTCTTCCTCGGCGATGGACACCGAGACCACCGGCATATCGGTGGGCTTGAGGCCCGCGTTGGAGTACTCGCGGAAGAACGCCACATTGGAGTCGCCGTTGAGGGTGTTGAAGACCGCGCCCGCCTTGGAGTTGCGGACCTTGTTGACGATTGTGGAGAAATCGGTGGAGCCGAGCGGGGCGTAATCCTCGCCCTTGATCTCGATGCCGTTGGCCTTGGCGTACGCCTTGATCTCGCGGTTGGCGGTCTGCGGGAAGACGTAGTCCGAACCGACCAGGTAGAGGGAGGTGATGCCCTTCTGCTTCAGGTAGTCCAGGGCCGGGACGATCTGCTGGTTGGTGGTGGCGCCGGTGTAGAAGATGTTCTTGCTGTCCTCCAGGCCCTCGTACTGCACGGGGTAGTAGAGCAGCGAGTTCAGGGATTCGAACTTGGGCTTCATGGCCTTACGGCTCGACGAGGTCCAGCCGCCGAAAACCGCTGCGACACAGTCGGAGCTGATCAGCTTCTCGGCCTTCTCGGCGAAGGTCTTCGGATCCGAGGCGCCGTCCTCGAGCACCAGGTCGATCTTCTTGCCCATGACGCCGCCGGCCGCGTTGATCTGGTCCACCGCCATCTTGGTCGCGTTCGCGACGGTCACCTCGCTGATGGCCATGGTGCCGGTCAGCGAGTGCAGCGACCCGATCTTGATGGTGTCCTTGGAGGTGTCGACGCAGGACTTGGCGTTGGAGCCCGCGGCGGTATCGCTGTCGCGGGAACCGCAACCGGCGATCATGGCTGCGGACAGCACCAGTGCGGTCGGGATGGTGATGGCCTTGACCAGGCGCTGAGTTCGCTGCCGGCGGTGGGAATCTTGCATTGGGCGGACCCTTCTCACTTGCACATCGACGCCACGTGCGTCGCTTGCGAATACGGCCGCGTATACAACTGCTGTATTCGTGAGGGGAACCGTAAACGGGAAGTATTGCGCCGGAATGACTCTCGATGACGGTCCGGTTGCCGATGTTTCCCGCGCGTGAATTTCAGCTCACCGCAACGCCGTTCGAGTCGATCACTTCGGCTATCACCGCAGCTGAAGGGCGAAATCGGGCACGGCGCGGCTCAGATCGGGGCGGGTTCCCACCATTGGTCACGGGTCTGCTCGAAGGTATGGCCGGGCCAGGAGACCTCGATCAGCAGCGTGCGGGCGTCGGGGGTGACCAGGCGGTAGGTGGCCAGGGCGAAGGGTGCCGCGGGGTCCTTGGGCTGGTGCAGCACCATATCGGCGGGAGCCGTGGTGGCGCGCTGCCCAATTCGGACGGTGTGCGCCTCCAGGTAGGTCTGGAGGTCGGCGGGTGTGGCGTACTGCGTGTACCAGGTGGTGATGTTGTCCGAATCGGTGCAGGTGATCTGGCGGACGGGCGGCGGATCACCGGCGGTGGCCACGATGGTGCCGACCGCGGAGCAGCGCGCGCCGTGCCAGGCGGTGCCGTTCGGATACCGGGGAATGAGTTCGGGGAAGGCGAAGGCGATATCCGCGTGATCGCCCCAGGACGGCGGAACCGGTACGGGGCGAATGAATTTCCAGTAGACGCCCACCGCGCCGATGCCCGCGACGGCCACCAGCGCCATGACCATCAGCAGGACCGAGGTGAGCCGCCAGTTCGAGGACACCTGGCGGCGGGCCGGGGCGATCATGGTGGGTTCGAGGGCGTGGTTGCCCGGGGCCGGGGCGGGTGGGGCCGGTACCGGCGCCGGCGGTGTGTACTGCTGTCCGTCCCGCGCCCCCACAGTCAGGGCGTGCGCGGCCGCCTCGGCGAATTCGCAACAGCTGGAATATCTTTCGCCCGGCAGCTTGGCCATGGCGCGGGCGATCACGGCATCGATGGCGGGCGGTATGCCGGGGACCGCATGGCTGGCGCGCGGCACCGGGCGGGTGAGGTGCGCGGCGACCATCTCGCCGGGATTGGCCGCCACGAACGGCGGTTGACCGCTGAGCAGGGTGTACAGGGTGCAGCCGAGGGCGTACTGGTCCACCCGGTGGTCCACCGGTTCGCCCGAAAGCTGTTCCGGCGCAGCGTAGGACAGCGTGGCCAGGAATTGGCCGGTCTGGGTCAGATGATGCTGATCGTCGAGCAGCCGGGCAATGCCGAAGTCTGTCAGCAATACTCGGTCACCGCCGCGCCCGGCGGTCAGTAATATGTTGGCGGGCTTCACATCCCGATGCAGCACACCGCGTTCATGGGCGAAATCCAGTGCGTCGGCGGTCTGCGCGATGATCCGCACCGCCCGCACCGGATCCACCGGCTCGTCGAATTCCCCGGCGTCCGAGCCGTCGACGTACTGCATGGAGATCCACAGCTGCCCGTCCTCCGCGCCCCGATCCAGCACCGAGACGATATTCGGATGGTCGAGTGCCGCGGCCACATCCGCTTCCCGCTCGAACCGCCGCCGCAGCTCCTCATCCGCGTACAGCTCCCGGCTGAGCAGCTTCAGCGCGATCAGCCGCGGTAACCGCGGATGCCCCGCCAGATACACCGTGCCCATGCCGCCCCGGCCCAGCACCTTTTCGATGCGGAACCCCGCGAACATCGCACCGGTGACGAGTCCCGCCCCCTGCATCACAGCACCTTCCACCCAGCCGACAAACCGGCTCCACCCTACGGAGTCCGGGTGCGCGCGGACGAATGTGTCATTGAATGACGTACGGGGAGATGGAACTGCGGTGTTCGCTGATGTCGAGGGTTTTGCCCAGGGGCGGGAAGGCGCGTTGTGGGCAGTTGGAGCGTTCGCAGACGCGGCAGCCCGCGCCGATGGGAGTGGCCTTGGGCTCGTTGAGATCCAGGCCGTCGGCGTAGACGACGCGGCTCGCGTGCCGGAGTTCGCAGCCGAGACCGATGGCGAACACCTTGCTGGGTTCGCCGTAGCGGGTGGCGCGGCGTTCGACGGTGCGGGCCACCCAGAGGTATTTTCTGCCGTCCGGCATCTGGGCGATCTGGGTCATGATCTTCGCGGGATAGGCGAAGGTCTCGTAGACATTCCACAGGGGGCAGGTGCCGCCGCTGGAGGAGAAGTGAAAGCCGGTGGCGGACTGGCGTTTCGACATATTGCCCGCGCGATCGACGCGGACGAAGGAGAACGGGACGCCGCGCAGGCGGGGACGCTGCAGGGTCGAGAGCCGGTGGCAGATGGTCTCGTACGACTGGGTGAAGAAGGCCGAGAGGCGTTCGATGTCGTAGCGGAAATCCTCCGCCATCTCATGAAAGTGGCTGTACGGCAGCACCGTTGCGGCGGCGAAGTAGTTGGCCAGGCCGAGCTTGGCCAGCACGCGGGACTCCGGACTGGAGAAATTGCCTTCCTCGACCAGCTTTTCGATGAGATCCCCGCACTCCAGATAGGCGAGTTCGGCGGCGAGTTTGAATACCCGCTGCCCGCCGGACAGATGCGGCGCGATTTCCAGGCGACGCGATTCCGGATCGTATCTGTGCAGCATGCCGTCGCCCAGATCGATGCGCTCGACGATCTGCACCCCGTGCGCGGTGGTGAGGCGGCGCGCGATCTCGCGTTTCAGATCGCCGCCGTGGAAGCGCATTCTGGTGGCGAGTTCCTCTGCGGCGGTATCCAATTCGTGAATATAGTTCTGCCGCTGATAGAAGTAGTCGCGTACTTCCTCGTGCGGTTTGGAGATGGCCCCGGAACCGCTGCCGTCGGCGAAACGATCCTCGGTGGCCGCGGCCAGCTGCGCGGTGGTGTTGCGATAGCGGCGATGCATATTCACCATGGCGCGCGCCAAACCCGGGTGCGCGGAAACCATTTCGGCGATTTCCTGGGCATCGGCCTCGATGCTCAATTCCTGATCCATGACGACTTCCTGGAGTTCGGCGATGAGCCGGGTGTCGTCCTGGGAGGAGAAGAATCCGGCGTCCACCCCGAAGACCTCGCTGATACGCAGCAGGACCGGTACGGTGAGCGGGCGGACGTCATGTTCGATCTGGTTGAGGTAGCTGGCCGAAATCTCCAGCTTCTTGGCGAGGGAGACCTGACTCAGCCCGCGTTCGGTGCGCAGCTGACGCAGCCGCGCACCGACGAAAGTCTTGGCCATGCGCCCAGTTTATGGGCGGTTTCGCAACCCTGCCAACCCGGAATTAACACCCTTGCTGAGGGGTGCGTCACAGGGACGCTCGGCGGAAGGTCCCCGATGTGTCGGAGGTCGGCGTTACCGTCGGGTGATGTATTTGTCGCAAGTGGTCGAGGCGTTGCGGGCGGTACGCGCGACTTCATCGCGAAAGATCAAGATCGCAACCCTGGCCGAACTGCTCGGCCAGGCCGGACCCGATGAACTCGCCCAGGCGGTGGCCTGGGTTTCCGGGGAGCTGCCGCAGGGGCGAATCGGCACCGGGTGGCGGACGCTGACCACGATGGAGGTCGAATCCGCGGCGGATTCGACGCTCACGGTCGGCGAGGTCGATCGGGTGTTCACCGAGCTCGCGGGCGTCGGCGGCAGCGGGTCGACGGCACGCAGGCGGGAATTGCTCGCGAAACTGTTCAGCGCAGCGACGAGCGAGGAACACGATTTCGTGCTGCGGCTGCTGACCGGGGAAATGCGGCAGGGGGCGCTGACCGCGATCGTCGCGGAGGCGGTGGCCAAGGCGTTCGAGGTGCCCATCGACGCGGTGCGGCGGGCACACATGCTGTCCGGGCGACTACCGGTGACCGCGGTCGCGGCTTCGACCGGCGGGGTGGCGGCACTGGAGGCGTTCCGGCTCGAGGTGGGGCGGCCGATTCAGCCCATGCTCGCGTCGCCGGGTGCGGCGCTCGATGAGGCCATGTCCGAATTCGACGGAGACGTCAGCGTCGAGCACAAAATGGATGGTGCGCGCATTCAGGTGCACCGGGATGGCGATCAGGTGTGGGTATTCACTCGCACGCTGCGCGATATCACCAAGAGCGTGCCCGAATTGGTCGGGCGGGTAAGGGAACTCGACTGCACGAGTGTGGTGCTGGACGGGGAGACCTTGGCGCTAAACGATTCCGGTCGCCCGCGTCCGTTCCAGGAGACCATGAGCCGGTTCGGCGCGGCGACCGCGCAGGAATTGCTGCTGCACCCGTATTTCTTCGACTGCCTGCATCTGGACGGCGTCGATCTGCTGGACGCGCCGCTGCGGGACCGCCGCGCCGCGCTCACGAAAGTCGCGGGCGCGCTGAGCATTCCGGCGCTCATCGCTCCCGATGCCGAGGCCGCCGCCGAATACTTCGACGGTGCGCTGGCCGCCGGGCACGAGGGCATCATGATCAAGGCCCTGGACGCGCCCTATGCGGCGGGGCGGCGCGGACGGTCCTGGCTGAAGATCAAACCCACGCACACCCTGGACCTGATCGTGCTGGGCGCGGAATGGGGTTACGGCCGCCGCACCGGATATCTGTCGAATCTGCATCTGGGCGCACGGGATCCGGACGGTGGCGAGCCGATCATGGTCGGCAAGACCTTCAAGGGGCTCACCGATGCGCTATTGCAGTGGCAGACAGCGGAATTCCCGCGTCATGAGCGCGAGCGCGACGGCTCCACCGTCTATCTGTGGCCGGAGCTGGTGGTCGAGATCGCCATCGACGGCGTCCAGGTCAGTCCCCGCTACCCGGGCGGCTTGGCGCTGCGCTTCGCCCGCGTGGTCCGGTACCGCCCCGATAAGGAACCGCATCAGGCCGACACCATCGGCACCTTGCGAGCCCTGCTCCCCGAACCCTCCGCCGCCGCACCGACTGACTGACCAGGCGTTACGCCCCGGACCCCGGTTCCCAGGAAGTTCACAGCGGGATGGATGCCGGTTCCGAGCTTCGCGGCGCACGATTCACATGTCGAGCTCGAGCCTGGTGGTTGTCAGGTAACAGCGAACGGGCACTGCCACCGCACTCCCACGCGGGTTCCGTTCGCTGTGAACCCTGGCCCGGGTCTCGACGGTGGGTTGCGCATGGCTCACCTGTGCTGTCGACGGCGTCCCGTACCCTCGCCGGGCGCCGTCGACGACACGAATTCGCGCGGTGATCGATAGTCGATCCGCGCTGTGGTCAGTCCCGTATCCGGGCGATCAGTACTCGTATTCGCGATTCCCGGTCAGATTGGGCAGTCGTCGCCGGCCCGCGGCCAATTCGGTCGCCAGATGCTCGTAGGCCAGGGCGAGTTCGCGCAGTCGCGTCGCCGCCTCGTGCATGGCCTCATCGGCGTACGCGAGCGTCAGGTAGGCCAGCGCCGAGAATTGCGCGAGCCGATCGATCACGGTGCCGACGGTCTCGGTGTGCAGTTGGGCGTCGCGGTCGGCCTTGGGCAGTTCCATCGCCACCCACCGATCGATATCGAGCACCATGCGGGCTCGTTCGTGGTCGATCAGCCCGGTCGCCCCGGCTTCCGCGGTCAGTCGCTTCTCGTGCAGATCCGCCAATAAGCCCGCGCAGTGCAGCACCGGGTGTCGATCTTCGGGCGGGAGGCCGCGGCAAGCCTGCAGCAGCAGATGTTTCGGCGGGAGCAGAGGCACGGCGGCCATCCTGCTACGCGAATATCTCCGATTGGCAACGACATTCGCGGACGATTGATCAATTCGCGGCGAGTTGCGCCGACACCCACGCGATCACCGTGTCATTCCTGGGCATGTCCTTGTGTGTCACCACGCCCGGGCTCAAATCCTGAACGTATTCGTTTCGGACACCGGGCTCTTCGAGGAATGACGCCGTCCCATCAGGGCGACTCACAGTGACTCAGACGAGGTCCACCCGGACCCCGGCGGCGCGCAGTTCGGCCACCGATTCCGGATCGGCATCGCTGTCGGTGACCAGCACGTGAATCCGGTCGATGGGGCAGATCCGCGCCAGCGCGGTGCGATGCAGTTTGTCCGAGGTCGCCACCGCGATGACATGCTGTGCGCGGCGCACCATTTCGGCGTTCACCCCCGACTCGTCCAGGTGGGTGCACTGCGCCCCGCCCTCCACCGAGATCGCGTTCACCCCGAGAATCACCGTGTCCAAACGCAATTCGGCCAGCGACCGCTCGGCCAGCGGCCCATGCAGCTCATATGACTCCCGCCGCGCCATCCCGCCCAGGCAGATGGTCCGCAGGTACGGCCGCAACACCATCTCCGCCGCGATATTCAGCGCATTGGTGACCAGCGTCAACCGCTCATCGGTGGCGGTCGCGAGATCCGGCCGTGTCGCCAGCGCCCGCGCGACCGCGGTGGTTGTGGTGCCGCCGTTCAACCCCACCACCGCATGCGTATCGATAAGCCCCGCAGCATGTTCCGCGATCCGCTGCTTGGCCTCATCCTCATGCCGATACCGCGCGGGCAGGTCATAGGCCACCGAGGTGGCCACGATCCCCCCGTGCGTCCGCGTCGCCAACTGCTGCTCGGCCAGCGCCGTGAAGTCCCGCCGCACCGTGGCGGGGGAGACACCGAGTCGCTCGGACGCCTCCTCCACCGAGAGCCGCCCCGCCTCGGCGAGCAACTCCAGCAGACGGTTCCAGCGCATGGGCCTATCGGCCGCTGCGGTCATTTCACGCTTCCCGCGGTGAGACCGGCGACCAGGCGTTTTTCGATAACTGCGAAGAGGATGACGACCGGCACGATACCGACCGTAGAGATGGCGAAGACGTATTGCCAAGCCGTGTCGTATTGGCCGATGAATTTGGTGAGGGCTACCGACAGTGGCTGGTTCTCCGGGGTGGTGAGAATGACCAGGCTGGCGGCGAATTCGTTCCAGCAGGCGACCACGGTGAAGATGGTGGCGGTCACGATGCCGGGCCAGACCAGGGGCAGGCTGACCCGGGTGAGGATTTGCAGGCGGGACAGGCCGTCGAGTTGGGCGGCCTCCTCGATCTCGACCGGGACCGAGGCGAAGAAGCTGTGCAGGATCCAGACCGCGAAGGACAGGTTGAAGGCGGAGTTCACCAGGATCATGGCCAGCCAGGTGTCATTGATGCCGAGCGTGAAGAACTCCCGGATCAGGCCGGTCACCAGCACGGTCGGTTGCAGCATCTGGGTGATCAGCACCAGACCCAGGAAGGCCACGCGGCCCGGAAAGCGGCGGCGCGCGGTGTAATACGCGGCCGGGATCGCCACCACCAGGACCAGCAGGGTCGCCGCCACCGAGATGACGATGGTGCTGACCATATTGAACGCCAGCGGGGTTTCCGGGGTGTTCCACATGGTGGAGTAGTTGTCCGGATGCCACTGCTGCGGCAGATACGTCGGCGGGATGTGCAGGATCTCGGCGCGCGATTTCAGCGAACCCAGCACCATCACGATGTACGGGATCAGGAAGATCGCCGCGAGCAGGACACCCACCGCGGTGAGTTCCCAGCGCCGCCGTTTGCGTCGCGGTGCGCGGGCGTCCGGCTTGCGCTGTTCGTGCGGCAGCGCCGCTGCGATCGTCATGCGTCCACCTGCTCGGTCGGGCGGATCACCTTCACGTAGATCGCGATGATCACCACGATCAGCACGAAGTTCAGCACGCTCATGGCGGCGGCCGTATCGACCTGCTGGTTCTGCCGAATCAGCTTGAACGTCAAGGTGGTTGTGGTGTCGGCGGAGAAGCCCGCGATGCTGCCGGTCAGAACCTGGAGGATGGGCAGCGAATTGAAGACGTTGATGATGTTGATGATGGCGGCGACCGCGATCGCCGGGCGCAGCTGCGGCAGTGTGATGTGCCGGTAGCGCTGCCAGGAGTTCGCGCCGTCCACCCGGCCCGCCTCCTGCACCTCGGCCGGAATCGATTGCAGCCCGGCCAGCATCGTGTACGTGGTGAAGGGCACCGAGACGAATACGCCGACCACGACCGCCACGATGAACGCCTGCGTCGGCTGTTTGGTGAAACCGTAACCGCGATCGAGCAGGCCGATATCAACCAGGAACCGGTTCACGATGCCGACATCCGGATCGAGCAGGTAGTAGAAGATCGTCGTCGTCATCACCACCGACGCCGCCCACGGCACCAGCACCGCCATCCGCACCGCGGTGCGGCCCGGGAAATCCTTGTTCAGGAATTGTGCCAGCGCGGCCGAGAGCAGCAGCGTCAATCCGACCACCGCCACCACCCACACCACCGTGTGCACCAGGATCGGCCCGAGCTCCGGAATCGCGAAAAGCCTGCGGTAGTTGGCGAATCCGGCCGGACCCTGATCCTGCCCGTACGGGCTCAGCGCCCGGGTGCTGGTCCACAGCATGTACCCGGCCGGGAAGACCACGATCGCCGCGATCAGCACCAGCACCGGGCCGATCCACGGCAGGGCGGCCAGCCCCGCCGTGAATCGTGTTGTCCGCCTGCTCAACTCGCCGCCTGTGTGATCTTCTTCAGCACATCGGCCGGATCCGCGCCCTGCGCGATGGTGCCCATCTGCTGTTTGATCGCGCCCTGCACCGCACCCCATTTGGGATTGTTGCTCGGGTAGAACTTCGCGACCGGGAGGGTGGCGGCGAAGATCTTGGTCACCGGATCGTCGGCCAATGCGGTGACCGCGCTCTTGGTGATCGGGATGAAGTGCTCGCTCTTGACGAAGTTCGAGTACACGTCGGCGGTGTAGAAGTAGTCCAGGAACTTTCGGATGGAGTCCTGCTTCTTACCGTCCTTCTTGAACGCCATCAGGTGATCGGCCACGCCGAGTGTGACGGGTGCGCCGGTCTCGGTGGGCGAGGGCGCGGTGGCGTACTTCAGCGCCGGATTCTTATCGCTGATCATGCCGAGCACCGGTGGCAGGCCCTCGATCATGCCGATCTTGCCCTGGATGAAGGCGTTGATCACATCCTTGCGGTCGGTCGCGCCCGGATTCGGCTGTGTCACACCGGCATCGGCGATCGCCTTCATGGCCTTCACGCCGGCCAGGTTCTGCGGGGTGTCGATGGTGAGATTGCCGCCGTCGGACCAGTTCCCGCCCGCGCCGAAGGTCCAGATGGAGGTTTCGCCCTGTGCCTCTTCACTTCCCAGTGGCAGCCCGTAGCCGGAGACGCCGCCGCCGAGCGCCTGGATCTTCTTGGCGTCATCGGTGAGTTCGGCCCAGGTCTTGGGCGGGGTGGTGATGCCGGCCTTCTCGAATAGCTCGGAGTTGTAGAACAGCGTGCGGGTGGAGGCGAACAGCGGTAGCGCCCACTGGGTTCCGTCGATGGTCGCGTTCTGTGCGAAGGCGGGCTGGATATCGGCCAGGGTGGCGTCGGAGGTGACCTCCTTGGCCGAGTAGAGCAGTTTGTCCTTGGCGAAGGTGGAGTACGCGTCGATGTTCAGGATGTCCGGGGTGGTGGACTGCGATTGCAGTTTGGTGCGCACCACGTCATTGATGCTGTTCCAGGACTCGATCTGGAGATCGACCTTGATGTCCGGATTCTTGTCGTGGAATCCGCTGATGATGTTGTCCCACAGCGCCTTGGTGCCGTGCGCGCCATCGCTGTAGGAGGGCACGAGCAGTTTGACGGTGTTCGGGTCGTTATCGTCGGAGCTCTTGGAACCGAAGCCGCAGGACGAGGCGGCCAGCACCGCCGCGGTGAGCACGGTTACGCCGGTGAGTGTCCGATGGAGACGTCTTTTCACTTGTCGAACCTTTCGATACACACACCCGGGTCAATCGGGGGATGATGGGTCGACCGGGTGATCGTTGTCGAATCTAACCCAGCCGTGATTGATTGTGACTACTTTGGCTGTAAATTTGACATGAACGATCACTGGGCGCACGCTGGGCTGGTGCTGTCCTCCGCCGAACACACCCCAGCCACCCACCTCTCCACCGAGATCGCCTCGCAGCCGGACAACTGGGTCCACGCGCGGGTCATCGCCGAGCGAAATCGCGCACTGCTGCCCGCTGCCGGCGAACGCGTGGCCGCGATCGGTTGCGGCACCTCGCTTTTCATGGCGCGGGCCTACGCCGCGCTGCGCGAGCGCGCCGGACACGGACTCACCGACGCCTGGCCCGCCGGACAACCGCCGATCGGGCGCGAGTACGACCGCTACGTCATCATCTGCCGCTCCGGCACCACCACCGAGGTGATCGACGCGGTGCGCGCGCTCCCGGCCGGGACACCGCGCGTGATCATCTGCTCGAGCCCGGGCACACCCGTTCTCGCCCTGGGCGATTCGATCCTCATCGACGAGGTGGACGAGCGCTCGGTAGTGCAGACCAGGTTCGCCACCACCACCCTGGCCATCCTGCGCTGGAGCCTGGGTGAAGACCTCACCCCGGTGATCGCGCAGGCCCGCGCGGTATTGGCCGAGGAGCCCGCGACCGCGCTCGCCGACGTGCGGTACGCCGACCAGATCACCTTCACCGGAATGGGATTCGCCGCCGCCCTCGCGGACGAGGCCGCGCTCAAACTGCGCGAATCCTGCCAGTCCTGGACCGAGTCCTACCTCGCCACCGAATATCGGCACGGGCCGATCAGCATTGCCGCGCCCGGCCGCGCGGTCTGGGCGCTCGGACCGCTGCTGCCCGGCTTCACCGCCGATATCGCCGCCACCGGCGCGCATCTCGAGCATCGGGATATCGATCCGATGGCGGATCTGGTTCGAGTACATCGGCTCTGCGTACTTCGTGCCGCCGATATCGGGCTGGATCCCGATCATCCGCGTAGCCTCACTCGCTCAGTGGTCCTCGATTTCTGAGTCATGATGTGAGCCTGAGCGTGTTCGTCCGATCGGAGCCCGATATGAACCTGCAACCCGTCATCGGACTCGGCCCGCAGGCCCTGGTGCTGGGCCTAGATGTCGGCGGCACCACCATCAAGGCCGAGATCAGCGATGCCGCGGGCGCGGTGCTCGCCGCCGGTGATGTCGCCACCCCGCGCGGTCCGGCCGCCTTCGACGCCATGCTGAGACTCGGAGACGCGTTGCTGGACAAGCTCTCCGAATCGGAGCGGGCGCGCGTGGAGCGGGCGGCGGTGCTGCTGCCCGGGGTGGTCGATACGGCCAATTCCATCGCGGTGTTCAGCGCGAATGTGGGATGGCGGGATATCGAAGTCGGCTCGCGCTTCACCGAACGCTGGGCCATGCCGGTGGTGATCGAACACGATGTGGCGGCCGCCGGATGGGCCGAATGGCGTTTCGGAGCGGGTGGTGACCGGGACAGTGTCTGCGTGGTCATCATCGGCACCGGGATCAGCGGAACACTCTCCGTCGGAGGGCGATTCGTGCGCGGCGGGATCGGGCAGGCCGGGGAGTACGGGCATATCGCGGTGCGGCCGGACGGGCTGCCCTGTCCCTGCGGCAATACCGGCTGCGTGGAAACGGTCGCCTCGGCCGCCGCGATAGCGCGCGCCTACACCCGGCGGACGGGTATCGAATGTGACAGCGCGGCAATGGTATTCGAGCGACTTGCGGACGCCGGGGATGATGCCGACGCGCGCGATGGCGGTACGCGCGCGCACGACGAGCACGCGCGCGCCGTGGTGGACGATGCCGTCGACGCACTCGCGGACGGCTTGCTCGGTGTCATCCACGCCGCCTGCCCCGAACGCATTGTGCTGGGCGGCGGTCTCGCCGGTGCGGGTGAAGCGCTCGCCCAACCCCTGCGCGATGCGCTCGCCGCGCGGCTGCGCGTCGTCCCCGCGCCCGAAGTGGTGTTGGGAGCCTTCGGCGCTCGCGCGGGACTTACCGGCGCGGCGCTCTTCGCACGGTACGGGGTGCTGGCATGAACGCGCCGGGGGAACATCCGAATGGCACCAGCCGCAGTCGGTCGAGCCGCAGCCGGGCGCGGCGGAAAGCGCAGGCGGCGAATGAGATCAGTCCGCCGAGCTTCGCGGTGGACGCAGGGGTGCACATTCGAGGGCGGATATTCGCGCCGAGCCACGTCGTCGAAGACGGGGTGATATCGGTTCTGGGGGAACGGATCATCGCCGTGCGCACCACCGAACAGTGGACGGTGACGCATCCGGAATCGGGGGAGTTGCCGTTCGAGGGGATGCTGTTGCCGGGGCTGGTGGACATTCATGTGCACGGTGGGGCGGGGCATCGGTTCGATACGGTCGATCAGGAGGAGGCCGCCGGGGCGGCGGCGTATCACCGGTCGCGGGGGAGCACCACCGTGCTGGCGGGGATTGTTACGGCCGCGCCCGACGATATGGTCGCGCAGGCGGCGGCACTGCGGGAGCTGGCGCAGGACGGGGTGATCGGCGGGATATACGCCGAGGGGCCGTTCCTTTCCGAAACCCGCTGTGGCGCACAGGATGCGCGCTATCTCAGTGATCCCGATCCGGTGCTGGCGCGGCGGTTGCTCGAAGCCGCGGGCGGACATCTGCGCATCATGACCATGGCGCCCGAACGGGACGGGTACGCCACCGTGGCGAGTCTGCTCGCCGATCACGGGGTGACCGTCTCGCTCGGGCATACCGACGCCGAGTTCGGAGTCTTCCGGGATGCCGTGCAGCCCAACGGCGTTGCTCGCTCGGTCACGCATCTCGCCAACGGAATGCGGCCGCTGCATCATCGATCGGGCGGCCCGGTGGCGGCGGCCGTCGCGGCCGCCGCGCGCGGGCACGCCACCGTAGAGCTCATCGGTGACGGGGTGCATGTCGACGCCGGTTTCGGCGCACTGGTTTTCGCCGCCGCCCCGCAGCGGATCGCACTCATCACCGATGCCATGTCCGCGGCCGGAATGCCGGACGGCGCGTACCGGCTCGGTCCGCAGGAGGTTCAGGTCAGCGAGGGTGTGGCGCGCATCGCGAGCGGGTCCATCGCCGGTGGCACCGCGCATCTGCTGCGCTGCGTGGCCTGGGCCGTGTGGGAATGCGGTGCCTCCCTCGATGATTCGGTGCGCGCCGCCACCATGACCCCGGCGACCACGGCCGGGCTCACCGATATCGGGGATATCAAGCCGGGCGGATACGCCGACATCATCGCCGTGGACGAGCAGTTGGCATTGCGCCGGGTACTGCATCGCGGGCGGTGGTTGTCATGATCCTCACCGTCACCATGAATCCGGCCTACGACCTCACCTATCGGCTGGATAAGTTCGAATACGCTGCGGTGCAGCGCATTCCGGTGGTGGAACAGCGGGTCGGCGGTAAGGGCCTGAATGTCGCCCGGGTACTTCGCGCGCTCGGGCACGAGGTCGTGGCGATGGGATTCGCCGATGCGGCCTTCGCCCGCGCGGCCGCGGCGGAACTGCCGGTCGACTTCGTCGAAGCGCTCCCGTTCGTGCGGCGCACGGTCGTGCTCAGCGAGGCCGATGGCACCACCACCGGATTATGGGAACCCGGTGCGGCACTGAATGATCCGGCCGCCGTCGACGACCTGAAAGACCGCATCGCCGCCCGGCTGCCGCAGGCGCGCGGCCTGGTCATCTCCGGCTCACTACCCGCCGGTCTCGACCCCGGCTTCCCCGCCACCCTGGCCCGCCTCGCGATCCGCGCCGACGTACCGGTCATCTGCGACGTCGACGGCGAAGCCCTGCGGCAGGCCGCCAAAGTCGAGGGCGTCGTGCTCATGCCGAACACCGACGAACTCGCCGCGCTACTGGGCGGGGACGCGGGCGACCGCGCCGCGATGCGCCGCGACGGTTCGGGCATTCGCCCCGCGTCGGCCCGTGACGCTCCGGTTGATCGTGCCGCGTCGGTCGGAGCTGTGCCGGACGATCCGGGGCGGTTGCTGGATGTGGTGCAGCCGCTACAGAAGTCGGGGGCGGCGGTGATCGTCGCGACGCGCGGCCGGGACGGGGTGTTCGCGATGGTGCGCGGGAAGGGCTGGTCCGCCGCGCCACCCGCCGAGATCAGCGGGAATCCGACCGGGGCGGGGGATGCGGCCGCGGCCGCGCTCATCGCGGGGTTGGCGGCGCTGCCCAAACTTCCGCGCCATATCCCGCCGGAGCTGCCGTTTCTGGCGACCGTCCCGCCCGGGTGGCTCGGTGCGCGCGAACTCGATTGGCCCGCACTGGTCGCCGAGGTGGTGGCAACCTCCGCCGCGGCCGTGGCCCGGCCGGTGGCGGGGGAGATCGATCTCGACCTACGCGCCCGCCTCATTCCGGAGATCCGGGTGCGGGAGTGGAACACCTGGCTCTACTAGGAGAATTCATGCTCACCCCGATTCCACGACTGATCGAACTGGCCCGGCCGGGCGGACTCGGCGCGTTCAATGTGATCACTCTCGAACACGCCGAGGCCATCGCCGCCGCCGCGGAAGCCGTGGAAAGGCCCGCGATCCTGCAGATTTCGGAGAACACCGCGCGCTATCACGGGAGTGTGAAACCGCTGGCCCGCGCCTGCCTGCAGATCGCGCAGGACAGTTCGGCGGCGCTCGCGGTGCATCTGGACCATGCCACCGAGATAGACCTGATCAAGGAGGCCGTCGAGGTCGGGATCGGCTCGGTCATGTATGACGGGGCGGCGCTCGACTATGCCGAGAATGTCGCTGTCACAGCCGAGATCGCGCGCTGGTGTCATGAGCGCGAGGTCTACGTCGAGGCCGAGCTGGGTGAGGTCGGCGGCAAGAACGGCGCGCACGTTCCGGGTGTGCGCACCGATCCGGACGAGGCGGTGGCCTTCGCCGCCGCGACCGGGGTGGACGCGCTCGCCGTCGCGGTCGGTTCGACGCACGCCATGCAGACCCGCGCCGCGACCCTGGACACCGATCTCATTGCGAGGTTGGCGAAGGCGCTGGATATCCCGTTGGTCTTGCACGGTTCCTCCGGTGTGCCTGATGATGGCCTGCGGTCTGCCGTGCGGCACGGCATGGTGAAGATCAATATCGGCACCCGGCTCAATATCGCGCTCACCGAAGCGGTCCGCACCGCGCTGGCGGCGGCCCCTGCCAGCTCCGATCCGCGAAAGTATCTGGGCCCGGGGCGCATCGGCATACAGCGCGATGTGGAACATCACCTCCGCGTGCTCGGCACCAGAATCCTGCGGGCGGTACCGAACTGATCGGCTCGGACTGCCGCCTTTGCGAACCCTTTCACTGACCATTCGCGAGGTTTGGGTCTTGCGCCCGTTGTGCTGACATGAACTAGTTGTCAGGGTGATCCTCACCGTGACCATGAACCCCGCCTACGACATGACCTATCGGGTCGAGCAGTTCGAACGGGGCCGCGCACACCGGGTGCGCTCGGTGGATCAGCGGCTCGGCGGCCGCGGCATCAATGTCAATCGGGTACTGAATCAGCTGGGCAAATACGCCCGCGCCACCGGTTTCTCCGACCATTCCTTCGCCGCCGCGGCCGAATTGGAGATGCCCGTCGACTTCGTGCACGCCCTGCCCTGGGTGCGGCGCACCGTGGTGATCAGCGAATCCGGGGACGGCACCGCCACCGCGCTCTGGGAACCCGGACCGCGCATCTCCGAACCGCACGCGGTCGATCAACTGCGGGTGCGGGTCGCGGGCATGCTCTCGGATATGAGTGGCATGGTCATCGCCGGATCACTACCCGGCGGCGTCGATCCCGGCCTGCCCGCCGAACTCGCCCGTACCGCCGTGCACGCCGGGGTGCCCACCATCTGCGATCTCGACGGGGCGGCGCTGGAACTCTCCGCGCGGGTGCCCGGGATCATCCTGACCCCCAATACCGAAGAGCTGGAACGACTCACCGGCCGCCCCGCCACCACCGTCCCGGAGGTGCTGGCGGCGGTCGACCCGCTCATCGCCGACGGCGCGGGCGCGGTCGTCGTCACCCGCGGCGGTGCGGGCATGATCGCGGTCACCGCCAATCGCGCGTGGTCCGCCGCCCTGCCCGAACCCCTCGCGGGCAACCCCACCGGCGCGGGCGACGCCGCGGTGGCGGCCATCATCGCGGGCCTCGCGGGCACCCGCACCCCCAACTGGCCCGCCCTGCTCACCGACGCCGTCGCCACTTCGGCCGCCGCCGTTGTCATTCCGGTCGCGGGGGAGATCGACCGGGTGCTGCGCGATCGGTTGATGCCGACCGTTCGAGTCACCGAATTGGAACCGGTGGCCGCTCGCTCATAGTTAGCGGGTGATCCCCACGGCGGCTGTGCACGACTGTGGACAGGTGGCGCACGGCACTCTCGCGCGGCGGCGTGGTGACCGGATCGGCCCGGCGCGGCGAGGTAAATTCGCTGGGATGCCGGATCTGCGAACCCCGCCCGACCACGGGCAGGGAGTGGACGAGACGTACCGGATGCCGCGGGCGGTGCGCGCGGCACAGTTCATCGCGGTGCTCATGGCCCTGATCGGAATGCTGTGCACGGCGTCCTCCGGCTGGTTGCTGGGAAGTAGTTCCGCCATCCAGACCGCGATTCCCTTCATCCCGGCGTGGCTGCTCGGGCTGGTGGCGTTGACCTTTCAGTCCGAGGGGCAGTCGGTGCGCATCGGCGCGATTCTGTTGGCCGTGCTCAATATGCTGTGGACGGTGCCGTCGATCACCGATGGGCATCCGCCGGGGCCGCTCGGGCCGATCACCTCACTCGTGGTGATAGTGCTGCTGTTTCGCCGGGAAGCCCGGGACTGGTTCGAACCGTCCGGCTGGTGAGGGTTCGGTAACCGGATTCGAGCGTCAGTCGTAACAGGCCCGAAATCCAGTCTGCCGATTCGCAATCTCGGTGCAATTCCCTGCTCCTATCGTGACCCTATGAGCTCGGGCGGAACAGGCATACACATCAGCGGTTTGAGCAAGACCTTCCGCTCCGGGCGGCGCAGCGTCGCCGCACTGGATTTGGTCGATCTGCATACCGACGAGGGCGCGTTCCTGTCGTTGCTCGGCCCGTCCGGCTGCGGGAAATCCACCATCCTGCGCATTCTCGCCGGACTCGACACCCCGAGCGCGGGCACCGCCCGCATCAATGGTGAGACACCCGCCGAACTGCGGCGCAGACATGAATTCGGCATCGCCTTCCAGGATTCGGCGCTGCTGCCCTGGCGCACCGTGGAATCCAATATCAAACTGCCGCTGCAGGTCGCCGGACTGCCCGCCGATCCCGGACTGATCGCGGACCTGATCGCCCTGGTCGGCCTCGACGGCTTCGAGAAGGCCAAACCCGCGCAGCTCTCCGGCGGTATGCGGCAACGGGTTTCGATCGCCCGCGCGCTGGTGGTCAAGCCCAAGATCCTGCTGCTGGACGAACCCTTCGGCGCACTCGACGATATGACCCGGCAGCGGCTCAACCTGGAACTGCTGCGCATCTGGACCGAAAAGCCCGCCACCACACTGATGGTCACGCACGGCATCGCCGAAGCGGTCTTCCTCTCCGATGTGGTCGCGGTGATGAGCCCGCGCCCGGGCCGCGTGGTCGAGGTGGTCGATATCGATCTGCCGCGCCCGCGTACCCCGGAAATGATGCGCACCACCGAATTCCACAAACTCTGCGACTATCTCTCCGAACTGCTGTTCGGGCGCACCGGACAGGGCGGGGTGGTGACCGAATGACAAGTACGGCAACCGAATCGGTGCGGGACGAGCCGCGCGGCGCGTTGGCCGCGCTGCGCGGGCAACTACACATTTCCACGCTCGGCGGGCTCGCGGGCATCGTGATCCTGGTGGCGGTGTGGGCGGTGCTCGCCGCACTGCACGTCGCCAATGGCACCGTGCCCGGACCGTGGCAGGTGCTGCACACCATGTACACCGACGGCTGGTCGCTGTACGGGCCGAACTTCAAGGTGACCGCCTGGGGCGCGCTCCAGGGTTTCGTGTGGGGGAACACCCTCGCCATCGTGCTGGCGCTGCTGGTGGTGCTGATCCCGCCGATCGAAATGCTCGTCACCCAGCTGGCCATCCTGAGCTACTGCACCCCGCTGCTGGCGCTCGGGCCGATCATCCTGGTGGTCTTCGGCGGGCGGACGCCGACCGTCTTCCTGGCCGCCATGTACTGCTTCTTCCCGACCATGGTCGGCGCGGTCTCCGGCCTGCGCTCGGCCGACGGCACCAGCCTGGACCTGGTGCGCGCCTACGGTGGCGGCCGCTGGCAGCGCATGCGGCGCGTGCAATTGGTGTCGGCGCTGCCGAATACCTTGGCGGCGTTGAAGATCGCCGCGCCCTCGGCGGTGCTCGGCGCGATCATCGGCGAATATCTGGGCGGGGTGGACAGCGGTATCGGCGTCGCGCTCACCGCCGCGCAGACCGCGTACAACGTGCCGCGCACCTGGGGTATGGCCCTGGCCGCCGCCGCACTCGCCGGGCTCGGATACGCGGTGGTCGCCCTGATCGCCCGCGCCGCCCTGCCCTGGACCCGAGCAGAGGTGCGATGAAAGCCCTGAACATCCTGCGGCCCATCGCCGGATTCCTACTGCCGCTGGTGGTTTCGCTGATCCTGCTGGTCGTGCTCTGGTACGGCTTCCTACAGCTCTATCCACAGGTCGGGCTGGTCGGCAAGAGTCCCGGCGATGTGTGGAAGTACCTGGTCACCGGCCCCACCTCCGGGACCGCCCGGCACGCCATCTTCGCGGAGATGCGAATCACGCTGCGCGACGCGGGAATCGGGTTCATCGCCGGGCTCGGCGGTGCGCTCGCGGTGGCGGCGCTGTTCGTCGGCGTTCCGGCGGTATCGCAGGCGTTCCTGCCGGTGGCCATGCTGCTGCGGTCGGTGCCGCTGGTCGCGCTGACCCCGATCATCGTGCTGGTATTCGGGCGCGGGCTGCTCGGCGTCACGGTCATGGCGGCCATCGTGGTGTTCTTCCCGGCGCTCGTCATGATCATGACGGCGTTGCGGGGAGCGCCGAAACAGGCGATGGAACTCGTTGCCGCCTACGGCGGTTCGCGCTGGACCACCATGCGCATGGTGTCCGTGCCCGCGGCGCTGCCCTCGGTGTTCGCGGCCGCCCGGGTCTCGGTTCCGGGTGCGCTCATCGGCGCGCTGCTGGGCGAATGGCTGGGCAGCGGAACGGGATTGGGCGCGGGGCTGATCCGCGCCATCCCGACGTTCCAGTACAACCGGCTGTGGGCGTCCATCGCGCTGGTCACCGTCGTCTCGGTGTTCGCCTACGCGGTGGTCGGCGTGCTGGAGAAACTCGTGCTGGCGCGGTTCGCCCCGCAACAGGGCCGCGATTAGCCCCGCGGCAGGCCGCGACCAGCCCCGCGACAGACCGCGCTCGGCTCAGCGCGCGAGCAGCAGCAGCCCGGCCGCCACGATCTCGACGCCGCAGTAGAACCAGTTGGGATAGAAGCCGGTGGCATCGCCCAGCAACCGGGAGATGATGCGCCCCAACGCCATTCCGCCCAGCGCCGCCGCCACCGCGACGACCGCACCCGGGCGGATATCGCCCACATCGGCGGCGGCCGCGCCCAGCAGCGCCGCGATGGCCAGCCCGAACCCGCCGTAGACGGCCCGGATCTCCGAACGCGCCACCGGCGACTCGATGCGAATATCGAACGGTTGCCCCAGCGCCGCGGGCACGGCCAGCGCGTACAGGCCCATCAGCAGGAAGAACGCCGCTACGACGAGGATCAGAACGGTGCCCATGGGACCTCCCGGAAACGATGCGCCGCACGCTGCGGCCACCATGCGATGATCGGCGCTGTGCCCGCCGACCCGCTTCCGGAAACGTGCTACCCGGCCACGGTGTGGCTCGGGCCGGGGTATGCGGTCTACCTCGGGCCGTCGCTGCGCCTGGATCCGCACTCCGGTTCGGTGCACTGCCTGGTGATCGGTGTCGACGCGCCGTTCACGCTGCGCATCGGCGATGACGAACAGGTGCTCCGCAGTGCCCTGATTCCGCCGCGCACCACCCATCAGGTGATCGCGGGCGGTGAGCGCATGCTGTTCCACTACATCGATCCGGTCGCGATGGACGCGCGAATCACGGCCGCGCTGAAGACGATTCGCGCCGATATCGCGATGAACCCGGCCGCCGCCGAACTGGCCGCCGACGCCAACCTCTCGGTCTCGCGATTCCTGCACCTGTTCTCCGCCGAGACCGGCACCAGCTTCCGCCGCTACCGGAACTGGGCGCGCATGGCGCAGGTCATGCGCGCGGTGGCGGCGGGAGCCGATTTCACCACCGCGGCCGTCGACGCCGGATTCGCCTCACCGAGCCATTTCAGCGATACCTTCCACGCCATGTTCGGCCTCACCGCCGGTACGCTGCTGCCGAACACGCGATTGGTGGTGTGCGGTGACGAGCCCTGAGTCGTCCATCGCGCGTTAGTTAACCTGGCGCACACAAATACGTCGGCGAAAGCAAAATAATCGAAACTGAATGGCCCTAGGTTCGGTACATGAGTCGTTTGCGTCAGCCGGGTTCGGTTTCTCCCTTGTCCATGGATCGGCGATCCTTCCTTCGCGCCGCCGGGCTCACCGGCGCACTGGTCGCCGGCGGCGGCCTGCTCGCCGCGTGCGGAAAGGACTCATCGAGCTCGGGTAACGGCACCACCGCCGACGGATCCAAGTACGGGACCGTCGCGGTGCAGCTGTCCTGGTTGAAGAACATCGAATTCGCGGGTGAGTACTTCGCGGATTCGAAGGGGTATTTCAAGGACGCCGGATTCGGCTCGGTGAATCTGGTCGCCGGTGGCGCGGCCAGCACCTCGGTGGAGGCGGGCCTGGGCACCGGGAAGATCTGGATCGGCATGTCCGCGCCGCAGACCACCGCGCCCGCCGTCTTGGAGGGCCTAAACGCCAAGATCGTCGGCGCGACCTATCAGAAGAATCCGTTCTGCATCGTGAGCTCGGCCGCCAAACCCATCAACTCACCGCAGGATATGAAGGGCCGGAAAATCGGTGTGCAGGACACCAATCAGCTGATTTTCAATGCCCTGCTCACCGCCAACAGCATGACGCCCAACGATGTCACCATCGTGCCCGCGCAATTCGATCCGAGCCCGCTCGCCAACGGTGAGGTGGACGGCTGGGTCAGCTACGTCACCAATGAGCCGATCACCTTGAGCGCCAAGGGATTCGCGAACTCGAACTTCATGTTCGCCGATTACGGATTGCCGCTCACCGCGGAAACGCTCACCGTCAGCCAGCACACCATCGACAATGAGCGCGAGAAATTGAAGGCGTGGCTGGTCGCCGACATCAAGGGCTGGCGGGACGCGGTGGCGAATCCGGCCGAATCCGCGCGACTGGCCGTCGAGGTGTACGGCAAGGATCAGCGCCTGGATCTGGAAGAGCAGAAGAAAGAGGCGATCGCGCAGAACACGCTGGTGGTGTCACCGGAAACCCAGTTCGACGGACTGTTCACCATGAGCGAGGCGTTGATCGCGCACAACATCACCGCGCTGGGCAAGGCCAAGATCGATATCACGGCCGACAAGCTGTTCGATATGTCGATTCTGAAAGAGGTCTACGCGGAGCATCCGGAACTCAAGCAGGGCTGAGGATTTCGAATCCCGGGAGTTACGACACCAGCGTATGCCGCTGCGGCGGGCCACCCAGGCTCGACAGCGGTTCCGCGCTGGTGCTGTTCCGGGTCGCCAGCAGTTCGGCGGCGATCGACACCGCGGTCTCGGCGGGGGTGCGCGCACCCAGATCCAGCCCCGCCGGGGCATGCAGACGCGACAGCGTCTCGTCGTCGAAACCGCCCGCCTGCAGGGCCTCCATCCGATGCGCGTTCGCGGCCCGGGAACCCAGCGCTGCCAGGAACCCGAGCTCGGGTAGTCGCAAAGCGATCGTCAGCAGCGGTATCTCGAACTTCGCGTCATGCGAGAGCACCACAACCGCTGTGCTGGAATTGATCTCACCCGCCGCGGCGAGCGTATTGAGATAGCGGTGCGGCCAATCCACCACCACCTCGCAGCCGGGATAGGCATCGGCATTGGCGAAGGTGGGCCGGGCGTCGCACACCGTCACGCGATAACCGAGCAGCCGGGCCTGAATCGCCAGCGCACCGGCAATCGCATTGGCCCCCACGATGATCAGGCGCGGCGGCCGGGTGAACGAGGATACGAACACATCCGAATCCGGCAGCGACACCAACTCGGTGCCGTGCTTGCGATCGGTGATCAGATGCTGGCCGATCACATCCGGATCCGAATGCCACACCACGGTGAAAACGGTGACCTGCCGCTGCGCCACGATATCCGCCGCCACATCCGGGAATTCCGGAAAATGCCTGCGCGAGAACGGTTCCGTGAAGACATCCAGGGTGCCGCCGCAATCCATTCCGGCATCGAGGCCACTGCCCGGGGCGAAACGATGCAGACCGCGGCGACCGGTGCGCGCCGCCTCCACCGCCGCCTCGTACGCGGCCGCCTCGGCACAACCCGCCGATACCGAACCGAAGGCCCGGCCCTCCGCGTCGACTACCATGGCCGCGCCGATCGGAAGCGGAGTGGAACCCATCGTGCGCACCAGCGTGGCGAGCCCGCCCGTCCGGCCGCTGTGCCACACCCGTAGCAGGTCGTCGACGATATCGCGCATCACTAGCTCCCGATCACCGTGTGCCGCACGGGTAGTCCCGGTCGATCCCCGTCGCTAGGTCATCACACGTGACGCACACCATATCCGCTCTTCCTCGCAAATAAGTCCCCGCCCCATAATTTCCTGTGGCATTCACCATCACGTCGGCCCAATGCGCGCGGCCCAATACCACCGGATGCCCCGGAGTCTTCCCGAAAAAGGCGCGCGCCAAACCGCTCTCGGCGATGCGCGCCGCCTCGATCACCCGGCGCACCACATCCGGGCCGACATCGGGCGTATCCACCGGCATGATCGCGACGTGACTCGGCGGGCCGGAAATCATGTCCGGAACGCTAATGCTCCCGGCGCGGGAATTATTGCCCGCAGTATTCCCCGCAGGGGTAATACCGTCGGCAGCAGTCCGCGCCGCAATGAATTCGCCGGGTGTGATTTCGCCCGGTGGAAAGGCGATTTCCGAAGGCGATGCGGGCGCGGTCATGAGACTCGGCGCGGCCGACACGGCAGCCAGCCCCGCCTTCATCGAGGCGCTCACCCCCGTCGCCCAATCCGACGCCCACACCGGATGCGCGCCCTCGGGCACCGGGATGCGGGGCGTTTGCGAGACGAGCCAGCGTGGGCCGGAACCGGATTCGCCATCGCGCTGTGCCGGGCCGGTCGCACCCAGCACCACGAAGACTCGCGCGCACCCGCCCGCACGCAGCGCGTGCACCGCCGTGCGCAACCACGCGCCATCCTCGGCCAGCGCTTTCGGCATGCCGTAGCGGGTGCCTGCGCCCGCCGCCAGCACGATGCCGTCACAGCGTTCGGGGGTCATGCTGGGCAGGGTAACCCCGGGCGATGATCTTCGCCCCTCGAGTGGCGGGCGCGGTTGCCATCACCGATGCTGGAGGCGATGACGGACAACCCGATCGGCCTCGACGAATTCACCGCGCTACCCGAGGCGGCGGCGGTGGAATTACTGCTGACCTGCTGCTCCTCACCCGCCTGGGCCCGCGCCGTGGCCGCGCGGCGGCCCTTCGCCGGAATCGACGAACTGCTGCGCGCCGCCGATGCGGAGCTCCGTGAGATCTCCCAAAGTGAAATGGAACGTGCCCTGTCCGGGCACCCGCGCATCGGCGATCGCCCGGACAGCGCCGCCTCCGCGCGCGAACAAGCC
Organism: Nocardia sp. NPDC052001; assembly: GCF_040680615.1. NCBI lineage: Bacteria > Bacillati > Actinomycetota > Actinomycetes > Mycobacteriales > Nocardiaceae > Nocardia > Nocardia sp. NPDC052001. The sequence continues at coordinate 71,516 of NZ_JBFAXC010000016.1, read as the reverse complement.
GGAATGGCCGACGCCGACACCGCCGTGCGCGCCGCGATCGCCGCCGGGAACCGTGACTACGAGGCAAAATTCGGGCAGGTGTACCTGGTGTGCGCCACCGGGCGGACGCCGGCCGAACTACTGGCCACGCTCACCGCCCGGCTCGGAAACGACCCGGATACCGAAAGGCGCATCGTGCGAGAGGAATTGGTGAAGATCAATCGAATCCGGCTGCGGCGGTTGCTCGATGCGGGAGCCGACGCGTGAGCACACTGAGCACCCACGTCCTGGACGCGGTCCTCGGCACACCCGCCGCCGACATCACCGTGACGCTGTTCGCCTGGGACGGAACCGAATTGGCCACCGGCCGCACCGACGCCGACGGGCGGGTCGGCGCACTCGCCGAACTGCCGATCGGTGACTATCGGCTGCGCTTCGACACCGGCGGCTATTTCACCGCGCAGGGCATCGACGCGTTCTACCCTGAAGTGATCATCGCCTTCACCGTCACCGGGGACCGGCACTACCACGTGCCGTTGCTGCTCTCACCCTTCGCGTACTCCACCTATCGAGGGAGCTGAGCCCCATGAATGCCGCTGCCGCACAGCACAATGACGGAGCACCGGTGAGCCCGCACGCGCGGGTCGGCAGCGGCGCGGCATCGGCCGGTGACGCCGGTGTCCTGATTATCGACAGCTGTGCCATCGCCACCGTCGACGCGGCCGGAACCGAATATCGGGACGGGCATGTCATCGTGCGCGGTAATCGCATCGAAGCGCTGGGAGCGGGGCCCGCGCCCGACGTGCCGGGGGCCACGCGCATCGACGGGCGGGGCTGCCTGCTCACGCCCGGTCTGATCAATACCCACCATCACCTCTACCAATGGGTCACGCGCGGGCTGGTGCCCGATGCCACGCTGTTCGAATGGCTTACCGCGCTCTATCCGATCTGGGCGGGGATAGACGCCGACGCCACCCGGATCGCCGCCACCGGTGGGCTCGCCTCGCTGGCACGCACCGGCTGCACCACGACCACCGATCACCACTACGTCTTCCCGCGCGACGCCGGTGATCTGCTGGCCGCCGAGATCGACGCCGCCGCGCAGGTCGGGTTGCGCTTCCACCCCTGCCGGGGATCGATGGATCTGGGCCGCAGTGCGGGCGGGCTGCCGCCGGACTCGGTGGTCGAGACCCTGGACGACATTCTCGCGGCCAGTGCGGACGCGGTCGGCCGGTACCACGACCCGGGGTTCGACTCCATGCTGCGCATCGCGCTCGCACCGTGCTCGCCGTTCTCCGTATCCGCGGATCTGCTGCGCGAATCCGCGCTGCTGGCAAGGGAACTCGGGGTCCGGCTGCATACGCACGTCGCCGAAACCCTCGACGAGCAGGAATACTGCCTCGCCACGCACGGCGTCACGCCCGCCGAATACATGGACAAACTCGGCTGGGCCGGGCCCGATGTGTGGTGGGCGCACGCCATTCACCTCGACGACAGCGCCATCGCGACCATGGCCCGCTCCGGCACCGGCGTCGCGCACTGCCCCACCTCCAACGGTCGCCTCGGCGCGGGCATCGCCCGCACCGCCGACCTGCTCGCCGCCGGGGTCCCCGTCGGACTCGGTGTGGATGGCGCGGCCAGCAATGAGGCGAGTTCGCTCATCGAGGAACCCCGCAACGCGCTGTTCTTCGCCCGCCAGCGCGGCGGTCCACAGGCGCTGTCGGTACGCACCGCACTGGCGATGGCGACGATGGGCGGAGCCCGAACCCTCGGCCGCGCCACCGAAATCGGCTCCATCGAGCCCGGAAAACTCGCGGACCTCGCGCTCTGGGACCTGTCGACACCCGCGCACGCGGGCATCGAGGATCCGGTCACCGCGCTCATCCTGGGTTCCGCCCCGCCGCTGGCCGCGCTGCTGGTGAACGGCCGAATCGTGTTGCGCCACGGCGAAATTCGCACCATCGATGAAGCACAGGTCGGTCGCGAGGTCGCCCGTGCCCAAGCCGCCCTGGTGGCCAAGGCGGGCTGACGCCACGTTCGGAAATTCGGCCGCGATCCCGGTACGCGGCAGGGTTATCGGGGTATGCGGAATGGTCGGATGATCGGATCATGGGGAAGAGTTACCCGCACGAAACAGGTGTGAGGGGTGCCGCAATCTCCGCGCAACTCGTGGCTCGTAATCTGAAAGGGAAGTCGTTACCAGCTGGCGCGGGGACGGCCCCGCAGGTGAGAGCAGGTGATGACAATGGATCTGGATACGATCCGAGAGGTGCTGATCGCCCGCGAACGGGCGGATCTGAAGGGATTGGGCGCGGGCACGGCGGTGCTCGCCGGGGGTACCTGGCTGTACTCCGAACCGCAGGATCACCTGGAAAAGCTGATCGATATCACGCGCCTGGGATGGCCGCCGCTCACCATCGATGACGCGGGGCTGGAAATCGCCGCCACCTGCACACTCGATGAATTGGCCACGGGGGAGTACCCCGCGCGCTGGGGTGCGGTGCGGTTGTTCGAGCAGGCCTGCGGCGCGCTGGTCGCCTCGCACAAGATCCGGCGCACGGCCACGGTCGGCGGGAATGTCTGCCTGGCGCTCCCGGCGGGCGCGGTGGCGGCGGCCTTGACCGCACTTGGCGGATTCGGGCTGGTCTGGGGATCGCGCGGCGATCAATGGATTCCGCTGTCGCACTTCGTGACCGGCGTGGGGGAGACCGTCCTCATGCCCGGTGAAATGCTGCGGGCAATTCGGATACCGGAGTCGAATCTGCGCTCGCGCACCGCATTCCGCAAGCTCGCGCTCGCCCCGCTCGGCCGATCGGGAGTGGTGGTCATGGGCCGCCGCGATGCCGACGACGCGTGCGTGATCACCCTCAGCGCCGGGACCACCCGGCCGGTGGTGCTCGAGTTCTACTCGTTGCCGACCATCGGCGAACTGTCGGCAAAGGTCGCGGAGCTGGATTCCGCGCTCTGGTACGACGATCCGCACGGTGCGCCCGACTGGCGGCGGGAGATGAGCGGCCGCCTCGCCGCCGAGGTGCTCGCCGAATTGGGCGGGCGGCCATGAGATTCCAGGTCGACGGCGAAGCGGTGGACCGCGCCGCTCGCCCCGGGCAATGCCTGCGCACCCTCCTGCGCGAAACCGGCCACCAGGCTCCGAAGAAAGGCTGCGACGCCGGCGACTGCGGCGCGTGTACCGTCCTGGTCGACGGTGCGGCCGTGCACTCCTGCGTCTACCCCGCCCACCGGGCGGAAGGCCAGACCATCACCACCGCCGCCGGACTCGGCACCGACGGCGCGCCAACCGATCTGCAACGCCGATTCATCGAGCACGCCGCCTTCCAATGCGGCTTCTGCACCGCCGGAATGCTGGTCACCGCAACCGAATTGGATCGAACGGGCGACCTCACCCCCGCCACCCTCCCCGAAAAACTCAAAGGCAACCTCTGCCGCTGCACCGGCTACCGCGCCATCACCGATGCGCTCACCTCCGGCCGCACCGACTGTGCCGCGAACGGCACGACTGCCGCAAACGGTATGGCTGCCCCGAATGGTGCGACTGCCCCGAATGGTGCGGTTGCGGCGAATGATGGGGCTGCGGCGAATGGTGCGACCGTCCCTTGCGGGTCGCGGTCGGGAAGGGTGGGAGCCGGGGATGGTGTGGGGGCCGGGATCGGGGCGCTCGCGGGTGGGCGGATTGTGCGCGGGGTGGAGCCGTTCACGATGGATGTCGATATGGGGGAGCAGGATTCGGGGAAGGTGCCGCCGGGGGAGGTGTTGCGGCTGGAGGTGGTGCGGAGTCCGCATGCGCATGCGCGGATCGTGTCGATCGATACCGCTGCGGCGGAGGCTGTTCCGGGGGTGCGGGCGGTATTCACGCACGCCGATGTGCCCGAGCTGCTGTATTCCACTGCGCGCCATGAGATCCGCGAGGACGACCCGGACGACACGATGATGCTCGATCGCATCGTGCGGTTCCGCGGGCAGCGGGTGGCGGCCGTGGTGGCGGATTCGCTGGCCGCCGCGCGGGCGGGCTGTCGCGCGATCAGGGTCGAATATGAGCTGCTTCCAGTGGTTTTCGACCCGGAAGAGGCGCTCGCGGAGCATGCGCCGCTGCTGCACGCCGAGAAGGGGCCGGAGTCGCGGATAGCCGATCCCGGGCGCAATGTGGTCGCCGCCGCGCAGGGCCGGGTCGGGGATGTCACCGCCGGACTGAGCGCGGCCGTCGAAGTGGTGCAGGGGGAGTGGCGGACGCACCGGGTGCAGCATGTGCACCTGGAGACGCACGGCAGCATCGGCTGGCTGGATCGGGACGGGCGGCTGGTACTGCGCACCAGCACCCAGGTGCCGTTCCTGGTGCGCGATGAACTGTGCCGGTTGTTCGGGCTCGAGCGTTCGGGCATAAGGGTTTTCGCCACGCGCGTGGGCGGCGGCTTCGGCGCGAAACAGGAGATGTTCACCGAGGATCTGGTGGCCCTGGCCGTGTTGAAGACCGGGCAGCCGGTGCAGTACGAGCTGACCAGATCCGATGAATTCCTGACCACCTGCCGCCATCCCATGCGTGTGCGGGTCACCGCCGGGGCCGATGCCGACGGCCTGCTCACCGCACTCGCGGTCGATGTGCTCGCCGATGCGGGAGCCTACGGAAACCACAGCGCCGGAGTGCTTTTCCACGGCGTCGGGGAATCCGTCGCCATCTACCGGTGCCCGAACAAGCGCGTCGACGGGCACGCGGTCTACACCAACAATGTCCCCTCCGGCGCGTTCCGCGGCTACGGCCTCGGCCAGGTCATGTTCGGCGTCGAATCCGCGCTCGACGAACTCGCCCGCCGAATCGGCCTGGACCCCTTCGAATTCCGCCGCCGCAATCTGGTGCGGGCCGGTGACGAACTCATCGGCGGTGCGGGCCACGCCGAACCGGACCTCACCATCGCCAGCTACGGCCTCGACCAATGCCTGGACCTGGCCGAACAGGCGCTGCGGCGCGGCAACGGCGTACCCGCCCCCGGCCCGGACTGGCTGATCGGCGAGGGTATGGCCCCCGCCATGATCGCCACCGTCCCGCCGCGCGGCCACACCTCCACCGCGCACGCCACCCTGCTCGCCGACGGAACGGTCGAACTACGCGCGGGAACAGCCGAATTCGGTAATGGCACCACCACCGTGCTGGCCCAGATCGCCGCCACCGTACTGGGCACCGATACCGCGCATATCGTCATCCGGCACGCCGACACCGATGTCACCGCCCACGACACCGGAGCTTTCGGCTCCACCGGCATCACCGTTGCCGGTCGCGCCGTGCACGCCGCCTGCGCACAACTCCGCGAACACGTACTGCGCCGGGCGGTCACCCTCACCGGGGCGGACCCCGACCGGCACACCCTGGAACCCGGTGGCATTCGCGTCGACGGCCGATTCCTCACCGCCGCAACACTTGTCGCGGACGGTGAACTCACCGCCACCGCCACCCACGACGGCACCCCGCGCTCGGTCTCCTTCAACGTGCACGCCTTCCGCGTCGCGGTGCACCCGGATACCGGTGAGGTACGCATCCTGCACTCGGTGCAGGCCGCCGACGCGGGCACGGTCCTGAATCCGGTGCAATGCCGCGGTCAGGTGGAGGGCGGGGTGGCGCAGGCCATCGGTTCGGCGCTGTACGAGGAGATCCGCGTCGAACAGGGTGAGGTCCGCACGAAAACCCTGCGGCACTACCACCTTCCGCAGCTTTCCGACCTGCCCCGCACCGAGGTGCTGTTCGCGGAGACCGCCGACCCGCTCGGCCCGCTGGGCGCGAAATCCATGAGCGAATCCCCGTACAACCCGGTTGCCCCGGCACTCGCCAATGCCATCCGGGACGCGATAGGTGTTCGCCCGCAACAACTTCCGATGACCGCGGACCGAATCTGGCGGCTGCTCCACGATGCCCGGACGACAGCGGCCCCGCACCTGGGGGTGCGGGGCTGATGACCGTGCGGCTGGGCCGGGACCTGGCGGTACGAGCCGATCGGGGCGGAGCGATCTCGTGCGATCAGATCAGCGCGATCGCGATGCCCAGTCCGGCCAGCGCAATGCCCTGGAGCGCGACGCGGTAGGGGAGGATGCTGTCCCAGCGATCCTGCAGCGCACGGGCATTCGCGGGAATGACGCCGGACTGCGCGGCCGCCTTCTGCACGTTGTTCACCGGCTTGGCGACCACGACGTAGAAACCGAGCCAGGTCACCAGTGCCAGTACCGCGACGCCCGCCGCGACTGCCGCGCCGATGGAACCGGCGAGCACCGCGAACACGGTGGCGAGCACGGCCGTGATGACGCCGCCCGCGCCGAAGGGCGGCATCCGCTTGTCGCCGTAGAAGTGGCCCCATCCGGCGGAGATCGTCACGGCCGCATCGTCGAGGTGCTTGTTGACCGAGCGGAGGATGACGGCGGCGGAGATATCGGTGCCGTACACCGCGCCATTGGCGAGGATGGCGGCGATGGCGAGGATCTGGGCGGTGGTGGTGAGCATGGCTGGTGTCTCTTCCGGTCGAAATCTAGCATCGCTAGGAACTGGAGCAACCATAACAGTAGCTCGGCTATGTTGTCTAGCGTTGCTAGATTTCAGTCCGGAAACCGGCGTTGATCAGGCAAAGAGATTGCGCACGAACGGAACCGAATCCGGCAGCGAGGCATTCACGGTGCCATCGTGATTGGTCGGATAGGTGTGCAGCGTGACCGGCTGCCCGCCCGCCCGCAAGCGCGCCGCGAACGCCAGCGTCGCCGGGGTGATGACATCGGTGTCCAGCAGGCCCTGGCCCAGGAAAAGCGGTTTGTCATAACCGGATTCGGGCAGTCCCATCACCCGCGTGAGCACACCGGGCAGATCCGGGATCTGCGACAGCGGACGCGAGAACAGATCCCCGACGACCACATTGCCTGCGGTCAACTCCTCGCCGAGCGCCTCCAGGCAGGAGGTGTTCGCGTGATCGAGCCAGTACCGGCCCGAATCGGTCAGGTACGACTCGATATTCAGCTCCGGATACGTGGTGCGCAGGCCGTTCAGGATGTACAGCACATATCCGGTGCTATGCGGCGGCAGCTTGGCCGGCGGCACGCCCGGGCCCAGCGGGAGCAGAATGTCCTCGATATAGGCCGGTACGCCGGTGCCGACCGCACCCCGGTAATCGAGTCCGGGTCCGCCGAATTCGGTCGCGTAGCGCGCGGTGAAGACCGCCGCACCGCCGCCCTGGGACTGGCCGACCACCGCCCACTTATGCGACAGCGAGGAATAGTGGCTGGTCGCGGCCTTGACCGCGTCCACGACGTTATGCGCCTCGACCGTGCCGTTGAGGTACGGATGATCGCCCGGGGTGCCCAATCCGGCGTAGTCGGCGGCCACGATCGCGTAGCCCTGCTTCAACCAGGTGCCCAGGTAGGCCCAATCCCGTTCGCGCGCACCCGGACCGGCGATGGAGTACGCGCACTCGTCGCCGAGGCCGATGGTGCCGTGCGCCCAGGCGATCACCGGCCAGCCCCCGGCGGGCGCGTCGCCGGGCGGGAAGTAAACCGCGGCACTCGTGGTTGTGGGTCGGTCGCCGACGGTGGTGCTGCCGTAGAGAATGCGTTCCGCGCGGGCCGAGCCGGGCAGTACGGCGGCCGGTGCGAGCGGTTCCACCGAACTCACCGCGCCGATCTCGGTGGCAGGCGCTGCCATCGCGCTCGGCACGCTGACCAGCGCCGCGATCGAAGTGGCGGCCAGGGCCGTTGTGCACAGCCATCGTTTCCGCATCGAAGCTCTCCTTAGGTTCTCTGACGTCGCACCTGCGCTGGACGCGTGTCCAGATTAGGGCCTTTGGGGTACCCCGGGTGGTGTGCCCCACAGCCATCAAGATCACAATCGATTGTGAAGGTCCTCACAGCTCGCCGTCCATCGGCGCGTCGCGTGCCGGTGGCCGTCGTCACCCAAACAGTACGGGCGTTATGCAAAACTGCACGTCAGAGCTACCCGCAAGTAGATTCCCCGGCTGCAATTAACAAGCAAATTTCGCAGCATTAGCAAAAGCAGGGCCAAAGCTAGCCGGGATTCACACTTGCAACAGGTAGACGGACATTTTTTCCTGTGCCATCGTGTGGAAGTACACCTCGCGGGCATAGCAAGCCTGCAAATTGCCGCTCCAGCAGTGTCCGAATCATCGCGAGAGGGTTCGACCGGCGGGGCAACCGAGACCGAACGAAGAAGTGGAGTCAGAGATGTCGACTGTCGGCACCCCGAAGACCGCTGCGGAGATCCAGAACGACTGGGACACCAACCCCCGTTGGAAGGGCATCACCCGTAGCTACACCGCCGAGCAGGTTGTGAAGCTGCAGGGCACCGTTGTCGAGGAGCACACCCTCGCCCGCCGTGGTGCCGAGATCCTCTGGGATCTGGTCAACAACGAGGACTACATCAACTCCCTGGGCGCCCTCACCGGCAACCAGGCCGTGCAGCAGGTGCGCGCCGGCCTCAAGGCCATCTACCTGTCCGGTTGGCAGGTCGCCGGTGACGCGAACCTGTCCGGCCACACCTACCCGGACCAGTCGCTGTACCCGGCGAACTCGGTTCCGTCCGTGGTGCGTCGCATCAACAACGCGCTGCTGCGCGCCGACGAGATCGCCAAGGTCGAGGGTGACACCTCGGTCGCCAACTGGCTGGCCCCGATCGTCGCCGACGCCGAGGCCGGCTTCGGTGGCGCGCTGAACGCCTACGAGCTGCAGAAGGCCATGATCGCGGCCGGCGCCGCGGGCGTGCACTGGGAAGACCAGCTCGCCTCGGAGAAGAAGTGCGGCCACCTCGGTGGCAAGGTGCTGATCCCCACCCAGCAGCACATCCGCACCCTGACCTCGGCTCGCCTCGCGGCCGACGTCGCCGGTGTCCCGTCGGTCATCATCGCGCGCACCGACGCCGAGGCCGCCACCCTGATCACCTCCGATGTGGACGAGCGCGACCGCGAGTTCCTCGATGGCACCCGTACCGCCGAGGGCTTCTTCGGCGTGAAGAACGGCATCGAGCCCTGCATCGCGCGTGCCAAGGCCTACGCCCCGTACTCCGACCTCATCTGGATGGAGACCGGCGTGCCGGACCTCGAGGTCGCGCGCAAGTTCGCCGAGGCCGTCCGCAGCGAGTTCCCGGACCAGCTGCTGGCCTACAACTGCTCGCCTTCGTTCAACTGGAAGGCGCACCTGGACGACGCGACCATCGCGAAGTTCCAGCGTGAGCTCGGCGCGATGGGCTTCAAGTTCCAGTTCATCACCCTGGCCGGCTTCCACTCGCTGAACTACGGCATGTTCGACCTGGCCTACGGCTACGCCCGCGAGGGCATGACCGCCTTCGTCGACCTGCAGGAGCGCGAGTTCAAGGCCGCTTCCGAGCGTGGCTTCACCGCCGTCAAGCACCAGCGTGAGGTCGGCGCCGGCTACTTCGACACCATCGCCACCACCGTGGACCCGAACACCAGCACCGCTGCGCTGAAGGGCTCCACCGAAGAGGGCCAGTTCCACTGAGCAACACCGCCACTCCGCGCCTTTAGCGCACAACTGGGATCCGTTCCCAGTTCTGCACGCGTGGTGCGGTAGGGCGCGGGAACTATTTCGGGGGTACCCCCGGAGTTACCCCCACCTTTCGAGATCAGTTGTCGCGTTGCGCGACAACCGGTTTCGAGGCAACTCCCGGGGCGGCAGTCGCATCACACCGCCCGCCGCCCCGGGGTCCTGGCCCTTCCCGTCGACAGCCCCGGCGGGGAGGGCGTTGTCATATAGCTTTGATCGAAAGACCTTACGAAGGCGCAGGGTCACAAGTAAGTCCGACGCCTTCACCCATAAAGCCACGACGGCTAACCAACAGCAGGAGCGGGACGTGAGCAGCGAGAAAATTCAGCGCGTTGGAATCATCGGCGCCGGACAGATGGGCGCGGGTATCGCCGAGGTTTGCGCTCGGGCACACGTCGATGTGCTCGTGTTCGAACAGACCCGTGAACTCGCCGCCGCCGGTCGCGCCCGCATCCTGCGGTCGCTGGACCGTGCCGTCTCCAGCGGCAAGATCTCCGAGCGTGAGCGGGAGCAGACCGCCTGGCGGCTGCGCTTCACCTCCGATCTCGCCGATTTCGCAGATCGTCAGCTGGTCGTCGAGGCCGTGCTGGAGAACGAAGATGTGAAGACCGCCATCTTCGCCGAGCTCGACAAGGTCGTCACCGACCCGAACGCCGTGCTCGCGTCCAACACCTCCTCCATTCCGATCATGAAGATCGCCGTCGCCACCAACAACCCCGAGCGGGTCGTCGGCATGCACTTCTTCAACCCGGTGCCGGTGCTGCCGCTGGTCGAGCTGGTCACCACGCTCAAGACCACCGAGGCCGTCTCGCAGCGCGCCGAGCAGTTCGCCTCCGATGTGCTCGGCAAGCAGGTCGTGCGCTCCGCCGACCGCTCCGGTTTCGTCGTCAACGCGCTGCTGGTGCCGTACCTGCTCTCGTCCATCCGCATGGTCGAATCCGGTTTCGCCACCAAGGAAGACGTCGACAAGGCCATGGTGCTCGGCTGTGCCCACCCGATGGGCCCGCTGGCGCTGACCGACCTGGTCGGCCTCGACACCGTGAAGTCCATCGCCGACTCCATGTACGCCGAATTCAAGGAGCCGCTGTACTCCGCTCCTCCGCTGCTGATGCGCATGGTCGAAGCGGGCCTGCTGGGTAAGAAGTCCGGCGCGGGCTTCTATCAGTACAACCGCTGACGACTGGCACGCGGGTACGAGTCTTTCGTCCCCGCGTGGGGCATAAGCTGCAATAAAGGGCTGGTGTCACCGGCCAGCCCACTCGGGGTGGACTCGAGTCCATTCCAAATCAGGGCGCAAACTGTGCGGCGCTCACCTTCGGTGGTGGGCGCCGCACAGGTGACTTAAGGAGGAGTGGCGCGCTCATGGCCAACGTCACCGATGGCTTCGGATCAAGCATTCTGGGCTATCCCCGCATCGGACCGCACCGCGAACTCAAGCGTGCTCTCGAGTCTTATTGGCATGGAACGCTTTCTCGGGAAGAGCTGGTCGAGGTGGGTCGCGAGATCCAGGAATCCCAGTTCCTCGAGCTGGCTGCCACCGGGTTGACGCAGGTCCCCGGCAACACCTTCTCTTATTACGACCACGTGCTCGACAACGCGCTGCTCTTCGGCGCGGTCCCCAAGCGGTTCGAGCCGTATCGCGAGGGGCTGGATCCGCTCGATTTCTATTTCCTGATGGCGCGCGGCAATCCGGATGTGCCGCCGCTGGAATTGGTGCGGTTCTTCAATACGCCGTATCACTACCGGCAGCCCGAACTCGACACCGATACCGAATTCTCCTTGCACCCCGAGGCTTTGCTCGACGAATTCGATCGGGCCAAGGCGCGCGGCATCGAATTGCGGCCGGTCGTGCTCGGCCCGCTGTCGCTGCTGTTGCTGTCGAAGACCGGACACGTTCCGGGCGAGACCGAATTCGACAAACTGGTGCTGCTGGACAAGCTGCTACCCGTGTACGAGGAGCTGTTCGAGCTGCTCGCCAAGCGCGGCGCCACCTGTGTGCAGCTGGACGAGCCCTGCTTCACCAGTGACCGCTCGCCGTCCACCATCGAGGTGTTCGAGCAGGCGTACAACCGGCTCTCCAAGGCCTCGCTGCGGCCGCGACTGCTCGTCACCGGACAGTACGGCGATTTCGGTGAGGCCCTGGAAGCGTTGGCGCGCACCAAGGTCGAGGCCATCGGACTCGATCTGGCGAACTTCCGCATCCGGCCCGAGGATCTGGCCAAGATTCCCGGCATCGGCCGCAAGCGGCTGTACGCGGGCGTCATCAGCGGCACCAATGTGTGGCGCGCGGACCGCGTGGTCGCGCTGGAATACCTGAACGAGCTCGCCAAGGTGTGCCCGGACATGGTCGTCTCCACCGGTGCGACGCTGCTGCACGTGCCGTACGACCTGCTCGTGGAATACGATCTGGAAGAGCATGTCGCCGACCGCCTCGCCTTCGCGAAACAGAAGGTGCTGGAAGTGGTTTCGCTTGCCAAGGCGCTCACCGAGGGGCCTTCGGAGAAGTGGCGCAAGCGGCCCACCTCGGTGCATTTCAAGCAGAAACACGCTGTGCGGCAACGGGTGTACAACGTGACGCCGGAGATGCGCGAACGTGCGCCGTATGCCGAACGCCGGGTCGCGCAGCAGGCCAAGCTGAATCTGCCGCTGGTGCCCGCCACCACGCTCGGCTCGTTCCCGCAGACCAATGCCGGACGGCAGGCGCGCTACGAACTCGGTCAGGGACGGCTGTCCTACGACGACTACCGCAAGCGCATCGAAGCCGAGATCGAAGGCACCATCCGGTTGCAGGAGGACATCGGCCTCGACGTCTTCGTGCACGGTGAGCACGAACGCAATGACATGATCCAGTTCTTCGCCGAACAACTGGACGGCTTCGCCACTACCCACTTCGGCTGGGTGCAGGTGTACGGATCGCGTTGTGTGCGACCGCCGGTGCTGTACGGCGATGTGTCCCGGCCCGCGGCCATGTCGGTCGAATGGACCACCTACGCGCAATCGCTCACCGAGAAGCCGGTCAAGGGCATGGTCACCGGACCGGTCACCATGCTGGCGCGCTCCTTCGTGCGCCAGGACCAGCCGCTGTTCGAGACCGCCGACCAGGTGGCGCTTGCCATTCGGGACGAAGTGGTGGATCTGGAGCGCGCCGGTATCGCCATCATCCAGGTGGACGAACCGTCCATTCGCGAACTGCTGCCGCTGCGGGTCAAGGGGCGGGCCGAATACCTGCGCTGGGCCGTCGGCGCGTTCAAGCTCGCCACCTCGGGCGTGCTGCCGGAAACCCAGATCCACACGCATATCGGCTATTCCAGTCGCGGTGACGTGGTGCAGGCCATCGAGGAACTCGATGCCGACGTGACGGCCATTGTCGCCACCCGCTCCATCGAATGGGTGCTCAAGGCGCTGGAGGAAGACAATGCCGAGGGCCGCGGGCTCACCCACGGCGTCGGACCCGGTGTGTACGAAAGCCGTTCGGCGCGTATCCCGGATATCGACGAACTGGATGAGGCCCTCACCGCCGCGGCCGCGGCCGTGACACCGCAGCGGCTGTGGGCCAATCCGGACGGCGGGCTCAAGACCCGGCACCACTGGCAGCTCGATCCGTCACTGCGCAATATGGTCGCGGCCGCCCGCCGCGTCCGGCGGCGCGCGCTGGCGGCGGAAGCCGAAGCGGCGAAGTAACTTCCGCACGCGACACGACAGCGCGGCGGCACCGGATGCGTTTCCGTGCCGCCGCGCTGTTTCGTATTCACGATCCCGTCACGATGAAGGAATTAGCCTGCGGGCACACTTCTTTCGAGACAGGAGGCGGATATGGATCCGACGGGTAAAGGGGATCAGCCGGACCCGGCCGAGAACACCAAGAGCTTCAATGAATCCGCGCAGAACAAGAGCGATCAGGTGGACCCGGATCAGCCCTGGAAGAGCGGGAACTAGTCGCCAACCACACACCCGTCGTTCCACCGTCCCGGTCGGCGCGGCCGATAGCCTGTGGCCGAGGTTGATTCGAGATAGGAGTACGACGGTGGGTCTGTTCGACAATCTGAAGGACGCGGCGGGCAAGGCGGCCGAACTGGCGAGCGAGCACGCGGACAAGCTCGACCCGCTGGTCGACAAGGTCGGCGACGTGGTCGACGAGCGCACCGAGGGCAAGTACGCCCAGCACATCGACAAGGTGCAGGACGCCGCCAAGAAAGCCCTGCACGAGCAGGTTCAGAAGTAGTTTCGGCCGGTCCCGCGCGCCGGTGCGCGGGACCTCCGGCCGGGCAGTAACGGATAGCGCTCGGCGCTGAGCTGCCCGCGGCCGCACTGCCGTCGGTAATCCGCTACCGCCGCTGTGTATTCGGCGACAATGGCGTCGATGCCATGACGCGGGATATCGCTGTCATCGCGGTGGGCGGATCGTCACCAGCCGTTGTGGCTGTCGTGGCCGCTGTTGTGGTCGCGCTGGTAGCGGTCGCGGTAGTGGCCCCAGCAGTAGTTCCAGTCGAAGCCGCGGCTGTCGCGATCGCAGTACCAGTGGTAGTCGTCGCGGTCGTAGTTGGTTGCGGCGGTGCCGGTTCCGGCGGGCACAGCGGACGCGATGCCCGCGCCGAACGGGAGAATGAACAGGGTGGCCGCCAGGGCGGTGGTGATGCGCTTCGCGGTGGTGGTCATGTGATCGGCTCCTCTTGCCTGGTTCCGGGAGGTGTTCCCGATGCATGCAATGGTGCTGGTCAGCGGCCGAATACTCTGTCGCCGCATGGACACTGGAAGTGTGTCCGCGCCGACACTTCCGGGCGGGCCCGCGCGCATCGTGTCAGCGGTGATCGGCGACCTTCCACAACCGCACGGTGTTGTCGGCACTGCCCGTGGCCAGCAGTGCGCCGTCGGGGCTGAACGCCACCGAATGCACCGCGTCAGCGTGCCCACCCAGCGGATTGCCGACCGGGGCGCGAGTCTTGCTGTCCCACAGTCGAACCGTGCCGTCCCGGCTGCTACTGGCCATAAGGGTGCCGTCCGGGCTGAAAGCCACCGCCAGCACCGGTTCGGCATGACCGCTCAGCGGATCACCCGCCGCGGCGCGAGTGTCGGTGTCCCACAAGCGAATCGAGGCATCGTCACCGGCGGTGGCGAGCAGCGTCCCGCCGGGATGGAAGGCCACCGCCCGCACCGCCCCCCGATGCCCCGACAGCGCCGCACCGGAGGCGACGCCGGTGCCGCCGCGCCACAGCCGGGCCGTGCCGTCCTGACTGCCGGTGGCGATCAGCGTGCCCTTGGGGTGGAAGGCCACCGCGCGAACCGGACCGGTGTGCCCGGTCATCGTGGTACCGGCGGGCTGGCGGGTCTGCACCGTCCAGAGCTGTGCGGTGTTGTCGTCGCTACAGGTCGCCATGAGACTGCCGTCCGGGTGAAAGGCTATGCCGCGCACCGCGTTCGTATGCGCGGTCAGCGGCCCGCCGATCGGCTGGCGAGTATGCGCGTCCCACAATCGCGCGGTGCGGTCATCGCCACCGGTGGCCAGGAGGCTGCCGTCCGGGCTGAATGCCACCGCGCGAATCGAATTACTGTGTCCGGTAAGCGAATTGCCGCTCTCGGCACCGGTGTGCACATCGATCAGCCGGGTCGTATTGTCCTTGCCGCCCACCGCCAGCAGGGTGCTGTCCGGACTGAACGCGATCGTCATCACCTGCGTCGGCAGCGTGAGTTCACCTGGTACATCCGGTGCTTGCGCCGGGGCGTCAGTCGGTGCGGAATTCTGGCTGTCGCCGGTCAGTGCGATCCCGGCCGCGGCGGCGGCCGCTCCGCCTGCGACCACCGCTCCGCCGAACAACGCCCACCGCCGGGTGAATCGGCGCGGCTGCGCGGATATCGCGGACGACCGGTGCGCGGGCCCACCGGTTGCGGACGGGATCGATTCGCGCGGACCCGTTCCCCCGTATCCCGCGGGCGGGGACAGGGCGGTTTCCGCATCCTCGCCCTGCCAGATCAGCGGCGGTTCGGTGCGGGCGCGGCGCCCGGAATCGGTCGGAAAGTACTGTCCCGCAACGGTTGAGCCGGATCGGTCGACAGCTTCGCGGGCCGCCGCGGCGAAGGCGGCGCAATCGGGGAAGCGATCCTCCGGACGTTTGGCGAGCACGGTGGCCAGCACCTCGTCCAGGCCGTGCGGCAATTCCGGGCGGTACTGGGTGGCACGCGGCGGCGGAGCGTGCAGGTGGGCCGCGACCACGGCCGCGTCATCGGCGCGGGGGTACGGCGGTTCGCCGGTGAGGAGTTTGAACAGGGTGCAGCCCAAGGAGTACTGGTCGGCGCGGTGATCGGTCGGGCCGCCCGCGAAACGCTCGGGTGCGGCGTACGCGAGGGTGGCGCTCACCCGGGAATTGGTTTCGGCGTCCTCGATACTGCGGGCGATCCCGAAATCGGTGACCACGGTGCGCTCGATACCACCGATACCGCGCTCCACCAACAGATTCGCCGGTTTGATATCGCGATGCAGGATCCGATGCCGGTGTGCGTGATCGAGCGCGCGGCCCGCATCGCCGATCATCCGCACCGCCCATTCGGCGGATACCCGGCCGCCTTCGCGGGCGAGCATGGCGGCGGCGTCACCGCCGTCGATGTATTTCATGGAGATCCACAGCATGGGATCACCCAGCGAATTGCGGTCGTAGATGGGCACGATATTCGGGTGATCGAGGGTGGTGATGAGCGCTGCCTCGCGCTCGAATCGCGCTCGCGCCCGGTAATCCTGGGCGAAGGTGTCGTTGAGGACTTTGAGCGCGACGGACCGTTCCAGCCGGGGATGGCGCGCCAGATACACCACGCCCATACCGCCCGCGCCCAATTGCCGTTCGATGGTGTAGCCAGCGAAAACCGCGCCCGCCTGCAATCGCATTCGGCTCCCACCCTCCGCGCCGTGCTAGCCGTCCAGCGACAGTATGCCGTGGCGGCGGGCCGGGTCACCCGAGTTTGCCCGCCCTCCCGGTGGTTACGGGCGCGGCGCTCCTCGGGTTCATTCGGACGGGGGAGTGGTGCTCTTATCGCGCCGGAAGCGCTCGGCGAGCGGTTTGCGCTCGCGCGGTGCGGGTTCGGTCCCGGTCGGGGACTCGACTTCGTAGCGGCGGATGTACGCGCCGATGAACGCCTGCGCGGACGCGGTGACCGGGATGGCCAGCAGGGCGCCGGTCGCGCCGAACAGGGCCGCGCCCGCGAGCACCGCGCCGAACGCCACGGCCGGATGCATATCCAGGGTGGTCGCCGTAATGCGCGGTTGCAGCACGTAATTCTCGAACTGCTGGTAGATCACGATGAAGCCGAGAATCCAGAGCGCGGTGCGCGGACTGTGCGACAGCGCGACCAGCACCGGCAGCGCCCCGGCCAGATAGGTGCCGACGGTCGGAATGAATTGGGAGACAACGCCCACCCAGAGCGCGAGCGCGATGGCGGAGGGGATATCGAGTATCCGCATGGCCACGAAATGCGCGATCGTGGAGCAGAGTGCCAGCAGCGCACGGGAATACAGGTAGCCGCCGGTCTTCTCCACCGCGATATCCCAGGCGCGCAACACATGTCGCTGCCGCTTGGGCGGCAGCACCGAGCACACGGCATTGCGGAAACGCGGTCCGTCGGCGGCGAAATAGTAGGTGAACAGCAGTACGCCCAGCGCCTGGAACAGCACGCCGATGGCGGTGGTGCCGATACCCCACACATCACCGGCCAGCCCGACCAGCCATGACTCCAGCCTGGAACTCAATTGTGAGGCGCGCTCGGTGATATCGGTGCCCGAGAGCTCGGTGTGGAAGGTGCGGTTGATCCAGGCGACCAGATCCTCGGCATTATGCGGTGCGTTCTTCACCAGCGCGGTGACCTGATCGATCACCAGATCGCCCATGGCCCAGGTGAATCCGACAACCGCCGCCAGCACGACCAGGAATACCGCACCGGTCGCCGGACCGCGCCGCCAGCCGCGCGCGGCCAGCTTGTTCACCGCCGGTTCGATGGCGAACGCCAGGAACAGCGACACCACCAGCACGGTCAACAGCCCCTGCAACTTCTGCAACGACCAGAAGGTGACGACGATCCCGGCCACCGTGGCCGCCGCCAGCAGGTACGCGCGCGGCAGCCACGGCGGAATCGCCACCGTCAGCCGCAACGGCGTGTCATCGTCCCCGCTCGCATCGATCCGCGCGGGTGTGTCGTTCTTCTCGGCCGCCTCGCCGGGCGCGCCGTCACTCTCATCGGGCACACCGCAAACGTAGCGGCGTGGCCGCTTTCCCGGTGGGAGCGGCGTGTTGTGCTACATGGTGGCGGCGTCGATGACGAAGCGGTAGCGGACGTCGCTGGCGACGACGCGGTCGTAGGCCTCGTCGATGCGGTCGGCGGAGATGACCTCGATTTCCGCGCCGATACCGTGTTCGGCGCAGAAGTTCAGCATCTCCTGGGTTTGGGCGATGCCGCCGATCATGGAACCCGCCAGCGAGCGCCGGTAACCCGCGATGGTGAAAGGCTTTACGCTGAGCGGGTTTTCGGGCAGGCCGAGGATCACCAGGGTGCCGTCCAGGGCCAGCAGTTTCATGTAGTCGTCGATGGGCAGATCCGCCGACACCGTATTGAGGATCAGGTCGAAGCGCCCGCGCAGCCCGCGGAAGGTCTGCCGATCGCTGGTCGCGTAGTAGTGGTGCGCGCCGAAACGCTCACCGTCGGCCTGCTTGCTCAGCGAATGACTCAGCACGGTGACCTCCGCGCCCATGGCGGCGGCGATCTTCACGCCCACATGCCCGAGCCCGCCCATACCGATGATGGCGACCCGCTTACCCGGCCCCGCGTTCCAGTGCCGCAGCGGTGAGAACAGCGTGACGCCCGCGCACAGCAGCGGCGCGGCCTCGTCCAGGCCGATGCCCTCCGGAATGCCGACCACGAAACCCTCGGTCACCACGATCTGCGTCGAGTAACCGCCCATGGTGTACCCGCCGGCCTGATCCTGCGCCGGGACCGGGGTGTTGTAGGTCATGGTCGCGCCCGGCTGACAGTACTGCTCCTCACCGGCCACGCACGGATCGCAGACGCCGCACGAATTCACCATGCAGCCCACGCCGACCCGATCGCCGACCTTGTGCCGGGTGACCTCGGAACCGACCGCGGCGACCAGGCCCGCAATCTCGTGTCCCGGTACGCAGGGGTAGCGGGTGCCGCCCCATTCATCGCGGGCGGTGTGGATATCGGAGTGGCAGATACCCGCGAACTTCACATCGATCAGCACATCTCGGGGTCCGAGTTCACGGCGTTCGATGGCGAGCTTCTCGAACCGGCCATCGGGCGCGGAAACGGCATAGGCGGCAGCAGTGCTCATGCGTACATGCCTACCATTCCGGCGCGGCGTGCTCACGGCGCGCCGCCGGATCGGCATGCTGAAGCCCGTGGCGATTCTGCTGGCGCTGGTGTCGATGTGCTCCACGTTCATCGGCGGACTGGTCGCGGACCGGCTCGGCGAGCGCAAACGCCTGGTCCTCGGCCTGGCGGCGGGCGTCATGCTCGGCGTGGTCGCCTTCGACCTGCTGCCCGAGGCGCTCGAACACGACACCCGCGTCGCACTCGGTGTTCCGGTGCCGCTGCTGGCCGCGGTGGTCGGCTTCTTCACCGTGCACATCGTGGAGCAGACGGTGGCGCTGCACACCGGGCACGAGGACGAATTCGGTACGCACCACCACGATTTCGCCTCGATCGGCCTGGTGGCCGCGGGCGGACTGGTGTTCCACAGCTTCCTGGACGGGCTCGGTATCGGACTCAGCTTCCAGGTCGGCGCGGCCACCGGGGCGGCCGTCGCCATCGCGGTGATCAGCCACGACTTCGCGGACGGCTTCAACACCTTCACCCTCACCACGCTGTACGGCAATGCCCGCAAACGCGGGCTGGCCATGCTCGCCGCCGATGCCATCGCACCGGTAATCGGTGCTGTCGCAGGCACTTTCCTGAAGGTGCCGGCGCAATTCGTCGGCATGTACCTCGGCTACTTCGCGGGTTTCCTGCTGTATCTGGCGACCGCGGACATCCTCCCGGAGGCGCACGCGGGCACACCGTCCAAGGCCCCGCTGCTGCTCACCCTGCTCGGACTGGGTTTCATGCTCGTCATCGCCGCACTGAGCCACTGAAAACCTGGTACACCAATAGATACAGAGTTCGCAGCCGACGCAGCAGCGGAGGATTCCGATGTACGACCACCCGCGTCGCACGAACAATGCCGGTGGCGGACGACTATTCGCGCTGTTCTGCGTGGCCGTCGTCGGAATCACCGCGTTCCTGGGCTATCACGGTGATCTGGCCCGCTGGCCCTTCCGGCAGGATCCGCCCACCGCCAGCCTGATCGGACCGCCGCTGCCGCCGCTGGACACCCAATTGGTGTCACACCTGGTGGACCCGGTACTGGTGAACATCACCGCGGCCATGCGCCCGTACGGTCTCGGCGCATCCGGTTCCGGCATCGTGCTCACCGCGAACGGTGAGGTGCTCACCAGCCATCACGTGATCAAAGGCGCTGACACCGTATCGGTTTCGGATATCGGCACCGGCGCGACCTTCCCGGCCACCGTGCTCGGCTACGACTCCTCGGCCGATATCGCGCTCATCGCGCTCACCGGTGCGGACGGCCTGCCGATCGCGCGCATCGGCAGCTCCGCCGGATTGCGGCTCGGCGACCAGCTATTGGCCATCGGCAATGCGGGCGGCACCGGATCGCCGACGTCGGTCGGCGGTGCGATCACCGGTCTGGACAGCAGCATCGTGGCACGTAACTCCGCGGATCTGTCACGAAAGTCCTTGCACGGCTTGATCGAAGTCGCGGCCGCCGTCGCCGCCGGACAATCCGGCGGAGCGCTGGTGGACCGCTACGGTGCGGTCGTCGGCGTGGTCACCGCCGCCTCCGGAGATCTACAGGCGACACTCGGTCGTGGACCCGAGGGCTATGCCGTGCCGATCGACGCCGCGATGGCCGTGGTGCGCCAAATCCGTTCCGGCACACCGACGGACACCGTGCACATCGGCCCCACCGCGACCCTCGGCATCATCACCTCGGACGCGCATCCGGCGGGCGCGCGCATCGATGTGGCCGTGTACGGGCAGCCGGCGTTCGCGGCCGGACTCGCCGAGGGGGAGGTGATCACCGCCATCGACGGCCGGATCGTCGCGAGCACCCAAACCCTCAAGGCCGCACTGAATCTGCACAAACCCGATGATGTGGTGCGCCTGGATCTCACCGCACCCGGTGGCGGGCAGCGGACCGTGAACGTGACGCTCACGGTCGGGCCGCCCAACTAGCTCACAGGTGATCGCGCCAGTAATCCTGGAATTGGATGTACAGGATCAGAATCACCACCGCGTAGTAGATGGCGACGACGGTCCACCGCCACTCCACCACGATCTGCAACAGTCCGCGGGACTTACCCCACAGCTGCCCCGTCACCACCGCCAGCAGCAGCGGCGTCACCGCCCACACCACCATGCACCACGGGCACAGCGCGTGAATCTGGAACACCGCCTGATAGATCAGCCAGCCGATGAACCCCATGCCGAGCACCAACCCGGCCCACAGTCCGCCCCAAATCCAGCGCGGCAGACCGATATTGGCCACCGCGAGCACCCCGAGCGTCACCACCACCGAGAACCCGACCACACCGATGATCGGATTCGGGAAACCGAACGCCGCCGCCTGATCCGACTCCATGATCGTGGTGCAGGACAGCGTCGAATCGATACTGCACAGCGGTTTGAAACCGGGTTCGGTGAACAGCTTGAACTTGTCGACCAGCAGCGTCACCGACGCACCCCAGCCGATCAACGCGCCGATCAACAGCGGCCAGGCGGACCGGGGTGGAGCCGAGATGATCACTTCGCCGCGGCCTCGATGACCGGCTTCAGGCCGTTCGGGCTCATCAGCGACTGCTGATCGCTGATCTGCTTACCGTTCACGTACACCGAGGGGGTCGACTTGATGCCGGTGTCGAAAACGCCCTTGGTCTCATCCTTCACGAACGCCGCGTACTTCTGGTCCTTGATGCCCTGTGCCACAGCGGGATCGGTGTAACCGACCGACGCGGCGATCTGAATCAGCTGATCGTCGGTCATGCCGTTGCCGCCCTCCTTGGGCTGCGCGCTGTACATCGCGGACAGCCAGGCCTGGAACTTCGACGGATCGGCCGAGGCCACCACGTAGGCCGCGCTCGCCGCGCGCGTGGAGAACTGGTTGCCGCTGGAGGCGCGGTCCAGGAACGAGATGATGTTGTACTCCACCACCGCGGTGCCGTTCTTCACCTCGTCCTCGAGCACGGCCGCGTTATTGCTCTCG
Organism: Nocardia sp. NPDC052001; assembly: GCF_040680615.1. Classification (NCBI taxonomy): domain Bacteria; kingdom Bacillati; phylum Actinomycetota; class Actinomycetes; order Mycobacteriales; family Nocardiaceae; genus Nocardia; species Nocardia sp. NPDC052001. The sequence continues at coordinate 49,666 of NZ_JBFAXC010000016.1, read as the reverse complement.
AACATCTGGCAGGCCGGGCACTGCAGATCGGCGACGACCTGCACCCGCACCTTGGCGTCCGACTTGCCGATGCGGATCGCGCCGCCCTCGGTCAGATTCGGCGGCGTCGCGCCCGTGCTCGCGTCATGGGTGACGACCGGAGCGAACGACGAGGTGTTCTTGTCGTCGGACTTACGCATCGCCAGGCCGATACCGATGGCCGCGATCAAACCCACCAGGACGACACCCACGCCGACCTGAATGAGGATCTTGCGATTGCGATCGGCCTGTTGAGCCTTGGCCAGAGGATTCTTGCGATCACCCGGTTTGCTCACCGCGCGTTCACCACGCCTTTCGTAGTCACGACTGCTGCGGCCCCATCTTCACTCGCGAACCTGAGAGATTCCTGGTGAAACACCGCCGTTGCCCACAACGGCGGTGTATAGGCGGTGCGAATCACGCCTGGGCGAGCTTCTTCTTCTCGGCTTCCACATCGAAAGTGGCGGCGGGCCAATCGAGTTTCAAGCCCTGCATGGCGTCGATGAGGAGTTCGGTCACGGCCAGGCGGGCGTACCACTTGGAATCGCAGGGGAGTACGTGCCAGGGCGCGTATTCGGTGTTGGTGCGATCCAGGACCGCCTGGTACGCCTCCTGATACGCGGGCCAATAGGCGCGCTCGGCGAGGTCGTTGGGACTGTACTTCCAATGCTTGTCGGGGCGGTCCAGGCGCTGGGAGAGGCGCTTCTTCTGCTCGTCGAGGGAGACGAACATGGCGACCTTGACCACCGTGGTGCCGTCGTCGACGAGTTTGCGCTCGAACTTGTTGATCTCGTCATAGCGCTTGCCCCACACCTCCGGCGGCACCAGATCGTGCACGCGCACCACCAGTACGTCCTCGTAGTGCGAGCGGTCGAAGACGCCGATCTGACCGCCGCGCGGCAGCTGCCTGCGAATGCGCCACAGGTAGTGGTGTTTGCGCTCCTCGGCGGTCGGCACACCGAAGGCCGCGTGATCGACGCCCTGCGGATCCACCGAGCCGATCACATGCCGGACGATGCCGCCCTTGCCCGCGGTGTCCATACCCTGCAACACCAGCAGCACACTGCGATTGTCGCCATGCCTGCCATTGGCGTAGAGCTTCTCCTGCAACTCCGACAAAACGCCCGTGCGCTCGGCCAGCAATTGCTCCCCGGCCTTCTTGTCACCCTTGAAACCGGGAGTCGCGGATGTGTTCAGTTCGCTGACCTGCACACCGTCGGCCCGCAGGGCTTTGGTGACCGGTTTCGACCAGGATGCTGCCTTCGCCATCCGTCATGCGTAACACGCGGCGCGGCCCGGCGGGGGCAAGCACGCCGAAAATCTCCCGGTGAACCCGAGGTGATCCACATCCGAACGCCGAGTGTCCGGCCGGTTACACCCGCGCCAGGCGCACCAGATGTTCGGCCAGTTCGGCATCGCCGACCGGGGTGAGGGTGAGATCGGTGGCGGTGGTGAGCAGATAGCGGCCGTCACCGGTGAAATCCAGCCAGGTGCGATGCCGGGTGGGCGGGGACAGCGGATTCGCGGGCTCCACCGTGACGGTGATGAAACCGCGCCCGTCCACCGGCTCGCGCAATTTGCGGCGGAAATTATCGGCGGCCAGATCGGACGAATCCGGTTGGGCGGCAATCTCTTCGGCATGGTCGCCCGGTTCGGCCGGAAGTAATACCGCGTGCTGCGGTTCGCTCATCTGGGCCTGCTGCCCGGCGGGCGCGGAGCCGATGATCTCCACCAGTTCCTGACCGAGTTGATCGGCGGGACAGATCATCACCGAGACGGCGTCCGGGAGCGCGACCAGAATGCCCGCACGCTGCTGCGCCACCGCCGCGAAGGCGAGAATGCGGCGCGGTGCCGGATTGGTGCATTCGCCGTACAGCGTGACGGTGGTGGTGTCGGTGCGCGCGCACAGCATGAGCGCGGCGGTCAGGTCCGGATCGGTGCGGCCCAGGTAGCGGTGCCGCGGGCGTGCGGCGGCGCTCGCGGTGCCGCGAGTCAGGGTGTCGAGGGGATAGGGGCGGCGTTCCAGCTCGGTTTCGCGGGTCCAGACCAGCGCGAATTCGTCCGGGGTCAGCATCCATTTCATGCAGAGTCCGGCCTGCTGTCCATCAAGGACATACGGGCGTCCCCCTTTCCTGCGGTACGACCCTCCGTCCCGATCGCGACCCTACCGGAGCGTTTCGACGGCCGCGTCCCCTCGCGTAAGGGGGCTTACTGTGACGTACCGCACGGTAGGGTTCGGCGCGTCGGTGTGCGATCATCCCATCTTGGTCGAACGACCAGAGCTGTGTGCCGTTGTGCCGCAAACAGATAGCCGGAGGCAGAAATGCATATCGAATATCCGGCGGCGGCCGCGCCCACTCCGCGACGACCCGCGCGCCGCACCCGGGCGTCGAGCCTGGTGAGCGCCCTGCTTGCCGCCGGAACCCTGGCACTCACCGCCGGAACCGCCGGGGCCGCACCCATTCCCGCCCTGCCCGGACCGGACTTCCTCGGCACACCCGCCACCGCACAACCCGTCACCGGAGTGCCCGCGGTCCCGCAGCACCCCGGACTCGCCGCCAATGCAAACTCCGGCATCCACGGCGACGGCTGGATGAGTGACACCTACACCCGGCCCGGCCCACTCGGACATGACACCCGGGTTGACTCGCTACTGCTCGGCAGCGAATGCGGATCGGTCGCCTTCGACCGCGCCGGGCGCATCATCTCCACCTGCCCCGGCCTCAATCCCGGTCTCTACCTGATCGATCCGGCCGGAATGCGGGTGCTCGGCAAATACGCGCTGCCGGGTCGCGGCCCGGGGGCGATGCTCGAGCCCGGAGCCTTCTCCAATTTCGGTGGCGGCGCGTACTTCTTCCTCGACAATCAGGACCGCGCGGTGGTCGGGTCCAGCAGCGGGCACGTCCAGATCTTCGCGGAAACCCCCGCGGCGGACGGCTTCACCCTCGAACACGACTACGACCTCACCGGCGCGCTGCGACCCGGCGAAACCCTGAACTCGGTGCTGCCCGACTCCACCGGCCTGCTCTGGTTCGTCACCAGGACCAACGGCGTCGTCGGCACCCTCAATACCGAAACCGGTGCGATACAGGTGATCCGGCTCGGTGACGGCGCGGAGGGCGAGATCGAGAACTCCTTCGCGGTCGGCAATGACGGCGATGTCTACATCGCCACCAACCGCGAAATGCTGCGCTTCGACGCCGGACCCGGCGGCAGCCCCGAGGTCACCTGGCGCATCACCTACGCCAACAGCGGTCAGCGCAAACCCGGCCAGGTCGACGACGGCACCGGCACCACACCCACCGTGCTGCCCGGCGGCTACGTCGCCATCACCGATAACGCCGACCCCATGAACGTGGTGGTCTACCGCACCGCCCGCAACACCGCCCAGCGCGAAGTGTGCAGCGTCCCGGTCTTCGCGAAAGGCGCTGGGAATACCGAGAATTCGCTCATCGGCGCGGGCAACTCGCTGATCGTGGAGAACAACTTCGGCTACTCCGGACCCGAGGCCACCCTGGCGGGCCGCAACACCACACCCGGCTTCGCCCGCGTCGACATCGACGCCGACGGCAACGGCTGCCACCTGGTCTGGACCAACTCCACGGTCGCCGCGCCCAGCGTGGTCGCCAAACTCTCGCTCGCCACCGGACTGATCTACACCTATACCAAGGGCAACGAGCCGACCGACCCCTGGTACTGGACGACCCTGGACTTCCGCACCGGAAACCTGTTGTGGCAGCGGCGATCCGGCTCCGGCCCGCAGTTCAACAACAACTACGCGGGCCTGGCCCTCGGCCCGGACGGCACCGCCTACCTCGGCGTCCTCGGCGGCCTCATCTCGCTGCGCGACGGCAGTTAACCGACGCATCGTCAGCCGCCGACCGGCCCGGCGAATGGCAGCACCACCGTGCACCCCACGGGCACAGCGTGTTCCGGATCGAGTGCGTTCAGCACCACCCGCACCGCCACCGGGTCATAGGTGAGTTCGTTGTGCTCGGTGAAATCGGTCGCGCACAGGTCCTGGAGCACCACGTTCCGCACATTCGGGCCGTCCAGCAGCCCGGTCGTATAGGGCGTGGAGATCTCGTCGTAGCGCGTAACCACCATGGTGAAACGGATATTCGGCGCTTTCGCCGGATCGGGATCGAGCGTGCGCAGGAACGGCTCACCCGGGGACAGGCTGCACGGGCCGCATTGGCGCAGCAGTTCCCGGCCCGGTTCCACGGCCGCGGCGAGCGGCTGCAACGCGGCCAGTCCGCTCACCGTGGATCCGTGCAGGGGAGCGGCCAGCGCGACGAAGTGATCGATGTTCGGAATGCCGCCGAGCTGATTCAGGTAGTAGAAGGCCACCGCGCCGCCGATCGAATGGGTTACCAGATCCACCTTTTCGGTACCGGTCGCGGCAAGCACCCGATCGATGAACGCGGAGATCTGTCGTGCGCTGTCCTCGACGGGTGTGAACGCGCCGATCAGCGGGCCGGCCGCACCCACCCCGTAGGTGGTGGTGAAGACACAGTATCCGGCCCGGGCGAGCACCGGTGACAGCGTGTTCCAGGAGATCGCGTCATTGGACAGGCCGTGCAACAGCACCACCGGATTCGGATGTGCCGCAGTGGGTTTGCAGTTCCAGTCGTTCGCGCCGGGTGGTGGCTGGCCGGGACTGGTGAACTGGGCGGCGAGCCCGCCGGGATAGCTGTAGGACGGTTCGGGGTCAGCCGCCGCGCTACCCGCCGCCAATGTCGGCAGCGTGATCATCAGTGTCGGCAGCGTGACCATCAGTGCCAGCAGGCCGAATGTCCGGGCGGCGCGGATCTTCGCTGATCGCATTGCGGGACTCCATGTCTCGTGGACCGGTCGTCTCCCGCCGTCCCCTGCGCGGCGGGATGACCGACCGGTCGGTCACAGGTTAGCGCGGGTGGGTACCCTTCGGGAAGAGCCAATCGCCGAGAGGATTACATCGATGCCACGTCCGCCCGAACCGGGACGCAATGCCTTGCTCACCGCCGGAGCGGAAATCGCCGGGCGCGAAGGGATGCGCGGCCTCTCGGTCAATGCCGTGGTCGCCGCCGCCGGAATGGCGAAAGGCACCTTCTACCACCACTTTCCGGACCGTCGCAGCTATGTGGTCGCGCTGCATCACCGCTATCACGAGGAACTCGGCGCGGTCATCCTCGCGGCCATCGCCGGATGCGAACCCGGCGCGGAACGCTTGCGAACCGGTATCGCCGCCTACCTGGACGCCTGCCTGGCCACCAGCGGCACGAAAGCCTTTCTCGCGCAATCCCGTACCGATACCGACCTGATCGACCAGGTGCACGAGCGCAATCAACTGTTCGCCGCGATGATCGGCCCCGACCTGACCGAGCTGGGCTGGTCCGATCCCGAGCCGGTGGCGCTGCTGGTCATCGCCATGGTCGCCGAAACCGCACTGGCCGAACTCTATTCGGCCGGTCCGCGCCCGGACCTGCGGGCCGCGCTGACGGCCTTGATAGAACGAGACCCCCGCCACCAGGGGTGAGCGGGGGTCTCGCGAGGGTACTGGATCAGGCGACGTCGACGTCGATTGTCATGCCCGCCTTGCGAAGTCGATCGGTGAGCGCATCGCCCATGGCCGCGGCAGGGGTGAGAATGCCTGCCAGCTCCGGCAATTGGTCGAAGGCCAGGGCCAGGCCGGACTGGCCGAGCATGACCGAGGTGGCGGCGTAGCCCGGATCGCCCTTACCGGCGAAGGTGCACATGTACTTCGCGCCCGAGGTGGTGTTGGCGAACGTCTTCATGGTGAACCAGCCGCTGTTGCGGGCCTTTTCGCTCGGACCGGTACCCGGCTTGGGTACCAGCCGGTCCAGCAGGCGGCGGCCGACCGCGACCCGGGACAGCACCGCGCCCGCCGCCATTCCCGCCACGATTCCGCCCGCCATACCCGCCGCCACCAGGGGAGCGGTGGCCGAGGTGCCCGCGCTCATCACCTCGCGGTAGCGGAAGTTCTTACCGTACGGCCAGCCCAGCAGGCCATTGCTGCGACGCACGATCTTGGTGTTGTGCGCGCCCATGACGAAGGTGGCGACCCAGCCGCGCAGGCTCGGATCGATATTCGCCGCGCGCTCCAGCGCCTGATCGCTCTGCCGGCCGACATCGGGCTCGAGGGACTTGTCCGGGCTCAGCGAATACGGGTGCGACATGATCGCGCCCTTCTTCGGATCCGCGGCGATGGCCTCCATCATGGCGCGCCCGGAATCCACCGTGCCGCCGGAGACCCCGCCCTTGAGCCAGGCCACCAGGGTGACATCGGTGAGTTCACCGGTGTTGTCGTCCACGCTGCGCTTGTACAGCTGATACACGCTCAGATCGGACGGAATCGAGTCGTAGCCCGCCGAATTCACGATCTTCGCGCCGGTCTCGGCGGCCCGATCGGCGAACCGGTCGATGCATTCGCGAATGAACAGCGGCTCACCGGTGAGATCGGCGTAGTGCGTGCCGTTCTCGGCGCACGCCTGCACCAGCGGCAACCCGTAGCGCAGGTACGGCCCCACCGTGGTCACCACGACCTTGGTGCGCGCCGCGAGCGCGTTCAGGCTGGCCTGATCCGTCGAATCCGCCTGTACCAGCGGCCATTCCGCGGCACCCGGGCCGAGTTCGGCGCGAACCTTCGCCAGCTTGTCCAGCGAGCGCCCGGCCAGTGCGATGCGTGCCCCGGCGGGTGCGGCCCCGATCAGATATTCCGCGGTCAGTTTGCCGACAAAACCCGTCGCGCCGAATAGCGCTAGGTCGAATTCCCTGTCTGCCATGATTTTTCCCGTCCGATGGGGTTACGCCTTCGCGGCGCGTTTGCGAGTGGTCTTCTTCTTGGGTCCGGTGGTCGGCGTCGGCGCGGGCCGGGTGGCCAGCCAATCCCGGTGTGCGATACCGAGTTCGGTGACCGGGTCCTCCTTGTACAGCCACTCCCGGGAGATGCGATGCCAATTCCCGGTCGCTTCCAGCTGCCCGAGCATGCCGAAGGTCAGGAAATCCGCGCGCCGCGAGAACAGATGCTCCGGCGGCAGATTCTGCTGCTTCATACCGGAGAACTCGCTGGCCCGCGGGTCGACGGCGAGAATGAAAGCGCCCGAGGCGAGCTCGGGCGTAATGGTGAGATCCTCATCGACCAGCGCCCATTCACAGGCCGCCAGCACGTACTCCAGACATTCCTCCGGGGTGATCTCGTCCGGGGAATCGATGACGCCGCGCTGAATCATCAAGTCGCGCAACTCTTCCGCGTGATCCTCCGCGGCGGCGCGAATGCAGGTGGCCTCGAATTCGACGTGCTCGGGATCCATCCGGTTGTAGAGCCCGAAGTCCAGGAACGCCACCCGGCCGTCCGCACCCAGCAGCAGATTGCCCGGATGCGGATCACCGCAGAACTCGTTGAAGGTGAACAGCGAACCCACGTAGAACCGATAGATGATCTCGCCGATGCGATTGCGCTCCTCGGCGGGCAGCGCCCGGATCTCCTCGAACCCGCGCCCCGGGAAATACTCGCTCACCAGCACCCGCTGCGTGGACAGCTCCGGCATGGTGTCCGGCACCACGATGAACGGATGCCCGCGATACAGCGCCGCGATCTGCGACTGCGTATTCGCCTCGGCGACGTAATCGAGTTCGCTCTCCAGATTCAGCCGCAGCTCATCGAGCACCGCCGGGGTCACCCACGGCATGGCCGATTGCAGAATGCGCCGGAACATGGCCAGGTTCTTCAGATCCGCGCGCACCGCGGAATCGATGCCCGGATACTGCACCTTCACCGCGACCGTGCGGCCGTCATGCAGCTGCGCCCGATAGACCTGACCGATCGAGGCCGCCGCGATGGGTTCGGGCTCGAAATCGGCGAAGACCTCCTCCAGCGTCTTACCGAAATCCTCCTCGATGACCGCGCGCATCACCTCGAACGACACCGAGGGCGCGCTGTCGCGCAGCACCGCCAGGCGGCGCTGGAAACGTTCACGATGCTCGGGCGGCACCAGATCCAGATCCAGCACCGAGAGCATCTGCCCGAGCTTCATGGCGACGCCCTTCATGGTGCCCAGCACCATGACCATCTGCTCGGTGGCCCGGATCATCGACTCCTCGGCCATGCGCTCGCGCACCGCCTCCGAGCGCCCCCGCATCGAGCGCCGCGTCTTCTGAGCTCGTATGGCATTACCGGCGACGGCCATTCCCAGCTTGGTTCCCCGCGCAAGCCTGGATGTGGGCAGCTCTTTCGCCATCAGTGACCCTCCATTGAACCGGCGCCCCCATTGGTGCCGAAGCGGGCGGAAACCCCGATGTGCCCGCCGTGCCTCAGCCTAACCACATCTCGATCGTCCAGCCCAGGCCCGATTCGGCCGGATTTGCTCCGGGCCGATCAGGCCTTGTTCTCCGGATCGGGTAGTACGTGCGGCTTGGAGTTGAAGTAATTCCGGTCGCCGCCCGCGCGCACCATGCCCTCGATGGCGCTCCACGCCATCATGGTCAGGTAGTCGAGCATCTCCTCGCTGGACATGGTGCGGTTGGTGATCCACCAGTCCGTGGCCAGCTGGACGCCGCCGACCAGGACGTAGGCCCAGAGCATCGCGCCCTCGGTCTGCACCTTGCGGTCGAAGGCCTTGTCGATGATGACCGCCGACACCACCTGCGCGAACAATTTCTCGAAATCGGCCAGGGTCGAGGTGTCGGTCGAAGCGCCGTTGCCCATGATGAAGCGGTAGACGTCGGTATCGGCGTCGACGGTGTGCACGTACGCGGCGAGCGTATTGCGGACCAGCTGATATTCATCCAGATCATCGCTGATCGCCTCGTAGATGCGCGGCATCAGCGTGGTCTCGATGAACCGTTCCATGGTGGCCCGGGTGAGATCCTGCTTATCGGAGAAATACCGGTAGAGCACGGTTTTGGAGACGCCGATCTCCGCGGCGATCTCATCCATCCCGGCATCCCCGCCGCGGGCGCGAATGGCCGCGAGGGTGCCGTCGACGAGCTCTTCCCGGCGGTCGATCTTGTGTTGCTGCCAGCGCCTTTTGCGTCCGTCCTCTCGACCCGGTCGAGGGGTGGCGCCGTCGGCTCTGGCGCCGGCGTCGACGGCTCTTTGGGTGGACAGCGTGACTCCCGTGGTTCGTGTTGTGGGCTGGGCCTATTCAGCTTAAGCCTCGCATGCGCCGGATCGCCGACGTTCGGGACCGGCCCGGTGGCCGGGAGTAATTTCCGGGAAGCAGCAGAATGGAACATATGGAGCAACCTGCCGGCACCGCCGAGGTCCTCGAATCGAGCGGGCGTGCGTCGCAGCCCGCCCCCGCACCGGGTGGCGCCTTCGCCGACCTGCTGGGTGACGAAGGCAAAGCGAAGGACCTGTGGCGGATGAAGGCCATCGCCACCGCGTTCCTCGCCGCGGCCACCGTCATCTACCTGTTCTGCCGCTGGACCGAATCACGCGGCGCGGGCGGCGACTGGGTCGGCTACGTGCGGGCCGCGTCCGAGGCGGGCATGGTCGGCGCGCTCGCCGACTGGTTCGCCGTGACGGCGCTGTTCCGCCATCCACTCGGCCTGCCGATCCCGCACACCGCCATCATCCGGAAGAAGAAGGATCAGCTCGGCGCGGGCCTGGGCGATTTCGTGCGCACCAATTTCCTCTCACCCGATGTGGTTGTGACGAAACTCAATTCCGCGCAGATCTCGTTCCGGCTGGGTCGCTGGATGGCCGATCCGGAGCACGCCGAACGCGTCGCCGAGGAGAGCGCCACCATGCTGCGCGCGTTCATCGGCGTGCTGCGCGATGAGGACGTCGAGCAGATCATCGACCAGACCATCGTCAAACGCGTCGCCGAACCGCTGTGGGGTCCGCCACTGGGCAAGGTGCTCAAGGAGCTCATCGCGGACAACAGACAGGCGCCGCTGCTGGACCTGCTGGCCGAGCGCGCACACCAGTGGGCCCTGGACTCGCAGGAGACCCTGGACCGCATCGTGAACCGGGACGCGCCCTCGTGGGCGCCGAAGTTCGTGAATTCGATGCTGGCCGAACGCATTTACCGCGAGCTGGTGGAGTTCACCTGGAAGGTGCGCACGCAACCGGATCATGAGATCCGGCTGGCGGCGAATCGCTTCCTGGAGGATTTCGCGAACGATCTGCAATACGACGACGTCATGATCAAGAAGGCCGAGCGGGTCAAGGCCGAGCTCATGGGCCGCGCCGAGATCACCGGCCTGGCGCACGCGACCTGGCGCGCGGCCAAGCGGATGATCCTGGAGTCCGCCGAGGACCCGAATTCCACGCTGCGCCGCAAGGTTTCGGAGAATGTGCAGAACCTGGGCCAGCGCTTGTCGTCGGATGACGGCATGCGTGACAAGGTGGACGGGTGGCTGGAGCGCGGTGTCCGATACCTGGTCTCCAACTACGGTGATGAATTCGCCACGCTGGTCAGCGATACCGTTGCCCGGTGGGATGCCGACGAGGCCAGCCGCAAGATCGAATTGGCGGCGGGTCGCGATCTGCAATTCATCCGCATCAATGGCACGGTCGTCGGTTCCCTGGCGGGCCTTGCGATCTACGCCGTTTCAAATTTGCTGTTCAATGGCTGATCCCGGTACCGCCGGCGGTTTGCCGCAACGGTGCTAGCAGAGCGCTTGCAAGAGTTAGCACCCCCCTTTAGAATTGACCGCACAACCGCCGGAAGGTCAGTGATGACACACGATCCCGAGGTTCCCGAATCGATCGACGGCACACAGGCGGAGACGTCCGCCGCCGACGAACGAGCGGGCCGCGTAGCCAACGCGGCGCACGACATCGGGGGCTTCATCCGCGCGCAGCGTGAGGCCGCTCAGGTCTCCCTGCGTCAGCTGGCCCAGCTGGCGGGGGTGAGCAATCCGTATCTCAGCCAGATCGAGCGCGGACTGCGTAACCCGTCCGCCGAGGTGCTCGCGCAGATCGCGAAGGGTCTGCGGGTGTCCTCGGAGGTCTTGTACATGCGGGCCGGGTACCTCGAACAGAGGCCGCACGGCCCGGTCCGGGACGCACTGCTCGCCGATACGGAAATCTCCGAGCGGCAGAAGCAGGTCCTCCTGGACATCTATGAATCGTTCCGCCGAGAAAATGCGCAGAACGAGGACAGAGGGGACGCGACGAACCAATTGGGGGGCGCTCCCGGGGGAATCGAGGGCGCGAATGCCCTCAGGGACAACGAGGTTCCGATCCGTACTACCGAAGTTCCGCCACGCCAGGAGAACGAAACATCATGACTGAACCCACCCGTACCGCCACCGTGACCAAGCCGATCTACGCGACGGTCGGCGCCGGCGACGCCATCTACGCCTCCGTGCTCGACACCATCGACAAGGTCCGCACCCGTGCGGCCGCCGCCGATGTGAACGGCCGCGTCGAAGAGGCCCGCGAGCGCTTCGCGAACCTGCCGGCCGATGCCAAGGGCCAGGTCGACGTGGTGCGCCAGCGCATCGCCGCCCTGCCGTCCGAGCTGCCGGAGGACCTCGCCGGACTGCGCGAGAAGGCCACCCCCGAAGAGCTGCGCAAGCTGGTCGACCAGTACTACCACCAGCTGCTGGACCTCTACGCCGACCTGGCCGCCCGCGGCGAGGAGACCGTCGAGAAGATCAAGACCAGCAACCCGGCCTTCGAGGAGCGCTTCGGTCAGGTCGAGTCGCTGTACACCGATCTGGTGAACCAGGCGCAGGACGTCATCGGCAAGGTGTCCGATCAGGTCGCCCCGCTGCTGGGTGGCGCGAAGGAAGCGGCCGCCGAGGTCGAGGAGACCGTCGAGGCCGAGGTCGTCGGCGTGACCACCGAATCCGAGCCGGCCCCGGTCGCCGAGCCGGTCGCCCCGGTCAAGAAGGCGCCCGCCAAGAAGGCTCCGGCCAAGAAGGCCGCGCCCGCCGCCAAGAAGTAATCAGGCGCTGAAACAACCTGCGGCCCTCGCGCATTCATTGCGCGGGGGCCGCGGTCGTCGTGTCGGCCGCGAGTAGCGGGAATGGGCGCGACAGCCCTCGTATGATGGGTGGGGTGATGGGAATTCCCGGGTTGATTCTGTCGGCGTTACTGCTGCTCGAGTTCGGCATGGTGGTGTTCGCCCTGGTGCATGCCCTGCGGCAGCGTTCGGACGCGTTCCCGGCGGTCGACAAGCTGACCAAGCCGGTGTGGCTGGCGATTCTGGTGGCGTCGCTGGGCGGGTTGCTGCTCACCCGGAATCCGGTCAATTTCCTCAGCCTCGCGGCGGTGATCGCGACCGGTGTGTACCTGGCCGATGTCCGGCCGAAGGTGGATGAGGTGCAGCGCGGGCCGCGCTGGTAGCGGTACGCGGAGACTTTCGTCGGCCGTCTTCCCTGGTCAGGGGAGGGCGGCCGATTTCTTATTTTTCCGGGTGCTTGCACTGGCAAGCACGCTCTCGCGGAGTTACTGTATCTAGCAGTAACACAAAGGAGTGTGTCCCCATGCGAGCAATGCTGCGAGCGCACCGGGCGAACCTGCGTACCCGGACCTATGCCAACGCGGACCTGAACCCGCCGGCCGGTCCGTACGAGACCATTCCGGTCACCACCACCGACGGCGCGCGCCTGCGCGTACACGCCTACGGCCCCGCCGACGGCGATGTGCTGGTGCTGGTGCACGGCTGGACCTGCTGCCTGGAATACTGGAATCCCCAGATCAACGCCTTCGCGGGGGAATACCGCGTCATCGCCTACGACGTGCGCGGGCACGGTGAGAGCGAAGCAGGCACCGCGCCGCTCAGCACCGATCAGCTCGCCGATGATCTGCAGGCCGTGCTGGAGGCGTCCCTGAAGCCAGGTCAGCGCGCGGTCATCGTCGGCCACAGCCTCGGCGGTATGACCACGCAGGCGTGGGCCGGACGGCATCCCGAGCAGGTGCGCAAGCGCGCCGCCGCGGTGCTGCTCACCAATACCGCCGCCGGACAGCTCATCGCCGAGACCACGGTGGTGCCGTTCTTCAATCGCGGTGTGCTGCGACTGCCGTTCGCGGTCGGCCTGCTCGGCTTGAGCATGCCGATGCTGTTTCCGGCGTTGCCGCCGGTGCAGTGGCTGTTCCGGCGGCAGATCATGAGCCTGGCCGCGGTCGGTGAGGTCGCGACCTTCGCGCAGAACATCGTGCGGTCCTGCCCGGCGCGGGTGCGCGGGAAATTCGGCACCCTGCTGTCGCATTTGGATGTCGGACGCGGTGCGGTGAATCTGATCGTGCCGACCTCGATCGTCGCCGGCTCCGCCGACGATATGACCCCAGTTGTGCACGCGGATCGGATCGCCGAAATGCTCCGGGAGGCGGGCAGTCTCGACGGCTACCTGGTGCTGCCGACCGGTCATCTCGGCAATGTCGAGGCGTACCAAGAGTTCAACGCCGAACTCGCACGGGTTGCGCGCTCCGCCTTCGGAATTCCCGCGGCGGTCGTGGGCGCGTAGGCGACAGGTGTGGGTTTCCCACCCCTGGGGACGCTTCATCCGGGCGCAAAACCTCGCCAGGATGTGTTCTAGGTAACAGTAGATTTCCGGTCCGCCGCCTCCGAAATGGCGAATGTGGTTGCGGCGGATGGGTATCCCAGGAAAGACGGGGCGCAATGCGGCGGGTTCGAAAAAACCCGCCGCTTGCTCTAGCAAGCACCACTGCTAGCGCGGTACTGTGCCCTGGAACACAAAGGAGTGCTCATGCTGGTAAAGCTTCCTGAGGCCGGTGCGGACATGATGACCGCGCCCTTCCGCAGCTCGCTACGGTCCCGCACCTACGCGACCGAGACCTTGAATACGCCCGTTCCGGCCGAGGTCATCCCCGTCACCACCCACGACGGCGCCCGCCTGCGCGTACACGCCTACGGCCCGGCCGACGCCGAGGTCATCGTGCTGGCGCACGGCTGGTCCTGCGCCCTCGAATACTGGAACCCGCAGATCAACGCCTTCGCCGGGGACTACCGCGTGATCGCCTTCGATCAGCGCGGCCACGGCGAGAGCGAGAGCGGCACACGGGCTTTCGGCGCCGAACAGCTCGCCGACGACTTCGCGCAGATCCTGGACGCGGTGCTGCGCCCCGGCCAGCGCGCGACCCTGGTCGGGCACAGCATGGGCGGTATGACCATCCAGGCGTGGGCCAAGCACTACCCGGAGCAGGTCGCCCAGCGCGCTTCGGCGGTGCTGCTGGCCACCACCGCCGCGCGGCAGATTCCCAACCGCGCCACCGTGATTCCGTTCCTGAACGATCTGGTGCCCGCCCCGAGCTGGGTGGCCAAGCTGATGTTCGGAACGCCGCTGCCGCTGCCCGGCGGGTCCGCTGTCGGCGCGATCGCCAAGTACCGCCTGATGACTCCGGCCGCGACCGCCGATGAGATCAACTTCGGCCTGTCCATCGTGCGGTCCTGCCGTCCGTCGGTGCGCGCCGCCGTGGCGCGTGGCCTGCTGCATCTCGATTTGCACGGTGCGGCAGCCAATCTCACGGTGCCGACCACGGTCATCGCCGGTTCGGCGGATCGCCTGCTGCCCGAAATCCATTCTCGTGAAATCGCCGACACCCTCGCCGATGCGGGTTACCTCGACCGCTACGTCATTCTGCCCACCGGGCACCTGGTGAATATCGAAGCGCCGCAAGCATTCAACGCCGAATTGCAGCGCACCATTCGCATGGGTCGCCGCGGGCTGGTCGCGGTCGCGGGCTGACACAGGCTTTTTCCGGATAGCAGCAATGCCCCCTCCACAACGGCGTGGCGGGGGCATTGTGATGTCCGGGCGAAAAGCGTTTCAGGAGAACACGACTGTGCGGCGGCCGTGCACCAGCACCCGGCCCTCCAGATGCCAGCGCAGGCCGCGCGCCAGCACCACGCGTTCGATATCGCGGCCCTGGCGGACCATATCGTGCACGGTGTCGGCGTGATCGATGCGGGTGACGTCCTGTTCCAGGATCGGCCCGGCATCCAGTTCGGCGGTCACGTAGTGGCAGGTCGCGCCGATCAGCTTGACGCCGCGCGCGAACGCCTGGTGATACGGGCGCGCGCCGACGAAGGACGGCAGGAAGCTGTGATGGATATTGAGCGCCTTACCCGCCCAGTGCTCACACAGTTCGGCGGGCAGCACCTGCATGAACCGGGCCAGCACCACCGCGTCCGGTTCATACGCGTCGACCAGTTTGCGGACCTCCTCGAAGGCCGGGCCGCGTTCGGCCGGATCCTTCGGGAACGGCACGTGATGGAAGGTGATGCCGTGCGCCTCGGTGATCGCCGCCAGATCCGGATGATTGCCGATGACGGCCTCGATGGTGGCGGGCAGTTCCCCGCTGGCCGCGCGGCCCAGTAGATCGTGCAGGCAGTGCGCGTCCTTGCTGACCAGCAGGACGGCGCGGCGGCGCACGCCGGTGTCCAGCACTTCCCACTCGGTGTCCGGGCCGAGTTCGGCGGCGACGGTGGTGAAGCGCTCGCGCAGTTCGTCCAGATCGAACGGGACGGTGGCGGCCTTGATGGCCTGCCGGGTGAAGAACCAGCCGGTATCCAGGTCGGAGTGGTATCCGGCCTCCACGATCGAACCGCCGAAATCGGCGATGAACGAGGTGATGCGGGCGATGATGCCCGGACGGTCCGGGCAGCCCAGGGTCAGCACGTAGCGACGGTCATCAGGGTTTGCCGGGGTGGAACTCATACCGGTAATAGTCGCAGTAAGCGCTGCTACAGCTCGTAGAAGGGGTCGGCGTAGCGGAATTCGCCCTTGATCTCCGGGTCGTAGGCGGCGAGGGCGCGGATCTGGAAATGCGAGGTCCAGTCCGCCTGGTCGGGTGTGATGCCGAGCCGGACGCCGGGCACGAAGCCGAAGCGCGGGTAGTAGTCGAGGCTGCCCAGCAGACCCACCAGGGGCTCGTCCAGGGCGTCCGCCGCGCCCAGGGCGGCGTGCATGAGGGCCGAGCCGATGCCGTGCGCCTGGGCGTCCGCGCGGACGCCGATGGGGCCGAGGGCGAGTACCGGGAACGGGCCGACCCCGGCTCGGGTGAGGCAGACGTGGCCGACGATGTCGTCGTGCGATTCGGCCACCATGGACAGGGTCGGCATCCAGCCGGAACTATCGCGCAGCTGCCGGACCAGGCCGACTTCGACCGGGTCGGCGGTGGGGACGGGGGAACCCGGCGGGCGGTCGCCATTGGCGTTCGCGAACTCGCGTGCGAAGGCGCTGCGGTGTACCGCGTCGATCGCGGCGTTGTCGCCGGTTCGTTCACGACGGATCAGCACAAGTACGAGTGTGGCCGACCGCGGTGGCGGCCCGCAATGAAATTCGCCACGCATATGCCAAACTCCATGCTCATGGCTGAGATTTCCCGTCGAGACGTGGCCGCGATGATCGACCACACCCTGCTCGCACCAGAAGCGACTGCTCAGGACGTCGACGCGCTGATCGATGAGGCCCGGGAGCTAGGCGTGTTGGCGATTTGCGTATCGCCGTCCATGCTGCCGGTGCGCGCACCCGGGCTGCTTGTCGCGACCGTCGCGGGATTTCCCTCCGGCAAACATCATTCGCTGGTGAAGGGCGCGGAAGCGCGACTCGCCGTGGAGCAGGGTGCGAACGAGGTCGATATGGTGATCGACGTCGGCGCGGCCCGCGCGGGCGATTACAACGCGGTGCTCGGCGACATCATCACCGTGCGCGAGGCCGTGGGGGACCGGGCCGTGCTGAAGGTGATCATCGAATCGGCCGCGCTGAGCGATGCGCAGATCGTCGAGGTGTGCCGGGCCGCGGAGAAGGCCGGGGCCGATTTCGTGAAGACCTCCACGGGTTTTCACCCCGCCGGGGGTGCGAGCGCGCACGCGGTGCGGCTCATGGCCGACACCGTCGGCGGGCGACTGGGTGTGAAGGCCAGCGGCGGTATCCGCACCTCGGAGGCGGCGGCCGAGATGATCGCCGCCGGAGCCACCCGCCTGGGACTCTCACGCTCCCGCGAAGTCCTGCAAGGCTTTCCGGCCTGAAGACGCGAACGCCCGGACGGTGTCGGGCCGTCCGGGCATTTCGGTAAGTGCTTGTCAGCAGGTCACATTGGTGGTCTTGCCGGTGGAATCGGTTGCCTCCAAAGTGGTTTTGCCGCCCTTGAGGCTGACGTGGATGCCCGTCGAGGTGACCTCGACCTTGGTGGGCTGCAGGCCCATCGGGTAGCTCTGCAGGCTCTCGGTCATGAGTTCCACGATGCCCGAGACCAAATCGGTGGGCAGGCCGAAGCCAAGCAGTGAGGCGGACATGGTCTCCACCTCCACCTTGTCGCCGACGATTTTCGGCTTGACCTGCAATTGCGCCAGGCCGCCGAGCACATTGAAGCTCAGCGTGCCCGCGTTCGGATCGGAGGTCGCGCCGGATACCAAGCCGCCCAGCGTTTTCACGATGCCGTCGTTGCTCCAGTCCACCTCGGCTTCGGAGCTGCCGATGGTGCCGCCCGCGCGGCCCTGATCCTGCACCTCGATGTCGTGGAAGGTGGCGTGCACGACCATGCCGACCGCCGGGCCGAACTTGGTGTCGTCGCTGTCGACGGTCACCTTGCCGACCTTGTTGTCGAACATGGTGAGCAGCATGGGTTTCGCGCCGAACGAGACGTCGATCTTGGAGCCCATCTGCGCCTCGAACTGTGAGCTGATGCAGTTCTCGACGGTGCGCCGGGCGTACGCCTCGCCACCGGCCAGACCGCCGACCACGATCAGCGCCGCGACCAGTCCGACGATCAGGAGCGTCCGCTTCTTCCGGCTCTTACCCGGCGAACCGCCTTCTCCGCCAGTGTTGTTCGCGGTGGGCGGCGGGGTGCCCGGTGGCGGCGGGGTGCCGCCGACGGTGGCGGCACCGGCCGCGTAGGCGGCGGCTTCGCCCGGATCGAGTACCTGGGTGTGGTGCGAACCGGTGGACCCGAGCACCTCGGTCGGATGCGGACCGCTCTGACCGGCACCGGGGTAACCGCCCTGGGCCGCTCCGCTCGCGGGGTCACCGCCCTGACCGGTGATGACCTGGGTGCGCTGATCGATGACCTCGGTGGCGGGCTCGGTGGCCTGGCCCTCATGCCACCATTCGGTCGCTCCGGCGGCCGGTTCGGGCGCGTCGCTCTTGCCGAAGGCCGTGGTGGGGGCGTCGGCTTCCGGGGCCGCGGGGTGCTGCGGTGTGTTGTTGCCGCCGATCACCTCGGTGGTGTCGTGGGTGCCGCCCGCGCCCGCCGGATAGGGCGCGCCGCCTAGGATCTCGGTCTGCGGTTCGGCGGTTTCGGGCTTGTCGAGACGGGCTGCCGGTGCGCCGGAATCGGCTGCGCCGGAGGGGATCTCGTAGTTCGCCGCGCCCGGGTGTGCGGGTGAGGTGCCATTCGCGCGCGAGGTCTCGGTGTCGGGTTCCGGGCGCTTCGCGTCGTCCGAGGTGGGGTTCGAACTCATGCGGCCGATTCTTCCCGAGCTTTCTGTGTGAGCTCTGTGCTTCCGATGAGGTGTCGGTGGAGTCCGAGCTGATTGTGACGTAACACACAGGAGGTCGGCGTAGCCTGAGTGCATGGCTGGGAACCCCGCAGCGGAGCCGGACCCCGAACACGGCTGGCAGGCGCTGCAAGAGCTGGCCGGTCGGCACGCCGGATACTTCACCACCCGACAGGTGCTGCAAACGGGCTGCGAGGCGCGCATACGCGACGGCCTCCGCGACGGATCGGTGCTCCGCGCGGGCGTCGGACTGCTCCGCCTGGGCCGCTGGCCCGACGGGCCGCTCGACGAATACGCCATGTGGTCGGCGTGGTTCGACGGCGCGGCCGCCGTCTCGCACCACAGCGCCGCCGAATTGCACGGCCTGGGCCGCCTGCGCCCGCGGTTCGTGCACATGTCCGCGCGCATCGGCCGTTTTCCGCTCTCTCCGCGCCTGGTGGTGCTGCGCCGCACCTTCGCCCGCAAGGATGTGGAATCCGCGGGCACCTTCCTGGTCACCACCCCGCTGCGCACGGTGCTGGATCTCGCCGAAGCGGGTATCGGCCAGGCCGCCCTCGACGAAGTCGTCGCCGACGCCGTCGCCATCCACCGCTGTGCCCGCGCCGAAATCCGTTCCGCCAGCGACGCTCTCCCACCCCCCACCGCCGCCCGCCTGCACCGCGCCCTGATCCGCGTCTGAAAGTTCGAGCTGGTGGGAGGGTCCGGGCGGGCTTTACAGAATTCGCTGTTCGTTCGGCTTGATTCGAGTTTTGCACGCGCCGGTTTCGTGGCAGGGTGACCGGTATGGGGACGGTCCGTAATGGCATGTGGGATCTGGCTTTTCCACCCGGACCGCCCGAGCGGATCGCCGAGATGTTCTCGGCGGCGGTCGTCGCCGACGCGGTGCGCGAGTACGACGCGGATCTGGCGCAGTCGGTGGAGACGTGCCGGGACTGGCGGCATGATCATCGGCGCGTGTTCCGGGCCATGACCGCGCTGGCGGTCAGCGCGCCGGAGACCTCACTCGGAATCGCCACGGAGGGGCTGCATTCGGTGCGGACCATGCTGCGATTCGCCGCCGGGCGCACCGTGACCGCGCTCGACGCGGTCGATGTGACGGCGGTTGCGCAGGGGTCGCGGCTGGAGACCGAGCAGGTTTCCGGGACCGGGGCGGCGGTGCCGCGACTGGAGCTGCCGTGGCAGGGAAAGGTGCTGTTCGAGGACGAATTGCGGCAGCAGCTCGGAGACTGGGAGCGGCGCGGGATCTTCGAACCCGGGTTCGTTGCGGTGCTGCTTCGGGTGATCGACCATCCGGAGTGGTTGCGGCTGCCGGGATTCCGGCTGTCGATCATCGGCGCGGCGGCGGAATTGAGCCCGCTGCGGCCGCTGCTGGCCTGGGGCGCGGAGGTGCTCGCCGTGGATCGGCCGGGCCGGGCGCGCTGGGATCGATTGCGCGCCATGGCGAGTGCCGGTGCGGGGACCATGCGATTCCCCGTCGCCGCGGCCGGGCCGGGCGTGGATATCACCAGATTCTTTCCGACCCTGGCGAAATGGCTGATCGCGCACACCGACGCGCGGCTCGCACTGGGTCTGTACGCGGGACTGCCGGGGGCCGCCGGACTGCGGCTGGCGGCCGCCTCGGACGTGCTGGCCGAGCATCTGCTGCATGAGCGGCCCGATGCCACACTGGCGCTGCACGGTTCATCGGCGGACTGCTACGCCGTTCCCGAATCGGTGGTGCTCGCGGCACGGGAGCAATTGGCGCGGCGCGGTATTCGCGGGGCCGCGCAGGACATCCTGCACCGCCTCTCGCCGAACTCCCTGTACCGCTTGAACTATCTGCGCCCGATCGTCGACGCCGACGGCGCGCGCTGGGGTCTGTTCGACAATCTGCCGTACCTCGGCGGCCCGGATTACGCCCTGGCGCAACGCCTGCCACGCTGGCGCGCGGTCTCGGCGCACGCGGGCGGCCACACCGTCTCCTACACGGTCGCCCCACCCGCGTGGACCACCTCGGTGCACCGGAGTTCATTGCGCACGGCCGCGCATCGCACCGTCGGCCATTTCGGCGTGGAGGTCTTCGATCCCGCGACCGCGCGAATCCTGCTGGCCGCCAAGCTCGTCGGCGATCTCATGGCCCCCGCTCCCGAGCCTTCCGCCAATCCGGAGGCGCTGTTCACCGTGGGTGCCGCGCACGGCGGGTTATGGCGGCAGCCGTTCGCGCCGCGCTCGCTCGTCGCGCCCGCGGTGGTATCCGGGACCGTGCAGGAACTGCGGGACCGCGCGGCGAATGCCTTCGGCATCGGGAACGCGTAGCGATCAGCCGGGCAGGGGTGCGACGGCCGACCATGGGACGGTGAGGAGGTTGTCGCGGAGGCGGCGACGGTAGGGGCGGAGTGGAAAACCCTCCTGGCGCAGGAGATTCGCGGCATGCCGCCAGCGGACGCGGGGGCCGTACGGGGCCAGGGGCGCGGCGTGCGACCAGGCGCGGTCGGCGGCGGTCAGCAGGGCGTGGATGGGTTCGCCGGGGATGTTGCGGTGGATCAGGGCTTTCGGAAGGCGTTCGGCGATATCGGAGGGCCGGTCGACCGTGAAGGGGTCCCAGGCCAGGGTCAATGACAGCGGCCCGGTGCGGTCGAGCAGGACCCAGGCGCAGCGGCGGCCGAGTTCATCGCAGGTGCCGTCGAGGAGCAGGCCGTCGGGCGCGAGGCCCGCGAGGATGGTCGACCAGGCTTCGGGGACAGCGGATTCCGGGTACTGGCGCAGTACGTTGAAGGCGCGCACCAGGTTCGGGCGCAGGCCCGCGAGTTCGAAGCCGCCGCGGGCGAAGGTGACGTCCTCCTGGGCGGGCACCACGCGGGCCGGATCGATTTCGAGTCCGGTCACGCGCAGATCCGGCCGGATGGTGCGCAGTCGCCGCGCCATTTCGAGGGTGGTGACCGGGCTTGCCCCGTAGCCGAGGTCGACGACCAAGGGGTTCGGGGCATCCAGCAAACGTTGAGTGACCAAGGGGTCGTGCATGAGCCAGCGGTCCCCGCGGCGCAGCCGGTTGATACCGGTGGTGCCGCGGGTGATCGCCCCGATCGGTGTGGTCAGGCGACGCGATGCTGTTGATCCAGCCAGCGCTGTGTCACCTCGGCCTCGGCTCGGAACAGGTCGATCAGGTTCACCAGCATGAGCTGTTCGAGCTTGCGTCCGAGGAACGGGAGTTGCACGGTGGCGTACGAGGAGGTGCGCAGGGTGCACCCGGTCTCGGTCGGGAAGAGCCGCATGGTGCCCTCCAGGGTGCCGGGGCCGCCGGGCAGGAATGTGGTGTATTCGCCGGTCACCTCGGGTCCGAAGGCGCTGTAGCGCTCGGTGCGGGTGATCGTCATGTCCTTGCGCATGACGGCCTGCGCGAGATCGGGCAGGCTTTCGCGCGGCAGTACGTGCCGGGTTTCCACCTCGATGCCGTTATCGCCGGCTTCGAGGCGCACGAGATCGTTGGGGGAGTGTTTGCGCATCTCCTCGATCCGCGTGTCCCAGAGGTCGCGGTTCTGCAGCGCCGCGTACACCTCTTTGGTGGTGTGCAGCGGATAGCGCGCGGAGTAGTCCAGTCGACGAGGCACGATCGGTCAGACTACTGCCGTGCGGGACATGTCCGTGTGAACTCGGGCAATCTCACTGCGAACTCGTGGCAATCGCATCGGGAACCGAGGGCGGTGTCGGGGTGAATCGCTCAGTGCGAGCTCAGCCAGCCGTCGGTGAATTCGGCTTCGCGTTCGAGCAGTTCGGTGAGATGTCCCTGGATGGCGGCTTCGATCTTCTTGCCGAAGAGCGGGATCTTCACCTCGATGGTGGCGTCGACGGTGAAATCGGATCCGGTGCCCGCCTCGCGCATGGTGAGGCTGCCGTTCACGGTGGCCGGCACGCCGTCCACGTGCGCTTCCACGGTGCCGCCCCGGCCGTTCCAGGTTTCGGTGCGCGGAATGACCAGATCGCCGGGGCGGACCGCGGTCACCTGCGGGGGCAGCTCGGACGCCGGGATCGCCTGGATCATCTCCACGCGCACGTCATCGCCGTTGATGCTGATCGATTCGATGCGCGCGTTCGGGCCGCCGACCGCTTCGATGCGGTCCTTCCAGTACTGCTCGTTGGCGAAGGCAGCGCGCACGGCGGCGGTGGAATGGGTCGAGTGCGCAGTGAAGGCCAGAGGTGTCGCCATGGTCGGACAGGCTACCGTCTGTGCCTGTGCGTACTACTGGGGTGGTGTCCTTCGACGACGTCCGGGACCGGTTGGCCGGGACCGGCGCGAGCCTGCGGGCCGCGGTGCCGCTGGCCGAACTGACCACGCTGCGGGTCGGCGGCCCGGCGATCGTGGCCGATTGCGCCTCCACGGAGGCGCTGGTGGCGACGGTGCGGGCCCTGGACGCGGCCGGTATTCCGGTGCTCCTCATCGCCGGCGGCTCGAATCTGCTCATCTCCGATGCGGGATTCCCGGGCGTGGCGGTGCGCATCGCCAATGACGGCGTCGAGCTCGGTGACGACTTCCTGATCGCGGAGGCGGGCGCGAATTGGGATGCGGTGGTGGCGAAGTCGGTCGCGGCGGGGCGCGGTGGCCTCGAATGCCTTTCCGGCATACCGGGTTCCGCCGGGGCGACGCCGGTGCAGAATGTCGGCGCGTACGGCGTCGAGGTGGCGTCACTGCTGCGCCGGGTGCGGCTGCTGGACCGGGCGAGCGGTGCGATCCGCTGGGTGGAGCCGGACGAGCTCGGATTCGGTTATCGCACTTCGGTGTTGAAGCACAGCGATGCCGCGGTGGTGCTGGCGGTCGAATTCGCGCTGCGCGCGGACGGTTCCAGCGCACCCCTGGGCTATCGCGAACTGGCGGTCGCGCTGGGCGCGCAGGAGGGGGAATCGCGTCCGGCGGAGCTGGTGCGCGCCGAGGTACTGCGCCTGCGCGCGAGCAAGGGCATGGTGCTGGACGCGGCGGATCACGACACCTGGAGTGCGGGCTCGTTCTTCACCAATCCGATCGTTCCGGACAATCGGGTCGAGTCGGTGCGGGCGGCCATCGCCGCGCACCTCGGTGCCGATGTGACGGTGCCCACATGGCCGGTGGCCGGCGGGGTGAAGTTCTCGGCGGGCTGGTTGATCGAGCGCGCCGGTTTCGCCAAGGGTTTTCCGGGTACGGGCGCGCCCGCGCGACTGTCCACCAAACACACGTTGGCTCTGACCAATCGCGGTGCTGCCACTGCGGAGCAGCTCGCCGCACTCGCCCGGGAAGTTCGCCAAGGAGTTGCTGAACGCTTCGAAATCCACCTCGAGCCCGAACCTGTCACAGTGGGAGTCGCCCTGTAGGGGTGGCAGGTACCACGGTTTCGGCGGCTGGAGGACTCGGTTTGCGGGGGTAACGTCGAGGAAGTGAGTAGACGAGGATTCCCGGTCCGGCGGGCGACGGCTGTACTGGCCGCGCTACTGGCCGCGGTGGCGCTGGTGGCCGGATGCACGTCCGATAAGGGCGGAACCCCCGATAAACCTGCCGCTCCGGCCGCCAAGGTGACCCCCGAACCCGGCGATGGCGCACAGAATGTCAACCCGACCACACCCGTATCGGTCTCCGTCAGCGGCGGCCGCATCGACCAGGTGGCCCTGACCAACCCGAACGGTAAGCAGGTCACCGGCGAATTCAGCCCGGACCACAGTAAATTCACCGTCAACGAGGCCCTGGGCTACGGCATCACCTACACCTGGTCCGGCACCGCCACCGGTACCGACAACAAGCCGGTGCCGATCGACGCCAAGTTCACCACCGTCAATCCCAAGACCGAGGTGAACGCGACGATCAATATCGCCGACGGTCAGGAGGTCGGCATCGCCGCGCCGATCATCCTGCAATTCAACAAGCACATCGACAACAAGGCCGCGGTCGAGAAGGCGCTCACCGTCACCACCACGCCCGCCGCGGAAGGCTCCTGGGCCTGGTTGCCGGATGACAACGGCGGCTCCCGTGCGCACTGGCGGCCGCGCGAGTACTGGGTGCCCGGCACCGCCGTACACGTCGGTGCCAAGCTCTACGGCCTCGATATGGGTGCGGGCTCGTTCGGCGCCGCGGATATCACCTCGGACTTCAAGATCGGCCGCTCGCAGATCGTGAAGGCCGTCGCCACCAGCCACCGCATGCAGGTGATCCGCGACGGGCAGGTCGTGTTCGACTTCCCGGTCAGCTACGGCGAGGGCAATGAGGACCGCAATGTGACGCGCTCCGGCGTGCACGTGGTGACGGAGAAGTACGAGGACTTCGTCATGTCGAATCCGCCGTTCTACACCAATGCCCGCGAACGCTGGGCCGTGCGCATCTCCAACAATGGCGAATTCATTCACGCCAACCCGGAATCGTCTGCCGCGCAGGGCAATACCAACGTCACCAACGGCTGCATCAACCTCAGCACCAGTGACGCGCAGTCCTACTTCCCGACCGCGCTCTACGGTGATCCGGTGGAGGTGTCCGGCACCCGTATCAACCTCTCGGCCGCCGACGGCGATCTCTACGACTGGACCATCGACTGGGCCACCTGGAAGTCCATGTCCGCCATTCAGGGCGAACCGGCACCCGTGGTGACCGCCGCCCCCGTCCCCCCGCAGGCTCCCGGCGGTCGCTGACCGCAACGCTCACCGGCACGGCGCGGGCACTCGATAGGAGTGCCCGCGCTGTCCCGTTTCCGGGCCTTGTGCGGCCGCCCGCTCGCACGGGATGCGAACCCCGCCACGTCGCACTAGTCTCGCCGGACAGGCGCGGCGAGAGGCTCTACGGTGGTTGCGAGCAGAACGGCAACGACGGCAACCGATTCCGGCCGCGAACTGAGCCCCTCGGAACGCTGGTTCTGGATCATCGATCGCATCTCCCCGGCCAATTGCGTCGGCAGGGTCCGGGTGCACGGGCGGCTGACCGCGGAGCAAATCGAACGCGCGACCGCGGCGGTGCTCGCCGAATACCCGCTACTGCGCATGGGCGTCGTCGACACCGGTGACGGGCACCCGCGGGCCGAACCTCTCGATGAGCCGCGAATTCCGCTGCGACAGTTCGGCTGCGCGGAGCACGACGCCTGGCAGCGTCATATCGACACCGAAATGATCACCCCGATCGAGGTGTCCGCGGGCTTCGCACGTCTCACCGATATCGCCTATGCCCCGGGCACTTCCGGCGAATACCACGACCTCGTCCTGACGATCTCGCACATCATCGTGGACGGCCGCTCCCTGATGACCGTGCTGCGCAAGATCATCGAATACGCCGTGCGAGACGAGATCGGCCGACCGGGCGCGGACCGACCCGCCATCGCGCCGTCGGATGATCTGATTCCCGTTGCGGCACGCGGATTCTGGCGGTATGCCTACACGACGCTGTTGGATCAGGCGGCGGCCCTCGTCCTGCGCCCGCGACGGCTGCGCGGCAGCGCTCCGGTGGCCTTGCCGGATCGGCTGACCCGGGTAGTCCATCGAAAGGTGCCCGCCGAACTCCTGGCGGCGCTCGCGGACGACTGCCGCCGTGCCGGAGTGACCGTGCACGGGGTACTGGCGGCGGCGGTCGCACGAGCGATCGGGGAAGCGTCGGGATCCGCGCGCGGAATTGCGGGAATCGGCTCACCGGTGGACTTTCGGGGCCTGCTGGACCCGCAGCCGGAGCCGGACGAGCTGGGCAATTACGCGCCCGTGCTCACGACCTTCGTGCGGTATGGGGCGCGGGACTCACCGTGGCGGGCGGCGCGATCGGTGAATCGACAGCTTGCGCGCGGCGTGCGGCAGCGGCGACACCTGTCGACGGTTGCCGGAATGCGGTTCGGCACCCCGCGCACCGTGCAGACGGGCACCAGGATTGTCGAAATGGTGGATCGCCGCGCACCATGGAATGTCTCGGTCACCAACCTGGGCCGCCTGGATTTCCCGGAAGAGATTGGTGGCCTGGGGCTTTCGTGCCTGACCGTGGCCGCCACAAATTCCTGCGTCAGTGCGCTCACCGTGGCGATCGTGACCGCCCACGAGGAGATGCGGATCGCCTTCTGCTACGT
Organism: Nocardia sp. NPDC052001; assembly: GCF_040680615.1. NCBI lineage: Bacteria > Bacillati > Actinomycetota > Actinomycetes > Mycobacteriales > Nocardiaceae > Nocardia > Nocardia sp. NPDC052001. The sequence continues at coordinate 23,202 of NZ_JBFAXC010000016.1, read as the reverse complement.
CGATGGAGTGCTGGACGCCGTGCAGGCCGACCGCTTCGCCGACCGCGTCATCGCCGAAATCATTTCGCGCCCTGCGGTATAGCGCTACCACTCCGTCATCCCGGCCAAAACGCGCCGGGATGACGGGGAATGGCACGCGAAAGGCTTTTGTTCCAGCGTAATTCAGTTCGTGCGTGCGGCCAATTGCGTGCGGAGGGCGGCGCGGTCGGGTTTGCTGGTGCGGCCGGAGACGGGGATGTCGTCGACGAGGATGATGTCGTCGGGGAGGGCGGAGATGTCGATCAGGGTGGGGAGTTCCCTGCGCAGGTGCGAAACCATATCTGTCGCATCGGGATCGGGAACGACGGCGAGGATGATGCGCTCGTCGCCTATTTCGTCGGGGAGGCCGATCATGATGGCCTGGCGGACGCCGGGGACGGCGTTGATGGCTGGTTCGTACAGGCCCGGGTAGATATTGGTTTTGCCGCGCAGCATCATGTCCTTCTTGCGGCCCATGAGGATGAGGGTGTCGCCGTCCAGCCGGGCCAGGTCGCCGGTGCGGATCTCGGTCAGCGGTGGTTCGCCGAGGTAGCCGTGGCAGAGGTTGGGGCCGGACAGGATGAGTTCGCCGTCTTCGGCGATGGTGGCGGTGACGCCGTGCACGGGTGCGCCCAGGGGGTCGCCCGCACCGTCGAAGTCGAGTTTGGCGGTGCCGGAAGTTATTGCCACCGGCAGTATTTCGGTCATACCGTAGATGGCGAGGAATTCGCAGCCGGGGAGCGCCGCGCGGGCGCGGCGCAGCAGCGCCGTGGTGACCGGTGCGCCGCCGAGCGATATCTCGCGCAGGGTCGCGGGCGCGGTGAGTTTCCCGGTTTCGATGGCGGTCAGCACTACGGCCAGATCCGCCGGGGTGAAGAAGGCGTGTGTCGCGCCGGTGAGGTTCCGGGCGAATCCGATCGGTTCGATATGGGTGCCGAAGCGCGGGTAGCGCGGCATGGACCACTGCGCACCCGCCAGCAACGCGGGCAGTCCCATCATCAATTGTTCGGTATGCAGGTGCGTGCCGGGTCCGAGGCTGCTGCGCCCGGCCATGGCGGCCAGGCCCGCGCCGAGCGAACCGCGGTTGTGCACAACGGCTTTGGGGGCTGCGGTGGTGCCGGAGGTGAAGACGATCAACGCTTCGGCGGTCGGATCCGCGGCCGATTCCGCTGAATCGCTCGCGACGGGCGCGTCATCGAGCAGATGCCGCAGCGGTAGTGAGCCGCCCGGGGTTCCGGGCAGTCGCGGGCCACTGTGAATGTGCCGCACGGCAAGTCGCCCGAACGCGGGCAGGGACAGGCCCCGCATGCGGCCCACTCGGCTCAGTGGTCCGCTCAACAGATAGAGCAGCGATTCCGTTGCCGCCCAAGCGGGTTCGACCAGTCCGATGCGCCGTGCGAACAACTCCGGACCGACCCCCGGATCCACGAACACGATGGTTCCACCCGCCGTGATGGTGCCGAAGATCAGCACCACCGCGTCCACGCACGGGCGAATGGAGAACAGCATTCGATCGCCCGCCCGGAAACCATTGGCGCGCAGCCGTTCCGAGACCGTGGTGATCCGGTCGTCGAGTTCGGCGAAGCTGAGCGGGCGTTCCCCGACCATGCCCAGTGCCGGACTGTCGGGCTTGTTCCGCACCTGTTCGCGCAGCAGATGCAGGAAGTCGCTCGGCGGTGCGGTCACCGAATGTCCACCAGTTCCGGTTTGTAGCGGTGATCGGCGTACCAGGCGAGGGTTTTTCGCACGCCCCACGCGCGTACCCGCCGGTTGGAGGCGTGCACCCGCACATCGCGCCGCAGCCCATAGTCGGTGGTGAGCATGCGGACCGCGTTCACCAGTGCCCGATCCTCGTGCAGATCCTCGATGGCGGTGCGCGGGAAGCCGCCCGCGGCCTCGTAGAGTTCGCTGGTTATGGCCATATTGCAGCCGGGCGTCATGACGTACGGCCCCAGATAGCGCGGGTCCTGATTGCCGGGCCGGAGCTTGCCGAACGCGGACGCGACTTCGAGCACGATCCGGATGATGGTCCGATCCCGCCAGCGCACGCCCTCATCGGTGCGGGGGATGAGCTGTCCGCTGACCAGCCGCAGCCCGGAGTCGAATCCGGCGTTGATCCGTTCGATCCAGTCCGGATAGGGCAGGCAGTCGGCGTCGGTGCGGGCCAGGCGGGTGGCTCCACCCGCGATGGCGTACCGCATTCCGGTGTCGGAGGCGGCCCCGGTGCCCTTCTGGGTTTCGGTGATGACCTCGACGCGCATTTCCGGATGCGCGGCCGCGAACGCCTCGATCACGCCGACGGTGCCGTCGGTGGAATTGTTGTCGACCACGACCAGCGTGAATTTCGGGTCCCGCTGGGCGGCGAGCGCGTTCAGCGTGGCGGATATGCCGTGCTCTTCGTTGTATGCGGGCACGATCACCCAGAGTTCGCTCATGATCATCCCTCCGGCGTCGATTATGCCGGAGGCAGGCGATACGCGATGGCCGCGGCGGCGGGCCCCGCTCCGGCGGCCACGAACAGCGCTATGTCGGCGGTGGCGAGTCTGCCGCTGTCCCGGGCCGCGAGATAGGCGGCGGGCAGGGCGGAGGTGTGCGCGTCACCCTCGACGTCGGCGGCCTGCACGGCATCGGCGGGCAGGCCCAGCCGCGCGGCGAGCAGTGCCGGGAAGTCGGCCGTCGGACGGCTGCAGATCAGCAGGGTGCGCGCCGGATCGGCCTCGGCGACCTCGAGCGCTTCGCTGGCGGCCGAAACCGCATGGTGCAGTAGGTCTTCCACGGTATTGACGGTCCGGTCGACGATGATGGTGGACCGCCCGGTGTTGCCCATCTCGGGTAGTCGCACATAGCCGACCGGTTCGGGCGTCGCCGCGGTGGCGCTGATGTGCAGTGCGCCGAACCCGGCCGCGCCCTCGCCCTTCTCCAGCAGCAGTGCCGCACCGACCGGGGTGATCGGGAAACCATCCTGTGGCGCAGTGGATTTCGACGGATGCGCGTCACCGCTGACCACCAGCACCCGATGCACATTCGGCGCCTGCAACAGCGCCTGGCTCACCTGGACGGCATTGAGCACACCGCAGGCGCCGTTCATCAGATCGAAGGACAGACAGGGCACATCGCCGCTGCGATATTCGAGCCCGATGCCGGCGGCCTGCTGCACGAGCGCGGACATGGCCGGTTCCACCATGTTCGAATCCCGGTAGACGCCGGTGTTGATCAGCGCGTCGATCCGCTCGGGTGTCGTGCCCGCCTGGGCGATAGCGCGTTTCGCGGCCGCGGCGGCCTGTTCGATGGAACTGCCGCAACCGGTTTCGACGGCGACGGCGGAAATAACAATGTTCATGCTCATCACACCCGCAGTTCTCCGAGAGTCACCGACAGAAATCCCGCTACCACGCCGGAGGCCGCGGGCACCATCAGTACTTTCATTCCGGACGCTAGCCGCTGCTGTCGCAGCGCGTCGTGCAAAACCACGAAATGCGATGTGGAGGCCGTATTTCCGTACCGGTCCAGGACCGCGATACCGGGCGGAACGGCGGCATCGAATTCGCGCTCGGCGATTTTGTTGATCAATTCCACTGCGGGACCGCTGAATTGGTGATGAATGACGTGGTCGTAGCCTTCGGCGGCGAAATCGCTGTTCCGTTCGGCCAGGAAATCCCGTTGCCGGGTGGTCCACAGCAGGTAGCGGGATTCGTTGTGCATGGCGCGATTGTCGGTGTACAGCGCGATGCCCGGACCGCGGTCGCTGGGCATGCCCAGGCACAGTTGCGCGAAGGCGGCGCTGGTATTGAGTTCGATGTAGTCGATGCCCTCGTCGGCGGTGCCCGCGTTGTCGAGGATGACCGCGGCCGCACCGTCGCCGACGGTGAGCGAGGCGAACTGCGGATCGTATTTCTCGGACATCTCGCGCACGGCGGTATCGGAGATGGGGGTGATGTATTCGCCGGACACCACCAGCCCGTTCTTGACGATGCCCGCGCGAATCATGCGTTCCAGCACCAGCACCCCGGTCAGCATGCCCGCGCAGGCATTGGAGACGTCGAAGTGGATGGCTCCGCTCGCGCCGAGTTCATTGCGCAGCAGCAGCGCGAAGGACGGTTCGACCCAGAAGTCGTCCTCGCGTATCCGCGTGATCGAACAGGAGATGACGATATCCAGTTCGTTCGCCGCGTAGCCGGAGTTGGCCAGCGCGCCGCGCGCGGCGGCGAGCGCGACGGTGAACGAGTCCTCGCGCTGTCCGTCGGCGTCCACGCCGCAGCGGCGGCGATGTTTGACGCCGCTGACCTTCTCCAAGTCGATGGGGGATTCGACGTCGAGTTGCGTCAGCAGCTCGGCGGTAGATACTTCCAGGGTGGGCAGGTAGGAGCCCACCGCCTCGATTCGTGCTCGCACCATGTGATCACTCCAAACTGCCCACGGTTGCGGCGACGGTAGCAGTGCCGGTATTGCCAATATGAAAATTCCGCAATTCACTTTGTGTGAAGTGAACTACATTGGGACGCAACATGATCAACGCAGCCACCCGGCACGAACTGACGCTGCTCGCCGCCGGTCAACCCTGGCTGCCCGCCGTCCTGCTGGCGGGCCGCGCCGCTAAACCCATCCGCAAACTGCCCAAACTCGGCTGGTTCGTCGCCGATCCCCTGGTCGCGCGGCAGATCTTCAATGACAGCAACCACTTCAGCATCGTCGCCGAGGGCGCGGCCGGGCACTGGTGGGCGCAGGTCATCGGCGACTGGGTCGAGGACCTGTTCGAAGGGCCCGGGCACACCGCGCTGCGCACCAAGGTCCGCGACCTGTTCACCGCCGCGCACACCGATGCCCTGGTGGACGGGGTGCTCGGACCCGCGCTGAAGCAGATCACCGCCGACCTCGCCGACGGCAAGACCGTGGACATCGCCGAACGCGCGCGCGTGCTGGTCGGGCGCAGCGTCTCGGATCTGGTCGGCATGCGGCCCGCCGATATCGCCGCCATCTTCGCCGAGGACGGCGCGGCGGTCGACGAGAGCGATGATCCGGACCAGCCCTTCCGGATCCTGTTCGAACACGTCGAGGAATTGGTCAACCTCGCCATGGGGACAATGGCGTCAACCACCCTGGATCCGGTGGCCGTGGCACGCGCTCGCACCCTGGCCACCAAACTCGCCACCTCGGTGCCCGACGCCTACGAACGCGCCGATCCCGCCACCACGCTCGGCCGCTGCCGTGAACTCGGCCTGGAACTCGAACACGCCTCGGGCCTGGCCATTCTCATGGCCGTGGCCGGAACCGACACCCTCGCCAGCGCCATGACCCGCATGGTCGCGCTACTGCACGACAGCGGCGATCACCGGGAACTGATCGCACGGCCCGAGCGCATGCCCGATGCGGTGCGCGAGACCCTGCGCGTCACCAGTCCGGCCTATCTGGTCGGGCGGTCGGTGATCGGCGATGTGGAGGTCGCGGGGCGGCAGCTGCGCGCGGGCGAGCATGTCAAAATCCTGACCTGGTCGATCAACAACGCGGCCGGGCCGTTCAGCATCGACCGCGACTACAACCCCGAGACCCGGCAGCTGTGGTTCGGCGGCGGCCGTCACCTCTGTGTCGGGCTGCAACTGGTGCACTCGGAGCTGACATCACTGCTGGAAGCCTTGACCGCCAACGGCCGCCCGTGGGAGATCGTCGAACGGCGTTACCGCCGAAAGGTTTTCATCCCCACCTACGAGACCCTGCGAATTCGCTTGCTTCCCTAGCGGATTCAGCGGCGCGCGAAGCGGCCCGCCTCGGCCTGATCGCGCGGCTTCACCACGATGGTGTCCAGGTTGACGTGCGCCGGGCGCGCGGCGACGAAGCCGATGATCTCGGCGATGTCCTGCGCCACAAGGGGATCGATGCCCTGGTACACCTTGGCGGCGCGGTCGGCGTCACCGTCGAAGCGCACCAGCGAGAACTCGGTCTCCACCGCACCGGGCGCGATCTCGGTCAGCCGCACCGGCTGGCCCAGCAGCTCACCGCGCAGGGTCCGGTGCAGCACCGCCTGCGCGTGCTTGGCGGAGGTGTAGCCGGAACCGTTGTCGTAGTGCGTCATCGCCGCCACCGAGGTGATGGTGACGATCAGGCCGTCGCCCGAGGCGATCAGCTTGGGCAGCAGCGCCTTGGTGAGGCGCAGCGTGCCCAGCACATTGGTCTCCCACATCCAGCGCCAGTCATCCAGATCGGCGTCGGCGACCGAGGCCAAACCCTTTGCGCCACCGGCATTGTTGACCAGTACGTTGACCTCGCCGATCGCCTCGGTGAACGCGCGCACCGACTCCTCGTCGGTGACATCGAGCGGCAGCGCCGTGCCGCCGATCTCCGCGGCCAGCTTCTCCAGCCGATCGACCCGCCGCGCACCGACGTACACGTGGTACCCCTGCTTCGCGAGCTCCCGGGCAGTAGCCTCCCCGATTCCCGAACTTGCCCCGGTCACAACAGCGGTGCGAATGCTCATGTCATGAGCTTAGGCAAGGGTCGAAATTCCGCCGTATCTTCCCCCGCCCTGCCCCCGCCGCAGGTACTGCGGCGGGGGCGAGGACCCCGTAGCGCTCCCGGTTAGCCTGACCGGTATGGCAATTCGGGAAGTGGTCAGCGCGGACGGCACGAATATCGTTTACCGGGTCACCGGTCCTGAAGGCGCACGGCCGCTGGTGCTGTTGCACGGCTGGTCCGGAACCCTGCGCTGCTGGGGTCGCGCCGCCGACGACCTGGCCGAGCGTTTCCGGGTGATCGCCCTCGATCTGCGCGGTCACGGCTACTCCGACGCCCCCGAAACCGGATACGACGATCCGAAGAACTGGGCCGCCGATGTGGCGGCCGTGCTGGCCGCCGAGGGTATCTCCGCCGGTGCGGTGCTGCTCGGCTGGTCCTATGGCGGCATCGTGCTCAGCGACTACCTCACCGCCTACGGCACCGCCGCCGTCGCGGGCGTCGTCTACACCGGTTCCCAGGCCGGGATCGGCAAGAACGTGCCCGGCGCCGGCACCGGCCCGGCCATGCAGAAGGCCATTCCGGATGTCTTCGAGGAGAGCGCCGGTCGCGCCATGCGCGGGTTCGCGGCCTTCGGCAATGCCAATACCGGTCCCGGCCGGGATAAGGGCGGCGATGCCCAGCGCCTGTTCGGTGGCAGCGTCGCGACCCTGCCCCGGGTGCGCAAGGCGCTGTTCTATCGGACGGTCGACAACACCGAAACCCTGGCGAACCTCGATGTCCCGGTCTTCGTCATGCACGGTGAGGCCGACCCGGTGGTGCCGGTCGAGAACGGCCGGTACATCGCCGATACCGTCCCGAATTCGAGCACCTCGTACTGGCCGCAAGCCCAGCACGGCCTGTTCATCGAGGACCCTGAACGCTTCGTGGCAGAGCTCACCGCCTTCGTCGAAACCCTGTCCTGACCGGGGCTTCCCATGTGAGAGAGGTCACTAGGTCGGGTAACCCACGTATATTCGCTTACCGCGGGCGTGCACACTGGTGTAGTGAGTCAACGTTCCGACCTACGGCCCAATCGGATTGCCGTGCTATCGGTGCACACCTCACCCCTGGCCCAACCGGGTACCGGCGATGCCGGCGGCATGAATGTGTACGTCCTGCAGACGGCCATCGAATTGGCTCGCCGCGGCACTCAGGTGGAGATCTTCACCCGGGCCACCTCCTCGAATGACGAACCCCTGGTGGAAGCCGCGCCGGGGGTGCTGGTCCGCAATGTCGTGGCCGGGCCGTTCGAGGGTCTGGACAAGCATGATCTGCCCACCCAGCTGTGCCCCTTCGCGGGTGAGGTGCTGCGGCAGGAGGCCCGGCATCTGCCCGGGCATTACGACCTGATCCATTCGCACTACTGGTTGTCCGGACAGGTGGGGTGGCTGGCACGCGATCGCTGGCGGGTGCCGATGGTGCACACCGCGCACACCCTGGCCGCGGTCAAGAATCTGTATCTGGCCGAGGGGGACACCCCCGAACCGGCCGCCCGCGTGATCGGTGAGAAGCAGATCGTCGCGGAGGCGGACCGGCTGGTCGCCAATACCGGTGAGGAAGCCCGGCAGCTCGTCGAGCTGTACGGCGCGGATCCCGAACACATCGATGTGGTGCTGCCCGGCGCGGACCTGAACCGGTACCGCCCGGGTGACCGCGCCGCCGCACGCGCCGAACTCGGCCTGCCCGACAATGAGCGAATCGTGGCTTTCATCGGGCGAATTCAACCGTTGAAGGCACCCGATGTGCTGGTCCGCGCGGCCGCGCAGGTGCTGGCCGAGGAGGCCGCGCTACCGCAGCGCCCCGAGCGGCCGCTGCGCGTGCTGATCGTCGGCGGGCCCTCCGGCAGTGGCCTGGAGCGCCCCGACGCGCTCATCGAATTGGCTGCGGCACTGGGCATTTCCGATCGCGTCACCTTCCTGCCGCCGCAGCCGCCGCATCGCCTGGTGCAGGTGTATCGCGCGGCGGATCTGGTGGCGGTGCCCAGTTACAACGAATCCTTCGGTCTGGTCGCCATCGAGGCGCAGGCCAGCGGCACCCCCGTGCTGGCCGCCGATGTGGGCGGGCTCGGCACGGCCGTGCGCGACGGCGTCACCGGACTGCTGGTGCCCGGCCACCGCACCCCCGAGTGGGCGAGCGCGCTGCGCTCGCTGCTGGAGAATCCGGGCCGCCTGGAGGTGATGGGCGCGGCCGCGGTCGAACACGCCGCGAACTTCTCCTGGGCGCATACCGCCGACGGCATGCTGGACAGTTACGCCGCCGCGCTCGGCCAGTCCCGGGACCGCCGCAATCGCACCGGTAGCGTGCACGTTGACAGCAATCAAGCCAGATCGCTGGCGCTCTGGCGGCGCCGGATGGGAGCCGTACGCCGATGAGCGACCCCGTACAACCGGGTGATAGCGCCGCGCCTTCGAACGGTGCAGGGGCACAGTCGAATCCCGGTGGGGCCGAGGCCACCGCGCGGATCGTCGACCAGACGCTGCGCGACCGCGAGATCGAATACTCGCGCGAGGCCGATGGCACCTTCGTGGTGGTGCTGCCCGGTGAGCGCAAACTCAAGACGGTCATCGGCGTCACGGTCGGCAAGCACGGCATTCGCATGGAATCCTTCGTCTGCCGTAAACCGGACGAGAATTTCGAGGGCGTCTACAAATTCCTGCTGCGCCGCAATCGCCGCCTCTACGGCGTGGCGTACACGATCGACAAGGTCGGCGATATCTACCTGGTGGGCCGCCTGGCCAACCACGCCGTCACCCCCGATGAACTCGACACCTGGTTCGGTCAGATCCTCGAGGCCGTGGACGCCGATTTCAATACCCTGCTGGAATTGGGATTCGCGGAATCCATTCGCCGGGAATGGAAATGGCGGGTCTCGCGCGGGGAATCGCTGAAGAACCTGCGTGCCTTCGAACACCTCGTCGACGCCGAGGACAAGCTGTAGTCTCCCCGCCATGGTGGCATTGGCGCTGGATATCGGTGCGACGAAATTCGCGGCGGGCATTGTCGGCGCGGACGGCGGAGTGGAATCCGTTCGCCGCGTCCAGGTTCCCGAGACGAAGGTCTGGACGGCCTGTCTGGAACTGCTGCTGACCGTCGCGGGCACCGCCGAGGTGACCGCGGTCGGCATCGGCGCGGCCGGACCGGTGGATGTGCGCACCGGCGTGACCGGACCGCTCAATATCCCGGAGTGGGTGGACGGTTTCCGCCTGGTGGACGCGGTCCGGGAGTTGTTCCCGGACGCGGAGATTCGCTTCGCCATCGACGGGGTCTGCCTGGTACTCGCCGAACAGCGCTTCGGCGCGGCGCGCGGGGTGCCGAATGTGCTGGCGCTGACGGTGTCCTCCGGGATCGGCGGCGGCGTCATCTCCGATGACCGGGTTGTCATGGGCCGCACCGGAAATGGCGGGCATATCGGCCATATCATCGTTCCGGGTAACGAAGAGCCTTGCGCCTGCGGCGGTTTCGGCTGCGTCGAGGCCGTGGCCAGCGGGAAATCCTCGGTGCGCTGGGCGCGCGGGCAGGGGTGGACCGGCACCACCGGAATCGAGCTGTCGAAAGCCGCGCACGCCGGGGACGAGATCGCGGTGGCGGCGCTGCATCGCGCGGGCACCGCCATCGGGGCTGCGGTCGCGTCGGCGGCGGCGCTGCTGGACACCGATCTGGTCGTCATCGGCGGCGGCTTCGCGCAATCGGGGGAGCCGCTCTGGGGTCCGCTGCGCGAGTCGGCCGCCGCGCACGCGCGGCTGACATTCCTGCGTGAGCTCCGCGTCGTTCCCTCCGAACTCACTGATCAGGCCACCCTCGTGGGCGCCGCGCTGCTCGTGGAAAGATGACCCCCATGACGTACACCCTCGTGCTGCTGCGCCACGGCGAGAGCGAATGGAATGCCCTCAACCTGTTCACCGGCTGGGTGGACGTCCGTCTCACGGATAAGGGTGTCGCCGAAGGCAAGCGTGCCGGTGAATTGCTGGCCGAGCACGGGATTCTGCCCGATATCGTCTACACCTCGCTGCTGCGCCGTGCCATCAGCACCGCCAATAACGCGCTCGACGCCTGTGACCGGCATTGGATTCCGGTCGTGCGCGATTGGCGTCTGAACGAGCGGCATTACGGTGCGCTGCAGGGCAAGAACAAGGCGGAGATCAAGGATCAGTACGGCGACGAGCAGTTCATGCTGTGGCGCCGCAGCTATGACACCCCGCCGCCGCCGATCGAGGCGGGCAGCGAATACAGCCAGGACGCCGATCCGCGCTACGCGGGTATCGATGTGCCGCTGACCGAATGCCTCAAGGATGTCGTGGCCCGCATGGTGCCGTACTGGGAGGACACCATCTCCCAGGATGTCACCGCCGGTAAGACGGTTCTCATTGCGGCGCACGGTAATTCGCTGCGCGCGCTGGTGAAGCACCTGGAGGGCATCTCGGACGACGCCATCGCCGAGCTGAACATCCCCACCGGTATTCCGCTCAAGTACGAGCTGGACGAGAACCTGCGCCCGCTGGGCCCGGGTGAGTACCTGGATCCGGAGGCCGCCGCCGCCGGCGCTGCCGCCGTCGCCAATCAGGGTGGCAAGTAACAGTAAGTAACGCGAACGCGCTGTAGCCGGATTACATGGCTACAGCGCGTTTTTCATTTCTCCGGACAATTCGTGTCTCACGCTTATTCATGGCGTGAATGACTTACGATGTGATGCACATCTCAGTACGGCACCGTAGGGTATTCCGCCGCAAGGCATTTCAAATTTGCCGGAATTTTGCCCATTTAAAACGGTACGTGTAACCGGGGTTTGCAACTTACTTCTCGGTAGTTATGCTCTGGACGTTCGACCATTTGCGAGAGGTAGATCACGTTCGATGAAGCACGCGCTACGGGCCACTGTGCTAGCCACGGCAGCCACTCTTTTCGTTCCTTTGACCGCCATCACAGCGGACGCGGCCCCTATTCCGGCCGGTCCCGACGGTGGCGCGGCGGGAGCGGCCTGGACCGCCACCGAAGACGGTCAGCAGCAGTACCCGAACGTATTCATCGAATGGGACGTCCCCATCACGATGAGCGACGGAACCGTGTTGAAGGGCAACGTCTATCACCCGGCGGACGCCTCGGGCCGCCCCATCGACACCCCTACCCCGACCGTGCTGAACCTGACGCCCTACACCAAGCTGGTGTCGAACGTCGCCGACAGCGCCTTCGCGATTCCGGGCCTGGGCGATGCCCTGGTCAACGTGTTCCGGAACATCAACCTCTCCGGCACCCCCATCTCCGGCTTCGGTGAATTGCTGAATGCCGCGGGCAACGGCGAACTCCGCAACTTCTCCGTCGACCGCCAGCTCATCAAATCCGGATACACGCAGGTCGTCGTGGACGTGCGCGGTACCGGATTCTCGCAGGGTGAATGGGACATGCTGCGTGGCCGCGAGCAGCAGGACACCGTCGAAACCATCGACTGGGCGTCCAAGCAGAGCTGGTCCAACGGCCGGGTCGGCATGAACGGACTGTCCTACAGCGCCATCAACCAGGTGCAGGCCGCGGAGAAGCAGCCGCCCGCGCTGAAGGCCATCTTCCCGATCGTGCCCGGCAGCGACCTCGTCGACGATGTGCTCGCGCCCGGCGGCGGCTTCGGCTTCAACTTCATCCCGCTGTGGCTGAGTGCCATCAACGGGCTCAAGTGGGTGCCGGATCTGGCCTCGATCGCGCAGGGCAAGTTCGACTTCAAGTGGTTGCAGGACCGCGCCGACGATCCGTTCACCTATTTGGACGTGCTCATGTCGGCGTACACCAGCACCGATATGAACAGCCTCGACCCGCGCGTGAAGGCGATGCTCAACGATCTGTCGTCCGAGCGCAAGGATTGGCTCGGCGATCCGAGCCGCATCCAGGTGCCGACCTTCGTCACCGGCGGCTGGCACGACCTGTTCACCTACTCGGAATCCAAGATCTACAACGAGATTCCGCTGCCCGCCGGGCAGAAGCAGCTGCTCATGGGCAACACCTACCACGTCACCTCGGGGTCGGAAGCCGGTCGCCCCGGGCTGCCGCCGCGCCTGGACGTGCTGCAGCGCGCCTGGTTCGACAAGTGGCTCAAGGGAATCGACAACGGCATCGACAAGTACGGCCCGGTCACCCTGCGCCAGCAGGGCGGCGGCTGGATCACCCAGGGCGGCTTCGGCACCTCCGCGCCCTCGGAGGAGGCCGCGCGCTACCGCCGCATGTACCTGTCATCGCAGCGCAGCGGCACCGCGAACAGCCTGTACGACGGTTCGTTGACCGCCGAGGCCAATGGCGATACCGACCGGCTCAGTGTCGCAATGGGTTTGACCACACTGTGCTCCAATGACGCCGCACAGGGCAGTGCCGGTGTGCTGTCCATCATCGACGGCTGCGCGCTGGATTCGCGGGTCGCCGAGCTGAACGGGCTGACCTTCACCAGTGCCCCGGTCGCCGAGGCCACCACCATCTCCGGCCCGATCGCGGTGCACCTCAACACCGTTCAGGACGCCGCCGACGGCTACTGGACCGTCACCGTCAATGATGTTGCGCCCGACGGCAAATCGACCGTGCTGACCTCCGGGCAGATGATGGCGTCCATGCGCCAGATCGACGAGGCCAACAGCGCGCGCTCGGAGAACGGCGACTACACCGATCCCCGCGCCCTCACCTCGCTGGACAAGAGCGAGCCGACGGTGCCGGGCGAGGCCACCACCCTCGATATCGCGCTCAGCGGTACCCAGGGTCTGCTGCAGCCGGGACACCGGTTGCGGGTGGACGTCTTCGCGGGCAACTTCCCCAAGGGCCTGCCGATTCTCCCGATGCTCATCGATACCGGTCTGAAGCCGCAGCACGTGCAGCTCGACCCGAATCGTCCGAGCTTCGTGAATGTCCCGGTTCGCGGTAACACCGGCTGGTGATTCCGCTCTTCCGGGCCTGAAATCCGAGTGTGCACAACGGCGTGCACACTCGGATTTTTTCTTTGCCCGGACTAGTCGTCGACGGCCGCGAAGGTCGCTTCCAAGGGCGGGAACATGGCGCGAGAGTCATTGCCGCCGAACCACTGTCCGACCACGAAGGCCGAGGTGGCCTCCAGATATCTGGCCTGTGCCAGCCCGCCCGCGTGGAAGGGACGCAACTTCAGATCCGCCGCGAGCGATGCGACGCGGGCGACGGCGTCCGCATCGTCACCGCACAGCGGGACCAGCAGGGTGCGGCCCTCGAACTCGCGCCGTGTTCCGGCATAGACCTCGGCCGCGCACAGATTGAACCCCTTCACCACGTGCGCCGCCGGAACGGTCCCCGCGATGCGTTCGGCCACAGCGTCTTCCGACAGCACGAACGTTCCGCTGTCCGGCCGGAAGGCATTGGTGCAGTCGATGAGCGTGCGTCCGGCGAGCCCCGCGCCATGGGCATCGAGCACCTCGGCCAGCGCGGTGACGGGCAGCGCCAACAACACCGCCTCGCCGAACGCGGCGGCCTCGCCGATGTCCGCCGCCCGCACGTGACTCCCCATCGCCGTCGCCGCTTCCCGCGCGCGTGCGGCGTCGCGCGCTCCGATGACGATGTCGTGCCCGGCCGCCGCCCAGCCGCCGCCGAGCGCCCGCGCCATGGCTCCGGCTCCGATGATTCCGATTCGCATGTGAACTCCTGTGTCGTGGTTGCGAATTCGACGTTAGGAATTCCGATACGCACTCGCGGGTGCGCAATGGCGCTGGCAGGGTGGAGGCGTGACGATCGAGTTGACCGCGCCCGAGGTGGTGGAGTTCCCGGAGTACGGGGACTACGAATCCGATTGCCCGGCCCGCCTGGCGGTGGACATCTTCGGCAACTCCTGGCTGACCGTGATCGTCTACACCCTGCGCGCGGGTCCGCTGCGCCCGATCGAATTGCAGCGCGCGATCGGCGGCATCAGTCAGAAGATGCTCACCCAGACCCTGCGCCGCATGCAGCGGATGGGATTGCTGGAACGTCGCCGCTACGCCGAAGCGCCGCCGCGCGTGGAGTACGAGCTGACGGCCGCCGGCATCGATCTGCTCACCCCGATCGTGGCCCTGGGCGTGTGGGCCGATCGGCACGGCGATGCCGTCCGCGCGGCGCTGTACGGCAACCCCGAGGACTGAACCGGCCCTACCTCGTGTTTGCCACAAAAATGCCGAACGCCGCCCCCGACCAGTCGAAACATTGCGTGAACGGCGGGCCAACTCCCGCCGAAGCCCCTGTGACCTGCGTGAAACTTCCTGCACCCGGGGTTGGCGACGGCTGAGTCGACCGTACGATTCAAAGCGTGAGCGTTCCACAGGCCGTGCTGTTGGCAGTCCTGGCGGCCGTCGTTGGACTGGCAGTCGGTGGATTGCTCATTCCGTATGTCAATGCCCGGCAGGAGCGGATTCGCGCCGCCACCGATTCGGGTCTGACCATGTCGCAGGTCCTGGACCTGATCGTGCTCGCCTCCGAGAGCGGTATCGCCGTGGTCGACCAGTACCGCGATGTGGTGCTGGTGAACCCGCGGGCCGAGGAGCTGGGCATAGTCCATGACCGGCTGCTCGACGAACGCGCCTGGGCCGCCGTGCAGCAGGTGCTCGCGGGCGGCAGCGATATCGAATTCGAGCTGACCGCGAAAATCCCGTTGCCGGGCCGCGCGCGGCTCGCAGTCCGGGGTGTTGCCAGGCCGCTGTCGCAGGAGAACCCGAACTTCGTGGTTCTTTTCGCCGACGACGATTCCGAACAGGCCCGCATGGAGGCCACCCGCCGCGACTTCGTCGCCAATGTCAGCCATGAGCTCAAGACGCCGGTGAGCGCCATGAGCCTGTTGGCTGAGGCATTGCTGGAATCGGCGGACGATCCGGAATCGGTGCGGCACTTCGGCGAACGCCTGCACGGCGAGGCCCGCCGCATGGGCAAGATGGTCACCGAGCTGATCGCGCTGTCCCGCCTGCAGGGCGCGGAGAAACTGCCCGAACTCGAAGCCGTCGACGTGGACAGCGTCGTCAACCAGGCCATCGAGCGCTCCCGGACCGCCGCGGAAGCCGCGGGCATCACGGTGAGCACCGATTCCACCAGCGGCCTCGAGGTGATCGGCGATCAGACTCTGCTGGTGACCGCGCTGTCGAACCTGGTGGAGAACGCCATCGCGTATTCGCCGCGCGGATCGCAGGTTTCGGTGAGCCGGGCACTGCGCGGCGGCCACGTGAATATCGCGGTCACCGATCGCGGTATCGGCATCGCCAAGGAAGACCAGGAACGCGTCTTCGAAAGATTCTTCCGGGCCGACAAGGCGCGTTCGCGCGCCACCGGCGGTACCGGGCTCGGGCTGGCTATCGTCAAGCACGTAGCGGCCAACCACAGCGGTGAGGTCACCCTGTGGAGCAAATTGGGCACGGGGTCCACATTCACCCTGCGTATCCCGTCCCACCCCGCCGATCTCAATGGCGGCGACAAAAGACTTTCCGCCGGGATTCCGGCGGCGAAGAAGGAAACCGGTCCGCGCCCCCTCGGGCGGGCCAGAACCAACGGTGTGGAGGCAACCCGATGACGAGTGTGCTGATCGTCGAGGACGAGGAGTCGCTGGCCGATCCGCTCGCATTCCTGCTGCGCAAGGAGGGGTTCGAGGTCACCGTGGTCGGTGACGGCCCGTCCGCGCTGGCCGAGTTCGACCGGTCCGGGGCGGACATCGTCCTTCTCGACCTCATGCTGCCCGGCATGAGCGGCACCGATGTGTGCAAGCAGTTGCGCGCCCGCGGCAGTGTCCCCGTGATCATGGTGACCGCGCGCGACAGCGAAATCGACAAGGTGGTCGGCCTGGAACTGGGCGCCGACGACTACGTCACCAAGCCCTACTCCTCGCGCGAGCTCATCGCCCGCATCCGCGCCGTGCTGCGCCGCGGTGTCGGCGAGGAGGCCGACAGCGGCGGTGAGACCAGCGTGCTGGAGGCCGGTCCGGTCCGCATGGACGTGGATCGCCACACGGTGCAGGTGAACGGCAAGGCGGTGACGCTGCCGCTCAAGGAGTTCGACCTGCTCGAATACCTGCTCCGCAACTCCGGCCGAGTGCTGACCCGCGGCCAGCTCATCGACCGCGTGTGGGGTGCCGACTACGTCGGTGACACCAAAACCCTCGACGTGCACGTCAAGCGCCTGCGCTCCAAGATCGAATCGGACCCGGCCAAGCCGGAACACCTGGTCACGGTCCGCGGCCTCGGCTACAAGCTCGAAGCTTGACCGCCTCCCCGAGCCTTTAGCGCCCGGCTCCGAGCCGTCGGCGTCGGGCACGCGTGCCGGCGGTTGGGTGCCCACCCGATTTCGGGGGTACCCCGGGAGTTACCCCGAAGCTCACGAAATCAGTCGTCACGTGCGCAAAGACCGCGCCCGCTTCGGATTCCGACGCGGGCGCGACTTTTCGTGAACGAAAACGCCCCGCTTCGATGTCGAAGCGGGGCGTGAATTGTCTTGTGCTGCTTACGCGGCGGGGTCGGACTGCATGGTGTAGACCCAGCCCGGGCCCAGGCCGGGGATGTCCTGCTGGGCGAGGTTGATCCAGCCCAGGTCGTCCTGCTGCTTGCAGTCGTAGTACGCCACGTCCTGGCCGTTGCCGCGGCAGGCGATGGTCCGGGTGGTGCCGTAGGGGCTGACGATGATCAGCTTGCCGCTGTCCTTGGCGCTGAGCACGTTCAGGTCGTTGTACGGCACGAAGTTGGCGGTGACATCCGAGAACTTGGCGGGATCGGTGTTATCGGCACCGGCGTGCGGCGCGAGGGTGAGAACAACACCGGCGGCCAGCGCGGCGACGGTGAGCGATTTCTTGATCATGGGCAGGATGTCTAACACGTTTCGGTGAATCAGCAGTAGCGAGCCGATGTCGCGCGCACTTCCCATCGCTCACATTCCGAGGTCACGACGCCGGTAGATCTTCGAAACACCTTTCCGCGCAGCCTGATTGGAATGCTGTCCGAGATTCGGGCCGGTTCACCCGCTGTACACCTGTCGCGGTTGCCACACCTGTAACGCGGCCCAGCGGACGCCGCCTCGCGAACGCCCGCTGTAACCGCTGTCACTTCCGGGTCAGCTGCCCGCGCTGCCGGTCAATCCGCCGAGCAGGCCGCCGAGGGCCTTGTTCGCGCTGCCGGAACTGCCGCCGGGGGTGCCCGGATTACCGCCGCCGGGCGTGCCCGGGTTGGCCGGATCGGTGACGGTCACGGCGATGGTCTTGGTGCTGCCGCCCTGGGAGGCGGTGAGCAGATGCTGTCCCGGGGTGGTGGGCTTCCAGGTGATGCTGGAGAAGCCGACCGGCCACGGCACCTTGGGACCGCTCAGGTCATTGCCGTTGTCGGTCCAGTAGACGAGCAGGCCGATGCCCGCGCCGCTGAGGTTCGCGGTGAGCGTGTACTCGGTGTTGATGGTGTGCGGATCGCTGCCGGACACCGTGATCGAGTCCACGGTCGCGCTCGCCTGGGGTGCGGCCAGGACGATGATCGCGGCGGCGGTGGCGAGACCGGCGACGCCGCTGCCGAGTCGCCGGGACATGCTGTTCATGCTGGTGGTTCCGTTCACTTGCCGTTGCCGGTGGTGCCGCTGCTGCCGCTGCCGAGCGGTCCGGCGGGCCCGAAGCCGCTGCCGGAGCTGGAGCTGCCCGAGCCTAGCGGCTTATCGGCCACCGTGACGGTCGTGGATTGGGTGCTGCCGCCCTGTTCGACGGTGATGATGTGCTGGCCCTTGGTGGACGGCTTCCAGGTGATGCTGGAATGCCCGACCGGCCACGGCACCTTGGGGCTGCCGATGAACTGCCCGTTATCGCTGAAGTACACGAGCAGGCCGATGGACGCGCCGCTGAGGGTCGCCGAAATGGTGTATTCGGTGTCGACCTGGAAGTTCGAGCCTTCGACGGTGACGGTGTCGACCGCCGCGCAGGCCGTTGGCGCCGCGATGACGGCCGCCGCGGCGATGGCGGCGAAGCCGGTGATCCCCGCACCCGCTCGGCGGGCGGTGATCCTCGGTGGTGCGATGCGCATGGGTGTATCTCCTTCCGGTGAGTGAAATGTAGCTATTTCGCAATACTCGAGCAAGCGTCCGCTTGGTTTCGGTGGGCGTGCCGGATCCCGGGGATTTCCGCCACGCCCACCGCTACCCGGCCCGCGCTGCCCGCGCGCCGCGCCTGGAACTAGGAGCTGCCGAGCAATCCGCCGAGCAGCTTGCCCGCACTGCCGGAACCGAGGCTGCCGGTGCCGCTACCGCTGCTGCCGCCACCCGGGGTGGTGGTCGCCGGGGGAGTGGTGGTCGGCGGCGTCGTGGGCGGCGTCGTCGGCGGGGTGGTCGGGGGAGTGGTCGGGGGAGTGGTCGGCGGGGTGGTGGTCGATCCGCTCGACACGTTCACCACGACCGATTTGGTGCTGCCGCCCTGCGACGCGGTCAGGATGTGCTGTCCGGGCGTGGTCGGCGTCCAGTCGATGGAGGCGTGTCCCACCGGCCACGGCACCTTCGCGCCACTGAAGTCATTGCCGTTATCGCTCCAGTACACGAGCAGGCCGATGCTCGCACCGCTCAGATCGGCACTGAGCGTGTAGGTATTGCCCACCCGGAAGTCCGACCCGGCGATGCTGACGGTGTCCACGGTGGCCTGGGCGGACGGGGACATCGCGACGACGACGGCCGCACCCGCGGCCACGGTCAGCCCGGCGATGCCCGCGCCGAGCGTGCGGTGAGAGTTGTTACTGCGCATGGTTTCTCCTGTGCATACCTGGGGATGAATCCGCGCCCCAGGGGATTTCGAAAGGTTCCGTGTCAGAGGCCGAACGGGAGCAGGCCGTTCGAGCTGCCGGTGCCGCCGCCATTGGGCTTGGTGGTGGTCGTCGGCGGAGCCGTGGTCGTCACCGGAGGTTCGGTGGTCGGCGGCGTCGTGGTCGGCGGGACCGTGGTGGTCGGGGGCACCGTCGTGGTCGGCGGCTCAGTGGTGGGCGGCACCGTGGTGGGCGGTGTCGTCGTGGTCGGCGGCACCGTCGTGGTGGGCGGTTCGGTGGTGGGCGGCACCGTGGTGGTGGGCGGGACCGTGGTGGTCGGGGGCACCGTCGTGGTCGGCGGCTCGGTCGTCGGCGGCACCGTGGTCGGGGGGACCGTGGTGGTCGGCGGCACGGTGGTGGTCGGGGTGGACCCGTCCGTCACGGTTACCGAGAGCGATTTGGTGCTGCTGCCCTGTGATGCCGTGATCACATGCTGCCCAACGGTTTTCGGCGTCCAGTCCAGGCTGGCGTGTCCCACCGGCCAGGGCACCTTGCCGGCCGGGGTGAGGTTGGTGCCGTTATCGCTCCAGTAGATGAGCAGGCCGATGGAGGCGCCGCCGAGATCGGCGTTGAGGGTGTAGGTGTTGCCGACCTTCAGGTCCAGGCTCGACACGCTGATCGAGTTGACCGCGGCGTTGGCCGCAGGGGCGTCGGGCGCCGCGAGGACGGCGATGACGCCCGTCGCGACGGCGAGTCCGGCCAGGCCCGCGCCGAGGACGCGCCGGTTGGGCGGGGTGTTGCTCATGTGCTTCTCCTGTGCTGCGACCCACAGGATGTGGGTCCGTCGCACAGTAGGTGAGCAGTGAAGTGAAAATAGGTACTTTCAGAAAGTTACCGGTGAGTTCTGTTAACCCCGTTTAGTGGCCGTGGCCTTCTTCGACCCGGCCGCGGGCTTGGCCGCCGCGCTCCCCGCGCCGACCGTTTTATCCGCCTTCGCGGCGGCCGCACGCACGCTTTCGGCCGCCTTATCGGCGATGGCGGCCTCGTCCGCGGCCTTTTGCTCGGCGATAACCGTGGCCGGATGCACCGCCACGATCCCCAGTCCCTGCCGCCGCCGGCAGTGCTGCGCCAACTCGTCGTAGGCGGGCTGGCCGAGCAGTTCGATCAACTCGGGCGCGTACGCCTGCCACACCGGCCGGGTGCCGACATGCGCGTCCGGGGATCCGGTGCAGTACCAATTCAGATCCAACCCGCCCGGACCCCAGCCGCGCCGGTCGTATTCGCCGATGACCGTCCGCAGGATCTCCACCCCGTCCGGCCGGTCCACCCAGTCCTGGGTGCGGCGGATCGGCAGCTGCCAGCACACCTCCGGCTTGACCGTGAGCGGCTCCAGGCCCTCGCGCAGCGCCATGGTGTGCAGCGCGCAGCCGATGCCCTTGTCGAACCCGGGACGGTTGAGGAAGATGCACGCGCCGTCCACCCGCCGGGTGCGCAGTGCGGGCTCGTCGTCGAGATCGTCCTCTTCCAGATACAGCTTCTTGCGGACCTTGCCCTTGTCGTCCTGGGCCATCGGCATCAGCTGCCAATCCTCGAGTGTGAGCATTTTCACAGCCCGGGCCAGCTTCTTGCCATCCTCCTCATCGGAGAGGAATGCGCCGTGCGAACAGCAGCCGTCATCCTCGCGCCCGGCGATGATGCCCTGGCATGCCGGAGTGCCGAAAACGCACGTCCAGCGCGACAATAGCCAGGTCATATCGGCGGCAATCAAATGCTCGTCATTAGCTGGGTCGACGAACTCGATCCACTCACGCGGGAAGTCGAGCTCTACTTCGGGAGCCGGGTCGATCTTCGCCGCTGGTCGCAGCCCGGTCGGGCCACTCGCGGATGCACCTGCCGTCACACCGCGGAACGCTAACAGCTCAGTCGCCTGGCCTGAAGTCGTGACGCACCCAGTACCGTGTTCTTGTGCGGCTAGGTGTACTCGATGTGGGAAGCAATACCGTCCACCTGCTGGTGGTGGACGCGCATCGCGGTGGCCACCCGATGCCTATGAGCTCGACGAAGGCCACGTTGCGGCTATCGGAGAGCCTGGACGACCAGGGTCGGATCACGCCCGCGGGAGCCGCCAGGCTCACCGCGACAGTGGCCGAATTCTCAAGTATCGCAAAGACTTCCGGGTGCGCGGAGTTGATGGCCTTCGCCACATCCGCGGTCCGCGAGGCGGCGAATTCGGAAGAGGTGCTGGCCCGGGTGCGCTCGGAGACCGGGGTCAATCTCCAGGTCTTGACGGGATCCGAGGAAGCGGCGCACACCTTCCTGGCGGTGCGCCGCTGGTACGGCTGGAGCGCGGGGCGAATCCTCAATCTGGATATCGGCGGCGGCTCGCTCGAAATGAGCAATGGCGCGGATGAGCAACCCGATGTCGCTCTCTCGTTGCAGCTGGGCGCCGGACGGCTCACCCGGGATTGGCTGCGGCACGATCCGCCGGGCAAGCGCCGAGTGGCGGTGCTGCGCGATTGGCTCGACGCCGAACTGGTGCTGCCGTCCAAACAGCTGCTGGAGGTCGGCCGCCCGGATCTGGCGGTGGGCACGTCCAAAACGTTCCGTTCGCTGGCCAGATTGACCGGCGCCGCCCCCTCTGCCGCGGGTCCGCGGGTGCGGCGTACCCTCACGAGTTCCGGCCTGCGGCAACTGATTGCGTTCATATCGAGAATGACAGCCGCGGACCGGGCAGAATTGGAAGGCGTGAGTTCCGATCGGTCACAGCAATTGGTGGCCGGCGCGCTGGTCGCGGAGGCGAGTATGCGGGCATTGTCACTGGATACGCTGGAAATCTGTCCCTGGGCACTGCGTGAGGGATTGATCCTGCGAAAACTTGATACCGACCTGGGTAGCGAACCGATAACTGGCGGACCGAACGGTGGCCAGCCGGGCACGATCGAAACGGTGTCTCGATGACCGAGGATATAAGTCAACTGTCCGTAGCCGAGCTCTTGGCGCGCAACGGGCAGGGCGCGGCGCCCAATGCGGGCGGCGGGCGCAGACGTCGGAGTGGGCGCGGCATTTCGGTCGCGGATCTGACCGGCGATATGCCTGTGGTGCGGAATGGTTCGTCCTCGCACGCGGCATCGGATGAAGGGGACGACGCGCCCGAGGGTGCCGCGGCAGCTCCCACGGCCCAACCTAATTCGGGCGAATCGGACTATTCAAACTATTCGAATTATTCTGACTACTCGAACTTTCCGGAGTACTCGGACTTTTCCTATAGCTCGCCCACCCCGCAGGCCGACTTCCCGGACTACTCCGGGTACACCGCCCCCGCCGATCCCGAGCCCGCCTACTCCCCGCTCTCCGGCCCCATCTCGTACTATGACCCGCTCGCCGCCCCCGAACCCCCCTCGCTACCCGAGCCGTCCGGCTACCAATGGTCGGGCGGCTCCGACCTTTCCAACGGCCACGCCGCCCCGGAACAGCCCCGCTCGGGCCGTCGCCGCAAGCCCGACCCGCTCGATGCCGACGTATCGCTGGCCGAGCTCGAGGACCCGTCCGCCGCCCCGCGCCCGGAAGGCGGCCGTCGCCGCCGCTTCGATCCCGAGGACGACACCACCGACGAGGTGCGCCCCTTCCGCGGTGGCCGCTCCGACGGTGCGCCCGCCGGAAACGACAGCGCCATGGGCGCATTGGACAGCGCGGGCCGCGCCCGCCAATTCGACGCCGCCCCCGCCTGGTCGCCGGAACCGCGCACCCCGGGCTTCGATCCCGCGGCGGCCGCGCTCGCCCCGCCCCCCACCCAGGCCGCCCCCGCCGCTCCGCCGCTGTCCCGTTCGGCCCGCCGCCATGCCGAGGCGCAGCGCGCGGCCGAGGCCGAACGCCAGAGCGCGCCCCCCCCCCCGCCCCCACCCCCAGCACCCGCCGCCGCCCCCCCCCCACCCCCCCCCCAAGCCCCCACAGAAGAGAGAAGGAAAAACCAACAAAAACAAACCCAGAACCGCGCGGCACGACC
>NZ_JBFAXC010000015.1:0-146853 GCF_040680615.1 Nocardia sp. NPDC052001 | reverse complement strand
GATTCGACAAACTCGCCGTCCGCTACCTGGCCACGATCCACATCGCCGCCATCAACCAGTGGCTACGGTGCATTGACTTTCAAAACACGCCCTAGAGCGGCATGAGGTGATGTTTGCGTGGACCGTGTCGAATTGTCTTGTCGCGCAGCAGGCGTAGCGCTTTGCGGATCTCCAGTCGAGTATGAGCGGGTTCGATGACCGCGTCGATGTAGCCGCGTTCGGCGGCTATCCAGGGTGTTGCCGCGGTCGCGTTGTAGAAGTCGATCAGCTGCTGGCGCAGGACGGGTCGCTCGGTCTCGGGGACGGCCGCGAGTTGCCGCCGTTGGGTCAGGCTGACAGCGGCTTCCGCGCCCATGACGGCGATGCGGGCGGTCGGCCAGGCGAGGTTGATATCGCCGCCGAGTTGTTTGGATCCCATCACCGCGTACGCGCCGCCATAGGCTTTGCGCACGATGACCGTGACGATCGGGACGGTCGCTTCGACCACGGCATAAAAGAATCGGCCGCCGCGTTTGATGACGCCGATCTTCTCCTCTTCCACGCCCGGCAGCACGCCCGGGGTGTCGACGATGAAGATCAGTGGGAGACCGAACGCGTCGCAGAGCCGGATGAAATGCGCCGCCTTGTCCGAACAGCGAGCGTCGATCGCACCGCTGGACATCAGCGGCTGATTGGCGATCACGCCGACGCTGCGGCCGTCCACGCGCGCGAAGCCGGTGATGATATTTCGGGCGGCGGCATCACCGACTTCGTGGCAGTCGCCGTCGTCGAAGATCCTCGCCAGGACGTCGTACATGTCGTACCCGGAGCGATCGGAGTCGGGAATCAGAGTATTCAATTCCCGGTCGCTGTCGGTGATTTCGGGTTCGATCCCCGGATTCACCACCGGAGGTTGCTCGAAGCAGTTGGACGGCATGAAGCTCAGATACCCTCGCGCCCAGTCGAAGGCCGCTCGCTCGTCCACGGCAATGTGATGGATATTGCCGTTGTGGGCTTGGTTGAACGCGCCACCGAGTTCTTCGAGGGTGACCTCCTCCCCGGTGGTCTCGCGGATGATGTCCGGACCGGTCACGAACATGTACGCGGATTCGGTCGCGATCAGCACATCGGTGTTGATCGGTGAATAGACTGCTCCCGCAGCACATTTGCCCAGCATCACCGACACCTGCGGTACCGCCCCGGACATACGCAGTTGCCGACGACTCAGGGCCGCGTACCAGCTGAGCGAGGTCACCGCGTCCTGTACCCGAGCTCCACCGGAGTCATTGATCGCGACGAACGCGCACCCCACATCGGCCGCCAAATCCATGGCCGCGGCGACTTTCCGGCCGAACATCTCTCCGATCGATCCGCCGTACACGGTCTGATCGTGCGAAATCACCACCACCGCACGCCCGTCGACGGTGCCCCGGCCGGTGACGACACCGTCGCCGTAGAGAGCATCCGCCCGGCCCGGTTCGCGCACGAGCGCGCCGATCTCGATGAAACTGCCCGGATCCAAGAGCATTTCGATGCGCTGACGCGGGCTGGGAATGTTCTTCGCCGCTCGCTTGGCGATCCCGGCCGCGCCCGTCGGTTCGTGCGCCTCCGCCAGATTCCGCTGCAGCAATGCATGTTTCGCGCCGGTGGTCGTCACAGATGGGTCCTCCCTGGAACCGGGGCTGCCGGTTTCGCCTTCAGGGGCCGACCCTAGCTGGAATAGACCGGTTCACAACTATGTGTACTGCAATAAACTCGAGGCCGTGTCGTCCACAGCAATGCATAGCGGTGCAACGAGTTACCAGGCGCGCGCGGGCCGCGCCCTCGAAGAACACACCAAAGCGATGATCGTCGCCGCCGCCGAACGGGTGATGATGGAACGCATCGGCTCACCACGTACGGGCAATTCGATCGAGCGACTCACCCTCGCCGATGTGTGCGGCACCGCCCGCGGATACATTCGGCGTGACGGCACCGAGGGTCCAATTCCCAAGGCCACCATGTGGAAACACTTCAAGACCGTCGAAGCGCTCGCGATAGCGGTCATCGAAAATCTGACAGCGGACGATCGCCCCGTCCCGGATCAGATCGCGGATCTCACCACACGCGGCGGGCCCGTCAGCACTCGGCTCGACCGGGGCGACGCGCAACGACTGGAGGCGCGATTCTCCGCGCGGCACTACGACATCGCTCGTCTGGAAGAACAGTTCGACCACGCGTCGAGCGGCGATGAACACTCCGACATGCTTTTCTGGGCGGCCGAGCTCGCCGAACGTCACCTACAACAGCGCCGGCGCGGGGATCAGCAACCGGTGGTCGCGGCCCGAGACTGGGCGCGCCGGGGAATCGCCCTGGTCGATCCGGAGGCCCGCCTGGATTGCATGATGGGGATACGCTGCACCCGTGCGGCGGCCGCCGCCGAGGTAATCCTGTGCAGGAAAACCGATTACGAGCCCACCGGCCTGAGCCGAATCCGGTCCATCAAGGAAACCGAGATGACATTCGCCGACACGCTGGGCTGGCGGCTCCACCACGAGTTGGCACGATTCCACGCCGACCACGCCCGCGCACTCGCTGAAGAGGATCCGGACCGCGAAATGCGTTCGCTCCACACGATCGCCGCCACGCTGATCGAACTCTGTGGCTCCGGCCCGAGCGCCGCCCGGGAGCCGCAGGACACGCTGCGAGCCAGCGAACTCGCCGATGTCATCCTCGGACTGCGCCAAATCCACATGGCGTATGCGAGCCATCCCGAACACCGCCGGCTCTACGCCGCCATCTTCGGCGACAACATCGAAGGCATCACGCGAAAGTTGTTGTCCTGCTTCTCCGCAACCAGCAAGGAACGCCAGCGCCACGAAGGCAATATCCGAGCGCTACTCCACCTCGACGATCTCACTCGCCCGGACCCCACCGCCGAATTCGACCGCGTCCCTACGACCTTGGACAGCGATGAACAGGCGGCGATCGACATGCTTCGAACCGCGGAATACGGCATCGTCCGCGACATCCTCGTCGCGCGCTACCTGACCGCGAAAGCACACGCTCTCACCAGCCTCGACGAGAACCACCCCGCCGAGCGCACGGTCACTGACCGCTCCCTGGTCCACCCCCGCCCGGCCGCCCTCATCCAGGCCGCCCTCCAGTTCTACAACCACACCGCCGCGGCGAGCCCACGCGGCGCGGTAGGTGTACTCCGTGCGATCGCCGCCGACGCCGGCGCCGACCTGAACCGCGCACACCCATCGCATGACGCACGCACGCCTCCCGGGAGCGAATTCGACACCATCGCCAAAGCCATCAACGACCTGGTCCTGATCACCATCAGTCGCCGAAACCGCTTCACCGACAACGAGATCGAACGTCTCATCGACATGATCGATCCGATGTACTACTACATCACCTCGGGCCGGAACTGAACGGCCGAGGCATCAGTTCAGGTAGTCCTCTTCCAGCCGTTCCACGACCCACGCCCAATAGGCGGACTTCTCCCACTCGTGCGCCCGGATCGCGGCGATCAGCTCGCGCGCGGTAGCGTCGGAGTCCGGATCTTCCAGCGGCGCGGCCAGAGTCGCCATCAGCGCCACCGCACCCGCCGCCTCGCGCACCGAGGCGAATGCGATGCCCTGATCGCCCTCGCCGTGATCCCACCCGCTCGGGGCGTAGACCTGCACCACGCCCGTCTCGCCATCGAGCATCAGGGTCATTTCCCCGTAGAAGGTGCCCAGCCCGTAGGCGTACTTGGCGGGCGGAGAATCGTCGTCGGGGTAACGGCGGCCGAACAGCTCGTCCGGATCCGCTTCCCACATACCCTTTTCCGGCAGATCCGCCGAGTCGAACCACTCGCGGTCGATCGCTACCGCCGGAAATCCCACCTCGGTGAAGAAGGCCCGTGACTCGGCGTGCTCGAGTCGCTCGGGCAACTCGGCCGGACGCCATAATGCATCGCCACCGACCCGTGCGGCCAGCCACTCGGGCGAGGGGTGACGAACAGCTCAGCAATGCGTGAGCAAACGTGATCGAATAGCTGTTTTACTGAGTGTATGAAGCTGGCCGAATGGGCTCGTGGACACGGTGTTCACCCGCAAACCGCGTATCGGTGGTTCCGGGAGGACAAGATGCCCGTGCCCGCCCGGCGGCTGGAATCCGGGACGATCTGGGCGAGACCACCGATGATCTGGTGCGCGAGATGATCGAGGTTCTGACCTGGATGTGTGCCGGTCTTTATGGCCGCCGTGGTGCGCGTAATCGAGCGCTGCGAGCGATCACCGCCACCAGAGCCGAACCGGCACAGGTGATCTGATGGCGAAGTTCGAGATCCCTGCCGGTTGGGTGGTGCAGGGGTATCGGTTCGCCCTGGACCCGACCCCAGCCCAGGAACGCTCGTTCCGCTCTCATGCCGGCGGTGCCCGCAAAGCCCACAACGTCATGCTGGGTGCGGTGAAAGCGGTCATGGACCAGCGCACTGCCGAACGCTCCTACGGCATCGCCGATCCCGGGCTGACACCCTCGATGAACTGGACGCTGGCCGGGTTGCGCAAGCAATGGAACCAGCGCAAAGGCGTGGTCGCGCCGTGGTGGGCCGAGAACTCGAAAGAGGCATACAACTCCGGCCTCGACTCCCTCGCTCGCGCCCTGGACGCGTGGAACAACTCGCGCACGGGCGAGCGCGCGGGAAAGCCGGTCGGGTTCCCGCGATTCAAGACCGCTCGGTCACGACGGGCGGTGCGGTTCACCACCGGCGTCATCAGGGTCGAGGCCGACCGTCACCATGTGGTGTTGCCGCGGATCGGGCGGATCAAAACCCATGAGTCGACTCGAAAGCTGCACCGACGCATCACCTCCGGCAGCGCGCGGATTCTCTCGGCCACCCTCGCCCAGGACGCGGCCGGGCGGTGGCATGTGGGGTTCCAGACGCTCGTCGCCCGAGCGGTCGAGGTGCCCGCTCATGTCGGTGCGCGAGCTCCGGTGGTGGGTGTCGACGTCGGAGTGAAGGCCGATTCACTGCTGGTCATCGCCACGCCCGATGGCCGCGAAATCGACCGCGTTCGGGCTCCGAAATCCCTGACCAGCGCCCAGAAACGACTACGCGCGCTCCAGCGCCGCGCAGCGCGGCAGCTCGGCCCCTACGATCGGGTCACCCAGTCCAGGCGGCAGGGGTCCAATCGCTGGCGCAGCACCCAAGGCCGGGTCGGTCGCACTCACGCGCATGCGGCGGCCGTGCGGCGCGATGTGCTCCACAAGGCCACCACCGAGCTCGCTCAGCGACATCAGGTGATCGTGGTGGAGACCTTGAACGTCTCCGGTATGCACGCGGGGGGTGGTGCCCGCAAGCGGGGGCTGAATCGGTCGATCGCTGATGCCGCGCTCGCCGAGATCCGACGCATGCTGACCTATAAAACTCGTTGGTACGGTTCGGTTCTGGTGGAGGCCGACCGTTTCTTTCCTTCGTCGAAAACCTGTTCCGGCTGTGGCAGGGGAAAGCCAAACCTGACACTCGCGGACCGGACGTATGTATGTGAGCACTGCGGTGTGGTGATCGACCGTGATCTCAATGCCGCGATCAACCTCGCCCGCCTCGGCGGGACCGGTACCGGGAGTGGCCCGGCCGCCAGTCACAGGACTGGAAACGGACGTGGAGTCAGGCAGGAGTCCGCGACCACGACAGTGGTCAACGCAGCAGGCGAGGAAGCGTCAACCCGGCACAACCAGATGGTTGATCGGACCGGGACCGCCGTACCGCAAGGTACGGCTGCCTGATGGATTCGAGCAATACTCACAATTGCTCACCAGAAGGCAACGGCTCGCCGCGTTGTTGATCTCGATCGTCATGGAGCCATTTAACATCGCTCCCGCACATCGACTTCGGCCACGGCACTATGGAGCGATGCATCCGACTCCGGAAAGCCGTTCGCTCCCAGCTGATTCCGCGCACACCAGCGACTACGAGAGTATCGTCGAGGGGTATACCGCCGAGAACGAGAACAGTCTGCTGAACGCGTACTACGAGCGGCCCGCAATGCTGGAGCTGGCAGACGATGTCGAGGGCCGACGGATTCTCGATGCCGGGTGCGGGGCGGGGCCGCTGTTCGCCGAGTTGCGCGATCGCGGGGCCATCATGACCGGAATCGACGCCAGCGCAAGGATGTTGGAGCAGGCCCGGCTGCGGCTGGGACCCGATGCGGATCTGCGTATCGCCGATCTGGCTGAGCCACTGCCTTTTCCGGATGCCGCGTTCGATGACATCGTCGCGTCCCTGGTCCTGCACTATCTACGCGACTGGGGACCGGCGCTGGCGGAACTGCGCCGGGTGCTGCGGCCCGGCGGCCGCCTCATCGTCTCGGTCGAGCACCCATTCGCGATCCATCTTGCCGAACGCGCCGACGGGCGGAAGAACGACTATTTCGATACCCGCAACCGTGTCGAGGAATGGACCATGGGCGGGCAGACCGCGACGCTGAGCTTCTGGGACCGGCCCCTGCACGCGATGACCGATGCCTTCATCGCCGCGGGTCTGCACATCGATGTCATCAGCGAACCACCTGCCACGCCCGCCGCCCGTGAACTGTTCCCCGAGGTGTTCGGCCAGGTAACCGGTTCGAGCTTCCTGGCATTCCTGTTCTTCGTCCTTCATCGCGACTGATCCGTTGCCTGGAGAAGACCTACGCCAGCGCGGTGTGAGGGCGGTGCAAGAGCCCGGGTTGAGGGTTGATGGCATGACGTGGGAGAGCGGCTATCGCGCCGATGGAAAGACCGTTCTGGTGACCGGTGCCAATACGGGGATCGGGTATTTCGCCGCGGAGCAGCTCGCGGCCGCCGGGGCGACAGTGGTGCTGGGATGCCGCGATGCGGGCAAGGCGGAGCTGGCCACGGCCGCGATTCGGGCTCGGGTCGACGGAGCTCGGGTTCGTCAGGTGCGCGTGGATTTGGCGAATCTGGAGTCGCTGCCCGCGACCGTGGACGCGCTCGGCGTCGACGCCCTGGACGCTGTCGTGCTCAACGCCGGTGTCCTGCTGTCCGGTCCGGAACGCCGTCTGAGCGCTCAGGGCCACGAATTGATGTTCGCCACGAACCATCTCGGGCATTTCGCGCTGGTCGCGCACCTCGCGCCATTGCTTTCCGCTGCCCGTGGCAGTCGGGTGATCACCGTGGGTAGCTTCGCGGCTCGGTCGGAGCGGCTCGATCTCGCCGATCTCGAATCCGAACACGACTACCGATCCAAGCGCACCTATGGGCGATCCAAGCTGGCGCAGATGCTGTTCGGCTTCGAGCTCGATCGCCGGTTGCGAACTCTCGACGCCGAGACGGCGAGCATTGTCGTGCACCCCGGTGGTGCGCTGGACGCGTTGACTCCGGCACGGCCACCGATATTCGCGCGCACCACAGCGCAACGCTTGAGTGGACTGCCCGCCAGGCTCGCACTGCACGGCAAAGACGCGGGCGCGCACCCCATCGTTCGCGCCGTGCTGGATCCCGATATCTCCGGCGGAGAGCTATGGGGGCCAAGGGTTTTCGGTCTCCGTGGACGGCCGCATCGGGAAACGCCGCGCCCGCACATGACCGACCTCGACACTGCTGCCGAATTATGGTCCGCCAGTGCGGCACTCACCGGTGTCGACCCGTTCGATTCTGCGGCAGTGCCCAATACCTCGCACGCACCGCGCCGATAGCGGCCGCCGAGGACGCTCACCCCTGCGAGCCGGTGTGCACATGTGATCGGAGCCCTTGCGGCCCGAACAGGATGAGCAGTTCGACCGCTCCACCATCGGCGCTGCCCAGCCAGTGCGGTACCGAGGTGTCGAATTCGGCGGCCTCGCCGGGCGGCAGGGTCAGATCGCGGGTGCCGACCAGCAATCGAAGATGGCCGTTGAGCACGTACAGCCATTCGAAGCCGTCGTGTGTCTGTGGCGTCGGCTCCAGTGGCGCCGGACGTGCGGGAATCATCATCTTGAACGCGTGCACACCACCCGGTCGCCGCGACAGCGGCACGAAGATCATCCCCGATCGGTGGATCGGTTTGAGATGGATGCGGGGATCGCCGGTACGGGGCGCGCCGACGAGATCATCCAATGGCACGTCATAGGTGCGAGAAAGCGGAAGCAGCAGTTCGAGGGTGGCTCGGCGTTGGCCGCTCTCGAGCCGGGACAGTGTGCTCTCGGAAACGCCGGTCGTCGCCGCGAGGGCGGCGAGGGTGATGCCGCGCTCGCGGCGTAGTGCGCGCAGGCGCGGGCCGACCGCGTCGAGCACCTCATCGGTATCGAAGTCCACGCATCTATCTTGCCGAAACCGCAAGTTCGCGTGCCAGATCGGGGTGTGCCGACCGAGACTGAGGCCATTCCGGCGTATCGCCGGATCCGCACCCGCTCAGGAGGACAGCGTGTCAAACAGCAAGTGCCGTAACGAGATTCGGGGGGTGCTGAGAGCGGGGCGCGCGGTCATCGCGATCGCCCTGGCGTTGTTATTGACGATGGCGGCCGCGGCCTGCTCCACCGCACCACCAGCGGTCCCTTCCTACGCTGCCGCCACCCACGACGATCCCCGGTTCGAGAACACTTTCCGACACGAATTCACCGACGTCGACGGCGTCCGCATGCACTATGTGACCGGCGGCAAGGGCACCCCGGTGGTACTGATCCACGGCTGGCCGCAAACCTGGTACGGCTGGTGGCCGATCATGCCCGCGCTCGCCGAGCACCATACGGTCTACGCGATCGATCTCCCGGGTCTCGGTGACAGCGTCGGCACACCCGCGGGCTACGACAAGGCCACCCTCGCCCGGTACGTGCACACCCTGATCGCCGACCGGCTCGGCGTGCGGGACGCGCGGGTCGTGGGTCACGACTTCGGAGCCGCGGTCGCCTTCCAATACGCCGACCAGTTCCCCGCCGACACCGCCCGCCTCGGTTACCTCGACCTACCGCTCCCCGGCCCCGCGATCGACGCGCCCACCTATCGAACGTTGAGCTGGCACATCGCTTTTCACTCCCAGCGCCGAGTTCCCGAAGCGATCGTCGGCGACCATGTCCGCGAGTATCTGGCGATGTTCTATCCGCAGGTCTCCTTCGGTGGCACCGCATTCGGCGGCACCTCCCAGGGCTCCCCCTTCACCGATGCCGACATCGACGAATTCGCGCGCACCTACAACCGGCCATCGGCCTTGGCGGGTGGATTCGAGCTCTACCGCGCGCTCGACGTCGATGTCCGCGACACCGTGGCTGACGCCCCGACAGCGGTCCCGACGCTGATCATGACCGCCCAGGGACAACTCGACGCGATTCGCGCCACGGTCGCACCACGCATGAGCAATATCGTTCGGGCCGTTGATGTTCCGCACGCGGGACACTGGCTGGTCGAGGAGAATCCCGAGTTCGTCACCGCGGAGCTCGAACGGTTCCTCGACTGAGATTCTCCATGAGAGCGCGGGCGGGTGGCCTCCCCGATCGCAGCGCGGTCCACTGCCCCGCACCCTCATCCGGGCGACTGCTCAACGGCACCGTGGAACGGGTGGGTCCTGGATTGCTCGGTCTGTCATCTCCGATCTTCATGAGATCTCGTCGACTGTGATCATGGCGGTGACCTCACACGTCGCCGCAGACCACCGGTGGCAGCACGTGCTGTCACCGGCTAGGGTCGCGCCGTGTCGTCGATGGTGAGGAGCAACGCGTGACCGATAGTGCGTCCCCCGGTTCGTCTGCGGGGCAGCTCGCTCGCAGCCTCGGCACCGGCGATGCGGTGGTGGTCGGGCTCGGCGCGATGATCGGGGCGGGGATATTCGCATCGCTCGGTCCGGCCGCGCACGCGGCCGGCTCGGGTTTGCTGGTGGGTCTGGTCGTCGCGGGTGTGGTCGCATACTGCAATGCGACATCCTCCGCGCGCCTGGCAGCCCGCTATCCGGCCTCCGGTGGCACCTACGTCTACGGCCGCGAGCGGCTCGGCGAATTCTGGGGCTATCTGGCGGGCTGGAGTTTCATCGTCGGCAAGAGTGCCTCGTGTGCGGCGATGGCGTTGACGGTCGGCACCTATCTCTGGCCCGGGCACGCGCATGCGGTCGCGGTGGCGGCGGTGGTCGCTCTGACCGCAGTGAACTACGGCGGAATCCAGAAGTCCGCGTGGCTGACCCGGGTGATTGTCGGGGTGGTGCTGGCGGTGCTGGCAGCGGTGGTCACTGCCGCGTTCACCAGCGGACATACCGACACCGCGCGGCTCGAGATCCGCGGTGACACCACCGTCACCGGCATCATGCAGGCGGCGGGCCTGTTGTTCTTCGCGTTCGCCGGATACGCGCGCATCGCGACCCTCGGCGAAGAAGTCCGCGATCCCGAGCGCACGATCCCCCGCGCCATCCCCGCAGCGCTGGGCATCACCTTGCTCGTCTATGCGACGGTCGCGGTCGCGGCCCTGCTCGTCCTTGGACCGCAACAACTTTCGACCGCGACGGCGCCGCTGACGGAGTTGGTGCGGGCTTCCGGTCACGAATGGTTGGTCCCGGTCGTGCGGATCGGTGCGGCGATCGCGGCGCTGGGTTCGCTGCTGGCGTTGATCCTGGGCGTCTCACGCACCACGCTCGCCATGGCCCGGGATCGACACCTGCCTTCAGTGCTCGCGGCCGTGCATCCACGGTTCCAGGTCCCTCATCGCGCCGAACTCGCCGTCGGTGCGGTAGTGGCAATCGCTTCGGCCACAACCGATCTGCGGGCGGCGATCGGGTTCTCCTCTTTCGGTGTGCTGCTCTACTACGCCATCGCCAATGCCGCCGCCTGGACTCTGACCGCAGCCGAGCGCCGTCCACCCAGACTGATCCCCATCCTCGGGCTGATCGGTTGTCTCGCTTTGGCATTCACGTTGCCACGGGTTTCAGTGCTCTTCGGTGCGCTGGTCATCGCATTCGGTGGCGCGATCTACGTATTGCGGGGCGTTATCGGCTCGCCCACCCAGCCGCGTTCGGAGGAGTCCTCGAAGCTGCCGGGATCGGACGAGCGGCGGTAGTGCCGGTGCGTCGCCAAACGATCGATTCGGGGCCCACCGGCAAGTACAGTGCCCAGGTGGCTGTCACCGTGGAACCCCTGACCGTGGTCGATGACGAGATCGTCGAAGCATTCGACCGCCTCCTCCCCCAACTCTCGACAACGGCCCCCCGCCTCGACCGAACAGCCCTGACCCACCTCGCCACCGCCGACGCAACCACCGTCCTCATAGCCCGAAGCGACGAAAAAATAGTCGGCACACTAACTCTGGTGATGTTCGCCCTCCCCTCGGGCCTCCGAGCCCGCGTAGAAGACGTCGTAGTAGACGACGCCGCCCGCGGCCAAGGCGTAGGCGCCCTCCTGATCGAAGCCGCCAAGTCCCGCGCAACCGCCGCCGGCGCCCGAACCCTCGACCTAACCTCCCGGCCCTCCCGAACCGCCGCCAACCACCTCTACGAACGCCTCGACTTCCACCCCCGAGACTCCCGCGTCTACCGCTTCATCCCACTCGACTGATTCCCTTTCCCACCTACTTGGTAAGTGTCAAAGACCTATATGCAGCAATAGCTTCACTCGTCATGATGGCGAGGCTGAGTCGAGGAACCGCGCACCGCTCGTGCTTGCCGTTTGTGGTAGGCAGGTGATGACGCTCTCGGGGCGAGACTCGGAGCAATGAGTTCCTGGGGGAACGATGGCCGGTATAGCCAAGTTCGGGGCGATCTCGCTCGACAGCAAAGATCCGCATGAGCTCGGGCAGTTCTATCAAGCGTTGCTGGGGTTCGAGATTCGGTATGAGACCGAGGATGTGGTTGTGATGCGCGGGGACGGGGTGATGCTGACGATCGAGCGGGTGGCCGATCATGTGCCGCCGGATTGGCCAGGGAACAAGGTTCCCAAGCAGATGCATATGGAACTGTTTGTGGCAGAACTGGATAGCGGGGAGGAGGCGGCGGTTGCGCTCGGGGCGGTGAAGCCGGAGTTTCAGCCTGCGCCGGATCGGTGGCGGGTGCTGTTGGATCCGTCGGGGCATCCGTTCTGCTTGACGGTTCCGCCCAGCGTCTAGTGGTACGAGCTTCGAATTATGGCCACTGCTGATCCGCATCGGGTTGCGCTGGATCATGTCCTGGCCGTGGTGGCCAATTCGGACTGGGGCGCTGGAATGGTGTTGCGCGGCAGTATGACTCTGCTGGCGTGGCTCGGACCCGAGGCTCGACCGCCGGGCGATCTCGACTGGATCGTGCTCGAACCGCAGTTCTGCGATCCCCTCGACCCCTACCCGTTCCTGGACTCCATCGAAACGGTTCAACAATGGCCGGAGGCCGACGACGGCGCTGCCCGCGCCGAGATCTGGACCGACGAAGACTTCGACACCTTCGGCCTGCGCCCGAAACTTCCCCCGGACGGCTTGCGGTGGATCCGCGCCGATGAATTCGAACGCCCTTCGCTACAGGATGATTTGACCGCCGCCATCTCATGCGATCCTTTCGCCAGTGATGACGTCACGCTCAATGCCCGCGGCATTCACACCGACGAACAATGGCCGTATTTCGACAGCTACGGCAGCACCGGCACCAGACTGATCGTGCCGTGGGACAGCGAGGATTACGGATCCGGCCAGCTACACCTGGATTTCGCCGTCGACCACACCCTGCCCGATCCACCCGTGTGGACCGCGGTCCCCCGCGCCGACGGTCGCCCACCAACCCCGGTCCCAACCGCCTCCAGAGAACTATCCCTGGCATGGAAACTACTCTGGCTGCACACCGATGCGACCGAATCCGGCCACGCGAACGGCAAGGATCTCTACGACGCGGTCCTGCTGGCCGAATCCCCGCACACCGCACTCACCGCCCGACTACTGCGCACAGTTCTCGGTACCAGAACTCGCGACCTCACTCCCACCGCCATGCGGGATTGGGAAGTCGACTGGACCGATTTCCGCGCTAGCCACCCTGGCGTTAGCGGCGAGCTCGGCGACTGGCTCGACCGGCTGGTTCGAGCCCTCGAACCGAATCTTGCTCTCGCAGTGCGGAAAACGACTCGCGGTGCCGACGCCTAGGCCCCTCGAAGCCGAGAATTCAAGCGCGTAGACCGGGCAGCATGACCTCGCGCGGGACGATGCGGCGGGTGTGGGCATAGACGGCGGCGTGGACTCGGTCGCGGACGCCTAGTTTGGCCAAGACGTTGGAGACGTGGGTTTTGACTGTCTGTTCGCCTACACCGAGGATGCGGGCGATTTCGGGGTTGGTGTAGGCGTTGGCTATCAGGAGCAGGACCTGATGTTCACGGGCGGTGAGGGATTCGAGTTCGGGGGCTACCGGGAAGGGGTCGATTCCGGTGGCGAGGCGGGCCATCAGGCGTCGGGTCAGGCTGGGGTCGATGAGGGCGGTGCCGTGGGCCGCGGTGCGGATGGCCGAGAGCAGGCCCGCCGAGGGCAGCGTTTTGCTGAGGAATCCGGTCGCACCGAGACTCATTGCACGGTACAGGTTTTCGTCGGATTCGTGGTTCGTGAGGGTGAGGATGCGGGTGGGGCTCTCGGGTGCGGTCGCGGCGGCCTCGAGGCCCGGCATGTCCAGCGAGATCAGAGCCACATCGGGTTGCAGGCGCTGGATTTCGCGGAGGGCGGCCACGCCGTCACCGACCTCGGCGACGCATTCGATATCGGGCTGGCCGCTGATCACCGAGCGCAGGCCCGATCGAAACACCAGATGTCCGTCGGCGATCAGCACCGAAATCGCCGACAGCGATGCGGCATCGGGGGCCGCGGGCGTGTGCTCGGCGAGGCTGGCGACCTCGACGGGAGCGGGCAGCGGCGCGTTCCCGACCGTTCCGCTGACCGTCAGCGTCGCCGCGGTGACGGCAACCGCCAGTGATGACGCGGCCCGCAGCAGTGGACGTCCCGATGTATTCGTGGCCATACCTTCCGACCTTAGGGTCAGCGCAGGAAACCTTCATAGTTCCGGTTCAACAGCTGGCTTTCGATTTGTTTGACCGTATCGAGGCCGACACTCACCACGATCAGCACCGATGTGCCGCCGAGCGCCAGAGTTTGGGTGGTATCAGTAGCTCCGAAGTGCAACAGCAGGTTCGGTAGCACCGCGACTACACCGAGGTAGAGCGACCCGGGCAGCGTGATGCGGCTCAGCACATGGCTGAGGTAGTCCGAGGTCGGCTTCCCCGGGCGATACCCGGGTATGAACCCGGCGTACTTCTTCATCTCATCCGCGCGCTCCTCCGGATTGAAGGTGATCGCGACATAGAAGTAGGTGAAGAACACGATCATCGCGAAGTAGACCCCGACATACACCGGACTGCTCGGATTGACCAGGTACTTCGTAATCCACACCTGCCACATAACCGGATTCCCCGAATCGCTCCGAGTCAACTGCGCCAACAGATTCGGCAGATACAGCAGCGAGGACGCGAAGATCACCGGAATCACCCCGGCCTGATTCACCTTCAACGGCAGATACGTCGACGACCCGCCATACATCTTGCGCCCCACCACGCGTTTGGCATACTGCACCGGAATCCGCCGCTGCCCCTGCTCCACGAACACCACCCCGACGATCGTCAGCAATGCCGCACCGCAGATCCCGGCGAAAACCAGCACGCCCTGACTGTCCAGAATTGCCATGCCCTGCGTAGGAATCCGCGCCGCGATACCGGCGAAGATCAACAGCGACATCCCGTTTCCCACACCGCGCTCGGTGATCAGCTCGCCGAACCACATGGTCAGCGCCGCACCGGCGGTCATGACGAGCACGATGATGATCATCGAGAACAGCGAACTATCCGCCAGCACGGACTTATCGCACCCCGGCAGCAGCTGCCCATGACCGGCCAGCGCCACCAGCGTCGACGCCTGCAACACCGCCAGTGCGACAGACAGATACCGGGTGTACTGCGTGATCTTGTTCTGCCCGGTCTGCCCCTCCTTGCGCAACTCCTCGAACCGCGGAATCACCACGGCCAGCAACTGGGTGATGATGCTCGCGGTGATGTACGGCATGATCCCGATCGCGAACACGGTGAGCTGCAACAGCGCCCCGCCGGAGAACAAACTGATCAGCTGATAGATCCCACCCGATTGCCCACCGGACGCGTTGTCGACACAACCGCGCACCCCCTTGTAGTCGACCCCGGGCGACGGCAAAGTCGCCCCGAGCCGATACAGCGCGAGCAGCCCGAGTGTGAGCAGAATCTTCCGCCGCAGATCCGGGGTCCGCAAAGCGGGCGCGAGGGCGGAAAGCAAGGATCCTCCTGTGAACGTGGCTGTTGCACAGGCGAATCCCGCTATGAATGATCAGCGTCGAGCCTGCCGGGACCCTCGACGCTACGGACCACCGACCCTCGCACACGTCGCCCGCAGGGCGGACTTCCGCCTCCCTCGATCGGGGGAATCGCGGGCCGTCAGCTCTTCCCGAGCCAGACCAGAAATGCCACGACCATCGCCTGCACGCCGGTATCGAGCGTGGGTTGCAGGGCCGGGGCGAACTGCGGACTGTGGTTGGTCGGAATGGCCTTGCCGCTGTCGAACAGCGCCGAATCGGTGCAGCCGATCACCCAGTACAGATACGGCACTCCGAACGCCTTGGGGATCTCCGGAAAATCCTCGCTGGGTGTCGTGGACCCCGTCTGCGCATAAGCGGCACCGAAGAATTCGGCGAACGCAGCAGCGACCTTGCCACTGACCTCCGGATCATTGATCACCGGTTCGGTATCGACGATTTTCACCACATCCGGCTTCTTCTGCACCCCCGCCGCCTGCGCCACCGCGTCCACGATCCGCCGAATCGACGCCTCGAAATGCGCGCGGGTGCCGTCATCGTACGACCGTGTGCTGAGCTGCAACTCCGCGGTATCGGCAATGACATTGCCCGCGTTGCCCGCACGAATCTTGCCCACGGTCAGCGACGCCGGTGTCTTGGCGGCCAACTCCCGCGAGACGATCGTCTGCAGCGCCAGCACCGTCGAGGCCGCGATCACCACCGGATCGATCGCCGCCTCGGGCATCGAACCGTGCGCCCCGCGCCCGTGGATCGTGATGTCGAACAACTGCGCCGACGATAGGAAAGGCCCGGGACAGATCTTCACCTCCCCGGCCCGAAACGGCAGAACATGCTGTGCCAGCGCCACATCCGGCGCCGGAATCCGATCGGTCAACCCATCGGCGACCATTCCCGCGGCCCCCGCCCCGGTCTCCTCCCCCGGCTGGAACAACACCTCGAGCGTGCCCTGCCACATGTCCCGCGCCGAGGCCATCAACCGTGCCGCACCCAACAACCCGGCGGTATGAAGATCATGCCCGCATGCGTGCATCACCGGAAACTCATTGCCGAACCGATCCCTTCCGGTCACCGTGCTGGCATACGACAGCCCCGTCTCCTCCCGCACCGGCAGCGCGTCCATATCCGCGCGAGCCAGCACGCACGGCCCCGGCCCATTGCGCAGAATTCCGACAACCCCGGTCCTGCCGATCCTTTCGACCACCTCGAATCCCCACTCGCGCAACAGCTTCGCAACCAGGCCAGCGGTCTCGACTTCCATCATCCCGAGCTCTGGATGGGTATGCAGTCTCCGGTAGTACCCCTCCACGTCGGAGCGAATCCCCTCGAGACCCTTCAGAACCTTTTGCGCGTCGGATGTGGACACGGGTGCCACCTTTCCCGGGACGAGGACCAAAGTCCGATTGCTACCGGATAGCAGTCTTCGATCACATCACATTCACCCGCCCCGAACGGGCGGAAGCGGCATAGCTCCCAAAGCGAATCCGGATCTGCATACGACCGGAAGGGTTGGAGTGCGGGTGA
This sequence comes from Nocardia sp. NPDC052001, assembly GCF_040680615.1. Lineage (NCBI taxonomy): Bacteria > Bacillati > Actinomycetota > Actinomycetes > Mycobacteriales > Nocardiaceae > Nocardia > Nocardia sp. NPDC052001. The sequence continues at coordinate 130,097 of NZ_JBFAXC010000015.1, read as the reverse complement.
ATTCAGTACACGGGCGACCGGCTCGAGCGGGAGCAGGTAGGCGGCCTCGCTGCGCGGCGCAATCACTCCCCCGACTCAGGTCAGAACGGCTTTCGGGCGGCGATGAACAGATCGGGTTCCGGTGCGGCATCCGGGTGATCGGGCTGGAATTCGACTACCCGCTCGCGCAGCACGTCCAGGCCCGCGTCCGTGAGGCGGCGGTGGAATTCCTCGGGCGGGTAGCTGCTGACGGTGACCGGCTTGCCCATGAACTCGATATCGATTCCCTCGATGTCGGCGGGCACGGTGGCGAACAGGAAGGTTCCGCCTGGAGTCAGCCATCGAGCGAATTCCACGAGGGCGGAGTCGATTTCGGCTCTGGTCAATTGCAGCAGCGGAAAGAACGCCGTTACCGCGTCCCAGGTTCCGTCGGGATAGGACAGCGTCCGCAGGTCCGCGACCTCGAACCGCGCACCGGGAACCTGCGCCCGCGCGATCTCGATCATCCCGGGCGAGATATCGCACCCTGTGACATCATGCCCTGCCGCCACCAGCACCTCGGCCGTCGGCCGCCCGGTCCCGCAACCGACATCGAGCACCTTGGCCCCGTCGGACAGCTGTGTCAGCAACCATTCGAGTTCCTCGCGATGCGCCGGATGCCCGACAAACGCCTTCTCGTAATCCTTGCCCAAGCTGTCGAACACCTCAGCGGCCGAAAGTCCCATGTTTGCCAACGTAATCGAGAATTCGCAGCCGGGCAGGGGTGATCGGCTATTCGGTCCGGGCCGGACGGTAGTCGGAAATTCGGTGGTCCGCGGGGCGGCCGCTCGGACACACTGCCGGGCGTGGCCATATCGGACAAGCTCACCCGGTCGCCCAGCCGTGGCCGGGCGACCACGCTCAGCCTGACCTCCTGGGTGCTGTTCGCGAGTTCGGGTCCGCTCGCGGCGGCGGTGATGGCGGCGGGGTGGTCCCCCGCGGCGGTGACCTCGGTGCGGATCCTGTTGGCCGCGGTGCTGCTGGTGCCGACGGTCGCGGTACTGCGGCCGCACGCATTGCGCTTCGGTCGTGCCGACCTCGGGCTGCTGCTCGGCTACGGACTATTGGGCGTCGCCGGAGTGCAGCTGCTGTTCTTCGTCGCGGTCTCCCGGATTCCGGTCGGGGTGGCGATGGTCCTGGTCAATATCGCGCCCGCCCTGGTCGCGGTGTGGGCACGGGTGGTGCGCGGCACCCGATTGCCCGAATCGGCCTGGGCGGGAATCGTACTGGCGCTCGGTGGGCTGGTCGTGGTCGCGCAGCCGTGGCAGGCCACCGGCCTGGATCGACTCGGCGTCGCCGCCGGGATCGGCGCGGCCATCTGTTCGGCCGGATACTTCCTGCTCGGCGAACACGGTGCGGGCAAACATGATTCATTCGGGCTGACCGCCGCCGGGCTGGCGATCGGTGCGGTGCTGGTGGCGGCGCTCGCCCCGCCGTGGTCGCTGCCACTGGGACAGCTCGACAACGTTGCGACACTGGGCAGTACGCGCGCCCCGGTGTGGTTGGTGCTGTTGGTACTTGCCGTGGCCTGCACCGTACTGCCCTACCTGACAGGACTGCTGGCATTGCGTGAATTACCCGCAATCCGCGCAAGCGTGCTGGCGTTGGTCGAGCCGCTGGTCGCTACCGTACTGGCCTGGCTATTGCTGGGCCAGGCGATCGGCCCGGCCCAACTGACCGGTGCGGCAATCCTTTTGACCGGCGCGGTATTGGTACAGATAGCTCTACCTGCGGCCACCCCCTAGTCCTATCCGGATCGGTTGGAGGTGCCGGCGGCGCGGGATTGTTCGCGATTGGCCACAAGGGTGCGGCGGCGCTCGCCCATTGCCTCGGCGGGTGATTCACCGGTGGTCAACGCGGTGAACAAGACCAGGGCATCTTCGATGGCTTCGCGCGCCCCGCGCACGGCGGCGGGGGTGATGGCGTGGTCGGCATCGCCGATCAAGATGACCGGTGGCGCGGGCGGACGGGCATCGGCGAGGGGGACGCTGCGGGTGTTGGAGACATGAATTGTGCTGGTGGCGTCCAGGATTGCGCCGATCAGAGCTGTCGCGTCCGGATCCGCGCCGAGGACGGTCTCGGCCCAGTCCGCAGCGGGATGAAAGCCGCTGTCGCCCTCGGCAATTGGATCCCGGGTGAGGCGGGTGAACCAGAAGACCGTCTTGTCGGTGGCAAGGTGCCCGAACGAACTCAATGGCATGGGACCGTGGCCGAATTGACCGTGAAAGTGCATGACGGATGGATCGGCAGGCAGTGACACCGGATGCGAGGTCTGGCCGTAGATGACGATCTGCCCGGCGTAAACCGGTGTGCGCGTCGGCTCGAGCAGAGTTCGGGCGAGCGAATCGATGCCGTCGGCGGCAATAACCAAGCCGTCGCCGGACAGTTCACCGTCGGTTGTGTGCAATGCGCCCGTGCCGAGATCGATATCGGTGATGGTGTGCCCGTATCGGATATCCGTGCCCGCCGCACCGGCGAATTCGTTGAGCACCCGCATCAGTTCGGTGCGTTCGTAGAGGCGGTGCCCGCGATTGGGCCCGGTGTTGCGCCCCTCGGGCAGGTAATGGAAGGCGAAGCCGCCGGGAATCGGGTGTGACGCGGCGTGCAGCGCCTCGATCGAAACGCCCAGCGCGGTGAGGGATTGGTGGGCGTCCCCATCGAGCACCATGAACGCCCCGCTGGCGGGCCCGGTCCGCCGTTCGTACACGGTCACTGGATGTCGTTGCCGGGCAAGGGCTCCGCCGAGCACGGTGCCTGCGATACCGCCACCGAGAATGGTGACCATGACGAGCCTCCTGAACGCTGGATGGGTCGGGCAGAGCGATCACAGCACAGCGTCGATGGCGGTATCGGTGTTCTCGAGCGACTACAGGAATGTCAGCTCACAAAGGCACCGCGATCGGCTCCTCCACGATAACTTGCGGTGCCGCATGGCGATTCGGTCGCAAGGTGAGCAGCGCGATGGGGATGCCGACCGCGACGATGGCCGCGGCGATGATGATCGCGAAGCGGTAGCCGTCCAGGAACGCGGTCAAGAGTATCCACCGTCGGGTCCGCACTGCGCAATTCGACGATGATGAACGCCGCCAGCCTCGAGCGCGAAGCAGCTCAGGATCACCGTCGAGGTCCACCCCTTACCCTGACCTTCGATCAGCGCGTAGGTGATCGCGAAGAGTGCGACCGTAGAGGTCACCAGGCCGGGGAGATCGAGTCGCGGCCGCGATCTGTACCAACGCGCTGCGGACCACGACCGCTTTGGTGCTCGGTGAGCCCGGCGCGGCCACCCCACAGCAGAGCCCCGACGAGGCGGCCGAATCCAGCCGCCGCAAGCGTCTGACGCTGGAAAGTCTTCCCCCGCAACGTTATCCGAACGTCGTGCAGGCGGCGCCGTTCCTGACGTTCTGTGCCGACCCGGAGGATCACTACACCTTCGGCGTCGACTTCTTCATCGGCGGAATCGCCGCCCTCCCACTCCCCCGGTAGGCGGGCGGCGAATCGCGTTCTAGGAGTTCAGGTGTACCGGCAGTGAGCCGTGGCCGTTGGAGATGAACGACGCGATCGAGCCGAGTTCGGCCGGATCCTTGGCCAATTGCATCGCCGGGAATCGCGCGAACAGCGTCGACAGCGCGATCTCGGCTTCCAGCCGGGCCAGCGGCGCACCCAGGCACAGGTGGACGCCGTAGCCGAAAGCCAAGTGTGCCTTGTTCTCTCGCGTCACATCGAACTCGTCGGCGGTCTCGCCGTGGATCTTGGGGTCCCGGCCCGCGGCGGCATAGGAGGCGAGAATCGGTTCGCCCGCGGCGATGTGGACCGGTCCCGCATCGGTGGCGACGTCGATGTCCTCGACCGCGTAGCGCAGCGGCAGGTGCGCGACGGGCGCTTCGAATCGCAGCGCTTCCTCGACCACATCTGACCAGGTCACCTCGCCGGCGTCGAGCTTGGCGCGCTGTTCAGGCTGGGTCAGCAGCAGGAAGATCGCCTGATCGAGCAGGTTGACGGTGGTCTCGTGACCGGCGCTGATGACCAGCAGCAGGGTGTCGACCAATTCCTGTTCGGTCAGCGCGGAGCCGTCATCCTCATCGCGGTGGGCGATGAGTACGCTGGTCATGTCATCGGCCGGATGCTCGGTGCGATAGGCGACCAGTTCGCGCAGAATGCGTTGCATTTCAACGAAATTCGCCTGCGCCTGTTCGGCGGTGAAGGTGGTGTCGAAGATGCCGTCGACGCAGGTGCGCAGACCCGCGTGCAGGGATTCGGGCACTCCCATCAGCTCTGAGATGACCCCGATAGGCAAAGGGTAGCAATAGCTTTCGCGCAGATCCACGGGCTGTCCGGCCGGGGTCTCGGCGAGCTTGTCCAGCAGATCCGAGGCCAGCGCCTGCACCTGCGGCCGCATCGCCTGGGTGCGGCGCGAGGTGAACGCGGGCCGCACCAGCTTGCGCAGCCGAGAGTGGTCGCTGCCGTAGGCGGTGAACATATTGGCCACCGCGACCCAGGTGTACAGCGGCCAATCCTGGTCCACCGCACCGGAAATGAAGGCGGGCCAGTGTTGGCGGGCATCCTTGGAAACGCGGGGATCGCGCAGCAGATCGTGCAGGATCTCCTGATCGGTGACCGACCAGGCGCGAACCCCGCCGGGTAGCTCGACCCGCGCGATCGGGCCGCGCGCGCGAATAAGCGCGGACTCGCCTTGAATATCTTTGCCGGCCGGGTCCAGAACCAGCGGTGTCGTGTGCTCCATCGTCATTTCCTCACTCGGGGGCTACGGCATTTGCGGAGTTGGCGGGAATTCGACGGGCAACGCGGTCAACGCTCGGTGGAACGGGCCGGGCCGCCAGACGAGATCATCGATGGCGACGGCCAATCGGAGTTCAGGCAGTGCGTCGAGCAGGTAATCGATTGCGTCCATGGCGATCTGGTAGCCGAGCTGGCGAGCCGGGCACTGATGTGGACCGCCGCCCCAGGCCAGATGCGACCGATTGCCGAAGCGATCCATGCGATCGAGCCGAATGGTGGGATCGGCATTGCAGGCGGACATGCTGATCAGCACCGGCTGGTGCGCGGGCAGCCAGACGCCGTCGATGAGCATCGGCTGCGGCGGGTAGCTGACGCAGTAGTTGGCCATCGGCGGACTGGCGAACAGCACCTCATCCAGTGCGTCGCGGGTCGAGAGACTGCCGCCGATCAGATCACCGGCGAATCGCTCGTCGGTCATCATCAGCAGCAGCGCGTTCGAGATCAGATGCACCTGCGGTTCGCTGCCCGCGCCGTGCAGGGTCACCAGCTGATGGATGATCTCCTCGGTGCTCAGGTCGGTGGACCGGATCATCTCGGAGGTCATGTCATCGCCGGGTTCGGCGCGCTTGCGCGCGATGTGCTCGGCCAACGCCGCCGCCATCATGTTGCTTCCGGCCTCGGCCTCGCCACCGGAGTCGAACATCATCGCCATACCCGTGGAGACTTGTTCGAGGGTGTCGTCGTCGAACCCCAGAATGACCGCCAGCACCCGATACACCAGCGGATAGATGTACTGGCCCAGCAGATCCGCCTGCCCGGTCCTGCTAGCGAACGCGTCGATCAACGGTCCGGACAGCCGTTCGATGACCGCGTGCATACCGTACAGATCGACGGTATCGAGTGCGGAGACATTGGCCGCCCGGTAGCGTGTGTGCTCATATCCGCTGCTGCGCAAGGCATTCGGCCGCCACTCCAGCATCGGCTTCACCGGGCATCCGGCGGGCACCGAGTCCTGCCAGATGCGCGGATCGGCCGGAAAATGCTGCGGATCGTTGAGAATACGCACCGCGGTCGCGTAACCGATGACCAGGGTGGCGGGCACCCCTGGCGCGAGTTCGATCGGCACCAGCGGTCCGTACGCGGCGCGCCAACGCTCGTAGATCGTGTACGGATCCTTGGCGAATTCCTCGGTGTACATGGGTTCGGGCGGGCCGCCACCTGCCAATATCGGCCCGGCCGTGTGGACCTGCGTCGAAGGCGCGGGCGCGGGCCCGGGCTGGTTCGAGATGGTCACAATGCTCCCTCTGCGAAGGTGTATTGACGGACGATCAGGACCCAGCGCGTCACATCGGTTGCCCCGGAACCGTTTTCACTGCGTCATTCCCTACGTTAGCCAACGAAGTGCTGTGCCGCAGCTTATTCCGGGACGGCTTCGCGCACCGCCTTCGCAATCGGGTCGGCCGCAGGTGCTAGACCAGCGTTTTACCGGCCAGCTGCCGCTCACGCATATCGCGCACGTAGTTCTCGAAGGGGTATAGACGCCATCGCTCGGGCATTACCCGCAGAGCGCAGCCGAGGACGCGCATGACGGTCTCGAAGGTGCGCTGGCGGCGTGGACTCCAATGCACCCCGAGGTCATCGCGGAAGCTTTGCGGCAGAAAACCGATGGTGAAGAAGCGATTCAGCCCCGCGAACGCGAACTGGGGGCCGCGCCCGAAAGCGCCGAGATTCACGACCTGGTCGAGGAGATACCGCTTGACCTCGGGGTCGAGGGAGAGCTGGGGCAGCATGGAGTCCCAGTACTCGGCGAACGCGGCGCGGTCGACGGGCCACAGCTCCGGTCGCACCTGCAAGGTCGTGCCGAAACGGCTGCCTTGCCGATACAGGTCGTCGGCGGTCGCCTCGTCGATCGGGCCGAAGAACAGTTCCATGTAATCGGCGACGCCCCGGTAGATGCAGGCGGCAACCCACAGTTGCAGCTTGGGATCGAATGCGTTGTAGCGCAACGCACTTCCGGGCTCGGATCGCACATATCGATGGACCGAATCGATCGCGTCCCGATACGCGACGCGGTCCTGCTCGCTTCCGATCATCGCCACGGCGAGATAGGTCAGTGTCGTGCGCCCGCGCTTGCCCGGCCGCATATCGAAGCGGCCACTGGCCACCGGGCTCTCCACCACCCCGCGCCCGACGGCGGGCAGGCTCAACTGCATCACCACATTGGCGGGACCGCCCAGCAGCGCGCCGAGCCCGATCATGTAGCGCCGCCGCCGCGCGGCAGCGTGAATCTCGTTGTCGGAGTCTGATTCTCGGGAGTGGTGCAGCGGTGCCGCCATGGAAGTCCCCATCGAGGTAGTGAGAAAGAATATGCCTCAGTTTCTCAACGCGAGCATGGTTGGTCAACTCCGAGGGTTGTCACACGCACGGACTCGGCGGTGTCGTCAACCCGGTGCCGAGCGCGCCGCGAAGGATGCGGATACGTTGCCTGTCGTGCACCGACGTCAGAACCGCAGCGCCACGAACCGCGCGCACCCCGTGGAAGCAGGGCGTTGTCCAGCTTGATCGTCACGATCGGCAAACTCGCACCGGTGGCATTCCTGTTCGCCGCCGGTGCGCTGTTCGCCCGTCGTGGCATTATCGGCGGGGAGGTGTCGAAGGCGTTCTCCGAGTTCGCGTTCCGCTTGGCCATCCCCGCGTATCTGCTGGGCAGCCTGTATGTCGCGGACCTGCGCCGGGTGTTCAATGTGCCGGCGCTGGCCGCGTACACCTGCACCGCGATCATCGCGGCGGCCGCGGTGGCGGTGATCGCCCGGATGCGTGGCCGCACGACCCGCGAGATCGCGTTGCGCATCATGGCTGCCTGCCAGGTCAATACGGCCTACATCGCCATCCCGGTCTTCGGGCTGTTGTTCGGGGATGCATCCCCGATCTTCCCGGTGATCCTGTTGCAGGTGTGCGTGCTCACCACGATCGTGATCGCCATCATGGAATCCGCATCCCGCGACTCCGGCGATCAAGGCAGAACCATTGTGCGACAGGGCATTCGGGCGGCATTGACCACGCCGCTCGTACTGTCGTGCTGGGTGGGTATCGCCGCCAACCTCGCGAATGTCCCTGCCCCGCAATGGTTGCTCGACTGTCTGTCGATGGCGGGCGCGGCGGCCGCGCCGGTGGCATTGTTCGCGCTCGGTCTGCACCTGGGTGCCACCGGACTACGGCTACACGCCGCCGACCCCGATGAATACTGGCTGATCGCCTGCAAGTGCGTCGGATTTCCGCTGCTCGCATTCACGTTGGCGCACTTCGTCTTCCATCTCTCCCACCCGTGGCTGGGCTATGTGGTCTTGATCGCCGCCATGCCCAGCCCGCAAAACCTGTTCATCTTCGCCCAGACCTACGACACCGATATCGACCTCGCCGCATCGATCGTGGTCAAGTCAACGATCGTGACACTGATGCTGCTGCCGCTGTGGGCGGTGGCGTCTGCGCGGATGTAAAGTCTCGAACCCGCTTATCGCGGGTGGGAATGCCACGAGCGGGTAGCAGGGCAGAAGGTGGCATCTTGACCCCGTGAGAGCGAATGTCGAAGGAGTGGCGAGCAATCCGAGCACGCCCGAGGAGTTGCTGCTGCGAATTCTGGCCGCCGATTGTGCGGGTGCGGCAGCGGTGGCGACCCGGCCCGAACTCCCCGACCCGATTTACGACGCGGTGGTCGCACACCGCGATCTGGATATTCGAGGGTTGCTGGCGCGCAGTGCATTCGCGCCAGCACGGCAGCGGGCGCGGTTGGCCGACGATTCGAGCGCCGTCATCCGGCTGTTCGTCGCCGCCGGACCGACCACGTTCCGCACCAAGGTGGAACCGCTGCCCGATCACACCTACCGCGAGCTCGTCGCCGACCCGTCTCCGGCCGTGCGATCCGCGGCCTGCCTGACCTGGCCCAATCCGCCTGCGGCGGTGCTGGACCTGCTTCTGCATGACCCCGACCCCGAAACGCGCACCGCGGCGGCCACGCGCAGTTGGCGGCGGCTGCCGCACCTGCTGACCCAAATAGCTACTGCGAGAGACGATTTGGTGCACCTATGGTCGGAGGCGATCGCGACCGCACCGTTGGATCCCGCGACTGTCGCAGCGCTGTTGTCCCGAGATGAATGGGTGCGGCGACTGCTGGCCGAGAACCCATATCTGCCGGGTGAAGCCATCGCCAGGCTGATCGCCGATCGTAGTCACGATGTGCGCGTGGCGGTGTCGATGCGACAGGAGCTGGGCGACCGGGTGCGGGAGATCATCGCCGTGGACATCGACCCGGCCGAACAGATCACCCCCGCGTTCTGGCCCAGCACCACCGATAACCCCGCCCTCATGCGGCGAGCGGTCGAGTCCACCCATCTGGGCCTGCGCCGCAGCGCCGCCTACAACCCGCGGTTACCCAGAAATCTCGTGCACCGGCTCGCGGCCGATGAGGATGCGATGGTCCGGCTGATCCTGTGCGAGACACACCCTTACGCCCCCGCCGACGTGCTCTGGGAGGTGCTCCGCGAAACCCGCATGATCACCCGCGCCGACCTGATCACCCACCCCAACTTCCCGGTCCACCGCCTCCGCGAACTCGCCGCCAGCCCCGACCCCACCGAACGCTCCCTGGTAGTCCACGACCCCATCGCCTCAACCGAGTTGATCGAACGCCTCAGCCACGACATCGATCCCCGAGTCCGCCGCGCCACCGCCGCGGACCCCCGCCTCAGCCGCCGCCGCCTCCTCGAACTCCTCGACGACCCGACCACCTCCTACGGCGCGGTCCGCAACCCCACCCTCCCCCTGCCGATCATGGAATCGGTCCTGTCCGCCGCCGGAATCGCATGATGCTGATCCAGCTCGACATCAGTCGCGAGGGGTCGGCGAACTCTCGTCGATCACTCGGTAATAGCTCATCCGAAACGGTTGCAGCAGCGCGCGCATGAAGGAGATGCCGTCGTCGGGGTGCACCCTTTGTGGTTCGCCGAGAATCTCGACCCCGGCGGTGTGCCACTGCCGCGCCAGAGCACACCCTTCCGGCACGAGTTCACTCAGCTGCGCGCGCCCGTTCACCAGGCGAAATTCAGCCACCCGATGTGGCTGCCCCCAAGTGCCGAGGTCGTAAACCACGACAAGAGTGGGAGCGGATGAAGTGGTGTCTGGCATGAAATCCTTCGCTGGACGATTCGGTCGAAAAGGGTGCGGGTTATCAGACGCTGGTGAAGATTCCCGGCCAGGCCCTGCCGGTGATCATCCCATCGGCTTGAATCTCCGCCAACCGTCGTTGCGCTCCTTCGATCGCGTTTGCACTGAGCCGGGGCATTCCAGGGCCGAAGTCCCCGAGTAGCTCGGGCAATCGATCAGGGTGAACCGCGCGCACCTGCGCCAGGACGTCAGGGTGCAACGGTTGTCCCTGATGTTCGACGACAAAGTGCGACCGGATCCCCCATGTCGGATCAGGGGCTTCCGGGAAGGACAGGTCGCGATCGATACCAACCAGGTCACCGTTTCGAAATCGCGGATCGCCCAAGGCTGTTCGATAGTTGCCGAGACCGCCGTCGGTATAGCCCGTCACGTAGTCGAGTACGGCCATCTGTTGCTGCTGCACCTCCGGATATTGGCGCACCGTACGCATTTCGGTGGAGCGAACAAATTCCTGGACCAGACCTTTGCCCAACGGTCCGTCGGCGATGATCGTCGGAGGAATTCTCGGCATGCCGAACGCTTCACTCAACCGGTACGCGCCCTCACCTCTGATCGCGAGCTGGCCACGCTCATGTGGAATCCCCTCGCGCCAATGCCGTTCTCGATCCAATGGCCTGTAGACGGTGTTGATGGTGCGTACGCCATCCGTGGACGGTAGGAATTGGACCGGGTCGCGGGTCAAGACGTGACCTTCCGGAATGTGCAGACTCTGGGCACGCATCTGCGCGGCCCGCTCGCTGAGGGGCTCGAGTCGGCCGGAACCGGCCGATTCCAGTCGGGACGCGGATGCGGAGGAAGAATCCGCCGCGAACAGCGCGGCGGATTCGCGATCGACGTTCCGCGCGCCTCCGCCCGTGCTCCGGACGACCCCGTTCACCTCGCCCCTGATACTTCGGTCGGCGGCCGAAAATTCGTCGAATTTACCGCTGATTCTCTGCGCGGCTCGACGGAACAGTGCGGCCAGTTCCGATTTCATACCCGTCTCTGCGTCCCATGCCGGGTACTGATCGTCGCCGAAGGGATTCGCGAGAACCGGCGTTCGCAGGCTATTCCAGGACCAGGGGCATTCCCAACTCTGGGAATTCAGTTCGGCGGTTGGCCACCCAGGAAGTAGACGACCTCCCAGAGGTGTCCGTCGGGGTCGGCGAAGTAGCCCGCGTAGATGCCCCAGGGGCGTTCCAGCGGTGCGCGCACGATGGTGCCGCCTGCGGCTTGCGCGCGTTCCAGGATGCGGTCGACTTCGTTTCGGTCAGAGACGAAGCAGCCCAGGCTCATCGGCGAGCCGGTGATGCGTTCGGGCGCGACTCCGGCGTCCTTGGCCAGGTTCTCGCGCTCGTACAGCGACAGGATCAGCCCGCTGTCGAGGGTGAACATGGCGACCGCGCCGCCGGGGGTGGTGTCGTCGGCCTCGAATTCGGTGCCGATGATGCCCGGAGAGGACAGCTCGAGCGCTTCCCGGTAGAACCGTAGGGAGCGTTCGAGATCGTCGACGCCGAGGGTGAGTGCGGCGATATTCGCTTTCAACGGTGTGCCTCCTGACTGAATACCTTCGGTCGGTCCTGAAGCTAACTGTTCAGCGGCCGCGTGGTCTTGAACGAATCGGACAGGCCGTCGGCCATGGAGCAACACCGGTGGTGTCAGGGCAGGCGGATGGGCATGAGCACATATACAAAGCCGTCGCGTTGACCGGCAGGGTTGGGGTGAGCAGGGCGCAGGACCGCGGCCCGGGAAGGTCCGTTGAGCGCGAGTTCGACGGTTTCGGTGCGCATCGCGGTGAGGCCGTCGAGCAGGTAGCGGGGGTTGAAGGCGACGGTCAAGGGGTCGCCGTCGAATTCGCCGGCGATGGTTTCCTCGGCGTTGCCCTCACTGTCGTTTCCCGCTGTGAGGCGGGTCTTTTCGGTGGTGCAGGTCAGTTGGACCTGTGCGCCGCGGGGGGAGAGCAGTGAGACTCGTTTGACGGCGTCGGCCAGGGCGGCGCTGGGGAAACGGGCGGTCGCGGTGCGGCGGTCCACGAGGTATCCCTGATAGGGCGCGTAGGCCATATCGAGGGTGCGCAAGGTGGCCCGGCGACTGTCCGATGCGAGGCCGAGGACGGTTCGAGCTGGGCCGCAGGCGATTTCGAGCTGTGAGCCGGACAGGGCTCGACTGGTGTCGGCGAGGGCGCGGGCCGGAATCAGCACGGAGGCCGGTTCGTCGCCTGCGATCGGGGTGCTCGGTTGCCAGTCGAGTTCGCGGATCGCTATGCGGAAGCGGTCGGTGCTGACCAATCGCAGGAAGTCGGCGTGGAATTCGAGGTTGATGCCGAGCAGCATCGGGAGTGTGTCGTCTTTGCCTGCCGCTACGGCGACCTGGGTTACAGCGTCGCAGAACTCGGTGTAGTCGACGGTGCCCGTGGTCGGCGGGTGAGGTGGCAGTTCCGGGTAGTCCTCGGCGGTCATCAGCGGCAATGTGAATCGTGCTGGTCCGCAGACGATTTCGAGCTGTTCGCCGCTGTCGCACAGGTCCACCGGATGAGCGGGCAGCGACTTGGCGATCTCGGTGAGCAGGCGTCCGGAGACCAGCACCTCGCCGGGCTCACTGACTTCGGTGCCGGATATCGCGGCGTGCGAAGAGATCTCGTAGTCGAACGCAGCCACCGATGCTGAATTCGCCTCTGCCCGTAGCCGAATGCCCGCCAGCACGGGGACAGACGGGCGGCGCGGCACCGCCGGGCCGACGACCGATAGCGCCTCGGTCAGGCAGTCGCGTTCGACACGTATTTTCATCGGGGTTCTTCCTCGTCCAGGGTGCGATGTTCCAGGCGACGATGCAGTGCGGCGGCTCGGGCGTGTGCGGCCTGTTTGGAGCGATGGCCGAAGGCTTCGGCGATCCAGCTCCAGCTGTTGCCGTGTTCGCTTGCGGCGCGCATGAGTTCGAGTTCCAGGCGATCCAGTTCGGTGCGCGCGGCCATCAGTTGGATGACCGCGGCGTAGATGACGCGATGCGGCAGCTCGGCGGTGTCGTCGGCGGCCAGCCGGTCCAGGACCGCGCGCACGACGGCTGCCGGATTGTGCTGGGGCGCTTGGCTCGACGGCGGCGCGGTGGTTGCCAGCCACTCGGTGAGCAGCGCCGCATCCGGGTGTTCGGGATCGGGCATGGTCGGAGCATACCTCGAGCGTCAAAGAATTTTTGACGGTCGGGTATTGACCTCCGGCTGATGCGTTGAGAAGCTTCGGGTTCCATTTACTCATCGATGAGGAGAGCGCGGATGAGCGACGGCGATGCGGGCGTGACGGAGTACTCGACGATCACCTATGCGGTCGCCGACGCGATCGCGACTATCACGCTGAACCGGGCGCACGCGCGCAACGGATTCACCCTCACCATGGCCGATGAGCTGGGTGCCGCGGTGACGGTCGCCGACCGCGACGACTCGGTGCGAGTGATCCTGCTGGCGGCGGCGGGCGAATACTTCTGCGTAGGAATGGATTTCGCGGAGCCTTCGATAGGCGATACCACCGACCCGGACTGGGATGAGCCGTCCACGCGCGTGGTCCGGCCGATCGTGAACTCGAACAAGCCGGTCATCGTGGCGATCCAGGGCGCGGCCGTGGGCGTCGGCATCTCCATGACGCTGGCGGCGGACTTCCGATTGGCCAGTGCGGAAACCAAATTCGGGTTCGTCTTCGCTCGTCGCGGACTGTATCCCGAAGGCGCGTCGACCTGGTTCCTGCCGCAGCTGGTCGGCCTGGCCAAAGCCAAGGAATGGATGCTCACCGGCCGAATCATCAGCGCCCAGGAAGCTTTGGACGCGGGCCTGGTGACCAGCCTGCACACACGCGAGGACCTCCTGCCCGCCGCATACGAGTTGGCCCGGGACATCGCGGTGAATATCGCTCCGACCTCGGCGGCGGTCATCCGCCGCGCCCTGGTGGCCATGACGGCCCACGGCGATCCCGAAGCGGCATTCGCCTTGGACCGCAAGACGATTCCGCACGCCTCGACCAGTCCCGATCTGGCCGAAGGCATCTCATCGTTCCTGGAGAAGCGCCCGCCGCGCTTCACCGGTGTGGCGCACACGGACGTGCCGGACCTCGAGGACTGGCTGCGCTGACCCGGCCTAGTCCGGCGCGGACCAGAGATGGTCCAGCACCAGCAACAGGAAGTTGCGGGCGTAATTCTCCGGCCCGTCGGGCGTCTCCACACCCGAACTGCTCGGCCTCATGAACCGCCCCGATATCGACGTCTTTGTCAGCCCGCCGGACCTACCCCCCGAACCGCCCGCCGACCGAGCCGCCCGCGCCCGCCCCATCCCCGGCATCGAATTCGACCCCCGAACCCACACCATCCCCAACAGCCGAGGCCGCGTCCTCACCCCCACCGGCACCCCGATCCCCGGCGTCTACACCGCCGGATGGATCAAACGCGGCCCCGTCGGCGTCATCGGCACCAACCGCACCTGTGCGGAGGAAACCGTCGCCTGCCTGCTGGTCGACCACCGCGCCTGCCTGCTGACCTGACCGACTTGCGGGGTCAAGACTATCGCCGGACCATGCCTTCAGCGGTGTCTCATCGATAGACCGGCCAGGCGCACTTCAACGTACTGCTGGGCAGCCACCAATCGCGGGTATGGCGATGTGCACGGGTCGTGGATCGTCGAACTCTTCTCAGCGCGTCCGCAATTCAGGTCGATGCAGTCCTCGTCCCGGGAACTGTTCACCCATCGTCAGGGCGGATCACTGCGCAAACCCGATCATCTTCCTCGAGCTCTTTCGGCCAGTGCGGCGAGCTGGTCGTAGTCGGTGCGTGCCCGGTGCAGGTAGATGAGATACCGCGTTCTCTCACTGCTGCGCACAAGTGCGGTTCGGCGCACCGCGCCGTAGGCGTCAGCCAGTTGTTCAATGGCGGGTGCGATCGATTTCAGATCGTCGTACGCCTCGGCTACCTCGCTGAGCAGACGGATCCGCACCATCCGTTTGACGTCGATGCCGAGTTCTTCGAGGGCGGCATCGCCTGTCTCGCTGGATGCGGTGGTGATGTAGCCATCGTCGATCATGCGGAGATTAATCAGATTGTCGGGAGTAACCCAATCGTCTAGGCGGCACAAAAGCCATGCTGCACGCAAGATCTGGGCGTCCGGATCTGCCGGGTCAAACTGGCCGTCCATCGCGTCGATCAGCTCGCGCGAGGTGGGGATCATCGGCGCACCCCCAAAACGCAGTCCAAGGCGGTCGCATACTGGCGGCAGGCCGGTCCGTGCGGGGCATGGGCGTCGAGAACCCAGCGGGCTTCGTCCAAACCCATCGGTGGCGGGGTGTCGTGACAGTAGCGATGTCGGTTGTGCCACTGTTGTTTTCGTTCGCCTACGTTCATCGTATTCTCCTGGGCCGGATGGCTCCGGTTCCAACCAGAACGTCGAAGGCTGCGGCTTTACGTGCGCAACCCTTCGTGCCGCAACTGCGGTGTCGCTTGATGGCATCAATCGGGTGATCAACCTTCCGTAGCGGGTGGCTCGCGACTTGCGGGGCGGTGTGGTCGGGCACGGAGAGCGGCAGTCGCACTGACGCGTATGCAATCGTCGCGAGGGTCGCGATCATGCCCGGGATGAAGATCGATGTCGTCAGCATCGGGTCCTCGAAGGGTCTCGGCGTTTATGAGGTAAGGCGGCGCCGATGACCGGGCCCTGCCGAGGTGGTGGTGCGTTCGTTACTACGCATCATTTGGTCGGCAGATCACCCCATTGAAGGGGGCGGGGGCATCCGGACATCGCTCGCTCAAACGAACGTAAACCCGCGCCGGGCAATGGAAGTAACACCGTGAGTGCTACTTCTGAATCGAATTCTCGGTACGCTCGATGTCGGGGATTCATCAAAGGAAGCGAAATGGATGAGACGCTCGGTGAGCGCATTCAGCGCCGCCGCGGAAAGGCCATCACTCAGGCGAGGCTCGCCGAGTTGGCGGGCATCAGCAAGTCCATGATCGCCCAGATCGAGCAGGACAAGAAGCGGCCCTCGATCCCTGTCTTGCAGCGGATTGCACGAGCGTTGGATATCGATGTCAGAGACCTGATGGGGATCACCCATAGCGCTCCCTCCGGCGACCTCGATGCGGGGATAGTCGCGATCCGCCGTGCACTGACACCTGTAGATGACCTGATGGGCGGGCCGGACCTGGACGGTCTCGACATCTCACTGACAGCTGCCCAGCGCGCGGTCGATCGAGCGTGGGGCGCTTACTCGTTCGGCCGGTTCGACGATCTCCAGGGATTGCTACCGTTGGGAATTACCGAGGTGCGTGCTGCCGCGCACGCCGCGCAGGGCGGCGAGGTGCCACGAGCGCAGGAGATTCTCGCGCGCATGAACTGGGTCGCGGGCTGCGCGCTGGTGCACTTCGGTCAGCAGGATCTGGCCTCGATCGCGATCCGAAATGCGCTGGACGCAGCTGAGAAAGGCAATGACGAGCTGCTGGTGGCGGCCCTGCGCGGCAGCGTGTCGTGGCAGCTGCTTGTGTCCGGCCGTCACGAGGAAGCGCACAGAGTTGCACTGAAGGCGGCAGAGTCGGTCGAACCTCGCGGTGAGGTCTTCGAACAGCATCTCGCGGTGCATGGTGCGCTTCTGTTGCAGGGCGCAACCGCAGCCGGCCGGTGGCAGCACGTACCCGAGGCGTTGGCATTGGCCGATGAGGCTGGCATGGTCGCCAAACGGATCGGCCGAGACACCAAGTGGTACGAGAGCGACTTCGGCCCGAGCCAGCAGGTGATGCAGACAGTCGACATCAACATCAGCAACGAGCGGTTCGGTGAAGCCCTCAAGGTCGCGAAGAAGATGCCACACAACGGGATTGGTCTAGCACCCGTCGCGCAGGGGCGGCATCTGGTCGACAAGGCAGCGGCCGCCGTGCAGATGGGCCAGTATCAGCTGGCGCTCGACATGCTGCTCACCGCGGAACGCGTTGTCGGCAAGGAGTGGGTGCGCTACCAAACGCTCCTGCGGACTGTGGTCGGCGTACTGCTGCACCATAATCGCCAGAACGCGCTGCGTGAGCTCGCCCGTCGTGTCGGAGTGACGTCGTAGTCGGTGTGGGAATCCGATAGCCCTCAATCCTTCGTTTCATGCCCGCCCGAAGTCAGAGGAGCGTCGAGAACCACCATGCGTCGCCTGGAACGCCCCGAAATAGACGCCCTGCTGAATCTGGATGTCGTTGCGCGCCTTGCCACGATCGACTCCGACGGATATCCGCATGTCACCCCGATCTGGTTCGTCTGGGAGAGTGGCCGTTTCCACCTGACCAGCTTCTCGACCCGTCCGCATCTGCGCCGAATCGCGCGAAATCCGAAGGTGGGTTTGGTCATTGATATCGAGGGCGAGTTGCGGACGGATGGGGAACGACCGAACAGGCAGGTTCGTGTGATCGGGGACGCGAGTATCGCCGAACGCGCTGTCGACCAGCAAAGATCGCTTATCGTGGTCACTCCGCGCGACATCGTCGGAGTCGCCAGCGTGTGATGGCCCATCCGGGGTGCCATTCGACCGCATTCGGCCCGGTGAAAGAATGCGGGGGTGAGTGGGCGTCGGATATCGGTGGTGGGAACCTCGGGTTCGGGGAAGAGTTCGCTGGCGCGGCGCATCTCCGAGGTGCTCGGGATACCGCATATCGAGCTCGACGCGATCCACCATCAGGCCGACTGGACGCCCATGCCCGCGCAGGAGTTCCAGGTGGCTGTCGCCGAACGGCTGGTGTCTGACGCCTGGGTCGCCGATGGGAACTATCACGGCAAACTCGGGGATCTGGTGTGGCGGCGGGCCGATACGGTGCTCTGGTTCGACCTGCCGCGGCACGTGGTCATGCGGCAGATCGTCAAGCGAACCGTCGTCAGGGCGCTCACGCGCCGTGAGCTATGGAACGGCAATCGGGAAGAGTGGCGAAACATGTTCTCGCTCAATCCCGAACGGTCGGTGATCGTGTGGGCCTGGACGACCCACGGTAAGAATCGCGAACGGTATCTCGCCCTGCGGTCCGATCCGGCCTATGGGCATCTCGAGTTCATTCGGCTGCGTTCGCATCGCGATGCCGCGACCTTTCTCGCCGTCCTCAACTGACAGTCGCTTGCCGCCGACTTGCTACTGACGGATTCTTTACGGCATCTTTTAGCTCAGGTGTGCCGGGAAGTCTGGTCGGCGAACGTGATCCGGGAGTCGGTTCGCGCCCTTCGACGTGGGAGAATCCGATGGCCACCGGGTGGACGATCATGACGATTCCGGGTCGGATCGAAATATGGTCCGGCGTCGTATCCTGCAGGTATGCATGCTGCTCAACTCGCCGAGGAATTCCCGGTGGTCACCCTCGATACCAACGCGCTGGACGCGGCCGGGTTGCTGGCCGAGCACCGGTTGCCCGGGATCCTGGTCACCGACAGCGCGGGTATCCCGGTGGCGGTGCTGCCGGCGTCGCAGGTGGTGCGGTTCATCGTGCCCAGTTATGTGCAGGACGATCCGTCGCTGGCGGGTGTGCTGACCGAATCGATGTGCGATCGCATCTCGGACAAGTTGCGCGGCAAGAAGGTTCGCGACGTGATCCCCGACGGGCTCAGCAATGTCCCGGCGGCGGACGCCGGCGATACGGTGATCGAGGTCGCCGCGGTCATGGCCCGCTTGCGCAGTCCACTGCTCGCGGTAATGAAGGGCAAGGAACTGGTGGGCGTGATCACCGCGTCGCGGTTGCTCGCGGCGGTGCTGACCGCCTGCTGAAGCGGCCGCGCCCGATCGAATCGACGATCGGGCGGTGGTCCCGATGACGATGCTCGCGATCGGCGTCTTCATCGTCTCGTACCTGTTCATCGCCACCGAGCGCATCCCGAAAACCCATGCGGCCCTGGGCGGTGCGGCGATCGTGCTCGCGCTCGGGGTGATGGGTTCGCAGGACGCGTTCTACTCCCGCGAGACCGGTGTCGACTGGGACGTCATATTCCTGCTGCTCGGCATGATGATCATCGTCGGGGTGCTGCGCCACACCGGCGTCTTCGAATACACCGCGATCTGGGCCGCCAAGCGCGCCAAGGGATCCGCGCTGCGGATCATGATCCTGCTGGTACTCATCACCGCCATCGCGTCCGCGTTCCTGGACAACGTCACCACGATCCTGCTCATCGCGCCGGTGACTCTGCTGGTGTGCGATCGGCTCGCGATCAACCCCGTGCCATTCCTGATCGCCGAAGTGCTGGCCTCCAATATCGGCGGCGCGGCGACCCTGATCGGCGACCCACCCAACATCATCATCGGCAGCCGGGCCGGCTTGACGTTCAACGACTTCCTGGTCCATATGACACCCATCGTCATCATCGAGATCGCGGTGTTCACACTGATCCTGCCGCGATTGTTCCGCGGCTCGTTCGTGGTCGACCCCGAACGCGTCGCCGATGTCATGGCACTCGATGAACGCGAGGCCATCCGCGATCCGAGACTGCTGATCAAGTGCGGGCTCGTGCTGGCGGCGGTCTTCACCGGATTCATCGGCCATTCGATATTCCATATCGAGCCGTCCGTGGTCGCGTTGCTCGGCGCGGGCATCCTGATCCTGACTTCGCGTCTCCCGCAACGCGATTACCTGGCCGCGGTGGAGTGGGAGACCCTGCTGTTCTTCGCCGGACTGTTCATCATGATCGGCGCACTGGTGAAAACCGGTGTCATCGAACGCCTCGCCGCGGCGGCTACCGACGCCACCGGCGGGAACGCGCTCGCCGCGACCATGCTCATCCTTGGGGTGTCGGCGGTGCTGTCCGGGGTGATCGACAACATTCCCTACGTCGCGACGATGAGCCCGCTGGTAGCGGACCTGGTCGCCGGGATGGATCACAGCACCCCCGGCCATCCGCTGTGGTGGTCGCTGACCCTCGGCGCCGATTTCGGTGGCAACCTCACCGCCGTCGGCGCCAGTGCCAATGTCGTCATGCTCGGTATCGCGCGCCGGGCCGATTATCCGATCTCGTTCTGGGAATTCACCCGCAAGGGCGTCGTCGTCACCGCTATCACGGTGGCGGTCGCCGCCCCGTATCTGTGGCTGCGCTATTTCGTTCTCGCTTGAGTAGAAAGAACTCGTCATCATTTCCGTCGCATCCCCCCAGCAGTATCGGCATGACCTCGATGGGCTGCGTGGCCTCGCCATCGCGCTCGTGGTGGTCTTCCACATCTGGTTCCGCCGGGTGTCCGGCGGGGTGGACATATTCCTGGTGCTCTCGGGATTCTTCTTCACCGGATTGCTGTTGCGGCGCAACGATTCCATCGGCGCGGTGGGTGTGCTGCCGACTCTGCGGCGTACTCTGCGCCGTCTGCTGCCCTCGATGCTCATCGTGCTGGTGGCGGTCGCGGTGGCCACCGTGCTTATCAGTCCGTACACGCGGTGGAACGATGTGGCGGACCAAGCACTGGCTTCGCTGTTCTACTACCAGAATTGGCAACTCGCGCTGTCGTGGTCGGACTATCTCGCGGCCGATCCGTCGGTGAGTCCGCTCCAGCATCTGTGGTCGATGGCGGTGCAGGGCCAGTTCTATCTCGCCGCAGTACTTTTCATCGCAGCGCTGGCGTGGGGATGCCGGCGCATCGGTAAGCCCGCACTGCTGCGTCCGGCGACGCTGATCTTGGCGGTCGTGCTCGGGGCGATGTCGTTCGGGTACGCCGCGCACGGGGCGATCACCCAGCAGGGCTGGAATTACTACGACAGTTTCGCCCGCGCATGGGAATTGCTCGCGGGCATGGCGCTCGCCGTCATCGCCCCGGCGCTGACTCCCTCGCGGATCAGCCGACCCGTACTCGCCGTACTCGGCGTAGCCGGTGTGCTGGCCTGCGGATGGCTGTTCAACGGCGCCAACGTTTTTCCCGGTCCCGCCGCGCTGTTCCCGGTCGCCACGGCGGCCGCGCTGATCATCTCCGGCACCGGGTTGCCCACCGCCGCACTGCCCTGGCCGAACCGGCTGCTCGCCACCCGGCCGATGGTCGAGCTCGGCGCGCTCGCCTATCCGCTGTATCTGTGGCACTGGCCCATGCTCATTTTCTTTCTCATCGAATTCGAGCAGCGCACAGTCAATTTCAGTCAGGGGATAGTGATCATCGGGCTGTCGCTGGTACTGGCCTGGATGACCCATCACGGGATCGAACAGCCGGTGCGGGCGGCATTCCGGCGGGAATCCGGTTCCGCCCCACGCACTTACCGCTGGATCGCGCGAGCGGGGGTGGCGCTCGCGAGCGTGCTGGTGATCGCGGCCGCATCGGTATGGCACGTGATCGTCGATTCCCAGCCCACCGCGCCCGCGGCAGCCCTGGACCCGGTGCTCTATCCGGGAGCCGAGGCATTGAGCGCGGGCATCGCCGCACCACCGGCGACGATGCGCCCGACCGTCTTCGAAGCGCCATCAGAACTGCCGCCGCCCACCCTCCAGGGCTGCATCTCCGATTGGAATACCAGCACCGTCGTCACCTGCGTCTACGGCGATCAGGAATCCGACCGCACACTCGCGGTGGTGGGCAGCTCACACGCCGAGCACTGGCTGCCCGCCCTCGATCTGCTGGCGACCGAAAACCACTTCCGCATCGTCGTCCACCTCAAAATGGGATGTCCCCTCACCGTGGAGGCCGACCCGATGTACCGGGGCGAGTCGAATCCCGACTGCGTCAACTGGTCCCGTGAGGTGATCAACCTGCTCGGCGAGGAGCAACCGGATTGGGTATTCACCACCGGAACCCGTCCCGTGGACGAGGGCGGTGACGAAACCCCCGCCGACTACCTCGACGTATGGAACGAACTCACCGCCCGCGGCCTCGACGTGATCGTCATCCGTGACACACCATGGCTGCGGCACAACGGCATTCGCTACCGCGCCGTCGACTGCCTCAGCAAGGGCGGCGACCGCCTCGGCTGCGGTATGCGGCGCACCGACGCCCTCAACCCCGTCAATCCCGCCATCGAAGCGTCGTCGACCTACCCGAACATCTACCCCATCGACCTCACCGACGCCGTCTGCGAACCCGAGATCTGCCCCGTCGTCGAAGGCAATGTCCTGATCTACCACGACGAACACCACCTCACCGCCACCTACTCCCGCACCCTGGCCCCGGCCCTGGGCCGTCAATTGGCCCCGATCCTCGGCTGGTGGTGAGACCGGGAGAGCGTGCGCGTCGCCATGAGCGCGGTGACGATGCCCAGGGCGGTGAGGACGGTGATACCGATGGTCATCAGGCGGGCCGAGTCGACGGGAGTGGTGTCGCCGAGGCGGATGAGGGTGCCCGCGATGGCCGAGGTGACGGTGTAGGAGATCAGCTGGGTGGTGTTGAGGGCGGCGGCGGCCTTCGCGCCTTCGGCTGGATCGTCGGTGCTGCTCATCGCGGCCACGCTCAGGTGTGGGAAGGCCAGTCCGATGCCCGCGCCCGCCAGGAAGAGCGCCACGGCCCAGATGATCATGCGCGGTGTGGACGCGCCGTCGGTTTGCAGGAGCCCGTAGGCGATCAGGCCGCCGGTGAGCAGCAGCGGTGCGAGACGGATCGCGCGGCGGGCGGCGGCGGGGGCGAAGCTGACGCTGAAGATCTGGGCGACGACCCAGCCGACCGAGAGGGCGGCGCCCAGCAGGCCCGCGATCAGGGGTGAGAGGCCGCCGAGTTCTTGGCCGAACAGGGGGATGAAGTTCTCGGTCATCACGCCCGCGCACAGGGCCGCGACGGTGAGGTAGATCCACTTGAGCGAATTGCCTTGTGCGTACGTGAGTTTCGGGAGCGCGCTGGCCCGGCCTCGTCGCTCGGCGACGAAGAACGCGGCGATCAGCGCGACGCCCACGCCGAGTGCGATCGCGGTGGGCGCACCGGTCGACACCGCGGAGCTGAGGCTGAACGCGGTGGCCGCCAAGGTGAGCAGGGCCAGCGAAAGCACCGGGACGGGAGCCTGATCGGCGGTGGAACCGCCACCGCGCGGCAGCGTCCATCGAGTGAGTCCGGCCAGCACGATCGCGACGGCCATCAGCAACACATACGCCCAGCGCCACGCGCCGAACTCGGCGAAAAGCCCGCCCGAGGCCGGTCCGATGAGCGTCCCCACACCCCACATCGCCGACATCAAACCGGCGGCGCGAGCCCAGAGGTGTTGCGGCAGAGCGGTTCTGATGACCGCATAGCCGAGACCCGCCAGCAATCCGCCACCGAACCCCTGAATCACCCGGCCCACCAGGAGCAATTCCATGGTCGGGCTCGCCGCGTTGATCGCGGCGCCGACCGCGAACACCAGGAACCCGGTCAGATACGCGCTCGCACCGCCCCACGATCCGAGGACTCGGCTCACCAGCATCGACGCGATGACCGCCGCCATGAGGAACCCCGTTGCGACCCAGGCGTAATAGCGGTCGCCACCGATATCGTCCACGATCGACGGCAGCAGCGCGGCGGTGAAATACAGATTCATCGCATACAGCGCGACGCCGCCCGCCAGGATCGACACCACCACGGCATGGCGGCCGGAGAACAGCTCCGACCAGCTGCCGACGCTGTTCGCGGGCGATTCCCGCGGTCGATCATCCGGCTGGTTTGTGCTCTGCACGCTGGCATTCAGGGAATTTCGCGTCACGACAGCTACGCTAGAACTTCAAGTTATATTGAAGTCAAGCGAGAGCGTGCCGCGTGAAACGAACTCCGACCGATCTGCTGACCATCGGTGATCTCGCCGAACGCGCGGGCGTCGCCACATCGGCCATACGCTTCTACGAGGATCAGGGATTGATCACCTCGATCCGCACCTCGGGCAATCAGCGCCGATATCCCCGCCACGTGCTGCGGCGACTGTCCCTCGTCCTGTTCGCCAAACGCCTGGGCATCCCCCTCGCCGAAGTCGCCGAGGCTTTCGCGACCCTGCCCGAGGACCACATGCCGAGCAAGCGCGACTGGGATCGCATTTCGCGGCGCTGGAGCGATCACCTCGAAGCCCGTCGCCGCGAACTCGAACGCCTCCAGCACGAACTCACCGACTGCATCGGCTGCGGCTGCCTGTCCCTGCGCCGCTGCTACGTGCTGAATCCGGCCGATAGCCTCGCCGAACAGGGCGCGGGGCCACAGCGGCTGCTGCACCCCGATATGGTCACACCGACAATCGGAGACTCCGAGACAGCGGGACGTGCGGAACGGAAACAGCGATGAGCGAAGCGAGTTCGACCATGCAGTCCGCGGCGGGAACTCGCCTCAATCGCAAGGGGCGTGAGACGCGCCAGCGGCTGCTCGACATCGCCATCGTATGCCTCGGTGACGGGTCCGGAGAACCGTTGTCGGCCAACCGGATTGCCCGGGAGGCCGGAGTCAGCTGGGGCACCCTGAAGCATCAGTTCGGCGATATCGACGGCCTGTGGGCCGCGGTGCTCACCGAGTTGACCGATCGCAGCGGCGCGAACAGCCCCGAGATCTGGCCGCAGGTCACCGGATCGATCCGCGAGCGGGTCTGGGAGATGGTCGATGCCATCTGGACCATCCTGGATTCCCCCGAAGGGCGCGCGGTCGAGGCCCTGCGCGCGGGCCTGCCCAACGCGCAGGACGAGCGTCTCGAGGTCTTCCCCCTGACCACCGCGGCGATGGCCGGGTATGAAAACGCCTGGCTCCGAGCATTCGAATACTTTCTGGCCGACCTGCCCCTGGATGCGGACAGGGTGCATCGGGTCCAGGCCCTGATCCCGATGGCCATACGCGGGATCAATAACGAGCGCAGGCTCGACTCCCCCGCCGAACTGACCGACGCACGCCACTGCCTCGTCGATGCGATGGCGCTCTACCTGCAATAACCCATATTCTTTGAGAACCCTCGTTGACAATTGCGAAGGGGAGGTCCAGTCTTACCTCCACCCTTAGCAATTCAGTCAGGAGTGATCCATGTCTCCGTCTCCCGATGATCAGGGCATGCGGCTGCAGCGCAGCAGCCGCGACCCCGCCGCCCTGATCCCGCGCCTCACCGAATGGCTGGCGACCCAGCTGCCCGATGAGGCCGATCCGACGCTCACGCTCGGGTCCGGCATCGACAGCAACGGGATGTCCGCGGAGACCCTGACCCTGACGCTGACCTGGCGCGAAGCCGGGGACACGCAGATCGCCGAACTGATCGCGCGGGTGGTCCCGGCGCCCGGCGACTTCCCGGTGTACGAAAACTACAGCCTGCCTGACCAATTCGATGTCATGCGCATCGTCGCCGAGACCAGCGATGTCCGCGTCCCGCGGGTGCGGTTCCTGGAACCCTCCGGTGAGGTGCTGGGCACTCCGTTTCTGCTGATGGATCGGGTCGACGGGCAGGTGCCGCCCGATGTCATGCCCTACACCTTCGGTGGCAACTGGCTCTTCGAGGCCGACCCGGAGCAGCAGCGCCGAGTGCAGGAAAGCACCGTCGAGACGCTCGCTCAGTTGCACGCGATTCCGGACGCGGCAACGACTTTCGCGTTCCTGGACCCGAAGCAGCCCGGTGTCACCGTGCTCGAACGCAACCTCAACCGGGCTCGGGCGTGGTACGAGTTCGCGGCCCGCGATATCGGTCCGTCGCCCTTGGTGGAGCGAATCCTGAAGTGGCTCAGCGCCAATCTCCCCGAGCCCTCGACCTACGAGACCGTGCTCTCCTGGGGCGACGCACGCCTGGGCAACCTCATGTACCGGGACTTCGCACCGGTGGCGGTGCTCGACTGGGAGATGGCGACCATCGGCCCGCGCGAGCTCGATGTGGCCTGGATCGTGTTCGGGCATCGCGTCTTTCACGCGATCGCGAACAACTTCGGCTTTCCCGGCATGCCGGAATTCATGCGCGAGGACGAGGTGCTGGCCAGTTATGCCGCGCATTCGGGCGTGGAGCTGGGCGACCTGACCTGGTACACGATGTTCGCCGCCCTGAACTACAGCGTCGTCTTCATGCGCGCCGGTGGACGTCAGATCCATTTCGGTGAGATGGAACGCCCCGAGGACATCGAAGTACTGCTGCATCACCGGGCGCTCGTCGAAGAGCTGCTCGCCGACCTCGGCGCTTGAAAATCAAGCCGAAAACCACTGGGAAAGAACCACTCTCGTGACTGATCAACTGAACGAACTCGCCTACTACTGCATTACCCGCCACCCCGCCGACGCCCGCGTGCTGCTGCCCGAGGCGCGCGACGCCGAACGGCTCGGCCTCGGCTCGTGCATGATCGGCGAGCGCATGACCGTCAAGGACTCCGCGGTGCTCTCCGGCGGCCTCGCCGGATGCACCACCGACCTCGGAATCGCAGCTGCGGCAACCAATCACCACACCCGGCACCCGATGGTGACCGCGACCATCGGCTCCACCATGCAGGCGATGACCGAAGGCCGATACGCCATGGCATTCGGCCGCGGCATGGCGGCGAACTGGAAGGCGATCGGCCTGCCCCCGGTCACCGAGGCGCAACTGCGCGATTTCGTCGGCATCCTGCGCCGTCTCTGGGACGGCGAGACCATCATCAATCACGATGGGCCGGCGGGTAAATGGCCCGTCCTGTACCACCAGAACGGCCTCGACGAAGCGCCTCCGATCGGCTTCGTCGCCGTGGGCCCGAAGACCCTCGAACTCGCCGGGGAGATCGGTGATTTCGTTGTCCTGCACACCTTCTTCTCCGATGAGGCGACCGCGAATTCCGTTGCGGCCGTGCGGCGTGGCGCCGAGCGCGCGGGCAAGGATCCCGACAGCGTCCGGATCTGGTCCTGCCTGGCGACCGCGAGCGATGCCCTCTCCGAAGCGGATCAGCTGCGTCGCCGCACCGGCCGGCTGGTGACCTACCTGCAGGCGTACGCCGACATCCTGATCAGCGCCAACGGCTGGGATCCCCAGGTGTGGGAGCGGATTCGCGCCACGCAGCTGTTCCAGGACGCCGCGGCGGCGGGCCCCATCGACGCCTCCGCCTCGGTCGAGGTGCTCGAGCAGTTCGATGCCCTCATCCCCGACGAATGGCTGGACTCGGCCGCCTACGGCACCCCCGAGCAGTGCGTGCGCAAGATCTCGCGCGAATACGACCTCGGCTGCCACTCGGTGATCATGCACGGCGCGAGCCCGCACGAACTCGAATCGGTGGTCGACGTATACCGCGCCAACCGCCCCACCCTGCGCCGCGCCGTGGCGGCGAATCCGGGCAAGTTCGCCTGAGCACGTAGCCGTCGACCGGGCTCCCTGGCCACAAAATTCCTGGCTGGGGAGCCCTCCTCGCCTGACGGGGCAATTGCTGGTGGGAATACGACTTCCGCAGCGGCGGATACAGTTTCGGGATGTCGATCTCCACCGGCGAACACGATCATCTCCAGTATCAACTCGCGGGCTGGCACGACGATTCGGTTCGGCTCCACGAGTTTTCGTTGCACACCGTCGAGCAGGAGCTCGGTTCACGACACCCGCGAGCCTTCGCGGTATTGCTGGATTCGGCGGAGTACGTCGATGCGCCGGACTTCGAGGGGTTGATCGCCGACTGCGAAACGCTCTATGCCACTGATGATGCGAAGACGATCGATGTGTGCACCGCGGTCGCGATCGATATCAATCGGCGCGGCCGGCACGGTGAGGCGGTCGGGCTGCTCGAGCGCAGCCTGGCCGCCAACGAGCGGGTCCGCGGCGTCGACAGTCGCCTGACCCTCGAAGCACGCGAGTATCTGGCATTGGCGCTACTCAGACTGCCCGACCGGGTTCCGGAGGCGATTGTCGTTATGGGACAGGCACTTCGGGATCGCGAGCGCATCATCGACCTCGACGATGCGGTCGCCATCGACCTTCGCTACCGGCTGATGTCGTACTACGTGGAAACCAGCCGTGACGAGCTGGCGATCCCGCTGCTGGAGCGCGTTCTCGATTCCGCCGAGCGCGTGCACGGCAAGGATCACCCCGAGACAGTCCATGCCAGAAAGGGATTGGCCGCGCTGTATCGGGGCACCAATCGCTACGCCTCGGAGATTCCGCTGCTCGCCTACGATCTGGTCGTCTGCGAGCGTGAATTGGGACCCGACCACGACGATACGATCGAGGCGAGGTTCCAACTCGCGTGGAGTTCATGGCATTCCGGTCATCCCGAGCACGGGTTGCCGCTGTTCGAACAGGTGCTGGCGACGCACGAGCGGCTTCGTGGTCCCGGCCATGACGACACCATTCCGGTGCGTCGCATCCTGTCCCACCTCTACTCCGCCGAATTCGAGCAGTACGACAAAGCCGCCGACCAGTGCGAACACCTGCTCGCACACCATGAGCGGACCTATGGCCCGCGCCACAACGACACCCTCGTCGTCTGCAACAACCTGGCCCACGCCTATCACAGAACCGATCGCCTTCCGGAAGCGATCGACCTGCACGAACGTGTCCTGGCGATCCGCATGGACACCCTCGGATCGGACCACCCCGACACTCTGCTGTCGCTGCACAATCTGGCCGCGATCTTCGAACAGCTCAAACAACACGACCGCTGTGCCGACGCCTACGAACGAATCCTGGCCGTCCGCAAACGCGTTGTCGGCCCGCACGATCCGATGACGCTGCTCACCCACGACAACCTGGGTGCCGCCTACAGCGCACTGGGCCGCTATGCCGACTCGATCGAACAACACAAACTCGCGCTCGCCGGACGCGGCCACATCCTCGGTCCGGAACACCCCGACACCCTCGCCTCCTCCCACAACTTGGCGTTCGCACTCGTCGCCGCCGGTCGCCACGACGAGGCGATCGCCCTGGCCGCACGTACGGTGGATGACCGAGAACGAGTACTCGGCCCCGACCACCCGGGCGCTCTGTCGACCCGGCACCTGCTCGGCACCGCCTACAACGCGGCCGGTCAACACGACGCCGCGATCGCCACTCTTACCCGTGCCCTGGCCGACCGTGTCCGTGTCTTCGGTGCGGACCACCGGTACACCGTTGTCACGCGAGAAACCCTGGCGCTCGCGCAGCGAGCCGCGGCACGTGCCGCACAGCAGTAGCTGCAAGGAACGTCCCACCGGGCGTTCACCGCGATTTCCGGGTCCGCGATGAAACAATCTTCGCGGCACCGATGAGTTTCGGATGGCTCGGCAGTCAGTACCTCCGAATGCACCGGCGGCGGTGCATCAGGATCGAGTTAATCCGGACAGCGATCCGGACCGGCGAGCAGGAGACGCAGTGAGCGGTAACAAGGTGTTGGTGGCGGGCGCGAGCATCGCGGGTCCCGCGCTGGCCCATTGGCTGCACCGGCGCGGGGCCGAGGTGACCGTGGTCGAGCGGGCTCCCGAGCTGCGTCCCGGCGGTCAGGCGGTGGACGCGCGCGGGGTGACCAAGGAGGTCATCCGGCGGATGGGTTTGGACGAAGCGGTGCGCGCGGCGCGCACCGAGACCGCCGGCGCCCACAACGTGGACGCGGAAGGTCAAGTGCTGGAGACCTTTCGGGCCGATGACGACGGCGGCGACGGCTACATCTCCGAGATCGAGATCCTGCGCGGCGACCTGTCCCGAGTGATCTACGACGACACCCGCGAGGGAGTCGAGTACATCTTCGGCGACCGCATCGCCGAACTCACCCAGGACGCCGACGGGGTCGACGTGGTCTTCGAGGGCGGCGACACGCGGCGTTTCGACTTCGTGGTCGGCGCGGACGGTTTGCATTCCTCGTTGCGGTCGATGGTTTTCGGCCCGCACGAGAAGTTCATCCGCCACCTCGGAATGGCCCTGGCCTTCTACACCGTGCCCAATGAATTCGGACTGGAACGGTTCCTGATCGACTACCAGGAGTCCGGTCGCTCGGCGGGCCTGCGGCCCATTCCCGATCCCACCCACGCGATGGCCATGTTCTCCTTCCCCATTACCGAATTCGATGTCGACTACCGCGATATCGACGCCCAGAAGCGCCTACTGCGCGAGCGGATGACCGGAATGGGCTGGCAGGCTGCGGGAATCCTCGCGCACCTTGACGACACCCCCGACTTCTACCTCGACCAGGTAGCCCAGGTGGTGATGGACCGCTGGTCCAACGGCCGAGTGGTCCTGCTCGGCGACGCCGCGTTCAGCTCCTCCCCGATGTCCGGCCAGGGCACCGGCCTCGCTTTGGTCGGCGCATACCTGCTGGCCGGCGAACTCGCCGCCGCCGACTGGAACCCCGAAGCCGGATTCGCCGCCTACGAAAAGGCAATGCGCTCATTCGTCGAAGCCAACCAGGAAATCGGCCGCCAGCACGCGGCCAGCATCCTCAATCCCCCGCCGCCCGCCGAACCGGGTGCCGAACCCGAATGGGATATGGACCTGATCAACCGCGCGATCAACGGTGTCGACCTCCCCGACTACCAGGGCGTCCCGGACTCCCGCGCCTCGGCCGTCTGAGCTTCCGCCGCTCCGGTGAGCCGGTGTCTCGAAAGTTGAATGGGCAGTACACATTCGAACCCGGTAGGTCGGTGACGGACGGTGCACCTCACCGACCTACGGGGCGTCGCGGCCTACGAAGTCGAAGGATCCGCCGTCGATGCCCCAGGAGACGACGCGCTCGGGGAGGATGCGGATGACCGCGCGCTCCTGGTGCGGGGACGGCGGCTCCTGGTCGTCGAGTGCCTGGGCGGTGCCGCGTACCTCGATGCCGCGGATTACGTACGGGTCCAGGGAGACCTGCTGGTCGACGACGAAGGAGACTCGGCTGCCCGCCTCGACATTGCGGTATTTGCGGCTGCCGCGCATGCGCATGCCGCCGATATCGATGGTGCCGTCGGTGTTCACGCGGTAGCCGGTCGGGTTGTTCTGCACGACCCCGTCCGGGGATACCGTTGCCAGACGGCCGATTCCGGCTTCGGCGAGGAACTGCTGCTCGTTGCTGGTGAAGGTCATGTCAGGTGCTCCTCGGTGCGTCGAATCGATGAGTTCTAGCGTTGCTAGAAGCTGGAGCAACGGTAACATCGGCGCGCCAGCTTGTCTAGCGTTGCTAGATTTCCGATGTGCGTCTGCCCTATTCGACCGATTGAACGCGAACCCCGTTGTGGCCGATACATCCTGGGACACGTACCGCAATCGATTGCGAGGTCCCATGAACAGCACATCCGCGATCGCGGCCGAAGCCGCACGCGCCCTGGCGATTCGCTCGGTGCACATTATCTCCGATGGTGAGCGCGCCGATTTCGACGCGATCATCCATCCGGAGGCGACCAATCGGGAAGCCAAAGCCGAGCCGCCCGCAGCCCGTGGACACGGACCCGCCGCGTATTTCGCCACGGCGCTCTGGTTGCGCGCCGCCTACGCGGATCTGCGCCACACCATCGAGGACGCGGTGGTGGAAGGCGATCTGGTGGCGCTGCACACCATCATGCACGGGCGGCACGTCGGACCATTCGTGGCCTATGGCGAGGATGGCCGGATCGATCAGGTATTCCCGCCCACCGGCCGGAGTTTCGCTGTCACACAGTCACATTGGCTGCGCATCGCGGATGGCAAGGTGATCGAACACTGGGCAAACCGCGACGATCTCGGACAGGCGGTCCAGCTGGGCTGGGTGCCACCGACCCCGGCCTATCTGCTGCGGATGGCACGGGCCAAGCGAAAGGCGCAGCGGGAGAACGGGGTTCGCTAGCCGATCGGGTGTCAGTCGCGCCAGTAGTTGTTCGCGGCGGCGATGGTCTGAAACTCCACCGCGACCACGTGTCCGGCGGCGATGAGGCTGTCGGGGTTGGCGGAGTAGATCGGGCGGCCCTCTTTGAGCCTGTCCAGGTCAGGCTGGATGTTGTGGATGGTGTGGCGTGCCAGGGTCAGCGCGAGGGCTCGGCCTTCCTCGGGGGTCGCGGTGATGAGCGTGCCGCCGGGGACCAGGACCAGTTCGGATGCGGGCAGGGCTGTAATGAGGACTCCTTCGATCATGCGGGCTGAATGCGAGGGATGGGAGTCGCGCTGGGAATGAGCGGGCTGGTGGCCGATAAGCTGCCCGATCAAATGCTACGCGGGGGTGTGCCGCGCGTACGGCCACGACATGGCCGCCGATATCGCTCGCCCCCGGCCCGACTGCCGCCCACGGTCGGGCCGCTTAATGTATGAACGTGTTCATTGCTGATGTGGGAGCGTTCGCGGCGGGGCCGGGCCCCGACGGGCAGACCCTGTGGTCTGCGCAGGGGCCGGTGGTCAGTGCCCTCTACCCGAATCCGGTCGAGGTGAATATCCTTCTCGGCGAACGGGAATCGGTGGATGAGGAGCTCATCGCCGAGGTGATTCGCGATATCGACAGATACCTGTTGTCCGGTCTGCGATTTCTGCATGCGGCGCTGATGGCCGATGCGACCGCATTCGGGCTGGATGCGGGCGCATCGGAGCAGTTTCGGGAGTTCGACCCGTCGACGTTCCCGGTTGATCTGCCGCAGTTGAACTTCTACGCCGACGGTGAATGGCTGCTCCGGTTCGCCGAGGGCGCACTGCCGATCTGCGATCCCTACGGCGTCGGTGTCACGTTCGAAGCCACCGAACCGGTACGGCTCGAGGACCTGCGCACCTATTGCTGATCGTCGACGCCGGGGTCCGGATTCGAGGGGGTGGACAGGGCGATTCCGGTCCAGCCGGTGAGTACCTCGAGCACCTGCTGCCGATCGACCGTCGGCTCCGAAGTGCTTGCCTGCCAATCCTTCTCGCGTACCGAGCGATCGGCGATCAAGCGCTTTTCGGTATCGCGGAACTGGGCGGCCGCCGCCCAATCCTCGGCCTCAACGGCGGCGAACTTACCTTCGAGTGCGGCGGCGATTCCATCGTCGAATTCGCGCAGGTCCGGCAGATCGGCGATGCGGGCGCGCGCGGCGGCTTGGTCGATCAGAGCGATCGCCTTCTCCGGAAGCCTTCGCGCACTGACGAATTGGTGGGACACGGTGACGGCCGTGGTCACTGCCGCGTCGGTGATGGTCACACCGTGGTGGGACTGGTACCTCTTGCGCAGCCCGCGCACCATGTCGATGGCCTGATCGATAGTCGGTTCGGCGATTTGGATCGGCTGAACTCGGTGACGCAGAGTGGGATTGGCCGCGATGAGTGAGTCATAGCCGTCCGGCGTGGTCGCGCCGATGAACCGCAGTCCACGCCGAGAGATCCTGGATCGCATGGCCTCGGCCAGATACATTGCGGTCGGACTCGAATAGCTCTCGCCCGCACCGATCAGCGTGTGCAGGTCATCGAGGAACACAATGACGTCGCCGCGCCCGGCGATTTCCTCGAAGACCGGTTCCAGCCGTGCCTCCACCTCATCACGGTCGCGGCTGCCGACGACGAGGGAATCCAGCTCAAGACTGTAAATCTGGTTGCGCGCCAGGCTTTTCGGGACCGGCCCGGCAGCCAAAGCCCGCGCGAGGCCCTCGACAACCGAGGTCTTGCCGACGCCGGGTTCCCCGATCAGCATCGGATAGGGCCTGGCGCGTCGCAACAGAGCGCACATCAGCTCGCGGATTTCGTCGTCACGGCCGACGACGGGCTCGAGTCGATCCGCCTCCCCGGTCAGATTGCGGCCGAACCGTTCCAGCGGAGACTTCTGCGCCCACGTCGGTGCGGTCGATCTCGGACCGGTTCCGCTGTAGGCGGTGAGCAGCCACCGGATCCATGCGCGCACCCGTTCCAGATCGGCACCGAGCCGCACCAGCACCTGCGCCGCGACACTATCGCCCTCGCGGACCAAACCCAGCAGGATCGTCTCGCTGCCCACGTACTCCAGCCCGATCCGCCGCCCCTCCTCGAGCGCCAACTCCAGCGCTCTCGTCGCACCCGCGGTGCGGGGTAACTCGGCCAGCGGCGGCCCCGGCTCACCCCGCCCGATGATCGCATCGACCTGCGTGCGCAGATCGTCGAGCGAGATATCAAGCCCTTCGAGCGTTTTCGCCCCAATGCCGTCGCCGTCATCGATCAGGCCCAGCAGCAGATGCTCACAACCGACCTGGTCGTGCCCGCGCACCCTGGCCTCCGCCGTGGCGAAATCGACGATGCGCCGCGCGCGCTCGGTGAAGGTCGCTGACATACGCACTCTTTCGCTCGCCGAGCCGCCCACCCCACCGGACCGACCCTGCCGTGGCCCAATATAGGGCTGGCCGACCGCGCTCGGAAAGAAGTTTGAAATTCATGCGCCAGGGATGTCGAGAACGCGCGGGCGGCTCCGTCCCAGAGGTACGAGCACCCGAACGGGCCTCGGATACACCGAACCGAAGGAGAATTCCCATGACCGTCCGCCGAATGGATCACGCCGGGCTCGTCGTCGACGACCTCGCCGCCGCCGTCGCGTTCTTCGTCGAACTGGGACTGGAACTGGAGGGTGAGGCGCGCGTAGGCGGTCAATGGGCCGACGAGCTCCTCGGCCTCGACGGGGTCAAAGCGGACATCGCCATGGTCCGAACCCCCGACGGCCACACCCGAATCGAACTCTCGACCTTCCACTCCCCCCTGTTCACCGGCACCACGACCCCATCCCCGGTTAACGTCCCGGGCATCCCCCGCCTGACCTTCGTCGTAGACGACGTCAACGACACCCTCGCCCGCCTCCGCCCCCACGGCGCCGAACTCGTCGGCATCGTCACTCACTACGAGGACATCTACCGCTACTGCTACATCTATGGCCCGAACGGCGTCACCATCGGCCTGGTGCAGGAACTCCGCACCTCACCTGATGCGGGGTAGCACCTCGATGTCCTCCAAGGTTCGAAGGACTGCCGCATCCGCCTGCGCGATGGGGATGAATCCGAGGGCCATCGAATCGGACTCGGTATTGATCGAGACCATCGCGGCGCCGGCGGTGCGGCTGTGCTCGGCGAGCAATTCGTGGAATCGCTCGCCGGTCTCGGCCGCCACCTCGTAGTCCTGTGCCGCCGCCTCGAACCACTCCCACGACATTCCCACCGGATACGAATGCAGCGCCCGCAGGCCGTCGCGTATCTCCCACGGGTTCGCCTTCCAATCGGTCCACAGCAGCAAACCCATGGACCGCAGCGCCGACAGCAGAATCGCCAACCCATCGCTCGCGAATTGGTCGGTCTCGAACTCGTCTATGTCAATGTCATCGAGATCGACGACGGTGAGCTCGAGATCGTCATCAGTCAGCAGATCCCACACATCGACCCCATGGAGTTGAGCCCGCAAACTCAACGCCGGTGCCCATCGCAGGTATTCGGCCAGCGACGGCTCATCCGAAGCCATCAGCACCGCAATGTCAACCAGCCCCCGGCACCGCGACTTCCATTCGAAGTCGCTCTCGCCGAACACATCCCACGGTTGCCGCAACGCCGCGATATCGCCACCGAACCAATCCTGTTCTGCCACAGCATGAACGATAGAGCCGCACCGCCCAGGGCGGTGCGGCAGGCGGCCGGAGTTACTCCGCGTAGGGCTGATCGGTCCCTTGGTCGCTGTATCCCACGCTCCAGATGTAGCCATCGGGATCGGCGAAGGTGCCGCCGTATCCACCCCAGGGCAGCGCGGCGGCGGGCTTGAGGATTGTGGCACCGGCCTTTTCGGCCTCGGCGACGATCTCATCGACGCGGCCTTCGCAGCGGACCACGTAGGTCAGCACCAGGCCGCTGAAGCCGCTGCCTTCCGCGTCCGCGCCCACCTGACCGGCCAAACCCTCACGGCCGTAGAAGCCCACGGGCGATGCGCCATCCGATTCGAAGAACACCGAGATACCGAAGTCCTTCGCGATCTTCCAGCCCAGCCCCTCGGTATAGAACTGCTTGGCCCGGTCCAAATCCCGGACGCCGAGGAGAATCGAGCTGACGTGCGCTTTCATGCCTTGCTCCTTCATTCTGAATGTCCCGGTTGACATTACGAAGCGCACCCCGGCCCGGGTATCGGTCACCTGCCTTAATCGGTTCCCTGTTTTCTTGCGAACCGGTCCGATCGAGCGAAAAGCGCCCAGCGCAATCTGCTCGCGAGACCAATCACTGTGGGCCGCTTCCGCGGTGGTGTGTAAGCCTGGATGCGCGATAGAAGGGGACGTGGGAGACGACTCAATCCGAGGACTTCGACCGCGAAGGCCTGGGAGAGCCCGTCACGCCAAGCCTGGACTTGCAGATCGGTCGGAGCGGGTATCGCCAGCGCGGTCGACAGCGCACGTACGACGTCTTCGGCGAGCGCGGTGCGGTCGCTTGCGGCCACAGGTTGGTGCAGTTCCTTCGACCAGTTCACGGTGCCGTTGCCCAGGGGCGCCGACCACCCTTGCTCGGACATGAGCGCTTGCTGCGCTGCGGACATTCGACAGTTCGGGTCGAGTGAGTGGTTCGACGCCACCTCGCAGTACATTTCGCCGGTTGGGCTGACGACTTGGACATATCTACCATCTGCCGCGCGGAGGGTCAGGTACGCGAAGTCCGGCATCGCTGCCAGCACATTGGCCAAACGGTTGGCGAGGTCCGCCCAATCGACCGGAGGATCAACGAGTTCGGTCGGCAGCCTTCGACCGCGCTCCCCGACGAGATCGGACAGTTCCACGCCCTGATCCGGAACTCCCCAGTCGAAGGTAACTCGCGCGTCAGGTGCCAGGTCCGCGACAGTGTGCGCGATCTGCGCCTCCAATCGCGATCCCCAGGTGGACCAGCCATTGACGAGCAAGGATCCAGGATCGGTTTCCGCACGGACCACGTACATTCCGTCGTCCATCACCTCGCAGCACGTGGGTATCTCGTGGACGACCTCCTCATGGAGCAGTACCGCGGTTACGGCGGCCTGCACGGCCCGTGCACGGGCCTCGTCACCGTGGAACCTGATAGTTGCGCGGAAGTCGACATTCTCGGACACCTACCGAACGCTAGACCCACCCTCCGACAGCGGAATCAAGCAATCGGCGAAAACCTTTGGTGGACTGATCAATTAGCGGGAAGCAGGTTGTTCATGAGCAGGCCGAGGGTGAACTCGAAGCGTTCGGGTGCGGTGCCGGAGATCAGGTCGGCGGCGTGGCGGCGCGTTTCGGGGAATTTGTCGGCGGGAAGTGCGGTGAAGCGGTCCAGCAGCTCGTCGTGGCTCAGTACCCATTCCTGGTCTTGGCCACCGCGTCGTTGCTGGACCAGCGATTGCTCGAGTGCGTACGCGCTGACGTAGAGCGAAAGGGCGTCGCGTGCCCAGCCGGCCGTCTTGGGTTCGACGCCGCCCGCGAGCAGGATCGCCAGGATTCCTTCACCAACACGGAGTGTCTCCAGGTTCGTCGACACCGCAGCCAATGCGGCGCGTGAGATGCCGGGGTAGCGCAGGTACAGGTCTCGGATCTGGGTGTACACGTCGAGTAGCTGTTCACGCCAGGACTCCGGATTCGGTTCGGGGAGAACGACTTCGGCGTACAGCTTGCCGATCAGCAGGTCGTCGATGTCGGTCTTGTTCACGATGTGTGCGTACAGCGAGGACGGTCCGGTGCCGAGCACGGTAGCGACCCGGCGGATGGTCAGCGCGTCATACCCCTCGGTGGCCACGACCTGCAGCGCGGCGTCGGTGATCCGTTCCACGGTGATCGGCGTCTTGCGCGGCGCGGGGGCGGCGGTCTCCGCAGCGGGCTGGGCGTGACGGGCTGCGCGGCGTTGGCGGGCATCGGCGGACATACCGGCAACTATAGCTTGACACGAACTTAGTTCGTCAATTAAAACTTAGATCGTCAGAACGAACTTAGTTCGTGTCGGTGTTTCCGGAGGTGTGTGATGCGAGTTTCCGTTATCGGTGCAGGTCTGGGCGGTTTAGCTCTCGCGCAGGGTCTGCGCGGCGCCGGAATCGAGGCCGAAGTGTTCGAGCGCGATCCGGGCATCGTCGCCCGCTTCCAGGGCTACCGCCTCGTGCTGAACCCGATCGGTTTCCAGGCCGTCCGCGACTGCCTGCCCACCCGCTGGCATCGACTGCTCGACGAGATCGTCATGGAAGCCTCCGCCGAACAGCTCATCCTGGACCCGCAGCTCCACGAGATCGGCAAGCTCGGTGCGAGTCGCACCGGCATCGTGGTCGATCGCCAGGTGCTGCGGCACCTGCTGCTGACCGGCCTCATCGTGCACACCGACGCCGCGCTGACCGGCTACGACGTACTGCCCGACGGTCAGGTCCACGCCAAATTCGCCCATCGCGACCCGGCCACCGCCGATCTGCTTGTCGGCGCGGATGGGGTCACCTCCGCGGTCCGCGGTGTCCTGTCACCCGACACCACCCCGACCGACACCGGCGTCCGCTTCGTCATCGGCCGCACTCCACTGACCGACGAATTCGCCGACATCTCAAAGGCTTTCGGCTCGAAGATCGCCGGAGACGGCGTCAGCCTGCTGCTCGGCGCGATGCAGTTCCGCACCCCGCCCAAGCAGGCCGCCGAACACCTCGCCCCCGAAGTCACCCTCCCCGATATCGGCGATTACGTCCGCTGGGCCATGATCCTGCCCCCGAACGGCTCACTCGACAACGCCACCGCCCGGGACGCCGTCCTTTCCCACATGCCCGGTTGGCACCCGCAACTACGCGCCCTCATCGAACAGGCCGACCCCGACAACAGCGCCCTGCTGTCCATCCGGGTTGTCCACCCCGGCCAGCGCTGGACCCCCGGCCCGGTCACCCTCCTCGGTGACGCTATCCACGCCACCTCCCCCACCGGCGGCAACGGCGCGAACACCGCCCTGCGCGACGCGGACGTGCTGCGCCGCAGCCTGATCGAGGCCAACGAAGGCCGTCAAAACCTCCTCGGCGCGGTCGACGGCTACGAACGCCAAATGTTCGAATACGGCTCCGAAGCCGTCCGCACCAGCCTCGAACGCCTGCCCGCCTTCGCCCCCGAAGCAAAACTGTCTTGAGCGCGTCAGGCCGATTCGTTCAGCAGGTGAGCGTTCCATACCGCCGCTGCCTTCTCATGGGAGTCGACGCCCGCGTAGAACGCGGCTCCCAAGGTGTCGAAGTCGGAATCGCCGAAACCATGTGCCTCCATGAATTTCGGCCGGTACACCGCGAAACCCTCCGCCGTCGAATGGTGCCGGTAGGGAACGGCTATCCGCATCGACCGAGGATTCAGGGAGAACTCGACGGCTTTGATCATCAACGCATCGGTCCGCCCCCTGTCCAGGTGCAGGTAGGCATCGACGACGAGCACGGCGCGTAGCCAACCCACCGGGCTATCAGCCAGCCTCTCCTCGGCTGCCACTGCCGAGTCACCGACATCGTCGTCGAGGAAACGCTCCATACCTTTGGTCCCGTCGGCATGGACGTACCCGATCAACGGGATCAACACATCGGAATCGGACACACTCCAGATCCCGTGTGCCGCACAAAAACCCGCAAGCTCGGCAATCTCGTACACGGCCACCCACGATATCGGTGCGCACCGACATTCGACACGAGGTCAAAACCTTTTGCCCGGCGGCGGGGACCGCTGCTACAGTCCGTGGGCCGTGTGAGCGAATGAGGAGGTGGTACCCGTGAACGTTGTATCGATATGGGTGCTCCCCTCTGGGGTCACGGTCGGGCGATAGGTCGTCCGGGAGCGCCATTCCTGAGCACTCCCGAAAGGCACGACCATGCAATTCACTTCCGAAAAGCGGCTCGATGACGGTGTTATCGAGCGCGAATTCACCCTCGGTGAGGTCCCCGGCATACTGTGGACCGCCGAATCATCCGCTACGCCAGCACCTTTGATTCTCGTCGGTCATCCCGGTGGACTACCGAGGATGTACCCGCGAGTGGCGGCGCGGGCGCGGAGCGCGGTGGCCGAAGGGTATGCCGCCGTCACCATCGAACTCCCGGGCAGCGGGGACCGGCCGAGTTCCGCGGTTGCCGATCAGGCCAGAGCCGATCTGCGACAGGCTATTCAGGCCGGTCAGCCGGTCAGCGATGACATCGTGGACCGGCTCATCCTCCCGCTGGTCGAACAGTCGGTTCCCGAATGGCAGGCCACCATCGACGCCGTGCAGGAACTGCCCGAGATCGGCGATTCGGTCGGGTATTCGGGCGGGGTCATCTCCGTCGGCGTCCGGCTGGCGATCGTCGAGCCGCGCGTTTCGGCCGCGGTGCTGTTCGCGGGAAGCTATGTGCCGCGCAGCATTATCGAACAAGCCCGGCAGGTCACCATTCCGCTGCATGTGCTGTTGCAGTGGGACGATGAGGGCAACGATCGGCAGATGGCGCTGGATCTGTTCGATGCCTTCGGCTCGAAAGAGAAGGC
The DNA here is from genome assembly GCF_040680615.1 of Nocardia sp. NPDC052001. Lineage (NCBI taxonomy): Bacteria > Bacillati > Actinomycetota > Actinomycetes > Mycobacteriales > Nocardiaceae > Nocardia > Nocardia sp. NPDC052001. The sequence goes on along the minus strand of NZ_JBFAXC010000015.1, from coordinate 90,046 downwards.
GCTCAACGCCAATATGGGCGGGCACACCGGCGTTCCGCAGTACGCGGGCGAAGAAGCGAATTGCTTCTTCGCCCGGCATCTTAAGTAACGATCAGCTCCGGTGCCGTCCGATGGTCAGGTCGAGCAGGGCCGCCGCATCGCGGCGCAGTCCCTCGACCGCATCGGCGGCACCGGCGTTGTGCAGTAGCAGCGCTCGCTGGAACAGTCCGTCGAAGGTGGCATAGGCCATGGATTCGCTGATGAGCAAAGGGCTTTCGGCAAGTTCGGCATAGCGCACCACGACATTGGCGATCATGCGTTCGCGGCGGGCGTCGATATCGATGACGTCCTCGCGGAACGATTCCTCGAACAATCCCTGATTGCGCAGGTCGTACCAGAGACGGTGCAGGGCGGCATCGGTTGCCAGGGTGCCCGCCATCGCATCGCTGAAGTCGGTGCGTAGTCCATCGGCGGTGGTCGCGGCGGCGACGATGTCGTCGTACCGGGTCACGCAGACCGCCTCGTACTGCTGCACCGCGTGGGTGAGCAGTTCGACCTTGTCGCTGAAGTAGTAGTGCAGCAGCCCGTGCGTGAACTCCGATTTCTGGGCGATCTCGCGCAGGCTGGTGCGGGCGTAGCCGAGTTCGGCCAGCGCATCCAGTGCCGCGGTTGCCAGTTGGGCTCGACGTTCAGCGAACTTGTCGACCTGGCGGCGGGCGATACGAGCCCGCTTCTCGACGATCTCGGTCACCGCGCCTCCTCTCATCTGCACTGTCGCACCGGGTGGAACCCCGCCCAGTGTATCTCGGGTCACAAAACATCCGCAGCTTGACTTTGGACAGTCGTCAAGAAAAGTCTTGACGACTGTCCAAAGATTTGCGTACTGTGACTCACATCTCATCCCCCGCCGGCGCGTAATGAGTGGTCGAGCAATACAAGCCATCTCGAAGAGGAGATCCCTGATGAGTGGGTATGACCTGTCCGGGCGCCATGCGCTGGTCACCGGAGCGGCGCGCGGACTGGGCGCGGGAATGGCCGAGGCGCTGGCCCGCGCGGGCGCTGCCGTCGCCATCGCCGATGTCAACGAGGATCTCGGCAAGCAGACCGCCGAGGCACTGCGCGCGACCGGAGCCACTGCGGAATTCGTCCCACTCGACGTCTCCGATGACGACCGCTGGGAACACGCCATCACCGATACGGTCGCAGCGCTCGGCGGTCTCGACATCGTGGTCAACAATGCCGGTGTCGAAATCACAAGTCTCGTAGTGGATCTCGATCCGGCGCAGGTGCGTCGCATGCTCGAGGTGAATGTGCTCGGCACCGCGCTGGGCATCAAGCACGCGTTCCGGGCAATGCGGCCCGGGGGCGCGGCAGGCCGGGGCGGTGCGATCGTGAACATCGCCTCGGTCGCCGCGACAATCGCATTCCCGGGCATTTCGGTGTACTCGGCGACCAAATCCGCCGTCGACCGGCTCACCAGGGTCGCGGCCATGGAATCGGGCAAGCTCGGCTACGGCGTCCGAGTCAATTGCGTGTACCCGGGCCTGGTGCCCACCGAGATGGGTGCGCAGCTGGCGAACGATGTCGCCGAGATCGGGCTGTTCGGGAGCGCGGACGAGGCCGTCGCCGCGGTGATCGCACAAACCCCGCAGGGCCGCCTCGGCGAAGTCGCCGATATGGCCGACGCCGTCGTCTTCCTCGCCTCCGACGCCGCCCGCTTCATCACCGGGGCCGGTCTTCCGGTCGACGGCGGCATGGGCATGTGAGCACCGGAACCATGAAAGGTCCGAAAGATATGAGCACCAAACCCGTTGTCGTCTATGGCGCTTCCGGCTACACCGGCCGACTGATCTGTGAATACCTGCGCGAGTACGGGATTCCGTTCATCGCCGCCGGGCGGGACAAGACCCGCCTGCAGGAGGCGATCGACCACATCCCCGGTATCGACACCGTCGAATACGAGACGGTCGAGGTCGCGCATTCGGTGGAATCGCTCACCGAACTGTTCCGCGGCGCGTCGGTGGTCTGCAATACCGTCGGCCCTTTCGCGCAGTACGGCCACGAGGTCGTCAAGGCGTGCATCGCCGCGGGCACACACTATCTGGACACCACCGGCGAACAGGATTGGCTCATCGACTGCGATGAGCAGTACGGCGCGGATATGGCGGCGCAGGGTCTGCTGCTCTCCCCCGGTATCGCGCAGATGTACACCACCGGTGAGATCGCCGCCCAAATCTGCTTGGAGACACCGGGTTTGGACACCCTCGATATCCAGGTGATCTGGAAGGGCTTCCCGACCGTCGCGTCCACCAAGACCATTCTGGTCAATGCCGCGCTGGCCAAGGCGTACTACCTCGAGCAGAACCGGTACGTGGAATGGCCGGCCGATGCCGGTCTGTACAACGTGGTGGTACCCGGCCAGCATGAAATCGGCCTTGCGCTGCCGTGGGGTGGAACCTCACATCCGGTGTGGTTCAAGCACGATCCGCGCGTGGCGAACGTCAAGGTGCTCGGCGGAGTCGCAGACCGCGCGCTCATGCAGGGCGTGCCGTTGATCGTGGCCGCGGTCCTGGAACAGGTGAAGGATCTGCCGCCCGAGGAGAAGCTCCGGGTGCTCACCGAGCAGGCGGCGGCCGTGCGCGATGAGATGCCGCCGCGCGAGAACCCGCGCATCAACACCTCGCTGGATTCGGTCCACGCGTCGGGGCCGTTGGGGCGCGCGCACTGTGTGATCTACGGGAATTGCAACTACAAGCAGACCGGACTGCTGCAGGCGTACGCCGCCAACGCCCTGTTGCAAACGCCGCCGAAACAGGTCGGATTCGCCTCCGCCTGTCAGGCATTCGGGCACCGGGAACTGCTCGGGGTGCTGCGCGCTTTCGGATTGGTTTCGGAGCCGATTCTGACCGTGCACCGCTGATCACGCATCGGGCCGCCGGCGCAACCCCTGCAATCGGCGTCGGCGGCCCGAATTCTTCTATCCCCCAGTAGGTTTCTCGGAGGTTATGCAATGCGTCTGACCGACTACCTGGACAAGGGTGCGTCCCTCGGTCCCGCGGCGCCCTGCCTCACCGCCGGCGGGCAGAGCCGTACCTATCAAGAGGTGCAACAGCTTTCGTGGCAGGTCGCCCGCGCGCTGCACCTGTCCGGTGTTCGCCCCGGCGATAAGGTCGCGATCCTGTCCGCCAACGACATCACGGCCTTCACCTGTGTTTTCGGCATCGCACGCGCGGGCGCGGTGTGGTGCCCGATCAATCCGCGCAACGATGCCGCCGAAAACCGGGACCTGCTGGAGCTTTTCGACTGCACCTATCTGATCTTCCAGGAGTCCTTCGCGCCCCTGGTGAAGGAAATCCTGCCGCAGCTGCCCGGCGTGACCACCGCGATCTGCCTGGACGGCGCGGTCGAGGGTGCGATCGGGTTCGCCGAATGGATCGGGAGGATACCGCCGACACCGTGGCAGGCCGATCCGATCGACGACCTCGTCATGCTGGTCGGCACCGGCGGAACCACCGGGCGTCCCAAGGGAGTTCGGCTCACCGGCCACAGCATCGAGACGATGACAGCGCTCACTCTGATGAGCTACCCGTTCGATGAGCGGCCCCGCTATCTGGCCCTGGCCCCGCTCACCCACGCCGCGGGCGTGCTGTGCTTCCCGATCCTGGCTCTCGGCGGGGAGATCGTCATCCTGCCCGCACCCGATCTCGGTGACTATCTGCACCGGATCGAGCAGCACCGCGTCACGCACTCGTTCCTGCCGCCCACCCTCATCTACATGCTGCTCGACCACCCCGCGCTCTCGAGCACCGATCTTTCCTCCCTGCAATGCCTTTGGTACGGCGCGGCCCCCATGTCGACCACCCGCCTCACCGAAGCCCTCGACCGTATCGGCCCCGTCATGGGCCAGCTCTTCGGCCAATCCGAAGCCCCCATGATGGTCTCCACCCTGTCCCCCGCCGACCACTTCCACCGCGACGGCACCATCGCCACCGAACGCCTGGCCTCGGCGGGCCGCCCCACTCCCCTGACCCAGGTCGCCATCATGGACGAGGCCGGAAACCTGCTCCCCACCGGCGAACGCGGCGAAATAGTCGTCAAAGGCCCCCTGGTCATGGCCGGCTACCACAACAACCCCGAAGCCACCGCCGACGTCTCCCGCTACGGCTGGCACCACACCGGCGACATCGGCTACCTCGACGCCGACAACTACCTCTTCGTCGTCGACCGCGCCAAAGACATGATCATCACCGGCGGCTTCAACGTCTACTCCGCCGAAGTGGAACAGGCCCTGCTCAGCCACCCCGCCGTCCAGGACTGCGCCGTCATCGGCCTCCCCGACAACAAATGGGGCGAACGCGTGACCGCGGTCGTCCAACTGCACGCCGGTCACATCGCCACCGCCGACGAGCTGCGCGCGCACGCTCGATCCCTGCTCAGTGGAGTGAAATCGCCTAAGCAGATAGAGATTTGGTCCGATCTACCCCGCTCCAAGATCGGCAAGGTCCTCAAGCCCGACATCCGAAACCGTTTGCGCGCAAACTGATACATCGATACGTGCGGCAGACGTCTACGTGCCGAACCCACAGCCGCCACTCCGATGACCAGAACCCGCTCGCCGACACCGATGATTTTCACCCGGTCCCGTCGTCGATATCTACGGATCCCGACAGACAGGAGTGCGGCATGACGAGCCCGTTTCAATCCGGTGCGACCACGATACGAGCCAATGGTGTGGATCTCGGCGTCGAGAGTTTCGGTCGCGAAGCCGATCCACTGGTACTGCTGATCGGGGGTACGACGATGCTGTCCTGGCCCGACGCACTCTGCGAGCGACTTGCGTCCGGTGGCCGTCGCGTAGTGCGCTACGACCTGCGCGACTCCGGCACATCAACGACCCTCGATCCGGAAAACCCGGCATACGACCTGCGTGATCTGGCCGCCGATGCGGTTGCGCTCGTCGGAGCACTCGGTGCCTCGACCGCTCATCTCGGTGGGGTCGGTGTCGGCGGAATGGTCGCTCAGGTTGCCGCCCTGAACCATCCCGCTGAATTCTCCGCCCTGACCCTGATCGGCACCCGGCCGGTCGCCCCCGGTCCCGTCGATGAGGACTTGCCGGACCACGACCACGCGATCCTGAGCACGGTGTTCTCCCGCGCGGCGCCGGACTGGTCCGACCGTGATGCCGTAGCCGCTTTCGCCGCCGATAGCGCCAAGTTGATGGGCAACGACCCGGATCAGGCTCGCACGACAGCAGCCCGAATCTGGGACCGCACCCCATCGGCCGATCCCGCAGTGCACCGGGCGAACCAACTCGGCGTGGTCTTCTCCCGAATCAACTGCGCCCCACGCTGGCGCGAACGCCTCGGCGACCTCATCATCCCCACCCTCGTGGTCCACGGCCGCGCCGACCCGTTCTTCCCCCTCGGCAACGGCGAAGCACTCGCCGCCGAAATCCCTGCGGCACAACTGCTCACCCTCGACAACATGGGAACCGCGCTGCCGCACACCGCCGCTGACGAGGTAGCGACCGCCATGCTCAACCTCCGACCGAGCGGTCCTGGTCACGAATAGCTGTGAGTGAGGGCGCAGTCGATGTCTTGGGCGAGAAGGTGGTGGTTGATGGCGATGGCGGCTCTTGATCCGGCTGCGGCGGCGCCGATCAACTGGGCCGGGGAATCGACGACATTGCCTGCTGCCCATACGCCCGTCACGCTGGTGAGTCCCGTCGGATCGGTAGCGACCCAACCATTCTCGCCGAGACTGCAGCCCAAACTCCTCAGCAATTCGTCGCGTGGAATGAAGGTCGGGCCGATGAACACGGTCCGGCGCGGCACCGAACGGCCATCGCGCAGCTCGATACCTCGAATTCGTCCTGCATGCACGGTAGTCCGTGAGACGAGTGCACTGTCGATGCGAATGTCGCGAGCCACCAGCGCCCGCCGTTCCCGCTCGGTCAGTTCGATGCCATTCGGGAAGAAGATCACATCGTCGGACCATTGGCGAACGAGGGCGGCCTGATGGAGGGTGAACGGCCTATTGTCCCCGCCGATTACAGCGATCGTGGTGTCACGCACCTCGTAGCCGTGGCAGTAGGGGCAGTGCAGCACATCGATTCCCCACTGCTCTCGCAGTCCCGGGATCGGCGGCAGTCCATCACGCAGACCGGTCGCCACCAGAACCGTGCGTGCTGAAATCACCGAATCCGGTATTCGCACAACGAATCCGTCCGCGCACCGGTCAACGCCCATCACCCGTGCGGGCAGGAACTGTCCACCGTAGCCGAGCATTTCGGCTCGCCCGGCCGCGAGCAACTGCGCCGGTTCGACGCCATCACGTGACAGGAAACCGTGCGCGTGCCGGGCGGGCGCATTCCGCGGCTCGCCGGCATCGACAACAGCCACGGTGCGACGGGCTCTCGCCAAAACTGTTGCCGCGCTGAGCCCGGCCGCTCCACCACCGACAACCACGACATCGAATCGCATACCCGCCCCTTCTCCCTGTTACGATCGAACCTAACGGATTGTTCACCAGTTAACAAAAAGGAGAACCGGTCGTGCCAACACTCCGAGACCGCACGATCGAGCGCTGGCGTGAACATAACCCGGCCATGGATACCTCGCCGATGCAGCTGATCGGCCAGCTCAAACGCATCTCCGGCCTACTCGATCGAGCCGTCGAGCCCATCTACTCCGAGGCGGACGTCAGCCCCGCAGAGGTGGAATTGCTTGTGCCGCTGCGCTATTCGACCGAGCCGATCACCGCGATTCGCCTCGCGGAACATCTCGGCATGTCGCGCGCTGGAGTCAGCAAAACCCTGACCAAGCTCGAGCAGAAGGGCCTCATAGCCCGCACCCCGAACCCCGACGACCGGCGCTCCGCCCTGGTGCATCTGACCGACACCGGCATCGCAGCGATCGACCAGGTGTTCCCCCGCGAACTTCACTGCCACGCAGCACTACTCGCCGATCTCGGCCCCAATCGAGCCCGCATTCTTCAAGCACTACGAGACCTGGCGCAGGCCCTCGAAACCCGATCGCGCTAGATGATTTGAGTCCAGGGTTAGCGGTCGTACCAGGTGAGGGATCGGTGGATTCGCTGGCCGATCGTGGCGTTGTGACAGATGGCGGTCAACAGGTCGACGGTGGTGACATACAGTGCAGTGGCGAGGTGTCGACGGCACCCTCGCCCATTCACGCCAGAGTGCACGCAATGCCCGTGCCCGGCAGCATCTTCGGTGATCAACCTGACTTTGCGACGCCGATTTGGCAAACAACCACCAGAACCTGAGGCAATGAATATGCGCCCAACCTTTTACACCGTCGACCATCGAGGTCCCGGATTGCTGAGCATCATGGCCAAACCACGCGGCGGAGAATGGCTCGGAGACGAGATGGCCGGGCTGAGAGCCAGTGGCGTCGATTTTCTGGTCTGTGCGCTCACCGCGCCAGAACTCTACGAATGCGACCTCGAAGCCGAACCACGCACCGCACGCGAGGCGGGCTTGCGGTTCGTTTCCATCCCGATCGTCGACCGCGGCATACCCGAGCAGGCAAGTGTGCTGCCAACCCTCCAGCGCCTCGCCGCGGAACTCGACGACGGCGCACACGTCCTCACCCACTGCCGCTTCGGCATCGGCAGGGCCTCGCTGCTGGCCGCCGCGCTCCTCGTGCTGAACGGCACCGACCCTGACACGGCATGGAACCGACTGGAACAAGCCCGCGGGCTCACCGTCCCCGACACTTCCGAGCAACGCCAATGGACCGACACACTGCTTCGACGGCCCCTGCCCTGACAGACCTCAGCCCCTTGGAGTCCCTATAGATTCGTACCGGGCCGAGTGGTATCCGCGGCGATGACGGCCGCAGTGTCATATTCGCAGTGAACGGCCTACCTTGGCCCGGCGAATAATCGACCCGTCCGGTCCGACCGTTCGGATCGTGTCAGGAAACGATTCGTCGGTGTCAAAGGTGTGTCAATGCAGGCGCCCTACCTGCACGAACGTCCTATCGTCCAGTTTCTGACCGGTTCGGTATTCCGGGCAGCGAGGAGGCGATTCAGGTGAATGGCGACTACAACGATCAGAGGATGCTGGACGAGCTGAGGGCCCACCGCGATGCGGTGCAGATCCTCGATCTGGTGTCCGAGTCGGGGTGCAGCACCGCATTACTGGTGAGAATGGTGGGAGCGCCGCACAGTGAGCTGGTGTCCGCACTCCGTTTGATCGCGGCCTACGGCTTGCTCGCCACGGAAAACCCGGACGATTGGGCCGATCCTATGGCGATTCCCGGATCGATCCGGCTGTCCGACAAGGGCGAAGCAGTCGCCGAGGCGCTATCCCCTCCGAAGGCTCGCCGCACCCCGCATGTCGGGAGCTGGCGCTCCGGGCGTGATCTGGTGCGACGCGGATTCGCCCGCCACGCAACCGGATCGCCTACAGCCCCCGTGCCGGGGTGACCGTCATGGCGAACTAGCGTCTTCGGATCATTGCATCGACTCACGCCATTGCGCTGTCACACAACCGATTTCGGTGGTCGGCGGCTCGTCGTACAGCCATTCGCGGGCGATGCGGTGCCAGTTGTTGGTGGAGACGAGTTGGCCGAGGGCGGCGAAGGTGAAGAGGTCGGCTCGGCGGGAGAAGACGTGTTCGGGGGGTAGGAGTTGTTTGCGCATGCCTTGGAATTCGGTGGAGCGCGGGTTGACGGCGAGAATTACTGCGCCGGTGGCTAATTCGGGGGTGATGGTGATGTCTTCGTCGAGCAGGTGCCAGCCGGTGGCGGCCCAGACGTAGTCGAGGCATTCCTGGGGGCTGACGCCGGCGCGGGGGTCGATGATGCCGCGGTCCACCCATTGGCGGTGGATGTCTTCGCCGCGGTGTTCGGCGGCGGCTTGCAGGGCGGTGCGTTCGAAGCCGACGTGCAGGGGGTCCATGCGGTGGTAGAGGCCGAAGTCGACGAAGGCGAGGCGGCCGTCGGCGGCGAGCAGGATATTGCCGGGGTGGGGGTCGCCGCAGAATTCGTGATCGGTGAACAGGGAGGTGATGTAGAAGCGGTAGATGAGTTCGCCGATGCGGTTTCGGTCGGCGTCGGGGAGGGTGCGCATGTGGTCGAAGGGACGGCCTTCGACGAATTCGGTCACCAGTACGTGATGTCCGCAGAATTGTTCAATGCTGTCGGGGACGGTGATGTAGGGGTGGTCGCGGTAGCGGGCGGCGACCAGATGCTGGGTGCGCGCTTCGCGCGGGTAATCGAGTTCGGCGCTGATATTGCTGGCTATCTCGTCCAGTACGCCCGCGTCAGCCGCGCTGGGTAGCGCGGATTTCCATAGCTTGCTGAAGAATTCGAGGTTGCGCAGATCGGCGGCCACGGCCTCGTCCACGCCGGGATATTTCACCTTCACCGCGACTGTGCGGCCGTCGTGCAATCGCGCGCGATAGACCTGCCCGATCGAGGCCGCCGCTACCGGCATCTCGTCGAAGTCGGCGAACACGCCCGATAGAGGTCCGAGGTCGTCCTCGATGACCTGCCGCATTGCCGGGAACGACACCACCGGAGCCCGATCCCGCAATTCGGCGAGTTTGACCCGGAACATTTCGCGATGCGATTCGGGTATCAGGCCGACATCGAGAACGGACAGCATCTGCCCGATCTTCATCGCCCCGCCCTTCATCCCGCCCAGAATGGTCACCAGTTGCTGCGCGGCCTGCAATGCGGAGCGTTCGGCGAGAATCGCGCGCGCTTCCTCGGGTTGGCCGATCATCGCCAGCCGGGTTCCGGCGCCCCGGATGGCCTGTCCGGCGGCCAAGCGACCCATCCGGCTGCCCCTGGTCAACCGTCCCTTGGGTACCCGACCTGACGCCATGCGCACCTCCATGGGCCTGCGCGCGGGGGTGCATGCCATCAGCCCTGTGGCGCAATAACTTACAGCATCGCGAAACGATCTTCGAGAGCCGGAAAATGAGCAATACTCATCCTTACCGGAAAGTAGGGAGGGAGGTCGAGATGCCGCCCAAGAATGCAGGTCAGCGACGTCGCCCGGCCCAGCAGCGTTCGAGAGAGACCCGGGAACACATCCTGGACACCGCCGCGCGATTGTTCGGTGAGCGCGGTATCAATGACACCTCGACGAACCGCATCGCCGCCGAGGCCGAGGTGAGTATCGGCACCGTGTACCGCTATTTCGCCGATCGTTCGGTCATGGTGGACGAATTGCTGGGCCGCCTGCTCGATCGTATCGAGCGCGCCTTCACCGAATGGCTGTCGGGTTTTCCGCAGCACTCGGTCGCTTCGCAGCCGGATTTCACTCGGGCGGCGGTGGTCGTGGAGATCCTGGAGGTATTCACCGAGGAACTCGTCACCAACGCGAAACTGGTGCGCGCGCTGGTGGGCGGCGTGCAGTTCTACAGCAGCGGCCTGCCCGAGTTCGAGCCGCGACTGCGGCTATTGGTCAAGGTGCTGCTGATTCAGATCCTGGGACCCGGCAATGACCGCAAGTACGACGTGATGGCATTCGTATTCGTCAATACCGGCTTCGCGGGCGTGCTGCGCGCCTCCGCGATCGAGGTCGACCCCGAAGAACGCGCGGAAATCATCACCATGACCGGACGAATGATGGCTTCGTGGATCGAAGCCGAGATCGCGATGGATCAATTGCCGCCCGGCACACCGAGTCCCGCGGCCAGCATCGGCCAGGACCGCACCAGCGCGTCTTTCCAGTAACCCCAGGAGTGGGTGCCAGTTGGCTGGAAGTCGAAGGTGGCGGGAATCGCGAGATCTGCCAACCGCGTCTGAAGATTGTGCGTGCACCAGTTCACCGCCGCCTCGAGCACCCCGCCGATCACCAGCTGATTGACGAAACCCCGTGGCCCGCTTTGCATGTACTGACCGTTGTAGACGTCGTACATGCCGGGGACTCCGGTGCCGGTCGAGACGAACAGCGCGGTCCCGCGCAACTGGTCCGCATGCACATACGGATCATTGGCCGCCCACATCGGATCATCGTCCGGCCCATACATATTCACCGTATTGCCGCCGCCCCAGCCCTCGACCGCGGTCTTGACGAACTGCCTGCCGATAGGATCGCTGATCTGTGCGCATCCGCTGTAGGCCGCCACCGCGCGATACAGTCCGGGCGCGGCGATCGGCAGCTGCAACACCGATGTGCCCGAAGTCGACAGTCCGGCAAGGGCATTCACGCCGTTGGTATGGAACTCCGCGTCGATCAGCGGCGGCAACTCCTCGGTCAGGAACGTCTTCCATTTGTACACACCGAGTCTCGGGTCGGGCGCACGCCAGTCGGTGTAGTAACTCCACCGGCCCCCGATCGGCTGCACCACATTGACGTTCTTGTCCGCGAGGAACCCCAGCACATCGGTGTTGCGCTGCCAGGTGGCACTGTCCTGACCACCGCCTCCGCCGTTGAGCAGATACAACGTCGGCGCGGACGCCGAAGTATCCGGCGGTCGTTGCACATTCACCATGATGTCGGTGTTCATCGCCGCCGAGTGCACCCGCAACTGCACGGTGCGCCCGTCGAGCGCCCAGGACCCGGTGATCGCGGACCCACCGTCCGGGGCCGCCTGCGCGGGCACCACCATCGCGAGTACGACCGAAGCGGTCGCGAACACACTGCGACACAGAAGATTCAGGGATCGATTCGACATCTGCGCTAACTCCTCGAACGAAAAAATGACGCGAGGCCCACCGGGGTCAGGGAGCCCCCGGCGGGCCTCGCGCGCAGGCTGCGGAGCTCCGGCGAGAGCACGCACGGGTCCAGCGGCACTCGGCGAAGTGCGGGCCTGCGAGGTGTACCGGACGCCGTCAGGGTGCGTGGACGGCCCGGTACACGTGTGTGGATCGGCTACAGCGAGCCGCCGCCGCCGACGAGCGGCGGGTTGAAGGTGCACTGCAATGGAACGCTGTGCGCGGGGTCCAGTGCCCGCAGCGCGATCGACAGGGCACGCGGGGAGTACATCATCGTCAGGTGGTCGGACAGATCCTGATCGCAGCCGTCCTGCAGCACGATATTGTCCACGTGCGCCCCCGGGACCGCCTTGAGGAAGGTCAGCTCGTAGGGATTGGTGACCTCGTCATAGCGGGTGCCGACGACGGTGTAGTCGATGCCCGGGATGGTGTCGCCGTTGGCATTGAGCTTGTTCACGAAATCCGAGCCAATGGTCTGCTGAATTCCCGCGTGGCCCACGAAGATCTCGATGAGCCCCAACACGTCGATGCCAGCGTTGTTGATCATGCGCCCGAGCGCGCCGATACCGTCGAGCGAGGTGCCGTGATGGGTGGCGCCGAAGGTCACCAGGTGCTGCACCTTGGGGCCGCCGCCCTCGAACTTGGTGTACCAGTTCGCCATTGCCCCGCCCTGCGAGTGCGCGACGATATCGACCTTCGGCGCGCCTGTCGCCGCGAGGACGCGATCCACGAAGGCGGCCAACTGCTTCGCCGAATCCTGGATATAGCCGGTGCCCATCACCCCGGGCAGGACCGAGCCCAGCCCGCCGCCCTCGATCAGGTTGGAGCGGCCGTAGTTGAAGGTGAAGGTGCAGTAGCCCGCGTCCTTGATCGGCTGGCCCATATAGGCGTAGCCGTTGTAGGCATTCATCCAGGTGCCGTGGATCAGCAGCACCGGGCGCGGATGTTCAGCCGTCGGCTTGCAGTTCCAGTCGTTGGCACCGGGCGGGGTGGCGTCGGGATGGGCGAGCCCGTAACCGAACGCGGCCAGCCACGAGGTCATCGACGGCCCGTAAGTCGTTGTGTCGGAGGAGTATCCACCCGCCGAGCCCGAGCTGGAACCGGAGCCGCCGTAGCAGTCGCCCGAGCCGTTGCCCGACCCCGCGCCGCTGCCGGAGTTGCACGAGGACCCTGAGCCCCCGCTGCCGGAATCGGCGATCGGCCCGCCTTTGAGTCCCGCGTTGATGTAGTCGGCGAGTTGTTGTTCGGTGGGCGCGGGATCGGGGGCCGCGGTGGCGGTCGTCCCGGCGAATCCGACCGCCAGCAGGGAAACCCCGGACAGAATCGCTGACCGTAATGCCCGTGGGCGGGTACTTCGTCTCATTGTGTGCCTTTCTCCGGCCCGATGTACGTCGAGTTCGCTTGCCGCACAATGGGTGGCGGCATCGAAACCGGGATCAAACTAAGCCGGGGCAAGGGCGGGTCAGAAGAGACTGCCGAGGTATTTGGGCGGTTCACCAAATAAGCGGATCCGATTCATGAGGCGCAACAGAGTATTTCCGACAGCGCTATTGACGTCGATTCGCCTCTGTCCGAACAGGATTCGACGGTCCGTCACAATGCCGCGCGGACTCGGTGGTGACCTTTCCAGTTATCGCAAACTATTGCGCACTTTCGCCTGGGGCTCACGAATCATCGAGAAAAGCCCGGCGGTCCTGCCTGGCATTCCCGCATGGCATTTCTGGAGTTCCCGTGCGCCACTTCGTATTCGCTCCCCTTTCCCGCCGAATCCGCCGCGCGGCCGCGACCGCGGTGCTCGCCACCGGTGTCGCGGCCGACTGCGTGACACCCGCGCGGGCCGAGTTCCCGCCCGCGCTGGGTCCGGACTCGGCCATCGTCATCCTGGGTTTCGGCCTGCTGCCCGACGGCACCATGCGTCCGGAGCTGATCGACCGATTGCGGGCGGGCTATGTCGAGGCGCTGGTGTCCACGGCCTCGCCGATCATCGTGACCGGCGGAAACCCGCAGGCCGGGGTCACCGAGGCCCAGGCCATGGCCGAATGGCTGATCGCTCGCGGAATGCCGCGTGAGCGTGTGCATTTGGAGCAGGCCGCGCGTTCGACGGTCGAGAACGCCGAATTCTCCGCCGAGGTCATGGACACGCTCGGGGCTCGCGATGCGGTCCTGATCACCTCGGGATATCACCTGCCCCGGGCGCTGGCTACGTTCGGCGCCGCGGGGGTGGCGGTGAGCGGCACCTACACGCCCGATGAATTACTCGAACTGATGCGCGTTTTCGGCCCTAACGCTGATCGTTGAATGTCCGGGCGATCAGTGCCGAACGCAGTTGCCACAGTCCGGAATTCGCCGCCGGATCGAATCCGGTGAGCTGGCGTACGCGTTTGATCCGGTAGTCGACGGTATTGGTGTGGATATGCATCAGATGCGCCGTGCGTTGCCGATTCAGATTGTTGCTGATATGACAGCGCAAGGTCTGCAACAGTTCCGGATAGTCGTCCAGCGGGTCCAATAGCGCGCCGAGGGTTTCGCGTCCCGGTCCGGGCCGGGTGAGTTGATATTCCAGCGCCATATCGGTGAATCGATACAGTCGCGCCACACTGTGCAGGCGCTTGACCATATCGAGCAGCTCGTGCGCGCGATCGGCCGCGGACGGCACATCATCGGGCGCGCTGGTCACCACCGTCGCCATGACCGGCACATGCGCCGCCGCCGAGAGCCGCGCCACCAGTTCGTCGAGTTCGCTGTCGGCCAGTGCGGTGGTGGGAATGAGCACCGTGCCACCGTCGACGCTCAGCAGCGCCAAAGCCGTTCCGGCGCAACGGGTCGCCAGTTCGGCTTGCAGTCGCCGCAATTTGCGCCGCGCCACCACCTCTCCGTCGAGCATCGGATGCAGTTCATCGGGGTGACGCGGAATATCAAGGGCCAGCACCGAATACTCCGCCGCGAGCTCGATCCCGCATTCGCGCGCCATGGTCGAGGTCGAATGCCCGCCCAGTAGCGCCGAGGTCAGCGTGTGCACGGCGTTGTGGTGTTCGCTGACCACCGCCTTGTGCTCGCGCACATAGGCCTGCGCCACGGTGACGCTGATGGCGTCGAGCATCTCGATCACGCGCTTGGCGCCGTCCATCAGATTGGTGTGGTCCTGCGCCGAGGAGTTCGCGGAGATGAGGTCCATCCCGTATTTGAAGCCCTCGTGGATGGAGTGCAGGATGCTGTCGATCGGCACGCCCTCGCGCGCCCAGCCGCTGGCCGTCTCGGCCAGCCGCCCGATCTTGGCGGGCATGTCCTGACCGTCGAGCATCCCGACGGCCATTTCCAAACACACGCGCGTCACCGAGGTGACCTCACCGGCGAGGAAATCTCCGGGCATGGTGCCGCAGGGCGCCACCTTGTCGACGAAGAGTCCCACCAGTTGTTCCGAAACGGTCCGCACATCCTGGAGTGGGTTGGACATTGGTCTGCCCGACACGGTCAGGCCCGTTCTGAGTGCTCCCTCGGTGGTCATCGTTGACTCCTTCCGTTGTGGTCTACCGCACGTCAACGGTGGAGTTCGAACTCTAAAGTGGTCGAGGGCTCACTTTCTACTCTCCTTCGCGGTGCATTGGGTGTGATCGCTAATCTGGGCTCTACCTGAGGGTACGTAGCGAAGAGGTGAACTTCGAGCCGCTGCGACCGCACACTTTCGACAACAATGCTCAGCTTTCGGCGATAGCGAATCACGACCACCTCGAGGGCCTCATCGCGGGGGGAGATCGAGAATTTTGGGAGAGTTCGGCAGTAACGCCCCACCCGCGCTGGTATTCACCACAAACCTGTTCCGCCTGCGGTCAACGACCGAATTACGCTGTTACCGTTGATATTCGGAATCCGCCGACGCATTCCATCTCCCGAGTGCGCGGCTGTCCCGATCGTCATGGACACCTGGTAGAACGGCCCGCGAAATTGGTTACCGAAGTCTTCGATACGACAGTGGATTTGCCGGTCGCACCGGAATCGGTCCGGGAACTGCTGGTCGATCCGCAGCTGTATCCGAGGATATTCGCCGGGGTCGGTGCCTGTGAGCAGCTCGAAACGCTACTCGACGGGCTGACCTGGCTGATCCGCATCGGGACCCCCGCCACCGGGGTGAGCTCCCGCCGCGCCATCTTCCGACCGGATCGGCGCGGCGGGCTGCAATTGCGATGCCTGGAAACCGGTGCGCTGGTGAATGTGCGGTTGCGCAAGCGGGACGAGCACACCCGGCTCACCGTCACGTTCTTCGGGGCCGGGCGCATACATCCCGCGGTGGCCGAGCTGTCCAATGCCGAGGTCATCACCTGGGTCGAGGCCGGGTTGCACCGGCTGGGGGAATTGCTCTCGGGCGCGGACACCTCGGTTGTGGTCAATGGCGAGGATCGGCCGCTGCGGCGGCGCGCACAGGTGGCAGGGCAGATCATGTCGACCGGCGTGGTGCGGCCGCTGCACCCGATCCGCTCGGTGAAACAGATTGGCGGCCTGGCGAAATGGGGGTTCAATCTGGCGGGCGGTTATGCCGCCGCGGCCGCGTACGCACCCGATCGGATCGCGGTGATCGATGACCGCGGATCGAGAAGCTTTCGGGAGATGCACGATCGCAGCCGGGCATTGTCGGGCGCGATGTCCGGTCTCGGACTCGGTCCGGGGGACGCGATCGGACTGCTATCGCGCAACCATGCCGAGATGGTCGAAACCATGGTCGCCGCAGGCAAACTCGGCGTGGACGTCTTCCTGCTCAATGCCGGACTCTCCGCGCGGACCATCGAAGATATCGTGCAGCGGCACCGGCTCACCTCGCTGTTCGCCGATCAGGAACTGGTGCCGCTGATCGACTATCTGCATCCGGATATCCATCGCTACCTCACCGACGCACCGGATGCGGACGATTCGGTGGACGGCTTGATCGCGCAGGGCAGCAGGGGCTTTCGCGCTTCGTCGCGTCGAGGCCGATTGATCGTGCTGACCTCGGGAACCAGCGGCACCCCCAAGGGCGCGCGCCGTCCGCATCCGCGCGGGTTCGCCACCATCGCCGCGTTGCTGTCCCGAATCCCGTTGCGCATGAACGAGACCATGGTCATCCCCGCACCGCTGTTCCACACCTGGGGTCTGGCAGCGTTGCAGCTCAGCACCGCGCTGCGCGCGACGGTGGTGCTGCCCAGCCGATTCGACGCGCAGGACTGTCTGCGCCTGATCGCTGAACATCGCGCGAGCACCCTCATCGTGGTCCCGACCATGGTGCAGCGCATCCTCGATCTGCCGCTCGAGGTGCGCACCCGGTATGACCTGTCGAGTCTGCGCGTGGTCGCCAGTTGTGGTGCGCCACTGGCAGGTCCGACGGTTCTGCGCTTCATGGACGCGTTCGGTGACGTCCTCTACAACACCTATGGCTCCACGGAGGTCTCCTGGGCGTCCATCGCCACCCCGGCGGATCTGCGCGTCTCCCCCACCACCGCCGGGCGACCGCCCCTGGGTACCCGGGTCTCGGTGCTCGATCAGGACCGCAAGGCCGTCCCGATTGGTGCCATCGGCCGCATTTACGTTGGCAACCACATGCTTTTCGACGGCTACGTCAACTGCCCGCCCCCGGACGAGGCGCGCGGCCTGCTCGACACCGGCGACCTCGGTTACCTCGATGTCGCGGGCCGCCTGTTCATCGCCGGGCGCGACGACGAGATGATCATCTCCGGCGGCGAGAACGTCTTCCCCCGCCCCGTCGAAGAAGCCCTGTCCCATCTCCCGCAAATCAGCGAGGTCGCAGTGGTCGGCGTCCCCGACCAGGAATTCGGCCAGCGCCTGGCCGCATACATCGTCAAACGCGAAGGCTCCGACCTGGATCCGCACATGATCCGCACCTACATCCGCCACCGCCTGAGCCGCTTCAGCGTCCCCCGCGACATCGTCTTCCTCCCCTCGCTGCCCCGAGGCGAAACCGGCAAGGTCGTCAAACGCCTGCTGACCGGCGGCCTCTCCGACAACCTCGCGCCGTCGCCCTGAATCCCGGTGATTAGAGGGGGTACGGTGTCGGATACGCGAGGAGGACCGGCGCTGCGGAGGAGGATGTGCAGGTGGCAGACTCCGAAAGCAGTGGGTTCGGTACCGATCGCGAGACCACCGAGTGAGCAGGCTGTCCAGAATATTCGGCGAGCGAGTCCTCAAGCCGATCGAGTCGGCGATTCGCGATGCGGGTACCGGAGCATCGCAGTTGCCGCGACGCGGCGGCCAGGCATCCAAGCACGCGGCGCGCACCTCGGTCGAAGCCGATGTTCTGCCATTGACGAAGGTCGATGTCGCTGCGCTCCATGCATATTCGGGACCGCGCTTCGCCCGCATGAACGAGGCACTCAGATCCGGTCGCGTCGATCCGGCCATGGCCGCAGAGATAGACGCGCTTCGAACCGCACTTACCAAGCTGCCCGATCACCACGGAATGGTCTACCGCGGAACCCCCACACTGCCGCCCGCGGTGCTGGCTCGCTATCGGCCCGGCAGCATCATCGACGAGAAGGCCTTCGTCAGTTCATCGACCAAGAACGGAGTCTTCACCGGTGCGGTGCGTTACCGCATCATGTCCAGTCGGGCAAACTGATCAGCGCGGATTCGCGGTATCCAGCCGAACGCGAGGTGGTATTCCCACCCGGCACGCGATTCAAGGTAACCAAGCGGACCTACCACCGCTCCACCGCGACTACATGGATCGAAATGACGGAGGTCTGATCCCCAGGCATTGGACCACCGCTTCCACTGCGCGCGAAGCGCTTTCCGCGGCGGCCTCCATGGTCGAGGGTAGTTCGGTGCGGGTCCAGTCCCCGGCCAGGAACAGGCCGGGGATCGAGGTGCGCTGGGGTAGGCGCAGGTCTTCGAAACCGGGCTGGGCGGAGAAGGTGGCTCGGGGCTGGTGGATGACGTGGGTGCGCAGCACCTGTGCGTCGATGGAATCGGGGTAGTGCTGGTGCAGCGATTGCACTGCGCGGGAGATGAATTCGGCGTTCTTGAGGTGCAGTACATCGTAGGAGGCGCTGACCGCGAGGGCATAGCAGTGGCCGTCTGCGGTGTCGCCGTGCATGCCGCCGGTGTCGAATACCCACTCGATCGTGGTGTCGCGCAGGTTTTCCGCGAGCCGCCGCATGCGCAGCGGACGGTCGAGCCAGACGTACACGCTGGAGATCGGGGCGGCTTCGATCTTGCGGGCCGGGGCGAATTCGTCGAAGCGGCCGAGGTTTCCGTGATCGATCAGGGTGGTCAGCGACCAGGGCGGGACCGCGAGGACGACGGCATCGGCGGCGATGGTGCGGCCGTCGGAGAGTTGTACACCGGTGGCGCAGTCGCTCTCCAGCACGACGTCGGAAATGCCTGTGCCGGTCAGGATTTCGGCATATCGGTCCCGCAGGAACTGTTCGGCCGGAGCGACGAAGAGCTCGTGCAGGCTCACCCGCGGCCACACCGCGTCCCCGGCCCGCAGATTCCCGGCCAAGGCGCGGCCGGTCAGGAAATGCAGCGCCTGCGCGAAGGTGTACGCCGACACCCGCTCCGGCTTCTCGTTCAGCAGGCCGATCACGAACTGATCCAGCACCAGTGCACGCAGCGAGCGCGGTGCGCCGATGCTATGCAACCAGCGATCCACCGTGACCGAGTCCAACTCCGGTCGCGGCTTGCGTGCGGCCGCGGCCAATGCCAGCCATGTCCGCAGGGCGGCAGGGCGATCGCGCAGCGGAATCGGCGGCCAGGCCAGCCATGCCAATCCCAGCACGCGATGCGTGCGGCGTGGCAGCCATTTCGGCGATCGCATGGTCAGCAGCCGATCGGGCCCGGTCCGGACCGCGAAAGGCGGTGCGTCCCAGAGCAATCTATCCCGGGTCCCGATCGTGCCGGTGTACCGCAAGAGCGCGTCGTAGCAGCCCGCGAACAAATGCGGTCCGTTGTCGACCAGCCTCCGCACTCCGGCGACCTCGAACGATATCGTGCGGCCGCCGAGCCGACCTCGCTTCTCCACCAACGTAATTCGATATCCACGCTCGGCAAGCCACACCGATGTCGCGAGCCCGGCCAGTCCCCCGCCCACCACCACGACATGCGATGCCTCATTCGTGGGCCGTGCCGATCGCCGGTGGTACGCCATGGCTGTCTCCAGTCCGATTCCCAGTTAAGTTAATGCGTATTCTATCTATACCGCATCTTTGAACAGCACCACTATGTAAATATGTGCTCCAACATTCACAAAAATGAGGTGGGCTCATGAGCGATTCCGATACGGGCGGTTTCCATCGCAGGAGACCGAAGGGTGCGCGCCCAGGCGCACTCGTTCCGGTCCCCACCGGCCCGCTCGACGCCAACACCGAACGCGCGGTCGTCACCGAACTCCTCACTCTGCTTCCGGCGACGTCGACCCCGGAGCTGGCGAAGATATCGAACATGCCTGAAGCGGCCATCGACGATCTGCGAATCTCCTTGTTGCTCAACGGTGATTCGAAGCCGGCGCGGATTGCCCGCTACCGCCGACGCGCCCTGCGCGCGGCCCGTGCGAACGAATCCACCGGATCACCCCCGGCCGCCATGAGCCATTCGCCCATGCTGCGCGAGTTGCGTCGCAACTCCACCCTGCGTGATACCGAATCCGGCCGCCGTCTGCTGCGCCGACTGGATCTGCCCAACTTCCAGGATCCGCACTGGGAACGCATCCTCGGCGAACTGCCTCCGCATCGCATGGCCATGCTCGCGAGCCTGGCCCGAGACTGCGCCGACCGCTGGCGTGCCCTGGCTGACACATTGGAAACCGGAATCCGCACACCATATGGCAAACTGTCTGAGACAAGATCGCTCGCGGAGTCGCCCGACCCGGACCGGGCGTGATCCAGCGAACCCGGGAGCGAATCATGACCAATAGCAGAAGACAACGTCAGGCGGAGCAAGCACTGATCGCGGGTAAGACTCCCAAGAACCCGGTCGTCATCACCGCGCGCACCCCCGACAGCACCCGCGCCCGGCTCTTCGGCCTCGGATTGGCTGGGACGGGGGCCGCGCATTTCACCGCTCCACAGATCTTCGATCCCCTCACCGGCAAAGCCTTCCCGCACTCGACTCGCCGCTGGACCTACCGCAACGGTTTCACCGAACTGCTTGTCGGCCTGGCCATCACCTTCCGCCGCACCCGCCCCCTGGGAACCATCGGGTTTCTGGCCTACGTCGCCTTTCTCGCGAGTCGCCTCACCTCGAGCTCGGGGTCCTCGCGCCCGCAAGCGTGAGGGCTCCCGCTAGCGGGCCTGAGGGCCGAGTTCGGCTTCGATGCGCAGGAGTTGGTTGTACTTCGCGGTGCGGTCCGAGCGCGAGAGTGAACCGGTTGTGATCTGTCCGCATCCGAGGGCGACGGCGAGATCGGCGATGCTGGCGTCCTCGGTCTCGCCCGAATGATGCGAGATGAGTACCCGGCCTGCTGAGCGATCGCGGCGGTGCGGAACTGGGGTTCGCCGAAGCCGGACACAGCGGCCTGGGCCCTGCGGTCCTGAGCGAGTTGCCCGTCCGCGACGAACTAGCCGACCGCACTCTGATCGAAGTCCCCATCCCCACCCTCACCCTCGAACGCAACCTGCACGCCTGCTGGCGCCCCCACCACCGCTTCACCCCACCGGCCCGCCACTTCCTGGAGATCGCCGCCGACAACGCCCGGGACGGTTACCGGGCTCGGACGGCGTAGGTCAGGTGGGTGGCGCGTTTGCCGGGCTCGGCGTTGATCTGTTCCAGGGCAATGCGACTGGCGTCGATACCCTCGAAGAGGCGGATGCCGGTGCCGAACAGGACCGGTGAGAGGGCGATGGAGAACTCGTCGATCAGGCCGGCGTTGAGGTACTCCAGGATGGCGGTGCCGCCGCCCGCGATGCGGACGTCTCGGTCTCCGGCGGCGGCGCGGGCTTGCTCGAGGGCGGTCTCGATGCCATCGTTGATGAAGTGGAAGGTGGTGCCGCCCAGGCGTTTCCAGGGCTCGCGGCGTTCGTGGGTGACCACGAAGACCGGGGTGTGGAAGGGGGCGTCCTCGGGCCAGGCTTTTTCGCCGGCGTCGAACATGCGCTTGCCCATGACACTGGCTCCGGTGCGTTCGAATGTCGCACGGGCGATGTCGTTTTCGTGGCCTTCCTCGCCGCCCTGGCCGAGCCCGCCGTTTTCGCGGAAGAAGCGCAGCGGGAAGACCCACTGCTGCAGCTCCATCCACTGCTTGCCCATCAGCTCCTCGGCGGATTCGGGGGCGATGAATCCGTCCAGTGACATCGATACGCTGAAGAAAACCTTTCCGGCCATCAGTTCTGTGCTCCCTTCGAAACGATTTCGGTGATGTAGGCGTCGAGCTTGGCCAGGGTTTGGCGGCCGCCTTCGATGGCGTGGTACTTCTCGGCCGCTTCGTCGCGTAGTTCCTTGGTGGGGAATACCGTGCGCATTTCCAGCCGGGTTGAGGTGCCCTCGGGAGCGAAGGTCAGGATGGATTCGAAGGCGTTCGGATCGTCCTGGAATTCACCGTGCCGCAGCGTGATTCGCTCCGGGGCGGTGATCTCGGTCCAGGAGATCCACTCCTGGTAGTCGGTGCCGTCCGGGCCGCGCATCACGAAATCCCATGTGCCGCCGACGCGGAAGTCGAATGCGCGCGTGGTGGTGGTGAAGCCCTCCGGTCCCCACCACTGCGAGAGATGGCGGATGTCGGTGAACGCCTCGAACACCAACTCCCTCGGGGCGCTGATGCTGCGGGAGATCACGATCTCGCGGTCGGCCGTTGTCATTGATCCCGAACCCATTCGGTTGTCCCTTCGTTCGCTGTTGTGGATGGCGCCTGCGCGAGTGTCTGCACGTATGCGTCCAGCCGGTCGAAGCTCGCGTTCCAGAACCGCTCGAAACCGCCGGCCCATTCGTGTATCGGTCGCAGGCCGGTGGCGTCGAGGCCGTACAGGCGTTGTTTGCCCACTTTGCGGTCCCTGACGAGACCGACCTCGCGGAGTACCCGCAGGTGCTTGGAGGCTCCCGGCTGGGTCAGACCCAGCTCCTGGGCCAGCTCGGTCACCGGGCGCTCACCACCGCGCAGCAGTTCCAGGATTTCCCGTCGCTGCGGCTCGGCGATCGCGTTGAAGACGTCCGATGTCGTCGCTGCTCGTGCCATGCGACCATCATATTCCCATATCGGTATGCGTCAAGCTCTGTAACCGAGTTCGACCTTCAACGTGCAGCGACCGGGGTGGCGCAGCTTGCGGGCGGATCCACCAGCTGACAGTCTGCGACCGGGCGGACCGGTAGGTAGCCGGCGGCCACGCCATCGTGGGCGATGATGTCGCGATAGGTGGCGACCGCGTCGGTGGGTATGCGCGTGAGGGCCGGATCGGTGCGCACGTTGACCGTGTAGAGGCCGAATCGCGGTGCGTACGAACCCCATTCGAAGTTGTCGGTCAGGCTCCAGTAGTTGTAGCCGATGACATTCATGCCGTCGGCCTTGGCGCGCTGGAGCCAGTAGACGGTGTCACGCAGATGGTCCGAGCGGGTGTAGCCGTCCGCGCGGGGATGTCCGTCGTAGGTAGGCATCCCGTTTTCCACTATCCACAGCGGTTTTCCGGGGAACTGTCGCGAATAGCGTTGCAGCGCATAGTAAATGCCCTCCGGGCTGATCGGCAGATCCCACATGCCCGCGGGTGCGGCCGCAGCGCCCTGCGTTTGCGCGGCGAGTTCGGGTGCGGCATAACCGAAGTAGTAGTCGACCCCGATGAAATCGAGCTTGTCCCCGATCAATGCCATCAACGGCCCGTTGACCTGTGATTCCGCCCCGGCGACATAGCCGACGTTGCTGGTTACCAGCGCATTCGGCTGCACCTGATGGATGTAGTCGTAGATGCCGTTGTGCGCCTGCGCCACCCGGCCCAGCATCTGATCGGCGTCGGTCCCGTTCTGGGTCACCTCGTGCATGATGTAGGCGACCGGCTCATTGATCGTCACCCAGACGGGGTTGCGCACCGCGTACCGGTCCACCACCTTGCGCATATTGGTGAGCCAATCCGCCACCATGCCCGGATTGCGCCACCCGCCCCGATCGGCCTCCCACCCCGGATACACCCAGTGATCCAGCGTCAGCATCGGCCGCATCCCGGCCGCGACTATGG
Organism: Nocardia sp. NPDC052001; assembly: GCF_040680615.1. Taxonomy (NCBI): domain Bacteria; kingdom Bacillati; phylum Actinomycetota; class Actinomycetes; order Mycobacteriales; family Nocardiaceae; genus Nocardia; species Nocardia sp. NPDC052001. Next base: position 66,231 of record NZ_JBFAXC010000015.1, on the reverse strand, counting down.
CATCGATCAATCCGTCGTAGAATCCGAGGGCCGCCGAATCCCACACTCCCGCTTGCGGTTCCAGCCGAGCCCACTCCAGTCCGACCCGAAAGACCTTGACGCCCATCTGCTTGGCCAAGGCGATGTCGGACCGGTACCGAGACCGGAAATCGACCGAAGCACCGAGCCGATCCCACCCCGGATTGGCCTCGATGTAGCGGGTCCAATTGCTATCGGGTGACTGACCTTCGGATTGAAACCCGGAAGCCGCCACACCCCACAGGAATTCATCGCCGAGCACACTCGTGAGCCGCTCCGGCGCGGTACCGGCCGTCCCGGGCACCAGGAACAAAACAGCGACCATGACCAGCCAGATCGCGACAAGGCAACGAAATCGAGTGCGCATCAGCACTTCCCCGGAGACTGCACTCGAATTGAGTGAAAACTACTACTGACTCCTGGATAGCTGCGCTTTATCTCGGGAATGTGCCGGACAGATAGTGGTTTGGCTCAATATCGCGCCCGTCGAGGTTGCCGAAACGTCGCCCGGGGCACCCGTGTTGGCGTTATCATTCACTCGGACACGACATTTGCCCTGGGGGCGCGGTGTTGCAGTACATTGCTTTGGCAACCCTTGCTCGCCACCGCCGCATCCGGCCTGATCATTCTCGGCGCCTGGCTCACCCGCAGCGAAGTCCGCCGCGCCCGTACCCGTCACGGCCGCCACCGCCGCCTCCCCCAAACTCGCAATCTCCCCTTGCGAATAGTCATCACCCAAGGCTGCTTCGCCCTCGGGGCCGCCACCCTCATCCTGGCCGCGTTCGTGTCCGCCTGACCGGCACGCACCAGCCCTGGCCGCCACATCCGGCTGGTGGCTACGAGTGCGGCCGGACGAGTTGGAAGTCCACGACCACGCAGCTCACTTCGTCATCGGCCGCCCGGCCGATCCAGAGGGGGTAGGCGCCATCGCCGAGACCCGCCCTGAAGGCGATGAGGTTGAGCCCAGGAGTGTGCGCAATGGTCAGGTCGGTTGTCAGATCGGCCTCGAGTGCGTCGAGCAGGGGGCCGTCGAAGGTGTCGTCATCGAGGGGACCGTGGCTCGCGTCGAAGAAGGCCGCGTAGCCGGTGTCCACGCCGACACCATAGAACTGACCGGGGCCCAGGACCAGCGGATCCTCATCGGCGCCCAGGGCCATCTCCCAGGTGCGGACCGGGGCGTCCGTGACCGATACCCGCGCGGCTCCGACTCGCTTGCCACCGTCGGGAAAACGCATGAGGGACAACGTGACCGGATAGTCGCCCGGCGGTACCCGCACCGTCCGCGGGTCGTCGGTGATCCAGCCGGGGTCGGCGGCGGCCAAATGCCCGGAGGGCACACGTACCGACCCGGCATCCGCCAGTTCGACCACGGCGGGCCCCTCGCTCGTGTCGAGCGCTGCTCCCGCGATCAGCAGTTGGTCGATGCCATCGCCGGTCAGCGGCTCGTGCACACCTGCGGATTCGTCGTGGCGGAACGTGAACCGAGGTGCGAGTTCGTGGCCACGGAAGCCGATCAGCTGCACGAAGACGCTCCAGTCACCGAATTCCGGAGTGGGGATGGCCAGAACCATCGGGGTGCGGTCATGGCCGCTCACCGCACAGTAGGGCGTGACCCTGATCGACCGGCGGGCGGTCAGATGGTCTTCTGGAATCGAAAAGTACTGCGCCGTAACGGTGTCCAGCTCGGGTCGGCCTTGTCCGCGCATCCATGCCTGTGACCGCGCCTCCCATGCGTCACGGTCCGAGGCGGTTTCGATTTCAACCCGCCCCTCGGATGAGATCGCGATGGTGGTCTGCTCCTCCCAGGCACCGAATGGGTGATCGGTTCCCGGCAGCAGCCACCGCGTGTCGCGGTATACCCGCATGAGGGTGTCGGAGTGCGGCTCCAGATCAATCATCTGTATCCGATGAGCCCGATCGTCGAACAGGTAGACCCGCCAATCGCCTGCGCTCGGCCGTGGCCAATACTCGGCCATCGCCAGTGGCTGATCCGCTACGGACAACAACACGGAGAAGCTCCGCCCGACCATGTGCCGGCGTTCTGCCACCGCGATGGATATCGGTTGCGGATGAGCCGTGCCGTGATAGGAACCCCATTGCTCGCCGTAGGAGACATCAACAGTGTCTATCAACAGTTTTGGGCGCGTCACAGGTCAAAGCTCATCATGGGCGCCCGCAATGCTCTTTCCGAGCAGTGAGGACAGCATGCGCCCGGTTGTCCGGAAAGCCGCCAACTAGAACTCGTTCTAGGTACGGTCGGGGCATGAACAAGACCGGGTCGATTGTGCGCGTCGGGGTCGCGTATGTGCTCGCCTTCGGGGCGGGTGGTGCGTGGCTGGCGTGGGGGCCTGAGACGGCGAGTTTGCTGCTGGATGGGTTGATCGCCGATGTAATCGCGACCTTGGTGGTGTTCGCGGCCAGTCGGGTGTACAAGAACTCCAGCTTCTATGACGCGTACTGGAGTGTGCTGCCGCCGCTGTTGATGATCGCGTGGTGGGTGAAGCTCGATTCGGGTGGGGCGCGGGCCTGGCTGGTGCTGGGGGTGATCGTGTTCTGGGCGGTGCGGTTGACCGGGAACTGGGTGTACGCGTTTCCCGGTTTGCATCATGAGGATTGGCGCTATCCGATGATTCGGGCGCGCGCGGGTAAGGCCGAGGCGCTCGCCGATCTGGTTGGGATTCATCTCTTTCCGACTTTGCAGGTCTTCGCCGGGATGCTGCCGGTGTACGCGGTGCTCACGCATACCGATCGCGGTATCGGGTGGCTCGATATCGTCGCCGCCGTGGTCGGTATCGGCGCGGTGGTGCTCGAGTTCACCGCAGACCTTCAGATGTATCGCTTTGTCGCGCATCGCCGTCCGGGTCAGGCCATGGATCAGGGGCTGTGGAGTTGGTCTCGGCATCCGAATTACTTCGGGGAGTTCACCTTCTGGCTGTCGCTGGGGTTGTTCGGCCAGGCCGCGGCACCGCACGCGTGGTGGTGGGTGCTGCTGGGCGCGCTCGGCATGTACGCGATGTTCCAGGGCGCGAGCATCCCGATGATGGAGCAGCGCAGCCTGGAACGCCGACCGGAATACCAGCGGGTGATCGACCGGGTGCCGCGTTTCGTGCCGCGCCCGCCGCGCAAGGTGAATCGCGAAGTAAGTGAGCACATCGCATGAGCCGCCCGCGCATTATCGTCGCGGGCCTCGGGGATACGGGCCTGCTGACCGCGATCCATCTCGCCAAACATGCTGACGTGCTGGGCATTTCCGCCAAGCCCGGCCTTGTCAGCGGCCAGGAGCTGGGCATGCGACTATCGCGTCCCGGCGAGTGGGCGCGCGACTATTGGGTGCCCTTCGATCGCTTCCATCGGCTGGATTCGGTGCGCACCGTGCACGCCAGCCTGACGGGCCTGGATGTCCAAGCTCGTCGAGTCCATTTCACCGGCTCCGACGGAACCCCCGCCACGGAACCCTATGACGCCCTGGTGATCTCGACCGGCGTATCCAATGGCTTCTGGCGACGCCCCGAGCTGCAAACCCGTGACCAGGTCGCCGCCACCATCGCCGCGGACCACGCACGCCTCGCGACAGCGGATTCGGTGATCGTCCTGGGTGGCGGCGCTGCAGCGGTCAGCACCGCGTTCAATGTCGCCACCACGTGGCCGGGCAAACAGGTAGACCTGTATTTCCCAGGCGACCGAGCACTCCCCCATCACCACCCCCGGGTGTGGCGCACATTGAGTGCTCGACTCGACCGGCTCGGAGTCGGACTGCACCCTCGCCATCGCGCCATCATCCCGAACGACTTCGCCTGCGACGACATCACCAGCGACCCGGTCGAATGGAGCACCGGTCAACCGAAAACCAAAGCCGCAGCGGTGCTCTGGACCATCGGCCGAACCGTCCCGAACACCACTTGGCTCCCCCGAGAACTCTTGAATGAGAACGGTTTCGTCAACGTCGACCCCTACCTCCGCGTCCCCACCGCCCCCGGCGTCTACGCGATAGGCGACGTAGCCGCCACCGATCCCCTGCGCACCTCGGCCCGCAGCCGCGCCGATTCCCTACTGGCACACAACATCCGAGCCGACCTCACCGGCGGCGAAGCCAAACCCTTCATCCCCGCGCGCCGCCGCTGGGGTTCGGTGGTGGGCACCCAGCGCAACACCCTGGAGATCTTCACACCAACGGGCCGAGCCATCCCCATCCCGGCTTGGTCCCGCCTGCAACCATTCATCGTGCGCCGGGGCATCTACGGCGGCATCAGGAATCAGCCACATAATCCGGCCGACCCGGAGTCATGAATTCAAGGTCTCAGTCGAAAGACGCCCCGCCCCCCCGGACGCCCAACTGCCGTTGCTGCCTACCCCGCTACCGTGCGGCGTGATGCGGAAACCACCGCAGCGCGCGCCGATTGTCCGAGTCGCCGACACATCGGCAACAAACCGAGATTCTGGGGTGGCGGAATCTAGAGTTGCCCCATGGGTAACGCTGAAATGTTGCCATCGACTGGTGGCGGGGCTCATGATGACTGGGTGCCATCGATTATTTCGATGCTCAAGGCGCAGCAGCGGGACTGGTACGACCGCAATTCCGGGACCGGACGGATGTCGGAATGGATGTTGAGCGCACCGAACCCGGGTGCCGCACCTGACGATATCCACGCCGCGGAAACCACCCTCGGTCTCCGGTTCGATGATCAATACCGGCAGTGGCTCTCCCACGTCAACGGCTGGACCGCATTCTCCGGCGGCGGTGATCTCTACCCGCTCGGCGACATTTCGAAGAACTCCCCGGAACACCGCGCCATGCTCGATATGTTCCGCGAATCCTTGATCGAGCCCGGCGATCTCGAAATGGATTCCTTCGACAACCTGGTTCTCATCGGCGGCACTCCCGACGGCATCCAATACGTCACCGTCGGCAGCCCCGAACAGCGGCGGACCGCCGCACCGGTATGGGAAATCGAGGACATCGAATACACCCGATTCGGCGACCTGAAGGAATTCCTGAACCGAGAGGTGGTTTCGCGGAGAGGTCTAATGCTCGGGTGACCGGAGCGATTCGGCCAGGTCGGTGAGGGCCTTGTGTTTGAGTTTGCCTGTGGTGGTGCGAGGTAGGTCCGTGACGAAGTGGACATCGCGCGGTACCTTGTACCGCGCCAGATTCTGGTTGACGTGGGCGCGAACTTCTTCGGAGGTGAGGTCGGCGGTGGGTTTGCGGACTATGAAGGCGGCCAAGCGCTGACCGAAATCAGGGTCAGGAACGCCCCAGACGGCCGCTTCGGCTATGGCGGGGTGGGTCAGCAGGGTTTCCTCTACCTCTTGGGGGTAGACGTTCTCGCCGCCGGAGACAATCATTTCGTCATCGCGGCCGTCGATGAAAAGCCTTCCAGCGGAGTCGAAATGGCCTACATCGCCGGTGCTCATGAAGCCGTCGATGACTTCCTTGCCGCCACCGCCGCTGTAGCCGCTGAATTGGAATGGGTTGCGGTTGAAAATGCGGCCGGTGATATCGGGTGGGACCGGGGTGCCATTGTCGTCCAGGAGACGAAGGCGGACCAGTCCGCGGATAGGGCGGCCCACGGTGCCGGGGGCGGCGCGCAGGTCTTCGGGCAGGGCCACGGTGCAGGGGCCGATTTCGGTGGAGGCGTACGCGTTGAACAGGATGTCGCCGTAGGCGTCCATGAATTCGGTGCCCAGGTGCGGGGGCAGCGGCATGGCACCGCTGGGGACCGAAACCAGAGACGCGGTGTCATAGCCCGTGCGGACCTCCACGGGCAGATCCATGATTCGCTTGATCATCGTCGGGACCAGGAATGCGGCTGTGGCGCGGTGCTTTTCGATGCTGGCGAGCACCCATTCGGGCGAGAAACAGGTGGTCATGATCAGGGGTGACGTGGTGGCCAGACCGCTGACGAGGCCGAGCATGCCCATGACGTGATGCATGGGCGGTGCGAGCACCATAGGCCGTCCCGGAATCGGGATCGCGCGCAGGCGCGCGAACCGTGGTGCCTCGGCGGCCAGCATCAACAAGCGCGGGTGCAGATAGGACGCCTTCTCACGCAGTTCGCGAATTCCCATGCGCCGCAACGCGCCCTTGGGAGTGCCGGTGGAGCCGGAGGTGAGAATCACCAGCTGGCTGCCACGCGCGGGACGCACCACCGCGCGCCGGGTGCGGGCCACCAGTTCGTCGATGGCAGGCACAGGTGTGCCCGACACGGTGGAAACCGGCGGCAGGCCATCGTGTTTCGCGATCACGCGCACCCCGGTGAACCCGGCGTGCTCGACCCGCTGATGGAATTCCGCATCGTAGATCAGCACGTCGATGCCGTCGCGCTCGATGACCCCGCGCAATTGCGGCCCGGAGAAGTCGTAGTTCATCGGCACCAAATCGGCCGACAGCCGCGCCCCGGCGAGCAACCCCTCCACGAAGCCGCGGTGATTGCGGCACAGCACCGCGACCTTCGACCCCGGTCCGACGTCGTAGTCATCCCGCAGCGCCGCCGCGAGCCGGATCACCCTGCGCTGCAACTGTTCCGCCGTGATCGCACCCTCGTCATCGATGATGGCGGGCCGATCCGGGTGCCGCGCCGCCGACAGCGCCAGCAGCGTCGCCAGCCCGACCCCGTGCCGAAGCGCGGCAACGGTCGCCGGGGTGCGGCGCACCGGCACGGTCCGCAGGGCCGCCCGGGTGAGCGGCGCCCAGTATCGGACCGCATCGGCCAGCGCGGCGGTCGGTGACGCGATACCGCGCCCGGTGTCGGTCATGAGTCATCCATTCCGGCGGGAGGTTTCGAACGGCGTACCCGGTCGGGCCGCCCGCATTCACTTGAGCGGCAATGCCGCGGCGGTGCCGCCGACGTCGGTGATCTTCCAGTCCGCGTTCTTGTCCACGGTGATGTTGTAGGTGACGGTCGTCTGCACACCCTGCGGGTTCTGCGCATTGGTGGAGGTGACATTGACGAAAACGTCCACCTTGTAGCTGTTGCCGGACACCGATTCGACCTTGGCCGCGATCGGTGAGGCGGTGGAGGTCCATTGCAGCGGAACCATCAGCTCCTGCAACTTGGGCGCGGTCGCGTCGAACGTATTGGCAAGCTGCGGAACGGTATTGGTCTTGAGCTTGGCCACCCAGGAATTGAAGTCCTTGTAGTTGATGGTGGCCGCGCCGACCGCGTAATCGGTAGCTACCTGCTCGGCGTGCCTATCGTCGGCCGCGGCGGCCGTACGGTCGGCGAGTTCGCCGCGCGACTGCCACAGCAGCACACCGACGGTGCCCGAGATGAGCAGCAGCACCACCGCCACCGCTGCGGCGATCAGCGTCGATACCGGCAGTGACAGCGTCACCGACGGCTTGCCCGCACGCGTATCCTTCCGCACCGCTTCGGTTTCCGCCGCGGTGTCGTCGCTCGTCTTCTCCAGTGTGGTCATACTCTTCTCCCAGCTATTTGACTTGGATTTGCAGCCGGACGCCGCCATCCGGTTTCACCGATTGCAGGGCCTGTGCGATCAACGCGGACAGATCGATTCCCGGCAGCGAGCCCGACGCCTGCGAAAGCAGTGGTGCGACAGCGGGATAGGCCGCCCCGAGATCGGGACCGATGGTGCGCAGATATTCGGTGAGCTTGGGCAGGAACACCAGCAGACCGTCGCCGGTGGTGTACGCCTCGGGCACCTGACGCGCGTTCAGCAGCGTCTCCAGCGATTTCACGACGCTCTGCACCTTGACCCCGAATTCACCCCATTTCGGTCCGGCGGTCGCCATATCCGAACCGGCCTTGGCCACATCGGGCCCGGGGACTTGCGCGTTCTGCAGAATGTCCCGCAGCTGCGGCGCGCGGCTGAGCAGTGTGGCGGACAACAGATTCGAGGCCCGAATCAGATCCGGCAGCACCGCATCGGTACCCGCCAGCGACTGCGAGAAGGTGTTCACCAGCGAACTGACGGACTGCGGATCGAACTGCTCCAGTAGCCGGGTGACGGTATTGGCCATCTCCGGAATCGAGACCGGCATCGTGATCGACTTGGCGTTTACCTGCGCCCCGTCCTCCAGGTACGGTGCCCCCGCCCGCTGCGGCTGGAATTCCAGGTACGGCTCACCGAGCGCGGACAGGTATTCGATGGTGACGATGCTGGCCACCGGTATCCGGTACTCCCGCTCGACCCGGAAGTCCACCCGCACCCCGTTGGCCGAGTTCTTCACCTCGGTGATCTCGCCAACCCGTAAGCCGGACAGCAGGATCGGTGACCGCGGCACCAGATTGGCGGCATCGCTCACCTCCATCGAGGCGCTGATGTACTGCTGGAACAGGTTGACCCGCGCGATCCCGAAGGTCAGGTAGACGCTGCCGACCACGAAGATCACCGCGATCGCGCCCAGCGACAGCACCGAACTCATGCGTGCTCTCATCGGACCATTCCGATCATGCGCAGGGTCGCGATCATGGTGGCCACCTGCTGATCGGTGGAGATGACGGGCGCACCCGCATCGCCCTGCACCGACAGCCCGTTGACGGCGATCTTGGGTCCGTGGTCGAAGAAGGGAATCAGCTTGTCGCGCAAGAGATCCGTCAGCTGATTCAGGTTGGAGGGAGCGTCCAGGTTCAACGGCCGCCCGGCATTCAATACCAGCGGAACGAACGCCGTGGCGGCCGCATTGCCCGCCTGCACCAGCGGCGTGAGCCAGATCAGCGCGTGCGCGATACCGCCGATCGCGCCGATAATGCCGATGGTGTGGATCAGCGTCTGCGCGAGCTTGGTGATGTCCTGTGCGCCCTGCGGGGTGAGCAGCACGTCCAGCGCCTCCCGATTGTTCTGAATGGCAGCGACATTCGACTGGATACCGGTCAGAAACGCATCGGATTGATCCAGGTGCTGTGAGACGTCGATGAGGTTGTCTTTGAGCACCCCCGCGATGCGCGCGGTCTCCGCCGGATCCTGCGGCAGCGCCGAATTGAGTTGGTCGACAATGTCTTGCGCCGAGCGCAGCGCCCCACCGGAGACGAAGGTGGCCAGACCGGAGATGACGTCCTCGATCTGCAAGGCGGGCACGGTGTGCTGTACCGGAATGGTGTCCCCGGGGCGCAACGTACCGGCCGCACCCGCGACATTGGTGTCCAGTGAGATGTAGATGTCTCCCAGAATGGTGTCCTGCCGCAGCTGTGCGCGCGTCTCCGCGGGCAATGAGATCGATTGCTGGATATCGACTTCCGCTGTGGCGGATCCGGGACCGGTGGCGGTCGGATCGGCAATCGTGATCTTGTTCAGCTGCCCGATCCGCGCGCCGTTGGCCACCACCTTCGCCCCCGAGGGCAGGTTCAGCGCACTGCTGAACCGGATATCGATCCGATAGGTCTGCCCCGATATCCCGGCCCCGGGCAGCGTGAACCGCGCGGGATCGACCCCGCATCCGGCCACCCCCACCAGCGCCGCCTGTGCCAGAGCCGCCGCGGCGAGCACCCGCCGCCACCGCCCCGAGTTCGCACGAATTGTCATCGCACACCTACCGATCCGAGAATCAGGGGCACCAGATCCACCGAGGTCATACCGTCCTGGGTCCCGCCGCAGCGCCCCGGCGCGACCACATTGAGCGCCGCGCACACCTGCTCGGCCTGTTGCGCGGGCAGCGCCACCCGGGGCGCGGCCCAGCTCACCCCGATCGCACCGGTCTGCGGATCGGTCGCGGTGCGGAACATTCCGGCGATCGAGGGCACCATCGACACGAGCTGTTGCAGGCCACCGACATTCGCGCCGAGCAGATGCACCAGCGGCACCGACGAATCCAGCAGTTGCAGTATCGGCCCGCCGTATTTCGTGGTGACATCGTTGAGCCAGGGCAGAATGGTGACAATGGAATTCACCAGCTCGGTCACCTGATCCCACACGTCATTGACCGTTTGCAGGATCGGCGCGAACCCGTCGAGCATCTGCCGCAGATCACCCCAGTTATTGGCGACGCTGGCGATCAACTCGTTGAGTTTGTCTATCAGCGAACCGATATGGCTGACCGCCGCGTCCGGGCTGCGCAGCGCCGCCGCCAACTGGGTGATGATGTCGTTGATCTTCGGGCCGGTGCCCGCGGTGGCCCGATCGAACAGTGTGATCGCCTGGTTGATCCGATCCTGTTGTGCCGGATCATCACCCCCTCGGAGCTCATCGGCGACCTTGGACATGGCGCTGAAGGTCTGCGTAAGACTCTTGGGCGTAACGGTTTTCGTAATGCAGTCCGCGTTCTTCCACTGCGGGCCCTTGGTGCCGAACACCGCCAGTGTGCGGTCGGCGACGATACTGTCCGACACCGTGGTGGCGCTGGCCTCGCCGCGCAGCGGATGCGCGGCCTCGACCTCGAAATCGACTCGGACCCCGGTGCCCTCGGGCCGCAGATCGGTCACCGACCCGACCTTCATCCCGCGCATCTTGACGTCGTTGCCGCGGTACAGCCCGATCCCGTCGGGCATGATCGCGCAGTAGGCGATCATCTTCTTGTTCGGTTGCAGGAAGTAGACCGCGCCGACCGCGGCCACGATCACCGCGAGCACCCCGGCCATGAGCGAGACGAAGGCGCGGGAAGCGACGAAGGTGCGCAACATCAGCAATCCCTCCCCGGCACCGGAATGCAGAGCGAGGATGCCGAAATGCTCTGTCCCAATTGATTTATCGCGATCCCCCCGTGCGGACCCTGCAACCCCTGTATCCGGGTGCCGAGCTGATTGAGCGAATCGATGACCACCCCGAGCCGCTGCCCGAGCTGTTCCAGTGACGGTTTGGTCTCGAAAAGCTTGTCCAGCAACGGCTCCAGGTGAGTGCGATACGCCGGTTCGATGGCCGCGATGCGCGACAGCAGTTCGGTGACAATGCGCAAGGCGTTCTCCACATCCGCACGCCGGCCGAGTACCGTGGTCTCCATGGCACCGATCTTGGTGAGCATGGCCCCGATCGCCTTGCGGTAATCCCCGAGCAACCCGATGTATTCGTCGGCGACATCGAGCGCCCGATTGACCTCGGTGTTCTGCCGGTTCACCACATCGACGAAAGCCGCCATGGCATCTGTCATCTGACCGATCGACCCCGGGCCCTTCTCGAGCGCGCCCGCGAGCGCGGTGAGATTGGCGCGCAGGGTGCCGCCGTCGATGGTGGCCAGCGGTTGCGCCGAATCCTGCATGGCCTTGGCCAGGCTGTACGGCAGCGTCACATGGTCGGGCGGAATCGCCTTGCTGCGCAACGCATTCCTGCCCGAGGAGAAGACGGCAACATAGTGTCCGCCGATGGCGGTGAGCATCCGAATGTCGAGGGTGGTCTGATCACCGACGAAGATCGTGTTCTCGACCGTGAACGTCATGCGCACCGAATCGTCGAGCAACTCCATCCCGGTCACCGAACCCACGGTGATTCCCGCGATCCGCACCTCATCGCCGACCTTCACACTGCCCGCCTCGGTGAGATCGGCGGTGTAGGTGTTCTTTCCGAGCGGGATGAAATAGATGATGGCGCTGGCGATCATGAGCACCACGACCACGGCCATACCGCCGAGCCCGAGCACCAGCTGCCGGCGCGACGCCACCGCCTCGTGCCGATCATTGCCGAGCACGAAATCCTTGAAGCGAATGCTCCCGCGCCTCAACCGTTCTTGCATACCGCGATCCTTTGGCCCGAGATCAGAATGTTCGCCACCGCGGGCAGTTCGGCCTGACCGTGTGAACAGGTGAGATTGACGCCGGTCCCGGACGGAATAGCGGCGGCCAGCGATTGCAGGAAGGCGGGCAGCCGCCCCATCACCTCGAGCAGGTTCTGCGGATCCGGGAACAACCGGCGCAGATCGGCATCGAGGTCCGGGTTGTCGGGATGGGTGAAACCCAGCGATGCGAGCAGGCTGTTCAACGCACCCAGAATCGGCGGCGCGACATCGACCGCGTCCATCAATCCGTCGAATTGCTTTTGCAGACTGACGAATACGGTCGAGATGCCGTCGATGAGCATGCCTGCTTCGGGCGACTTGCCACCGATCTGATCGGCGATCTGACTGAAGTTGTGCAGCAGCACCGAGATCACCGCCTGGCGATCGGTGGCATACGCGCTGAGCACTCCCACCGCGTCCAATGTCGCCCCGACCCGGCTGCCGTCACCTTCGAGCACCGCCCGGGCGTTGACCGCCAGCTGATTCACCGCCTCGGGCGAGAATTCCTTCAGCACCGGTTCCATACCGTTGAAAAGCGCGGTGATGTCGAAGGATCCGCTGGTGTGCTCGAGTCCGATGACCGTGTCGGCCGCCGCCGGGGAGCCCGCTCTATCCGGCTGCTGGATATCGATATAGCGCTGCCCGGTCAGGTTCTGATAGCGGATGGCCAACCGGCTGGTGTCGTAGACCGGCCTGTCACGCTGCACGCTGAACCGGACCTTGGCGTTGGACCCCACCAGGTCGATGGCGGACACCTTGCCCACGGCCACCCCGTACATGCGCACGTCCGAACCGACCCGCAGCCCACTGACGTCGGTGAACAGCGCCCCGAAACCGCGGGTGCCACCGGCCACCGGTCGCTGAATGGCTGTCACGATGCCGACCAGCAGTACGAGCATGACGGCCGCGAAAACACCGAAGCGCACGGCGATTCCGGCAATCGAGGTCTTCGGCTTCCTCATCGCTGCCCCTCCGAAACCGCACCAGGCAACGGCGCGCCACCCAGCAGCGGCACCGCCACCGCGGGCACACCGCGCAACACCACATCGAGCCCGAATTCGGGACCGTTCGGCGTATCGCGGAACGAGGAGTTCAACCGCGCCAGCAACTCCGAGAGATCGGCGCTGCTCTGCGCGGGAGTCGGCACCATCTGCGCGAGCTGACCCACCAGCACGCCGAGCCCGTCGGTCCAGCCGTTCAGATTGCCTTTGGCCGTCCAGCCCAGGTCCGCGATCATCGGGAAGAGCTGATCGACCACCAGTCCGACACCGATGTCGAAGCGTGGATCGCGCAGCGCCTGCATCTGATAGACCTCGTTCACGAGTTTGACCGTGTTCTCGGCGAAAATGCCTGTGCCATTGAGGAATGAGGCGAACTGCGCGATCAGGAACGAGGACGGATACCGCTGGGTATCGGCCACGGCTCGGCCCACCGTCACCATGGTTTGAATGAGCGGGGTGAACGCGGCGATATCCGCGCCCGCCTTGGTGAGCAGTTCGGTCAGCTGCGGGGTCAGCACCTCGCTCGAGGTGTTCGACAACTGGCGCAGCAGATTGCCCATCGTCACGTCGTGTACCCGGCTCGCGGCGGTGAGATCCACCAATTCGCCTCCACGCAACAGGGTTCCGCCATCGCGCCGCTTGAGGGTGAGTTCACTGATGCCGAACAGGTTCGACGGCGCGTAGTCGATGTCGAAACTATCGGTGAGACCAAATAATTCGGCGGGTTGCAGCGATAACGTGATGAGCTGCTGCCCATTGGGCTGACCGGCGATCTGCTCGATCCGCCCGACCTTGACCCCGTTCAGGCGCACCTCGGCTCCGGGAATCACTCCGTCGCCGATGCCATTGGTGCGCAGCTGAATTCGCATATCGTCCGCGGTGCGCAGCCCGGCGGTGGCATTCCATCCGATGACCAGAACGATGACCACGACTGTCGCTATCAACCCCGCGACTCGCGAAAAGCGCGGACCCGTGGTGACACCTGGCATTCCATATGACGGCATCGCGCTACCCCGTGATCACGATCGGCGAGTTCAGACCCCACAGCAGGATCGTGAGCACCATGTCCAGGGTGATGATGGCGATGAAGCTGGCGCGCACCGCCCGCCCCGATGCGATACCCACCCCTTCGGGCCCGCCGGTGGCGAAAAAGCCCTGATAGCAATGGATCAGGATGACCGCCGCACTGAAGATCAGCACTTTGATCACCGCCGCGATGATGTCGAAGCCGTTCACGAACTGGAAGAAGTAGTGGTCGTAGACGCCGCTGGATTGACCGTGCACCACCAACGTCACCGCCGAACACGACAGGTAGGACAGCAGCAGCGCCACCAGGAATGTCGGCACCACCGTCACCGCTCCCGCGATCAATCGCGTAGTCACCACGAACGGAACCGATTTGAGCCCCAGCGATTCGATGGCGTCGATCTCCTCCGAGATCCGCATGGACCCGATCTCGGCGGTCATCCGGCAGCCCGCCTGCGCGGCAAATCCGATCGCCGCCGCGATCGGCGCGAGTTCGCGGGTATTGGCGAACGCCGACACCACCCCGACCATCGGCCCCATACCGAGCATGTTCAGCACCGGCACCGCACCGATCGCGACCCCGCCGCCCATGGCGATACCGAGCACCACCAGCACCGGCACCGTGCCGCCGCCGACGATGACCGAACCCCGGCCCCAGGTCAGATCGGTGATCATGCGCATGGTCTGGGCGCGATACTTGCGCAATGCCAGCGGAATCGAGGCGAACACCTGCCAGATGAAGCCGAGGATGAACCCGAGCGAATCGATCGGGGCGAAGATGCTCTTCTCCCGCACCACCCGGTACACCCGGCCCAGGCCGAGTGGGACGTACGGCGCGGCCATCACGCGATCCTGACCGGTAGGAACATGGTGGTCAGCTGGGTGATGCCGACATTGACCACGGCGATGGCCAGCACCGCCAGTACCACCGAGGCATTGACCCCGTCCGCGACCCCGCGCGGTCCGCCCTTGGCTTCGAGTCCGCGCTGGCAGGCCACGATCACCACGATGAAACCGAACAGCGCGGCCTTGACCATGGAGATGTAGATGTCGTTCATCGACGCGAACGCCCCGAAGCTGCCCCAGTAGCTGCCCGGGGTGACGCCCTGTACGCCGGTGGCCATGGCATATCCGGCGACCACACCGGTGAACATGATGAGGATATTGAGCAGCGGCGCGACCAGCAGCATGGCCACCATGCGCGGAATCACCAAGCGGTGCAAGGGACTGATGCCCATGGTGTCCAGCGCGTCGATCTCCTCGCGAATCTTGCGCGCGCCGAGATCGGCGGCGATGGTCGCGGTGCCCGCACCACCGAGCAGCAGCCCGGTGGCCATCGGCGCGCCCTGCTGGATGACCCCCATGCCACCGGCCGCGCCCAATAGTGAATCCGCCCCGACCTGATGAATCAGATTGCCCACCTGCACGGTGACCACCACCCCGAACGGCACCGCCATGAGCACCGCGGGAATGGCGGTGACGGTGACGAGATACCAGCACTGGCGCAAGGTTTCACGCCATTGGAAGCGTCCGGTCAGCAGATCCGACACCGCCCCGATCACCGCCTCGAGCGCCATGGCCACCACGCGCCCGAAGGTGCGCGCGGCGGACAGGCCGGTATCGGAGACATTGCGCCGGGCGACTCGCGCCAGACTCGGTCCGCCGGGCGGCTTCTCGGTTGTGCTCGTCATTGCCATCCCACTCCCCCGGGGGTTACTCACATCACGTTTGGTCGTGCGTTAGGGCTTGCGTCACAGTTGAATTCGGCTAAAAGAGATGCCCGCTTGCGCGGGCATCGGCGCGGTACAGGAGCTGATCGAACTCAGGTCGTGGCGAGCTCGGGCTCCCGAGTGCGGGCGTTGATCAGCGCGGGCCGCGTGCTGAAGGTGTAGTGCCGGACCGGGAAATGCCGGTTGCCCCACCACTGGTTGAGTCCGGTGGTCGGGCGGATCGCCAGCTCACCCTGATAGTTCACGTAGTAGGTGTTCGAGCCCGCACACGGGGTCGAGACCCACATCGAGCCCTCGGTGCGGTCGGTGCAGAACTTGGCCCAGTCGTCATATGCCTGCCGGTTCACATCGACCTTGGTGGCGCCGCGCCTGCGGGTCTCCACGATCGCGCGGCGGGCGTGGGCGGCGGTGTTCTCGATGGTCACCAGGATCGAGCTGGGAATGATCGAATTCGGACCGCAGCCGACCATGAACAGATTCGGCCACTGCGGCACGCTCACGCCCTGATAGGCGTGATAGCGATGCTCGTGCCAGTAGTCGCCGAGCTCTTCGCCGGTCTCGCCGTACACATGGAACGCGGGCGCGAATCCGCGCTCGCAGACCCGGAATCCGGTGGCGCACACCAGCACGTCGATCTCGTGCTCGACACCGTCGGCGGTGCGGACGCCCTTCTCGGTGATCTCCTCGATCGCGTCGGTGATGAGCGAGACCCGATCCTTCTGCTTGAAGGTCTTGAAGTACTCGTTCGACATCGACGGCCGCTTGCAACCGGGAGCGTAGGTGGGCGTGAGCTTTTCGGCCAGCTCCTCATCGCGCAGCCACAGTTTGTACATGGCCCCGCCCGCCCTGGTGACATACGGCATGGCCTTGGGCATGCGGCGCAGTGACAGCAGCGCGCCGATGAGTCCCATATCGATACCGGAGGCGATCGCGCCGCGCACCGCCGCGCGCACCGGCTTGACTCCGCTCAGCACCCGGTCCAGGCCCCAGTCGATCCGGAAATCGGGTTTGGGGGCCAACCAGATCGGGGTCCGCTGGAACACCGTCAGATGCGAGGCGACCTTGGCCATCTCCGGAATCAATTGCAGCGCTGTGGCTCCGGTGCCGATGATGGCGATCCGCTTACCGGTGTAGTCGTAGTCGTGGTCCCAGCGGGCGGTGTGCACTTTATGCCCGGCGAAGGTGTCGATGCCCGGAATATCGGGCAGTTTCGCCACTTCGAGCAGGCCGAGCGCGCCGATCACATAGCGGGCGGTGATCTCCTCACCCGAGGCGAGCGTGCCGCGCCACAGATAATTCCGCTCATCCCAGCGGGCCGATTCGATGGTGGTATTCAGGCGGATCTTCTTGCGCAGTCCATACGCGTCAACCACCCGCTCGATGTACTGCTGAATCTCGTGACCCGGCGGGAAGAATCGCGAGGAGCTGGTGAACGGCATCTTGGACAGGCTGTAGAACACCGCCGGAATGTCCACCGCGATACCGGGATAGGTGTTGATGTACCAGGTGCCGCCGATGCCGTCATGCTTTTCCAGCATGACGAAATCGTGAATCCCGGCCTCGCGCAATTCGATCGCCGCGGCGATGCCGCCGAATCCCGCACCGACGATGATGACTTCGTAATCGGGCCGGACCGCGGTGGTCTCGACCGTGGGCTCGATGGTACTGCTCGACATGCTCGGTGCTCCTGTGCCGGAATCGGTGATCACGACTTCGCGACCGCGCGAGCGGCGGCGTCCTCGAGCCGTTGGACCAGGGCCGTCGGCAGGACACGGTCGACCATGCCGACCAGACCGTCGATATCCATCAGGCGAGCGGCCAGGCGTGCACCCGCCGGGGAGACGCGACCGCTGGTGCAGGCGAGCCGGGATTCGAACGGCGTCGGGGCGATGGCCGGATTGCGACCGGCGATACGAACGATATTGCGCGCCACCGTTTCCGGGCTGCGCGCGATCAGCTGTGCGGCCAGCACCGAGATGTTCTTACCGCGTTCGACCGACTTGCCCTCGGTCTCGACCACCTGGGCGTTCGGGTAGAAGCCGGTATTGATGAACGCGGGCAGCACCGCGGTGACGCCGACGCCGGTTCCGGCGAATTCCAGGCGCAGGCATTCGGTGAACATCTGCGCGGCGGCCTTGCTGGTGCAGTAGGCGGTCGAGAGCGGGATCGGCAGTACCGCCGCCGGGGAGGTGACGTTCAAAATCCTTCCGCCACCGCCGGATTCGATCATCTGGCGACCGAACAGGCGTGAGCCGTGCACTACGCCCCAGAAATTGACGCCCATGATCCGGTCCCAGTCCTGCACGGTGTGCTTGAGAAATGGTCCGGCCGTGGTGAATCCGGCATTGTTGACCACTACGGCGGGTACACCGTGCGCATCGTGCACGCTCGCGGCGAAGTTCTCCATGGCCTTCACATCCGAGACGTTCACCGCGTACGGGAAGGCCGCACCGCCCAGTACGGCGATCTGATCGACGGTGTCCTGTGCGGTGTCTGGGTTGAGGTCGCTCACGACCACTCGCGCGCCCTGCGCGGCGAAGCGCTTGGCGGT
The DNA here is from genome assembly GCF_040680615.1 of Nocardia sp. NPDC052001. Classification (NCBI taxonomy): domain Bacteria; kingdom Bacillati; phylum Actinomycetota; class Actinomycetes; order Mycobacteriales; family Nocardiaceae; genus Nocardia; species Nocardia sp. NPDC052001. The sequence continues at coordinate 48,246 of NZ_JBFAXC010000015.1, read as the reverse complement.
GGCACGGCCGATGCCGCTCCCCGCCCCCGTGATGATTACCAGCTTGTTCTCGAATTTGGCCATGTCTACCTCAGTTCGAATTCGCACATCATCGTGCTACTGTCCCAGCCAATGTACGCTGTGTTACACAGCGGGGACGACACTTCACAAACCTTGTCTGAAAAAGTTGTTCAACTGCATAAATAGCCGTGAAGTGAGCATTCTCGGTCATCTCGGCACGACTCGATCGCATCCGAGCATATGCGCTTGCGGTGCCAATCAAGGTCGATAAAGAGATAAATCTTGTCGTTGTCTGAGACACCATATACTGTGTTGCACAGCGCAGACAACGGCAGAGTCGCCGTTGAGAAGGAGTCGCATCATGCTGACCGAGCCGCAGGCCCGGGTTCAGGCCCGAAAAACGCCCTCGCCCGTGACGATCGAATATCCCCGCCGCGCCAGCTGGGTACTGCGCCTCGCGCATCCGTTGTCCTATGCCCTGCTCAGACAGGGCATGAACCTCCTTGTCGGATGCGCCTGGCGCGGGATCCCGGTACGTGGAGCCCGGATATTCCACATCTCCAACCTGCTCGACCCACTCGCCGCGCCACTGGTGCCGATTCGCGGTACTCGTATGCGCCGCATCGTCTTTCCGCGATTCCGCGCCGAATGGGTATGGCAGCGACACACTTGCGACCCCGAGACCACGCCCGACGCCGCGATTCTGTACTTCCACGGCGGCGGACTGGTCGCGTGCGGACTCAACACACACCGCCGCCTGGTCTCGCGGATCGCGAAAGCCGCCGGGGCGCCGGTCTTTCAGGTCGACTACCGGCAGTTGCCCAAGGCGCATGTCACCGACACCCTCGAGGACTGCGTCGACGCGTACGAATACCTTCTGGCACAGGGCTTTCCGGCCGATCGGATAATCGTCGCGGGTGATTCCGCCGGCGGCGGCCTGGCCTTTCGCACCACGCTCGCGATCCGCGATCGTAAGCTGCCGATGCCCGCCGGTGTCGTGGGCATCGCGCCGTGGGCCAATTACGATTCGACGCTGCGCTACGCGCACCCGAACGACCCACTCGATCCGATGCTCGGTGCCAAGGCGCTCGATACGCCTGCCCAGCTCGGACTCCTCCGAGACGGCGTGCTCGATCCGGACTGGTCCGCGGTCAATCACGACTTCGCGGGGATGCCGCCGGCGCTGATTCAGGTCGGTTCCACCGAAGTCCTGCTGGCCGACGCCCATCAGCTCGCCGAGCGCTGCGAGGCCGCGGGCGTGCCATGCCGAATGCAGGTCTGGGACAGGGCAATCCATGTCTTCCAGGCGGGTGCGGACATCCTTCCCGACGCCCGCCAGGCCATCGGCGTCATCGGCGAGTTCGTGCGCGAACGCCTGGACACCAACGCCATTCAGTCGCGGTCCAGCGCCGCCTGAAATCTCGTACGGAGAGACAATGTCCAAGAAACCGTTCTATCCGGGCCTTGCCGTCGTCACCGGCGCGGGCAGCGGCATCGGGCGCGGCACCGCCAAGGCCCTGGCCGAATGCGGCGCGGAAGTGATCGTCGCCGATATCGACCTCGACTCCGCGCGCGACGCCGCATTGGAGATTCGACGACTGGGCGGGATCACCCATCCCTACCGGCTCGATGTCGCCGACACCCCGGCACTGGAAGCCTTCGCCGAACAGGTGCGCACCGAGCACGGCGTCCCCGATGTGGTGGTCAACAATGCGGGCATCCTGGTGGGCGGACCACTGCTCGATGTCCCGCTGCGCGACTTCGAGCGCATCACCGATATCAACCTGATGGCGATGATCCACGGCTGCCGCGTCTTCGGCGCGCAAATGGTCGAGCGCGGACGCGGCGGCCACCTGGTCAACATCTCCTCGATGGCCGCATTCGCCGCCGCGCCCTACACCGGGCCGTACAGCATCAGCAAGTACGCGGTGAAGCACTTCAGCGATTGCATTCGCGCCGAATTCGCCGCGCACGATATCGGCGTCACCGCCATCTGCCCCGGTCTGATCGCCACCAATCTGTCCAACAGCATGAAGGCCGACGGCATCCTCGACGCCGAACAATCAGAGCTGACCCGCACGCTCATGCTCAAGGGACAGGCACTGCTCGGACAGCATCCGGACAAGGCGGGCCAGAGCATCGTCAATGCCATCCGCCGCAATATCGCCGTCGAACCGATCCGCCCCGAAGCCCGAATCGCACGCCAGGTAACGCGTTTCGCCCCCGGTCTGGTGCGCTTCGCCATGACCCAGGCAGGACGGCGCGATGTACGCAAGCTCCGCGATACCGTCGCCGGCCCGCAAGCGATCGCGCGGGCAGGTCAACTCGTGGAACGTCTTCCGTTCCGGGCGGGCCACGGTGTCGACACCGCCGACGGTTCGCTGAACACCAAAGTCGGCGGTGCGGTATGAGCAAACCCTTCTATCCCGAACTCGCCGTGGTCACCGGGGCGGGCAGCGGTATCGGGCGCGGGACCGCCAAAGCCTTCGCCACTCTCGGTGCGAAAGTCGTTGTCGCCGACATCAATCCCGAACACGCCGCCGAGACGGTGGCGATCATCGAGGCCGCCGGTGGCGCGGCGGTGGCCTATACCGTCGATGTCTCCGATACCCCGGCGCTCGAGGACTTCGGTGCGCGCGTCGCGGCCGAGCACGGGGTGCCCGATGCGGTGCTCAACAATGCGGGCATCTTCGTCGGCGGACCGTTCCTGGACACCCCCGACGCGGACTTCCAGCGCATTATCGACATCAACATGATGGCGATGATCCACGGCTGCAGGATCTTCGGCGCGCAAATGGTCGAGCGCGGGCGTGGTGGGCAGCTCGCGAATGTGGCTTCCCTGGCCGCCTTCGGACCGGCCCGGTTCACCAGCGGATACAGCGTGGGCAAGTACGCGGTGAAGCATTTCGGGGATTGCCTGCGTGCGGAGTTCGCTCAGCATCGGATCGGCGTCACCACCATCTGCCCCGGGCTGATCGCCACCAATCTCGCCGATACGGCCACGGTGTCGAGTATCGACGCCGAGCAGGCCGATATCGGCAAGGTCGCGACGCGGCGGGTCATGGCCCAGCTCGGCATGCATCCGGACAAGGCCGGGCGCATTGTCGTGGACGCCATGCGCCGGAATCTGCCGGTGCGGCCGATCCGGCCGGAAGCCTATGTCTTCCAGGCGGCGGGGCGTTTGGCTCCGGGGCTGTGGCGCGGGGTGGTTCGCACCGCCATGGGGCCGGAGTTGGAGCGACTCGGGCGCGCATTGCTGGACCGGCCGGACGCCACCGCACGGGCGGCGGCGCTGGTGTCCAGGATCGGATCGAAGGATGTCGGCAATCCGGCTGAAACGGGTTATGCGGCAGCGGATTCAGTGGCGGGAGATGCCCTGACCACCGGGAGGACACCATGAGGAATCTGCGATCGGCGGTAGCCGTCGTCACCGGGGCGGGCAGCGGTATCGGGCGGGGCACCGCCAACGCCCTCGCGGCCGAGGGCGCGAAAGTCATTGTGGCGGACCTGGACATCGCGGGCGCGGACCAGACCGTCGCGGGGATTCGGGCGAATGGGGGTCAGGCGGCGGCGTATCGGATCGATGTCTCCGATACCGAGGCGCTGGAGGCGTTCGCCGACACCGTATCGGCTGAGCACGGGGTTCCGACCGTGGTGGTCAACAATGCGGGCATTCTGGTGGGCGGGCCGATTCTGGATGTGCCGCTCGCGGACTTCGAACGCATTGTGGCCGTGAACACCATGGCGATGATCCACGGCTGCCGTATCTTCGGTGAGCGCATGGTCGAGCACGGCCGGGGCGGGCATCTGGTGAATATCGCCTCGATGGGCGCGTTCGCACCGTTTCGGCTGGGGACGCCGTACTGCGTATCCAAGGCGGCGGTGAAGCATTTCAGCGATTGCGTGCGCGCGGAGTTCGCGCAGTACGGGATCGGGGTCACCGCGGTGTGTCCCGGCTTGATCGCCACGAATCTCGCCGAGACCGCGGAAATGGCAACGATTTCCGATGGTCAGGCCGATGTGGTCAAGGAGGCCGTGGCGCGCGGTATGGCGCTGGTGGCCATGGATCCGGATAAGGCGGGGCGGCATATCGTCTCGGCCATCAAGCGCAATCAGGCGATCAAGCCGATTCGGGCCGAGGCGTGGCTCTCCTACGGGCTGTCCCGGCTCTCGCCCACCGCGCATCGCGCCATCATGCGGGTCGCCACCGGCCCGGAAATCGAGAAACTCGGACGCGGCCTGGCCGACTCCGACGGCGCCGGGAAGCTGCTGCGCGCGGTGCCCGGGCGACGTGGATTGAGCAATGCGCCCCGCCGGACCATCGCGACCATCGTCGCCGACCAGGAGAACTCACTGTGAACGCATCCATCCCGGCTGATTCCACCGCTCCACTCGCGAGTTCGGTGGCGCTGGACTCACGGCGCGGGCTCAATCGCACCATCGCCGCCTTCTTCTCGGTCGCCTCGCGCGCGTACGACCAGCGCACCCTGCAACGGGTCGTCTATCAACCGCCGCAGGATGAGATCCTCGACCTGCTGCGTCGTCAGGGTTCCCGTCATATCGTCGATATCGGGTGCGGCACCGGCATTCTCACCTCGCGCATCGCCGAGGAACTGCGGCCCGACACCGTGTATGGGATCGACATGTCCCCCGGCATGCTGGCCCGCGCCCGCGAACGCAGTCAACTGGTGCAGTGGCGCAATGAGCCCGCCGAACAGCTCGGGCTGCCGAATGAATCGGTGGACGCGGTCATCACCACCACGGCCTTTCATTTCTTCAATCAGCCGCTCGCGCTGGCGGAGTTCCACCGGGTACTAAAACCCGGTGGGCTGCTCGCCATCAACGCGATCAACCTGCGCGCCCGCTGGGCCGCGCCCGCGCAACGGCTCACCGGTACCCGGTTCAGTCCGGCCGCCGCGCCGTCGCCACAGCAGATGGTCGACCTCATCACCATCGCCGGATTCGAACTGGTCGAACAGCATCCGGTGCGGCGGCCCTGGTACAGCCGCCCGTGGCCGGACATGCTCACCGTGGCCGTTCGTCGCTGACACCCCTCGCACCAGAAGGACATTCGAGATGCCCGCATCCAAAGCCAAAGGCCGTCAGGCGAAACCGGCTCCCAAGACCGAACCCGACTTCCAGATCGCCGTCATCGGCGCGGGCCCCGGTGGGCTCGCCGCGGCGGTGAAGCTCAAGCAGGCCGGACTGCGCGATTTCGTCGTCATCGAGCGCGCCGATGATGTCGGCGGCAGTTGGCATGAGAACACCTATCCCGGGCTGGGCGTTGATATCCCGGCGGTCGCCTATCAGTTTTCGTTCGCCCGCAATGCGGACTGGAGCCGGGTGTTCCCCTACGGCGCGGAGGTGGAGAAGTATCACCAGGAAGTGGCGCGGCGGTTCGGGCTCTATGAGCATCTGCGCTTCAATACCAATGTCGCGCGCGAGGAATGGGATGACGCCAACAACTACTGGAAGCTCATCACCGACTCCGGTGAGGTCATTTCCGCGCGGTTCCTGATCAGCGCGGTCGGTGCGTTCGTGCGCCCCAAGGAAGAGGCGGGGATCCCCGGCCGATTGAACTTCCAGGGCAAGTATCAGCGACCGTCGAGCTGGGATCACAGCTGGGACCACCGGGGTAAGAAGGTCGGCATCATCGGCACCGGAGCCAGTGCGGTGCAGATCATTCCAGCCATCGCGCCCGAAGTGGCGCAGCTGACGGTCTTCCAGCGCACCCCGGTGTGGTCATTGCCCAAACCCGATTTCACGGTGCCGCGCATCGGGCAGCGACTGCTCGCGGTGCCGGGATTGCAGGCGGCGCTGCACGGGGTCGTGCTGGTCGTGGTGGATCTGGTGCTGCGCGGTGCGATCGCGGTGCCGACCGAGACCGCCAAGACCGCCATGACCTGGTTCGATCGTTCCACCATCGCGGCCTATCAGCGATTCCTGCGGCTGATGGTCAAGGATCCGCAGACCCGCGCGCAGCTGACGCCGAACTTCGGCCCACTTGCCAAGCGGCCCACCATGTCCAATGGATATCTCAAGGCGTACAACCGCGACAATGTCGATCTGGTGACCGAGCCGATCGAGGAGATCACCGCCACCGGGATCAAGACCCGCGACGGTGTCGAACACGAATTCGACATGATCGTGCTGGCAACAGGCTACGAGGTGTTCTCCGATCCCGAGACCTACCGTCCCGGAACCATTGTGGGCCGCAACGGATTCGACCTCGGCAAGTTCTGGACCGAGAACGGGATGCAGGCGTACGAGAGTGTGTCGGTGCCCGGGCTGCCCAATCGCTGGACGCTGGTCGGACCGTACTCGTGGACCGGATCGGGGTGGCATTCCTTCGTGGAGATGACCGCCGATCACGCGGTGCGGGCCATCAAGGAAGGGCTGCGGCGGCGCGCGAAAGTGGTCGAGGTGCGCAAGGAAGCGCTCGACGCCTATCACGCCGAGATCTTCCGGCGTGCGGAACCCATTCGGTTCTACTTCAACGAACTCAACGCGCACACCCCGACGTACTACCGAAACTCGCAGGGGGACAGCACCTACGTGCGTCCCTCGGGGTTCTTCGAAGCCAGCCGCGGGCACCGCAGGTTCCCGCTCGACGATTACAGCTACGAGACGCCGCAGGCGGATGTTCCCGCCACACCGACCCGCCTTGTCGCGGGCGCATAGCGGCCGGGGGAACTCCGCCATGTCAGTGCGCGGCCGGACGAGCGGCAACACCGTGCATCCGGTCGCGCCGCGACCGAAAAGCCCCGCCCCACAGGGGGTTCGGGCTCCTCGGTCGCGGCCGACGATCGTGGACGAGATCACCGATCAACTCGCCTACCGCATCGCCGCGGGGATCTATCGGCCCGGCGAACTACTCCCTTCGGTTCGGCAACTGGCCGTGGAGTTCTCGGCCAGCGCACCGACGGCCAACAGCGCGCTCGGTCGCCTGGCCGCGTTGGGTTTCGCCGAACCCCGGCGCGGACTCGGCTATATCGTGCGCGATATCCAGCTCTACGGTGGCATCGACACCTGGCGCTACCTGTTCCGATTCGCCCACCGCATTCCGGAGCAGGCTTCGCGCCTGTTCGCCGACATCATCGACGTCGACCACATCCTCGTCATGCAGGCGGTGCGTGCCTTCGTGGAAAACCCGCGCAGCTACGACGTCTCCTCCGCCACCCGCGCGCTGGATCGCATGGAAATGCTCGTGCACGACCCGCAGGCCACCCTCACCGACATCATGACGGCCGAATTGCATATGCTGCGTTGCACTTTCGCCGCGCTGGGCAGCATCGGCAGCCTGAGTCTGTTCAACACCGTCGGCGAACTGCTGATCACCATGCCTGAAGCGGCCCAGGCGTTCTACGAACCCCTCGAACCCGAGGCACACGTCGTGATCGGCCGCACGCTCCAGGAACTCCAGACCACCGGCGATGCCATCGACCTGCCCGATCTGTCCCTGGTCGAGACCGTCATGCGCACCTACCACGACCAGGTGGTCGAAGCCTTCCGCCGCCTGATCACCACCCCGGAAACCTGACCTCACCCGAAAGAGACTCCACCCCATGGTCTTTCACCCCGAAATCGTCGAACCATCCTCGGACTTCTACGAACGCGCACCCATAATCGTGCGCGGCAGAGCCGAATTCGACGTCCCCGCCACCCGCCTCTGGCAGGAGGTGGAATCCTTCGCCTGGCTCCCCGCCGTCACCGCCCGCTGGGAAACCCCCGCCCCGCACGGTCCCGGCTCCCGCCGCCGCCTCACCCTCGGCCCCCTGCTCCTGAGCAACGAATTCGTCACCCGCACCGACCCCAACCGCGAAATGGCGTTCTTCATAGGCGAACTCCCCGTCCCCGGCATGCGAGCCATAGCCGAACGCCTCACCATCGAAGACCTATCCCCCACCCGCAGCGCCGTCACCTACACCATCGCCGCGGCCCCCACCGGCTTCCCCACCATCCGCCTTGCCCCACTGGCCCTACTCACCAACCCCATCTTCTCCCTCGCCCTGAAAGTCCTCATCGGCCGCTCCTTGCGCGCTGCCGCCTGACATTCGTTCCCGAGCACCCGGCGAGCCCGCGACCTGCGGTTCATGGGGAAAGTTGGGATCGGTAGGTGGAGAGCCCCGCATTTACTAATCCCATGACATATTCACAGCCCCCCGCAAACCAGCCCCAGTCCACCGGCTTGGACAAGAAGACCAGCGCGATCCTGTCCTACGCATTGGGCTGGGTCACCGGAGTCATCTTCCTCTTCATCGGCAAGAACGATTCCGACGTCAAATTCCATGCCGCACAGTCCATCGTCTTCTTCGGCGCGGTCTCGGTGGCCAATATCGCCCTGAGCATCATCGGGTCCCTGCTGGGGGCCATCGGCATCATCTTCTCGCTTGTCAGCCTCGTCCTCTCGCTTCTCACCCTCGTCGTCTGGATCATGTCGATGGTGCAGGCGAATAAGACCGGCGGTGTTCGTGCGGAGATGCCGATCGTCGGCAAGTTCGTCGCCCCCTATGCCGATCGGCTGGCCGCCTCGGTGAGCTAGCGGTGGAGCGCTATAGTCCGAAAATCAACGGCCCGAGGCAACTCGGGCCGTTGACGTCTGCGCGAACCATCCGAACCTGCCGACAGGTCGAATCGAGGGAGTCGAATGCGTATCGGGGTGTCCGGGCCACACGGGACCGGGAAGACGACGCTGGTGCGGGAGTTGTGTTCTCGCTTCGGGGATCTCACGCCGGTGGAGGAGCCGTATGTGCTGCTCGAGGAAGACGGTTATGACTTCGAATTTCCGCCCTCACGTTCGGATTACCGGGCTCAACTGGAGTACTCGATGCAGCTGCTGAACTCGGAGCCCGATGGGTCCGTTTTCGATCGGACGCCGCTCGATTTTCTGGCGTATCTGTCGGCGAGCGGTGTCGATATCGAGGCCGATATCGATGCCACGGCGATTCGAAGTGCCTTGGCCACACTGGATTTGCTGGTGATCGTGCCGATTACCGCCGAGACCGAGCGGGTGCTGCCCGCAGCGGAAATGCTGGGACTCCGTCGCACCGTGAACGATGCGTTGCTGGAGTTGGTGTACGCCGACCAACTCGACCTGCTCGCGAATATCCCGGTGCTCGAGTTGACGGTTCCGCTCGCGGACCGGGTCGAGAAAGTCGGTGCCCTGATCCGCTGAACCGTCCTCCGCGAGGCTCCTCGGCGTTCAGCACCACCACCGGGCGCACCGGCTCGCCTCTGAAGGGCGGATCGGACAAGAATATGTGGTCTGACATCCGCCGGACGCGCCGGCGGGTTGATATCGCTGATCGATTGGAGTGAACGCGATGCACGCAGTGGAACTGACTCGATTCCGGGTGGACCCGGCGAACACCGATGCCATGCTGGCGGCTCGTCCGGCCATGCTGGCCGATTTTCAAGCCGACCGAGCGGGCTTTCTCAGCGCGCGGCTCGTACGGCTCCCCGATGACCAGTGGCTCGACGTCGTCGAATGGCAGACCGAAGCCGATTTCCAGGCGTCCCGGGCCAAAGGACCAAATCTGCCCGGAATCGCGGCGTTCTTCGCCACGCTCGGCGAGCTCGTCTCCGGCGAACTCGGGACTCTCGCCGACCTCGACCTGGGATAGTCGGAGCGGGAAGAGATTCCGGCTGCGGCGGGTTGACCCCACCCATGACTGTCACCGCCATATCCACGTTGCAGGCTCGCCCAGGAAAGGAAAAGCTGGTGCGCGCGCAGGCGCTCTCGCTGATCGAGCCTTCGCTGGCCGAGCCCGGCTGCCTGAACTACCAGCCTTATCAGCACCCTACCGAGCCCGGGAGCTGGGTCGTCGTCGAAACCTGGGATAGCCGTGCGGCATTCGAGGCGCATCTGGTCAGCGCGCACATGCGGGAGGCATTCGAGGCGGGAGCCGAGTTGCTGGCCGGGCCGCCCAGCGAACAGCTCTTCGAGACTTCCAACTGATAACCCGCTGTCGACGCCGAGCGGTGCGGCAACCCCGCTTGGCGTCGCAGGTCCCCATTGTGGCGGGATTCGCCACCATCGAAATGTGTTGTGCGACACTACCGTTGGGTTCGTTGAATATTTCGAACCCTAGGAGACATCGTGCGTTCTCACCTGCGCCGATTCCGTAGTACCTATTCGGTCGCCGCCGTCGCGCTCGCCACCGCCGGTATGGTGGCGGCCGGAGCCACACCGGCAACCGCGACCACCTATTTGTACAACGTCACCGGCAGTACCGCACCGGGCGGTGCGTTCACCGGCTCCAGCCCCCACCCGGTGTTCAAGAATGCCGGGTACGCGGACGTACTGTCTTGCGCTACAGCATCATTCAGTGGATCGATGCCCAACGTGACCAATTCCGCGGGCGCGATCGGTACCTTCTCCGGGTACACGTTCTCGCAGTGCACCTTGCCGTCCGGACCATCCGCGACAGTGACCGCCACCGTCCATCCGGCCACACTCACCGTGACCGGCGGCGAGACGGTGTCCGGAACACTGCCGGTGGGCACGCTGAGCCTCGCCGTCAACGCGTCGAGCTGCTCGTACACCCTCACTCAGGCAAGCCCCCTGAGCTGGCAAGTGAACAGGGGCAGCGCATTTCAGTCGTTGGTCACGTTCACGCCCGAGAACGTCAAGGGCTCGTGCGGGCTGATAGCCCCTATCGTGTTCGCGCACGGTGGAACGATTCAACCCAACGTGACCAGCCACCCGGCCTGAGCCCAATCTCTCTGATCGACAAGCAGATTCGAGGCTGACAAGGGTATCTTGCGGCAACGATGCCGCGATCTCATCGCGGGAGTGACGGAGCCCCGAACCCCTCCGTCACACCCCGTCCGGGCCCGTGGGCCTCGAACCGGCGGGTATGGCGACGGTGTGCAAACATCGGTCGCATGGCTATATCCGCGGAATCCATCGCGCACCTGCGGCTGACGGTGTCCGATATCGACCGATCGCGGGACTTCTACGAGAAAGTCTTCGAATGGCCGGTGGCGCTGGAGGTTCCGGATGATGCCGATGCGGAACTGCGGCAGCGGCTGAGCTTTCTCGATGGCGGGGTGATCTACCGGATGCAACACGGACTGATCGGGCTGCGGCCGGTGGCGTCCGATCGCTTCGACGAGAATCGCGTCGGGCTGGACCACCTCGCGTTCTCGGTCAGCTCACTGGCTGAACTGAAGGCCGCCGCAGCGCATCTGGACGCCTGCGGTGTGCCGCACGAAGACATCAAGGACATCGGCGTCAGCTATATCCTCGAGTTCCGGGATCCGGACAACATCGCGCTGGAACTCGTCGCCCCGAAGTAACTTCGAAAACCCGCCGCGAGCTGCGGGTTTGGGCAGACTGCATGCATCGGTGTCATAGGGCCGGGCAATTTCCCAGATCTGCGGGAATGGCAGCTCGTGGCATTGACCGTTTCCGTGTGCGGCTGCACGATTGCGCGAAATGGCGGTGCGAGGAGGGATGCGATGACGAATTGGTTGCTGCTGCGGGGGCTTACACGGGATCAGCGGCATTGGGGTGGGTTCGACGAGAAGTTGGCGGCGCGGTTGGGGGTGCGCGTGGTGACCATCGATCCACCGGGGTTCGGGACGCAGAATGGGCGGGTTTCGCCTCGGTCGATGTCGGCGATCACCGACGATATTCGGGGACGGTTCGAGCGCGGGGATGAGAAGTGGTCGCTGCTGGGGATTTCGCTCGGCGGGATGATGGCGCTGAATTGGGTCGAGCGATATCCGGCGGATTTTCAGCGGTGCGTGGTGGTGAATACCGGTGCGCCGGCGGTGTTTCGGCCGCATCAGATGAAGACCGGGCTGGTGTCGCTGGTGGCGGGTAAGCAGTTCCGGTCCCTGGAGGCGCATGAGGCCGCCGCGCTGGCGGTGTCCAGTAATCGACCGAAAGCGGAGTTGGCTGACCTGGCACTGACGTGGGCGCAGTATCAGCGGGAAGCCGCACCGCTCAACGCGAGTGCGCTGGCGCAGGTGGCCGCCGCTGCCACGTTCCGGTTGCCCGCGCGAATCTCGTTGCCGCTGTTGGTACTTGCGTCCAACGGCGATCGACTGGTGGACTATCACATGTCGGAGCGAATCGCCGCCCGCTTCGGTGCGAGCTTGGCGCTGCATCCCGATGCGGGCCATGACCTGCCACTCGATGACTCCCCGTGGGTGTGCGAACAGATCGCGCGCTGGCTGGCGGAAATGAAATAGCCGGGCCTAGCTTGTTGCGGCGATCGGATCCTCGGAATCGGGAACATAACCGGTGGCGAACACCTCGGCCAGATCCTTGACGAGATCGGTTTCGCCCGATCGCCGCCAGACCAGCGCCCAGCGTGCGGGCGGAACATCGGGCATGGGGATATAGGCGACATCGGGTCTGCCGTAATACCGGGCGGCGTGCCCATGTACCGGGGTGATCGCCCTGCCCGCCGCCACCAGCAGGATCAAGTCCTGGAAGTTGGCGGCGTGCGCGGTGCGGGCGATGGGCCTGCCGCTGGGGGTAAAGAACGGGACGGCCGCCGCGGCCCAGTAGTCAGGGGGCGCCGTGTCCGGGTCCGATGGCGGCACACCGAAGACGCCGTAATCGGCCAGATCCTCGTACGATGCCGATTCCCGCTGTGCCAGTGGATGATCCGAGCCGACGAGCAGCACGAACGGCTCCTCATAGAGCGTTGGCCCCACCACCAGATCGGGTTCGTGAATAGGCAGCCAGCTCACCAATGCGTCGATCTCGTCCCCGCGCAGCGCGCCGAAGGGATTGCCGAAATGAATATGCTCGAGATGCACCTGACAATCGGGGTACTTGGACTGGAAGGCGTCCAGCAGCGGCCGCACATGTTCGAGATCGCTGCTGGTGAGCCCCAGCCGCAGGATGCCCGCATCGCCGTAGCGAGTCGCACGCGACGCCCGCCCCAGACTCGCGCGCAGATCCCGATAGTTGGTTTGCAAATCGTCCCGCAGCCGCACCCCGATCGGCGTCAATCTCACTGTGCGACTTGACCGTTCGAAGAGTTTGCCGCCGATTCGGCGCTCCAATTTCCCGATCACCTGACTAACCCGAGCCTGCGAAAGATGCAATCGCTCCGCGGTCCGGCCGAAATGCAGCTCCGCCGACAGCGTCAGAAAAATCTCGATATCGCGCAAATCCAAATCGCGCAGGTCCATGCAGTTTCCCATCGATCACGGCGGCTTATCGCATCATACGCATTTCCCGGTTGATCAATTCCCGCCGCGAACCGAGGCTGAGATCATCGACGACCGCCGCGAAGGCGTTCGCCGCCCGCCCGATCGAAAGAGCAGTCAATGCCAACGCTTCCGTGGTCGACCATCGGCACGCCCGGCACCCCCGAGGTGCAGTGCATGGCCTCGCGCCTGGAGGTCAAGTCGCTGCGCAACGCGCCCGGCTTCCTGCTGTCCTCACTCGCACTGTGGTGGCAGGCCCGCCGCTCACCGGGCGTACTCGGTGTGGCCCTGAAGGCCGAGATGTTCAAAGGCGTCTTCTGGACCTACTCGGCTTGGGACGACAAAGCCGCGATCTACTCCTACGCCCGCACCGAACCGCACCGCTCGACCGTCGCGCGCAAGCGAAAGGTCATGCGGGACGCCACCTTCGTATTCTTCACCGCGCCGGCGGATGACATGCGCCTGTCGTGGGATGAGATCGGTCGTCGCATCGACGCGCAGCGCGATTCGACCGCACCGACTTCCTCCCCCGCGTGAGCCCCAACCCGATGCGGGTCGCCCGTGACTTCGGCCGTCACCCCGCGACCTGGCTCCCGCCGCTGTTCGTCATGCTGCTGCTGGCGCTGGCGCTGCCCGCGATCTACCTCGGCGGGACTCTCGACCCGTCCGCGAATCTGCGTGGGCTACCGGTCGCCCTGGTCGTCGAACCGCAGACCACCGCCGGTTTCGATGCCGCCGAGCAGGTCCGTGAAGCCATCGCCCAGCACGTCGACCGCGAGGCCATCGACCTCATCGAGATGACGCCCGAAGAGGAACGCGAGCAGATGGCGGGCGGCAAGATCTTCGGAGCCGTTCGCATACCCGCCGACTTCAACGCCGAGACCGCCCGGCTCGTGAGCGGCGCGCCGGGTCCGCCCACTCACGCGGTGGTCCACCTCGACACCAATCCGGCCGCCGCGACGATGAGTACCGGTTTGTTCACCGGCTATCTCACGCCGGTGGTCGCGTCGGTGAACACGTACCTGGGCATGGTGGAGCCGACGTACAAAGCGCCGATCAGCGCCGCCACCGCTACCGCGCTGGCCACCCCATTCACAATCGCGACCGCACCGCTGACACCGCTACCCGCGCGTACCGGATTCGGGACCAGCGTCTTCTATTACGCCGTCGTGCTGGTTCTGCTCGGCTTCATCGGTGCTTCGGTAATTCATCCGATTGTGGACTCCGCCAGCGGTTTTCAGCCGAGCGAGCTGGGCCCGAAGGTGCAACGCCGCCGGTACACCCATCTGTCCCGACTCCACCTGCTCGTCGTCAAATGGTGTGTGGCGCTGATCGCGGCACCCCTGAGCGCCGGACTGATTCAGTTGATGGCAACCAAAGTGCTGCACATGCCGGTCGCCTCCCCCTGGCAGCTATACCTGTTCTCCACCAGCACAATTGCCGCCGTCGCGCTCAGCGCCCTGACGGTGTTCGCGATCTTCGGATCACTCGCCCCACTGGTCAATATGTTCTTCTTCATCGCCCTGGCCATGACCTCTTCGGCGGGCACGATTCCCATCGAAGGCACCCCCGCGTTCTTCCGCGTGATCGCGAATTTCGAACCGATGCAACCGATCGTGTCCGGGTTGCGCTCGATCCTCTATCTCCACTCGCTTCCCCTGTCGGGACTGCGCCCGGCCTGGATCCACGTCGGTGTCGGCGCCCTGCTCGGTGTCGTCATCGGCCTGATCGTCACCACTAGCTACGACCAGATCTCAGCTTTCACCCGGCGGCCGAGTCGAGCCGACAGTGATCACGACCCCGATCTACGTCAAATGACGGATGCCACGGCCGCGTCACCTTCCTAGATTCGATTGTGCAGAACAGCATTTCATTTAGTTCCCGGCCAACTCCCGGGTGTCGTGGGGCGGGGAAGCGCTTGGTGGCGTCATCAGCGAGGCCGCGGGGCTGCCGAACTCGCAAACCCGACAGCAACCCACTGCATCCAGACTCGTCGAATCCGGATCAAGGCGGCATATCCGGTATGTCCAGAACCCGTTGCAGCGCAGCGAGACCCGTGTCCGAATCGCGCCGGATCTCGGGCAGTGTCAGAATCACGATCGTGATGTTGACGGACGGCATCGGGGTGCCGGGGCCGTCGGTCGGTAGCAGCTTCCTGCGATAACCGTCGCTCTAGCAGAAAATCTACTAAAACCTCCAACAATCGAGTAGATTTCCGGCATGCCCTCCAGTCAGACGATCGAAAGACTCCAGATCATCCACATGCTTGGTTGTGATGTCAGGATGTCTTACGCCGCCATGGCCACGGTCGCCGGAATCTCCGAACAGACCGCAGCACGCCGATACCAAACTCTCGTCCGCAACGGCATCCTGCGATGCACCGCCACTTTGGATCACCGCACCCTAGGGCAGCACGAATGGATTTTGCGAATCACCCCCAGCTCCGAAGGTACCAAGCTCGCGGAAATGCTTGCGCAGCATGACGATATGAGCTGGGTCAGCATGACCGCCGCCGATGTCGTCTGCCTCTATCAACCGCAGTCGGCCGCCGATAACGACCTCATGCTCACCGACCGCATCCGCTCCACCTCCCTGGTCGAATCGATGGATGCCCGCCAGGTTCTGCGCCGCTTCCCGCTGCACACCACCTGGCCCGATCTCGGCTGGACCCTCGACGCCACTCAGCGCGAACGACTCACCGAGGCAGCAGATCCCTTATTCGCCATCGACCGGCACGGGGATACCCCGAACCACGACGCCGCCGACCTCAGTGCGGACGATCGGCGGCTGATCGCTCTGCTCGCCGAGGACCCGCGCGCCTCGTACAGCCACCTCGCACGGGTCACCAACCTCACCCCGGCGCGCGTGGCGACACGGATCATCGACCTCACCGAAGCCGGAGTCCTGCGTTTCGACCTCGAGGTGGATCAGAACCGCCTCGGTCTGCGCATCTCGGCCGCACTGTGGGCCGGTGTCGACCTGGACAAACTCGACGCCGCCGGACATGCCCTGGCGCGCATGAGCGAAATCCATTACGTCTGCGCCACAACCGGACCCACCGCCATCTTCGCCACCATCGCCGCCCGCGATACCGACCACCTCTACAACCTCCTGACCAACGAACTGGCCCGCATCGACGGACTGCACTCGATCGATGTCCGCACCGACCTGCGCACACTCAAACGGAGCCGAGTCCGCACCGCCTGACGCTGATTCACGGGCAACGAGTGGGAATCGCGGATCGGGATCAAGTTGTGCGCAAGGACATCTCGATACTCGAGAGTGTCTGCCGCAATGACGCCACCTCACGCCTCGCGGCGTTCTCGGCATCGTGGAACACGCTGACCTGACGGCTCGTCAGATCGGCTCCGGCGCGCACGGCGGCGTTGAGCGCGGCGTCGGTGAGCGACAGGTCATGTCGAGCTTGGCGACATTGGGCCAGCGCTTCCGCGCGGACCGCCGGATAGCGGCTCCACTGGGCCGTCTCGGCCGTAATCACCGCCAGCGCAGCGGATTCCAGAGACTTGCCGATATCCGCGTAATACCGGCACTGGGCGAGGAACGCGTGGTGCGCGTGCGCGAATCTCATGCCGCACGCCCTGCGGCGCAGGGGAATTCGGGCCGCCGGGTATCTCGGGAGCAGCGATCTCGAAGGTGATCGGCGCTCGAGCCCGCTAACCGCGCGATCCGGCCTTCGTCCGAGTCTGTCACGCGGAATATGGCCCGAGCCTGCTGGGTCACCGAAGACACCCCTCTTTTGTGGAACTATATGGTTTCAAAAACTCGAAGGAACAGTAACTTAGGGTGGCATCCGCGCAGGCGGCAATGGCCCCGACCTGGCGAAACCGTGATGGAGAACACGCTCGCGCGAACGCCTTCGGTCGACTCCGGGACGTCACCACCGCCGCTGCGCATGCGGGGTGGTCCACGCCGGCGCGGGTGATGATCGTCCACGTGCCCTCGCACCATTCGTTATCGGCTCGGTTGCGGTCGAGGGCCTCGAACTTGCGGTCGCCCAGGGCATCTCGTAGTCGTTGTCGGCGATCAGGGCGACGAGCTCCTGAGTGCGGAACACTTGCACGGGCGTGCGCGTGCCCGTTCGGCGAGCCTGTGGAAACCTCTGGCGCGCCGCGGGCGAGGCTGTGAATTGGCTGGGAAGGTGACGGTTTCGGAGTCGGCGGGTGCCAGGAATGGGTGGTGGGCTGGGCCTATTGTGGGAATCGTGGCTGACCGGATGACGTCTTCGAGCATGCGGGTTCTTGTTGTCGACGATGAACCGAATATTCGGGATCTGCTCGGGGCCGCGTTGCGGGCGAGTGGCTTTTCGGTGACCGTGGCGGCAACTGGGGTGGAAGCGCTGGCCGCAGCGGCGGCGGCAACGCCCGATATCGTCGTGTTGGACGTAATGCTGCCCGACATGGACGGGTACACCGTGGCTCGGCGGTTGCGGGGAGCGGGCAATGATGTGCCGGTGCTGTTTCTGACCGCGCGGGATGCGGTCAAGGATCGGATCGAGGGGTTGACCGCGGGTGGGGACGATTACGTCACCAAACCGTTCAGCCTCGAAGAGGTGGTGTTGCGGTTGCACGCGATCCTGCGGCGCACGGTGGTGCCGCAGGATGCGGAGGTGACATTGCGGTTCGCCGATCTGGAATTGAATGCGGACGCGCACAGCGTGACTCGCGGTGGCGTGGGGCTGTGGCTCTCGGCCACCGAGTTCAATTTGCTGCGCTATTTGATGACCAATGCCGGGAAGGTGGTCAGTAAGCGGCAGATTGTGGATCAGGTGTGGGATTCGGCGGACGGGCGGGGGGATCGGGTGGTCGAAACGTTCATCAGCCAATTGCGGCGCAAGGTAGACGCGCACGGTCCGGCATTGATTCATACGGTTCGGGGTGTGGGGTATTCGCTGCGTCTGCCCGGTGAGAATTCGTGATTCGGTTGCACCGCAGTTGGACGCTGCGTACCCGCGTGCTGGTGGCGGCGCTGACCATTACCGCGGTGGGAATGGTGGCCTTCGGAATTCTCGCGGTCTCGATGCTGGATCGGGCCGAGCTCGCGCGCATCGACGCACAGCTCAATACCGTGGTGGCCGATATGACTTCGGTCAATCGGCCTCCGCCGCCGCCGCGGCCCGCCGACAGTACGGCCGAGGATCAGGTGCCCTCGCCATTTCGGGTGTTGTTCTTCGATATCAACGGTGAACCCACCATTCGAATCGGTAGCTCGGTATCTCCACCGGAACTGCCGGCGATGGATGCCGCCGCCGTGCGAGCGCGAGGCACGCGTGCGATCACCGTCCCCGCCCATGACGGCAGCGTCCAGTGGCGCGTGCGAACGGCCTATCAACCGCCGAATCAGTTCGAGCCCAATGGCGGCACCGTCGCGGTCAGCATGTCACTGGATACCTACGACGCCACCCTCAGTCAGCTCCGCACGATCGAGATCGCCGCCGGAATCGGCCTGCTGGCAATCCTCGGCGTGGTCGCGACCTGGCTGGTCCGCGTCGGCCTGCGCCCGCTGACCCGCATCGAGCACACCGCGCAGGCGATTGCCGCCGGGGAGTTGGATCGTCGTGTAGCGCAAACCAATTCGTATACCGAAGTAGGGCGCCTCGGTACCGCGTTCAACATCATGGTCCAACGCCTGTCGTCCGCCCTGCATCGTCTGGAGGAGTCCGAGGCGCGAATGCGGCTGTTCATCGCCGACGCCTCGCATGAGTTGCGCACCCCGCTCACCTCGATTCGCGGCTACGCCGAACTATATCGATTCAGCGGCCCGCAACCTGCCGACGAGGTCGAGCGCATGATGCGCCGCATCGAGGACGAAGCCGTCCGCATGGGCCTGCTCGTCGATGACCTGCTGCTGCTCGCGCGCCTCGACGAGGAGCGCCCGATGGATATGACCAAGGTCGATCTGACCGCCATCGCCGATGACGTCGTGCATGATGCGGTTGCCCGTACTCCCGAACGCGTTGTGCGGCTGCATATTCCGGCGGAGCCCGTCCACACCTACGGTGACGAGCATCGATTACGGCAGGTCCTGACCAACCTGATCGGCAACTCCCTCACCCACACCCCCGCCGATTCCGCCGTCGACCTCACCATCTCGCGCGGACCCGCGCCCTCGACCACGGACGTCATCGCCCGAGCCGGTGCCGCCATGCCCGAGTCAGGCAATCTCGCGATCATCGAAATCCGTGACAACGGACCGGGTATCGCGCCTGACAAGGCTCCGCACGTCTTCGACCGCTTCTACCGCGCCGACGAATCCCGCTCCCGCACAGGCGGTTCCGGCCTCGGTCTGGCCATCGTCAGCGCCATCCTCGCCGCCCACGGCGCGCAAATCCAGCTCATCACCGCGCCCGGCGTGGGAACACGCTTTCGCATACTGGCCGAACTCGCACCGTGACAACCACATCCACGTGATCGACCGGGCACGGCTGCCGATCGCGTTCCCAGCGCTGACGGGCCGGACGTTCCGTCGCTAGGGTTCCTTCCGCATTGGTCGGACACAGGAGTCGTCATGGCGGAGGTGACCGGCGCTGCCGGTGGGGTGCGGACCTTGATTCCCGCGCGGATCGATCGGTTACCGTGGTCGCGGTTTCACACCCGAATGGTCATCGCGCTGGGCGTGGCATGGATTCTCGATGGGCTGGAGATTACCGTCGCCAGCGCGGTCGCGGATACGCTCACCAAACCCGAAGCGCTGCAACTATCTTCGACGGCAGTGGGGTTTCTGGCGACCGTCTACCTCGCCGGGGAGGTGGTCGGCGCACTGGTATTCGGGAACCTGTCCGATCGGCTGGGGCGACGCAAGTTGTTCGTCATCACGCTCGGTGTGTACCTGATCGGCAGCGGGCTTACCGCCTTCACCCTCGGCAGTGGCCCGGGCTGGCTGGTGTTCCTGTACCTGACCCGATTCATCGCGGGCATGGGTATCGGCGGCGAGTACGCGGCGATCAATTCCGCCATCGATGAGCTGATTCCGGCGCAGTATCGCGGCCGGGTGGATATCGCGGTGAACGGAACCTATTGGGCCGGTGCGATTCTGGGCACCTTGGGCGCGTACATCCTGCTCAATCACGTGAGTCTGGACCTGGGCTGGCGGCTCGGTTTCCTGATCGGTCCGGTGCTGGGCCTGGTGATCGTGCTGGTGCGGCGCAATCTTCCGGAGAGCCCGCGCTGGCAGATCATGCAGGGCCGGGCCGACGACGCCGAGGAATCGATCCGGGCCATCGAGGACGAGGTGCGGGCTTGCGGGGTCGATTTGCCGCCGCTGGATGAATCCAAGGCCATGATGGTCAAGCCCGCCGACCAGATCGGTTATCGAGCGCTGACGCGAATCCTGTTCCGCGACTATCCCTCTCGGGCGATTCTCGGCGCGAGCCTGATGATCAGCCAGTCATTCCTCTACAACGCGATCTTCTTCACCTACACCCTCGTGCTCGGCAAGTTCTACGACGTCCCCTCTGCCGCCACCCCGCTCTACCTGATCGCCTTCGCCATCGGAAATCTGCTGGGCCCCTTGACTATCGGCCGCTTCTTCGACACCGTAGGCCGCCGCGTCATGATCGCGGGCACCTATATCGGCTCCGGTGCCCTGCTAGCCCTCTCGGCCTGCCTGTTCTACAGCGGAGCCCTGAACGCCATCACCCAAACCATCTGCTGGTGCGTCATCTTCTTCTTCGCCTCCGCCGGAGCCAGCGCCGCCTACCTCACCGTCAGCGAGATCTTCCCCCTCGAGGTCCGAGCCAAGGCGATCGCCGTATTCTTCGCCATCGCACAGTGTTTCGGCGCGCTCGGCCCGGTCATCTACGGAGCCTTGATAGGCGACGGTACCTATCCCCTGGGCCTGTTCCTCGGTTACCTGGTCGGCGCGACGGTCATGATCGCGGGCGGCGTGATCGCCTACCGCCTGGCCGTCGACGCCGAAGGCCGCTCACTCGAGGACATCGCCCCGCCCCTGTCTGCCGCGATCTCCGAACCCACCCACACCCCGGCCGAGTAGCTCACCGCTGGACCAGCAGGGCGGTCGGGTTGAGCACCGACCACTCCTTGTTCCGCCAGATGGCCGATCCATCGATGGCATCCCAGCCGCGCAACGCGCCGTACTGGCCGATATCGGCCAGGACCAACTCCTGGTCCAATAGTGCGTTGTAGCGCGCTGATTCGGCAGCTGTCGGGCGTGCGATATTGCGCAGCGCGCCCAGCTCCCGATGAACCTGCACGAGGGTGCGACCGCGGTCGTTCTCGAGCGCACTGAGGGTGATCGTCCTGGCATCGGGGCGCAGCGCCATCCGCAGCACCTTGGCCTGCTGGGCGGCCAGGTCCTGAGTACGGGCGGGATCGGTGTAGTGCAGGGCGATGCGCTCGAGCGGTGAGGCATAGGTACCGGATCCGGTGGTGCCGCCGCCCGGCCGCACCGGGCCCGATACGAATGCGTCGAGGTAACGCGTCTCCTCGAACCCGCGGAACAGCTCGGTGCCGCCGGACGCGATCGCCGCGTCTATCTCATGGGCGGTGGCCCTGGTGACGCGGCCGTCGAAGCCCTGCAATCGCTGAATTCTCTCGAAGGTCGGCGAGGCCCCCAGCGAATCGATTCCCCCGGATCGGCGCAGTGCGCTGTAGTCCGCCTCATCGATGAGGTCACGGCCGCGGACATAGGCGGGAGATGCTGCGCCGGTGGCGATCCCGTCGCTCAGGGCCGGCGACGCATCGGCCACGGTCCTTGTCGAGGCGGCCTCGGTCTCGAGCGTTCGCCGCACGCCCCCGCTGATGCCGTGCGCGGCTCGCGAGGGCAGGGCGGCGGCCACGTCGGAGGTGTCCTTGGCCATGGTGCCGAGCAGATCACGCACCGCGCGCCATGCGGCATCCAATTCTCCGCCCATGGGTGTCACTGTGCTGCACGATGTCTCCACATCGGCGCGGGATGTATTCCCATGAGCGGTGGTCGGGTTCGGCGGGTTCGGTCAGTACTTGGCCATCAGGTAGGACCCCGCGATGATCATCGCGATGGCGACGAAGCGCTGCGTGTCCATCTCGCGGCGTGGGAAACCCATCACCCCGTAGTGGTCCATCGCCGCGGCAACGAACATCTGTCCGGCGATGATCACGGCGTTGAATGTGCTGACTCCGACGCTGGAGGCGACGGTGATCATGGCGAAGATCGCCGCGCCTCCGGTGAGGCCACCGAACGGGGCCCACTTCGGCATGAGCTTCACATCTGCCCATGTCGGCCAGGAACGCCGTGACGAAAATGCCAGTGTGACAACGAGAATGAGTCCGACACCGGCCAGGGCGACCGCGTAGGAGATGACCCCGCACAGCCATACGTTCTTCAGGGCGAGTTTGAGTGAGTTCTGACAGCCCGCCTCGACCGATCGCAGCGCGCCGCCGAGCAGCATGAATGCGAAGACCAACGCGAGCATCGAGCGGGACAACTTCGAGCGGGTTTCGCCGAGGAGAGTAGCCATCAGAGAGCCTCTTCCAGGATCGCGTCGCGTTCGGGTACCGAGACCGGCTTGGTGGAGCTGCGCGCCATGAGAACGACTGCGCCGGTGATCAATCCGGCGGCCACCAGGCGCAGCGGAGTCACTTCCCGAGCCGCGAAACCCATCAGGCCGAGATCGTCCATCACGAGCGCGACCAGCATTTCACTCGTGATGACGACCGCGTTGAAGGTCGCGATACCGACGTATCTCGCCACGGTGATCATGCCGACCACGGCCACGCCGCCCACGAGACCGCCGAATGGCGCCCACCACGGCATGTTTCGCACATCGGCCCACGTCGGCCAGGGCGGGTCGGATACCACCGCGGCTACTGCCAGAAAGATCGAAAAACCGATCAGCGCAACGGCATACGAGATCACCGCGCACAACCACGGATTGTGTATGTAGATCTTCTGGGTGTTCTGTAGACCGACCTCGACGGATCTGAGCCCGCCGGCGATCGCGATGAATAGGAATACGAACCCAAGCGTGACTGCGACCATCGCAAGTACGTCTTTCGATCGAAGATGTTGCGTGACTACGCCCGAGCAGCGACAGAGCTGGATCGCTGCGGCTGTGCGCCGATCTTCGATCCCTCGCCGATACCGGTAACCTGACTCATCGAATGTACCGTTATATAGCGGCACGATCAATAGCGGCAGGACCTGGTTTCCGCATGTGGAGGATGATGTTCGAGCTATGCGTCCGGGCCGGTACGGCCGCCGTAGGTGGCGATCTTGTACTCCGTCGCGGCGAGCGACAGGGTCAGCTCGCGAATGCGGCGGCGGATCATGTCACGGTGCTCGATCAGCATGTCGAGCCGTTCGGGCACGGTATCCTCGCCCGCGTCGACGAGCTCGATGTAGTGCTGAAGATCGCGCATCGGCATGCCGGACAACCGCATTCGAGTCAGGAACACCAACCGCCGCACCGAATCCGCATCGTACACGCGGTAACCGCTGATGTCGCGGCCGACGTCGACCAGCCCCACCCGCTCGTAGTACCGCAGGGTGTGGGGCGAGATGTCGAGCAGGTCCGCGACATCGGCGATGGACATCGGCGCCTCGATGTCGGTGGCGGTGGACAGGCGGTGAATCACCTCGATCGAGGCCAGGTCGTCGTCCGCGTCGCCCAGCATCGCCAACGCCCGTTCCATCAATTCGTCCGTCGCCATGCCATCCAGCCTAAACAGGGCGAACCGCGGTAACGGCGTCGTCGAAATCGGCGCTGCGGGCGATCTCGGCCCAGCGCTCGACCTCCACCAAGCCACGACGGTAGACCCCGGAGAGCCGGTCGACCGCCTCCTGACCGAGTGGCAGGCGCAGTGGGACGTTGTCGCTGTGCGCGAGGCGCACGATGATCCCGGCCGCGCGCACCGGGTCGCCTTCCTGCACACCGTCGGCGCCCGCCATATCGGCGCGCAGCGGGGCGAGGGTGTCACGGTAACTGTCCGAGATCGCGCTGAATTCGAGTTCGGCGTTGAACGCGGTGCGGAATCGGCTGGGCTCGACGAGCAGCACCCGCACCCCGAACGGCGCGACCTCGGCCGCGAGCGATTCCGACCAGCCCTCGAGTGCGAACTTCGATGCGCAGTAAGCGGATACACCGGGAAAAGCCACCCGCCCGCCCTGGCTGCTCATCTGCACGATGGTGCCGCTGCGCTGGTCGCGCATCGCGGGCAGGGCGGCGCGAACGAGCGCCGCCGGGCCGAACAGGTGCAGGTCCATCAGGTCTCGCAACTGTGCGTCGCCGACCTCTTCGACCGCGCCGATCACCGCGCGGCCGGCATTGTTCACGAGCACGTCGAGATGCCCGAACCGGTCGAGGGTGGTGCTCACCAATCCGGCCGCTGCGTGCGTATCACGTGCGTCGAAGCGAGCGACGAGACAGCTGTCGGGATATTCGGCCGCCAGAACGGCCACGCTGTCCGGATTGCGCACCGCCGCAACGACATTGTCACCCGTTGCGAGCGCCGCCTCCGCGAGCGCGCGCCCGAAACCCTTCGAAGCGCCGGTGATGATCCAGGTCTGGGTTGCATCGGTAGTCATGGCGGCGACGATATGGTTTCGAGCGCGCTCGAACGCAAGCGTGGACGGTGACTCCGACCGGAACGAATGTCGTCGGCGCTAGGCGGGATTCGGCCCGAGGATCGCGGTCAATACGCGGACAGCTCGGTCGGGGTCGGCGGGTTCGCCGATGATGGTGGGCATGTAGTGGAAGGACTCCGCGACGCGCAGGACCGTGTAGGACAGGTCGTCCAGGTCGAGAGTGGTGTGAATGCGGCCGGTTTCGAGATCGGCGGCGAGTTTGGCGCGGACGTAGGCGAGCATGCGGGGCTGGAAGCCGTGCGAGGCCACGGTCAGCAGGGTCATGTACATGGCGTTATCGCGCTCGATGGAGCGGCGGGAGCCGGGTTGATCCCAAATGGCATGCAGTAGGTGACCCAGGAGAGCGGGAACCCTTGGGCCGGGGGTGGATTCGACGATTTGCCAGCCTTGGTCGAGGGTGCGTTCGGTCAACCACCAGACGACCTCGATGATCAGTTGTTCGCGGGTGCCGACCCAGCGGTAGAGGGTGACCCGGTTGACGCCCAGGCGCTGCGCGATCGAGCCGATGTCGATGCGGTCCCCGGCCAGGAAATCGGACCGTGCCAGGGCGAACGCGTCCAGGGCGGTCGGGCGGCGCGGGGTCGAGTCCGAGGCCAGTTGTCGTTCCAGCGGTGTCGATGCCACCGATGCAGCATATCGTGCCGGACATTTCCTTTGTGCAACATCTTGCCGAGATGTTGCATGAGGTCTAGGCTCATGCAACATCTCAACAAAATGTTTCACACTCGACCGGTGGCGCGATCATGTTGCGGTACCGCGGTATTCGAGTGACCTTGCAGGCGAGGAGGCCGCAATGGGCAGCACGGTGACCGATACGGTGATCGTCCGAGAAGGAACGGTGCGCGGGCGACAGCGGGGTGACCTGCTCGAATTCCTGGGCATCCCGTACGCGGCCGCACCTTTCGGCGCGAACCGCCTGCGCCCGCCGACTCCGGCACCGCACTGGCAGGGCGTCCGCGATGCCCGGCAGTACGGGGCAACGGTGCCCAAAGCGGACTACATCGCTATGTACGTGCCGTACTACCCCGAGGTGACCATCGCGGGCACCGAATGCCTGAACCTCAACGTGCACACCCGCATCGACGCCCATCGGTTACCGGTTCTGGTGTGGATTCACGGTGGCGCGTTCACCAACGGCTCGAATTCGCTTGCGGAATACGATGGTTCGGCCTTCGCCCGGGACGGCGTGGTCACCGTGGTGATCAACTATCGGCTCGGCGCGGAGGGGTTCCTGTACACCGGGGACGAGGTGGCCAACCTCGGCATCCTCGATCAGATCGCGGCGCTGCGCTGGGTGCGCGACAATATCGCCGCATTCGGCGGTGATCCCGATCGGGTGACGGTGGCCGGGCAATCCGCGGGCGCGTGGAGCGTGAACACACTGCTGGCCGCCCCGGACGCGGAAGGGCTTTTCCAGCAAGCGATTTCGCAGAGTGGCGGGGCGCATCACTATCTGCCGCCGGAACAATCACTGACGGTCGCGCGGGAGTTGGCCCGCCTGCTCGGTATCGAACCGAAACGCGAAGCCTTCGCCGCGGTGGATCCGCAGGTGCTCGCCGAGGCGTGCCGGACGGTCATCACCGAGATTCAGACCGCACCGGACCCGGGCAAATGGGGTGCGCTCGCGATGACACAGCAGCCCTACGCACCAACCGTCGACGGGACGGTGCTGCCCCGACCCACACTCGAGGGCCTCGCCGAGCGCACCGGGGTGCGGCTGCTCATCGGGACCACGGCGGACGAGGCTCGCGCGATTCTGGTCGCGTCCGGAGCGCTGGCGGTGCTCGACGAGGTCGCACTGACAGCGACCATCGAGGGGTACGGACTTCCGGCGGAAGAGACCTTGGCCGCGTACCGTCGCGATCGGCTCGATGCCACCGCCGGTGAATTGATATCCGCGATCGTGTCCGACTGGTACTTCCGCATCCCCTCCGTTCGAGTCGCCGAGGCCCGGGAGCCCGGCAGTACCTGGCTGTACCGATTCGAATGGGCTTCTCCGACACTGGGTTCCGGCCACGCGGTCGATATCCCCTTCGCATTCGACACCCTCGCCGCGCCGGGCTTGAGCGCCCGCATCGGTGACGACCCGCCACAAGCGGTCGCCGACACCAACCATCGCATCTGGGTCGAGTTCATCACCCACGGCGATCCCGGCTGGGCACCTTACGACACCGACGCCCGCACCACCGGGCTCATTTCCGAAACCGTCACCGTCGCAAACGATCCGGCGGGACACGAACGAATCCTCTGGGAGGGCAAGCGATGACGATCAGCATCACCGAACCGGTCACCTACGAAGTACCGATCCCGAAAGTCGCCCGCATCGTCCTGAACCGCCCTGATCGGCGCAATGCCCAGGACACCGAACTGCTCTACGCCCTCAACGCCGCTTTCGACCGCGCCGCGCACGATGACGATATCGTGGTGATCGTGCTCGCCGCCAACGGCCCGCACTTCTCCGCTGGTCACGATATGCGCGAACCCGATCCGCTGACCGCGCACGAGCGCTTCGAAACCGTCGGCGGCGGAGGCGGATTCACTGAGCCCGGCGCGGCCGGGGTAATGGCGCGCGAGGAGGAGATCTATCTCGGATTCAGCGAACGCTGGCGCAATATCCCGAAGCCGACCATTGCCGAGGTGCACGGCAAAGTCATCTCCGGCGGGCTCATGCTGGCGTGGCCGTGCGATCTGATCGTGGCCGCGGATGATGCGGAATTCATCGACAATGTGGTGGCGATGGGCGTAAACGCGGTCGAATTCTTCAACCACCCTTATGAATTCGGTGTCCGCAAGGCCAAGGAGCTGCTGTTCACCTCGCGCGCCATGACTGCGTCCGAGGCCGAACGAGTCGGCATGGTCAACAAGGTGGTGTCACGTGCCGAACTCACAAGTGCGACATTGGAATTGGCTGCTCATATCGCCAAGCAACCGCCTTTCGCATTGAAACTGGCCAAGCAATCGGTGAACGCCGCGCAGGACGCCGCCGGACGACCCGAGGCCATTCGCAACGCCTTCGCGCTGCACCAGCTCGCGCACAGCCACAATATGCAGGTGCACGGGTTGGTCGTCGAACCCGCGTTCGTGGAGAGGTTTCTCCGTGGCTGAGGCGATTCCGCTCGGGCAGCTGCTCACGGATCTGGCCGCCCGCGCGCCCGAGCGGCCCGCCATCACCGATCCCGGGCGCACCTATACCCGCGCCGAACTCGATGGCGCGGCCAATCGCCTGGCGCGTGTGTACCGCGACTTCGGGGTGCGTGCCGGGGATATGGTCACGGTCGCGCTACCCAATGGGGCCGAGTTCTATATCGCGGTGTTCGCGCTGTGGAAGATCGGTGCGGTGCCGCAGCCGATGTCGAGTGCGTTGCCCGGGCCCGAGCGCGAGGCGATTCTCGCACTGGCGCAACCGGTTCTGGTGATCGGGGTGCAACCCGAGGACCCGTCGATACGGTGGCTCCCCGCCGGATTCACTCCCCCGTCCACGGTGCCCGATACCCCGATCACGCCGACGGCGGTCGCACCCTCGTGGAAGGCCCCGACTTCCGGTGGCAGCACCGGGCGGCCCAAGCTGATCGTCTCGGCTCAGCCCGGTGAGCTCGATGTGGAACGGACCGCATCCGTCCTGGATCAGCGCGACGGGGACACCCAGCTGGTGTGCGGTCCGCTTTATCACAACGCGCCGTTCAACTTCTCGATCTACGGACTGCTGGCCGGACAGCATCTGGTGGTGTTGCCGCGCTTCGACACCGTCGCGGTGCTGCGGTCCATCGCTCTGGTTCGGGCGTCGTGGATCAGCCTGGTGCCCACCATGATGAGCCGCCTGATCCGTGAATTACGCAGCAGCCCAGACGAATACGACATCACCTCGCTGCGATCGGTCTGGCACGGCGCGGCAGCGTGCCCGCAATGGCTCAAACGCGCATGGATCGACCTGGTCGGCGCGCCCGCACTGCACGAAATGTATGCCACCACCGAGGGCACGATGATGACCCATATCGACGGCACCGACTGGCTGCGCCACCCGGGCTCGGTGGGCCTGCCACTGTGGGGCCAAGTGCGCATCGCCGCACCGGACGGTTCCGAACTGCCGCCCGGTGAGACAGGTGACATCCTGGTCCGCCCCGAAAACGACACCCCCACATACCATTACGTCGGCGCCATACCCCGCGTGATCGACGGCTGGGAGGCGGTCGGCGACCTCGGACGCCAAGACCGGGACGGCTACCTCTACATCGACGACCGCCGAGCCGACCTGATCATCACCGGCGGCGCCAACGTCTACCCCGCGGAGGTGGAGGCCGCGCTGACCGAACACCCACAGGTCACCGGCGCGGTCGTGCTCGGCGTACCGGACGAAGACCTCGGCCACCGCGTGCACGCGGTCATCGAGACCTCGGCCGCGCTCACGGACGACGAACTCGGGGCTTTCATCGCCCAACGGTTGGTCCGCTACAAGATTCCCCGCACCTTCGAGTACACGACCGTCGCCCTGCGCGACGACGCGGGCAAGGTGCGCCGCGCCTCGTTGCTCGCGGATTTGGCGGCAAGATTCGAAGGGAGCAACAGCCCGGGTTGACCTGGAGGGTTCGTCACTGTGACGCAGCATCGTGCGCCAGGTCCGAAAGCAACGGGGAATCATGCTTGGAACCCTGTTATGATCCGTACTATGAAGGCTAATACGTCGCTCAGCCTGGACGGCACGGTGTTGGAGCAGTCCAAGGAAGTCGCCGCGCAGATGGGCATCAAGCTCTCCGCCTTCGTGGAATCGGCATTGCGGGACAAACTGCTCGCCAACTCCGCGCGCATCGCCGCCGATTACGAGCGTGCGCAGGGGCGCGATACCGCCGAACACTTCGCCGAGGTCGAAGCCGAGCGTGCCGCCATGGCCGAGGCGATTCGTGCCGACGGCGCCGCGTGGTAACCGCCGCCACGCCCGCACACGGTGAACTCTGGCACTACCTGCCCACCATCGCGGGCCGCCAGAAACCGTCATCACTCGGTGGTGATCGCGTGCTGATCGTCTCGAGAACCGCAGCCAATGCGATCTTGCCGACCGTGCTCGCGATCCCGGTGGAACTCGCACCGAAGATGCCGGGACTGGCGGTGCCCTTCGCCGACTCCGACCCACTTCCCGGCCTGTCCGCGGTGGTCTATCGCATCACTCCCGTGTACCGGCCCTGGCTTCAGGACCGCATCGGAGTCGTCAGCGAAACCACCCTGCGCCAGGTTGTCGGAGCGCTCGTCGGACTGGTCGCTCCGGACACCGTCTTCTCCCCCGAGCGCTAACTCCGCGTGTGACGACGGTACCGGTCGGGCGGGTCGCCGATCTCGTGCTGGCTCATGTTCTCGCGCAGGAGACTTCGCGGCTGTAGGTCAGTGGGATAGCAACCAGCCCACGCGGTCATAGGCCAGGGCCTGATATGCCACCAGCACTACGGCGGAGATCAGCGCCGTCACAGTGAGTCCAGCCGCCCACAGGGCTACCGCGCCGCCGCCCAATACCGCGACCTCCACCACGAGCCGTACCGCGCCCGGCACGGCGACCGTCGCTTCCCCATTGCGGCTCGGATCTCCCGGCACCGCAAAGGTTCCCCATACGACCGCGACAATCAGCGGCAGTACCGCGCCCAGCAGATATCGCCAAGGTGCGTCGAATTCGCGCCAACCCAGGACTCCGAAGGAAACGATAGCGGCGAGCTCGAGCAGGAACCGTACGCCGAGCATGAACGGATTCAACGACACTCGGGGATCCTAACCACTCCGCACCTGGTCACGCTGCCACCAAAAGTGGGGGTTTAAGCAGGCTATCAAGGGGCACGCAGCCATTCGATCAATGCCAAATTTAGGTGAAAGCCGTGAATTCGAAAGTCGTTGCGAGAAAGGGTAATTGCGCAATCCACAGATAACGTCGTATCGTGACGATCGCCGGAATACGGTAAGCGCGAACCCGATTGAGCCATTCGAACTCGACATACGGCATCACTGCCGAATTCATACCGAAGGGATATTCATGAGCACACGCACCCGCATCGGAACCGCCCTCGCCGGAACAGCTTTGGCAATAGGCGCGTCCTTGTCAGGAACGGGAACCGCCGCCGCCGACTCCATTGCCCAGGACCCCGCCAATTACCTCATCGGCGACACCGTCTACTTCACGTACGGCAACCTGGCCAATTGCGCCATGCGACCCAATGGCGACGTCGGCTGCGATATCACCAACGGCACCATGAACTGGTACGGCCTGCAGATCTCCAATATCTCCATCGATCTGCCCTTCCTGCCCGCGCACCCGCCCCTGGGCCCGCTCGGCCAGCACGGCCGCGCCGACAGCGCCGCCCTCACCCCC
Source organism: Nocardia sp. NPDC052001 (assembly GCF_040680615.1). Taxonomy (NCBI): domain Bacteria; kingdom Bacillati; phylum Actinomycetota; class Actinomycetes; order Mycobacteriales; family Nocardiaceae; genus Nocardia; species Nocardia sp. NPDC052001. The sequence continues at coordinate 17,129 of NZ_JBFAXC010000015.1, read as the reverse complement.
GGCCAGCCCGCCCCCGGCTCCGGCTACGGCGCCGACGCCACCATCACCTACGGTGGCGCGACCTGCAGCGGCAGCGGCTTCCGCGCCCAGGTCACCTGCAACTCCAAGGGCCACCACTTCAGCTTCGGCTTCACCACCGGCTACAACTGACGTGGTTCGTCGGCCAGTGGACGCACTGGCCGGACACCCTTTCCCCGTCGGGCTAGCAACCTAGTCGGAACTACTGCTGTCCCCGCCACCACATCCGCTATGCCCACCACCGCAGCCACTGTGACCGCCACTGCACCCGCTGTGCCCGGAATCCCCACCGCCACAACCACTATCGCCGCCCCCGTCGATACCACCGGACTGCCACCGATCCCGCCGCCTACCCGGATCGGAATCCCGACTCACCCCCGCGACAACCAACCCGACCAGCGCCATCACCACGATCACGATCACAAGTCCGGTCACCATGAGCGAAGGCTACTACCGCGCGAGGGTGCCGAACCCGAAGTGGACGATCAATCTACGTCGGTGAAGGGCGCGGGTCGCAACTGCTTGCATCGACTGCCATTCACGGAATCGGTTCGGCCAGTGCCTGTGTGATCGGGATGCCAGTGCGCGTGGCCAGCAGCATTCGCTCGCGAACCTCGCGCGGGGTGCGGGGGCGATAACCGGGGCCCTCGCCGCAGCATCCGCCGTAGAAGGTGAGGCCGGAATCAAGCACGGTCTGCAACACCCGCCACCCGGCCGTGTCGGTTTTTCTGGGCACGGCCAGGTGCGGGCCGGCGTCGATGAATGATCCTCCGCAACGGGGGCAGTGTGCGGGACCGCGACCGATCGGGTGTTTGTGTGAGATACGGCAGCTCACACAGACCAGATGTGTCCGGCTCGGGTAGAAGCACATTCGCGCAGCGTACGGTCACCGCTCGATGGAGTCGAACCATTTCCAACACGGGCGAATTCGGGCTAGGACATGATCAATCGCGCGCGGGATTCGGGGCGGCCGTAGGACAGGATGCGGGGCAGCACTTCCCGCAGGCGTGCGAGGTCTGCGGCCGGTGCACGCAGTTCTGCCTCGATAATGTGATCGGTCAGGCCGAGATCGCCGAGCGATTCGGGATCCAAAGTCACGCGCAGTATCTCGTCGGTCAGCTCGACCTCGCGGATGCAGCCGTAGGCGGTGCCTTGATCGCGGGTGACCAGACAGTGTGTGTCCATCCCCACCGCCACTTCCTGATCATCGGGCTCCGCGAAGTCGCACATGAACATCAGGAGGAAACCCTCATCGTCATCGTCCTCGGACTCCGCCAGGCCGGCCATCACGCAGGCGTCCACGTCCGGGTCATCACACCCGCACGCGAGGTGCGCGGTGAACCTGTATGTCATGCACGAGTTCTAGCATCCCGACTCGACCAATTGTTATTGGCTGAGGAAGTGAACGGTGGCGGGTGGTTGCTCCGTGACGAGGCCGCGCCGCCGCGGCAACCGCGGTTGATGCCCTGCCGCTCCGGTCCACGGACCGAAGACCTGAACGCGAACATTCTGTCGGTCGAGCAACCAGCCTGTAGTTGAGTGACCGACCCAAACTTGGCTGGTTTCATCGTATTCGAGCGACCAGCCGTGCACCGTGCGCAGATGCGCGAGCACCGCATCGAGAACCGCGGTGTCGGGAGTTGTTGCCGACCCTCTGATTTCGAAGATATGCGCGCACATTGCCGTCTTGCTGTCACCGCATGGTTCGGTGGTGTTGCTCGAAACCACGAGCCCGCTCGGGAGCGGCAACAGCACATCCTCTCGGGCGACGGTGGGAGCGGGACCGATGACCCCGAACGCGAGAATGCTCAGCGCCACGGCGAAGACGGTGAACACGCACCATCCCACGGTCAATGTCCAGCCGATCATCGCGCGCGTCGACCATTGCGAACCATCCAGAAGCCATCCGCACACGAGCACCCCGACAACGACAATCGCCAGCACAATCGTGAGTGTGTGGGTCTTGCCGGGCAGCAGGTCTCCCTGCACCAAAGCGAACTGCGCGCTGGCAAGAGCGAAAAGAACCAGGCACAACCCAATCCGGATCCCACGGCTCCTGGCCGCGAGAAACCAGCAAACCACGGGGAGGAAGAACAGCAGCGCCAGCACCGCGGTGAGTGTAGATGCCGACGCGGCCAACTCCCCTAATCGTCGCCCGGGCCGCCATCTCCGCTATGGCCATCGTGTCCGCTGTCGTGGTGGATGTCCGGATCGAAGTCGTCGAGTCGCCCGCGGCTCGGACGCCTATCCAATGTGTAGTCTCGCCGCGCCCAGACGGCGAAGGACCACACCACGGCCACCAGGATCACCGCGATCAGCCAGACCTGCATGGCCCGAACGCTATCGGTAGACGGAAGCGGCTTCCAGGCTCGCGCGCCGCCGAATCGCAGTGTCGCGTCCGGTCGCGTCAGCGTTCACGACGAACGCGGTCGATGGCCTGCGCGATCCAGGTGGCGCGGTTGGCATCTGGTCGCTGGTCTCTCTCATAAGCGATCAGGCGTTCGGCGGTAGCAGGGTCGCCATCACCATGGCGAGCCGCAAACCGAGATCGTCCGACGCGGGTACTAGCATGGCCGGAGGCGGTCGCGGAACCGTCCCGGGACTGTGTCCGGGTGCCGCCATCCTTCGCGAGGAGGCGGCTCATGAGTGCATTGACACAGGGGACGATGCGCATCACTCGTGTAAAGCTCACGGCAGAGCAAATCGCTGAGCGTCGTCGCGAGGCGGAGCAGATCCTGGGGCGGAAGCTGCCCGTCCAAGGACGATCGACACAAACAAGTAGCGGCGCGAGACGAGACTGACAACAGAGCTTGCGGCCCAGCTCCCCGTCAGCTGCGTTCACGTGTCGGCGCGGGTCAGACGGGAAAATTCGGCGGTATCGCGTACCGGTCGGTCGATATGCTTCGGTGGTGAACGAAGACACCATGCCGGTACGAAGCGCCGCGTTGGTTTGGGCGACCGCTGTACAGGTGGGTGTGTCGCCCGCGCAGCTTGCGGTTGCATCTGGGCTGGACCCGGCTACCTTTGATGACTTCCTGTTGCGGGTACCGACCGAATCAGTGTGGCGGATATGGGAATTGGTCGAAACGGTGGCGGGGGTGGGGTCCGTTCCGGGGTTGCTCGCCGCGGAGCAGGCCGATCGGGTTGGACTGCATGTGTGGGACTACCTGTTCACCAGTCGGACCTCCCTCGCCGATAGCTTGCGCACCGCGATGGAGCTGCGGGCGGTGGTGACCGATCCGGCGGTGGGCTGGGAGGTGGTGGAGGACGGGGGTCTGCTCACCATTCGTTGCGTGGTCGCTGTCGAACCGGAGGCGGTGCTCGCATCGGTGGAAGTGTTTGTGCTGTCGGTCATGCTGCGGCGGGTGCGCGCGGCGTCGCGGCAACATCTGGTGCCGATTCGGGTCCGGTTCACGCAGCCGCCGGGGCCGGGTCGTGCGCGGCTGGTGGATGAGTTCGGGACCGGCAATATCGATTTCCGCGCGCCGCATTCGGAAATCACGTTTCTCGATATCGGCGCGCTGCCCACCGGGGCCGACCCACGGTTGGCTGCGGTGCTGAGTCATTACGCCGAGCTCAATCTCGCCGCCGCGCGTCCGGCGCCGAGCTGGAATGACAAGCTGCGCGCGGCCATGCGGCAGTCGATGGTGGCGGGTGAGCTCGACCTGAACAATGTCGCGCGCCGCCTGGCCGTCAGCGCCCGGACGTTGCAGCGCCGCCTGAGCGAGGAGGGCACCACCTGGCGCGCGGAGGTTGCCGCGACCCGGCACCAGCATGCGGTGGATCTGTTGCGCGACACCGAACTTCCCGTGCAATCGGTCGCAGCCAAGGTCGGCTATCACGATGCGCGCGCGCTGCGGCGGGCTTTTCAGCGCTGGACCGGCGATACACCTGACGGGTTCCGCCGTGGAATGGCCAGCGGTATGTGACGGTTCGTTTCCACCCGGTTGGTTTGGCACATTCGGGCCGCCATGCGGCATATCCGGACTCCCTGTCCGCGTGAAGTCCGGCCATAGATTGATGGACGTACACCGAAAGGTGTGCGTTCTCCATCGAATCTGTAAGCCGGACAGGAACATTCGCCATGACCAACCACAAGATCCTCGCCATTTCCGGCAGCCTGCGAGCGGACTCGCACAACACCGCGCTACTGCGCGCGGCGCAGAAGTTCTCCACCGGGCTCGAGGTGGTCATCTATGACGGACTGCGCGAGATCCAGCCCTACGACCAGGATCTCGACAACCCGGCCAACCGCCCGGCGCAGGTCAACGAATTGCGCCGCCTCATCACCGAGGCCGACGGCCTGCTGATCGCCACCCCGGAGTTCAACTACTCCATTCCCGGCGTGCTCAAGAACGCCATCGACTGGGTCAGCACCGACTGGACCAAGTCCGAGGGACTGCCGCTGCTGCGCAAGCCGGTCGCCATCATGGGCGCGGCGCCGACCCAATTCGGTTCCGTGCGTGCGCAACTCGCGCTGCGCCAAGTCTTCGTATGGACCGAAAGCGACATCGTGGTCAAGCCCGAGGTCATCGCGTTCCGTTCGCACGAACGTTTCGACGCCGACGGCAATCTCGTCGACGAGAACACCATCGAACTGCTGCAGGGTCTGCTGACCGCGCTCACCGCCAAGATCGACCGCGTCAAGTAGCGAACACCGCTGTCCTGAAAGGGATTCCGTCATGTCCGAAACCCGTCCCCCGGTTCCACCGTTCACCGCCGAGACCGCCGCCGCCAAGGTGTTGGCCGCTGAGAACGCCTGGAACACCCGCGATCCGCTGCGCGTGGCACAGGCGTACACCCCGGATTCGTGGTGGCGCAACCGCGATCAGTTCCTCGTGGGCCGCGAGCAGATCGTCGAGTTCCTGACCGCGAAGTGGGCGAAGGAACAGCAGTACGCACTGCGAAAGAACCTGTGGGCCTTCACCGAAGACCGAATCGCCGTGCGCTTCACCTACGAATGGCATGACACCGAAGGCCAGTGGTGGCGCAGTCACGGCAACGAGCTCTGGAAGTTCGATGCCGCCGGCCTGATGAGCCGCCGCGAAGCCAGCATCAACGACCTGCGCATCGCTCCCTCCGAGCGCACCATCTTCGGACCTCGCGACGACGAGAGCCGGTGACATGAAGCGGTATCGAGAAGAAATCTCCGAGCATGGGAATGATCTTTGTGGCTAACCTATTAAATACTTTGAACGGTTAGAAGTGGCTAACCTGCGATCGGTGAGATCCAGCTGGTTCGCTCCGCCTTCCGCCCGTCAAAGACGTTCGGACAGTTAGGAAGTGGTTTGACATGCGACGCGATAACATAGCCTGGGCCGGGCTGGCGGCGATGACGATATCGTTCGGCCTGAATTTCTCCATGGGGGTGTTCTTCGCCCCGACCGCAGCCTCCTACGGGGTGAGCGCGACGGCGCTGGCGGTGGCCGCGGCACTGGGAACCACGGTGACCGGGGTGGCGCAACCATTCGTCGGCAGATTGCTCGACAGCGCCGGAGCCAAGGTGGTGCTGATCGGCGGGCTGACGCTGATCTCCGGCAGCTACATCGCGCTGGCGCTGGTGCGTGAGACCTGGCAATTCGTCACCGCCTACATGCTTCTCGGTGGAGTCGGTTTCGCGGCCTCGTCCACCCTCACCGTCACCACCTTGATCGGGCGCACGCTCGGCAATCAGGTCGGGCCCGCGCTTACCCGCGCGGCCGTCGGCATCAATCTCGGACAGCTAATCGGGCCCTGGGCCGCTACCGCGCTGTTCGAGCCCGCCGGTGTGCGCGGGACGTACGCGCTGCTCGGTGCCGCCGGTTTGCTGGTCACCGGCGTGCTGTGGGCAATCCTGCCCGCAGATCGGATCGCGAATTCCGCTGCGGGGCAGCCGGAATCGCTGGCGGGCCGGGGTCGGGTGCTGATCTCGTTCGGGCTGCATTCGGCGACCATGTACGTGGTGATCCTGATGCTGCCCAAGCATGCGGTCGACGCCGGATGGTCCGTGGTGAGCGCGGGCCGTCTGGTAGCGCTGGCCGCACTGGCCGCCGGACTCACCTCCGCTGCCATGGTTCGGCTGCAACGCCGATACCGGGCCGAAAACCTTTTGCAGACACTGTATGTCGTGCGCATCGTCGCGCTCGCCCTGGCGGTGTCCGCTACCTCATCGGCCACGTTGATCGCTGTGGCGGTCTTGTTCGGGGCCGCGTCGTTCCCGATCGTTCCACTGACCATGGCAGTGGTATCGCGTGGCCTCGACCCCGCCCGCATGGGCCGGACGCTGTCACCCGCCTGGGTGATTCATCAACTTGCCGCCGCGGCGGGACTGGCGGTCGCCGGTGCCCTGCATGCGGTGACCGACAGCTACCGCGGCTACTTCGCACTAGGTCTGCTGTTCAGCGCCGCCGCGGCGCTACTGCTCCTGCCCACCCGCAAAACCGAATTGGTGCCCGCCGAGGTTCCAGCGCGGTGACCTCGCACCACCTGTCGGACCAACATCTCGAAACGGAGACCCACATCATGACTGCTGTAACCCACCACACGATCGACATCCAGGGCTTGCCCGTCTTCTACCGCGAGGCGGGCGATCGAACGAACCCGACAATCGTTCTGCTGCACGGATTTCCGACGAGCTCGGCCATGTTCCGCAATCTGCTGCCCGAACTGGCGGCGGACTACCATCTGATCGCACCGGATCACATCGGCTTCGGCCAGTCGGCGATGCCGGCGGTGGACGAGTTCGAGTACACCTTCGACAAGCTCACCGAAATCACCCTGGAACTGCTGGACGCGTTGGCCATCGAGCGCTTCGCGCTCTACATCCAGGACTACGGCGCACCGATCGGACTGCGGATCGCCTCCCAGAATCCCGAACAGGTCAGCGCGCTGATCACGCAGAGCGGCAATGCCTACATGGACGGGTTCACCCCGTTCTGGGAGGTGCTGTTCGCGCACGCGAACGATCGCGCCACTCATGAGCCTGCCGTGCGTATGCTGCTCGAACTCGACGCCACGAAATGGCAGTACACCCATGGGGTTCCGGCCGATCGGCTGGATCGGGTCAGCCCGGACACCTGGACCCTCGATCAGCACTATCTGGATCGACCGGGCAACAAGGAGATTCAGCTCCAACTGTTCGCCGACTACAAGAACAACCTCGACGGCTACCCGGACTTTCAGAAGTACTTCGCCGTGCACCGGCCGCCGGTGTTGATCACCTGGGGTGAGCACGATGAGATCTTCGGACCCGACGGCGCTCGCGCGTACCTGCGCGATCTGCCCGACGCCGAACTTCATCTGCTGGACGCGGGCCACTTCGCGCTGGAAACCCACGGTTCCGAAATCGCTGCTTTGATCCGGGACTTCCTGGGTCGCGTACTCGACTGACCGAGGAGTCCACGTGAAGACGCTGATCGTCTACGCGCACCCCGAACCGGAATCACTCAATGGTTCATTGAAAGACCTGGCGGTGAAGACGCTCGAGGAGTCCGGGCGCGAAGTACAGGTCAGCGATCTGTACGCAATGCGATGGAAGGCCGTAGTCGATTCCGCCGACTATGGTCCCGCCGCCTCGAATCCCCATCGGATAGCACGGGACTCGGGTCGAGCCTTCGACTCCGGCGCGCTCACCCCGGACGTGCGCGCCGAACAGGAGAAGCTACTCTGGGCCGACACCATCATCTTCCAGTTCCCGCTGTGGTGGTACACGATGCCCGCGATCCTCAAAGGCTGGGTGGATCGGGTATTCACCTTCCACTTCGCCTCAGGATGGGCTCGAACCATTCGGGCACAAGGGATTCGAGCTACATGTCCGCCACTGAGCTTCGGGTTGGTTGAGCACGTGTGCGGAGGTGGTTGATCCGCGCACGTGGTGACCGCGCTCCCGGTCCGGATATCTTGGGCATCATGGTCATCACTGAAAGGTGGTGCCCACAACAGGAATCGGAGAATCCATGAGCCCTCCCATGCTGCCTCGACCGGGAACAGCCGATGCGCTGTTGGTCTGCACGTGCTACGAGGATGGCATCGCGCGGTGGGGCAACGTACTGCACGAGATCGCGGGAGCGAGGGAAGGCGATCTGCTCGTCGCCGGTGCCGACGGCGTGCGGTTGCGGCTCATCGAGGACCGGGCATGGCATTACCTGCGCGGCGGAGATGTCCCCGCGCTCGTCCCGGACGGGGGTCCGGTTCAACCTGTCGTCGTCGTGGCTGACACTCCGGCGGTATATGGCGGAGCCGGACCATTGCTGGTGGATCTGGTCGTGATGGCCGGACGCGGGGTTCGGGTTCCCGCAGCACGGCTCGGCGATGTCCTATCCCAATTACTTAGTAACACAATTACATTCGACCACCTGATACGAGATATGGACGTATGCGGCACCTACCAGGGAGATGGCGGCCGCCCGGCCTATCCCCCGCCGACAGTGCCGATCGACCGATCCTTTCCCGCGCTCCCCGCCGTCTCCGGTGTCGTACTCGTCCGTACCTGCTTCGACGACGAACCGGGCTGGCACGCCCTACTCGACGAGCTGGGCGGAACTGACGACGGCTGGGTCGGCGCGGACCTGGACCCCGACGAGATCGACGTTGACCACTATCCGCTGACGGCGTTCGTCGTCGACGATCGATCGTTCGAAGGTCTACCGCCAGGCCAGATTCCGGCGCTCGTCCCGCCGCCCACAGCCCACGACCGGGAGCGCACCGAACTGGTCGTTCTGGCTGACCCGAGAACGTTCGCCGAGCCCGGCCACCCACTGACCGCCGTCGACCTCGACGACACCCCGGGCCAGCCCGCCGTCCTCCCCTCTCGCATGGTCGGGTCCCTCGCGATCAACCTCGAAATCAGCAATATGGACTTCTACGAATTCGTCGCCGTGCACGACACCGAGCCATGGTGGGAGGAGTAGCGGATGCCCGCTAGCTCGCCGTCGAACTCGTGCCGCGCGGGGCGCCTGCCGGGATTGGGTGGCCACGAACCCCGCCGCCTGGCCCGAGTCATAGCCCTACTGGACCGCACACACTCCCGCTACCCCTGGCACACCCTCTTCGGGTCCCCGGGAATCCTTCGATACGCCATCGCACCCTGAAACCCAGGCGCGCTGCCGCCACACGTCCATCGGCCGGAAAGCTGGCATCCTCCGACGGTGCGGCCGGAGTAGTGTTCGGGAGATGACGGACGCTGTGCCCCAAGGGAATCGGGCGAAAATGACGGTGTCGGTGTCGCCTGCGACATGGGATCGATTAGCTGCGGTCGCGCGACCAGGCGAGACGGTGGATGACACGCTCGCTCGCGTGTTGGACATGCATCAGGCGCTACGGTCGCGCACGATGTCCGAGGCGAGAATCGCGGCGGCACAAGCGGATCCGGCAGCGTGGGCAGCGGGGGCACGTATGGCCGACGCGCTCGCAGACCGAGCCGCAACTCGCCGAGCCCGCCGGCGGTGACGCCGCATTTCGCGAGCGCATCGGGATGGTCGAATTGCCTTCTGCTCCGTGGCGTAAGAACAAGGTGGGTCGGATTGCGTCGGCCACCGATGCGCTGTTCCCGGACATGTCCGCCGTTATCGCGCCCGAAAATATCGTTCTGGTAGACGAGTTCGCGTGCTTCCTGATCGAGTGCCACGAACGCTGGGATGGCGGCACGCTGTGCAGCTATCCCGTCCAGGAGTCCGGTACTCACACTTCCCAGCTCAGCCGGACGTGAATACCTTTGAGCTGCGTGAGCGACATTAGGCCACGACACTATGAAATGTTAGCGATTCACATAACCGGGGGTGACTTCATTCGGCACCCGATCACGACGTCCCTCGCTGGTCAGACCCTGGTGGCCGTGCCGAAGAGTTCGGATCCGGAGAACTCAGTGGTCGACAGCTGATCGAGCGCCTCGGTGATGCGGCGTTCTTCCCAGCGGAAGTGGGATTCGAGAATGGCTGCCAGGCCGGTGATTTCGTTGCGCACCGCCGTCAGGTTGTCGGCGGTGACATCGCCGAGCAACGTGGTCATCCTGGTCAAGATGTCCGCGACCATGCGATGGTCTTCACCGAGTTCGCCGAGCACCGGCGCAAGTTCGGGAAACCGCTGCGCCAGAACGGGAAACGCCGACTCGTCCTCATTGGTGTGATGGGCGCTGAGCGCACGGCAGAAAGCCAGGCAGTGCCCGCGCACTTCACGCAGCGGGCGAACGGTGCCACCGTCTCGGTATTCGTCAAGCTCGCGGGCCACTCGGGCCAGCTCGCCCCGCAGCCAATTATGGGTGTCGATCAGTTCCTTACCGAGTGCTCGAGCGCGATCGTGATTAACGGACATGCCCTAGTCATATCACCAGGGACACTTCGGATTACAGCGGCGTGACGCATACGATCCGATCATGGCCGAATCCGACGACGCCCAATACTCATTGCCCACGCCCATCGATATCTGGGGATATGGTGCCGTAATCGGGATGCTGTCCAGCGTCGACGTACAGACACCCGACGAAGTTCGCATCGATGCCGACGGCATGCATGTCCGCCACCTCGGCGGAAACTGGTGGTGGTCACTGACTTTCATGAGCGGCGGTCGCGCCGTCGTTGTCGGCGCTGACGTCGACTTCAGCGAGACAATGGATTACGACATCGACCTGCTCGACGGTGCGCCGGAGTGGTTCCCGCACGAATGGTTCGACCGCGTCGGTGACATGGCAGGATTCCTGTACTGGTGGGATGGCACCAGCTGGGATCGCGCCCCCTACCCGCCGGACTTCACCGCCGACGGCGAGAACCTCCACCGTGCCACTGACATCATCCAGATGCTGAGCGAGGACCCGGAATCAGAGCTCAGCGAGGACTCCGAACTGGCTTTCGGCGAGCTGACCGAACGCGTTGCCGCTGGAAGCCTCGACGCGGCCACACTGCAGACGCTGCTCGGGCGCATCGGCCCCGAATCAATCGCCTCAGGTGAGTACAAACTCTCCCCTGCTGAGCTCACGGCAGTACTGCACATCGCCGAACTCGCCGGCCTCCTAACAGGATCCACTCTGCCTGAGCTCTAGGGGCTATGAATAAGACGTGGCCGCCTGAAGGACTACCTATCTTTCGTTCCGGGGTGCCTGCCGTGCCGGATCTTGATGCCAGACTTTCGGCTCCTTGTCGCGTCAATGCACCCCTCTGAAGATGGTTGCGCGGCGAGGCGGGTCAAGGATGCCCACCTGGATACGGCAACTTTGTAGGCTCGTCGAGTGCAGATCGTGGAGATCAAGTTGGAGGGTATTCGGGGATTCCCCTCCGGCGGCAGCGCATCCTCGCTCGTGTTCACGCGCAAGAGCGGCGTTGTGCCGCGGTGGATCGTTATCGCCGGTCATAACGGTGCTGGAAAGTCGACGTTTTTGCAGGCGATTGCCCTGGCGATTGCAGGTCCATCCGTGGCTCGGTTGCTGGCCGCGACCTTCCAGGGGTGGGTTCGGGATGGAGAGTCGTTCGCACGGGCTGCGGTGAGACTGCGGTTCGGCGACGAGGATTGGTTCGGTACCGGACGCAGGCCTGCGTTCGATCCGTGGGCCGCAATGGAATGGAAGCGCGCTGACGGTCCCGAGCCAACAATGGCCAGAGCCACTATTGGGGGGAACTGGACACCTGTACGTGGGCCTTGGGCGGAGAACCCTCGTGGATGGTTCGCTGCTGGCTACGGGCCGTTCCGGCACCTTTCGCCAACACGGACAGACGCGCAGCGGCCGCTGATACCCAGCCGCCCCGCAGCTTTGGCCAGTCTATTTCGTCAGGACGCGTCGCTGTCGGAATCGGTGGTATGGCTTCAGCGGATCTATCTGCGTCGTCTCGAAGGCCGTCCAGGGGCGGCCGCCACCGAACAGCTGGTCCTGAAATTGCTCGATGACGGACTGCTACCGGAAGGGATGCGGACTGAGAGGGTCGACTCCGACGGGCTCTGGGTGCGAACTCGGCAGGGCCGCGTCCTAGCGCTGGCTTCGTTGAGTGATGGGTACCGCACTGTCGCCGGATTGGTTCTGGACCTGATCAGACAGCTGTCCTCTGGCTTCGATTCTATTGCTACAGAAGAGGATTCAGGCGGACGCATCAGCGTTATGCATGAGGGAGTAGTTCTGATCGACGAGATTGACGCTCATCTGCATATCGAGTGGCAAAAACGAATCGGATTCTGGCTGAAGAGCCATTTTCCGCGAATGCAGTTCTTTGTCACCACCCATAGCCCCTTCATCTGTCAGGCGGCCGATGAGGGTGGACTGATCCATCTCTCCTCCCCATGGGAAGGAGGTTCCGGGGCCGAGATACTGTTCGGAGAGGCATTCAATCGGGTCGTCAACGGCACCGTAGACGAGGCCTTGCTGACAGATCTGTTCGGGCTCAACAGCGCCCTGTCCGACTCGGCATGTAACGCACGTAAGAAGCTGGCAGAGCTGGAGGCAGCCGCGCTGACGCGTGAGTTGACTCCGGCACAACAGAAGACTCTGGTCGAGCTGCGATCGACCATTCCCAACCAGCCAGGCTGACCGTGCCGGTAGTCGACATGCAGCGCATCCGGTTCAGCGCGCCTGCACAATTCGGTTCCGGTGTACTACCGCGGCCGTGAGCCCACCCAGCCGCACTAGTTACCGAAGTCGTTGATCAGATCCAGGGCCGGGTACAGGACGGGGCGCAGCGGGCGCAATCTCGACAGCGCCACAACGCGTTCGACGAGGGGGGCGACTCGGCGGATCAGCATTCGGGTGCGTTCCTGATCGGGGCTGCGGTCGTGCACCCAGAACAGCACGATGCCCATATGGGCCAGCCACAGTAGATTCGGCAGCTCGGCCAGCAAGCGCTTGTCGCCCTTGACGTCGTCGCCGATGACCAGGTTGCGCATGATGTCGATGGAAGACTCTCGGGCGGGGCGGCTTTCATCGCTGAACGGGCTGAGCGGACTGGTGGGTTCGGCGGCGCTGGCGAAGAACTTGCCGCCGAACTCGTGATAGGGAGCGGCTACGTCGACGAAGGCCATTTCCATCGTCTGCCATCTCGCGGCGAGGGAATCGCCGCGGGTGCTCTGCCGCACCCGCTGTTCGTGCAGGGTTTGAATCTGTTGGTAGAAGCCCTGAACCAGCTGCTCTTTGGACGTGAAGTAGTAATAGGCGTTGCCGACGCTGACGCCTGCCTCGCCCGCGATCGCGCGCATGGTGGTCTTCGTGAAGCCGTTCTGCTCGAATAGACGCAGGGCGGCGGCGATGATCTGCTGGCGAGTTTCCTCACCGCGCGCGGTCGTGGGCTCAGGGCGCGTCATATCGATCAGGCTAGTGTGGCCGAGTCGAACGGAATCGGAGCGGGTGCGATGGCATCCTGCCGCTCCTGATGCCTGCTGCGGCGAATCTTGTTCAGCGCGATCAGGTTTGCGAAGTGCATACCGCCGAGCACCAGCAGGACCATTCCGAGTTTCATGGCGAGTTCCTCGATGGCGGCGCGCACATCGGGCACCGGTCCGCTGATCCGCAGCGCCAGCGCCACGAATCCGGCATTGACCAGCCAGAACCCAATGACCAGTAGATGATTCACGGTATCGGCGAGATCGCTGTCGCCATTCATGACATCCACCAGAAACCGTGCCCCGGTGTGGTGCAGAGTGCGCGCCACCCAGAACGTGACCGCCAAGCTGATCGCCGCGTACGCGGCATAGGTGGCAACGACGAGGTTCATTTTCCCAGCTCCCTTGCTGATTTGAACGTGTTCAACTCTGAGGTTAGGACCTTTGTTGAACATGTTCAAGTGTGAGCGCGGCGACATCGTCCCCCGACGCAACTACGCCCGCGGACGATCGAGGCTGGGAACGAAAGACGTTTGATCGACATCGGAATCGGACATAACCTGCCGATGCCAGGCTCGCCGCGACCAAGGGCGATGTGTGAGCCGGACAGCCGATCGATACCGAATGACAAAGCCAGGAAAGGCAACTCACGATGCCCGAAGCCGACGACCGCGCCGTTCGAGAGATCTGGGTGGCGGACGCCGAAGCGAGCCCCTATGGCATCACCACGGGTGCCGACGGCGCGCTCTGGCTCACCCTTGTCAAGACCGGAGCGGTCGCCCGCATCGCACCATGACCGAGCCGCTCGGGCCGGGCGCCGCCGGGGCGGCGGCTGCGGCTGCGCGAGAGGTCGCCGAGCAGACCGCGCGAGCGCTGACCTCCGGGGCTTCCCGCATCAGCAGAGGCTGGCATGACCTGGCGGGCGGGACACGCGAGTCGGCCGGGTTGTTGGTCCGGGCCGACAATCGCCATGCGATACCTGTCAATTCGTCCGGTCGCGCTTTGATACGCGATGATCAGGTCATCGGCGGACGCGAGGAAGCCCCGTACACGACGTGGCTACGGGAATTGCAGGAGCGCGGGGTCGATACCGATAGCGCGATGTCGGATTTGGGGACCGTGTGGGATTACCTGCGCCACGATCCCAAGTGGGCGCTTGATCCGGGACGGAACTACGGCGGCATCATCTTTTTCGGGAGCCGTGACATCGGCGGATCGGCGGTGATCGCCAATCTGGTTCGGGATCACAACCTCGGCGATGTGCCCGTGGTGTTCTCCGGATATCGAGGCGAGGCAGCCAAATTCCGGCTGGCTGCCGAGAAGCACAATCTCAATCCGAAGCAGATCATCGAGGAACCCCTCGCCCAGAACACCGGGCAGAACGCGGTCTACTCGGTTCAAATGCTCCGGGAACACGGCCGCGATGTCAGTTCCGTGATCGGCGTGTGCACGCCCTTCCATGCGCGACGCGTGTGGGGCACGCTCAAGAAACAGTGCCCGGACGTCGACCACGTTGCCGTACCCGCCGCGGATGTCTCACTGAAGAACTACATGAAATACGGGAACCGCCCCGATGCCACCACCGCGCCCCACCCCAAGTCGATCGTCGCCGTCACCTTGGGCGAGATCAAACGCCTGGATGAGTATCCCCTTGAAGGCCACATCATCCGGGAAACAATCCCCGGTGATGTGCGAGGCGCCTATGACAGATTGAGTGCGATCTTCCGCCCCGCCGAGCGCCGGTTCTAGGGGTTCGGGATCCGGCCCACTGCAGGTCCCGCTGGTGTTCGCGGCTATTTCGGAAGCAGGTCTCCGTGTAGATGGTCATAGGCGACGTAGGCGTGCAGGCGCACCCCGGTCACGAGGGTGTCGTCATCGGCGTAGAAATGCGGATTGTGGTTCATCCACGCCCCACGTCCCCCGGGTTCGGCTTCGAAGCCGTTCGGACCGCTGAACGAGGTGTCCTGCACCCCGAGGGTGACGTAGAGGCCACCGTACTTGTTGACGAATTCGGAGACGTCGTCGTAGCCCAGGGTGGGCGGGGTTTGCACGACGCGGTCGTCGCCGACGACCTTGCGCAGGGTGGGAAGTCCCGCATCGACCCACGGGGCCAGGTTGTGCACGGCGGGCACGTCTTGTAGGTAGTCCACTGTCGCGGTGCAGTTGTAGGCCTGTGCGGTGTGGGTGGCCAGGGTGTGCAATCGCGTGCGGACGTCCGCCATGTCGGATTCGACGGCGCAACGGATTGTGCCCCACAGGGTTACGGTCTGGCCGATGATGTTGAACCGGCCGACGTCTTCGATATGGCCGATGCTCACGGTGATCGGGTCGAAGGCGTCGATTTGCCGGTACAGCTGGCCGATTCCGGTGAGCACGGCTCCGGCCGCGGGCATCGGATCGATTCCCATCCACGGCGTGGACCCGTGGACCTGCTGACCGGTGATGACGATCTTGACGAGGCTGGACGCGCCGAATTGGTTGCCGACCCGATATCCCACGTAGCCCTTGGGATATGGCGTGACATGGAATCCGAACGCCATCGTGGGAAGCGGATCGTCGAACGCCCCTTGCGCGATCATCTCGCGCGCCCCGCCCTTCTCCTGCACCGGAGGACCCTCTTCGGCCGGCTGGAATACGAACAGGACGGTGCCGGGAAGTTGCTCTCGCACGTTGGCCAGCACAGTCGACGCCCCCAACAGCATCGCGGTGTGGCAGTCGTGTCCGCATGCGTGCGATACCGGGAACGGCCCGCCCGGATACTCGTCGTCGACGAAAGTCGACGCGAAGGACACCCCGCACTCGTCGGGGACCGGGAGCGCGTCGATATCGGCACGCAATGCGATGACACGATCGCCGGGCACCCCGCCCTTGAGCACCCCGACCACTCCATGTCCGGCTATCCCGGTTCGAACCTGTTCGAGCCCAAGAGAATTGAGATGGTCGGCAATCAGCTTGGCGGTATTGACCTCACGGTTGGACAACTCCGGATTCTGATGCAGATGACGGCGCCAGGCGATAACCTGATCGGCTACATTCGCCGCGCCCACATCCAACCGGTCATAGATCGTCATCTCCGACATCAGCGTCTCCAATCCGACCCGACGCCCACGACGGCGCGGGCATAGGCGGGGTGAGCGATCGCGATGAACACCACGTCGATGATGCTAGCTACATAATTGCCGAAAACTGGTCGCTCGCAAGGGCCGCTACCAAGTCGTTGGTATCGCGCCGGTTTCCGCATATTCTGCGCATGACGGATATGCTGAGGGCATGACGGACGCGGATACTCAAGGGAAGCGGGCGAAGACGACGCTGTCGGCGTTGCCCGCAACGCGTGATCGGCTGGCGGCGATCGCGACACCCAACGAGACGGTCGATGACACCCTCAATCGCCTACTCGACGTGTATCAGTCGGTGCGAGTTCGGCTTCGAACCGCGTATGAGGCGAGAACTGCTGCGGCACAGGCGGACCCAGCCGCGTGGTCGGCGGGCGCGCGTATGGCTGATGCGCTTGCCGAGCGCGCAGCGGCTCGTCGGGCCGCTCGCGGATGACGGGGTACGTCTTCGACGACACGGTACTGCTTGCCTATGCACAAGGCTCGCTGACAACAGCCAGTCTGATCGCACATCTTGCCGAGCGAGATATACGAATGGCGGTCCCCACCCTCACGCTGGCGTCCGTGAAGGCCGAGCTCGGCGAGGAACAACGCGAGGGCATCGACGGAGTCATCGACAATATCGACGCACGGGGCTGCTGCAGGATCGGGTGACAGTGGTTAGGCAGCCTGTCGGGCTGCTGGGGACATGATGGTTTCGAATTCGATCGGGGTCAACCGGCCGAG
>NZ_JBFAXC010000014.1:0-166722 GCF_040680615.1 Nocardia sp. NPDC052001 | reverse complement strand
GCTGGCGATCACCCGACGAGTTCGAAGGCGGTTACCATCAACAGGTTCCAGCCGGAACCAGATAATCCGCTCTCCGGATTAGCGGGGGAACCTCAGCGCCGCTGCATTCCACGGTGGTGGCGGCATTGCTGGCTGCTGGTCGGGCGAGTGGGCGGGTTGATACGCGGACTCTACTGGTGGAGTTGATGCGGGCGGATTCGGTGGGGCGCTGGGGACGGATCCAGCTGTATTCGGGAGATCCGGATGCTGTTGGGCGCAAGCCGGTTTCGGAGCCGGTCGGGTCGGGCTCGTTCAGTTGGAACGGGG
Organism: Nocardia sp. NPDC052001; assembly: GCF_040680615.1. NCBI lineage: Bacteria > Bacillati > Actinomycetota > Actinomycetes > Mycobacteriales > Nocardiaceae > Nocardia > Nocardia sp. NPDC052001. Next base: position 166,416 of record NZ_JBFAXC010000014.1, on the reverse strand, counting down.
TGCCGTTGACCGATGCTTGCGCGGCGGGGATGGAGGTCGCGGGGCGGCTGGCGTATCGGTATGAGCTGTGGCCATTGCCGGTGGGGATGTTGGTGTTGGGGTTGGTCGCCGACGAGAGGTCGGCGGCCGCTCGGGCGTTGCGGGAGGATGGGCTGGATCGGATCGGGCTGCTGGACGCGATTCAGTCGGATGTGCTCGGGACGCGGTTGGACGGCATCGACTCGGTGCTGCCGATGGTGCTCGGTGAGACCGGGCAAATGCTCCGGACGCCGCCGAAACGCCAAGCAGTGGTGCCCCGCGCACCGAGGTCACCAGCGACGCCGAGGCAACCGTCGAAGCCGAGGTCACCGTCGAAGCCGTGGTCGCGGCGGCGGCGGTGGGCGGTCGCGGGGGCGGTCGTGATCTGCATGGCTCTGTCCTACATCGTCAACATGCAATTGGCGAAGCGTGGTGAAAAGCCGTCGCTCGTCGCGAATACCGCTGAGGTGCGAGATGTCTGGGCGATGCGCGACGGATGCGACAGCCCGCGGACGTACTACCCGGCGATGGACGCCTATACCGGAAGCGGTCCGCATCGGGTCACCACGTACATCACCAGCGATATGGGGAGCATCGAGCCCTTGACCCTGTCCGATGCCAATGTGCCATCGCAGTGGGGGTCACCGGCATTCACACATCCTGATATGCACCGGATTCAGCTCATCGCGTGTCTGGGGCAGGCCGATGAGGGTGTGCTCATCAAAGACTGCTGGTTCGACGGAGGCAAGACGCTGCCCATGTATCAGGGCATCTACCAGGCGACCCTCTACGAAGCCAAGACCGGCCGGAAAGTTGCGTCCGAGCGGGTCATGGGCAAACGCGAGGAAGGTTGTCCAGTCCTGGTGATGACACTCGGCAAGCTGTATTCCGAACCCGGTCTCAGTGAACTCCAGCAGTCCCTCGGAAAGTACGTCGACCAGTAGCGCCGTGCAGCCGATGCGCGCACCGCTGCGTCGCCGAGTTCTGCATCCCTGCACCGATGCTCCCCCGCACTCAGCCCAAGGAGTAGAGCGGCACAAAGGTGCACGGCGGTGTGAGGGCATGCGCGGGGTCGAGCGCGTTCGCGACCATCGCGACCGCGGCCGGCGAGTATGGCTGCGCGAAATGCTGCGAAAGATCAATGGGGCAAGCGTCATTGATGTACCGGGTGACCGCGTTGGGCGCACCAGCCGGTGCGCGCATTCCGCCGAGCAGGCCGATCTCATCGGTGAGATCGGTGATCTGGGTGTACTCGATCGCCGGTTGCAGCGGTTGGATCTTTTCCCATGCCCACGGGTCGACGAAGTTCAGGTACAACGGTGGAATACGTCCGTTGTTCAGGATCGATTGGAACAGCGACTCGGGAATGATGTTGCGCGCCAATGCCGTAACATCGACCGGAAGTCCGGTCGGCGCATACGGCGATGACATCAGAACCATTTTCCCGACCTTGTCCGCACCGCCGAGGACATTGAGGTAGTAGCGATCGACGAGTCCGCCCTGGGAATGCCCGACCAAATCGACTCGCGCCGCGCCGGTCGCGGCCAGCACCCGATCCACCACATCGCGAACCTCGATCGCCGAATTCGGAATCGGATCCATACCGTTGAGCCCCGGCGGAATGCGGTAGACCGTGCGCCCGTAATCCACTGTGAAGACACAGAATCCGAGATTGCTCAGGTAGGGGGCGAGCGAGGTCCAATTCACCGCCGCGGACAGAAATGTCGAGCCGGTCAGGACCACCGGCGTGGGGTGGTCGGCGGACGGGCGGCACGAATAGTCGTTCGCGCCGGGAACAGGGCCGTCCCATCCGCTGACCGCGACCCGGATCATCTCGCTATTGCCAAAGGGCACAGGCAGTGACTGCGCGTGCGCGACTGTGCCGAAACCGGTCAGGACGGCGATTGCCGCGCACGCTGCGGTCGCAAATCGCCCGAATCCTGACATTAGGCATCTCCTGGTCGTAGACAACGCGGTTGGGCGGTCGGAAGTCTTCCGGCCGCGTCGGTGCAGTCTTACCGACCGAGACCTTGTCGACTACCGGCAGAGCGATGAAAATCCACGGTGGACACCGGGCACATGCATAGTCGCACTACCCGGTTCCGACGTCGTTCAGTGTTGGCAGAGCCATTCGGTGCCGTAGTGTCCGGCATTGCCGCCCTCGAGGTGAACCCAGCGGCCATCGCCTTCACAGGGTGCGCCCGCGACCTTGTCGCCGTTCTGCGCCGGGGTGGTCGTCTCGACCGGCGGGGGCGTCGTAATATCCGGTCCCGCACCGTGATTGGGGTTGGTGCAGATGGTGCCCTCGCACGGGACCCAGGTGCCGTCGCCGTTCGGATTCGGGATGGCGTTGGGGCCGACGTAACTGCCGAGCGGGCAGCCCGGATCTTGATTCTTCGCACAGTATTCGGCGCCGAGGTTGTTGCCGGTGGAGCCGTCCGCTCCACGCTTCTCGGTGGTCGTCGGAACGGGCTGCACCGAGGTGGGGGTGATCGACGTCGTCGTCGCGACCGCTCGAGTGGTCGAGGCGGCGGTGGTGCTCGGCGAGGTCGTGGAGCTGCTGGAACATGCTGCGGCACTGGCGATCAGAGCCAGCCCCGCTAGGGCTATGAATAGACGCTTCACTGGTCAGAGCCTTTCTCGAGTCACACGAGGATGGTCGCGACGCTGATTGCTACTGCCCGCGAGCGACGCAGCGGAACCAGCCATGGAAGCTGATTTCGCAGAAGGCGCCGGCATGAGACAGCTTCGGCCCGAACGGACCCTGGTCATTGGCGACCGCGAAGAAGTCGGGATTGCCACCGGGCTGAGTGAAGGGCTGGCTGAAGTCGTAGCTGGGGTGGAGACCGCCTGCGTCCTGGATGGACTGCGGCGCGGGAATCGACACCGGAATCCCGCCGCCCAGCGGAATCGACAGCACCTGAACCGGGCCCCAGCCATCGCACCCGATCACGCCGTCGGGGGTGATCGCGCAGTTCTTCCCGCCGTAGTTGAAGTACACCGAGCCCTCGGGTGCGGCGTTGGCCGCGGGCATGGCGGCAATCGGGACCGCGATACCCGCGATAGCGGCGGCCACCAGCGCTAGACGTTTCATGACGGAGCTCCTCACTGCCGGTTCCTGGAAGGTGATCATTGATCACAAAGCAAGCATCGAACACGTTGAGCGAATAGTTAGCAACTATGTGGCTAGCGTCACACATGAAGGTCATGACGCGCATGACCGCGCACCGAGGCGTGTCGAGGCGCGCACGGGGTGGATTTCCGTGGTGATTTCGAGCCCCGGCCACGAATCGAGCTGCAGCACAGAAATTCCCGCGACCGAGGGCCGCACGCAGTGGTATCAATTGGGGCGTGCGGCGATTCGAAATGGTCGACCTCGGCTACGAGCTGGCAGTATCCCTCCGCCCAGGAAATTCCGATGTGCCCGTCATCCACATCAATGCCCTGGGAACAGGACGAGATCAATGGGATCAGGTTCTGCTGCAACCGCATCGGCATCCCACGCTCACCTACGATCGACCCGGTATAGGTGACAGCGGCTCGCTCCCAAGACATTTGGCTGAGCAGCCACGCACACTCGGCTCCCTCGCCGACGAGCTGCACCAGCTGGTCAACGGACTGGGGATCGACTCACCCCACGTGGTGGTCGGACATTCGATCGGCGGCCTGATCGCGATGTTGTATGCCGCGCGATACTGCGCAGACACAGCCGGGATCGTTCTAGTCGACGCGACGACCCTGGATCACCTAATCGACGCGGACTGGCCCGAACACGAGGGCGACGAACGGGACCAACCCAGTCCCGGATCGTCGAAATTGGATCCCGCCGCATCACTGGTCGAGCTGCGAACTGCGGTCGTCCCGCCGATGCCGGCCGTGGTCCTGGCCAGTGCGCAGGGCCGATGGTTGCGACTGACACCGGACGAGGCAGCCGAGTATGCGCCCCTTACCCCCGAAGTACTCGAGGACCGGTGGCAGCACGGACAAAGAACGCTCGCCGACACCCTGGACGCGCTCCTCGTCGTCGCCGACACAGCCGGACACCACATCCCCGCAGACCAACCCGACTTGGTAGCCGCCTGCATCGCCGCAGTCCTCGCCGCAGTGCGCAACGATCAATCGGTCACCATTCCCGCAGACCAACTCCAGCGCGTCGGCGGCTCATGCCCCACCCACTGAATCGACGCCAAAGACGCTCTCCCCGATCACAACTCGCAGCCAAGACACCGCAGCACTCGGAACAATCCGGCAGCGCTCGCTCGGTCATCCTCGAGCAGCATCTGGCGGCCAAACAATATCGACGGGAACGCCTTTCGCTCGGGCCAGCTCGACCACGGTGCCGGTGCCGCCCTGCTCGCTGGGCTGGCCGTCCCACACCGCGATCAGCTGATCGCAGGTGCCGACAACCGCTTCGTTGGCGGCTTCGTACGCCTCGCGCCCCGCATCGTCAAAATCCATGACGCGCACGATTGCCGCGCGAGCGATCAAGCCATCGAACACTTCCGCGTGATCCGGCTTGACCTTCCGCTCTCGATAGCTCCGCGACGGCAGCACAACCTCCAACCGGCCGCCGACATCGAGGACAGCCTGCGCGAACACACTATCGGCGCCCCGCGCGATACAACTGACACCAACCAAACCGGCCGGATCGCCTGTAGCCGAGAGGATTCGAACGATCTCGCGATAGATCGCGGGCACCGAATCCCGCGTGATGTTCATGTGCCCCGTAACACCGATGCGAGTCATGCCCACCTATATACCGCGCCAACCATCCGATCGATCGATTCCCGCCGTCGGCCGGGTGAGGTAAAGGGGCGGACGAAAGTGGCTCGAACGCTTACGCATCAGCGAGATACGAAGTGCGTCAGTTGCTTCGAAGTCGGTCGCGTGAACCAACTCCGCAACTCGACGAATCGTCAATGCGTCGATGCCACGAGCGGAGGCATCACCCGCGTATCGATCGATGACATCCATCGCATCCTCGGCAGGTCGCCGTGTCGGCGGCCGTGTCCGCAATCGCCGCCGCTCGACATCAATGTCGCTGTAGCCACGATCTCGCCGAAGGAGTTGTTCGACCTCGGCGAGCGTCGGTGCATGAGACAGGCGCGAAGCCAACGACGATTCGTACAGATCAGCGGTGGAGACTTCGTACACCGCCGCCGAATCGTCGGTAATCCGAACCAGGGCATCACGTTGAGTTTCGGCCTGGCCACGCCATCCGCCTGCCGCGACCGCGAGCAGAGCGTTCGCTTCGGACGGATGCCATTCCCAAATTCCTTCATAGGCAAGGACATCCGATGGAACGAGTTGCTTCACGACTTGCCCACCAAGGCGATCCAGGCATCCGTGAAGCTCATCCTCGGTCAACTCTCCGTCGAGCCCGATCCCGGCGACCAGTACTCGCACCGGCAGCTTCGTCATCACTGCTGCCGCCAACGCCAACGAATCGGCAAGAGGACTCCGCAGACTCGCTTCATGCCCTTCGGCGAGGATATCTCCCCCGACATCGATAACCACAATGGAATCCGCGCCGAAAACCTCAGCAGCGCCGCAGATTTGAGATGCCAGCCCCGGAGCCCCCGCGCTGGCATCCATCAGGAGCAGCGGCAGCGAAAGATGTTGCGCGAGGCGGGGAATCGTAGATCGCCCGCCTGTCCGCAGGCTGGCCGTCGCAGGAATCTCCGCGACCGACCCGCTCAGGCTGATCAGTCCGTCGAAGTCCGCCACCGACCGCGGGCCGGGAGTCGGATCGATCATGAGCCGGTCCCACGAGTAGGTCAGTACGGCTGACACTTCAAGGTCCGGCATCGCAGACGCGATTACGGCCGCAGTGACGGCATCACCACCACCACCTGCGGCAACCGCCAACGCCCTGCTCATCGAAGCATCGACCTCGAGCACGATGTCCGCATCACCCTTGTATACCGGACGACTCGATCGGATTCCGGACTACCGCCACGGCCATGCAGGGCCCGGTCCGAATAGGGTCGAGGACATGACAGAGGCAAGGGTGTGGTCAGTTACCTCCACAACGCCAACCGTGGAGGATGCGCAGATGATCGCCCGGACCGTGGTGGCTGAGCGGCTCGCCGCCGGAGCCGAAGTGTCAGGCCCGGCCATGTCGGTGTTCTGGCACAACGACGAACTTGGCGAAGGTCAGGAATGGCGAGTCACGCTCAAGACGTCGGTCATGGTTCGGAACAAGCTCGCCAAGCGGATTCAGGAGCTTCATCCCTGGGCAGGTGCAGCCGAAATCGTCGCAACCCCCGTCGAATGGGCGACCGAGTACTACGTGGCTTGGGTCGAGAAGGTCACAGCCGCAGTGGAATAGCCGTGCTTCTGACAACCGCTACTGGCCATGCCCGGTCGTGCTGGTGTTCTTGGGGCGGTACCGCAGAACCACCACATCGTCGAGCGTACTGGCGTCAACGAACTCGAGTCGCCGACGCGTTCCTCCGGGAAACTGCGCCGGATTGACGAAGCGAGGTGCATCACTCTGGCCAATCAGCAAGGGCGCCAACGCATAACGCAACTCATCGGCGAGTCCAGCCTCCAGAAAAGCCGTATGGATGTGTGTGCCACCTTCTACAATCAACTGCCCGACCCCGCGCCGACCGAGGTCATCAAGGAGCGTTCCCCAGAAGTCGGCGTCCGGAATGGCGACAACATCCGCCACCGAGGCGAGCTTCACTCCGATCTTTTCCGCACCCTCAACCGTGGTGTACACCAAAGGTTTTCCGGCCTCGATGTGCTGGTGAAACATCCGAGCATCGGGGTCGATGTCACCCGATGCGGTCACGGTGACCTTCAGCAGGTTCGCCGGTTTCCCTGCGGCAACGCGCGACTCTCGCCGTTCCTGGCTGCGTAACCACAGCCGCGGGTTGTCTCTGCGCACGGTCTCGGCGCCGATCAGGATGGCGTCGGATTCGGCGCGTAACTGGTCAACACCGTCGAAGTCGCGCTCGTTGGACAAATAGAGGCGTTCGGGAATGGTGTCATCGATATAACCGTCGAGGCTGACGGCGACGGAGAGAACTACACGGGGTCGGGACACTCCTGCGCCTTCCAGGTAGAGAAGGCGTCCTGGAACTCCGCGACGCCCGGTTGCGTACTGGCGCCATCGATCATGCCCGAAAGGTGCCGGACCTTGTGCAGGATGCGGGCCGATCGCGTTCCCACTCCGATTTGCAACGCCTCTAATCCCAGCGCTGCGGCAGGTTCGATCTCACCCGCGTTCATATGGGCCACTGCGGCGCGGGCGAGATATACCCCTTTGTCCCGAGGGAAGCCCAGTTGCATGCGAGACATGGCATCAGCGAACTGATTTGTGGCTCTCACGAATTCACCACACTCCGCAAAGGTATGGGCTTGATGCGCATCGATGTAGGAGTCATCGAGAAACATCCCCCACCTCGGATCGTGGTCTGCCCGTTCGACGATCAAGCGCGCTTGATCGTATGTGCGTGCGCTTGCGACGAGGTCATCGTCGAGCGCGAGCGCGTGCGCACGGAACGTCAGGGACGCTGCGGCGAAGAGGGAATCGTCAGGCGCGCTACGTTGCGCCGCGACAGCCAACTCGTCAGCCTCTGCTCCGTCACCTTGGTCGCATGCCAGTTGGCTCATCCGAACCAACGACAGGCCGATGTAGTAGTCGTCAGCCAACTGGTGAGACCACTGCAACGCACGCGCGGCCCAGAACTGGGCATTGACGAAATCTCGCTGGTCCTGAAACTGCCAAGCTGCCGTCTCGGCGAACAGGGCACGCATCCGCAAGATGCCCTCAGGATCACCAACTTTCGACCGCTTGAGTTGGTCCAACAGGTCTAGGGCACTCACAACGTGCGGAAGGGTTTGCGCCGAGCCGTAGATGTTGTCGGACTCGATCAGAGACATTCTCAATGAGTCAAAATGCTTTGCGTGGTCGATCTGAGCATTCGAGAACAGACCGGCGAATACCTTACCCGTCAGCGAACGTCGCACCGGCACCTTGCTTTTGGACATCGCCGCCCAGATCGCGCCGGCCCCGATTCCCGTGACGAAGCTCCGACGCGGTACCGAAACGAGAACAAGCTCGCCGGTGAGGGTTCGAGCGGAAACGACGACGCAATCATCAGCGTCCGTTTCGGACGGAGTGTCGACCTCCGCTACTGCTATGCCCGATGTAGGTTCTGATTCGAGCAACGCCTGAAGGCGCCGTACCACATCAGAATCCGCAGCAGCCAGCTTCTGGTCCATGCGCGCCGCGTAAGCACTACTTAAGGTAATGGTCGCCCCACGACGTTCCCACTTTTTGACGGTGTCAAGTGATACACCGACATACTCCGCAAACGGCCCTTGCTTGAGCCGCAAAGCTATTCGAAACGCCTTGGTTTCAACGCCTGTCCATTGGGCACACGTGGCCATCGGCCTTCCCCTAACCGACTTGGTGGCCCGAGAGTACCCGCGCAGTACACCTCCAGTCACTTCTTTCCTCGGTTGACGACGGCCACAGTGGGAAGTAGCGCCCGGGACGCCGGATTGGGTCACTCTCCCACGGAGGGGATACGCGCTCGTTCCGGATGTAGTCCACACCGTGCAAGGAAAACATTTGCCGCCCAGCAGGTTCCACGCGGAGGGGAAGAAGTAACCGCCATGGCACTCACCGAACAAGAAGCGCGAGTACTGGGAGCCGTGGCCGCGATGGCCGGATCGGATTCGGCGACCGTGGCCGAACTCTCCCAACTAACAGGGCTGACCGAACCACCAGTTCGCAATGCCCTGATGCGGCTCTCGCGCACTGGATTGGTGCGCTGCACGCCACAGGGTCCGGCACGTTGGCGGCCGACCGATCGCGGCCGCATGGCAATCGGCCGATCCGCGTACCGCGAATATGTGGTGATGCGATGACCCACGTTGCGGGCAAATACCTGAGTCCAGGACTCGCGGGCAAGCGCCACAACGTCGGCTACCGAGGTGGTCGGCAATGAGGACACGGTCGGCTATTGGCTATCTGCGCGTCGACGTTTCGGGTAGCCGGCGGGAGCAAGACGAGGACGCCATGTGGTGCATGGCGAGGCTGCTGAGAATGGATCTGACGTTGGTCGTTTACGACTATGACGATGATCGAGACCCCGGCCGGTTGCTGAGCCTGCTGCGGGTCGAGGGCGCTGACGCGGTCCTCGCACCGGGGGCTGAACACCTCTCCGACAACGACATTGCGGTGTTGTTCCCTCTTGCGGAAGTCTTCTGCATCGAGGAAACGCGTTTGTACACCATTCACTGTGCAGACAGCACCGAGCCTGAAGGCACGCTCCGCATCACTGATATCGCCGAACGGATAGCAGAGGTGGAGTCATGGGTGTGAGGTCTTTGCCCTTGCGAACGGCAGTCGGATTTCTGCGTTGAGGAGTGTCCGGGGCGCGACGGCGGGCAGATGAGGATGAGATCCATGATGTCGCAGAGAGACTCGGGTACATCGTGGCGGCGATCGTTTATGACGTGGCGCGGCGGAGCGAGCCGCTAATGCAGTTGAAAACGGTCGCGTGGGGTCAGGATGCCGAGGCTGTAATCACGCCCAGCGCACGGCATTTGAGCTATGACGAAGCAGTCGGCGAGATCGTCGCTACCTCCGATGTGGTCTACCTCGACACTGCCCAGCGTTTCCGGAGGGAAAGGACCGGAGTGACCATGACCGATCTCTGGAATCCCGAACCCAGCGGCGGTACGAACGAGGCGTGCGTCGAACGCATTGCCTTGGACGGTGTCACTGACTGAAACCCATGCCGTGCATGACTGTTCGGAGGTGGGCGTCGAAGAGGGCGTCGGGGTCGGCGATCAGGGAGGTGAGGCTGCCGAAGACTTCGGCGGCGATGAAGCCGAGGATGGAGGCCCAGCCGTTGAGGATGATGCCGGGGATGGGGGTGTCGGGGAGTGAGTCTGTGTCTAGGAGTGATTTCAGGAGGGGGCCCGCGGTCAGTGGTGGGACCTGGGTTGCGGATGGGTCGGCTGCGCCGGAGGCAATGGCGGCGAGGTAGCCGGAGGAGACGAGGGTGAGTAGTCGGCCTGCTGCGGGGCCGGTGTCTTCGGGGCGGGCTTCGAAGCCGGGGATGGGGGTGCCGTTGATGAGGGCGAAGTCGGCGGGGTGGGTCAGGGCCCAGTGGCGAGTGGCCAGGCAGAGGGTTCGCCATTGCGCGGTGGGGTTGGGGTCCGCGGTGGCTTGGGCTTCGGTGATCGCATCGTTCAGCGCGTCGTACGCGTCGACGCAGAGGGCGGTGACCAGGGCGGTTTGGTTGTCGAAGTAGCGGAACAGGGCCGCGGGGGACATGCGCATCGAGCGGGCGATACCGCGCAGGGAGAGGCCGCCGGTGCCTTCGGTCGCGAGCTGCTGTCGCGCATGCGACTTGATCTCGGCCACCGTCGCGGCTCGGCGCTCGGCTCGGCGGGTGACCGTCCCGGGGGCGGGGTCCGGCATCGAGGGGCATCCCTTCGTCGCGGAGGCGGCGTACTCGCGGTTGGTTTCGCCGACCTGTTCACATTGTGATCACTGTACGCGAATCGACTGCCGCGTTCGGCCCGTCAATCGAGATGTGGCGACGCGATCGTTGACACCCATCCCAGAAGAGTGAACACTGATCGCATAGTGATCACTGGTTGCAGAAGAATGCAGGATCAGACCTAGGAGGGCTTCGTGGCCACACTCACTGCTCGCGCTCACCTCATTCGCGAACGCATCATGAGCCAGGTTCGGGACTCGGGAACCGTGCCGACCGTCGCGGAATTGCGGACGGAATTCGGTTTGTCGGACGACGAAATGCGCAGTGAGCTGCGCGATCTCGAGGGCGCGATCTGCGTAGCCGTGCAGGATGACGAGCATGCGGGCAGTCCGGTCTTTCAGGGTGAGCCGCTCGCGAATCCGCAACCGCCCCTCGGCGAGATCGTCTACGCGCGGCCCTTCGCCGCGTTCGCGAACCACTACCGCGTCACCGTCGACGGCGTGCAGCGCTGGTTCGCCGAATGCGCGGTCGAAGCATGTGCGATCTCCGGCCAGTTCCCCGGAGCCGAGGTGGTGGTCGACTCGGTGTGCAGGCAGACCGGTGCGCCCATTCAGCTGGTCGAGCGGGATGGCATTCTGGTCGACTTCGCGCCGCGAACCCTGCGCGTCCACCTGGGTTATCCGGTCCGGGAGATGCCGCACCGGGTCGTCGGATGGTGCGACTACAACAGCTTTTTCGCCTCGGAGGACGCCGTGAGGCAGTGGCAGGACGAACACCCCGAGATCCACGGCATCACCCGCGCCCCCGAACACATGGCGGCGCTCATCACCGAAAGCCTCGGCAAAGGACGCCTCGGCCACGACTATCAGCCGCGATTCTCGATGACGAACATGCTGCGCAACGGCCCCCGCTTCGGCCTCACCCGCGAATCTCGCTTGGGGATACCGCTTCCCGACCCGTTCTGGCTGCCGACCCCGAAGATGCTGGTCGAATGGCGGCGACACGGGCTGGGGAACTTCATCCGGGTCGGGCTGTAGGACCTCGGCGATACGTATATTCGCGCGAACCAGGTTTCCGCGCGAACCATCGTGAAAGGGCTTCGCCAATGACGAACTCGGTTCGAACGTCACCGTACGCGCTGTTCGGCGGCTTCGACCTGCGCCCGCTCATTCGCGCCGAACGCACGGATCTGGCCGCGCTGCTGCGCACCCTGTCACCGCCGGAGTGGGAAACGCCATCGTTGTGCGCTGGATGGCGAGTGCGCGATGTCGTGGCGCATCTGCTGCACGACTCCATGCCGGTCGCGACCTATCTCGGCGATGCCACGAAAGCGCGCCTATCCCTGCACCGGCTCAACGACATTCAGGTGCGGCGAGCGGCGACCTGGTCGACCGACGAGCTGATCGACCGCGTCGAATCCTCGATCGACGCCGGACTGGGCGCGACCGTGCTCCCCCGACTTTCCTTGGTGGACCTGGTGATTCACCATCAGGACATCCGCCGCCCACTGGGTCGCGAGCGGGTGATCCCCCCGGAGCGTCTGCGCGCCGTCCTCGACAATCCCGACCCGTTCGCGGGCGCGACACGACGCATGCGGGATCTGCGCCTGATCGCCGACGACATGGACTGGCAGTACGGGCAAGGTCCCGAAGTGCGCGGACCCGGCGAGGCGATCGCGATGAGCCTGGCAGGTCGCGCCGCCGCCCTCGGCGAACTCGAAGGCGATGGGGTGCAGGTACTTACCGCACGTGTGTCACGCTCTACGGCGGGCTGATTCGCCCGCGGATCCCAGCCCAGCGACGGGGACGGCGGCGGCATCAGCCTGAATGGGATATGTGTCGCTGGCATCGGGCATGAGGTGCTGGACAATCACGTGGCCGTCGGTCTCGTAGCGAGTGGGGACCGGCCGGCCCAGAGCGTCGTAAGCCCAGGGCGGGTTCGTGTGGGACACAACGTTGCCGACCGCGTCGAGGATGTCTATCGAGCGGTCGGGGTTCGCGCGGATCCGGCCGCCCGGCGGAAGGTCCTGCGGAAAGTGGTATTCACGTGGACAGTTCGGGCAGTGCATGAGGATGAAGGATTGTTCGTCCCCGGGGCCTGCCGATATCGATGCCGTCTCCGGCGTTAGCACACGTAGAGCACTCATGACGATGTCCCACCCTGTTACCTCGTCCTCTGAACCGATACGGTGCGGTTCCGTATCCAGGATGGGTTCGAGGTGTTCGGTTGGCAACCGGATCGGCTCGCGACAACGCTCGCGCAAGGGCCGCTTTCGCCGAGCCGATTCGGACATCGCCCCGGTCGGCGGCAGCCCAAGAAGGCGACGAATTCACATCGTGAGACAGATCACTATCGGCGAAATCCCCGGGACCGCGGCGCGGTCGGCAGCTACCGCGGAGTGGACGGCATAGTCAGCAGCGGGATGGTGATGTCGTCGATCAGATGCAGGACGAAATCCTCATCGAGCGGCCGGCCGAGGACCGCCACACGATGAAACATCATGGCCGGGAAAATATCCCGCACATACTCCCAGCCGTCGGGGCGGGCGATCTCCCCGCGCCGATGGGCATTGGCGAGGATGGCGGCGAAGGCATCGTGACGAGGCTGGTCTACGGCCTCGGTGATCGCCGCGCGGATGGCGGCGTCCTTTGCCATCGCGGTGGCCATGCCCGCCAGCACCTCATCACGTAAAGTGTTGCGCTCCAAGAAAACTCGCGCCAGTGCGAGGAGGTCGCCGCGCAGTGTCCCGATGTCGGGGGCTTCAGCCTTCCACTCCAGGGTTCGCACCGCGTCGACCACCAGTTCGGCTTTGCCCTTCCACCGCCGGTACGCGGCCGCCTTCCCCGCTCCGGCACGCGCCGCGACCGCTTCCATGCTCAGCCGGTCGTATCCAACCTCCGCCAGCAACTCCTGAGCAGCCCGCAATAGCGCGCTGTCGAGACGATCATCTCGCGGCCTGCCCATGCTCCGACGACTCTGCGGCATCCCCGTCCTGACCGTTGCGCTCACCGGTTTACGAGACGGTCTAGTCTCGCATCTGTTCATACGACAGAGGGGCCGACACGGCCGACTCGCCGGGTATCCGGAAACGAATCTCGCGCATCCTGTTTGAGGTTCGATCACCGGGGTAGCACTCGGCCAGTCGGCCAACTTTGAAAGAGGAATCGCCATGTCCGAGGCAATACTTCCCACCGAAGCATCCCGGCAGTCTCATGGAGCCGGGGACAGCTATGACGATATCGAACCCCTGTTCCAGGAGCTGGCCGAGTTCCCGGCCGACGACCCGCGGCGCGCACACAAGCGCGATCAGATCATCGAAGCCTGCCTGCCGCTGGCCGTGCATATCGCGCGCCGCTTCACCGGACGCGGCGAGTCGTTCGACGACCTGAACCAAATCGCCCGTTTGGGATTGGTGCAGGCCGTGGATCGCTTCGATGTCTCGCGCGGCACCACCTTCCTGTCGTTCGCGGTGCCCACGATCATGGGTGAGGTGCGCCGGTACTTCCGGGACCACACCTGGGCGGTGCGGGTGCCGCGCCGGGCCAAGGAATTGCAGCAACAGCTGGGACCGGTGACCGAGGCGTTGTCGCAGCGGCTCGGTCGCATGCCCACGGCCCGGGAAATCGCCGCCGAGCTCGATGTCGACCTGGTGGAGGTCACCCAGGCGATGATCGCGCGCAATGCGTACCAGACCAGCTCGCTCGACACCCCCCGCGGGGATGAGGAGTCCGGCCCGGCGCCGATCGCGGAAACCCTCGGAAGCGAGGAGCCGAGCTATCGACTGCTCGAGGACGCGATGGCGGTGCGGCCGTTGCTCGCGGCGCTGCCCGAGCGCGAACGCCAGATTCTGGTGTGGCGCTTCTTCGAGAATCGCACTCAGGCACAGATCGCCGCGCGGTTGAACATCTCGCAGATGCAGGTGTCGCGCATCCTTACCAAGACATTGACCGAATTGCGCGAGCAAGCCCTCGGTCCGGCCGAGTACGCGCGAAGCGCCTGAGCCGAACTCGGTCGGTCAGCTGCCACTCCAGCCGCCGGTGTACGCGCCGCCCAAGAGGCGACGCCGCCGGCGGCGTTTGGCGTCCTGATCGGATTGCTGCTGCTCGGTCGAGGATTTCTGCTCGGTCGCCGGTTCGGGATCGCGCTTCGTCTTGCGGAAGATTCCCATGTCGGACTCCTGTTCGGTAGGCGCGGGCTCACTTTCCCACTAGGAAAGTAACGATCCACTTTCCCACCGGGAAAGTCAAGAGCCCGCCCCCGCGAGAACCTCTCCGGGCCGGGAAATTTCGAGCGTCGGCTACCGCGCGCTAATGCGCCGGCACGCGCTCGTGCAGGGTGAGCAGAGCGTGATCGAAGACCGCCACGGTCGAGGGCACCTCGGGTGGCAGGCCGGGCAGTTCCTCGATGAGCTGTTCGGCCAGCACCCGCAGTTTCACGTTGGTCTCCTGCGAACGCCAGGTCAGCACCCGAAATGCCTGATCCGAGTTGATCCGGTACATCCGCATCAGCACGCCCTTGGCCTGCTCGATCGTCGCGCGCGCCTCCAGCATCTCCGGCAGGCGCTCATCGAGAGTGGAACGCGCTGCGGCGGCCAGGGTTTCGCTGAGATCGATGTAGAAGCCGGATGTACCGACCGGGGTGTCGTCGTCATCGAAGATGCGATCGGCAACGACCATGACCGTATGTTCGCGCCCGTCCCGGTCCATGAACCGGTGCCGACTGGAGAACGGCGCACCCTGATCGATCGATCGCGCGATCGCGGCGGCGACATGTTCGCGATCCTCCGGATGTTTGTGCGCCAGTAGCAATTCCGTGGTCGGCTCGATCTCGCCGGGGCGGTAGCCGTGCATGCGGTACAGCTCCGGGGACCACTCCCAGCGCTGCGATTCGAACCAGAATCGGAAACTCCCGGTCACCGGACCCGCATGCGAAGGCGCCGCCCGGTCCGGTGCGTGCGCACCGGCGTGTGTGGTCTTGGGATCGGTGCTCGTAGGCCCCGCCGCGGGAGCGCGGTGCCGGAGAAATACCTCGTGCGCGCCCGTGGTGCCCGGGTTCCGCTCGCGCGTCATCGGTTGTCCTCCTTGTTCGAAGCTGTCAGTGTTTATCTTCCGCGGATCGCACAATATCTGTGTCGATAGGTATAGATTTTGTAATCCCGCTACGATGAAAACACAAGCCCGCCGACGAGAGTTTCTCGCGCACAGCATGGAGGATTCGCATTGCCCCACCCTGAGACGACCCCGCAGGAGCCACATCTGCCCGCCGGTAGCCGCGGTGTGTACAGCATCTCGGTCGCGGCCGAGCTCGCGGGCATCAGCGTGCAGACCCTGCGGCTCTACGAACAGCACGGACTACTCACCCCCGCACGCAGCCCCGGCGGTACCCGGCGCTACAGCGGCGACGATCTGGCCGTGCTGCAACGCATCACCGCGCTGGCGGATGAGGGCGTGAACCTGTCCGCGATCGCGCGCATTCTCGAACTGGAAGACACCAATACCGATCTGCGGGCGCATAACGACCGCCTGGAGGAAGACAACCAGCGTCTTCGCGGCGGCAACTGAACGATGGGCGACCGGACCGGCACCCGGTCCAGCGCAACCTATTTCGGCTGTTTACTCGGGCTTTTCGGCGGCACCGGTGATGTTTCGAACCATGCCGCCGAAGATGACGGCATGAAACGGCGCAATGGCGTGCCAGTAGAGATGCCCGGCCAATCCGTGCGGTTCGAACAGCGCACGCTGGCGGTAGTGTGAGCCGCCGCCCACCCGTGGGGTGACGGTCAATTCCAGCCATGCGCGCCCGGGTACGCGCATTTCCGCGCGCAGCAACAGGCGATGGCCACGCTCGAGGCTTTCCACGCGCCACCAATCCAGGGCGTCGCCCTCGCGCAGCAGATTCGGATGCCGCCGGCCGCGCCGCAGACCCGCACCGCCCACCAGGCGATCGATCCAGCCACGCAAAGCCCAGGCCAGGGGGAACGAGTACCAGCCGTTGACACCGCCGATCGATTCCAGCACCGACCACAGGGTCGCCGGATCGGCGGTGGAATCCTGTTCGCGGACATCGGAATACGCCGAACCGCCGGACCATTCCGGATCGGTCGGCAGCGGGTTCGACGGTGCGTCCGAGGGGCTGGCATCGGACCAGCGGGTCAGGACGTCCAGGGTTCGAATCCGTTCCAGCGCCAGGCTCACCGCGCGCGGATACGGCGTGAGACCGCCGGGCGGATCGGGAATCCATTGCGCGATACGATGATCGGCGCAGACGACATCGTTGACCAGCGATTCCATCAGCGGTACCGCGATCGACCGGGGCACCGGGGTCACCAGATTCACCCATTGCGCCGACAGCCACGGTGTCAGCACCGGGACCGGCATGATCAGCCGGTGCGGCAGTTCGGCGACCTCGCTGTAGCCGCGCATCATGCCCAGGTAGGTGAGCACGTCCGGACCGCCGATATCGAAGGCGTCGTTGACCGTTCGCGGTAGCTCGGCGGCGGCGGTCAGGTAGTAGATGACATCACGCACCGCGATGGGCTGAATGCGGTTGCGCACCCAGCGCGGTGTCACCATCACCGGCAACCGCTCGGTGAGATAGCGCAGCATCTCGAAACTGGCCGAGCCCGAACCGATGATGACCGCCGCCCGCAGCACCACCGCCGGGGTGGCGCAATCCAGGAAGATCTGACCGACCTCGGCACGCGAGGCCAGATGCCGGGACAGGTTTTGCCCGGCCGGGGTGATCCCGCCCAGGTAGACGATCCGGGCGAGTTCGGCGCGGTCGGCCTCGGCGGCGACGATCCGCGCCGCGTCGCGATCGATATCGGCGAAATCGTGCCGGGTCAGCGAGTGCACCAGATAGTAGAGAACCTCCTGGTCCGCCACGGCGGCTCGGACGTCCTCGGCGCGGGTGACATCACCCTGGACCACCTCGACACGGTCCCGCCAGGGCGCGTCATCGAGTTTGCCCGGGTCCCGGGCGAACAGTCGCACCTCATGACCGGCTGCCAGCAACTCCGGCACCAGTCTGCCGCCGATGTAGCCGGTGGCTCCGAATACCACGCATCGCATGCGATCACTCCTCTCGGTGGCGAACAGGCACAATCAAGACATGCACCGCCCGATGTCCGCGCCCGAACAGACCGAGCTCTCTGTGCGCGCGGTCGCGGAAAAGCTGGACATACCCACCGCGACGCTGCGCAGCTGGAATCGACGCTACGGGATCGGGCCGCGTCAGGATCGGCCCGGACGGCACCGTCTGTACTCCGAGCGCGATATCGCCGTGCTCACGCGAATGGTGGAGCTCATCCGGGCGGGATCGACTCCCGCGGCGGCTGCCGAGGCCGTACGCGGGCCGGTGCTGTCGTTCGGTGATGAGGCGACGCTGCTGGCGGCGGCCTTCGCGCTGGATTCGAGTACCGCGTGCGCGCTGCTGGAGAATCATCTGCGCGAGTACGGGGTAGTCGATACCTGGGATCGCCTGTGCCGTCCGGTGTTCGCGGGCATCGTGGGCCGTCAGCTCGACGGTGAGGGCTGTGTGGATGTGGAGCATCTGCTGTCCTGGTGTGTGGTGACGGCCCTGCATCGCGCGGTGGCGCCCGTGGCGATCGATGAGTCCGCGCCGATCGTGCTGGCCTGCACCAGTGGCGAAACCCATTCGCTGCCCTTGGAAGTGCTGCGCGCCGCGCTGGCCGAACGGGGTATGGGCGCGCGCATGCTCGGGCCCGACGTGCCCTCGATCGCCCTGTCCGACACGCTGAATCGACTGCCCGCACCGGCCACGGTGCTGCTGTGGTCGCAACAGGAGGCGACCGCGCTCACCTCCGCGGTGCGTATCTGCGCCGACGCCGGTGCGCGAGTCCATGTCGGCGGCCCGGGCTGGGATGGCCTGCTCCTGCCCGAATCGGCGCTCCGGGTCGCCACCCTGGTCGAGGCGCTCGCACAATTGGGTGCACGGGAAGACCAACCTGCCCGCGTGTAGCCCGGCCCTCATGCGAGGGCATACGCACTCCCGCGTCATCGGCGAGATCCGGTCGGGATCACGAGGAGTCACCACACAACACCTCGACCGCTTCCTCCAGGCTGCGCAGAATGTGCCGGTCGGGGACGGACGCCGACTCCGCCCAGCCGGGGCCCGCCAGCAGGACAGCACACCGAGCGAGCTCGGCCGCGTGTACCGAGGCAACCGAGGCGGTCCGGGCCGATTGCGACCACAGCAGCACCGTCGGCGGGAGGGGGTATCGCGAGAGTGCTTGTCCGAGAGCGGTAGTGGGCACATTCGCGCCCAGCAGCAGTGCGGGGCGGCGGTTGTCGGCCAGCGCGGCGCGCAGCACCTCGAGTGGCAGCACGTGCTGCTCACCGGGAGTGCAGGCCAGCACGAGATCCACCTGCCCGCCCGGGGTGGCCACGGCGGGAACGCAGCGATGCAGGCTGGTGGTGAGCGCCCAGGACAGCAGATGCTCGACGTCGATGTATCCGTCGCCCTGGCGCTGATGTTCGACGATCACCGCGAATGCGGGGCGGCACAGTCGATTCCAGGTGGCGATCACACCGTAGTGGGCGAGATGCGCGTCCAGCAGATGCAGCAGGCGAGCGACGTCCATGCTTTCGGCGGCGGTGACCACCGGTTCGACCGCGCCGAGTTCGGGAGCGGGCTCGAGCACCAGACGTCCGGCCTTGGCGGCGCTGGCGGGACTCGCACCGGCCCGGACCAGCTCGACCATCCTGGTCAACGCGGCGAGATCGGCGGCGGTGTAATGGCGGTGTCGACCCGGTAGCCGGGTGGGGCCGATACCGTAGCGCCGATTCCAACTGCGCAGTGTGGCAACCGGAATGCCCAGGCGGCGCGCGACGGCGCCGACGGTGAATTCCGCCGGCTCCGCGGCCTCCGATGCCTCCGGCGCACCGGTCATGACCGATGTGCCGCCGAGCGTATCTCCGCGCGTCCACGCTGTTCGTAGCGCATCGCGGCCAGGCTCAGCAGTCCCCACAGGCTGGTCACCGCGAGGGTTTTCGTGCGTTCGGGGCGCCCGGCGAGTGCACGGGCGAACACGGCGGTGTCCGCGGTATCGGACGCGATGCGCACCAGCGCGGACATGGTGCGAGCTCGTGGCGTCGATGCCGCCGCGAGCGCCACCCCCGAGGCCAGATCGCGCAGCCCGACCATCCGAGCCAGCACGCGGAGCTCCGGTTCCTCGCCGATGCCCAAACCGGTGGGGCGCAGCAGTATCGCCGGTCGCACGGCGACCGCAGCACCGTAGGCGGCGGTGAGAACCCCGAGAATCCGTGCGGGAGTTGCGGGGTTCATCGGGTGCACCACGACTCGTTCATCGACATTTGCCCGCTGGGTTGAAGTTCATGAATCCTCCGCCGTCGAGCGCTCGATGCTGCCGGGTTCCTCCTTTCGACGCTATCATTGAATCGATGCAAATTCGATGCAATCGCAGCGCCGCATTCGAATCGGCTCGCGGACCGCACTCCGCGCGAACCTCGGAAGAGCTGATCAATGACCTTTGACGTCCGCACCGTTGTCGACGACATGCTCGACCGCACCGTGGTGCTCGGGTACGGCCGCACCGGATACGCGCTGCGCAGTCGCGGCTGGACGCCGCTGCCGCCGCAGGCGTTGCGCGGGCGAACCGCGCTGGTCACCGGCGCGAACTCGGGTATCGGCAAGGCCATCGCGGCCGGGCTGGCCGAGCTCGGCGCGGCGGTAACCCTGGTGGTACGGGATGAGAGTCGGGGTGCGGAGGCGGCGGCCGAGATCGCGGCGTCCGGATCCGGTCCGCGGCCCGGCGTCGAACGCTGCGATATCTCCGATCTGGCCGATGTGCACCGGTTCGCCGCAGACTTCGTCGAGCGGAACGAGCGAGTCGACGTGCTGGTGCACAATGCGGGCGTGCTGCCCGCGGCGCGCACGGAAAGCCCGCAGGGCCATGAGATCTGCCTGGCCACCCACGTTCTGGGACCGCTGCTGTTGACCGAACGACTCGCACCCGTCATGGCGGGCGGACGGGTGATCCTGGTGTCCTCCGGCGGGATGTACACCCAGCCCCTGCCCACCGAGGATTTCGAATACAAGACTGGCGAATACCGCGGTGCGACCGCGTACGCGCGCACCAAACGCATGCAGGTGGCACTGCTCCCGACGCTCTCCGATCGCTATGCGGCCGAGGGCATTTCGGTGCACGGCATGCATCCGGGCTGGGTGGACACCCCGGGCGTGGCCACATCGCTGCCGCGCTTTCGCACCCTGACCCGGCCGCTGCTGCGCACCCCGGCCGAGGGCGCGGACACCGCGATCTGGCTGGCCGCGACAGAGGTTCCCTCCGGGCGGTTCTGGCATGACCGTCGGGCCCGGCCCGAGCATTATCTGCGCAGGACCCGTGAATCCGACGCCGACCGCGAGCGCCTGTGGCGCTACTGCGCGGCCGTCGCCGGACTCCCGGAGCGATGAATCCCGTTCACATACCGTTGAATTCGACGATCGGCGGCGGATAGTCCCCGGCGAGCATGCCCGCGCGCCACGGCTTGTGGATCTCCGCGCCCGGCAGATCCGCCAGTTCCGGGAGCCAGCGCCGCACATAGTCGCCTTCGGGGTCGAAGCGCTCGGCCTGGCGCAGCGGATTGAGCACCCGGCTCGATCGCGTATCGGTGCCGGTTCCGGCCATCCACTGCCAGTTCATTCGGTTGTTGGCCACATCACCGTCCACCAACCACTGCTCGAAATAGCCCGCCCCGATACGCCAATCCACGCGCATGGTCTTGACCAGGAAGCTGGCGGCGATCAGCCGGGAACGACCGGGCATCAAGCCGGTCGCGGTGAGCTGGCGCATGCCGGCGTCGACCATCGGAATTCCGGTCCGCCCGGCCTGCCAGGCCGCGACCGCGTGTGGATCGTTGCGCCACGGCTCGTTCGTCTCGCGATAGTCCTCGATGGCCACTTCGGGGCGGTCCGCGAGCACCTGATGGTAGAAATCGCGCCAGGCCACCTGCCGCACGAAGGCATTGCCGCCCGGATCCGACGCATCGGTCCGGAAGGCGATCTCACCCGCGGACAGGCAACCGAAATGCAGGTACGGCGACAGCCCGGAGGTGCCGTCGACCGACGGGATGTCTTTGACGTCGGCGTACTCGCGCACCGGACCGGAAAGCCACTGCTCCAGCAGTTTTCGTCCGGTACTCTCCCCGCCGAGGGCGAGATCGGGCGACCCGCCCTCGACCGCGGTGGCATCCGGAATCGGCTCGCTCGCGACCTTCGGTACCCGAATGGCGGTCGGCGGGGCCAACGGACGCCGCATCGGGGTATCGAGCCAGCGCCGGAAATACGGGCTGAAGATGGCGTAGTGACTGCGCCCGGTATCGGGCCGCAGCGTGGCGGTGTCGACCGCGGTGATGGAGGCCGGATGACTGTGCAGCGCACAATCGCTGCCGGACAGCCGCTCCCGCAACGCCGCCTCCCGCTTGACGCTGTAGCGGGTGACGTCGGCGGCCATATGCACGCTCGGGGCTTTCACCTGCGCCGCGAGCCGCTCGACCTCGTCGACGATATTGCCGCTCCGCACCACCAATCGTCCACCACGCGAACGCAATTCGGCGTCGAGCTCCCCCAGTGCGGCGTACAGGAACCGTAGCCGGTTGGGCGCGTCGGAAACCTTGGCGAGCAGGTCCTCGTCCAACACGAATAGTGGGACCACCTGCTCGCTCTCCCGGCACGCCGCTTCCAGGGCGGGGTTGTCGTGCACACGCAGGTCTCGGGTGAAAAGCACGATCGATGCGCTCATACCTCCACCCTAGCGCTATTCGATGCACTATCGATGCAACCGGGTGAATCCACGAGGCCGGAGCGGCCGACCAAATACAAGAAGTCGGCCGTTCCGGGTTGCGATGTCTCGGACTACCGGTATTTCAGATCGGCTTGGCCCTGAATCACGCGCCCTGCGACGTAGAGATCTCCGTTGGAGTCCAGGATCGCGATGATTTTCTTGGTATTGCCGATGTGGGTGGTGAAGTAGATCTTGTCCGCTTCCTGGGAGCTGCTGAAATTGGTATTGACCGAGAGCTCGATGCTCACCGGCGAACTGATCAGCACATCCTTCTTCGGTGTGTTGGGGTAGACCTGGCTGTCGCGCAGCTTGACCCGGCCGTGGGTGTCCCCCTCTTCCCAGTCGGACGCAAGACCTAGATCGATATCGGGCATGGTGTTTCCTTTCCTTCTCGAAGCTGGTTGCCTCGAGCCGAAATGCGAACGCCGATGTCCCTCTCTACGTGAGCGGGATACCCTCCGGGGCGATCGAAATGCGTTGTGCCGCAACCGAGCATACGCCGCATCACACAGCCCGATATCGAGAATCACTGGCAGAGAAAACAACTCGTCATCCCTCAGCATGATCGAGTTGTATATCCGCTGATGGTGAGGTGTTTTCAAGAATACGGACCAGTCGCATCCGAAACGACGGACGGATCGGAGGACGCTCCGATCAGACCGAGCACAGCGGCGCGAGAGTCTCGAGCCCGCCGGTGGTGGGGCTGGTGAGGTACCAGCAGGTGTTCTCCCCCGCCGAGGTGATCGCGGCGCGGATATCGCTCCACTGGGCGGGGTCCAGGGCGGGGGTGCGCGAGAGCACGAAACCCGAGAGGCGATTCGGATCGGTGACCAGCGCCCACGAGTAATCCTGGCCGAGGGCGGTCACGATGTAGTTGGGTGACCCGTAGCGCGACTCCTGGGTGGGCACCCCGGGGAAGCTGACGTGCAGTTGCGCGTTGGTGACGGGGTCGGTCACGGTGGCGGTGCCGCGAATCTCGTTCGGCCCGCCGGTCCAGGTGGTGCATGAATTGTGCACCGACACATCGCCCTGGGCGTCCAGCGCGTATTCGGCGCGGGTGTCGCGGGCGCACACCAGGTTGAAATACTGTGGCATTGCGGCCAATTGGTACCAGGTGCCCAGGTACCGGCTCAGATCCAGTGAGGCGATCGGCTGCGGTTGATCGGATTGCGCATTCGCCACGGGCATGATTCCGGCGACGGATACGGCCGCGGCGGCGGCGAAAGTCGTTGCCAGCACTCGTAAGTGGTTCCGATTCATGATGCTTGTCCTTACCTAGCGGTGTACTCATCCGACGAGCTCGAAGGTTCGTTCAGTGCGCGACTGCGGGTTCGGCCTCCTTTCCGGACCTGTCGCCATGCCGGGTGCCGGGCCACCAGATACGGTCGCCGAGAATGGCGAACAGCGCGGGGACCGCCACGGTGCGCACGACGAACGTGTCGAGCAGAATGCCGATTCCGACCACGATGCCCAGTTGGGTGAGGGTGATCAGGGGCAGCACCCCGAGCACGCAGAAGACCGCCGCCAGCACTACTCCGGCGCTGGTGATCACCGCGCCGGTGGAGGAGACCGCGCGCACCATGCCGTCGACGGTCCCGTGCCGCTCGGCTTCCTCGCGCGCCCGGACGACCAGGAAGATCGTGTAATCCACGCCCAGCGCGACCAGGAACAGGAATCCGAACAGGGGCACATTGGTATCGAGCGCGGGGAAGCCGAACACGTGGTCACTCACCAGACTTCCCAGTCCCAGCGCCGCCAGCGCACTGAGCACGGTGACGGCCACCAGGATGAGCGCGGCCGGAATCGCGCGCAGCAGTGCGAGCAACACCAGCAGGATGACCGCGAGAATCAGTGGGATGACCAGCAATTGATCACGCCGAGCCGAATCTCGGATATCGAGCGCCTGGGCATCGGAACCCCCGATCATCGCCTCGGAGCCGGGGATGGCGCGCAGCTCGGACCGCAGGGCTTCGATGGTGGTGAACGCCTGGGCCGACGCGGGTGGGGCGTCCAGGACCACCGACCATCGAGTCAGCCCGCTGCCCGAGTCACCGCTGACGCTCGCCCGTGAGACTCCCTCGGTGTGGTCGAGTGCGGCCTGAACCGCGGCGCGCGTATCGGTACGGGCCAGCACGATAGCGGGATCGGATGTGCCGGAAGGGAAATGAGCGGCCAGGGTGTCCAGTCCGTCCACGGATTCCGCGCGCACGCGGAACTGCTCGGTCTGCGCGAGCCCGACCTTGGTCACCAGTAGTCCGCTCGCGCAGAGCAGTAGTCCGGCCAGCACCGGCACCACCACGAGCACCGGTCGCCGCACCACCCCGCGCGCGATCGAATACCAGACGCCGGACTGCGCCTCATCACGTTCATCGGGGCGGGGAACGAAGGGCCAGAAAACTTTTCGACCGCACAATGCCAGCAGCGGCGGCAGCGCGAAAAGCACGAACACCAATGCCACGACCAACCCCGCCGCGGCGAAGGCCCCGAGGCTGCGAGTGTTCGGGAGCGCGGCGAGCAGCAGGGTCAGCAGCGCCATCACCACGGTGGCATTGCTGGCCAGAATCGCGGGCGCGGCCCGGCGGACCGCAGCGCGTAGCGCGTCTCGATGAGACTCGTTGTGGTGCAGCTCATCCCGATAGCGCGACACCAGCAGCAGCGCGTAGTTCGTGCCCGCGCCGAAGACGAGCACACTGGTGATCCCGCTGGTCGATCCGTCGAACGCGAGTCCGGTCAGTTGCGACAGCGCGGTGCCGACCCCGGTGGCGACTCGATCCGCGAACGCCACCACCGACAGTGGCAGCAGCCACAGCACCGGTGAGCGGTAGGTGAGGATGAGCAGCACCATCACCACCAGCGCGGTCACCACCAGCAGCAGCACGTTCGCCCCGGAGAACGATTCGGCGATATCCGCCCCGAAGGCCGGACCGCCCGTCACCTGAAAGTCCAACTGCGCCGGTGCGTCCCGATTCGCCGCCGCCCGCAGGTCGGCAACCCGATCCGAGAGCGCGAACCCGTTCAGCGATGCCGGGACCGGAATCGAGACCAACGCGGCCTTGCGATCAGGCGAGACCACCGCCGGTGCGCGCTCACCACCCGAACGCATGCGATCCGCCGCCGCGTCGACCGCCGCGAGATCCTGGGGGCTCAGCTCCGCGCCATCGCCTCGACTAGCCACGAGCACGGCGGCAGCGGTGTCACCGCCCGGGAACCGCTCGACGGCGGTGGCGACACGCGCGGACTCCGCGCTGTCCGGCAATGACTTGGGCCCCTGCCCCGAACTGTCGTTACTCCCGGCCAGGCCCATGACCAGCGCGCCGAACAGCACGACCGCGAGCAGCAAGGCCCACGCTCTGCGCCCGGTGACCAGGTCCGCGTAGCGATCCCATACACCCATGCGAGCAACTATTTCAGAAACTTAACTAATGCGCAAAGACCGAGCCCGCAGGGGCACTAGGCTGGGTAGGACAACGAAGGAGGTAGCGGTGGCCGACCGCCCGGCGAGTATGCCCCCACCGGGGACCGAGCGTTCCGCGCTCGAAACCGAGATCGCCCGCGATGTCCGCGCACTGGCTGCGGTCTCCGAGCAGATCGGTCATTCGTTCGCGCGCTCACACGATTTGCGGCCCAATGATTTCCGCGCGCTGGTTCATGTGGCGACCGCGGAGGTCGAGGGCACGCCGCTGACCGCCGGGCAGTTGGGTACCCTGGCGGGCGTTTCTCCCGCGGCGATCACCTACCTGGTGGAACGCATGATCGAATCCGGGCACCTCGAACGCGCCGTGGACGCCACCGACCGCCGACGCGTGAAACTGCACTACACCGATCACGGAATGGCCGTGGCCGCGGCGTTTTTCATGCCGCTGGCCACTCGTATGCGGAGCGCGCTGTCATCGCTGTCGGAGGATGAGCTGGAGACGACCCATCGCGCCATGGTGCAGATTGTGAGCGCCCTGCGCGAATTCGCCACCGAACTCGATAACGGTCCCGAATCCGGCCCGCGCGCCGCGGGCACCACAGACGCGCCGGACGGCGGCAAGGCTCCCCGCGGCTGAGCTCATCGATCCGCGTCTCGGCGCGACCCGCATAGCCGCATCGAGATCGCCCGGCACTTCGGAAACGAGCGGGCGATTCGACGACCGAATTCGCACGTCAGGACGACGCGACTCCACGACGGGCGTCGGCGCGGGGATCGCGCCGCAGGTAGCGGCCGCGCGGATCGCCCTGCACCTTGCCGTCGCCGTAGATCCGATGACCGCGCAGAAAGACGGTGTCGACGCGCGCGTGCATCTCGAATCCCTCGAAAGGTGTGTATTCCTGGGCGGATTCGGAATCCGCCGCACGCACCGTCCACCGTGCGTCCGGATCGACGAGCACGATGTCCGCGTCGAATCCGGCCGCGATCTCACCCTTGTCGACCAGTCCGTACCGCCGCGCCGGGTTGCGCGCGGTGAGTTCGGCGATGCGCGAGAGCGGCAGTCCGCGGCGCATCCCCTCCCCCACCAAGCCGGGTAGCAGATACTCCGCACCGCCGAACCCGGATTTGGCCGCGAAGACATCCTCGCGGTCGGGCCCGAATTTCTGTTCGTCGCGACAACAGGCGTGATCGCTGACGACCCAGTCGATGTCCCCCGCCAGCAGATGCCGCCACAGCGCTTCGACATCCGCGCGCTCGCGCAACGGCGGATTCACCTTGCCGCCCAGGCCGTGTGCGGTATCGACATCGGCCAGCAGATGCCCGATGGTGACCTCGCGACGGAAGTCGACGTGCGGGAAGGCCGCGGCCATGGTGAGCGCTGCCTCTACGGCCTTGGCCGAGGACAGATGCAGCAGATTGATATTCGCCAACCCGGTTTCGTGCGCGAGGTAGGACGCGGTGGTGATGGCCAAGCCCTCCGAATGCGCCGGGCGCGAGGCACTGTAGGCGCGCAGACCGCTGAGCGTGCCCTCGCGTTCGACGAGTTCGGTATAGGCGGCCATGATCTCGGCGGTCTCGCAGTGCAGTGATAGCGAGAGGTGTCTGCCCACACTCGCGCGGGCCCGCTGGATCGCGCGCATGACGAATTCGAAGTGCGCCAGGTCGTAGCGCTCGGTGGGCGGGATCATCAGGAAGTCGGCCTGATCCGAGGACCGGCCGTGCAGGCCGTGGCCACCGTAGAACATGAAGATCTTGAACGAGGTGATGCCGAAATCCTGGACCAGGGACGGTATTTCGGCGATGTGCTCGGCGGTCATCGGCGCGAGATGCAAGGCATGGTCGACGAAGGATCGTCCGGCCATCGCGGCCAGCACCTCCGGTACGAAGTCCCGGTAGGCCCCGCCTCGATTGAGGTAGTAGCGCCCGGTGCGCATATAGGTGATCGAGGTGGTGACACCGCCCTGAGCACAGGCGCGACTCTCGGTATCGGTGTCCGCGGCTAGCTCCTGGTAGATGCCCCAATGCTGATGGGCGTCAACCACTCCGGGAAAAGCCAGCAGCCCGCGCGCGTCGATCACATTGTCCACACCGGAGGTCGGCAGCTGTGCGCCCACCGCGGTGATGGCCCCGCCCGCGACCGCGATATCGACCGCCGGGGGGCTGTCGGTGGATGGGTCGCCCGGGCGCACGACGCGGGCGTTCCGGATCAGCAGGTCGGTCGCCACGGCTCACTCCAGTTTCTCTGTGCGAAACAGCTTTTCCAATTGGGCGATCATCGCAGTAGTATGCGCTGACAGTCAATGCCGCACACCCACTTTCATGTTTCGCTGTGGGAAACATGCTGCGGCGGGTAGGAGTTGAGCGATGGACGGCCCACTGTCGGGAATCCGCGTACTGGATGTGGCGACGCTATTCGCCGGTCCGCTGGCGGCGACCATGCTGGCGGATTTCGGCGCGGAGGTGGTGAAGATCGAACACCCCGACGGCGATCCGGTGCGCAGCCACGGTGCGCAGCGCGACGGCGTGGGACTGTGGTGGAAGATGCTGGGGCGCGGTAAGAAATCGGTGACGCTCTATCTCGGGTCCGCACCGGGGCAGCAGATCTTTCGGCGCATGGTGGCCGATGCGGATGTCCTCGTCGAGAACTTCCGTCCGGGCACCTTGGAACGCTGGGGCCTGGGCTATTCCGAACTGCGCGAGATCAATCCGGGCCTGGTGCTGGCCCGGGTCACCGGCTTCGGACAGATCGGACCCTATGCCCGGCGTCCGGGATTCGGCACGCTCGCCGAGGCGATGAGCGGATTCGCCGCCATCACCGGCGAGCCCGACGGACCGCCCATGCTGCCGCCGTTCGGTCTGGCCGATGGAATCGCCGCGCAGGCAACCGCTTTCGCCATCATGACCGCACTGCGCGCGCGGGATCGCACCGGACTGGGTCAGCAGATCGACCTCGCCATTATCGAACCCATCCTCACCCTGCTAGGCCCCCAGCTCATCGCCTACGACCAGCTCGGCGAGCTACAAACGCGGATGGGCAATCGGTCCTCGAACAACGCTCCCCGCAATCTCTACCGCACCGCCGACGGCGGTTGGGTGGCAGTGTCCACGAGCGCGCAATCGGTGGCAGAACGGGTGCTGCGCCTGGTCGGGCGACCCGATCTGATCGAACAGCCGTGGTTCGGCTCGGGAGCCGAAAGAGCCTTGCACGCTGACGAACTCGACGATGCGGTCGGCGCGTGGATCGCCGCACGCGATACCGCGGAGGTCGTGAAAGCCTTCGAGCACGCCGAGGCCGCCATCGCCCCCGTCTACACCGCCGCCGACGTCCTGGACGATCCGCAATATCGGGCGCTCGGCACCATCGCCGACCTGCCCGATGCGGAGCTGGGGCGGGTGCGCATGCAGAACGTGCTGTTCCGGCTCTCCGACACTCCGGGCCGAATCCGCTGGACCGGGCCACCTTTGGGCGCGCATACCGCCGAGGTCCTGGGACGCTACGGGGTGGATCCCGATGCGCTGGCCGAGCTGCGCGCGGCGGGAGTGGTGCGATGAGCGCGCAGGACCCGCTGGTACGCGCGGTGCAGGGCGGCGTCCGGTTGATCGAACTGGGTCAGCCGTTCTTCACCGGGATGCCGTGTTCGCCGAACCATCCCGGTTTCCGAATGACGCTGGCGCGCAGGCACGGTGATCTGATTCGCCCGGACGGCGGATCGGCGGCCGCCGAGATCATCGTCACCGGTGGACATGTGGGCACCCATATCGACGCGCTCAGCCACGTCAGCCAGAACGGCATGCTGCACGGCGGCGTCGATGCCCTCGCGGCGCAGCAGGGTGGGGTATTCACCGAACACGGCGCGGAACAGCTGCCCGGGTTCGTGTGCCGGGGCATCCTGCTCGATATCGCCGGGTTGCACGACACCGACGTCCTGCCCGGCGGCTACGAGGTGACGGTGCGCGATCTCGAGCGGGCGGCCGAATACGCCGGGGTGCGAGTCGAACCGGGCGATGTGGTGCTCATTCGCACCGGATGGTCGCGCGGGTTCGACGATCCACCCACCTATCTGGGCACGGCGACAGGTGTGCCGGGGGTCGGTATCGCCGGGGCGCAATGGCTTGCCGCACACGGTATCTCCGCTACCGGAGCCGATACCACCGCGTACGAATGCCTGGCGCCGGGAGCCGGGCACAGCGTGCTTCCGGTGCATCGGGTGCTGCTGGTGGAGTCCGGGATCTACATCCTCGAACATCTCGCGCTGGAAGCGCTTGCGGCCCAGCGGCTTCACGAGTTCGTCTTCGTGCTCGCACCGCTGCGCATCGTCGGCGGCACGGGATCGCCCGTGCGTCCGCTCGCGGCGGTGAGCCGATGAGCGCTGCGACGATCGTCGAACGGCTCGCGGACTTCGCGGTCACCGCACGTCTGAACGGGGTGGGCACCGAGCTGCGCCGGGACGCGACCAGACGGGTCCTGGATGTGCTGGGCAACAGCTTCGCCGCACTGCACACACCCGCCGCGGCGGCGGTGCGGGCGCTGGTCCTGGAGTGGGCGGGCACGCCGCAGGCGACCGCATTGGGGCAGCCCGGCGGATTTCCCGCCGCCAGTGCGGCGCTGCTCGGTGGAACCCTGGCGCACGCAATGGATTTCGATGACACCCACCTGCCGTCCGTGCTGCATCCCTCCGCGACCGTGGTCCCCACGGCACTGGCCGTGGCCCAGGCCACCGATGCTTCGGGCGCGGAGCTGCTGGACGCGGTCGCGGTCGGCGTGGAGGTCACCGTGCGCCTCGGGATGGCGGGATATGACCGGGCACTGGGCAATTCGGTGTTCTTCGAACGCGGTCAGCACGCGACCGCCATCTGCGGCGCGGTCGGCGGGGCGGCCGCGGCGGCCATGCTGTACGGCCTCGACGCGGCCGGTATCGCACACGCTCTCGGTATCGCGTCGAGTATGGGTTCGGGGCTGCTGGAAGCCAATCGCACCGGCGGCACCGTGAAACGGGTGCACTGCGGATGGGCGGCACACGCGGCGGTCACCGCGGCCGGACTGGCAAGGCATGGGCTGACCGGACCGCCGACGGTCATCGAGGGCAGATTCGGTTTGCTGCAGGCCTTTTGCGGAGATCATGCGACGCCGGAAGTCGTCACCGCCGAACTCGGAGAGCGCTGGGAGCTGCCCGGTGTCTTCTTCAAGCCGTATCCCTGTAATCACTTCACCCATGCGGGTATCGACGCCGCACTGCGCCTGCGCGCTCGCGGCGTACGCGCCGACGAGGTCGACAGCCTGATCCTGGGCGCGCCCACGCCTGTCCTGCGCACCATCGCCGAACCCATCGACCACAAGCGCCGCCCCGAATCCGGCTACCACGCGGCCTTTTCCGGTCCATACACGGTGGCCGCCGCCCTGCTGGGCGGGGGCGGACTCGGCCTCTTCCACGAGGATTTCACCGACGCCATGGCGGCGGATCCACGCCGACTCGCCCTGGCCGCCAAGGTCGAATGCGTTCCCGATGCCCGCGCCGAGCAGATCTTCCCGTTCCAATTCCCGGCCGTGCTCACCGCGCGGCTTCGGGACGGGCGCACGCTCACCGAACGCGTGGAGGTCAATCGCGGTGGTCCCGGAAACCCGCTCTCGGCAACGGAACTCGCCACCAAGTTCCGCTTGAACACCGCGCGAACGTTGACCACCACTCGCGCAGACGCCAT
The DNA here is from genome assembly GCF_040680615.1 of Nocardia sp. NPDC052001. Lineage (NCBI taxonomy): Bacteria > Bacillati > Actinomycetota > Actinomycetes > Mycobacteriales > Nocardiaceae > Nocardia > Nocardia sp. NPDC052001. The sequence continues at coordinate 134,987 of NZ_JBFAXC010000014.1, read as the reverse complement.
CACCCAAGCGGTCTACGAGTTGGCCGCGCCCGGCCGATTCGCGGGGCTGCTGGCACTGCTCGAAGTCAATGAACCGGAGGTCTCGGGCTAACCCCGAACCTTGTCGCCACAGCCCGGCCGCTCCGGTTGCCGGGCCATCGGTGTGCGCGTTGACCTGTTGCAGCACAACATCATTCGAGTATCGACGGAGAATTTCCAGGTATTGACTTGTGCGTGTTTCAGACCGCTAATGGAGCGCGAGAAACGAAACGGTGTTTCTCCATGAGAGACAAGGAAGTCCCTTGAGAATCCGAAGAGCGCTGGCCGCGTTATGTTCCATCGCCGCCGCAACCATCCTCCCCGCCCTGATCGCGCCCACCGCCCACGCTGACGCGGCAATCACGAAGGTCTCCAACAAGGTCGACATCCGCTGCGCGTTCAGCACCTTGCACCAGAGCAGCGACTGGTACTTCCCCGCGGGCACCCCCAAGGCACTGCTGTGGCTACAGCACGGCTTCGCGGGTTCCAATGACTCGATGGACGATTCGGCCCGCAAGTTCGCGGCCCAGGGCTTTTTGGTGTTCGCGCCGACCCTGCCCACCGCCAACCTGCTCGGCTGTACGCTCGAGAACCTCGGCAATAACACCGATTTCCTGCACAATGTCGCCGACCTGTTCGGCAAGGCCGCCGATGCCAACGACAAGCTGGGCCGCAGTTTCACCGAGGCCAAGACCAAAGCGGGCCGCACCGCTCTGACCCTGCCCACCGCCATGGTGTTCGCGGGCCATTCGGCCGGCGGTGAGGCGGTGCCGTATGTCGCGCAGCAATTGCGGGCGAACTACGCCTCCGCGTTCGCGAACCTGCGCGGGATGATCCTGTTCGATCCGGTGAAGAGCTTCATCGGCAATAACCTGAGCAGCTCGCTCAATCACCTGGACAACTCCGGATTGCCCATCGTGGCGATCACCGCGCCGCCTTACACCTGCAACCGGGACGGCGCGGGCTCGAAGGTGCTGCTCGATCAAATCCATCGATCGTTCCTGGGCGTCCGCTTGACCAGCGGCGCGCACATCGATGTCGAGGGCGCCAGCGCACCGGCACCCGACAAGGTTGCCTGTGGCACACCGCAGGCCAAGAACGTCGACGCATTGCAGAAACTATCGGTCGCGTGGGCCGGCGATTTCGTCAGCGGCTCCACGACCGCCGACTACTACCCCGGCGGCGGCTACTACGAAAGCCTGCGCACCGCCGGAACCATTCAGAATTTGTCCTGAAATCCACCCGTTGGCCCGGCCGCCGCGTGCGGCCGGGCCAACGGTCCCGATTCACGCGGGAAATCCGCCCGCCCTGCCCAGCAGCGCGGGCACCGGTGCGCCGAGTTGTTCGCCGAGCCAGACACCGGTCGCGCTCACCCACTCCATGCTGACCCCGGTGCCGATACCCATGCGGTCGAGCATGTACAAAAGGTCCTCGGTGGCGATATTGCCGGTGGCCGCCGGGGCGAAGGGGCAGCCGCCGATCCCGCCGGTACTGGCGTCGAGTACGCGCGCACCGGCCTCGAGGGCGGCAATGGCGTTGGCGTATCCGGTATTTCGCGTGTTGTGGAAATGGCAGCGCAGTGGGATACCGGGTGCGCGCTCGATCGATCCGGTCACGGCCGCACGCACTCGGTCGGGGGTGCCGACGCCGATGGTGTCGGCGAGCGCGATCTCATCCGGGTGCGCCGCCGCGACGCTCTCGACCAGGTCCAGCACCGCGCTGGGGTGCACCTCGCCCTCGAACGGGCAGCCGAACGCGGCGGCGATGGTGACGGTGCGGCGCAACCCGGCCGCCGCCGCCCGCTCGGCCAGCGCGGTCCAGCGGTCGATGCCTTCCTGGGTGGTGCAGCCCTGGTTGCGACGGCTGAAGGTATCGGTCGCGACCACGACCACATTGATCTCGTCCACACCCGCGGCGAGCGCTCGATCGAGACCGCGATCGTTGAACACGAGCCCGGCATAGGACACCCCGGGCATGCGGGGCACCCCGGCCATCACCGCTTCGGCGTCGGCCATCTGCGGAACCCGCTGTGGATTCACGAAACTCACCGCCTCGATACGGCGCAGGCCGGCCTCGATCGAACGCTCGATCAACCGCACCTTGGCCGCGGTCGCGATGATCTCGGACTCATTCTGCAACCCGTCCCGCGGGGCCACCTCGACCACCGTGACGTCCATGGTTCCTCCTGCTATCTTGCCGCATTGTTTCACTCAGGGATACAGTGTATCCATTCTCGCCACGGAAGGGGCCGCCGCATGCCACCCGAAACCACTACCGCCACAGGACCTTTGGCAGACCTTCGGGTCGTGGAAATGGGCCAGTTGCTGGCCGGGCCGTTCTGCGGACAGCTGCTCGGCGACTTCGGGGCCGAGGTGATCAAACTGGAGTCCCCGGGTTCGGGAGATCCCATGCGCCAGTGGGGACGTGAACAGGCACAGGGCAAATCGCTGTGGTGGCCGGTGGTGGCGCGCAACAAGAAATCGGTGACGTGCAATCTGCGCGATCCGCAGGGGCAGCGGCTGGCGCGCGAGCTGATCGCCGAGGCCGATATCGTGATCGAGAATTTCCGGCCGGGCACCATGGAGCGCTGGGGGCTGGGTTATGACGCTCTCCGCGAACACAATCCGGGGCTGATCATGGTCCGGGTGAGCGGATACGGTCAGACCGGACCGTACGCACCGCGCGCCGGATACGGCTCCATAGGCGAAGCGATGGGCGGAATCCGCTACACCACGGGCGATCCCGATCGCGCCCCCGCCCGCACCGGCATCTCGCTCGGGGATTCGCTCGCGGCGGTCTTCGCCACCATCGGCACCCTCGTCGCGGTGCATCACCGCACCCGTACCGGTCAGGGCCAGCTGGTGGACTCGGCCATCTACGAGGCGGTGCTGGCCATGATGGAATCGCTGCTGCCGGAATACGCGATCACGGGATATCAGCGCGAGCGCACCGGCTCGGTGCTGCCGAATGTCGCGCCCAGCAATGTCTATCCCACCGCGAGCGGTGACATGATCCTGATCGCCGCCAACCAGGACACGGTATTCGCCCGGTTGACCGAACTCATGGGCCGTCCCGAACTCGCATCGGACGCGCGGTATGCGAACCACACCGCGCGGGGCGCCCGGATGGCCGAACTCGACGATCTGATCGCCGCCTGGACCAGCACCGTCGCGGCCGAGACGCTGCTGGACCGACTGCACACCGCCGGTGTTCCGGCCGGTCGCATCTACACCGCGCGAGATATGTTCGCCGATCCGCATTTCGCGGCTCGCGAGGCGATCGTGCGCATCACCCATCCCGAACTCGGGGATCTCCCGATGCACAATGTGGTGCCCAAGCTCAGCGCCACCCCCGGCGCGATCCGGCACGCGGGACCGGATCTCGGACAGCACAATGCCGAGGTCTACGGCACCCTGCTCGGCCTGGACGCGGACCAACTCGCCGAACTCGCCCGCACCGGCGTGGTCTGAAGGGAATGGGCGTGAAGGATCTCGCCGAAGACGCCCGCCGTGCGGGATACGGAACACCGCTCGGCGCGGGCGATCACCCCGCGGTGCTGGTGATCGATATCTGCGCCGCCTACCTCGACGATGATTCGCCGCTGCGCGCACCGGTGGAATCCGCCGTCGCGGCGGCGGCCACGCTGGTGAATCACGCTCGCGCGAAAGGCTTTCCGGTCATTTTCACCCGCGTGGCCTACCGGCCCGGCACTTCCGAGGGTGGCCTGTTCCGCCGCAAGGTGCCGACGCTCGCGGTCTTCGAGGAGGGAAACCCGTTGGGCGACTTCATCGATGACCCCGCCCCACTGCCCGGCGAATCGATCATCACCAAGCAGTACCCCAGCGCCTTCCATGGCACTCCGCTGGCCGCCAACCTCACCGCCGACCGCATCGACACCCTGCTCATCACCGGCCTGACCACCAGCGGCTGCGTCCGAGCCACCGCCACCGACGCCCTCCAGCACGGTTTCCGCCCGCTGGTGGTCGCCGACGCCTGCGGCGACCGCGACCCCCGCCTGCACGATGCCAACCTCTACGACCTCAACGCCAAGTACGCCGACGTCCTGAATCTGGCTGCGGCACTGGATATCCTGACCCGATAGCCCGGCACGAGGCCGGGCCGAACGGTCAGCGGTACTCGGGATTCTCGAAGTCGAAACGGCAACCGGCGTCCCATTCACTGCGCTGGTTGCCGTGCGCGGGAAAGCCGCCCGCGTCGACGAGGATGCGCGCCAGATGCATGAGGTTCCAGGTCATGAAAGTGGTGTTGCGGTTGGTGAAATCGTTGTCGGGTCCGCCGGAACCGGGATCCAGATACGACGGTCCCGGTCCGGCCTCCCCGATCCAGCCCGCATCCGCCTGCGGCGGAATCGAGTAACCGATGTGCTGCAGGCTGTAGAGCACGTTCATCGCACAGTGTTTGATGCCGTCCTCATTGCCGGTGATCAGGCAGCCGCCGACACGACCGTAGTAGGCGTACTGCCCGGCATCGTTGAGCACACTGGAATTGGCGTAGAGCCGTTCGATGACCTGCTTCATGACCGAACTGTTGTCGCCCAGCCAAATCGGTCCCGCCAGCACCAGGATGTGCGCGTCCATCACCTGCCGTTGCAGGGCCGGCCATTCGTCACTCGCCCAGCCGTGTTCGGTCATATCGGGCCAGACACCCGTGGCGATATCGTGGTCGACGGCTCGGATATGCGATACCGCCACGCCGTTCTTCGCCATGATGTGGGCCGAGAGATCGATCAGGCCCTGAGTATTGCTACGGTCCGGGGACCGTTTCAGGGTGCAGTTGATGAACAGAGCACGCAGATCGTTGTAATCGGGCATCGCGGCGGACCTTTCAGTAGTCGTCCGATCGGGTGGTCACGCGTGAGCCGGGCGGGGCCGGACCGAGGGCGCGCCCACACCGTCACCACTGCGATTCTCGACCCCGCCCCGGCTCAAAATGCCGTTGTGCGATGGTCTGTCAGCGATTCGTCACCGTTTCTCCCACTCAGGGTCGAGCCCGAGGGCTCCACCTCACCGCGTTTCCACCGTGACAGCCGAATCCTCTCGTGGACCTGTCCGATACACGTAGTCGCGCGCGGTTTCGCTGCCCAACTGCGCGAGGAACCACATGGCGGTCCAGCGGGCAGCGGCGGCGATGGTCTGTGCGCGCGGTGCGGTTTCCCGGTGCGGATCGGGGGCGGCGCCGGGCGGATTGTCGACATCGGCGAGTCCGAAATGATTGGCGCCCACGAGGTTCACGAATTCGGCCGCCGGTGCGCCGGTCAGTCTGGTGAAGCTCTGGTGCGCCTCATCGGGCTCGCTGACCCCGTCCAGGGTGCCGTTGATGAACATGACCGGAATATCGCTGACCGCGACCGCGTCGATCACCGGGCCGATGGTGGTGTTGGTGCCGTGTCCGACAACGGCTTTCAGCTCCGGTGGATGGTGGTAGTCCGAACCGAGGCAGAAGGGGATCTGGCAACGGTCAGCGGCGGCGTACAGCGCCGCGGCGCCGCCGTAGGAGTGTCCGGCGACAACCAGTGTGGTGGGGTCGATGATCGCGCCGACCGGGGACGTGGGGTCCGAGGCCTGGGAGCGCGCCCAGGTGAGCACATCGGTGAGTTGGAATTCACTGGGTAGGCGGTAGTCGACCATCGACATCGGATACCGCTCGGGGACCACGACGACGAAGCCGTAATCGGCTACGGCGGAAGCGAATTGGCTGTAGTACTGGCGGCCGACATTGGCGCCGGGCAGAAACAACGCCACCGGTAGTCGATGGTCCGGGCGTGCCGCCGGGTACCAGATGGTGGCCTCGTCGGTGGAGATGCGCGCCGCTGCATGGCGAACACCGTCGATGTCGGCGTTGGCGGGTGCGGCGGTGAGCAGGAGTAGGGACAGGGCGGCCGCGGAGATGGCGCGCATGGGACTCCCGTTTCGCTTGTGGAAACACTGTTTCGATGTGAAACTATCGGCGGAGCATACTCCGAAACAGCGTTTCGCCCAAGAGAACGGAGACCCGCCCATGGGGTCGCATCCACACGGCTGGTGGATTCTGTTGCACCTGGTGTTGTTCGTGTTCTGGCTGGGCGGCGATCTGGGCGTCTACTACTCGAGCAGGTTCGTGATCAACCCGGATCTCACCCCGCCCGCGCGCGCCACCGCGCTGGCGATCATGAGCGGACTCGATCTCGGTCCCAAGATCTGCCTGGTGCTGTTCCTGCCCAGCGGTATCACCCTGATGGCATTGGATCCGCACGGCGCGTCACTGTTCGGGATCGACCTGTTCCCGTGGTGGCTCATGGTCGGGGTGTGGTTGTTCGCCGCTATCTGGTTGGCGCTCACGGTGATTCAGCACCGCACCCACGGCAGCCGCACTGTGGTGTACCGCGCCGATCTCGCCATCCGGTGCGCGGTCATCATCGCGATGGCCGCGGCCGGGATCTACACCCTGCTGGCGAGCGAACCCTTCGGCGTCACCACGAATCCGAAGTGGCTGGGCGGCAAAATCCTGCTTTACACCATCGCCATCGCGGCCGGGCTCGGCATTCGAATGACGTTGCGGCCCTTCGGCCCTGCCTTCGGCACGCTCATGTCGACCGGTTCCACCGCTCAGGTCGAGCGAACCCTGCGCGGCAGCGTGGACGGCTGCCTGCCGTATGTCTGGGCCATCTGGGGCAGCGTACTCACCGCGGCGGCGCTGGGCGTGTTCAAACCCGGCGCGCACCTGGGCGGCTAACCGGAACCACGAGACGCTAAGCGGTGTAACCCAATTGGGCCGAGAGCGCGGCCGCGGCCTTCTGCAGCAGCGGCACGTACTCCTTCATCTTCGGCTCGAACCGCGAGAGCGGGCCGCAAATGCTGATCGCCGCCACCACGCCGCCGTCATGATCGAGCACGGGCGCGGCGATCGACGCCGCGCCGATCTGCCTTTCCCCCAGCGAGATCGCGTATCCGCGCTTGCGCACCTCGGCCAATTCGGTGCGCAGTTTGCGCGGGGTGGTGATGGTGGCATCGGTGAACGGGGTCAGCTCGTGCCGGTCCAGGTACTCGTCGATCTCCTGCTTGCGCAGATTCGCCAGAATCACCTTGGACGAGCTCCCGGCGTGCAGCGGATACGGCACTCCGAGCGCGACCTCCATACGCAATTCCTGGTCCGGCACAACCTGATCCACGTACATGCGGGTATCGCCGCGTCGAATGGACAGCGTCGCGGTCTCACCGGTGAGCGGGGCCAGGCGGCGCAGTTCGGGGGCCGCCATCACGCGCAGATCGGTGCGGGCCAGATAGGCGCGCCCCAGCGCAATGGCCGCGTGGCCCAGTGCGTAGCGGCGCGAAGTCGGTTCCAGGGTGATGAGTTCGCGGTTGCGCAGCGCGGTGAGGATGCGGTGCACCGCGGCCTTGGTCAGGCCGAGTTCATTGGCGATCTCGGTGACCCCGAGATCGGGACGACCGGTGCGGCCGAACAGCAACAACACGTCCATGGCCCGTTCGACGGCGGCGATGGAACGACTCTGGTTCTCGGCCTCGGTGTCCGACACGCCCTCAGCTTAGGGCACCGAATTTCCCTATGGGAAACAGCCCGTCGAAATCCTGATGTATTCGCCGAAATCGCTGCGTCACAGCGCCGTTCCCACTTGCGCGGCCCCGCGCGCAGCGTTACCTTGTGCGTAACAGCGTTTCCTCTATCGAAACGGAGATGCAGGGTGGATACGACGTATCTCCGTGCTGTCATGGCGCAGTGGGCCAGCGGTGTCGTGGTGGTCACCACGGTGCGCGACGGCGGCGGCCGACACGGTATGACCGCCAGCTCCTTCACCAGTGTGGCCCTGGATCCACCGCTCGTCTCGGTATGTCTGGCCACCGCGAGCAGCACCTGCCGATTCCTCCGGCACAGCGGGGTTTTCGCGGTCAATGTGCTGGGCCACGACCATGAGGACATCGGCCGCCGCTTCGCCACCTCCACCGCCCGGGGCGATCGGTTCGCCACCGGACGCTGGGATACCGCGAGCACCGGCGCGGCCGTGCTCACCGATGCGGTGGCCTGGGTGGACTGCGTCGTCGCGGCCTGTCATCCGGCCGGTGATCACACCATCGTGCTGGGCCTGGTCCAGGACGCGGCCACCCCCAGACCCGCGCCGCCACTGATCTACCACGATCGCACCTACTACGAGGGGATAGCTCGATGATCGGCGAACGACTCGTCGAAGATATGACCGACGCCGAACGCGCACGCGCACAACGGGTGGACGAGGTCCTGCCCGCCCTGCGCGCCGCCGCCGAGGAGGCCGACCGCACCGCCACCTTCCCCGCCACGCATATCGCGCTCCTGCGCGAGGCGGGTCTGCTCGGCCTGGTGGTGCCGGAGAAATTCGGCGGTCTCGGAGGCACCCTGCGCGATCTGGCCGCGGCCACCTACGCCATGGGCACCGCCTGCCCGTCCACGGCACTGGCGTATTTCTTCCACAACACCAGCGCCTCGCGGGGCCTGCTCCCGCTGGAGGCGATCGACGCCGGATTGTTCGCCGACGACGAGATTCCGGTGGTGCGCGCCTTCGCCGAGAAGGTGCTGACCCGCATGGCCGAGGGCGTATGGCTGGCGAATTTCGCCTCTGAATCGGTCAAGACCGCCAAGGCCAATATCACCATCGCCACCACCGCGCGCAAGGTCGACGGCGGCTGGATCCTACGGGGCGAGAAGTCCTTCGGGTGCGCCACCGGCGTCGCGGACTACTACCTGACCTCGGCCAAACTCGAGGGCTACGACACCGCCGAGGGGCTGGCGACCTTCTTCGTCCCGCGCGCAGCGCCCGGGGTGAGCGTGCGCGCGCCGTGGGACGGGCTCGGGATGCGGGCAACGGCCAACAATGGCATCCGCCTGGACGAGGTGTTCATCGCCGACGACGAAGCGCTGGCGATACCCGGCGCATTTCCCAAGATGCTCACCATGAGCCGGGGCAGTTTCGTGGGCAATCAGCTCGCCATCGCGGCGGTGTACACCGGCTGCGCGCAGCGGGTGTACGACGAGACGCTGGCCGCGACGACCCGGAAGACCTTCGCCGACACCGGCGAACCGATCGCCTCGTCGCCGGTGCACCAGGTGCTCATCGGCGAGATGACCCGGCAATTGCAGTCGGCCTACCTGTGGCTGCGCTATCAGCTGGGCATCGAGACGGTGGAGCCGCCGATCAAACCCAAGCAGGAGGTGTTCACGCAGTGGCGGCTCGGCAAGGGCGCGGTCACCGAGGCGTGTTTCGCGGTGGCGCTGGGCGCGCTCAAAGCCGGTGGCACCTCGGCCGCTTCGATGAGTGGGGTGACGGGCCGGGCCCTGCGTGATCTCGCCATGGGTCTGGTCATGACCTTTCCCGCCGAGCGCGGCATGCTCGAGGTGGCGCGCATAGTGACCGACGCGACCGCGAACGAACTGTTCACCACCGCACCCGTCGAGGCCGCGCGATGACCGGCGAGCTGCCCCCGATCGTGGAATTCATCGATGGCGAGTGGGCGACCCCCGGCGTGGATCTCGATGTGGCACTGGAAGATCCGGCAACCGGTACCCCGGTGGCCCGAGCGCTGGCCAGTACACCGGAACGGGTCGACCGCGCCCTCGCTGTCGCGGACGGCGCGACCGGGATCATCACCCCCGAAGTCCTCGATGCCATCGCGGACGATCTCGAACCACGGCTGGCGTACATTGCCGAATGGGATTCGCGCGCAACAGGTGTACCGATCCGGCAGACCGAGTTGTTCGGCGTCATCGTCGCCGGGGCGTTCCGGCTGGCCGCCGCACAGGTGCGCGCCGGAATACTGCGCGAGGACCGCGAAGGCATCCGCGTGCGCCGGCTGCCGCTCGGACCGGCGCTGTGCCTGGTGCCGTGGAATGCCCCGGCCCCCATGGCCGCCCATAAGGTGGCCAACGCGCTCGCGGCGGGCTGTCCGGTGCTGCTGAAGGTCAGCGAGCTCGCCCCGTACAGTGCGATTCCGCTGGCGCAGGCGATCGCCGAACACGTCCCGGCCGGGATGTTCCAGCTGGTGCAGGGTGGGGCCCAGACCGGAGCACAGCTGGTGGCCGATCCGCGCGTCAAAGCGGTGTCCTTCACCGGCGGATTGGCGGGCGGGCGTTCGGTCGCGACCGCCTCGGCTCCGCTCTTGCGGCCGTGCCAGTTGGAATTGGGCGGCAACAATCCGCTGATCGTGCTGCCCGATGCCGATGCCGAGACCGCGGCGCGCATCGCGGCGGAACTGCTCACCACCCTCAACGGGCAGTGGTGCCGGGCGCTCGGGCGTTTGATTCTGCCCTCCGACCGCGCCGGTGAATTGCTCGACGCCATCGGAAAACGGCTCGGGGACTTGCGATTCGGTCCGCCGCTGGATCCCGGGACCGAGTTCGGCCCGCTGGTGCACTCGCGGCATCTGCGAACCCTACGAGACGCGTTGTCCGGCCGCGAATTCCAGACCTTTGGCACGCCGCCGCCGGAGGGAAACTATTTTCCGCCCGCACTCTTGGAGGGTGATCTCACCGAGGAGGTCTTCGGCCCGGTCGCGGGAACCCTCACCTATGAATCCGTCGATGAGGCGGTTCACCTGGCCAACGCGCTGCCCTACGGCCTGGAAGGCTACGTCTGCGGCACCGATGAGGAATCGGCGCTGGCTGTGGCACAACGGATTCGGGCTGGGGAAGTCAAGGTGAACGGCTCCTCGGTGATGAGCCTGCACCTGATGACACCGCGCCCGGCCTGGGGCTGGTCCGGACTCGGTGAGGAGGGCACCGGCGAGACGCTGCGATTCTTCACCGGCGCGCGCGTCGTGGGCGTGGAGGGCCGCTTCGCCCTGCATACCTCATGAGCACCGTGGTCGTGGTCGGCGCGGGGCCGGTGGGACTCACCGCCGCGCTGACCCTGGCCCGGCGCGGTATCGCGGTGACGGTGCTGGAGCGTGGCGAGGAGCTCGCCACCGAATCGCGCGCTTCCACCTTCCATCCGCCGACACTCGAAATGCTCGAAACCCTCGGAGTGCTGAAACCACTACTCGCCCGAGGCATCATCGCCACGACATTCCAGTATCGAGAACGCGGCGGCGGGGAGATCGCCACGCTCGACCTCGGCGTGCTAGCGCGCGATACCCCCTATCCGTTTCGTGTGCAATGTGAACAGAGCAAGCTGACTCCAATCCTGTTGGATGCCTTGCCCGATCACGCCCGGGTGCGCTTCGGCCACGAGGTGCACGGCCTGCACGCCGGACCGGACGGGGTCATTCTGCACACCTCGCACGGGCCGGTGCGCGCGGATTGGGTGATCGGCGCGGACGGTGCGCATTCGATCGTGCGCAACGGCGTACATGCCGGATTCGACGGCAGTACCTACCCCGAACGGTTCCTGGTCGCCTCGGTCGATGAGGATCTCGCGACAGCGCTGCCCGGCATCGCACCGATCAATTACGTCTTCGATCCGCACGAATGGCTGGTGCTGTTGCGCACCCCGCAGCACTGGCGGGTGCTGCTGCCCACACCCGCCGATACCGCGGACGACCTCGAAATGGATCGGCTCCCGGCACGTTTGGCCGCGGTCGCGGACCTGGGCAGGCCGTGGCGGGTGCTGCACGGTTCGCTGTATCGCGTGCATCAGCGGGTCACCGAATCCTTCCGAATCGGCCGGGTGCTGCTGGCGGGCGATGCCGCGCATGTCAACAATCCGCTCGGCGGCATGGGAATGAACAGCGGTATCCACGATGCCGTGCGCCTCGGTGACGCCCTGGCCGATGTGCTCGCCGGCGGCTCGGAGTCCGGGCTCGATGATGCCGCCGCACTGCGGCGGGCCGTCGCCATCGACCATGTGCAGCGCACCAGCCATGACAACTGGCGGCGGTTGCGCAGCGACGACGCGGCACATCGCGACCAATTGCGTTCGCTGGCAGCGGATCCGGTGGCCGCGCGCGCTTACCTGCGCAGAGCGTGTCTGCTCGATTCGCTGGCGGCCCCGCGTTGAGATCTCGCCCGGCCGACACCAGGCCGGGCGGAAATCCGGCGACCACACCGATCAGGAGATGATCATGAAGATCGATCGGGAGAATCCGGCGTATCCCCACGAGATTGTCGGATCGGTGCCGATGACACCACCCGACGCCGTGGAAGCCGTTGTGCGGCAGTCTCACCGGGAGTTCCTGGACCGGCTGGCACAGCCCATCGAGCAGCGCCTGGCCGCACTCGGCGCGGCGGCGGACTCACTCGATGCCCGCGTGAGCGATCTGGCCGCATTGCTGGCCCGGGAGAGCGGTAAGCCCATCGCCGACTGCCGCGGTGAGATCGGTTTCGCCGCAACGTATCTGCGCTGGGTGCGGGACAACGCCGCCGCCGCACTGCGCCCATCGGCGATCGATGACGCATACGGGCGACTGGCGCTCACCCCCGCACCGTTCGGAGTGGTCGCGGCGATCACGCCGTGGAACGCGCCGATCATCCTGTCGGTGCTCAAGCTCGGTCCCGCGCTGGCGGCCGGAAATACCGTGGTGCTCAAACCTTCTCCGCTCGCGCCGCTCGCGGTCACCGAGGTGGCCGCGCTCTTGCCCGGCGTCCGGGTCATCCATGGCGGTCCGGATACGGTGCGAGCGCTCATCGCCCATCCGCTGATTCGCAAGGTGGCCTTCACGGGCGGCGAAGAGGCCGGGCGCAGTATCGCCGCGGCCGCCGGTCAAGCCCTCACACCGGTGGTGCTCGAACTCGGCGGCAATGATCCGGCGGTATTCCTCGACGACTTCGCCCTCTCCCCCGCCGATTATGAGCGCCTCGTGCTCGCATCGTTCGCCACGGCGGGACAGGTGTGCATGGCCGCCAAACGGCTGTACGTGCCCGCGCGCCGCTTGGATGAGTTCCTGGAGTCGTATCTGGCCGCGGCACATCGGATTCTGATCGTGGGAGACCCGCTGGACGAGCTGGTGAGCATGGGACCGGTCGTGAGCCGCGCCGCCACCCAGCGCATGACCGACCTGCTGGCCGATGCCTGGAGTCGTGGCGGCTGGCTGGTGCCACTGGCTGAAATCCCCTCCGGCACGGACGGTTACTACGTCGCGCCCACCCTGGCCCTGGATCTGCCCGATGCGGCCTGGCTGGTCCGGCGCGAGCAGTTCGGCCCGGCGGTACCGGTGCTGACCTACACCGACGAACGCGAGGTGCTGGCCCGCGCCAACGATTGCGAACTCGGACTGGGAGCCTCGGTATGGTCCGCCGATGAGGACCGCGCCTTCGCCTTCGCCGCGCGAATCGAAGCCGGGTTCACCTTCATCAACACGCACAACCGGACCGGTATGTCACTGCGAGCCCCCTTCGGCGGCACCAAACAGAGTGGCTTCGGGCGCGAATACGCCGACGAGGGTCTCCGCGAATACGTTCAGACCACGGTGCGGCATGCACCGGCCGCTTTCCGCGCCGGTGGTTCCGGCCTCTCCGCGCGCGCCTATCCCCAACCGTGAGCTCGACCGAGGGGTGGTCTCGGGTGACCCTGCCATCGTGACGGACTTCTCTGTGCCACACGCCATCTGCCCCACGGACATGGCGAAGCGCCGACGGCGCCGGGCAGGGTTGCCGCGCACGCCGTCGGCGCATCACTCCGGGTCAGTGTGAAGTCCGGCCGCGCCGACGCACCACTACGAACCCCACCGCGGCGATTACCACGACAACGGCGGCGGCGATGCCCACCACCACACCGGTATTGCCGCTGTCATCGTCCGAATCCGCGGCCGCGGCCGCCGATGTGGTGGGAGCCGGGGTCCGCTCGGCGCCGAAGGTGAGGGGCACCGACGCCAGGATGCGAGTGGGGTCGGTCAGGCTCGTCACCGCGACGGTGCAGGCTCCCGGCGTTGCGGTGCAATCGGTTCCGCCGACCGCGCCGACCAATGTGATCGACCGATTGCCGCCGTTGGGCTGCCACTCCCCCTGTGCGTCGGCACGGCCCATCAGCGATCCGCCGAGGTTGCAGTCCGCCGGACTGACCACCGTCGGCTTGCACTGTCCCACCGCCACGGTGGGCAGATTCGCAGGCAGCCCGGCCAGCGATACCGTAATCACCTGTCCTGCGGCGAGACCCGAGTTGACGCTGAGCTTCAGGGCGGGGTCGGCGGTGGCCTCCGGGGTGCCCGCGCACAACATCACGGCGGTGGATCCCAGTGCGGCCAGCGCGATTCGGGCTCGAACGGATTTCATGATTCCTCCAGGAGGGTTCAGAGCCGTCGCCGGTCGGCGAGGGCCAGGACGGCGACGATGAGCATTAGCGCGGCGGTGGCACCCCAGAGCAGCGTCGACGGGCCGTTGGTGTCGGACTCGGCACGGACCGCCGCGACCTTGGGGACCGAGGTGGGGACGGGAGTGGGTGATCCGGCGAAACCTATTGCGACTTCTGCCGAATTCGCGTCGATCACAGCCTGGGGTTCGGTGCCGGGCAGCGGTGCGGCGGCGATCACGCACTGCCTGCGGGTGCAATCGATATCGTGGAAACGCGGTCGCGCAGTGAGGGTGACGGTGGGAAATGTTCCATCGCCGGAGATATTGACGAAGGTCGCGCCGCCCTCGAGATCGCAATCCTTCAACCCATTGGTGAAGCCCTGCTTGCACAGCCCGACCGCCACGGCGGCGAGTCCGGCCCGGAATCCGCTGCCGTTCACGGTGATTCGCTGGCCTTCGGTCAGATCGGCGAAGGCACTGACTTCGATGGCGGCTCCGGCATCGGGGGCGGCGTGCCCCGGAGCGAACCCGAGAGGCAGAGCCGCCGCGACAATGACCAGGCAGGGGGCGATGGTGCGGATCACGGGGCTTCTCCTTCGAGGACCTGGGCGATCAGAGGGGATCGGGACGCCCGCACCGGCGCACGCGGCACGCACAGCGGCGCGAGAGCCAGCGCCGGCAACGCCAGCACGGTCAAACCCGAACCGGTGCCGAACAATTCGCCCAGTGCGGTGACCATGGCGAGTCCCGCCGAACCAGCGCCGACCACCGCCAACATGGTGAGCGACGCCGCGCGATGCGAACCGGAAGTCTCGGCCCGAACCGCGATATCCAGCGCCCGCGCGGCGCGGGCGGCGGCGGTCAGCGCCACCCCGATCCCGATGGTCAGGGTCGCCCGACCGGGCGCGGTGGCCACCAGTACCGGTCCCCCGGCGGCCAGAATCAGCAGCGGGACAACGGCGCCGAGTCGAGGTGCGGGCAGCGCCAGCGCGGCGAGCGCCGGAATCGACGCGAGCACGAGCAGATTCGTCTGTTCGACTCCGAGCGCGTTCCAGCGAAACAGCAGCAGGTACAGCGAAGGCAGTACGGTGCCGCCCACTATCCAGCCGGCGACGGCGTATCCGAGCAGGTACCGACGCGAGAGCGCCCCACGCGCGACGATCAGCGAACCGGGCTGCGATGCGTTCCGGTTCGCAAGAGCGATGCCCAGACCCAGCACGATAAGCGCCGCGCCCGCGAGAATGAGTCCGAGCCCGGGCCTTTCGTAACACAGCGACGCCGTGCCCGCCGTCACGGCGACCCCTGCTGTCATCGTGACCTGCCATCCGGTCAGCGCACCGAACGATTCGAATGCGGCCGCGCGGCCCGTCACGACCAACGGCCCCGCCGCCACCCCGGCGACGACCGCGGCCGTGACGAACAGCCATGGCGCGGATACCGATCCGGCCACCGCGAACCCCGCGCCCGTGACCATCGCGCACACACCGGCTACCGGAAGCGACAGGCGCCGCCGCACGGTGAGCAGCGCCGCCGCACCACCCACGGTGAGCACCGTGAGCGCTATGTAGCCCACCACCGTGCCCGGGACGCCGAGTACGCCGCCCAGCGGTTTGGCCAGCAACACCAGCTGCCCGCCCGCGACTGGACCTGCCAGCGCGCTGCCGAGTACCAGCGCCGCAACACTTTTCGAGGATGAACCGCAGGTCGCCATACCTACCCTCCTGCGTCCGTTTCTCTGAGGGAAACGCAGTTTCGGAATTGCCATATTGAACCCGTGGTGGAGGCGGGTGTCAAGGCGAGCAACGGCGTAACCCTGAGGGAAACAAGACGATTCGGTTGCGCCGAATTACCGGGTCGTGAAATCCGGGACCACCCCTGGACAGATCATCGGCGCCGGTACAGAATCAGCATCATTGGAAACGGTGTTTCGATGTCCGAAACACAGCACCGAGTAGAAGGGTGCGACGCATGACACGAGTCGCGGCCGCACAGCTCGCCGCCGGGACCGACGTCGCCGAAAATCTCGACGCCTGCCTGCGCATGATCGACACCGCCGCCGAGGCGGGCGCAGAACTCGTGGTCCTGCCGGAGTTCTGTAATCACCTATCCTGGTACGACGATCGGGCTCATGCGCGGCGAATGGCCTGCACGCCCGGCGATTCCTTTCTCACCACCGTCGCCGAGCGGGCCGCCGCGCACGAGATCTATGTCAAGATCGGTGTCACCCTGGCTCGCGAGGACGGGCGCACCACCGCCACCAGCCTGCTCTTCGGTCCCGACGGAGACCTGCTCGGTGAGTCCGATAAGCAGATCCTGATGGGCGCGGAGAACGACCATCTCGATCGTGGAGTCGATGACTCACCCGTCATCGATACGCCGCTGGGCCGGATCGGCATGTACGCCTGCATGGAGGGCGTCATCAACGAGGTCACCCGATCCCTGACGCTGCGCGGCGCGCACCTGCTGCTCAACAGCCTCAACTCGTTCGCCACGGACGAAGCGAGCCTGCACATTCCGGTCCGGGCGGCGGAGAACAGGGTGTGGGTGGTCGCCGCCAACAAGATCGGGCCACTGCTCCCGGACGCACAGCTTCCGGCCATCGCCGAACGCCTGGGAGTACCGCCGGACCGATTGCACGGGGCGGGCGAGAGTCAGATCGTCGCACCGGACGGCACCTGCGTGGCCATGGCTCCGGCAACGGGGGAGGCGATCGTCATCGCCGATATCGATATCAGCAGTGCCGATGACAAATTCCGCGAGGACGGCACCGATATCATCGCCGCGCGTCGGCCCGAGCTCTATGAAAAGCTCGATACCGGCCCCCGCGAGCGGCTGGCCGGACCCGGCGCGCCGGCCATCTCCGCCGCCATTGCCACCGCGTCCGGCCGTGAGATTCGCGAATTGGCCACCGCCGGTGTCGATCTCATCGTGCTGCCGGAACTGGCCGATATCCCGATTCCCGAGGTCCTGCGCGCGCTCACGGGCACCAGCGGCTACGTCGTCACGACGGTGCGCGATGGCGCGGCGCACGAAGGTCTGTTACTTCACGCCTCGGGCATCGTCGGACGCCAGCGGCAGCTGCATCACACCGCTCGGCACCCGTGGTTGACACTGCTGGGCGATGAACTCACCGTCTTCGAATTACCCTGGGGCCGAGTAGCCCTGGTGGTCGGTGACGACTCGATCTTCCCGGAAACCTTCCGCCTGGCGGCCGTCGCCGACGTCGATGTGGTCGCCGTACCGTTCACACCGGCCGAATCCTGGGAACTGCGCCTGGGCCTGCCCGAGCGCGCCGCGGAGAATCGGCTCAATATCGTGGCCGCCGGATCCGCACCGTCCGGACTGACCGGCGAAATCTATGCACTGAGTCCGGATTTCACGCTGTGGACCGCCTGGAGCGGCCCGTTCACCGGCGTCATCAGCCACCCCGAGGTGACGACCCTACCGCCCGGCGCGCTCGCGGTCCGAGCCACCGTTCGACCGGCGCAGGCCGTGAATCGCACCGTCTCCCGGGGCACCGATCTGGTCGCGGGCCGCCCGCTCCGGCCGCTGGACACCCTGACCTCCCGCACGCACTGACGAAAGCAGCCATATGAGAACACCATCGGAGCAGCCATGAGTGAAACCCTGCGGCACGTCGAGCAAATGGTCGATGAGACTCCCCGGGTCGATGTGACCGAAACCTTCCGGGAGTGGCGCGACCTCACCACCGATCTCAAATCCCGTCTCGCCGAGCGCTTCACCCTGACCCGCGATCCGTCCACCGAATCGCTGGAGTCCTACGGTGACGCGGCGACCGGTCCCGCGGGCAGCCTCGCGGCCTATTCCGGTCCCGAGATCGACTGGCTGGTGCATTCGTGGATCGGCGATCCGCGCACGGGTTTCGTCAACCTGCATCTCACCGCCTGGCTCGGGCCGCAGGTGCGGGTACCACACCTGGGTTCGGCGCTGCTGCTGTGGCCCGAGGGCTGGTTCTACGTCGATGCCATTCCGCGCGGCGATCTGGTCGGGGACGGTGCCTATTTCGACCGCTACTACGCGGACGCGGACGCGCCGTGGCTGGCCTTCAAGCAGGAGCATCCGGACTTCACCTGGTTCACCAGCCGGACCGGGTTCATTCGCGCCAGCCTCTCCCCCACCGCCTACTGCTACTCCTTCCCGCCCACCCGGCCCAACCTCGATCTGGTGCGCGATCTGCTGACCGCGCGGGTCGAACAGTGGCTGGGATGGGTCGACGAGGCCGAATCCGTGCCCGCCGACGAACGGGCGGCGCTGGCGGAGCGGGATCTGACCGTGCGGCGCAATATCGCCGAGCGCGATCCGGCCAATGTGATGGGCGAGCGCATGTTCGGCCCGGATCTGACCCGGCGACTGGTGCGCGCACTCTGGGGCGGGGATCGCGAACTACCGAGGCCCACAGCATGATTCGTTCACTCTGGTGGTCCGTACGGACCGATGGCAAAGCCCCGTTCGATACCGCGCATCTCAAGGTCTACTACCCGGCCATCGCCTCGGGCGATGACGCCGAACGGCTCACCGGCGTCTTCGGACCGGATCCGGCCGCCGCCCCGTATCCGGTGGTGGTGTTCCTGTCCGGGGTCAATGTCGGTCAGGACTCCTATCGGCGGTTCGCCACCGCCGTCGCCGAGAGCGGATTCGTGGTGGTCACCATGGATCGCGTCGCCGAATTGTTCGGCGGCCAGATGGGATTGACCCCCGGCGTGGACCTGGACGCCGCCCGGCCCGACGCCTACGGCACCCGGCCCACCTGTCCGGCCATCGGCGAGATCCTGGGCGCATTGGCCGAACTGAACGATCTGCCCCCGCTGCGCGGAGCTCTCGACCTGGACCGGATCGCACTGGGCGGACACTCCGCCGGCGGCACCGTGGTCTTGCAGTCCGCACGCTACTTCCCGTCCGTGGCAGCGGTTTTCGCCTGGGGCGCGCACACCATGGTGGCAACCATGCTGGGCTGGGACCCGGGTACGGTCCTGCCCGCGCAGGTGAACTGCCCGGTCCTGTTGGGCGTGGGGACCAATGACGGCGTCATCCAGGGCAGCGCCGACCGCTACGGCGAAGACGGCGCGGATCGGCCGGATCCGGTGCGGCGCACCTTCACCGAGGCCCTGCCGCCGGGCGATCACCTGCTGGCGGTCATACCGGGGGCCAATCATTTCGGTATCGCCGATGCCGATCCCACCGCGGCGCGCGCGTTTCTGGACGGCCCGGCCGACACCGAGGCGCTCGACCCGTTCGCCCGCCTGACCGCGGCATTCCTGCGGACACATCTGCGCGGCGAGGCGGCGGCCGCGCACGAGCTGGCCGCATTGGGCGACGACGTGCGCCTTACGCGGCGATAGGAGCGAGACGATGCTGAAGAACTTCTGGTACGCACTGGAATTCGCGGACAGGGTGAGCAGAACGCCCCGGAAGGTGACCTGCCTGGGCCAGGATTTCGTGCTGTATCGCACCGAATCCGGTGCGGCGGTGTGTCTTTCGGATCTGTGTGTACATCGCGGCGGTGCGCTGTCGATGGGCACCGTGACCGGGGATTGCATCGCCTGCCCGTACCACGGATGGCAGTACGACTCCGACGGCGTGTGCGTGAAGATCCCGGCCAATGCCGAGGAACGCAAGATTCCGCGCAAGGCCCGGGTTGACGCCTACCCCACCACCGAACGGTATGGGATGGTGTGGGCCTTCCTGGGCGATCTGCCCGAGGACGAGCGGCCCCCCATCCCGGTCATACCCGAGCATGCGGATCCCGCCTTCCGCATGGTCCAGTTCGAGATGGAGATCGACGCCAACTACGAACGAGCCTTCGAGAATGTCGTCGACGCGGCGCACACCCCGTTCGTGCACGGCACCTCATTCGGGAATCCGGATAAGCCGCAGATCCCGGATTTCCGTATCCAGCAGACGGATTGGTCAGCCGAGGCAGATATCCAGCTGAGTCCGCCGCTGCCCAAGGGTTTATGGGGGCTGCTGGCCCGGCGGCGCGAGCGCGCGGAGTACGTCACCGTCACCAATGCCTGGTATCTGCCGAACATCGTGAAACTGCATGTGCGGCTGCCGATCGGGGATCTGCTGCTCTACGACTTCAATATCCCGCTGTCGCAGGACCGCACGCTCATCAAGATCCTGGGCTATCGCAATTTCTTCACCGGCGCGTGGGCCGATGCCAACGCGCGCAAACGAATCGAGAAGATCCTGCTCCAGGATCGGCCCGTGGTGGAATCGCAGCGCCCGGAGCTGCTGCCGTTCGACCTGTCCGATGAGCTGCATGTGCGCAGCGACAGTCTCCAGGTCGCCTACCGGCGCCGGCGGCTGGAGCTGATCAAACAGGGGTGGTGGGTCGGCGGTGACGACATCATCACCGGCGACTCCCCGCGCCGCACCGCGACGGTGATCGCCTCGCCCGCCCGTCGCGACAATCCCGAACTGGCCAGTGCCTGGGTGCACAAGGCCCGCACCGGAGGTAATCCGCAATGAGTCTGCCCGCCGCGCTCAGCGAGCGCACCCTGGATACCCTGATCTCCTCTTTCGAGCTGCGCGAGAGCGAGGATCTGGCGCTGACCAGTCCCATCTCGCCCGAACCCGTCGGACGGCTGCGTGTGCTGCGCGGCGGACCGATCGACAAGGTGGTGACGGTCGATCTGGTGGTACCGCAGCTCGGACTGGACAGCCACATGATTTTCGCCTTCACCCAAAGCGACAGTGCGGTACCGCATTTCACCCTCGACTCAGTGCACGGCGGCGAATACTTCGCCATGCACCTGGATTTGATCCCGCGGGTCGATCTGGCGGTCAACCTGGAGTATCTCGATGAGGTTTTCGCACCATTGAGTCCGCTGCTGGACCAGGCCTGGGATATCGACGGGATGTCCCAGGCCGCCATCGGCCCCCGGCAGCGGGCCATGATGTCGCCGTGGATGGTGGTGTGCCGCGCGTCCGAGGACGCGTTCCGAGCTCTGGACGGCACCGTGGAACGCTACCTGGATCATTGGCTCAGCTTGGTGCACAAGGGAGTTCCCGAAGTGGACGCGGACCTCGCGGCCCGAGATCTGGCGAATCGCGCCAATCTGTTCAGTCCCGAGGTCGATCCGGTGTGGGCGCGAGTGAGTGCCCTGCTCGGCGAGGAACAGGCCGAGCGGGTGCGCGGGGAGCTCGTCTCATGAACGAGTCGGCCACTCTGTCGCCCAGCGAGTTCCAGAAACGAATTGAGGGCGAATGGTTAGGCCGCCCTTCGCTTTTCGACGCGCAGGGCAGCTGGCGCGGGTTCGAGGATATTCGACGCTCCTCGGTCTTCGAGAACGGGAACACCACCTATTACATGGACGGCGGCCTCACCGGCGGCGGTGAGCTGGCGGGCAGATTCGCCCTCGGCGCACCGTTCGCGTTCGGGGTGCGGGACTCGGACCAGGATCGCCTCTACACCGGACCCGATTTCTTCGGATCCGGGCAGCCCTACGGCGGATTCGTGGACGCGAACTACTACGGGCCGGGTTGGCAGGTATCGCTCAACACCTGGAATCACACGCTCGGCGACACCCAGGTGTATTCGTCGGTGCTGTATCAGGGTCCGGCGATGGTGGGGGTATTCAATGGCGTCTACACCCGCGATCCGAATCTGACCGATCAGCGCCTGGAGTCCGAGACCCGCTGCGGTCCGGTCGTGTTCACCGTTCCTACGAAGGATAAGAGCCGCTACGCGGGTGAGCTCGAGCTCTGGAGCGCGGCGCAACGGCCCCTCGGCACGGCACGCATGGCACTCGAGATCGAGCCGACCAACCTACTCGCGGCCGAACATCGGGTGATCATCTCGGGCGCAATGCACGCGAACTGGCGCGCCACCGTGCGCAGGGACGGCGTGCGCTCGTTCCACGAAGGCCCCGACCTCTGGGGCAATGGAAACTCGTACGGCCGCGCCAATTTCGTGCGCTGGTACACCTCCGACGGACGCCGTGTGAGCGGACGAGAATTCATGATCGACGCCGAGCCCGGAATGGGTTCGGGCAACACGCTCGCGGTGGTGTACCAGGTGTTCGAGCACAACATCCTGACCGCGATCCTGCACGGTGTACTGGAGCGCTCATGAGTACCGTCGCGATCACCGGCGGCACCCGCGGTATCGGGCTGGGCATGGCGCGGGCACTGCTGCGCAACGGGCATCGGGTGGCACTGTGCGGCGTCGACCCCGAACGGGTGGACAAGGTCCGGGCGGAACTCGGCGGCGATGTGCTCGCGACCGTCGCCGATGTCACCGATCATGAACAGCTGCAACAGTTCTGGGACGCGGCGGTCTGCGAGTTCGGTCGAGTCGAGGTGTGGGTGAACAACGCCGGAATCTCGCACGAGCGAAAACCGCTGTGGCAGTTGCCGGTCGAGACAGCACGCGCGGTGGTCGACACCAATCTGCTCGGCGTGCTGCACGGTTCGGCGGTGGCGATGAACGGTATGGCGGCCGCGGGCGGGGGTCACGTCTGGAATATGGAAGGGCTCGGCAGCGACGGGCGCACCGTCCCCGGTCTGACCGCCTACGGTGCGACCAAACGCGCGGTTACCTATCTGACCAAAGCCCTCGCGGCGGAAACTCCTCCGGGCGTCTCGGTCGGACTGCTCAGCCCCGGCATGGTCGTCACCGATCTACTCACCCACGGGTACGACGATCCGGCCGAATTGGCGAAGGCGCGCAAGGTTTTCAATATCCTCGCCGATACGGTCGACACCGTCGCGCCCTGGCTGGCCGAGCAAGCGGTCACGCAGACCCGCAACGGCGCTCACGTGCGCTGGCTGACCACCTCGAAGGTGATCGGCCGGTTCGCCCTGGCTCCGATTCGCCGACGCGAACTGTTCGACACATGAGCACGGTGGACTATCCGATCTCCCTGGCGATCGAGGACTACGTACCGGTCCTGTGCACCGCGTTCGGCGTGCTGCTGCTGCATCGGATAGCACCGAGCGGCCCCGCGGTCCGCCTTGCGGCGGCCTTGCTCGGGATCGGCGGAATCGCCAAGGCCACAGCGAAACTCATAGCGGCGGCCGGGGGGCCGGACCTGATCTGGTTGCGCGGCATGCTCTTCCCCTTCCTGACGCTCGGATTCGGCCTGTTGACAGTGGCATTGCTGCGGGACGGGTCGGGCCGGGTTCCGCGCTGGCTGGCGATTCTGGTCCCGAGCCTGATCGCCGCGTGCGCGCTCGGAGCGATCCTGGCGCGCGACGCCCTGCCCATGCTGGTAAGCACCACGGTCTTCGCCACCATCGCCAGCATTCACCTGATCGGCCTGGCCCGTGCGCGCGGCGATACGGTCTCGGCCGCCCTGCTCGGCATCCAGCTACTGGTGTTCTTCCTCCTCGGTCCGCTCGCCTCACGCCCCGATCAGACGGTGGCGTTGCAGTGGATCGAACAGCTCTGCAATACCGCCGCGCAAGTGGCGTTCCTGGCCGCCGCCTGGCGACTCTCGGCCACGCACGCCGCACCGAAAGACCAGGAGATGATCCATTGACCGACGCCCTGGGGTGGAGACGCAAATTCGGCGTCATAGCCCCCTCCACCAACACCATCGTCGAACCCGACTTCTACCGCATGACCGTGCCCGGCGTGACCTCGCATTTCGCCCGCATCCACATCCGAGACCAGAACATGAGCGATGACGCCGGCATGGATCGCCTGCTGGAACAGATCCGCACCGAGATCGTATCCGCCTGCGAACGCGTCCTGACCTGCGAACCCGATTACATGGTCATGGGCATGTCCGCCGAAACCTTCTGGGGCGGAATCGAAGGCAACCGCCAATTCGTGAAACAGATCCACGACGTCACCGGCCTCGAGGTGGCCACCGGCGCCGAAGCCTGCCGCCGAGCCCTGGAACTGTTCGGCGCCAAACGAATCGGCGTCGTGACCCCCTATCAACCCATCGGCGACGAAAACGTCATCCGCTTCTTCGGTGAACTCGGCTTCGAAGTAGCGGCCATCAAAGGATTACGCTGCCCCACAGCCGTTTCCATAGCCCACGTCACCGAGCACGAGTTGCGTACCGCCCTGCTGGAAGTCGATTCCGACTCCATCGACGCCCTCATCCAGTGCGGCACCAACCTGTCGATGGTCAGCCTGGCCGACGAGGCCGAACGCTGGCTCGGCAAACCGGTCATCGCCATCAACGCCGCCACCTGGTGGATGGCCTTGCGCGACAACAACATCAACGACCGCCTCGAGAACGCGGGTGCGCTCCTGCGCGACCATTGAGCGCAGCCCGAGCCGGATCTCGTCATACGTTGGCCCGAAGTTCAACCACCATCTCCGCCAACAAAGTTCGCAGTCGCGCGTTGGCTCTGCGCTCGGCATCCAGCTCCGCTTTGAGTGCCGCGTACTCCTTCGTCAGGGCCTGGTGTCGATCCAGCAGTTCCCGCGCGACCGACGGACCGTCCTCCCGGGCACGCGCCTGTACGCGGAAATATTCGAGCAGCGGAGCGTGCTCGTACACGACATCACGGCGCAGGCCGGACTCGGCGATGAGTTCCGCCACCGTCAATCGCGCCGAACGTGCGCTCTGTGAGGAGCCGCTGATGAGCGTGTCGATCGCATCCAGGATCCGGCTGGCTTCCACGTCACGATCACGTCTGGTTCTTTGCACTGCGGCGAATCCGATCGGGTCGAGTAGCCGGGCCTGGCCTTCCACGAGCGTCGAGGGTGAGCACCCTGTCGCCGTAAGGGCAATAACACACCTGGCGTCGCCGAACTGGCGGTCGCCGCCCATATCTCAACTCGCACTCTCTACCAGCACTTTCCCATCAAGATGCGGAGGCAATGGTCATACTCCTGGCGAATTCCCGTGGGGTCCAGCAAGATCAGCAACCCGCGACACCGCCTCGGTTCACAGCCCGAAGGGGTTGACGCACTACCGAGAGATAGCCGGAACATCCAGCGCCGCACGCCCTATCGCGGTGTCCAGCCAACGGCGGGCGCGAGCACTGAGCTGCCAGCTTCGTTGCGGCGGACCGTCGGCCTGTTCGACCAAGCCCGAACGAATCAGCGTGGCAAGCGATCTGCGGATCACCTGCGTACTGAGCTGTGTTTTCATCTCGAGGCCGCGCAGACTCAATGGTGTCGTTCCGGCGTTCAGGGATGCGAGCACTCGCCCCTCGTTCATGGTGGTCATCGTCGAGATCGCTGCTCGCAGCGGAAACCGTCATCGCCAACCGGATGCATGGGGTTGACGATAGGAACCGCGTTCGATGCGCTCAACCGTTGTGCGCGAACTGGACAGAACTGGTCGAATCGCGCGTCGTTTTCCGGACAGGACCGAATCCCGCACCCGCATGAGCAACCCGGCGGATACTGCTTGCGAGTCGCGAGCTTCCACCGGAATGAGGTTCAGCAATGACCATGCATCGGATGATCGAGGCGCGCCGGGAGGAGCTTCTGTCGCGCGATGCGGAGGAGACCGTCGCCTTCGTGACCCAGATGTACTCCGATAACGCACTGCGCTTTTGGAATGCCCCGCCGCACTGCCGCGTCCGCACCAGCGCGATGATCTGGGGTGAGGTCATCGCCACCGAGATTCGCAGCACCATCGGTTACAGCTGCCATATCGCGCCGCTGCAGGACCACGTCTACTTCGAGCGGTCACTGCGTGGACGGGCCCGATTACGCGGCGGCGGCAACGACTTTCAGCAGCATCGCAACGATCTCGTGGTCTTTCCGTTCGGGGTGCCGATCATCGCGGACTGCGACAGCCACGATGTGAATCTGCTGCATATCCCCCATACCCTGCTCACCGAATTGGCGGCGCTGTCGGGAATCGAGCCCACCGCTTTTCAATTCACCTCGCTCGAGCCCAGAGACGCACGCAGTGAACGATTCTGGGGCCGATTGTTCGATCTCACCCACCATGAACTCACCGATCCGGGCTCTCCGGTACTGACCGAGTTGGTGGTGCAGAACCTCACCCGCACGCTCGCGGCGGCGGCCCTGGCGGTCTTTCCCAACACCACCATGGACCTGCACCTGCAACCGGGTCCGGGCGCGGTGCCGAGTTCGGCGGTACAGCGGGCGGTGGACTATATCCATGCCAATCCTGCCCGCCCGATCACCGTTGCCGACTTGGCCACGCAGGCCGGCAGCAGCGTCCGGGCGTTGCAGAACGCGTTTCGGGTGCAGCACGATATGACTCCCCTGGAGTATCTGCGACGTGTCCGATTGGAACGCGCACGCGCGGATTTGCTCGCGGCCGAGCCCAGCGACGGATATACCGTCGCGCTCATCGCCGCGCGCTGGGGATTCACCAATCCCGGCCGTTTCGCGCAGCTCTACAAACAGACCTACGGCAATTCCCCCAAGCACGAACTGCGGGGCTGAGCGCACCCGACAGGGTTTCCGATTACCCGGCGTCGTCGTCGAGCACTCGTCGCGCTTGGCGGATGACGGCTTGATCGACCATGCGGCCCGCATCGTCGAGAACTACTCCGCCGGAGGCGTTTTCGAAGCGGCGGATCAGGGCGCGGGCGCGCTCGACGGCATCGGGGCTCGGTGTGAAGACCTCGTTGGCGATCGGCAGTTGCGCGGGGTGAATGCAGGCTCGGCCACGAAATCCCAAGCGCCACAGTGCTCGCGTGGACTCGCGGAACGCGTCCAGGTTCCGGAAGTCGGTGCTCACCGGTGCCAGCGGCGGCGCGATATCGGCGGCGGCGCTGGCCAGCACCACCTGGGTTCGCAGGGCGAGCAGCTCACGGTCGTCGGCGCCGGGAGTGATCCCGAGTTGAGCGCGCAGATCCGCTTCGCCGATCTGGAGACGGGCCACTCGTGGGGCGGAGGCGATCTCGGGTGCGGCCAAGATCGCGGCGGCGGTTTCGAGCAGGGCACAGATAGCGATCGAACCGGGACGGACCTCGAGTTCACCCAATGCCACGTCGACGTCCCTGATCTGCTGCGCCGATTCGGTTTTCGCCAGACAGATCGCCGCGACAGCGGGTTGCGCCACCGCGCGCAGATCGGCCTCACCGACGTCACCGGTATTGACCCGCACCCAGATCCGCCGCCGGACATCCATGAGCGTGCGCAGCCAGGCCGCGACCTCGGCTCGCGCGAAGTCCTTGTCGCACAGCGGAACCGCATCCTCGAGGTCCAGCAGGATGACATCCGCCGGTCCGGTCAGCGCCTTCTCGAAGAGTTCCGGACGATTTCCCGGTACGTATAACGCGGATCTCATCACCACCCCCGTTCAAAAATGAAACGGCGTTTCACACATGGAAACATAGCGATCAATCACGAGGGTGTCCACACTTCAGCGCACCGCTTGACAGCGCTCTTCCGGTGGGCGCTAATGATCTCGCACCATCGAAACGCCATTTCGCCACAGGAAACGGCACGCTCCGCGGGAGTCACCATGATTCTTCGACGCCCGGTCTTGACCACCGTCGCCACCGCCCTACTCGCCACCGCCGCCGCCGCGCCCGCCACCGCCGCGACCCAACTGCCCGGCAGCGTCGATATCGGCTGTGCCGCAGACACACTGCACCAGACCGCCGACTGGTACCTGCCCACCGGAACGCCGCGTGCGCTCGTATGGGTCCAGCACGGTTTCGCCCGTAGTGACGCCCAGGTCGGCGCACTGGCCCGAAGTTTCGCGGATGCGGGCTATCTGGTCTTCACGCCCAGCCTGCCGTTCATCCAGATCTCCGGGTGCACGCTACAGAACCTCGGCGACAACTCCGGATTCCTGAACCATGTCGCCGACTTGTTCGGCACCGCACACGACCCCGGTGGCGCACTGGCCGCCAGCTTGGCGACCGCTGCGAGTCGGGCGGGACTGCCAGCCCCGGCATTGCCCCGCGATCTGATCTTCCTCGGCCATTCCGCGGGCGGTGAAGCCGTCACCTTCGTCGCCGATCGCATCCGCAGCACCTATCCGGACGCCTGGAGCGGTCTGCGCGGGGTGATTCTGCTCGATCCGGTCAAATCCTTCGTCGGTGACAATATCGCCCGCGCACTATCCGGGCTCGATCCTACCGGCCTGCCGATCCTCACGATCTCCGCGCCGCCCGCGCTGTGCAACAGCTTCGGCTTGGGCACCCTCGCCGTCCAATCCCAGCTGCACCGGCCATTCGTCGGCGTCCGACTGCACGGCGGCGCGCACACCGATGCCGAAGGTGACAGCAGCGATCTGCTCGGCACCCTGTTCTGCGGTACCCCGGCACCGGTCAATTCCGCCGCGCTGCGCACGCTGGCACTCGGCTGGTCGGACGACTTCGTCACCGGGACAGCGGGTTCCGCCGAACTCCAGGCCCGCGACCTGGTATCGAACGGGCTCGCCGCCGATCTGCTGCCCGGGTCATAAGGCCGTCGGCGATGGTCAGTGCTCGCGGAGGAGCTGCCCGGCTCCCGCGATCCGATCGTCGAATCCGTGCTCGCGCAACGCATGCCACAGGGTGGCGCTGTTGATCGCGATGACGGGTTTGCCGAGTTCGGCCTCGAGCCGATCCGCGAGCGCCACGAAGGACAGATTCGTGCCGACCTGGACGATGGCTTCCGCGTCGGCGCTGTCGATTTCGGCGACCATCTCGCGCAGCCGATCATCGGGTACCCGAGCGATATCCATCGCGGTCGGACAGCGCAGGCCGGTAATGGCGGTGACCTCGAAACCGGCCTCGGTGAAGTAGCGGCCGACCTCCCTGTCCGCGATCGGCTGATAGGGCGAGAAGACCGCGATGCGCCGGCAACCGAGTTCCCGCAGGGCGGCACGGCAGGAGCTCGCACCGGTGGTGACGGGCAGTCCGGTGCGATCCCGCAATCGTTGTTCGAAGGCGGCGTTGCCTTGCACTCCGCCCCAGAAGGTTTCGGCGGACATCCCCATCACCATGCGATCGGGTTCGGCGGTCAGCGCGTCTCGCACGGCCGTATCGATGGATGCCCGGATCTGCCCGAGCAGTCCCTGAAAATCCTTGTCGTCGCCCATGACTGGGTTCGGGATGTACATCGAACCCGCGCGATAGGCGATACCCGGTATGGCGGCACGCCAATAATCGTGCTCCACAACGGTGTTCGTACTGGGAACGATGACACCGAATACGGCACGGTGCCCGACGGCATTGGTCATGGTGAAGTCCTTGCGGCGCTGTTATTTTGGCGAAAGGTCAGGGCGCGGTGGTCTTGGCAAGCAGATCGTCCACAGCGCGGTGCGCGCGCTCGCGTGCCACGGGGCGATCGAGCAGCAGCACATCCACCAGAAGCGGGGAGGCGATCGACGCGGCGGCATCCTCGGCGTAGGTCTCATCACCCGCGTCCAGCGCGCGCACGGCCGCCCGAAACGGTTCGAGCAGATCCATGACATAGCGCCGCCGCAGTTCGCCGTAGCCGGAGTCTGCGGACGAGGCTGTCATCAGCGCGCGCAGGAACGCGGCAACGGGCTTGTCCCGCAGGCGATCACACAGCAGGTCGACCTCGGTGTGCAGATCCGCCGCCAGATCCCCGCTGGGCGCGGACGGTTGATGCGGAGCCACCGCGATCAATGCCGCGAGCACCTCGAGCGGGGTCGGCCAGTGCCGGTAGATCGTCGTGCGCGCCACACCCGTAATCGTGTGCAGCCGTTGCGGAGTCAGCGCTGTCGCGCCCTCACTCAGCAGCAGTTCCAGCGCGGCGGTCAGAACCAGGGCCTCGGTATCGGCGGCTGGTCCCGAGGGGCGTCCGGGTCCGGTCATGAAATTTACGATACATCTTGTTTTGGTTATTGATAACAACTACATTTTGTATTGTAAATACCGCTCCACCCAGGAGGACCGATGCGTCCACACGTAGAGCTCATCGACGACCGCGACCTCATCGACCACTTCGCCGAGTTCGAACACGCCACCGGCAGCGCCACCCAACGCCACCTCAGCTACGACGAGGAAGACGGATCAGCCTCTCTCAAGGTGCGTTTCGACACCGACTGGTCACGCCCGGCGGGCGTGCACCACGCGGAGACCGAGTGGTACGTCCTGTCCGGTCAGGTCACCATCGGCGATACCGTGCTCGGCCCCGAAGGGTTCTGGATGGCCCCCACCGGCGTACTCACCCCGCCGATCTCGGTGACCGCGGGCACCGAGATCCTGCTGTTCCGCGAGTACGGTGACTGGCACTTCGATCTCGCCGACGGCGATCGCGAATTCGTCCGCCCCGACCAGAAACTCGTCATCCTGAACTCCGCCGATATGCCGTGGATCGACGTAAAAGACGGCAGCCCAATGCGTTTCGACCTGGGTGGCACTCCAGTCCCCGGCCTCTACATCAAAATGCTGCACCGCGACGAACAGACCGGCTTCTACAGCCGTCTCATCAAGGCCAAACCGGGTTGGCGCGAAGTGCCCCTGGCACACCACCCCTGTTCGGAAGAGGCGTACTGCCTCGACGGCGGATTCGACTACAACTTCGGCAAGATGTGGCCCGGCACGTACTTCTGGCGTCCCGCGCTCATTCGGCACGGTGATTTCACCGCCGATGCCGTCCAAGGCTGCACGTGGCTGGTCCGCTCCGATTCAGACCTGGTCGATTGGTACACCGACGACGCCACCGTCACCATGTCAGGCACACCCACGAACTGGGGTCCCGGCTACGAGCAAACCCTCGCACCGCGTTTCATCGAACCGGTCCGCTCCCGCTCGATCGGCTCCTGGCCGGACCCCACCCACCAGTAGTGGGTATCACTCGCAACAACTCGGCCCGCAGCAAGGGGTTTCGGGCGCGGGTTTGACCGCCTTGACGATCGCCGAGACCATGCCGTCCGCCACGGAATGGGTTGGGGTGATCTCGATTTCGCCGAATCCGGCCGCGGCGAGGTGGTCTCGGTATTCGGTGAACGACAGCGCGCCGGCGATGCAGCCGACGTAGTCTCCGCGCTCGGCGCGCTGATCGGGGCTCAGCGTGTCTTCGGCTACGACATCGCTGATCCCGATCCGGCCACCCGGGACCAGGACTCGCGCCATCTCGGCGAATACCGCCGGTTTGTCGGTCGAGAGGTTGATCACGCAGTTGGAGATCACCACGTCGATGGCGTTGTCCGGCAAAGGGATCGACTCCATCGTGCCGTACAGGAACTCGACGTTACTCGCCCCGGCCTTGGCCGCGTTGTCCCGCGCCAGGGCCAGCATCTCGGTGGTCATATCCAGGCCATACGCCTTACCCGTCGGCCCGACTCGGCGCGCGGAGAGCAGCACGTCGATCCCGCCGCCGGACCCCAGGTCCAGCACCGTTTCCCCCGCACGCAGGTCGGCGACGGCGGTCGGATTCCCGCATCCGAGCGAGGCGGCTACCGCGGCGATCGGCAGCTGATCGCGGTCGCCCGCCGCGTACAGACTGGCACCGAAGTTCTCATCGAGGTCGATCGCCCCGGTCGCGCAAGATTCGCCACCGCAACAGTCCTGGGCAGTTTCGCCGTGACCGACCGCGAGGGCTGCTGCCGCATAGCGCTCACGCACGGTCTCACGCAGCTGATCGATGGGCTCCGACATGGAACTCACGTCCTTTCGACGCACCCGGGAACAGGTTAATCATCGCGTCCACCGGGCTGTATTGATATCTGTCGATGCAAGTGTGGCGCGCTGTATCGATATCTGTCAATATTGACGA
Source organism: Nocardia sp. NPDC052001 (assembly GCF_040680615.1). Lineage (NCBI taxonomy): Bacteria > Bacillati > Actinomycetota > Actinomycetes > Mycobacteriales > Nocardiaceae > Nocardia > Nocardia sp. NPDC052001. Next base: position 103,162 of record NZ_JBFAXC010000014.1, on the reverse strand, counting down.
GTGTCGAAACAAGAACTTCCAGTGATCGCCTCGGCGAACTGCTGCACCACCACGCTCTCGTCGCCACTGGACCCCGAGTCCGCGGTGGACCTGGCGGGCGCGTTCAAGGCGCTCGGCGACCCGATCCGGCTGCGCCTGCTGTCGCTGATCGCCGCCGCGGGCGGCGAGGAAGTCTGCGTGTGTGAGCTGACTCCCGCGTTCGAGCTGTCCCAGCCCACCATCTCCCATCACCTAAAGGTGCTGCGCGAGGCGGGCTTGCTGACCTCGCAGCGGCGCGGCACCTGGGTGTACTACCGGGTTGTTCCGCAAGCGCTGCAACGTCTTTCCGACATCCTCGCGCCCGCCGCTGCCACCCTCTCGCGCGCATGAGCGACTCCGGCACCCCGCCGTTGGCGCGGCGGCTGGCGGCCGAGGCCATCGGCACCGCCGCCCTGGTCGCGATCGTCGTCGGCTCCGGCATTGCCGCACAGCAACTCTCACCGAATCAGGTCGGATTGCAGTTGCTGGAGAACTCCACCGCGACGGTCTTCGGGCTCGCGGTGTTGATCCTGCTCTTCGGTCCGGTCTCGGGAGCGCACTTCAATCCCGCTGTCTCCCTTGCTGATTGGCTCGCGGGCCGCCGCACCGGCAGCGGCCTGACAGCACCGCACGCGGGCGCGTATTGCCTCGCGCAAACAGGCGGCGCGATCACCGGCGCGGTGCTGGCGAACGTCATGTTCAACCAGTCCGCCGCCCAGATCTCGACACACTCTCGCGCCGACACCGGCCACTTCATCGGCGAAATCGTCGCCACCGCAGGACTTATCGCGCTCATCTTCGCCCTCGCCCGCACCGGGCGCTCCGCGCTGGCCCCGGCGGCGGTCGCCGCCTGGATCGGCGCGGCCTACTGGTTCACCAGCTCCACCAGCTTCGCCAACCCCGCGGTCACCATCGGCCGGATCTTCACCGACACCTTCGCCGGAATCGCACCGGCGTCGGCACCGGTGTTCATCACCGCCCAATTGCTGGGCGCGCTGGCGGGACTCGGTGCGATCGCCTACTTCTACCCCGCACCATCCACGACTGCCGACGATGTCGTCATCCCCCACCCGGCACCGTGAAGTGAAAGGCACTATCTCGCAATGACATCCGCAAAACCCAGTGTGCTGTTCGTCTGTGTCCACAACGCCGGCCGCTCACAAATGGCCCAGGGCCTGCTCACCCACCTGGCAGGCGAGAGCATCGAAGTCCGTTCCGCCGGAACAGCACCCGCCGACACCATCAACCCCGTCGCCGTCCAGGCCATGGCCGAACTCGGCATAGACATCACCGATCACACCCCGCGAGTCCTCACCCCCGACACCGTCGAAACCTCGACGATCGTGATCACCATGGGGTGCGGCGACACCTGTCCCTACTTCCCCGGCGTCTCCTATCGCGACTGGAAACTCGACGACCCCGCCGGTCAGGGAATCGAACAGGTCCGCGCCATCCGCGATCAAATCGACACCCACATCCGTGCCCTACTCACCGAACTCGGGCTGCGGATTTCGCCGGACGACTTTCGAGCAGGTCTGTCCGAGCCTCACCGTCCCTGACGGGTGTCAGCATGATTTCAATTGCGACCGGACAGCCGCCTTACCGTGCGAAAGGTTTTGTTGGGGCGATAATTGGACAGTGAGCGAACCACTGGACCGGACCGTTGCCGCAGCCCTCGCGGGCAGTGCCGCGCCCGTGAGCCGTCCCGGTGCGGGCAGTTTCCGGTTCTGGTTCGCGACGCAGCGGTGGGAGTGGTCTCCCGAGGTGTATCGCATGCACGGGTACACCCCGGGCGAGATCGAGCCGACCACCGATCTGCTGCTGGCGCACAAGCATCCCGACGATCGCGAACATGTCGCCGAAACCATCGCGCGATCGATCGATCAGGGCACACCGTTCTCCAGTCGCCACCGCTTCATTGATGTCTCCGGCGCCGAGCACACCGTGATGGTGGTCGCAGATCGTATTGTCGACGACGCGGGAACGCCCGTCGGCACCGCGGGTTTCTATATCGACCTGGGCGAAATGCTGGCGGAGATCGAACACGAAACCCTGCACGCGACCCTGCCCGAAGTCATCGAGGCCCGCGCGGAGATCGAACAGGCCAAAGGTGTGCTGATGCGCATGTACCGCATCAACGCCGAGCAGGCGTTCAAGGTCTTGACCTGGCGTTCGCAGGAAACCAACACCAAACTGCGACAGCTGGCCGCGCAACTGCTGTTCGAACTGCCACAGGTCCCGCAGGCACCACCTACGACAATCGCCGCGTTCGACCACATTCTGCTGACGATGCACACGCGCGTACCGAATCACACCGCGTACCGCGCACCCGAGCACGACCGCTGAAAGCACGATTCGCGATCCGGCAATTCCGTTCCGCACGTTTGGGCGCTGGCGTTCCGGGAACGGCGATGGTGTCACCGATCAGGAGGACACCATGCCGAAGGAATGGACCGACAAGCAGGAACGCCAATACGAACACATCCGCGACGCGGCCGAGGATCGCGGTCAGAGTGAGAAACGCGCCGAGGAAATCGCTGCGCGCACGGTCAATAAGAACCGCGCCAGGGCCGGGCAGACGAAAACCGCCAGCCGAACCTCACTGGAGGGCAAATCACCGCAGCAGCGCGGTGGACAGCGGTCGGGGCGCAAGGGTCCCAAAGGTCTGACCCGCGATCAGCTCTACAACGAGGCTCGCCAGCGAAATATCAAGGGCCGCTCCGCCATGACGAAGGCCCAGCTCGCCAAGGCGCTCGGTAAGTAGCGCACCCCACCGATCCGGCATCGCGATATTCGATAACCGCGCACCCGGTGGCTATCCCGCGATGTCCTGCAATTCTTCGAGGAGCCTGCGATGCATTTTGACGAATCCTACGGTGAGACACCGAGCACACAGTTCACCGATGAGACCCCGAGCGCACACTCCACGCTGCTGCGCCTCAACGCGGTCATGAAAGACCTGAATTGGCACGCGGACACGCTCCCGAACCCGCCCGTGGATCCCCCCGAGCCCATCCCGGCCGAGCCGCCCGTCGAGCCGGTGCCCGCACCACCGTCGCCCGTGCCCACACCGCCGTCACCTACCCCGGTTCCGCCCGTGCCCGAACCGTCGCGGCCATTCCCGGAACCGCCCGCACCGGGCGAGCCGGCACCATTCCCGGAGCCACCCTCGCCGGGCCAGCCCGCGCCATTCCCGGAACCGCCCGGACCGGGCGAGCCCTCCCCCATGCCGAATCCGCAGGTTTTCCAATACGTCCGCTGAGCGGTCGTCAGCGCGATCAGTGATTCAGGGCCGCGGGCACGAGTCGATCGGCCCAGTCGCGCGGCAGCGCGGCACAGGAGACCTCGGCTATCTCGCGTAGCCGAGGTGTGGGAGTTCCCAAGCGGCTCAACTGAATCAGGCCCTGCGCGACCATGACGATATGCGCGCTGAGCGCGGACAGGGTCGCTTCGTCGACCTCGCCTGCCGTTGCGATGGCAGGGCGAAGACGTTCGGCGACACCGTGTTCCATGGCGGTGGTCGTGCGGGTGCCGATGGCGGCGACCTCCGGAAAACGGTCACCGAACAGTGCGATGGAATTGATCATCAGGCAGCCGCGGCGATCCGGGTGCGCGGCGCAATCATTCACCACAGCCTCCAGCAGCGCGCGTACCGCCGCGCGAGGAGTGCCGGGCGCGGTGACGATGACTTCGCGAATGAATCGGGCGCGGCGAGCGCAGTAGCGTTCGAAGGCGGCCAGGAACAGCCCGCGTTTGCTGCCGTAGGCGGAGTAGATGCTGCCGTTGCCGACACCGGTCGCGAGTGAGACATCTTCCACAGACGTGGCATCGAAGCCCTTGGCCCAGAACAGCTCCGTCGCGGCGTCGAGCAGGTCCGATTCATTGAATTGCCGCGGCCGTGCCATGCCTCACCGTATCAATCGGTTCGTCGGGGTCGCGCTCGCGGCTTGTTCTGGAGGCATGACTCCAGAATAATGGTTGTCATGTCCTCCAATCGCACCGCGTCGTTACGCCGTAGAGTCGGGATCCTGGTCTTCGACGGTGTCAAAATGCTCGACTTCGCCGGTCCGGCGGAGGTATTCGTCGAGGCCAACCAATCGGTCGACGGGTACGAGGTGGTGCTGGTCTCGCCCGACGGGTCCGATGTGCAGACCTCGATCGGGGCGCGAATCCAAGTCAGCGGCGCGGCGGCGGACTCCGGATCGTTCGATACCGTCGTGATTCCGGGCAGTGAACAGCATCCGTCCAAGTTCGTGACGCCCGAGGTGCTGGCCGCGACCAGGTATCTGTCCTGGAATACCCGCCGACTGGCCTCGGTGTGCAGCGGCACCTTCGTACTCGCCGATCTGGGCATGCTCGACGGTCGCAGTGCCACCACGCATTGGAAGTTCACCAGGGATCTGGCGGCTCGCTTCCCCAAGATCGCGGTGGATCCCGACGCGATCTTCGTGCGCGACGGAAACCTCTACAGCTCAGCGGGAGTGGTGGCCGGGGTCGATCTGGCGCTTGCACTGGTGGAAGAGGATCACGGTGCCGACGTGGCACGGCGGGTGGCGCAATCGCTGGTGGTGTACATGCAGCGCGCGGGCGGGCAATCCCAGTTCTCGGCATCGCTGAGCGGGCCTGCCGCCCGAAGTCCGCTGGTGCGCAAGGTGATCGACCTGATCTGTGCGGATCCCGCGTACCCGCACACCGTGCAGACCCTGGCCGCGCACGGTCAGGTCAGCGTCCGCCATCTCACCCGCCTGTTCCGCACCGAAGTGGAGCGCTCCCCCGCCGAGTACGTCGCCTATATCCGCTTCTGCCTGGCGCGGGACATGTTGCACGCCGGGCAGAGCGTGACCGAGGCCGCCATGGCGGCCGGATACGGCACCAGCGAGGCATTGCGCCGGGCTTTCATTGCGCGCCTTGGTATTTCGCCACGCAAGTATCAGCAGCGGTTCCGCTCCACCGGATCGGCCGCCGGGCTGGATCCGGCTTTCGAACAGGCTGTGTCCTGATGCCGAACCCTGCCCACCTCCCACCGGGCGCGAACCCTCGAAGCCGGTGGTGGCACAGTGGACCCGACACCGTCCGAACCACGAGGAGCAGCCGATGAGCGGTCGTACCCCCAGCCATTGGGAGGAGCTCATCGCTGCCGATCCCGCGCATTCGACCTGGTACGTGGAGCGGTTCCGGACATTGGCGGCCGAGGGCACCGATATCGCCGGGGAAGCGCGCATGGTCGATGCCATGCTCGACCGGGGTAGCCGGGTGCTCGACGCGGGGTGCGGTCCGGGCCGCGTGGGCGGATATCTGCACGGTGCCGGGCACACCGTGGTCGGCGTCGATATCGACCCGGTGCTGATCGCCGCCGCCGAACAGGATTACCCCGGCCCGACCTGGCTGGTCGGCGATCTCGCCGAACTGGACTTGCCGGGACGCGGTGTGACCGCCGACTTCGATGTCATCGTGTGCGCGGGCAATGTGATGACCTTCCTCGCGCCGTCCACGCGCGCAGCGGTGCTCTCCGGATTCGCCGGACATCTCGCCCCGACCGGCCGGGTGGTCACCGGCTTCGGCGCCGATCGCGGCTACGACTTCCCCGAATTCCGCGCCGACGCCGAAAAGTCCGGTCTCACACTGGATTTGCAGCTCGGGACCTGGGATCTGCGCCCCTTCACCGACGATTCGGACTTCCTGGTGGCGGTGTTCTCCCGCACCCCGTGACCGCATCCGCGCGAGAATGACCGCGCACCAATCGGTTACACCCAACCGCGACGCCGACTGACATAGCGCGGCTCGAGCACAAAGCGGTACAGGCCGCGCACGGCGCCCGGCATGAAACCGAGCATTTTGGCCCTGGATTCGGCGGGCGCGTCATCCAGCGCCCACGGCAGATATTCGGTGATGGCGCGGGTGCCGTTGCGCTTGCGCATCTCCTCACCGAACGCGGCCCATCCGCGGCCGCCGACGGTGCGGTCGATCAGCGGCAGGGCCACCTGTTCCTCATGCGTGAAATGGGTGTCGAGCGCCGCGGCCAGTGCGTCCACATCGGCTCGCAAGCGCTGGGCGCCAACGGAATTGGCGACACCGTATTCGACCTTGGACAGCAGATCCACGATGCCCTCGTGCTCGGCTTCCATCTCGTCCAGGATCGCCAGATCCGCCGGATCATCGGCCGCGGCGCGCACCAGTGGCCACAGCGCCGCATCCTCGGTGCTGTGATGCCGGTTGAGCTGGCGCAGGAAGGTCTCCCAGCCGATGCGCACCGATCGCTGTCCGAGGCGGTCCTCGGCGACGGCGGCCGATAGGCGGATCAGATCGCGCATGCACGCGTCGTGAGCCAGATACATTCCGAAGAAATCGATGGTCGTTGTCGGCCTGTGGTCGTTTAGCATTCTCGTCAACCGTTCTCGTTCAACTCTTTTGGGTGTGTCAGGGGCTCGGGCACGCGGTCACGGCATGACCGAACCACCGGCGATATCGAGCGTGATGCCGGTGATCCAGGACGATGCGGCCGAGACCAGGAATAACGTCGCGGCGGCGATATCGTCGGGTGTGCCGAGCCGTCCCAACGGGTAGCCGCGCCCCAATTGCTCTCGCTGTTCCTCGGACATGAAGCTCCGCATGCGATCGTTCTCGACCGCGGCGGGCGCCACGCAGTTGACTCGAACCCCCTGCGGTGCAAGCTCATTGGCCAGATGGCGAGTCATTCCCACCACTCCCGCCTTCGCCGCGGAGTAGGCGGCCGCGGCGCGACTGGCCTGCCGGCCCGCGGAGGAGGCCATCGTGACGATCGCGCCGCCGTGTGCGGTCAACTCCGGCAGGAAGGCCGAGATGGTCAGGAAGGTCGCGGTGAGGTCGGAATCCACCACGTGCCGCCAATGGTCTGATGTCTCCTCGACCGAGGGCACCGGCTGGCCGTAACCACCGGCGAAGGCGATCACGATGTCGACCTTGCCGAATCGAGCCAGGACCTGGGCATGTAGCCGGTCCAGGTCCGTTGCGGAGGTGCAATCGGCCACCGCCGCCAGCGCCCGGCCGCCCGTGTCGGTGATCGCGGCCGCGACGCCGTCCAGTGCGGCTTGATCGCGGCCGACCACCGTGACATCAACTCCGTTGCGGGCCAACGCGATTGCTGTGGCAGCGCCGATTCCCCGCGAGCCGCCGGTCACCACGGCGGTCTTGCCCGCCAGATCCGGGTGGTTGCCCAGCACCACAACCCCTGAAGTAGTCACGCCACTGTCCTTTCGCCCTCATTTAATTAATTAGACGGTCTGTATGAATGAATCAGGTTCACCAGGTACTGTCAAGGTCATGAGCCCGCGTCAATACAATCTGGGGAAGCGCACCGCGCAGATCGAGCAGAGCCGCCGACAGGTTCTCGACGCCGCTCGGGAAGTGCTGGGCGGGGCCGATAACTACACCGGATTCACCCTGGACGCGATTGCCAAGCGCGCGGATGTGGCCCGCGCAACCGTCTACTACCAGTTCAAATCCAAGACCGGTCTGCTCGAAGCGGTCTGCGACGACCTCGCCGCCGAGGGGGGCCTGTCCGAACTGGTCAAAGCCTTCACCAACCCCGAACCACCCGCGGCGCTCACCGAATTCATCGCCTGCTTCGCACGCTTCTGGCAGGCCGATCGCCCCGCCATGCGCCGGCTACGCGCGCTGGCCGCGCTCGACGCCGATGTCCACGCGGTCATCAGCGCCCGCGATGAGCGCCGCCGTGAAGGTTTGACGGTGCTGGCCAAACGCTTCACCGACGAAACCGCGGGGGCCACCGACCATCAGGTTCGAATCCTGCTGGCCCTCACCAGCTTCGAAACATTCGACACCATGATCGGATCGGACGACGACCTGTTCGACGCGGTCCCGGTGATCGCCGATCTCGCCGCCACCGTGCTGGGAGCGAACGCGTAGCAGCGACGTAGTCATTCTCGTTCGTCAGTGGACGACCCATACAGGTCGGCTTCGGAGACGGCCGCATCAGCGGAGTCGGCGCGCCCCATCCGCGCCGCCGACCCGAACATCGGCCCGCGCGCAGGCACATTCGGCGCGAATCGCATGAACCCGATGGCCTCGGGCACATCGACGTAGACCGCCTCCATACCCCCTGTCATGGAATAGGTTTCGTGCCAGAAGCCTGTTCCCCCACTGTCGCGCAAGAAGTCTCGCCACCACACCCGATGGGGCTCCGATCGCGCGAACGCCAGCAGCGATTCCATATCCCGCCAGTACTGCCGCATCCCGACATTCGCCGGAAACAGCGAGTAGACAACGGTTTCGTGCAGCAGCAGCCCATCCGGCTGATCCTGCGCCGATGCCGCGATCTTGGGCCCGAACCCCAGCAGGGTCCGCAACCCGTACAGTCGATTGACCCGCATGCCCAGGTAGATGACGATCAGATCGGGATAGCCGGACAAATCCACGGTCTGCCGATTCACTCGCGTTCCCATACGAATCATTCAACGCCCGACACCGACTCGCGCGCACTACTCATTCCCGATCGCCCTGGTTAGGCAGGTGGCAACGCACGCTGCCGCACCGCGATCATGTGCTCGCGCGGAGTCCACGCGTCCACCCACACCGGTGCTTCGAGCTCGGCGTCGGCAACTTCGAGGTCGGCGCGCGCCGCGACGCTGAACTCCTTGCGCAGCCGGTATGCCTCCCGAATGATCAGCAGCCAGTCATCGTCCCCGCTCATCTCCCCCTGCGCGAACCACTCCATGGTCCACGTACACCTATTGAGCTCATCCCCCACCGCCACCGCCTTCGGACTCCCCAGCAACTGCACCTCCTGCCACCGCTGAATCCGCTCCCGCTCCAACTCCCCCAACCGAACAATCCCCTCCTGCAACGACATCCCCTCCACATCACTCACCCCCGCCCGTATCCGCACCAGCCGCGCCGCCAACGTATGCATCCCCCTACTGACAATCAAATACTCCGAATACACCTGCAATCGCCGCTCATCCCACCGCGCCCCCTGAGTCCGATTCCACTTCGACCGTTCATTGACATACGACGCGAGAAACGTAATCGCCCCACCGATCACCACCCCGCTCAACGTCCCGAGCAACTGCGCAAACACACCCAAATACTATCCACCCCAACACCTTCGCCATCGAATCGAACAATCGATCTGGAATCCGCTGTGGGACGAGCTGCATCAGCAACACTTGGCGCTGTTCGGTTGCACCACAGTCTCGCCGGGACGGTCACCAAGTTCGATCCCGCCCTGACTTGATGCAGGAAACGGTCGTGGCGGGTGCTACGGGTACGACCGCTCAGCGATTGTCCCGCAACCACGATTGGCAATCAGGAACATAACGCGCGTGAATCGTGCGCCGCGTCACGTGAGGACGGCCACCGCGGCGATAACGATATCGAATACCGGAGGTTTCCATACGGTCGCGTTTCATACGAGTGCTGATGGCGCAGTCAAGGAAAACCTATGGTAGATCCATATTTCTCATCGGAGTGTGGCGTGGCGCGCCGATGGAACCGCGACCCTCACTCCCGATATCGTGACTCGTTATGCCCGATAGCGATCGTCGAGTACGTGTAGACAGTGAATTTGCGCCGTTGCGCACCGTGGTCGTCTCTCAGAGCGAATTCCGAGCACCCGACGCCCCGGAGGTCCTCGGGCATTCGATGCCGGTGGAGGCGAGCGCCGTGGAAATCCTGGAGGCGGTGTGGGGTCGGGACTTCGGGGCGGTGTATCCCGATAAGCAGCGGGCGTGGGAGGCCGAGCGCGATGAGCTTGCCGCAGTGCTGGGACGGCACGGCGTGGAAGTGCTGCGGCCCCGGCTGTTCACCGCGGATGAGAAGGCCGCGGCGGGTGCGACCGGTTATGCCAATTTCTTCGTGCGTGATCCGTGGTTCACCGTGGGCGACCATGTCATCGAGGGCGTGCTGCAATTCCCGCACCGCCGCATGGAGGTACTGCCGAGTCGGGATCTGTTGCTCGAGCGGGTCATGCCCTCCCCCGCGCACTACGTGTCGTTGATGCAGCCGGGCATCGCACCGCTGGGCGATCCGGGGCCGGGTCCGTTCCTGGAGGGCGGCGATGTGCTGGTGCTCGGCACCCAGATCCTGGTGGGCTGTTCGGGTATGGCCACCAATGAGATCGGCCACCGCTGGCTCGCGAAATATCTCGCGCCCTTCGGTTTCACCGTGCTCCCGGTGCGGCTCCCCTCGCATGTGCTGCACCTGGACTGTGCGATCGGCCTGGTCCGTGAGGGGCTGCTGATCGCCTGCCGCGACCGGCTGCCCGATGGGCTGCCCGCACCGCTGCGCGAGTGGGAGGTCATCGAGGTGAGTGAGGACGAGGCGGCCGCGATGGCCACCAACGGTCTGCCCATCGATTCGAGCACCTACATCACCGACCCCGAATTCGACCGCGTCGGAAGCGAATTGCAGGCGCGCGGGATCACGGTCGAATACATCGACTTCTCGGTGTCACGGCTGTTCGGCGGCGCGTTCCGCTGCTCGACCCAGCCCCTGCTGCGCGCCAACTGACCGCCGATGACATCGCAGGACGGCAGCGACCGCCCGCACCGGAATGATGCACTGAATCGGTTGCGACACAATACTACTCGCGCGACGGAGCACGGCGTCGAGCTGGTGAAGCACGCCGCGCGAGCCAATGGAGCACTGGAGTCCGGGCTCACCGCGCTCCTGCGGGCGACGGTCGCCAATTTCGCGACGGACGCCGCCATCGCGGTCGCCCTCGCGAATACGCTGTTCTTCGCCAGTCCGGCCACCCAGTCCCGGGTGAATGTGGCCCTCTACCTTCTGATGACGGTCGCACCGTTCGCGGTGATCGCCCCGGTGATCGGACCGCTGCTGGATCGGGTGCAGCGCGGACGGCGCGTGGCATTGGCCGCGACGTTCGCCTTGCGGGTCGTGGTCATCGTGCTGCTGATCTTCAATCTCGACGGTTGGGCGCTGTACCCGCTGGCATTGACCACGATGGTGCTGAGCAAATCGTTCTCGGTGCTCAAGAGCGCGATCACCCCGCGCGTCCTGCCGCCCGGAATCGACTTGGTGCGCACCAACTCCCGGCTCACGGTGTTCGGATTGGTGGGTGGTTCGATCATCGCGGGCGGTATCGCGGCGGGGGTGGCGTTGCTGTTCCATTCCACCGGTGCGCTGGTCGTGGCCGCACTGTTGGCCGGAGCCGGAGCCATACTGAGCCTGCGCATTCCGAGCTGGGTGGAGGTCACCGAAGGTGAAGTGCCCGCCACCCTCGGACACTCGCGAGAGCAGGGGAGCGATCACCGCTCTGTACTTCCGGCGCGACAACCCCTGGGACGCAGGGTAATCGCGGGCCTGTGGGCCAATGGCGCAATTCGGGTACTGACCGGCTTCCTGACCTTCTATGTCGCGTTCGTGGCCAAAAGTAGTGGCGAATCGGCCCTGCGGCAGGCGGTCATGCTGGCCGCCGCCGGTGCCGCGGCCGGAATCGGAAACTTCACCGGCAATTTCGTCGGCGCGCGCACCGAACTCGGCAGGCCCAGAACGGTCATCGTGGCGTGCGCACTGAGCTGTGTCGCGATCGCGGTGGCGGCGGCACTGCTGGACAACCTGGTGGGCGCGGTGCTGGCGGCATTGGTCGCATCGGCTTCCACCGCGCTGGCGAAGGTGTCGCTCGATGCCACGATTCAGGACGCGCTGCCGCCCGAATCGATCGCGTCGGGTTTCGGGCGCAGTGAGACGGTCCTGCAGCTCGCCTGGGTCACCGGCGGCGCACTGGGAGTGTTGCTGCCGACACAGTATTGGAAGGGATTCACCGTCGTGGCGGTACTGATGGCGATCGCATGCATCGGATCGGCGGTCACCTACCGGGGGCATTCACCACTCCCGACCCGCCATCGCGAGCCGAAATCGGCTGGGCCGCAATAACTATGCGCGACGGCAGTCGCTGACGGTCGATATCGTCGCGTTGTCGTTGATATCGGAATCCGCGAGCTCCACGTGGACCGTGCACAGCACCCGGTCACCCGTCCGCAGCTCCGCGATCGCGGGCTGCGGCACCAGCGTAATGGCGGACAGCCCACTGCCGCGGATGGCCAGGGGCGGTGTCTGCTCCGGCACACTCTTGATCACGCAGGAGATCTCGGGCGAACAATTGGCGATGAAGGCCAACTCACCATCCCATCGCGGATTCCCCAGGGTCGTATTCAGATTGACCAGGAGCAACCAAATCCCGCCCACCGCGATCACGAAGGCGCACACCATCCCCACCAGCACCCACATCGCATCGTCAAGCATGCGCCGCACCCGCGACCAGTCCATAACGTTCCCTTCCCCGCCGCCGGATTCCGGCGTGAGGTCTGACGTTATCGGTTGGGCGTGTGGCGTTTTCGGCGGAACTGTGGAGATTCGGTGATCATTCCCGTGCGGGTTGCCTTATGGCGGTGAATACGCGCAGGCAGCGTTCGGTCATATCGGCGGGGGTGTGGTCGGGATGGTCGGTCCACCAGGCGATAGTGCTCGATACGATGCTGAACCACCAGGTGAGCAGGAGTGAATGATCTTCCGCGGCGGCGATTCCCGCGCCGGAGAGGACCTCGGCGACGCCTTCGGAGCCCATGGTGTTGAGCGCGTCCTGGTAGGTCCGGGCGAGATCGTGGGCCGCGCTCGGGCGGGGCAGGGTGCTGTCGTAGATGATTCGCCAGTTCTGAGTGCGTCCGTCCAGGGCGTGGAAGATGCCGGTGAGGGTGGCAAGGGCTTTGCCCTGTGCACCGTGCACGACCTGGGCGCGGGCGACCGCCTCGACCAGGCTCTCGCCCGCGTTTCGTACGCACGCGGCGTGCAGGCCGTCGCGGGAACCGAAGTAGGTGTAGATCAGCGGTTTGGAAACCCCTGCCGCACGGGCGATTTCGGCGAGCGAGGCATGGGTGTAGCCGCGCGCGCCGAATTCGGCGGTGGCGATATCGAGGATCTGCTGTTCGCGCTGCTCGCGCGGTACGCCTTTGGTTCCCGCCCGGCTCGCGGTCATCGCCGTGCCACGGGGTCGATCAGCACGCCGGGGTTGAGGATTCCGGCCGGGTCCAGTGCCGATTTCGATGCGCGCAGGGCGACAGCGAACGGCTCGGGGCGCTGCAGGTCGTACCAGGGCCGGTGGTCACGTCCGACGGCGTGGTGATGGGTGATGGTGCCACCGGCGCTCGAGAGTGCCTGCGACACAGCGGCTTTGATCTCATCCCACTGTTCGACCGTCCGGCCCCAGCGACCGGCGGCGTAGATCCCGAAATACGGTGCGGGACCGTCGGGGTAGACGTGGGTGAACCGGCAGGTCACCACCCCGGCGATGCCCAGGGATTCGAACGCCTTCGCCGCCGCGGCATGCACCGCATCCCGCAATTCGTCGAAACGGTCCCAGGTGCAAGCGGTTTCGAAGGTTTCCACGATCATCGACTGCGCGGCCAGCGCGTCACGCTGATACGGCATGCGCAGGAACGAGGACCGCCAGGTGTCCGCCGCCCCGGTGCGCGCCTGCTCCTGTTCGGAATCGGCCGAGCGCACGCCTTCGGGGGCCTGCCCGCCGTGGTCGCGGCAGATCTGCAATGCGCGCGAGATCGACTCGTCCACAGGGTGATCCGCGGATTCGAAGCCCAGCACGAGCACCCCGCCGGAGGTGGGCGTACCCGCGTTGAGGAACGCCTCCACCGGATCCAGCAGTCGGCAATTCGCCGGGAACAGCCCCGACTGCGCGATCTCGCGGGTCGCGGTCACGGCGGCGGAATAGTCGTCGAAGATCACCGATGCGCCCGCCCGCCAGCGCGGGCGCGTCTGCAATCGCATCCACGCCTCGGTGATGACGCCCAGGATCCCCTCGGATCCCAGGAACATGCGGTCCGGTGACGGTCCCGCACCCGAACCGGGCAGGCGGCGGGATTCGCTGATCCCGACCGGTGTCACCACCCGCATCGATTCGACCATGTCATCGATATGGGTGTAGACGGTCGCGAAATGCCCGCCCGCCCGCGTCGCCAACCATCCACCGAGAGTGGAGAATTCGAACGATTGCGGAAAGTGCCGCAGCGTCAGCCCTTCGGGGCGCAACGCCTGCTCGAGATCAGGTCCCAGCATTCCGGCTTGGATCCGCGCCGCCCGGCTGACCCGATCGATCTCCACGACCCGGTTCAATCGGCCGAGGTCCAGGGACACCACCCCGGCGTAGTCGGCGATACCGCGGGGCTCCACCCCGCCCACCACCGACGTGCCGCCGCCGAATGGGATCACCGCGACCCCGGCCTCGGCGCACCAGTCCAGCACATCGACCACATCGCGTTCGGTGCGCGGCCGCACCACCAGATCCGGCACCTGCTCGATCTGACCGAGCAGCATGCGCACCACGTCCCGGAATGCCTGCCCGTGACTGTGCGCGACACGATCCCGCAGATCCCGAGAGCCCAACTCCGCCAGCGCATCCGGGAGCTGAATCCGTGACTCGGGTATCGCCAGCGCATCGAGTGCCGGCGGCTCGTGCACCGACAGGTCCGCTCCCGGAAGCAGATTCGCGACCCGCTTGGTCAGCGTGGCTCGCTCCGCCTCGCCGACCGCGTTCTCGACATTCCCCCAGCCCCACCACGACCGCGTCATCAGGCGTCTCCTCTCGACCCGTCAGGCAATTGACTGCAAGGTAATTTACTCACGGTTCAATTGCAACGGCGCGCGTAGAACACCCAGGTCACGACCTCTGGGTCGCTTCAGCCGGTGAGCAGTGGGTTAGTCGGCGATTCCGCCGTGAAAGTGCACTGTCTGGCCGTAATGCCCTTCGGGCTGTCCAGCCAGCAGCGCGGGAACCTGTCGGCTCACCGCCGCGACCGGCTCGGACCGCGTGGTCGCGTCATGTGCCGCTTTATCGACCCACAGCTGTGTCAGCCACACCGTGTCCGGATCGTCGACGGCCGCATTGATACTGAAGGAGATCAGCCCGCCATCCTGATCGCCCGCGCGCAATCCCGCCAGCAGCACGGCGATCAGCTCGTCCCGCCGACCAGGTAGCGCGGTCATGCGCCCGTAGACGCTGAACATATTCTCGCCGGACATAGTCGCCCTTTCGCATGATCGAACCGCGTTCGAGGCTACCCGCCGCGATGTCGCGGTACCGCGATCGCAAAGCGCACTGTTCCCAATCGATTTCATCGGTCACCCGCGCGGAGCCGTCCGCGATCGCGCGCAATCCCCGGGCAAATCAGGCAACACATTAGGGCACATGACCGATGCGCCGGAGTGTGCCCGCTTCATACGGTCGGTGGCCGGGATCGGACTGCGGGAATGGGCGCAGCGTCGTGACTGGTGGCCGGGACACGCGATGCTCCGGCGGGTTGATGTCACACATCCGGGTGCTGTGTCGTCAACCAGGCAGTAACCCGGCAAACAAGAGTGGATGAGGGAAGAGAATGGGTATCGAGAACCTGCGCACGAACCTTCGCGGTGGTGTGCTGCTGCCGGGCGACGCTGAATTCGAGCGGGCGTCACAGCCGTGGAACTCCGCGGTGCGGCAGTCGGTGGCGGCGGTGGTCGAGGTGGCCGACGCGCAGGATGTGGCGGCGGTGCTGGAGTACGCCGGCGGATCGGGGCGGGTGGTGGTGACACAGCCGACCGGACACGGGGCGACCGGGGATATCGACGGCGCGATCCTGTTGCGCACCAAGCGATTCGACCGCGTCGAGATCGATGCGGAGCAGCGGGTGGCGCGGGTCGGCAGCGGGGTGGCGTGGGGTCGGGTGCAGGCCGCGGCCGCCGCGCACGGGCTCGCCGGGCTGTCGGGCAGCAATCCGGTGGTGGGCGTGACGGGGTATACGCTCGGTGGTGGATTCGGTTGGTTCGCAAGGAAATACGGCTGGGCCACGAATGCGGTGCGCGCACTGGAGATCGTCGATGCCGCGGGACGTCCGCAGCGGGTCACCGCCGAATCCGATCCGGAACTGTTCTGGGCATTGCGCGGTGGCGGTGGCGATTTCGCGATCGTCACCGGGCTGGAGTTCGAATTGGTCACGCTGCCCGAGCTTTACGGTGGCCGGGTGATGTGGTCGGCCGAGCGCACTCGGGAGGTGTTCGACGTGTTCACCGAGCTCACCACCGATGCGCCGGACGAACTGTCGGTGTGGTTGCAGCGCTTCCAGATTCCGGGTGCGGCGCCGATGATCGCCCTCGACTTCGCGTACCTGGGTGATCCGGCGCAGGGGCGGGAGCTGACCGGCGCGCTCGATTCCCTCGGCGGCGCGGCGGTCGATACTCGTGGCGCGCTCACCCCGGCGCAGATTGGCACCATTACCGCCGAGCCGACCGATCCGAGCCCCTCGCTCTCGCGTGGCGAGCTGCTCACCGATCTCGATGACGCGGTGATCAAGACGCTCATCGACGCTCCGGTAGCCCCGCTGCTCAATATCCAGATCCGCAATCTGGGTGGTGCGCTCGCCCAGGACGCACCCGGCGGCGGCGCACGCGGCGCAGTCACCGAACCGTACGCGCTCTACCTGCTCGGGCTCGGCCTGCCGCAGCTGATCGATGCGGTCGGCGAACGATTCGAGCAGATCGTGGACGCCCTGGGCTCGCACATCACCGGGGCCAAGCCGTACACCTTCCTCGCCCCCGGCGAGTCCGCCGCCGCGGCCTTCGATCCCGACACGCTGGCGCGACTGCGCGAGATCAAGCGAAATCGCGATCCGCACAACGTTATTCGCGCGAACTTCCCCGTTCAGGACTGACTTCCCGGTGGTGCGGGGCAACGACTGTCCCGCACCACCGGCCTACCACCGATCTGGAGCAATCATGACTTGCACCACCATGACCGCGGCCCGCATGCCCAAGGCGGGCCGTGCCGCCGAACTCGTCGTCGAGCCCGCGACCTACCCGCGCGCCGCGGTCGGCGACGTGATCGTCCAGGTGCATGCTGCCGCCTTCACCCCCGGTGAATTGGATTGGGAGCCAACCTATGTGGACCGCACCGGCCGGGACCGCACTCCGGCGATTCCGGCCCGGGACGTGTCGGGCGTGGTGGTCGAACTCGGATTCGGCACCAATCCGAGCGATCTGCGGGTCGGCGACCGCGTCTTCGGCATGATCGACCGCTACCGCGATGGGGCCGCCGCCGAGTACGTCGCGGTGGAAGGCCGCGATCTGGCCCTGCTGCCGCCCGAGGTCGACCATGTTCAGGCCGCCTCGCTGCCCATGTCCGGTCTCACCGCCTGGCAGGCGCTGTTCGTGCACGGCGGCCTCGGTGCGGGGCAGCGGGTGGTGATCCACGGTGCGGGCGGCGCGGTAGGCCAGCTCGCCGTTCAGCTCGCCCGCAATATCGGTGCGGAAGTAATCGGCACCGGTCGCACGCGCGACCGCGACGCCGTCCTGGGGGCGGGCGCGACGACCTTCCTCGATCTCACCGGCGACCCGCTCGAACCTCTCGACGGCACAGTCGATCTGGTCTTCGACATGATCGGCGGCGATATCCTGGCCCGCTCCTCCACGCTGATCGCTCCCGGCGGCACGCTGGTCTCCATCGCCGCTCCGCCCGCGGTGCAGCCTCCTACCGGGCGCGCGGTCTACTTCATCGTCGAGCCCAACCGCGCCCAACTCACCGAATTGGCGCGCGGCGTCGCCGCCGGTGAACTCGTGATGCCCACTCCCGTGCTCTATCCGCTGACCGAGGCCCAGAAAGCGTTCTCCGACAAGGAGAACGGCGTCCCCGGCAAGTTCATTCTCCGCAACGACGACGTTGTCTCGAACGGATCACGCTGAGCATGCGGACCGGCCCCCACTTCCTGGGGCACCGGGCGCGTTAACGTTTTGCCCGAAGGTATCCGGAGCAGCGGGTATTGGGCAGCGATGCGGTGAACTGCGTTGACCCGCAGCCGATTACACAGCTCACCGCCGTCGCTGTCGCGTAACGGGCATTCCCGCTGCTCGATGTGCTGCGTGCGAAGCAACGCTCGCACCACCGAACCCGAGGGGGATCCCATGCGATTCAAATCATTGATTGTCGCCGCCGTCGCGGCGGGTATCGCTGTCTCCACCAGCGCGTGCGACCCGACCTCCACGACCGGAGCCCAGCCCACCACCCCGGGAGCCCAAACCACCGCGCCACCGGCACAAACCACGCGCTCCGGCCAGCCCACGCAACCGGGCACCGCGACCGATTCCGGCGGCACGGTCACCGAAACCGTCACCGCGCCGCCGACCGGGAGCCCGGTCTCGGACCCGACGACCACCGCGAACAACGCGATCCCGAAATGCGTGACCGCCCAGCTCCGCCTGGACAAGGGTGTAGGCGCCCCGATCGGCGGCCAATGGTACCTGCGGTTCTACAACAACAGCTCCAAAACCTGTGTCATGCAAGGCTTCCCGGGCATCTCACAAACCAACGACCCCAGCGGCGATCCCGTGGGCGAGCCCGCCGAACGAGACCATGGCGCGGACGCCCCCAAACCCACACCGGTCGTCCTGGCCCCCGGTGCCGCAGCCCAATTCCAATTCATCACCTACCCCAAGCAGGTCAACGACTGCGACGCGCTGCGCACCAATACCCTGCGCGTCTATCCGCCTGACAACACCGAATCCCAGTGGCTCCCCTGGGACAGCCTGATCTGCCCGAGCCCGCAGCGCATGCTCGTCGTCCGGGCGGTCACCCCGATGTAAGGAGGCCGGCGGGGCGGTCGGCGCACCGCCGAGTTGCCGATTACGCCCCCGCCGCAGGACCGAGCAGGCAATACACCGGGCGGTCAGGGCTAGCCTGTTGATCATGAGCGCCATTCCCGCCCACTGGATTCCGCACCGTCGCGAGGACGGTGAAGTCATCGGCTGGATCGATCTGGAATCCCAGGCCCCCGAGCTGATCCCGATCGATCGCCTGGGCCGATCCCTCACCGCGGTCCCCGACTGGGTGACCGCGGAGGAGGCGCTCGAAGAGCACGGCCTGCGCTTCCTGATGAACCGATTCGACTACCGCGGCCACACCGTCCGCATCCGCCATCTCTACGACGACCGCATAATCGTCACCACTGCGATCACCGACGCCATCGGCGATGTCGGCGAAGAATTCGTCCTGCCGTTCCCCGCCGGATCGGACCTGACCGAGATCCGCTCCAATTGATCCGACACGTCTCCCGCCCATGTTTGAAGACAGACGGCGATGTCAATGACCTGCGGGGAGGTGTGGGTATGAACGTGAAATCGCAGTGGGCGCGACGCTATTCGATCATGCGCGTTCCATCGATCCGCGTGGGTATTCACACGATCAGGGCCGCGTGGTCGGATGAGTTGTCCGATAGAGCCGCGACACTCACCTATCACAGCATGCTGTCGCTTTTTCCCGCCCTGCTGATAGCCATGGCGGTCCTGGGGCTGCTCGAACCGCGATCCGCCGATTCGATCGCCGACGCGGCCCGCCATCTCGGCCCCGGCGACGGCCGCGCGGCATTGGTCGAGTCCATCCAGCACCTGCAACCGTCCACCAACTGGCCGGGTCCGGTCGCGATCATCGGCTTCGTTTCGGCGATCTGGACGGTCTCGAGCTATGTCGGCGCCTTCATACGCGCGGCCAATTCGCTGTACGGGGTTTCCGAAAATCGTTCGGCAGCAAGAACAATCGGGCTCCGACTGCTGTTGAGTGTGCTGCTGGTCAGTTCGATCGTCGGCATCGTCGTAGGGCTCGCTCTCACCGGGGGTGTGGCCACCCGGATCGACGGTTCACTCCATCTCACAACCACCGTGCTCACCACCTGGCGAATCCTGCGGTGGCCGGTGCTGGCGCTCATCGCCAGCGTGGCTCTGGCACTGCTGTACTGGGTCGCTCCGAATGTCGCCGGTCAGCGAATACGGTGGGTGACCCCGGGCAGTCTGCTCGCGGTGGCGATATGGATCGCGGGCTCGGCGGGCCTGGCCTTCTACGCCGATCATTTCGATTCGTTCAATCGACTGTATGGCTCGCTCGCGGCCGCCGTCATAGTGCTGGTGTGGATGTGGTTGTCGAACTTCGCGCTGCTGCTGGGAGCGGTCATCGATTCCCAGATCTCACGCCAACGTCTGCTCGCGAGCACATCCACCGGCGAAGCTCGAGACAACCAGTTCATCGAGCGCAGCGCCACTACCTACAACGTATGTGACCCCAGGCGCGTTCTGCAGCACCGCCGGAGCGACCGGCTTCAGTAAGACCGGAAAAACCATGGTGTGCGAAACCACTGCCACCGACTCGCGACTGCGGTGGCGGCAAGCATGATCGCCACCGCCGGTGCTCACCGCGTAGAACGCCTCCGCGGTCACATCTGCATCGAGCAGCACCACCAGGTGAAGCCGGCAGCGGGGGAATCGCCTGCCGACTACCAAAACCGCATCGCGGTAAGCGGCATCAACGGGGCACCGTTGCCCTGACAGCGAGAGCGCCGCAGCGGGACTCTGCCCGGTCGGCACGCCGTCGAATATCTGCGTGGAGACGTTCGGCTCGACCGGATTCGTGCACCGCGGGTCGAAGTGGCGCGGGATCCGGTAGATACGGCAGGTATGACATCAAGTGATTCCACGGCCGACCTGTCGTACCTCGACGCCACCGAAGCGTTGCGACTCTTCACCACACGCGAACTGTCGCCGGTCGAGTTGATGCGGGCTGTCATCGAGCGGACCGAGCAGGTCGAGCCGACTCTCAACGCGTTCGCGGAGCGGCTCTTCGACGAGGCGATGGCTCAGGCCGTCCAGGCCGAGCGCCGGTATCTGGGCAAGGATGGCGAGGCTCCGCGGGCGTTGGAGGGATTGCCGATCGCGGCCAAGGAGAAGCATGCGATCGCCGGGCGGTCACTTACCGAGGGGTCACTGGTCAACGCGGGTGTGGTGGCCGAGGAGAACGCGCCGGTGATCGATCGAGTCCTGAACGCGGGCGGCATTGTTCACGCCCGCACCACCACGCCGGAGTTCTCCATCGCGACATTCACCCAGTCACGGTTGTGGGGTGTCACTCGTAATCCGTGGAATCCGTATTTCTCGACGGCCGGGTCCTCGGGTGGTTCGGGGGCGGCGCTGGCCGCCGGCACCGCCGCGCTGGCCACCGGATCAGATATCGGGGGATCGACGCGACTGCCCGCCGCGCTCAATGGGGTCGTCGGATTCAAGGCCCCGTACGGGCGCGTTCCCGGGGCGGGCATCATGCCAAATGACCACTATCGAGGTGACAGCCCGATGGCCCGCACCGTCGACGATACGATCCTGTTGCAGAATGTGCTGGCCGGACCGGACCCGCGGGATCACACCAGCATCGCACCGAAGTATGTGCTGCCCACCGAATTCGACGATGTCGCGGGTATGCGAATCGCGTTGTGCGTCAACCTCGGTGAGTATCGGGTGCATCCGGAGATGGCGGCCAATACCCGCGCTACCGCGCAGGCGCTCGCGGCGGCCGGCGCGACTGTGGAGGAAATCGAACTGCCCTGGGCCCAATTC
Source organism: Nocardia sp. NPDC052001 (assembly GCF_040680615.1). NCBI lineage: Bacteria > Bacillati > Actinomycetota > Actinomycetes > Mycobacteriales > Nocardiaceae > Nocardia > Nocardia sp. NPDC052001. Next base: position 81,718 of record NZ_JBFAXC010000014.1, on the reverse strand, counting down.
GACATCCTGATCGCGACGGCCGGGCACTTCGGGCATATGTTCAGCACCTTGGTCGAGGAGTTCACCGCCGGAAAACGGGACCTGGTCTGCGTTTACACCGCCGCCTACCTCGATGTCACCGCGCAGGCCCGGCAGAACATCAGCTATATGGACGCGTTGCGCGCCGAGAAACGACTACAGCTCCAATTGGCGGCGGCGATGACCGGATTCGACGCGCTGCTCTGTCCTACCACCGCAGTACCCGGCTGGCCCGCCGATGACGCACTGCAGGGTGAACGCCTGATCGTGCACGGTGAGGATGTCGGCGAAACCTTCTGGGCCGCAATGACAATGCCCTTCAACATCAACAATCGCTGTCCGGTGCTCAACGTCCCGTCCGGCCGCTCCGAATGGGGCATCCCGACCGGCGTGCAGATCGTCGGACACCCCTATGACGATGCGGCCGTATTCCGCGTCGGCAAGGCGCTGGAACAACTGCGCCCGTGGGCATACCACCCCGCGAGCCGCCCGGCCCTGTAGCCGGACGGATTCAGCACGCGATTGCGTCGACCGCGACGGCGACCACAAGGCCGCCGCCGCGGTCTTGCGCGCACGAGGCCTATCGCCACGGCGGCGGCGTTCACCAGTGCCACGCGTCCGGTGACCGATGAGTAGAGCTCGGAGACGGCAGAAATTCCCGGGGAGGAACTTGCTCCTACGGCGCCTGTTGATCAGGCTCTCCCGCTGCGTGTCATCGGCGTATTGAGTTGTCTGCGGGCAGATAACCCCGTGATCGCCGAATCTGCGCGACATGGTTCGGCGGCTGTCGAATCTCGGCGAAAGACCACCCGAGTCTGCCGCTATCCGGCAAATTCCCGCCCGCACTTTCCGGACGCCGCACGGTGACTGCCATTACACCGACCCGCCTCGAGAGGCGAAACATGAGGGATCACATGAGAATTCGCGTATCCACCGTCACCGCGATCGCGGCTGCCGCGTGCGTCACCGTAGCCGCCGCGACGGCGGCCGCCGAACCGGAATCGGTCGCCACCCCGGCGGTCACCTATCACACCGAGCTCGCCGGTGCCTCCATCGTCACCGCGCTCGAAGGCGGCGCCTTCGCACCGGCCGTGGATCAGCGGTCGATCGAAGTACGTGACGCCGCGGGCCGCGCACTGGACACGCTGCCGCTGACAGCCGTGCTGGACGGCGTGAGTTTGCCGCTGCGCCAATCGATCTCCGCCGACGCGCGCACATTGACCCTGACTCCCGACCTGTCCGGAGTGGATCGCACCACCGTGCGTCCGGTGGCCTCTCCGGTGGAGAATCAGCTGGCCATGAACGATCTGATCAACTCGGTCAGCATCAGCACCTCGATCGGCAGCCTGGTCGGCACCGCGATCGGCGCGGTCGCCGGAATCGGTGTGGGTCTCGCGGTCGCCGGGGCATCGTGCCTGGTGCTGAGCCTGGGCTGTGTGGTGGCGGTGCTGCCGATCCTCACCCTGGTCGGTGCGGCGGGCGGGCTGACCGGGCTGGTGCTCGCGGGCGGGCCCACCGCCGCGGTCGCGGCCTTCAACTACTTCAGCACGCTCAATGCCGCGCCGGGCGCCAGTATCTACGCCCAGCAGGTACCGGGCGCGAACCGCTGACGGGAGGGATACCAGATGCGCATCGGCACAACGGTTCTCGCAATGACCGTGGCAACGGCCGCGATCACGGTCGCGACGGTCGCGGCCGTTCCCGCCACCGCCGAACCCGATCCAGGCTGGCGGGCGACCGTTGATACGGACGCGGTGATCAGCACGCTCGAGGCGGGCGCATTCGCGCTCTCGGCGGATCAGCGGTCCGTCACGGTACGCGATGATCGCGGACAGCAGATCACCGAGCTGCCCCTGATCGTTCAGCTCGACGGCCTCGAATACGTTCTTCGCCAGGAGATTTCGCCGGATGCCCGGCGACTGACCCTCACTCCGGATGCGGCGCTACGGGCGGTCGCGGCGGCGCGGCCGATAGCCTCTCCGGTGGAGAATCAGCTCGCCCTCGGTGAACTCGCGGGCAAGATGACCACGGCCAGCCTGCTGGGCACCGTGGGCGGCACCGTCATCGGCCTGCTGGTGGGCGCGGCGATAGGGCTCGGCTCCTGTCTGATCGTGGGTCCGGGCTGTCTGGCCACCGCACCCGCCGCGCTCGCCGCCTTCGCGGGCGCGGGCGGGCTGGCCGGGACGCTGCTGGCGGGCGGCGGCACCCTGGCCACCGGTCTGTGGAAGTACCTCAGCACGGTGCAGGCGGCACCGGGTGAAAGCGCCTACGCCGAGCAGGGTGGTTTGCTGAACCCGGACGGCACGGGCGTACCCGATGCGAACCTTCGGCTGCCGAAGATCAGTATTCCGAGCGGTTCGTCCAGCCTGTCCGCCGGACACTGACAGACACCGAAAGCGCCGGACCCGTTGGGGTCCGGCGCTTTTCGTTCGGGCGCAGAGTCAGGCGCGGCGCAGCCAGGCCATCGCCGCTGACAGCAGCGCCGTGACGCCGACCTGAATCGTCGGCTCGGGCACGGGAGCGTATCGCGAGGAATGGTTGACCGGAATATGTGCGGGCAGACCGTCTTCCAGAATCGATTCGACCGCGATGCCCTCGAACAGCAGTGGGTCCGCGCCGCCGAAATGCCAGAACACCGAAGGCACACCGAGCGCCGTGCCGAAGGTCGAGAAGTCCTCACTGCCGCTGAATGCCTGCGGCAGGGTGAAAACCCTTTCCGCGCCGAAGTTTTCGGTCAGCGCGTCGAGCACGATGCCGGTGGCGGTGGCGTCGTTGACCGTCAACGGAAGGGCATGAGTGGGGGTGATCTCGGGCTCGCGATCGGCGCCCGACGCAACCGCCTCCGCGCGCACGATTCGCTCGACGGCCTTCGACACATTTTCCCGGACACGGGAATTCATGCTCCGGATATTGATCAGCAGTTCGACGACATCCGGAATGACGTTCTCCTTGACCCCACCGTGAATCGCGCCCACCGTCACCACCGCGGCCTCCGCCGGGGCCACCTCGCGGGCGACGATCGACTGCAAACGCATGATGATCGCCGCCGCCATCACGATCGGGTCCACGCACAGTTCCGGAGTGGACCCGTGCCCGCCGCGACCGAACAGCCGGATGCGCAGACTGTCACTCGCGCCCATGATGACCCCGGGCCGGGTGCCCAGGAATCCGACCGGTGCGGGCTGCACATGCTGGCCCAGGCACACCCGCGCTCGCGGGAATCGATCCAGGAATCCATCGGCGATCATGGCGGGTGCGCCCCCGATCTCCTCGGCCGGTTGGAATACCGCGACGACTGTGCCGCACCAGCTTTCCCGATTGTCGGCGAGCTGACCGGTCGCACCCAGCAGACAGGTCACATGCATATCGTGCCCGCACGCGTGCATGACCGGCACCGCATGACCGTCGGCGTCGACGCCGGTCGCGGTCGACGCGTAAGGCAATCCGGTCTCTTCCGCGACCGGAAGCGCGTCCATATCCGCCCGCAGCAGCACGACCGGGCCGTCCCCATTGACGAGCACGCCGACGACACCGGTGCCGCCGACGCCCTCGGTGACTTCCCAGCCCTGCTGTTTCAGTTGCGCGGCAACGACTCCTGCCGTGCGGTACTCCTGGAAGGACAGTTCCGGGTGGGCGTGCAGATCCTCGTACACGGCCCGCAGAGCGGGAATGCGGGCGTCGAACCCGGACATGAGCGGGGCGATGGAATTCACGAATGCTCCTCGAGGGATCGATCGGTATCGATATGGCGGTCGTCGGGAAATGCGGTGGCGGCGAGGAACGCCTCGGTGTCCTGCGGGGTGAATACGGCCATGACGGCGGCGATCACCGCGCCGACAACCAGGAAGCCGAAGGCGGCCTGAAATGAGAGGAGATCGGCGAGCACACCCATGGCGGCAGGCGACACAATGCCCGCGAGCTGCCCGCCGAACCCGATGATCGAACTGCCCACCCCGACGTACGCGGGCGGCAGACTGCGCATCGGCACCGCATAGATGGGCATATAGGCCAGCGAGGCGGAGAACACGGCAATGGTCGAGCACACCGCGAAACCCACGAACGACGTGGTCTGGGACAGCACCAGCAGCGCGATCGCGGCTACAGCCATGGCGGGCACGATCATCAGTCGGTGGTTGCCGGCCAATCGATCCGAGAGGCGGCCGCCGACAATGGTCGCCAGCGCCGCGCCCAGCGCCGGGATCGCCATCAGCGGCCCGACCGTGGTGAGCGGCAGGCCGCGCTCCTCGCTCAGATACGTGGGCGCCCAGGTGCTGAGCCCCCAGCCGATCACGTTGTAGCCGAACATGATCGCCGCGAATCGCCATAGCACACCCGACCGCAGCACCGCGCGCACCGGCACCCGGGACTCCGATATCCGCTCGCTGTGCGAGGGCTCGGGCAACCAGCGTCGCACCGCCAGCGAGACCAGCAGGCCCACCGCCGCGGCGGACCAGAAGATGGACCGCCAGCCGAAGGCCACGATCAGGATCGGGGCCAATACCGGAGTCAAGACCGCCGCAATGGAATTCGAGCTCATGATGATGCCGTTGGCACTCATCCGCTGACGCAGGGTGGTGCGCTCCACCAGTACCTTGATCGACGCCGCGGGGAACGCGCCCTCGGCCAGACCGAAGGCGAATCGCAGGGCCAGCAGCGCGGCGAACGACCACGCGAAACCGGTGAGCGCGGTGAACAGCGACCAGGCCAGCAGCGCCCACAGCATGACCCGCGCCCCGCCGAACCGGTCGGCGATCATGCCACCGGGAATCTGGCACAGCGCGTACGCGAGGAAGAACGCGGAGACGACCAGACCCTGCTGGCCCCGGCTGAGATCGAATTCCACACCTATGGCGGGTAGGGCCAGACTGATCACGAAGCGATCGACGTAGTCGACCAGCCATGCCGAGAACAACAGCACGACCGTGGTTCGAACGATCCGGTCGGCGGACAGCGCGGACGCCGCGCGCGATGTCGGTACCGGCATCGCACTCCTTTCGGGGAACCCTTGCGCTCGGTGTCGGGCGCGAGGTGCCCATACGATGGGCGGCATGAACGAAGGTGTCCGATATTCGCCGGAAAGCGGCACAGATCACTCAATGCCGCCGGGTTTCGGCATCTCCGAACAGGATCTGGCGGTGATCGACGCATTGCAGGTCGCACCGCGCGCACCCTGGTCCCGCATCGGGCAGGCGCTGGATATCGATGCCACGACCGCGGCCCGGCGCTGGGAACGATTGCGTGCGGACGGTTCGGCCTGGCTCACCGCGTATGTCTCGGCGCGGGTGGCCACGGTCGGGTTCGTCGAGGTGCGCTGCCGGCCCAAGTTCATCGATCAGGTCAGCGCCGCGGCCGCCGCGCTGCCCTGGGTGTTCAGCGTCGACGAGACCGCGGGCGATTTCGATCTGATGCTCTCGGTCGGGGCGGCCGACCTGTCCACGCTCGGACGCTGGGTGCGCGACGGGATCGGCGGGCTGCGCGGAATCCGTTCCACCCGAATGCGATTGGGCATCACCCTGTACGGCGAGGGCAGCGATTGGCGGGTTCGCGCCATTGAACCCGCCCAGCGCGCCGAACTGTCCGAACCGCGGGTTCCGAGCCGCACCGCCTACGGCACACACGGTCTCAGCCAGTTGTCACTCGAGGATCAGACATTGGTGACCGCACTGCACGGCGATGCGCGCATGGGCTACACCGCGCTCGGTGAGGCCGCCGGTATCAGCGAGCACACCGCCCGGCGGCGCCTGCACCGCATGCTCCGTGACGGTGTGGTGTTGCTGCGCTGCGATTTCGCCTATCCGCAGGCCGGACTCCCGACCATGGTCATCTATCGGATATCGGTGCCGCAGGCACAGTTGGTGACGACCGCGGCCGAGTTGGCGCGCATGGAGCAGGTGCGCATGTGCGCGTCGGTCAGCGGGCAGCACAATCTGCAGGTGCAGGTACTGCTGCACGGGCTGGGCGGGGTCGATCCGTTCGAAGCGGTTCTCGCCGAACGGTTTCCGGACCTCGAGGTCAAGGATCGCGCGGTGGTGCTGCACACGCCCAAACGCATGGGCTGGCTCCTGGATCAGCACGGCCGCGCGGTCGGACGGGTGCCGCTGGGGCCGTATCAGCCCTGATGGTCCCGGTCAATGTGGATCACCACACCGGGCGGCGATCACCGCGGCGGGTCGCCTGCTCGAACGTGTATCCCGCACGCAATACCGATATTTCGCGGCGGTATGGGCCGACGAGTTGCACGCCGATCGGCAGGCCGCCGGTGCTGAATCCGGCGGGCACGCTCAACGCCGGGCATCCGGTGGCGCTGACGTAATACGCCGAACGCATCCAATCCAGATAGTCGTGCATGGGCTGAGCGGCGATCGTCTCAGGGTATTCCCACTCCACCGGAAATGGCGGCAGCTGACTGGTCGGCAGCAGCAGAATGTCGTAGCGCTGGAAGAACTCTCGCATGCGATGGAATATCTCGGCGTGCAGGAATTCGGCCCGGCCCAGATCCGCGCCGGAGAGACCGCGACCGAACTCGATATTGGCGGCCAGCGTCGGCTTGATCCGGTCCGGCTGTTCGGCCAGCGCCGCGCTCAGCGAGGTCGCCATCTGCCAGCCGCGCAGCACCCGGAAGACCTCATCGGCCCCACTGAAATCGGGACAGTCCCGCGCGACAACGCAACCGAGGTCTGCGAACACCTGGGCGGCGGACTGCACGGTGGCGCGCACCTCGGCCTCGACCGGGAGCGCACCGCCGAAATCGGGCGACCACGCCACCTTCAGGCCCCGTGGATCGGCAGCGAGTGATCCCGCGAACACCGCTGGATCCTCGGCAATCGAGATCGGGCACCGCGGATCCGGTCCCGCCATCACCGACAGGAGCAGGGCCACATCGCTCACCGTGCGCGCCATCGGCCCCTGCACCACCTGGGTGCCCCATGCAATCATATTGGGCCACAATGGAACTCGTCCCGGCGACGGTCGCAGACCGACCACATTGCAGAACGAGGCGGGGTTACGGATCGATCCGCCCATATCACTGCCGTCGGCGATGGGGGTCAACCCCGCGGCCAGCGCGGCCCCCGCACCGCCACTGCTGCCACCGGCGGAACGCGTGCGGTCATACGGATTGCGCGTCGCACCGAACAGCGGATTGAAAGTATGTGAGCCCGCACCGAATTCGGGCACATTCGTCTTCCCGAGTGTGATGGCCCCAGCCGCACGCATCCGCTCGATACCGATGTCGTCGTGCACCGGCACATACTCGGCGAGAATCGGTGATCCATGAGTGGTGCGAATCCCGGCGGTATTGTGAGTGTCCTTGTGCGCCACTGGAAGACCGTGCAGCGGTCCCACCGGCTCGCCGTGCGCCAACCGCTCGTCGGCCGCGGCGGCCTCGGACAGCGCCCGCTCCCCTACCAGCGTCACAATGGCATTGATCTGCGGATCGAGCTGCTCGATCCGCTCCAGATGCGCCGTCACCACCTCCCGGGCCGACAGCTCACGAGCCCGCAGGCGGCGCGCGAGCTCCACCGCCGGCGCGTCACAGATTTCCGGGTGCACAGGATCGGTCACGGATCTCCCATCGCAGCGGTGCGGCACCACGGGCGATACCGCACACGCCAGAACACTGGCCGAACCGGCAGTCGCGGGCGCTCAACCGCCCGATACTCGAGCCCGATGCCACACTGACGCCGAAATCCCTCGAGCTGAACCGATCCGGTGCCCGCTGCCGTCCCGATTCATTCCCCGCTAACCTGCACTGTCACGTCTCCGCACGGAAGAAGAAGCATGCCTGTTGTCACATTGAATGGAATCGGCCTCAGCTATGAGGTTTCCGGTTCCGGTCCGCTGGTCGTGCTCGTCATGGGTACCGGTAGTCCCGGGCGGGTCTGGCGGACCTATCAGGTGCCCGCGTTGGTGCAGGCGGGCTTCCGGGTCGCCACCCCGGACAATCGTGGCATCGCGCCCTCGGACGAGAGCGCCGCCGGTATCCGTATGGAGGACATGGTCGGCGATATCGCCGCCCTCATCGAACATCTGGGCGGCGGACCCGCGCATATCGTGGGCACCTCGATGGGTTCGCGCGTGGTGGCCGAACTCGCGCTGGCAAGGCCGGATCTGATCGGCAGCGCGGTCATGATGGCGGCGACCGGGCGGCCGGATCCGGTGGCGCAGTTGCTCAATCGCGGCGAGCAGGCGCTGATCGACAAGGGCATACAACTGCCGCCGGAGTATGCCGCCGCGATCAAGGCCATGCTGAACCTGTCCGAGCGCACCCTCACCGATGCGAGCAAGGCACAGGAATGGCTCGACATCTTCGAATACACCGCGTCGGTGAGTAGCCCGTCGGCCGGGCTGCGAGCGCAACTGGGCATGGATCGCTCCCGCGACCGACTCCAGGACTACCGCCGAATCCGCGTGCCGAGCCTGGTCATCGGATTCGCCGACGACAAGATGGTGCCCACCAAGTTCGGCCGTGAAGTCGCGGCCGCGATTCCCGGCGCTCGATACACCGAGATCGCGCACTGCGGTCACTACGGATACCTGGAACGACCCGACGAGGTCAACCGCACCGTCATCGATTTCCTCACCGCCGCAACCATTTCTGGATAGACCACGGTTGGTGAAGTCCGACCCACCGGCAACCGGCCGGAGCGCGAGCGGTGGTCACTCGTGGTCCGGCCGACCGGCTGTCGAACTGGATGCTCGTTCAGCGTGTCAGCGGCAGGTCATTTCGCCGACCCGCTCGCCGAACCCGAACTCGAACCCGAGCCCAGCGCACCCTTGGGCAGTCGCAGGTTCGCGTCGGGGACACCGGTGCCATTGGGATCGAGGATGCCGTCCTGGTTGGCGTACCGGCTTTCGCCGGGCGCCGCCTGCAGGGTGGTGACGTACTTCCACAGGCCGTCGGCCATGGCGGCCCCGCCGATCAGCAGCGTGCCGAGCAGGCCGCCGCCACCGGCGAACGCACCGATGGCGGCGGGTGCGGTCGCCAGGCAGGCGGGGCCGACCACCAGGCAGGAACCGAGGCCGATGACCGCACCCACGAGCGCACCGACAACCGCGCCGACGAGACCGCCGACCAGAGGTCCGGTGCTCATATTGGTGGCGAGATCATTGAGTGCGAGTTGGTCCTCCATCGGGGACGCCACGGGGCGAATCCCGTTGTCGGGGGTCAGGATCAGGGTGCGGCCATCGCCGGTGATGCTGTGCTGAATCGTTCGGCGCTGCCCGTCGAGCAGGAAGGCCAGCGGTAGCTCGAGCAGCTGTTGCCCGTCGGCGGCGTGCACCGCCACCGCCTGCCCGCCGGGTTCGAGCGCGAAGGTCGCGTGGTCGAGGGTGGTGACGACGGAATCGGCCACCACCGCGGCGCGGTATTGCACCACACCGGCGGGCTCGGCGTTGGCGCCCGCCGCGGTGACCGTAACGACGCATGCGCAGATAGCGGCGGCGAAAGCCGTTCTAGGACTGTTCATTACGACAGTTCTCCGGTCTAGTTCGCCGGGGCGGCGGGAGCGGGGATCCCGGGCTTACCGGCCAGGTTCGGGGCATATTTGCTCTGACCCGGGGCCGACTGCAAGGTCGTCACGTACTGGTAGAGCGCGTAGGCGGTGGTCGGCCCGCCACCCAGGACCAGCCCGGCGAGACCACCGACACCACCGACCAGCGTGACGATCGGCAGCACCGCGACCACACAACCGAGGCTGAGCACTACGCAGGAGGCCCCGGCCATGGCGAGCCCGACGCCGATACCGAGCGTCGCGCCGATGGCGGTGCCGATCAGGCTGCCGATGGAGGTGCCGATGCTGACCGCGTTGATGAGGTCGTTCATGGCCAACTGATCTTCCAGCGGAGAGGCCACCGGCCGCAGGACCGTGCGATCGACGGCCTCGGCCCGGGGCGTCAGCCGCAGAGTGTGCCCATCCTCGGAGATCTGCTGATCGATCGGCATGCGCTGGCCGTCGACCACGAAGGCTAGGGGTAGCGAATCCAGCACCTGGCCGGCGGCATCGCGAATCGCGACCGCGGCCGAGTCGGCAACCGGGGCGAAGGTGCCGTTGTCGAGGGTGGTGATCACCGTCCCCTCGGTGAGCGTGGCGTGGTAGCCGACGGGCGGTGGTGCGGTGTCCGGGGCGGCCCCGGCGGTGGTGGCGCTGACGATGACACCCGTGGCGGCAATGGCCGCGGTCAGGGTGGCTCGACGAATGTTCATGTACTTCCTCATCTTCGCGATGCGCCGGGACCGGCGATGTGTCCGACGCCACGGAACATACCGTGTGATCGGTCAGCCAGCTCGAAAATGCGTGAAACTCGCGCGATGAAGGAGGGTTTTCGCAGTTCAGGCGGTGACCCTCAGTCCAGCACGGCCACCAATCGACGCAACTCGACCACGAATCGCTCGAACGATCCGACCATGTCGACCTCGGGGTCGAGCAGCCACTGATTCTCCAGCCCCTCCGCCATGGCGATGAGCCACTCGGTGATGCCACGGCTGTCGACGTCGGCGCGCACCGTTCCGGCGTCGATACTGCGACCCAGCGCATCGCCGATCAGCGTTTGCAGAAACCGGAATCGGCCCGCCACCCAGTCGTACGCGGGGTGGTCCGGGCCCGACGCCTCGGCCGCGACCAAATGCGCCAGCCGGACCAGGTCGGGGCTGTTCACATTGTTTCGCACCACGCGGACCAGGAAGTCGAGTAGCGCGTCGAAGTCCATCTCGGTGAAGTCCTCGAGACTGGTACCCGTTGCCACCAGGTCCTGAATATCGCGCGCACCGAGCACCGCTTGCAACAGAGCCGCCTTGGTGCCGAAGTGATGCAGGAGGCCCGATTGCGAAATACCCGCTTCGGCGGCGATGCGCGCCAGCGATCCGCCCCGATATCCGTGCTGCCCGAAGTGCTGCAGGGCAATGCCGATGATCTTGGTACGGGCCTGTTCGCCCGAGCGCTGCGCGGATTCGGTGGTCGCCATGAGGTGGAGCTTAGGACAAAGAACCGCACTACGAGCTGGCTGACCGATCGGTCTGTCAGCTATGGTCTTGGCCAGACTGCCCGGATCGATCCGGGACCTGCGAGCACGAGGAGAACTGATGCGCCGACGGACCGCCCTGGCAGCGGCTGCCGCGGGACTCGCCCTGATGGCCATGCCACCGGCCACCGCGTCACCGGACCCAGCACTCGCCCGGCGAGTCACCCCCCTGCCCGCCGACTTCCTGTGGGGCGTCTCGTCATCCGGCTTCCAGAACGAAGGCGACTCCCGCGACAGCAACTGGACGCGATTGGGAGCCACCGGTCAGCTCACGGACCAGGTCGGCACCTCGGTCGATTTCCTGCACCGGTACCCGGAGGACATCGCGAACGCGAAGGCGCTCGGTGCGAAGGTATTCCGCATCAGCGTCGAATGGGCTCGCCTGGAACCCCAACCGGGACAGTACGATCCGACTGCCTGGCAGTTCTACGACCAGGCGCTCACCGCCATTCACGCCGCGGGTATGCGGCCGATGATCACCCTCGATCACTGGGTGTACCCCGGCTGGGCCTTCGACCGCGGCGGCTGGAACAACACGGACATGTCCGGGGCCTGGATTGCCAACGCGCGCAAAGTGGTTGACCGCTACTCCGGGCTCAACCCGCTCTGGATCACCTTCAATGAACCCTCGGCCTACGCGTTCCAGGAAGTCCGCACCGGCGGGGTAAGCGCGGAGAACATTCCCGCCGCGCTCGATCAGTGGGTGCGGTTGCATCGGGATATCTACGACTACATCCACGCCGTACAACCCGGCGCGCAGGTGTCCTCCAATATCGCGTACTTCCCCGTCGCGGAAGCAGCCGTGGACACCACGTTCTTCGATCGCGTGGTCGACAAGCTCGACTTCATCGGCCTGGATTACTACTACTCGATGTCGCCGACCGACCTGAGCTACAGCAACACCTTCTCCGAACCCTGGAAGTCCAGCATCGCCGCCGACGGGATCTACTACGCACTTCGCCACTACGCCAAGGCGTTTCCGGGAATGCCGCTCTACGTCGTGGAGAACGGGATGCCCACCGAGAACGGCGCGCTCCGGCCCGACGGCTACGACCGCGCGGACCATCTCCGAGACATCGTCTACTGGGTGCAACGCGCGGTGACCGACGGCGCGAACGTGATCGGCTACAACTACTGGAGCATCACCGACAACTACGAATGGGGAACCTACACATCGCGATTCGGCCTCTACACCGTCGATGTGAAGAATGACCCGGCGCTCACCCGCAGGCCGACGACCGCCGTCGACGCGTACCGCACCCTCATCGCCGAGGGCGGGGTTCCCGGGGACTACCGCCCGTCTCGGCCGTCCACCACCTGCTCGGTGGTGGACGGACTCGACAGCTGCCTCGATCCGGCCGGATAGCCGAAAGACCTACAGCCCGTTGTTCTTCGCCACTTCGCCGAGCCATGCCAGGCTCGGCTTCGGGGTGCGCGCGAAGGTGGTTCGGTCCACCGCGATGAGACCGAAGGTCGGGGCCCAGTGACCCCATTCGAAATTGTCCAGGGCGCTCCAGTGCAGGTAGCCGCGCACGTCGACCCCGTTGTCCACCGCCGCCTCGAGATGCGTCAAAGCCGCAGCGGTGTAATCGATTCGGCGTGCGTCATCGCTCGTCGCGATGCCGTTCTCGGTTACCAGCAGGGGTAGCCCGCCGCTGGTGTCCCATGCCCGCCGCAGTGCGATGCCCAGCGCGTCGGGGCGGTAGGCCCAGCCGGTGAGCGTGTTGTCCGGATGCGGCGGGTGCGGAATCGGACCGTCCGCGCCGACGGGCTGGCTGGTGTAGGACTGGACGCCGAGGAAGTCATCACCCCGCGCGCCTTCGGTATATCGGTCCTCCCAGGTGTAGTTGGCGCGGGCGAAAGCGTCCGCATTGCCGGGCGTGGCCTCGAATGCCTGCTGCGCCACCGTCCATCCGACTTTGGCCGAGGTCTCCGCACGCAGAATCCGCACGGCCCGACGATGCGCGAGCACCAGCAGATCACCGATTTCATCGTCCGGGACCAGGCGGCCCTGTGCGATACCGGCCGCCGCTCCCCCCGGTTCGGCCACCAACTGGAAGTAGCGGTGGCCCAAGGCAGCGATATTGGGTTCGTTGATGGTGCAGACCCAGCCGACATCGCCCAGGATCGAACTGACCCGCTCGATATAGCGGGCAAACCAGTCGATCGCCTGCGGATGCCGCCAGCCACCGGCTCGACTGAACCAGCGCGGCGACGTGAAGTGATGAAGCGTCACAACGGGTTCGAGCCGGAACAGCCGCGCGGTGTCGATCATCCGCCGGTAATGTGCGAGCGCCGACACCGAAAAGTGCCCCTGCTCCGGCTCGATGCGCGCCCATTCGATGCCGAAGCGATAGGCATTGAGACCGGCGTCGGCGAGCAACTCCATATCCTCGATGTACCGGTGGTAGCTGTCGGTCGCGTCGCCGCTGCGTTCGGGAACGAGACCCCGCTGCTCGTAGCCCCACCAGTCGGCATTGGTGTTGTTACCTTCGGTCTGATGCGCGGAAGTGGCCGCGCCCCAAAGAAAGTCATCTCTCAATGGCATGGGAATCCTCTTCGTAGGATGACGTGCTACCGCACGGCGGTGACGCGATAGATCGAGACGGCACCGGCCAGACAGGCCACGGCACCGAGCAGATACCAGGCCGAGTAGCCGCCCAGGGCGGTCGCGTTACCCACCGCGATGACCGCGGGCGCGATCACCGGCCCGATCGATTGCGGGAGACTCCCGGCCAGGGCCAGCAGGCCCAGATCCTTCGCGGTGTCGTCCGGATTCGGCAGCACCTGCGTGGACAGCGCCTGGTCCACCGCTGTGAACGCGCCCAGACCCATTCCGATCACGCCCTGGGCGAGGAGGACCGCGCCGAGTGTGGGCGCGAAGGCCAACAGCGCCAAGCCCATTGCCATGATCAGTCCCGATACCGCGACGAAGGGTCGCCGCCGCGCGATCCGATCGGACAGGAATCCACCGATGGGCGCGGACAGCGACAGGCTCACGACGGTAGCCACATTTACCAGCAGCACCGTGCGGGTGACCTCGCGCTCAGCGAGTGCGAACTTCTCGGCCAGGAAGAACGGGAAGAACGTGCCGATTCCGGCGTAACCGAACATCACCAGGAATCGGGATGCCATCACCCAGGAAAAGCTGGCGTGCTTACGCGGATCGAACCCGAATGAGCGCGAGAACTGTTGCCAACCATAAGGTTCCAGGACGCCTTCGAAGGGCCGATCATCCAGCCGTAACAGCAACGGAAACACCAGCACCAGCGCGATCAACCCCGGCACCAGAAAGCGTGGCACATCTCCGGAGAGCACCGTGATGAGCACGCTCCCAGCCAGGATGCTCAGCGGAGTGGTGACTCCGGCGAGACCGGATATGCGGCCCAGCCGATCCCGGGGAACCTGATCGGCGACCGCCGCCTGCACCGCGGTCATCGCCGCATTGAGTCCCGCCTGCGCGAGACACCAACTGATAAGTACCAGTGGCACATTCGGTGCGAGCCCGACGCAGCCGAGCCCGATCACCCCGGTGATCGTGCCGCCGAGAATCCACGGCCTGCGACGGCCGAACCTCGAACGCGTGCGATCGGACAGGCGGCCCGAGACCGGGTGCACGATCATGCCGACCACCGCACCAACGCCCGCGACCAGACCCAGTGCGGCCGTCGCGCGCTGTGAAGAGTCGGTGATGTGCTCCAGCTTGAAGGCCATCGAGACCATGACCGGGGTCAGGACCGCGAGGTAGAGACCGAAGTAGGAGAGCAACAGTCCGGAGAGGAAGCCGCGCGGCAACTCCGGCGGGAGCTCGCCCTCCGATGCGGTGGCACGGTGGCCGGACGCGTCGCTACGCACGGTCGGCGAGGGCATTGTCGGCCAGCCGCCACATCTCCTCGACCTGCGCCCGGAACATGTCGTACCCGTGCTCGGGCAGCGCGAAAACCATTGGTGCGTCCCGCATTACAGCGTCCACGGCCAGGCGCGCGACTTCCTCCGGTGCGATCGCCATCGGGATGATGCCGGTGCCGAAGGGTTCGGAGGCCTTGCGGCCGAACGCCTCCGGGCGGTTGCGCTGCGAATCCATGATGCGAGTCGCGGCCTGCCCGGGGCACAGCACGGTGACACCGATCTCGTCGGCCGCCAGTTCGGACCGCAACCCGAGGGTCATGCCCAGGATCGCGTGCTTGGTCGCGGAGTAGAGCGAAGTGTGGCCGGGGTCGGCGAGGAAGGCGTGCGTCGAGGCCGTGTTCATCACGTGCCGCCAGCCGGTGCGCACGCGCATATCAGGCAGGAAGGCGTGCAGGCAATTGAGCATGCCCTCGACATTCACCGCCGAGAGCCACCGCCAGTCGCCGATCGAGGAGTCCGCGATATCGCCGAACAGCAGTACACCGGCGTTGTTGCACAGCAATTCCACCGAGCCGAATTCCTGGTAGGCGGCGTGTTTGAGAGCCTGCACCGACTCCGGATCGGTCACATCCACCCGCACCCCCAACGCGCGCACACCATCGAGGATTAGTTTGTCCGCGACGAATCTCGCCCCTTCACCATCGATATCGGCTACCACAACCGACATCCCACGAGCTCCGAGTTCGGCCGCCAGCGCAGCCCCGATACCGCCTGCGGCACCGGTGACGACGGCCGTCCGGCCCTGAATTGTCTTGTCCACCTCGGACATTCGTGTCCTTCCTGAAGCCCGCCGGCGTCGGCGAGCTCACTAACCAAGCAGTCAGTCTGTTAGACCGGACGCGAGCATACCGTGTACACGGTCGGTGTGCTCACGGCTGGCACTCACTCCCGGCGAATCGGTCTATGTCGATGACCTCCGCCATGACCCGATAACCCTCCGGGTTCGGATGAAGATTGTCGGCACCGGCGTACCGCTTGTTCAGCACGCTGGGATTTCCGGGGTCGCGGAGCGCGGCATCGAAATCTATGACGCTGTCCGCGAGCCTCTGGGCTCGGATCCAGGCATTGATTCTCACCCTGACCGGATCGGCGGGAGGAATGCTGAGGTACCCCTGCAGCAACGCATTCGACGCCGGAAGAACTGTTCCGAGGTGGACGGCGAGGCCGGCCCGATGGAATAGAGCGATCATCGTGGTGTACGCGGCGATCATTTCTTCATAGCCCACGCCGATCGGAGTACCGAGGTCATTGATCCCGATCAGGACGATGACATCGCTGACCCCGGATTGTGCGATCACATCCGCGTGCAGACGTGACAGGCCCGACGGTCCGAAGCGCGGCATGATCGGAATCGCGTCCCGGGTGAGTCTGTCACCGCCGATTCCGGCGTTGGTCACCACCAGCTTGCGGTCAGCCGCGTCCAGTCGGCGCTGTAGAAAATCCGGGTATCGAACATTCTGGTCGAGTACCCCATCCACCCGCGGGTTTCCGAGGAAGTCGGCGCCGACGAATCCTTCGGTGATCGAATCGCCGAAGGCCACAACGGTTGCCGTATCGGGCGCGGCCAGTACATCGATCTGCGAAAGGAAGGGCACGCGGGTCGTGGCATCGACGAACGCGTCGCCCACCACATCCAAGGCATGGTCGCCCGAACTGCCACCCGTGTGGTAACTCGTCGCGTTCCCGTTATCGTGACCGGGAACCGTGGCGGGCGCGGAGTCCAGATCGATGCTGACCGCCAGTGGCGCGAAATTCGCGAACGCGATGGACACCGGATCACTGACGACGTCGACGCCCGGCGCGACCGTAATCGATTCAAGGCCACCGAACAAAACGGTGTTCACCGAATCCGGCTGGACCGCAGCGCCGATCGCCTGCCTTGCCACGGTCACGCGGGTGAACCTCACCGGCTCCTTGCCGAATCGATTGGTGAGATGAACGCGCACACTATCGCCACCCAGGTGCGGCGTGGCGATCACGCGAAACGTCTGAGCCCGCCCGGGTGTGACACCGAGGTCGGTGGCCGGGCGCGCGTCACTCGGACTCGCGGACCAATTGCTCACCCAATGGAGACTGTCGCAGCCGTCCGGCCGGGCGTTCGCCGGCTGTGGCGCGATCAGCAATGTCGCGACTGCCGCGACCACCATCGCGGGTACGGCTCCGCGCCCGGTAGACCTGATCATTTCGGCCCTCTCGTTGCTTTCGACCGAATGGGTTGCCACCCATCGCGAGCCGAAGACTAACCGACCGACCACTCCGTCAGCTAGTCTGTGCCGATCATGCCGCCGGCCGGTTTCCGGCGGCTACGGAAAGGCAGAAAATGTTCTCGCGTCTTGCGGCGACGACCGCACTCCTGGCCCTCGGGGCGGCGGTAGCCGTCCCCGCGTACGCGCAGGAGGAGCCCACCCTCGCCAGTGTGGTTGTGCCGGATCAGGATCCGTTCTATGTGGCACCACCCGACATCGACTCGTACGCCAACGGCGCGATCGTCGCCAGTCGCGAAGTCGGTATCGTGACCACCACCCCGGCCCGCGCCTGGCAATTGGCGTACCGCACCAACGACTCTCACGACATGCCGGAACTCACGGTCACCACCGTGCTCGTCCCCATCGCACCGTGGACCGGGGAGGGAAATCGCCCGGCGGTGTCGATTCAGTCGGCCGAGGATTCCACCGGGACACGATGTGCCCCTTCGTACACGAGCCGAATGGGCATATTCCAGGACAAGAAGCGGGTCGAGGCCATGCTCGCGAAGAACTGGGCCGTGGTGACACCCGACTTCGAGGGTCCGAAATCGGCATTTCTGACCGGCCCACAGTCCGGGCACGCGGTACTCGACGGGATCCGCGCGGCCGGCCACTTCGCACCAGCGGGCATAGGCACGGACGCCCGCTGGGGGCTGGACGGATTCTCCGGCGGCGCAGCGGCCTCCGGGTGGGCCGCGCAATTGCAGCCGACCTACGCGCCCGAACTCGACTTCATCGGCGCGGCACTCGGCGGTCTCCCGGCGGATCTGTCGGCAGTCATGGCGAATGTCGATGGCACGATGTGGTCCGGTTTCATTTTCGGCGCGTTGATCTCGTACACCCGCGAGTTCCCTGAAGCCGGTATCGACCAGATGCTCAATGCCACCGGCCGTGGGGATCTGGCCCGCGCTGCGGACATGTGTGTGGTGGATCTGTTGCTGGCGTTTCCCTTTCGACGTGTGACGTCCGTGACCACTGCGCCCGATCCACTGCGTGACCCTCGTTTGGCCGATGCGCTGCACCGAAATTCGCTCGGTGGAACCGCGCCGACCATGCCGATCTTCAACTATCAGGCCGACACCGACGACGTGGTCCCCGTCGGTCAGGCCGACGCGTTGGTGCGGAGCTGGCGGGCGGCGGGCGCGAGCATCGAGACGACCCGTAAGCCGCAGGGCACCCATGTGAGCGAGGCCGGGGGCGGGCAGATTCCAGCCCTGGAGTTCCTCGAAACCCGGTTCATGGTCGACGGCCCACCCCCGGTCAATATCGACCGGGATCGGCAGCTGGGCTCGGTGCGCTGAAACACGGGCACACCGTGCACTCGGTCGGCAAGCTTGGAGACCCCTCCACCGGCGGCTAGGCTGCCGACAACGACGTAATCGACGATCAGGAGAACACATCCGATGGCGCGGACCCGCGACGCCGAGCTGACAGGGCCGGTCCGCCGCGCCGAGATCATCAGTGCGGCAATCTCCCTGTTCGCCGCACATGGGTATCGCGGAACGTCCCTGGCCGCCGTCGCCCAGGCGGCCGGGATATCGCAGTCCGGACTGCTGCACCATTTCCGCAGCAAAGAAGTCCTGCTGACCGAGGTACTCGCCGAACTGGACCGGCAGACCCTCGAATCCGCCGAGATCGACCATGAATACGAAGGCCCGGCCGTGGCGCGCGCGTTCGATATCGTCGATGCGATCGTCGCCCGCAATCAGCGCAATCGCGAACTCACCAAACTCGCGCACGTCAGCATCTTCAATTTCGACAGCGTGCCCGACGCGGCGCGCGAGTGGGCGCGCACGCGAACGCGGATCTTTCGTACCAACCTCACCCGTCTGATCGAACAGGGCGTCAGCGCGGGCGAGGTGCGTACCGATATCGACGCCGCCGCACTGGCTTCGGTCATTATCGCGGCGATCTCGGGCCTCGAGGAGCAGTGGCTCCAGGACGAATCCTTCGATATGGTCGCCGCGATGCACGCCCTGACCACCGTACTGCGCCGCGACCTGCTCATCATCGGCGAATAGCGCTCTCGCGGAGCACCTTTCAGACCGAGGCCGGAGCTGTTGCCGCGGTGATGATCTCCTGGATCGCAGCGACATCGCATTCGACTCCGGTGCGGCCCAGGCGATCGAGCGGAATGCTCTGCAGCATCCGGTAGCGACCGGGATTGGTTTCCGGATTGTCCAGCAGCAACCCGACCAAACCGCCGGCGGCCTGAGACAGCACAGCGCGCAGCGGCGGTCCGTAGTCGGGGTCGGCGAGCCAGGCTCCGGCCGGTGAACCGGGGGTGAGCCGTCGGGGCAGTTTGTCACCGTCGAGCCGGATCGTCTGTGCCAGGCGGACATCGGCGCTGGACGCGCAAACCTGGACGATGAACTCGCCCGCCTCGACATGCCAATCACCTTTGACCGGGTGCCAGTACGCGAAGGCGCGACGATCGAGTTCGATGCTCAGGCGGCGCGATTCACCGGGGGCGAGGTGAGCGCGAGCGAATCCCTTCAACTCATGGATCGGCCGGGCGAGTTCCGATTCGGGATCGGCGATGTAGACCTGGGCGATCTCGTCGGCCGCGATATCACCGGTATTGGTAATGGTGAATTGCGCTGTGGCGCTGTCGCCTTCAACGGCCACCTCGAGATCGGAGTACGCGAATGTGGTGTAGGTCAGGCCGTGCCCGAACGGAAACGCGACCGGTAGCCCACGTGTTTCGTACCAGCGATAGCCGATGAAGATACCCTCGCGATAGTCGACCGTGAACCCGTCACCGGGAAAAGCCGTGTGCGCGGGGGTATGTCGTAGATCCGCCGGAAAGGTCTCGGCCAGTTTGCCGGTCGGTGAGTACGCGCCCGAGAGCAGGTCGGCGATCGCCGCACCCCCGGCTTGCCCGCCGAGCCAGGCGAACAGGATCGCATCGGCGTGGTCGGCGAACGGCAGGGTGACCGCCGAACCCGCCTGGACCACGACGGTCAATCGACCGTTCCGGCGGCGTAGCAGCTCCAGCAGATCCAGCTGATCGGCGGGCAGATCGATGACCGTGCGGTCGAAGCCCTCCGATTCGGCGTCTTCGGGCAGCCCGGCGAAGACGATCACTTCGGCGGCCTCGGCGGCGGCGGCCGCGGTGACCAGGTCATAGCGCGGGAAGTAGTCGATTCGCCGGTCGGGCAACGCCGTTCGCAACGCGTCGAGGGCGTTGTCCAGGCGCGTCGGGACCACACGCGAACTACCCGCCCCCTGATAGCGCGGAGTCTCGGCGAACGGACCGACCACCACAATGGGAGCGCCGGTCGCCGCCAGTGGCAGCGCACCTTCATTGCGGAGCAGCACCGCGGACCGTCGCGCGGCCTCGCGGGCCAGTTCGTGGTGGGCGTCGGCATCGACAACCGCAGGGCCTTCGGACGCGCGCGCCCGATCGATGAGCGTCAGCACCCGCGAGGCGGCGAGATCGAGAGCGGCGCGGTCGAGCTCACCCGACTCCAACGCGGCCAGCACCCGCGCGGGTCCGTCCGGGCTGGTGGGCATTTCGAGGTCGAGCCCGGCACCGATACCGGCCGCGCGGTCATTGACGGCCAGCCAATCGGACACCACCAGACCCTCGAAACCCCACTCCTCGCGCAGTACTTCGGTGAGCAGCCATCGATGTTCGGAGGTGTAGGTGCCGTTGAGACGGTTGTAGGAGCACATCACGGTCCACGGTTGCGCCTTGCGGACAATGGTTTCGAACGCGGGGAGATAGATCTCGCGCAACGTCCTTTCGTCGACCTCGGCCGAGACCGTCAGCCGATGGTCCTCCTGGTTATTGGCCGCAAAATGCTTCAGCGACGCGCCGATCCCATTGTCTTGCAAGCCGTTCACTATGGCCGCGCCGAGTTCGCCTGCGAGATGAGGGTCTTCGGAGAAGTACTCGAAGTTGCGCCCGCACAGCGGGGATCGCTTCATGTTCACCCCCGGTCCGAGCAGCACGCCGACACCGGCGGCCCGCGCCTCGACCGCGAGCGCGGCCCCGATCCGTGCGAGCAGCTCCGGATCGAAACTGCTCGCCAATCCGGATGCGGGGGGAAAGCAGGTCGCGGGAAGTGAATCGGCCATACCGAGATGGTCGGCTTCACCTCCCTGTCTGCGCAGCCCGTGCGGGCCGTCGGCGACGCTGATGCCCTCGACTCCCAGTCGTGGCACTCCATTGAGGTCCCAGAAACTCGCTCCCGTACAGAGCGCGGCCTTTTCGGCATCGGTCAATTGGCTGATGAGCGGGTGTAGTGGCATGACTGTTCCTTCGGTAGTTGAGTGCGAATCGCCGATCAGGGGGCCGATGTCAAAGCGGCTCGCACCCTGGCGGATTCGCGCAGGAAGGGCCGGTACATGGCGGACATGTACAGGCCGTTGACAATGGTGAGCAGTACGACCAGGTAGAGGAAGGCTCCCTGCAGCCCGATCCGGTCGCCCACATAGCCGATGATCAGGGTGAGCACGGCCCAGCCCGCGGATTCGGCCCCGATCATCAGCGCAAAGGCCCCGCTGCGTAGTTCGGGCCGGGTGACCGACATCAGCACCGGCCGGTTGCAGCCCGGGATGAAACCCTGCAGGAGTCCCAATATCGCGAACCAGATCGCGTAAATCCAAATGGACGGCCAGGCGACCTGTGTGCACAGTGCGGCGACGAAACCCCAGCCGAGTGTCGATGCCTGCCAGACCGCCAGCCGGCCGACCCCGGGGAAACGCTGTTGCACGCGGTCCACCACGAACCCGCCGACGACGGTGCCCAGCACGTACGACACCATCGCGAAGGGCAGAATCATCGTGGCCGACGCATTGCTGAAACCACGCTCGTCGACCAGGAACACCACCCCGAAGCTGGTCAACGCGAGCTGGGATGCCATCAGCCGCTGGCCGATGATCAGCTGCAACGTCTTGCTCCCCAGCAGTTCTCGAATCTGCGACCACCGGAGACCGTTCGAGTCGGTGGAGGTTCGCGCACCATCGGCCGCGCCGACGCGGGGATCTTCGAAGTACCGCCAGACCAGCAGGCCGAATACAACGGTGAGCCCGCCCGAAGCGAAGAAGCCATACCGCCAGCCGTCCGGAATCCTGGACAGCTGGCCCAACAGCGGTCCGATGACCGCCGACAGGACGGCGAACCCCCCGTACAGCAGCCCCGCCGCGCGGCCTCGGCTGCTGTCGTCGAACAGGTCCGCGAGAATACCGTTGATCAGCGGACCACCCGCGGCGAAACCCAACGCGGCAATTCCATACAGCACCAGCAACTGGGCGAAGTTCTGCGACAATCCCGCCGCGGCGGTCCACACACCCCAGAGCCCGCAGCACACCACCAGCACGCGCTTGCGCCCGATCCGCGCGGCCACCAGCACCCACACCGGCCCGAAAATCATCTGGATGATCTTGTGGACGGCCACCATCAGACCCAACGCCGACAACGGCAGCCCCAGTGCGACACGCACCACCGGGAACAGCGTCGAGGCCACCGCGCCCTCGCTGTTGTCCATACTGATCAGCCCGCTCAGCAGTGCGAGCTGCCGCCATCGATTGGCAACCGGTTGCGGTGCGGCGGACGTCGCGATATCCGGGGCCGTGACCATCGCAGGACTGATCGGCTTGGAGGACATCGGCTCCGGCGGCGATGTGGACTGGGACATGGTGGCGACTTCCTTGTCGGAGATATCGGGGGCGCAGGGGATCCGCCCAACACCGTCGAGCGTGGGCTGAGTGGTTCGATTCGTTTGTCTACGAAGGGATTCGGCTACCGTTGGGTCGGTGTGGCCTCGGACAGCACCTGCATCCAGCGGTTGCGCAGGGCCTCGACGCGGGGGCGATCGGGGGCATGCCAGGAGACCGGGATCGTGAGGGTGCGGAGCCGCTCTTCGAGGTCTGCGGCCAGGTGGGCGCGGCCGGTGTCACGCAGGTGCTGGGCGTACCGGACCGGGTCGTTGTAGTAGGTGGGGCCGGTCTGCAGGGTCGTCTGCATCGGATCCGGAAGCGCGCCAGGGTGTCCGGCGTAGGTGTTCCACCAGTGGGCGAGGCGGGCGCGCATCGCGTCGGCGAGTTCGGGTTCCGCGGCGAGCAGGTCGCGGGTCAGGTAGGGGTCGGCGGTGACATCGAAGAGCTGCTCCCATTCGGCGCGGAAGCAGCCCGGATGATAGGTGCGGATGTAGAGGTGGTCTCGGGTGCGAACCGCACGCTGGTAGGTGTGTGCGCCATGGCCCAGGACGAGGTACTCGCGCGAGTCGATAGTGTTGCCGCGCAAGGCTTCCGAGAAGGACTCCCCCTGCCAGCCCGCCGGTATGCGCAGGCCGAGCAGATCACACAGGGTGGGCGCGAGGTCGATGTTGTAGAGCAGGGCGTCATTGCGGCGCTGTTCGGCGCTCAGGTCATCGGTGAGGCCCGGCCAATAGACGACCAGCGGTAGTCGATGGGTCGGTTCGTTGGCCAGGCCGTGTTCGGCGTAGGAACCGTTCTCCCCGAAGGATTCGCCGTGATCGGCGCTGACGATGACAGCGGTGTCGTCGGCGATGCCGAGCTCCTGCAGTACCGCCATGAGTTGGCCGAAGTGGTTGTCCCAGTAGGCGATCGAGCCATCGAACCCGTTGATCAGGTGTTCGAAGTCCGCGCGGGAGGTGATGGCGTCGGGCATATTGTGCGGGACCGGAGAACCGCCGTCCCCGCCCAGGGAGTAGTTCAGGTCCAGCGCACTGCGGGGGCCGTAGATTTCCGCGTGCGCCGCAATGGTTTCCGCGTCCGGCCAGGCTTGCACCGGCCCGGAGTCGGCCATCTTCTCAGTCCATTCGACCGGCTGGGTGTAATTGGTGTGCGGCTCCCAGTAGGTCAGATGCAGATACCAGTTGTCTTCGTCGGCATGGCGGCGAATCCAGTCGATCGCCGCGCGATTGACGTCGGCGGCGTCCTCGTCGCCCCAATTGCTCGTCGCGCGAATGGATTCGCGGAAATTGGCATGAAAGTAATAGGCGCGGTGGCGTTCGGCGAAAACCGACACCTGTGCGGTGTAATAGCCGCCGAACTGGAGCGCCTGCCCCAGCATGGGGCGATCGGGTTCGGGGGCGTGCCCGGCGTCCAGGCGGAACTGGGCCGCCTGACCGAAATGGCCGATGACACCGTTGGTAATTCCGAACTGCCCGCTGGTCAGCGCCGTCCGCGAGGGCATACAGGGTGAGTCCGAGCAGTAGTAGCGGTCGAACACCACCGACTTGTCCGCCAGGCGTTGCAGATTCGGCGTTGTCGGACGGTGATAGCCGTACGGGGTGGTGTGATCGGCGCGAAGGGTGTCGACGTCGACATAGATAATGCGCATGACAAATCTCCCGGGGGTGCGGTGTAGTTGATGTGGAGCGCCCGCGGGTCGGGGGCGGTTCAAAGGGTGGTGCGCGCTTCGAGCCGCTGCGGTACAGCGCGGCGGATCAGTACGCGCGGCCCCTTTCCAGGCGTGCGAGGGTCAGCTGTAGCCAGGCGATGTAGGCGGCTGTCGAGGCGTAACCGTGCTCATGGCCCATGATGTGAATTTGACGCGCCCACTCCGGATCGAGATCCGGAATCTGCGGTTCGTACTCGGTCGGACTCGGCGCCTCGGCGGTGAGATTGTCGTGCTTCAGCCGGTATTCGAGTTCGGTGCGGACGATATCGATCGCGATCTCGCGGTCCAATTGCCCGGCGAAGTAGAAGCGCAGCTTGAAATCCGGATCCATCGGCCGGGGTGACGGCTCGAAGGGTGAGCGCGCCCATTCCAGCAGTGTGGTGCGCCCGGCCTCGGTCAGCGAGTAGACCTTCGCATCGGGACGGCCCTCGCGCGGGTCGACCTCGAACTCGACCAGTCCACGGTCCACGAGCACGCTGAGTCGCCGGTAGATCTGCGGCAGCTGGACGCCGTAGCCGATATAGCGGCCCGAGCCCTCCATCCAGCGGCGCAGGTCGTAGCCGGAGTAGCGGCCCAGCGCGAGCGCGCCGAGGATCACATAATCGAGCTGCATTGGTCTCCTATGTTCCTAGGAACTTAGTACGAGAATCGCATCGGCGGTTCTGCGTGTCAAGGGTCAGGACGGTTCGGCAGCCGAAACCGCACACCGGAAGCCGGTGTGTGCGCTCGAACTGTCGGGGGTATTGGCCGAGCGGGCCGACACCCGATAGCGGAAACAGTACGAGTCGTGGCACATATGCGAACCGCCGCGGATCAGCTTGGCCTCCCCCGCGGGCGGGCCCGCGGGGTTGATCGTCAGGTCCGCGCCGTGACCGGTCCCCCACCAGTCCGCGCACCACTCCCACACATTGCCGGTCATGTTGTAGAGCCCGAATCCGTTGGGCGCGAAGGCATCCACCGGAGCGGTGCCCCGATAGCCGTCGGCGGCGGTGTTCCGCGTCGGAAAACTGCCACGCCAGATATTGCACCGGTACTCACCGCCCGGGTCGAGCTCATCGCCCCACGGATAACGGGCCCCTGCCAGGCCGCCGCGCGCCGCGTACTCCCACTCCGCCTCCGTCGGAAGCCTTTTGCCAGCCCATGCGCAGTAGGCGACGGCATCGTTCCAGGACACGTGCACGACCGGATGATCCGCACGCCCGTCCAGCCCGCTACCCGGCCCCTCGGGGTGATCCCAGACCGCCCCCTCGACCGCGCACCACCATGGGGTGCGTTCGGGCCGCTGCGAGCGGCGGCGGATATCGGCGGGCAGGAAACCCGCGAAAACGTATGACCAGCCCAGACGCTCGGCTTCGGTGCGGTATCCGGTTGCCGCGACGAAGGCCGCGAACCGTTCGTTGTCGACCGCGCGGGCATCGAGGTGGAACGGGTCCAGCCGAACCGGGCGCACCGGCCCCTCACCATCGGATCGATACCCGTCATCGTGTGCGTTGCCCATCAGGAATTCGCCCCCGGGCAGGGTGACCATGCCATCGAGACCGGCGACCACGGCGCCGGCCGTCAGCGCCGCGACAGGGGGCAGCATGCCGGCTACCGGCGTGTCGGCTGCCGCCCGCCGGGGCGCGCAGCAGCTCGGCGACTGCACTGGGTCCACTGTTACCACCATTCCCTTCGATCGTCCTGTTATATTCGAATGTACATAGGTCGGCAGCTGGACTCGATCCGATGCGGCCGCCTGAATTCGATCCGAAAGTAGCTCTGGTGGTTTCCCACGATCCCAACGCGAGCCGGACCACACCGGATCCGGTCGACTACCGGTTCACCCTCGCCAATGAACGCACCTTCCTGGCCTGGATCCGAACATCGCTCGGATTGCTCGCGGGCGCGGTCGCGGTGCACTCGCTCATCGAGCCGATCGGCGGCGGGCCCATGCTGCGGCTCGCGGTACTGGTGTGTGTCGCACTCGCCTTGACCCTCTCGCTCGGCGCGTACCGACGCTGGCGCATGGTCGAGCGGGCGATGCGTGCCGGACGAGACCTCCCCGGCCCCGGCTCGGTCCCCGTCCTCGCGGCCGGAACCGCCGTCATCGCCGCCCTGTCGGCGGCCGCCGTCGTGCTGTGGTGAATTCTCTTGCCCCGAGCCGGATTCGACGCCCTGCGCGAGTCGGCGCCGGGCGAGATCGGCTGACGGGCGGGATTCGATGACCCCGGAATCACCCGCTGCGGCGGCGCGTGACAGCGGGCTCGCCACCGAGCGCACCGCCCTGGCTTGGCGGCGAACCATCGCCTCGCTGTGCACCGCGACGCTCCTACTCGCCCACCAGGCCGTCGTCACCCGCTCAGCGGCCGATGCCGCCGCCGTATCGACCGCGATGGTCGCCCTCCTCGTCGTGTCGGCCATCGGCCATCGGCGCAATCGGCAATTGCGCAGCGGGCGCACCGCCACCCCCGCGACCGCGATCGTGGCCACCGTTCTGGCGGTGGCCACGATCGCGATGGTCATTGCCGTGACACTGTCGGGGTCGTCACTTCGGTGGTGAGAGCAGCCAATTCGTCCGCGATCGCATGCAGTTTCGCCACCGGGACGGCCCCGCGCGCGACCGCCGCGATGTCGAGCAGACCGGCCTGACCGATCATCTGCAATACCTCGGTGTCGCCCAGAATCGGCAGATGCCGGTGCAATACCGCGCCGATCACCGGATCGGCGAGCAGTGCGCGCACCGGAGTCAGCAGCGCCGCGCCACCGCCCGCGAAATCCTCGGCCTTGGGCAGCGGCTCGATATTCTGCGCCGACATCGCGCGCTGCGTACCCACCAGCAGGTGCGCATCGGTGACCGGCCCGTCGACCGGCAGTCCGAGGCGCTCGAATTGGCTTGCGGGCGCGTCGTTCTCACGCATGAGGTCGACCATCAGCCCGGCCATGCGCAGTTCGACCGCATCGTCCTGGATCGGGTCCAGTTGTTCGGGATCGACCGACAGATCGAAAAGCAGACTGCCGAACTGATAGGAGTTCAGCAGGGTGCGACCCGAAATGCGGAGTGTCCGAACACCTTTGGTGAAGCTGAACGGCTCCGCCAGCGTCAGGTCGGCGAGTTCGTCGACGCCGAAGCGCGTCCGCATATGGGTCGGCATGAGCGTGAACTCCTCGAGCGGCTGATTCTGCGCCGACACCGGCGCGCGCATATAGACATAGCGGCCATCGGTGATATTCACGTGCCCGCCGTGAATCCCGAACAGACCGGCTGCGCGTGCACAGGTGTCCGCGCCGACCGGCAGCGGCACTCCTCGCATATCGCCGGTGCGCTCGATCCCGAAGAACTCCAGCAGCGTCGGCGCCAAATCTATTGTCTGCACCAATGATTCACGACGTTGCCCCGCGGCCTCGGCGACCCGGGGGTCCCACACGAACAGTGGCAGATGAACCAGTTCGTTGTACCAGGGCATCACCGACTTACCCCACCAACTCTTCTCACCCAGCAACAACCCGTGATCGGTGTTCACGATCAACATGGTGTCCCGCCACATATCGCGCTCGTCCATGATATCCAGCACCCGGCCCAGCGAGTGATCACACATCGACAGCAGCGCGGCGTACTCGAAGCGCGCGTGCTGGGTCTGCTCCGGCGTTTCGGTCACCCGTTTGTAGTCCGGCCAGTCGAAATGCGGGCCGTCGTAGTCGTGCGGGTACAGGTCCTTGTACTGCTTGTGGCTGTAGAACGGTTCGTGCGGGTCGAAGGTCTCGATCTGGACGAACCAGCGATCCTGGCCCGAATTGGTGTGCAGGAACTCGATGCCCGCGTCGAAGGTCAGGGTCTGGGGATGCCGGGCCTCGGTGTCCATGTACTGCCGGTTCACCCAGTCCTGCCGATAGCTGGTATGCCGCATCCGCTTGAGGTCCTCAGGGATCTCCGGGTCGGCCACCTGCCCCTTCCACGGATCGCCCTCTTGGCCGCGGAAGAACTCCCAGCTGTTGTAGCGGCTGTGATAGGTCGCGCCGCCGTCCTCCCAGTAGTGCGGATGATCGCTGGCCAGATGGGTGTAGACGCCCGCCTGTTTCAACATCTCGGGCATGGAGTCGTCGAACGGTTCCAGCGGTCCCCAGCTGCGATGCAGGAAATTGTGCCTGCCGGTGTGGATTTCGCGGCGCGCGGGCATACACGGCATCGATCCCGCCCAGCAGTTGTCGAAGGTGGCGGTGCGCTCCGCGAGCCGTGCGAAGTTCGGCGCGTGTGTCCAGTCACCGCCGTAGGGCGGCAGCAGACGCCTGTTCAAGCTGTCGAACATCACCATGATCGCTCGCATGGACAATCCCTTCGGATCGAGGACCGCGCCCGGGAGCGCAGTTATCTTCCTGTGCATATAAGCCAGTGTGCAGCGACTACAACTCGGCTGCGGACAGACCTTTCTAACACGACTTTCGATCAGCGGAAACCGGTTCACCTAAGTTCTTAAGAACTTATGAGGCATCCGCCGACCAGGTCTCGGGAGCCACCAGCGGCACGACCCCGACGGCACGCCCATGCTCATCGAGGAGTCTGCCCATACGTTTGACGTGCCGCAGCGACAGTGCCACGTCCAGGATTTCCAGATCGTCGACCCGGTCGGCGAGCGAAGCCTCGAGGCGGTGGATATCCGCCGCCGATCGCAGCCATACCGACAGCAACAGATTCGCCCGGCCGCCGGTCACCGAGGAGCACGAACGCGTCTCGGGCAGTCGGGCCACCTGCGTGGCGACCCGATCCAGATCCGCCGGGCGCACCCGGCACCATAGTGACGCGCTGATCGGCCACCCCGATACCGGCTGCGCCACCTCACAGCGGGTCACGATGCGCCCACCGGCGAGCATGGCGTTCACTCGCCGGCGCGCGGTCGAGGTGCTGACACCGGCCGCCGCACCGAGTTCGGTGAAACCGGCGCGAGCGTCGAGTTCCATTGCCGCGTAGAGCCTTTGGTCGACCTCACTGAGCGGGCCGCCGGATTTCGAATCGATAGCCGGGCGCGAGGCAAGGATGCGTTCACGCTGCGAGGCGTCCAAGGTCCGCAGCCGCCACCGGCTGCCCTCGGTGTAAACCGCCGTCAGCACATGGGTGCGGCAATCACGAACGCCACGGATGGCGCCCAGCGAGGTGAGCACATAGGACGACAACTCCGCCAGGTTCGGCGTGAAGACGGTGAGCGAGAGGTCGCCCTCACCGGTGATGTGCTCGATGGTCGCCACCCGATAGTCCGCGCGCAGCGCCTCGGCCACCGCGCCCGCCTTGCCCGCCGCGCACCGCACGTAGATATTCGCGCCGACCAGATCCCACTCCCACGGGGTCCCCGGATATACCGAGGTCCACACCAGCCCGAGCGCGGTGAGTCGCTCCCATCGACGGGCCGCGGTGACCGGATCCACGCCGAGCACACTGCCGATCAGGTTCCACGAGGCGCGAGGGTTGAGCTGGATCGCATTGACCAATTGCAGCTCCAACTCATCGAGAATGAACGATTCCTGCATCAGTGCTCCCGCTGTCGCCAATTTCATGTGCGTCAAGCAGCACATTCGAAACTGAACGATAGCCTCCTCGCACCGTTGCGGCGGCCGGAACCACGGCCGTCAACGGGCCGGAAGGAACCGAGGCAGATGAGCGAACCAACCAGCACCCAAGCGCCCGCGCCGGGCGCTCTCCCCGAGCCGCGGGGCGGATTGCCGCGCCGTGAACTGGCCGCTGCCACCGTCGGCGGCATTGTCGAGTCGTTCGACTGGACCGTCTATGTGGTCTTCGCGGCGTTCTTCACCGCCGACCTATTCGGCTCCGATTCACTCGGGGCCACCATCGTCGCCTACGGCGGTTTCGCGGTCGGCTTCGTGTCCCGTCCGATCGGAAGTGTGTGCTTCGGACGCGTCAGCGATTCCCGGGGAAGGCGTTTCAATCTGCTGCTGTGCATGTCGATCATCTCGGTAGCGAGCATTGCCATCGCGCTGCTGCCCACGGCGGCGACAATCGGCGTCTGGTCGGCGGTGGCACTGGTCGCACTCCGCATCGTGCAGGGCCTGGCCTACGGCGGTGAGGGTCCGACCATCGCCGCGTATGTCGCCGAGACCGCACCGCGCCGGCATCGATTCCTGTTCAGCGCCATCTCCTACGGCGGCATCATGGTCGGTTCGCTGCTGGTCTTTCTCACCGTCGCGATATTGAACGCGACGATCGGCGAGCAGGCGCTGCGGGCGGGCGGCTGGCGGTGGGGTTTCGTCGCCGGTGGGCTGCTCGGCGTGCTGGCCCTGTGGATTCGGGCCTACGCGCCGGAGAGCGGTGAGTTCGAGGGCGACCGTGCGAGCGCTGCGCCCCGGTCACCGGCAATCGGCACGGTGTTCCGTGCGCATCGCCGAGCACTGCTGACGATCTTCCTGTTCACCCTCGGTGGCACCGTGACCTACTACTTCGCACTGGTCTATCTGCCGAAGTTCGCCGCGGCTGCGGGTGTGGCCGATACCGCGTCGGCGACCTCGTTCATGACCGTCGTACTCGTGGTCGTGCTGGTCGCCATGCTGATCATCGGAGCTCTCGCGGACCGGTTCGGCGTGCTGCCGATCATGCGAATCACCTTCGCGTTCAACGTGATCTGCGTACTGCCGGTGACGCTGGCAATGGTCCGTGGGGTGCTCCCGTTCGAGCTCGCGGCGATCGTGCTCGGGCTCGGCGCGGCCGGTTTCTCCGCGGTCAGCAGTGTGCTGTGCGCGCTGCTGCTGCCCGCGGATGTGCGAGCGGTCGGCGCGGGTTTGGTGTCCACGGTGACGGTGGCCGTCTTCGGCGGCACCTTCCCGATGGTCGCCGAAGCGCTCGGGGCTGCACAGCTGCGCTGGGTCGTGCCCGTCTATGTCTTCGCGGCGGCGCTGGCGCTGCTGGCCGGAACTCGCACCGTCACCGAGGTTCGACTGTTCACCGAGAACTTTCAGAAGGAGCCCCACCATGTCCATTCGTGAGGATGCCACCGCCCTGCAAGGCGATCTCGTACAGCTGCGTCGCGCCCTGCACCGCGAACCCGAACTCGGCCTGGAATTGCCGCGCACCCAGGAGAAGGTGCTGACCGCCCTGGACGGTCTCGGCCTCGAGATCGGCATGGGAAAGTCGCTGTCATCGGTGACCGCGGTACTGCGCGGCGCGCGCCCCGGGCCGACGGTGCTGCTGCGCGGCGATATGGACGCGCTACCCGTAATCGAAAGGACCGGACTGGATTTCGCCGCGCAAGCCGACCGCATGCACGCCTGCGGACACGACCTGCACACCGCCATGCTGGCCGGTGCGGCACAGCTGTTGAGCGCCCGCGCCGATCAGCTCGCGGGGAATGTGGTCTTCATGTTCCAGCCCGGCGAAGAGGGTTATGACGGAGCAGGGAAGATGCTCGCCGAAGGCGTGCTGGACGCGTCCGGAACCCGGCCCGTCGCCGCCTACGCATTGCATGTGATCAGCCAGCAGCTGCCCGCCGGAGTTTTCGCCGCGCGACGCGGACCGTTCCTGGCCGCGGCGGATACGGTCCGGGTGACCGTGCACGGGGTCGGCGGCCACGGATCGATGCCGCATCAGGCCGGAGACCCGATTCCCGCGGCCTGCGAAATGGTGCTCGCACTGCAAACAATGGTGACCAGGCGCATCGATATCCATGATCCGGTGGTCATCACCGTCGGCAAGCTGCACGCCGGAACCCAGGACAACATCATTCCCGAACAGGCGTATTTCGAAGCGACAGTGCGCTCGTATTCTCCCGAATCACACACACGCGTGCGGGATGGCTTCCTGCGCACGGTGCGCGGTGTCGCCGCGGCCCACGGTCTGACCGTCGAAATCGATTATGCCGAACTGTATCCGGTGACCGTCAACGACGATCGGGAGACCGAATTCGCCGCCGACACCGTGGCCGAGATCTGCGGTCCGCGCCGCTGGGCCTGGCAGGATCGCCCCGGGTCGGGTTCGGAGGACTTCTCCCGCGTCATCGCCGAAATCCCCGGCGCGATGATCGCTCTCGGGGCGACCCCGCCCGGCGTCGACGCCGGCAAAGCGCCGATGAACCACTCACCGCTGGCCGTATTCGACGAATCGGTGCTCGCCGACGGTGCCGCGCTGTACGCCGAACTCGCCGTCCGCCGTTTGGCTCGACCAGCCCCTCGCCTATGACCCTAGGTACATAGCGATCACACATTCCGATCGAGCACGCTACAGGTCCGATGGTGCGTTACGAGGCAGTTTCCGCGCGATTAACCCAATTTTCCGGTTCGCGAGACTTGACTCTTGACACTCCACCACTTCCCCGCGATTGTTCTCCTAAGTTCTCATGCACATAGAGACCCACGGTTCCCGCCTTCGCGGTCGTGAACCGGCAGCACCCTCGCCCAGCCGTAATCGAAGGACTCCCGTGACGCGACGCCCGAACTTCGTGTTCTTCATTCCCGATCAGCTCCGGGCCGACGCCGTGGGAGCGTTCGGCAACGACGTGATCAATACCCCGCACATCGACGCGCTTGCCGCCACGGGTACCCGCTTCACGAATGCCTTTGTGCAGCATCCGGTGTGCTCGCCGAGCCGGGCCTCATTGTTGACGGGCTGGTATCCGCATACGGCCGGGCATCGCACGCTCACCCACCTGCTCCAGGCCGATGAACCGAATCTGCTTCGGATTCTGAAGGATTCGGGCTACCACGTCACCTGGCCGGGTATGCGCGGGGACACCTTCGCGCCGGGTGTGACGGAGCTGAGCGTGCACGAGTACGGTTTCTCCGTCCTGCCGAATATGGGCCACGGCGGTGACTATCCCGACGGCGTCTGGTCGCGGCTGTTCTACCGCGGCAAGATATCCGGCGACGACCTCGTCGACCCCGACGAAGCCCTGATCCGCACCGCCGAACAGTGGCTCGAGAATCCGCCCGACCAGCCGTGGGTGCTGTTCCTGCCACTGATCGCGCCGCACTGCCCGTTCCAGGCCGAGGAGCCGTGGTTCTCCCGGCACGACCGCGCCACCATGGCCGATCCCGTATCCGCCGGTGACCCAGCCGGTGAACCTCGTTTCATGCGGGCCATCCGCGAGTCCTACGAGATCGGCGAGGTGACCGCGGCACAGTGGCGCGAGATCGTGGCCACCTACTACGGGATGATCGAACGCCTGGACAGCCAACTGGGCAGGATCACCGCCGCGGTCGAGCGGGCAGGCGCGGCACAGGACACCATCACGCTGTTCTTCGCCGATCACGGCGAGTATCTCGGTGATTACGGGCTGATCGAGAAATGGCCGTCCGCCATGCACGACTGCATAACCCGTGACCCACTCATCATCGGCGGCGGTGGTCTCCCCGGTGGCGGAACCTGTTCCGCCATGGTCGAACTCATCGATGTCCTGCCGACCGTGCTGGAACTCGCGGATGCCACCGCACCGCACCGGCACTTCGGCCGCAGTCTGCTGCCACAGCTGCGGGATCCCGCGCTGCCGCATCGCGAATTCGCCTTCACCGAAGGCGGTTTCACCATCGAGGAGGAGCAGCAGCTGGAGCGGCCCGTGTTTCCCTACGACCGCAAAGGCGAACTGCAACACGCGGATCCGACGCTCGTCGGCCGGGCCGTCGCGGTGCGGGACCGGGACTGGACTTATGTCTGGCGGCTCTATGAGCAGCCGGAGCTGTACGACCGGCGGACGGACGCACACGAACTGATCAACCTGGCCGGGCAACCGGAGTATGCCGACATCCGGCAGCGCATGCACGAGGCGATGCTGCGCTGGATGGTCGAGACCTCCGATGTCATCCCGTTCGACGCGGACCCCCGCTTCCCGCAGGTGGATCTGCCGATTCCGGGAGGCATGCGGCCGCCACGCCCCGATCGAACGAATACGAGGAGGACGTGACGACACACCTGTGATGCACGGCGGAACCCATCCGCCATACGGACGAACACATTTCATTACCAGTGACGTCCTGCCAGACGCCTGGTTTTCACAGTAGCGCCGGAACAGCGCTACTGAAAACGAAAGACCGAATAGATGAGAAGGATCACCTCCACGGCCATCCTGTTGGCCGCGGCGATCAGCGTTGCCTCCGGAACCTCCAGTGCCACACCAGATTCCGGACCCAGCGGGGTCAACTACACCGCCACGCCCGGCGAGCGGTCCACCGTCATCACCACCGACGGCGGTTCACTCGCGGTGCAGGACGGCGTGCTGAAGATCAAGGCCGCCGATGGCACCGTCCTGGCGGGCACCGAATTGTCCTTTCGCGTAGACGATTTCGTCTTCCCGATCAAGGCCGATATCGCCGACCGCACCGCCACCCTCACCCCGCAGTTCGATGCCGAGCACGCCAGCTACCGCCCGGTCGCGCTGCCATACGAGGATCAGGCGCCCTGGCGCACCGAATACGAGCGCGAGCAGGCCGCCTGGGCACGCATGGCCACCACGGTCCAGATGGGTGCGGGTATCGGCACCATTGTCGGCAGCCTCGGCGGCGCCGCTCTCGGCTGTCTACTAGGCGGGATTGCGGGCGCGACGATCGCCGCCGCGGCCATTATCGGCCTGTTCGGCGCCTTCCTGCCCGCGGCGGCCATCGGCTGTCTGGGCGGGGTCATGGCGGTGGGCGCTCTCGGCACGCTCGCGGGCACCCTTTTGGTCACCGCGCCGATCGCGGTCATGGCCGCGGTGCAGTACTTCACCACCATCAACCAGCCCGCCCCGAAGCCGCAACCGGCCAAGTAGCGAGCCCGACAGTTCTGTTCCCGATGCGGCAATCCACGGATTCCACCGAATCTTCGGATTGCCGCAGTCCGGAACCCAGTGCCCGCGCCGGGCATGGCGACGACGGAATGCGAGACCGAGATGAATCCCGCTGCACCCAATATCGTCTGGATCTACTGCGATGAGCTCCGCGCCGACGCGTTGGGCCCCTACGTGAACTCTGCTGCGGAGCCGGGGTTTTCACCGCGTACCCCGGCAATCGACGCGCTGGCCGAGAACGCGGTCGTCTTCGGTGAATGCTTCACCAACTCCCCCGTCTGCGTCCCGGCGCGCACCGCCATTCTCACCGGGCAACCACCGGAGCGAACCGGCGTCTACCACAACGAAGCCTATGCCGATGGATTCCCGCTGCCCGCGGGACTGATGACCTTCCCCGAGGTGTTCGCCGGGCACGGCTATCGCACCGCCAGTTTCGGAAAACACCATGCCCCGGCGGCGCTGACCCCTTGGCAGCACACCGATTCCGCCGGTGGCGGCATGCGTGACCCGTTCAGTGGATGCGATCCGGCGGAGCTGGACCTACTCACCACTCCGGGCACCGGATTCGTGGTGGCGGGCACAGTGCCCGAAGGCACCCGATACCTGCCCGAGCGGGTTACCGACAACACCGTCGACTGGATCGCCGAGCATGCCGATGCACCATTCCTGGTCCGCGCCTCATATCTGCAACCGCATACACCCGTGATCGTGCCGCACGAGTTCAGCACGCTGCCCGATCCGCACGACCGGTCCGGAGGCACACCCGCACAAGAGGTTTCGAGTCCGTTCGAATCGGCGTTCGCCGATGTCAGTGGCGGCCAAGGGTTGTCGGCCGAGCAGCTTCGGCGAGCCCGCACGGCGTATCACGACCTGGTGAGCTGGATCGACAGCCAGGTCGCGCGGATCGTCACCGCACTCGAACATGCGGGCGTCGCCGACCGCACCATTATCGTGCTGACCTCCGACCACGGCGCGCACCTGGGTGAGTCCGGCGCGTTCGGCAAACACACCTTCGCTCCGCAGTCGCATCGAGTACCGCTGATCATCGCCGCCCCCGGTCTGGCGCCCGGCCACCGCGACGATCTCGCCCAGTCCATCGATCTGGCCCGAACCCTGTTCGGGCTCTGTGGAATCGACACTCCGGAGGGTTTCGGTGGCCGCGATCTGTTCGTCGATCCCGCACCGCGGGCCATCTTCGCCACCATCGGCTTCGGGGCGGTGTGGAGTACCGCGTTCCCGAACAAGATGTACGGCGGCTATCCGGGCGGGCACGCCTGGCCGAGGCGGTCCTGTGTGCGTACGGACCGCTTCCGTTTCGATATGACAACCCGTATCGATGGTCGCGCACCCACTCCGGAAGAGGAGGAGTCCTTCCTCGCCGACCGTGCGGCCGACGCTGCCGAGCGCACGAATCTGGCCGAGCACCCGCAATACCGGTCGGTCGTCGCCCGGCTGCGCGAAATGGTTCGCGAAAATGCCCGGGGCGTTATGGAAATCGATGACGCGGTGCTGCTGGACCTGTGCACCGCAGCCCTACGCCTACACCGACCTTCATAGATTCTGAGGAATCTATGAAGTTGGTAAAAATGTTCGATACTCCCCACATCTCCTACTGCGCATGTACATAATCCATCCGAAGGCAGCAAAGGCCGGAGACGCACTCTCCGAGCCAACCTACCGATTGATCGGCCTGCTGGTCCGAACAAGCCTAGACCACGACCTCCAGGAGAGTCCCCCGTTGCGCAAATCCCGAATCTTCACCGTCGCGACCGCGGTAGCGATGGCCGTCACCGCGCTGGCCGGTTGCGGCCAATCCACACAGGGTGGCGTCCCCGACGACACCCTGACCCTCGCGACCGCTTCACCGCTCGGGAGTTTCGATCCGGTCAAATTCGATGTCGGACCCGGAAAGCCCTACTGGCAGGCCGTATATGACACCCTGCTCCGCCAGGACGCCAACCGGAACGTCATCCCCGGAATGGCGTCGGCCTTCAGCTACGACACGGCGCACACCACATTGACCCTCGATCTCCGCAAGGACATCAGGTTCAGCGATGGCGCGGCCTTCGACGCGAATGCCGCGAAAGCCAACCTCGCACGCTTCACCTCGACGCCGGGGCCCAACAGTGCCACGGGCGAGGCCATTACCGGAATCGACGCGGTTCGCCCGGATCAGTTGGTGCTGCACCTGTCGGCTCCCGACCCCGCGCTACTGCCCAACCTCGCCTCAGCGCTCGGCACCATGGTCTCCCCGGATGCGTTGTCCAAGGGCGGATTCGACCAGGCCCCGGTCGGTTCCGGCCCCTACCTGTACGACTCCGCGGGGTCACAGCCGGGCACCACCGTCTTCCGTCGCAACAGCGCCTACCCCGATGGTTCGCAATACCCGTTCGATCGCCTCGAACTCGTCGCGATCAGCGATCCGAACACGATCCGCAACGGCCTCACCACCGGGCAGCTGGACGCGGGGTCCTTCGTCGCGAGCGACCCCTCGCAGCTACGGGCGGCCGGATTGTCGACCGTCCAGGTCGCCAATGCGTGGAACGGTTTGATCCTGGCCGATCGCGCCGGCACCATTGCGCCCGCACTGGGTAAACCGGAGGTTCGCCAGGCGATCAATATGGTCGTCGATCGGGACCTGTTCCGTACGCTCGCGCCCGGGAATCCGCCCGCCACGACCCAGATCTTCGCGCCCGGCTCCGGCGCGTACGACGAGCAGCTCAATGCGGCCTACCCGCATGACGTGACCAAGGCCAAAGAGTTGATGGCACGCGCCGGTTACCCCGGCGGTTTCGCGGTCACCATGCCGGATATGACGTCCTTCACCGGGAGCCCCGCCCTCAATACGGCGCTCGATATGCAACTGGGCGCCATCGGGATCACCGTCACGTGGGAAAAGGTGCCGCCGACACAGCTTTTGTCCTCGATGACCTCGGGCCGGTTCCCGATGTTCTTCATGTCGCTCGGTATGAAATCCCCCTGGGAGGATCTGCAGCTGTCGGTACTGCCCGCGGCGGCCTGGAATCCCTTCCACACGTCCGAGCCGGAACTCGCCGCACTGATCTCCGCCGCCCAGCATGCCGAACCGGGCGCGGCCCAGGATGCCGCCTTCCGGGCAGTCAACCGCCAATTGGTGCAAAGCGCCTGGTTCGCACCGATTTTCGCCGGTGAGACCGTATGGGCGTCGGTCGCCGGAATCAAGATCGAGCGGCAGGAACGCGGCTATCCCGACCTGGTCCGGTTCCAGCGCGCGGGGAGCTGATCACGTGGCTGTACTGCTGTTGAAGCGCGCGGTGTCGGCATTGTTGCTCCTGTTCGCGGTCACCACCCTCGCGTTCTTCCTGACCAGTCTGGGCGGCACCGATCCGGGCCGCAATATTCTCGGTCCGGGGGCTTCCTCGGAAGCGGTGGCCGCGGCGAATCACTCACTCGGAGTAGACCGTTCGCTGTTCGTCCAGTACGCCGACTGGGCGAGTGACGTGTTCCGGGGTGATCTCGGGCGATCGTATATGAGCAATCAGCCAGTCAGCCGAGAGCTTTCGACCCATCTCCCGGTGAGCATGAGCCTGATGGGATTGAGCCTCACCGTGGTCGCCGTAGTGAGTCTGGGGCTCGCCGTGCTGGCGGCCACCGGCCGCGGCCGGACCGACCGGCTCGTCCAGCTCATCGCGCTGGCCGGCCACGCCGTGCCGGGATATCTGCTGGCGCTGCTCCTGCTCACCGCGTTCGCGGTGCACTGGCACATCTTTCCGGTGCTCGGCTATGTGCCGCTGAGCATCTCGCCCGGGCGCTGGCTCTCGGGCATGGTGTTACCCGTCCTCGCGGTCTCGCTCTCGGGGATCTCCGGGGCGCTGCTGCAGGGTCGTGGCGCGTTGCTCGATGTGCTGGACGCGGACTATATGCGCACACTGCGCTCACGCGGAATCTCGACACGAGCGCTGTTGTGGCGGCACGCGCTGCGCAATGCCGCTCCCCCATGGCTGACCGCGATGTCGCTGGGCGCGGTCGCCATGCTCGGCGGTTCCTTCATGGTGGAGAAGGTGTTCGCCATGCCGGGGCTCGGCACGCTCGCGGTGAACTCCACCCTCGCGGGCGACCGCCCGGTGCTCATGGGCCTGGTGGTCCTGACCGCGGCGATGGTCGTACTCATCAATCTTCTGACCGATCTGGCCCAGCTCTGGCTGACTCCGAAGGCACGCACGATATGAGTGAAAACAACCCTCCCGGAATGACTTTCCGGACCACCCGGCTACGAGCGGTACTCACCAATCCGCTCGCCGCGACGGGCCTGGTCCTGCTGACGGTGGTGCTGGTCGCATTCCTCGCCGCCCTTGTCATCGGATGGGTCGATCCACACAGTCCCCTCGAGGCGAACCTGCGCAATCTCAACGCTCCACCGGGCAGCCCCGGACATCTTCTCGGCACCGACAACGGTGGACGCGATGTCTTCGTCCGATTGGTGTTCGGGACCAAATCGACATTGCTGAGCGCTGCGATAGCGCTGGGCGTCGCGATTGCGCTCGGCGTGCCGGCCGGGCTGATCGCCGGGTATTACGGTGGCCGGATCGACCTGGTGCTGGATTGGGTGTCCAGCGTGATCCTGGCGCTGCCCGCGCTGCTGGTTTTGATGGCGATCATTGCCGGACTGGGCAATTCGACCTGGATCACCATGAGTGCGCTGGGCACGATGATGACTCCCGCGGTGTTCCGGGTGATTCGCGCGCAGGTGAACGCGATCCGGTCGGAGCTCTATATCGACGCGGCGAAGGTCGCCGGACTACGCGATACGCGCATCATCACCCGGCATGTGCTCGGAGTCGTGCGGGGGCCGCTGTTGCTGATGCTGACCGTCCTGTCCGCGATCGCGATCACGGTCCAGACCGGGCTCGATTTCATCGGTCTCGGTAACGCGTCGATCATCACCTGGGGCGGCATGTTGAGCGAGGGCTTCAACGCCCTCTATCAGAATCGGCTGCTTTTCCTGTGGCCCGGACTGGCAGTGTCCGTGACCGTGACGGCGCTGTTCCTTTTGGGTAACGGTCTCCGGGATGCGTTGCAGCACAGCGATACCCGGTCCACAAGCCTTCGAGGTGCAACTCAGCGGCCACGCGTGACCCTTCCGGCCGTGCCTGCGGGTCCGCCCACGTCGGAGGAGGCACTCTCTGTCCGGGAACTTCGAATCGGTTATCCCGCCGCCGATTCCGAACCGGTCGAGGTGGTTCGCGGTGCGTCGCTGACACTGCGGCAGGGCCGAATCATGGGTCTGGTCGGCGAATCGGGTTCGGGCAAGACCCAAACCGCCTTCGCGGTGCTCGGTCTGCTCCCACGTCAGGCCAGACTGCTGGCCGGGCAGATCTGGTTGAACGGGGTGGATCTCGAAACGCTTCCGCCGGGCCGACGCGAGCGTGCGATACGCGAGTCCGTCGCCTACGTGCCACAGGAGCCGATGTCCAATCTCGATCCCGCCTTCACCATCGGCTACCAGTTGACCGAACCGCTGCGCGCACGCGGGCACGGCCGTCACGCCGCGCGCGACCGGGCGGCGAAACTGCTGTCCCGCACTGGAATAGCGGATCCGGATCGAGTGATGCGGTGCTATCCCCATCAGATCTCCGGCGGTATGGCACAGCGGGTGCTGATCGCCGGAGCGATCTCCACCGAGCCACGCATCCTCATCGCCGACGAACCAACAACGGCGCTCGATGTCACGGTGCAGGGCGAGATCCTCGATCTGCTGCGGGAGTTGCGCACGGAACTGTCCATGTCGATCTTGCTGGTGACCCACGATCTCGGTGTCGTCGCCGACCTCTGTGACGATGTTGCCGTGATGCGCTCCGGTGAGATTGTCGAAACCGGTTCGGTGAGCGAGTTCTTCGGCAAACCGAAGCACGCCTATTCCCGCGAGTTGCTGGCCGCGGTGCCGGATGAAGACCATGTCCGTGCCGAATACGCCGACGCGGAGAACGAGAAGGCCGGTGCGGAGCGATGAGCCTGTTGGAGATCGAAGATCTGGTGGTGCGGTTCCCGGGCCGTGGCTGGCGCGCCGACCCGTTCACCGCCGTCGATGGGGTGAACCTGGACATCCGCCGTGGCGAAACCGTCGGCCTGGTAGGCGAATCCGGTTCGGGCAAGACCACGGTCGGCAGGGCGATACTCGGATTGACAGCGGTATCGGGCGGGGCGATCCGATTCGACGGGATCGATATCGGCGGGCTGCCCCGCGCGCGACGGCGGCCACTCGCCGCCCGCATCCAAGTGGTGTTCCAGGACCCGTACAGCTCACTCAATCCGGCAATGAGTGTGGCCGACATTCTCGGCGAACCACTCCGGGCCGACGGGATGCCGCGTGCGCAGGCGCGTGCGCGGATCACCGCTCTACTCGAGCAGGTCGAACTGCCCGGTGACGCGGCGGACCGCTACGCGCGCGAATTCTCCGGCGGCCAGCGGCAGCGCATCGCCATCGCGCGCGCACTCGCGCTGGATCCGGAACTGGTGATCTGCGATGAGGCGGTATCCGCCCTGGACCTGTCGACTCGGGATCGAATCCTGGCCCTGCTCATCGATATTCAAGAACGCACCGGTGTCGCGTACCTGTTCGTCTCCCACGACATCGCGGTGGTCCGGCACATCAGTCACCGGGTGGCCGTCATGCGAGCGGGCCGGGTGCTGGAATTCGGTCCCTGCGCACAGGTGACCTCCGAGCCCGCAGACCCGTTCACCGCCCGACTGCTGCTGTCGGCACTGGTCGCGGACCCCGATCGACAGCGGGAGCGTCGTGCCCGCAGACAGGAACTACAGCACACATGAGGAGAATCCCGATGCGCGCGATCGCGGGACTCAGCGCCACCCTGGCCGTAGCGAGCATGGTGTGTGCCCCGGGTGCGGTGGCCGATCCGGCCCCACCCGGCGCCACCCCGCTCGCCTCGCTCGATGCCTGCCCGCCGGGGAACCGCGGCGAACCCCCCGTCCTGCTGATCCACGGCACCAACGCCTCGG
This sequence comes from Nocardia sp. NPDC052001, assembly GCF_040680615.1. Lineage (NCBI taxonomy): Bacteria > Bacillati > Actinomycetota > Actinomycetes > Mycobacteriales > Nocardiaceae > Nocardia > Nocardia sp. NPDC052001. The sequence goes on along the minus strand of NZ_JBFAXC010000014.1, from coordinate 39,425 downwards.
TCGAGAAGAGCCTCGGCCCCACTCGGCAGGCGCTGCTCGATGATGGCCGCTGCGTCTACGGACTCGATTACGACTCCATGCAACCGGTTTCGACTTCCGTGGACTACTTCGCGGCCGCCGTCGACCGGATCATCGAACTCAATCCGCGAACCACGGTGGATGTCGTCGGGAAATCGCAGGGCGCGTTGATAGCTCGCGCCGTCAGCCTTAAATTTACCGACCCGGAACGGAATTCGATCCGACGGGTGGTCTCGATCAGCGGCCCACAGCACGGCGTCACCGAGGTGGTCGGCGGAATCGATATCACGGCACTCGGCGCGGGCACGCCCGTGTTCAACCTGCTGCGGCGAGACGCGTTGCGGGACATGCTGATCGGCTCCCCGTACCTCAGCGCACTCAATGCCGGCCCGTTGACCGCACCCAACGTCCGGTACACCATGATCGCCACCGAGACCGACCGGCTGGTGACGCCCTACACCTCCGGCTTCATCGACGCCGCGAACGTCACAAATGTGCTGTTGCAGGACGGCTGCCCGCAGGACCGCGCGGGCCACCTCGCCGAATCCACCGACCCCCGCACCATCGATCTGACTCTGCATGCCCTGGACCCCACTCGCCATCCGGAAGTCCGCTGCCTGCCCAACACAGATGAACGCTGAGAAACGCCCGCACTGAACCGAACAGTGTGTCGCGCGGAGAATTACGCCAGTTGCGGCACGCACTCGTCGTACAACCAATCGGCGATGATCGCGCGCGTTGCCCAGCCGTCCGGGGAGGGCGTCCCAGTTCGAGCATTCAGCTGGTCGGTGCGGGGGAATTCGAGGTCGGACCGGGTTGGGCCGGGTCGTGTCCGGGGATTGCGTTGGCGCCGTAGAAGGTTGGCAGCATGCCTTTGACCAGGACCAGGGCGGAGCCTTCGCCGGAGGGGACGGTGGCCAGATTGGTGGCGACGACGATGGTGAGGCCGGAGTCGGGGTCCGATCCCATGAAGGTCATATAGCCGGGGATTTGGCCGTCGTGACCGAGCAGGTGAGTGCCGAACCGGACGATGCCCAGGCCGTATCCGGCCATGGCGGGTTTGGCCGGATCGATGGGCTGGATGCTTGCTATTCGCTGCTGCTGCATCTGTTTATCGAGGAGGCCGCCGTCGGCGAGGGCTTTGACATAGGTGGTCATATCGTCGACGGTCGAGATCACCGCGCCCGCGGTCCAGGTCCACGATGGGCTGGAGCTGGTCTGGTTGCCCGGTTGCAGGGTGCCCGCGAGAGCCGCGGCCTGCTGATCCGGTGGGAGGGCGAAGGTTTCGATGGTGGAGACGTTGGTGCCGAAGGCGTAGCCCTGCGGGTGCGGATCCGGGATGGACGAGTCCGCGGGGGCGGGGAATGAGGTGTGTCTCAGGCCGAGCGGGGTGAAGATGCGGTCCTGGAAGGTGGTGGCGACCGATTTGCCGGTGACCTTCTCGATGACCAGGCCGAGCAGGATGGTGTTGGTGTTCGAGTATTCGAACTTCTCGCCCGGGGCGAAGTTCACCGGATGCGCGAAGGCGATATCGAGTAGTTGTTCCGGCGTCCAGATCTTTTGCGGCTCATTGTCCAGGTAGGCGTTGAACTGCTCATCGAAGGTGTAGCTGAACAGACCGCTGCGCATTTCGGCGAGCTGGGCCAGGGTGATTCGATCCCCGTTGGGTACGCCCGGCCAATATTTGGCGATCGTATCGTCGAGCGCGAGTTTGCCCTCCTGCGCCAGTTGCAGCAGCACCGTGACGGTCATGGTCTTGGTGTTGCTGCCGATCCGGAAGTGATCGTCCACCGTCATGGGAACGTCCTTGCCGATGGTTCCGGTCCCGAAGGTGGCGGTCCAATCACCGTCCTTGGGTGATCGAACCACCACAACCGCGCCGGGAATGACGTTGTCCCGCATCAACTTCTCGATGATCGGCCGCAATGTCGCGGCATACGCGGGCTCGGCCGATCCGCTGGAATCGGTGGAGGATCCGCACCCCACCGCGACCGTCAACCCCACGGTCGCGATTAACACCCCTAAACCCCGTCGGTATCCCATGGCTGTCTCCGGGTCCGCTGGATTGTGGTTACGAAGTGTTTGCCAGCGTAATCCCGTACCGGGCGGTCTCGAAGCGAAACGGCTCGGGTAAGTCAGCGGGTGCCGATGTACTCGATATAGCCGGTCCCGTCGATCGGCGCGCCACGGAACCGCCCGGTGTACCGGTAGCTGCCGACATAGCCGCCCGCCATGCCGTACACGTAATCGTCGTTGGTGACAGCCTGGATCTCGATGAGTTCATTGCCGTGCTCATCGTCGACGCTCCAGGTGAACTCCGTCGCCAGCCGCATCGACAGCCCGTTGGGTGTGCGACGAGCCGCGGGCTCGAGACGATGGACATCGAACACGAAGTTGTCTTCGTAGGTGCCACCGTGATCATGCAGTGAGCGCACGTAAACCGCCTGCTGCACGGGTACACCGAGTGGCCCGAGCACCTCGGTCATCAGCACCTGGGTGGTGTCGTCGATATTGATGATTTGATAGGTGAAGAACGAAAACGGCAGTGCCACATCCGCTCCGCGCGCGTATTCCAGCGTGTTGAGCCCGGACAGCTCCATCGTTCGCCCGTCATAGGTGACGGCTCCGTCGTACTGGCACAGCAGCGACCAATGGTCATAGAGCCCGCCGCGCACCTTGGCGAAATGCGAGACCTTATCGGTGGCGCGCACGCGCAGATAGAGGTCGAACGCGGGATTGCGGTAGGCGACGGTGAAATCGGGATAGGTTCCCTCGAGCAGAAAGTCCTCACCGAATCGGACGATGCTCGAGTCCGCGGCCAACTCCAGATCGCGATCGACCCGATACCCCCGGAATTGACCGGGGAACTCGACGCCCGCGCCGATAAGCAGATTGGCGGTATCGGCCGCCGTGGTTTCGATGAGGTGATCGTTGCGCCACAGCGTGATTCGAGGCTGTCCGATCACGGCGATCACGTCGATGAAGTTCAGCGGCGCGGGCAGACCGGGCAGCATCAGCCCGTAATGCACCGTCCCATAACGCCCCTGCGGCGGGTGGAACGCGGTCGCAGGATCGAACGGCTTGCCGCGCAACGCATATGACCCCGACACCCCGCGCTGGGCGGCATGGAATACGACATCTTTCAAGCTCACGTGACTGTCCTCTCGCAAACGCCAATGTATGCGTAACTGACGGTATCAGACAGATATGACTTCCGAGTCACTTGATGTATCATCATTAAGAATCGGGAGGTAGAGACGATGGCGCATCGGTCAGGCAGCCGGGGCATGCCCCGCGGTGAACGCGAAGCCCAAATCCTGGACGCAGCCGCGATAGAGTTCGGCACCCACGGCTACGCCGCCGTCCTGGTAGCCGATGTCGCCACCCGCGCCGGAGTCTCCAAACCCCTTATCTACCAATATTTCTCATCCAAAGACGGCCTCTGCGCCGCCTGCGTGGAGCGCGCGGGCACAGCCCTGTCCACCGGCATCGCCGAAGCCATGAAATCCCCCGGCCCCACCTTCGTCACCGCCGCCACGGCAGTCCTGGACGCGATCTTCACCGCCCTGGAACCCCGCCCCCACGATTGGCACGTCCTCTACGACCGCTCCGCCCCGCCCGACACGGAAACCGCCACCACCGCAAGACATTTCCGCACGCTCATCGCCTCCCAAGCCGCCTCCGGCGTAGGCGCCGCATTCGCCACCGCTCCCCCATCAGATCCCGGCGACCTGGCCATCCTGACCCGAGTCTGGATGAACAGCGTCACCGCCATCGTCTCCTGGTGGCTCGACAACCCCGACCAAACCGCCGCCCAAATGAGCGCCCGAGCCCGCCGGGTCCTATCGGCATTGCTGCCCGGGTGAAGTCCGCTCCACTCGAACCGTTTCACTATGGCTGTTATCGGCCGGATGTCCTATAGCTGTGTTCCCAGCGCTCCACCGCGCGCATGGTCCCATCGTGATCGAATTGACCGATGAGCGCGGGGATGGCAACGGAACTGTGCGACGGGATGGAGGCCGATCATGTAGTCAGGGCTCGGGTGGCGGGGATGACGTCGCCGGTCCAGCGGCGGAGTTGGGTTTCGTCGGGGGATTCGGGCCAGTAGACGAAGGTGTCGAAGCCGGTGTCGGTGGCCAGGTCGGCGAGGATGCGGGACCAGCCTGCGGCGTCGGTGCGGATGGGGGCCTCGCCGCGCAGGGTGACCGGGCCGGGGGTTTCGGTGATCGTTCCGACGAGTTGGGCCATGCGGGTGATGTCGGCGGGGTTGCGGCCGACGTCGGTGGCTGCCGCGGAGATGATGGCTTGGGTGGCTTGCCATTTCTCGTAGGGGAGGTAGTGCGGGATGGGGGCGGCCCAGCCGTCGGCGATGCGGCCGGTGAGGACGTTGGCCTTGGGGCCCACACTGCCGAACCAGATTCCGACGGGGTGCGCGGGCGCGGGGCCGGATTGGACGCCGTGGACGCGGTAGTGGGTGCCGTCGACATTCGCCTTTGCGCCCGGCTGCCACATGGCGCGGATGATTTCGGTGGCTTCCTCGAGGGCTTGCAGCGCTTCGGGATTGGATCGAGTCGGGCCGCCCATGGCGCTGATCGCGGGCCAGAACGCACCCGCGCCCAGGGCGAGTTCGAAGCGGCCGCCGCTCAGCAGGTCCAGGGTCGCGGCCTGCTTGCCGAGCATCGCCGGACCACGCAGCGGGAGGCTGGCTACGTCCGGAAACACCCGCAGCCGTTCGGTTTCCGCCAGCATGGTGGCGATGACCGCGAACGTATCCGCCAGCCCACCCGAGTACGGGTGATCCTGGATGCCGAGCAGATCCAAGCCCTCGCGGTCCGCGATCTTGGCCAGGGCGCGCAGTTGCGGCAGCTCGGTCGCGGTGGGCGCCAACTGAATACCGAATCGTAGGTTCACTCGGCGATCATGCCAGCCGGTCCATCAGCTCACCGCACCGAGCACGGACTTCCCCTCGCGTGCCGCGGCTACGAAGAACGGGCCGAGATCCAGAAAACGAGTCCAGCCTTCTGTCGTCAGGCCCGCGGTCACCTCCCGCACGTCGGCGGGACTCAAGACGAACAGATGATCATCGGCTTCGAGCGCGCTGTCCGGATCGAAGCCGGTAGCCTTGGCCAGATAGCGGTATGCCACAACCCAATCGGCTATACCTTCCTCCACCTCCGCACGGCCTTCGGCGATGTGAATGAGACTGCCCAGGTCCTCGTCGTGGCGGTCCGTGTCCGGGCGAAAACCGTCGATCTCCTCGTCGGAATCGGCATCCTCGATGAGTAATTGCAGCACATCAGGGCTCTCGAGCGCCCGCCCCAGCACACTCGGATCCACCTTGACCAACGTCAACCACATCGACACGTGCCCATGATCGCAGAGGTCGAACGAGGGTTTGCCATGGCCCGCGATCACGCTTCGTACGAACGACTTTCACCGCATTGAACGCGCTCCGGCCCCACCAGCGCGGCCAACTGTTCGAGTGTGCGCACCAGCTCCAACTGTCCGTGCCGTTCGAGCGTGCGCGAGAGTGCCGTCGTGATGTACGGGCTGGTGAAGACCCCGCCGATCGTCAACCGAGTGCCCGTGTCGCACGGCTGCAGCCAGTAGGTGAACTCGCTCCGGAAACCCGAACTCCCGCTGCCCTGCAATACGATTCGATGTGGGGCGTCGAGCACCTCGACCGTCCACTCGAAGTCATTATCCATACCGAGAATGACGACCTTCGATCGCAGGGTGGACCCTTCACGCAGTCGCGCGGGCGGTTCGTGAATGAATTCGCGATGGATGCTGAACCAGTGACCCCAGCTCGCGGGCTCGATGATGGTGTCGAACAACGCCTGTGGGGCGGCGGGCACCACCCTTGTCACCACTAGGGATCCCATGGTGCGACCGCGCTCCTTCGCCGGTATCGATCATGGTGCGGGCCGGTGTGCATCCCACATCAGCCCTTCCGGTTGCTTCGATGTGAATGGAACATAACTTAGAACCACTGCAAGCCGACGTCAACCACTCGTATGTTCCGCTGGCTTGCAGGTGATACTCCGACCAAGTTGTCCTGAAAGGTTCTTCCATCGACGTGAATTGTGAGTAACATACGCTGCGCCAGCTCTTCGCAATGCCGCGTGGAGCGTGTGGGAGGCAACGACGCAGCCGGCCGAGAGGACCAGCGCGCACGTGCCGACGGGCAGGTATGCGAAAGGATTATCCGGATGCTCAAGCGGCTGGATCGGCTACTCAGTTATGAGATGAAGGTGTCGGAGTTTCTCGGCACTCTCATCATTCTCGGAATCCCCTACGGGCTGGTGGGTCTCATCTGGACCCTCACGCACACTTCACATCTCAAGCAGATGCACGGAATCGACGTGATCGTCTCATTCCTGGGTTCGATCGTGTGCTGGCCGGTGCTCACCTTCTCGAATGTGTGCATGACGTAGATGATGATTCTGGTCTGGCTCATCGACATCCTGGTGATCGGCGTCAAGATCCTCGGTGGGCGCATGAAAGTCAATCCCGTACTCCGCTTCGGCCTCTGGCTCGCGGTGCTGAGCACCGTCGCCGCGGGCGTCGCGGTACTCGGCTTCGGCCTGGTACTGCTCGAGCACCAACTGTCGGACACGGCCTGATCCTCCGATTTCATCGGACGAATGAACAATTACTTGTGCTGACCTGCTCCCGTTGTCAGACGCGGGAGCAGCCAGACAACACGACAAGAATGATCAGTTACATAATTCTTGTCCCACACCACTGTGGTGTGCAACACTTCACACGCTCCACCCCAGCGCTGGGGAATCGATCCCATATTCCGGCGGCGGTGAGCGGCTAGAAAGGATCGGCGACCCGTGACTGCCACTTCGGAAAGAGCGCCGGCGCGCGAGCGCGCTCCGGAACCGGGCGAACTGGAGAAAATCAGTGCCAGCGCCACCGAGCTGTGGCGCCGCCACCCCCAGCAGTCGCTGGAGACCCTCGGCCGGCAGGTGAGCTTGGGCCGAGATGCGTTGGCGCAGTTGCTCATATCGATCTTCCGGCGACGCTTCCCGTATCGCGAATTCATCAAGCAGTGCTCGTTCATGACGAGCGTTTCTGCGATTCCGACCGTGCTGGTCGCGGTGCCGATCGCGGTCGTGGTCTCAATTCAGTTGGGCGCGTTGGTGAATCAGGTTGGCGCGACCACATTCATCGGCGCGGTCGCCGGGCTCGGCATCATCCGCCAGGGTGCGCCGCTGGTCACCTCGCTCATGATGGCAGGTGCGGTCGGCTCGGCCATTGCCGCCGATCTGGGCTCGCGCACCATTCGCGAGGAGATCGACGCCATGATGGTCATGGGTGTGGACCCGGTGCGGCGGCTCGTCGCGCCCCGCCTGGCCGCGGCGGTGCTGGTGAGCATGCTGCTGTGCGGGTTCATCGTGTTCGTGGGTTTCGCCACCGCGTACCTGTTCAACGTCTACGCCCAATCCGGTACGCCGGGCTCGTTCATCGCCTCGTTCGCATCCTTCGCCGTCGCCAATGATCTGGTGATCGCGCTGGTCAAAGCGGCCGTCTTCGGTCTGCTCACCTCGGTGATCGCCTGCGATATCGGCCTGCACGCCAAGGGCGGTCCCGGCGGTGTGGCCAATGCGGTCAACTCGGCGGTGGTCACCGCGGCGCTGATGACGTTCGCCACCAACGTGATTCTCACCCAGCTGTACAACACCCTCTTCCCGACGAAGGTGATCTGAGGTGGGCAGCAGCTACACTCCCCCGGCACTCAAACCGGTCCGTGTGCTCGGCAGTGCGGTCGCCGCGCCGATGCAGGCCAATCAACGGCTGGGCCATCAGGCGTACACGTTCTTTCAGGCGTTCATCGCGGTTCCGTTCGTGCTCAAGCACTATCGCAAGGAAGTGCTGCGCCTGACCGCCGATGTCGGCTGGGGCAACGGTTCGCTCGTGGTCGGCGGCGGCACCATCGGCGTGGTGATCATGCTGTGCGGATTCGCCGGTGTCACAGTCGGTATGGAGTCCTTCACCGCGTTGAACCTGCTCACCATGAGCCCGCTGACCGGTGCGATCTCCGGCTTCGCCACCACCCGCGAACTCGCGCCGGTCATCGCGACGCTGGCGGTCGCCATTCAGGCCGGATGCCGGTTCACCGCGCAACTCGGTGCCATGCGCATCTCCGAGGAGATCGACGCGCTGGAATCCATTGCCATCCGGCCACTTCCGTACCTGGTGACCACCCGAATGATTGCGGCGACGCTGACCATCATCCCGCTCTACAGCGTCGGCCTCGCGGTGGCGTACCTGGCCACCAAGCTGTCGGTGCTGTTCCTGGGCGGCACTACCGCGGGCACCTACGATCACTACTTCTTTCAATTCCTGCTCGGCCCGGACGTGTTCTGGTCGCTGTTCAAAGTCGTTGTCTTCGTACTTATTTCGACATTCATCCAGTGCTATTACGGCTACACCGCGACCGGCGGCCCCGAAGGCGTCGGGGTCGCGGCCGGGCGCGCGATCAAGATGGTCATCGTTGTCATGGTGTCGGTGAATCTGCTTCTCACACTTGCGATCTGGGGCATCGACCCCGGATTCCGGATCTCGGGGTAGGTGATTCGATATGCTGCTCGACCCCAGCGGTCGCGGTCCCACCGCCCGCCAACTCTCCCTCTACGGCCTGATCCTGCTCACCGCCATCGCGGTACTGCTCTACCTGCTCGCGCTGCGCTACAACGGCCGGTTCGAGGACAAGGTGCCCGTGGTGGCGACTTTGACCAGCACCGGCGACGGCCTGCCCGCCAATGCCGACGTCAAGTTCCGCGGCATGGTCGTGGGCCGGGTCGACACCGTCGACATCGTGTCCAAAGGTGCGAGCCAGCGAGCGTCACTGTGGCTCAAACCCGGTATCGCGCAGACGATTCCGGCGACGGTGACCGCACGCGTGATCCCGAACAATATCTTCGGCGTCACCGCCATCGAGCTGGTCGACACCACACCCACCACGCAGACCCTGCGTGCGGGCGCGACGATCGCCGAGGACACCAGCGCGGCCACCGTGCAGCTCCAGAGCACCCTGAATGTGTTGCGCACCGTGCTGTCCAATATCCAGCCCGAGAAGCTGGGCCGGGTGCTCGCCACCCTGGCCGCGGCCCTGGATCCCAGCGCTCGCGTGCCCGGATCCACCATCGAGCGGCTAGACAATTGGATGACCCAGGTGCGCGGTCTCCCCGAAATGGGTGATCTGCTGGGCAATCTCGGTCGCGCCGCCACCGCGGTGAGCCAGTCCGCGCCGCAATTGGTGCAGGTGCTCTCGCAATCGGTGACGACCGCCAAAACCCTCACCGAACAGCGCGCGTCCCTGGTCGCGCTGCTGACCAACGGTGGCACCGCCATCGATTCGGTGAACGAATTGTTCGCTGCCAGCCCGGATTCGGGCAAGGTCCTGGTATCGGGACTGAACGAGCTGTTCGGCAGCCTCGCCCAGGATCCGCAGGCCATCCCGTACGCGATCTCCAACCTCAACACCGCGCTGCAACGGCTACAGCCGACCTTCAGCTTCGGTCCGCACAAGCAGATGGTGTGGACGATGGATGTGAGCCTGACCCCGTTCCAGCAGTACGTGGCAAAGGACTGCCCGCACTACGGGAACCTGTACGGCCCGCGCTGCGGAACCCCGACCGTCGCGGATTCCGCTCCGGCACAGGACTATCCGTCCCAGCTGTTGCCCCAGCATCTCAATTCGGCCGGACCCGCACCGCAACCTCAAACACCGGGACAGATCAGCGTTCCCGGGCTGCCGCCGCTCCAGATTCCCGGCCTACCACAGATTCCGGGTCTCACCGCACCGGCGTCGACCACTCCGTCCGGTGACGGCACCGTCGCTCCGGCCGCACTGCGCGGCAAGGACGCGGTGGCAGCGGTGGTGGGCGGCGAACCGAATATGGCGCAGGTGCTGCTGCTCGGACCGGTGCTGGCCGGTGGGCACGTGGCGTACGCGAAAGGTGGTGACCAGCAGTGAGATCGGGTAGGGCAACGATCGGGTTCAGCCTGTTCGCGATTGTCGCGGTGGTGCTGACCTACACCATCTGGTCGACGCTACAGCGCTCGGTCGCCGGTGGCACACACAGCTATTCGGCCGTGTTCTCCGATGTCCTGGGTCTGCGGATAGGTGATGACATCCGCATGGCCGGGGTGCGCGTGGGCCGGGTGGACAAGATCGATTTCACCGACGACTACAAGGCACGCGTCGACTTCCGCATCGAGGACGATCAGCACCCCACCGATACGACGAAAGCCCTGGTGCGCTATCAGAATCTCATCGGACAGCGCTACGTCGCGCTGATCGCGGGCAAGGAGCCCGGATCGCCGATGCGTCCCGGTGACGCCATTCCCATCGAGCGCACCGAACCATCCTTCGACGTCTCGGCCATGCTCTCGGGCTTCGAACCGCTGTTCAGCGTGCTGCAACCGGATCAGGTGAATTCGCTGTCGGACACCCTGATTCAGGCGCTACAGGGCAACACCGTCTCGATGAGCGCGCTGATCACTCAGGCCGCGCAGCTGGCGGGCACTTTCGGCCAGCGCGATCAGATCCTCGGCGATGTGCTGACCAACCTGAGCAGCGTGATCTCGGGACTGGCCAATCGCAGCAGCGAACTCGAGACGCTGATCACCCAGGCGCGCAGCCTGATGCAGGGTCTGTACGCCCAGGGTGAGGCGCTCAAGAGTTCGGTCGATCAGGTCGCCACCGCGACCGACTCGCTCGTCTCGCTCATCGGCGCGGTCAAACCCGGTTTGGCGCGCGCGCAGAACGACGCCTCCGCGGGCGTGGCACTGCTGCTGCTCAATGGCGCGTCACTGGACAAGGCGGCGGTCGAGCTCCCTGCGATGCTGAACCGGGTGTCCACGTTCACCAGTTACGGCGCGTACGCCAACGCGTACATCTGCCGCCTGGATGTCTCGTTGTGGGGCGTGCTCCTGCCCCCGGGCCTGTTCTCCCAGGTCGGCGGCCCCGCCCAGTCGGAGGTGTGCCGATGATTACCACCGCACGTGAACTGCTTTTCAGTGCGTGGCGCAATCGCTATCTGCGTGTGGGCGTACTGGCCTCGCTGACCGTGGTGCTGCTGTTGGTCGGCTCGACCGCGATCAAACAGGCGCGGCTGGGCGATAAGACCATCGAAGCCGAGTTCGCCCAGGCCGCCGGTCTCAAATCCGGTGCGACCGTCGATATCTCGGGAATCGATGTCGGACAGGTGAGTTCGGTCCGCCTGGACAACGGCAAGGTCCTGGTGGAGATGAAGGTGCGCAACGATCTGCGCCTGGGCGCGGATGCCACGGCCGGTATCAAACTCTCCACCATCCTGGGCCGACTGCATGTCGAGTTGACACCCGGGGATGGAAAAGGGCTGCCGGGCAACCGCATTCACATTGACCGCACCACCGTGCCGTACAACCTCGGCAAGGTGGTCCAGGACCCGCAGTACAAGAACCAGTTCGAGCGAATCGAGGGCATCGACCCGGCCAAACTGCGCCAGGCCCTGGATACGGTGAATCAGCAGATGGGCGACTCCCCGCAGCTGGCCGTACAGGCGCTGGACAGTATCGGCGCGCTGGCCAAGGTGATCAACGATCGCCGCGATGCGGTGGACAGCCTGCTCAAGGGGATGGACAAGGTCTCCCAGCTGGCCTCGGACAATCAGAACAGCGTGCTGTTGCTGCTCACCCAGGGCCAGGCCATCGGCACCGCGGTACAGCAGCGCCAGGATCTGCTGCGCAAACTGCTCGACAATGTGGCCTCGCTGTCCAAGACCTTGCAGGACATGGGCCTCGAGAACAACAACCAGATCGGCCCGCTGATCCAGGACCTGAACACCATGTCCCAGGGTCTGCAGAAGAACAAGAACAATCTCGACCGGCTCTACGAGATCATGCCGGTCGCACTGCGGCAGTTCAACAATGCGCTCGGCAACGGCCCCTACGGCGAGGTGTACGCCCCGTGGCTGTTCCCGGACAACTGGTTGTGCTTCGCCCAGGCCATTCAGGGGTGTAGGTGATGAAGAGCCGAGTTATCGCCAAGCTGGCCGCGCTGTGCTGCGCGGCCACCGTGGCGGCCGGATGTGGGCTGCTGCCGGACAGTTTGACCGCGATTCCCAATGAGTATCTGGGCAAACGCATGCGCATCAGCGCCGACTTCGAAAGCGTCGCGGGCCTGTACGCGGGCAATGAGGTCGCGGTGCTGGGTGTTCCGATCGGCAGCGTCGAATCTGTCACCCCGCGTGGCAGTTACGTCGAGGTCGTGATGAATGTCGACTCGACGGTCAAGATTCCCGCCGATGCCTTTGCCGCACTGGTGAATCCGCAGCTGATCACCAATCGGCATGTGGAGCTCACCCCCGCCTACACCGGCGATGGGCCGGTCATGGCGGCCGATGCGCATATTCCCTTGCCGCGCACCAGGGTTCCGGTCGAGCTCGATCGGATTCTGGAGAACTTCGACAAGCTCGGGGCCGCGCTCGAGGGCGATAACGAGGCCGGGCCGATGGCCAGCCGGGTGCTGTTCCCGCTGCTGGACGGCAATGGCGACAGGTTGCGCGAGACATTGGACGCGCTGTCGTCGGCGTTCGAGGTGACCCTGGCCAATAAGGACCAGATCGCCAACACCATCGTCAAGCTCAACGACATCACCCAGATCATCGCGTCCAACGACGACACGGTCCGCAGTTTCAGCGGGACTCTCACCCAGCTGGTGGACCTGCTCGGGCAGCAGGCTCCCGGGCTGCAATCGGTGCTCACCCAGCTCAATGACTTCCTGAACAACACCGCTGCTCTGGTCGGGGACAACAAGGATCAGCTATCGGGCGCGCTGACCCGATTCGTCGATATCGCCGGGCAGATGCGAGCCAATGCCCGCTCGCTGACCGAGATCGTCGATGTCGGCCCGCTGATGTTCCAGAACCTGTCCAATGCCACCAGCCGCGAACATCAGGCGCTGCGCCTGCACGGCCTGCTCGACAAGGTCGTGCTCGACAGTGAGGCGCTGTCCACCTTCTGCGAGCGCATCCAGATGCGCATGGACGGCTGCCGCACCGGCAAGATCGCCGACTTCGGCCCCGACTTCGGGCTCACCGCCGCCCTGCTGGGCATCACGGAGATGAAATGAGCAGACGAACCAGATCCCTTGCGGCGGCGGCTATTACCGCCGCCACGCTGGCCGGTAGCACCGGCTGTGCGGTCACGGTGCAGAACATGCCGATGCCCAAACCCGGAATCGGCGCGCCCGGCTACACCATTCACGCGGCGTTCCGCGATGCGCTCAATCTGCCCGATCACGCCCACGTGAAGATCGGCGGCAGCGATATCGGCGTCGTCACCAAAATCAAGACGACCAATTTCATCGCCGATGTGGAAATGCTTATCCGCCAGGACATTCAGCTGCCCGAAGGCACCACGGTCGAACTGCGCCAGGCCACTCCGCTGGGCGATGTGTTCGTCGCCATGACGCTGCCGTCGGCGCAGGACGCCGGGCCGCTGCTGCATTCCGGCGACACCATCGGCACCGACTCCACAGCCACGGGCGCGTCGGTGGAACAGCTGATGATGTCGGTGTCGATGCTCATCAACGGCGGCGGCATCAACCAGGCCGCCAAGATCACCACCGAGTTGAACTCCATGTTCGCCGGGCGCGGACCGCAATTGGCGCATCTGCTCACCGAGATGACCGCGACCATCGAGGCGCTGAACAAGCGCACCGGGGACATCGACAATGTGCTGACCGGGCTGAATACGCTCGGCGGTGAGCTAGCCAGCCGCAAGGCCGAACTGGGCCAGGCCGCCGATACCTTCCCCGGCCTGATCGGACTGTTCACCGAGAACAACCAGCGCATCGTGGATCTACTGACCAAGGTCTCGACCACCATGGCGGCGCTGCACGATTTCAGCGATACCACCGGCGGGGATTTCGTCAGTCTGTTCAACAGCATTCAGCAGTTGATGTCCGGATTCGCGCAATCGACCGATCTGACCGCGACGCTGGACGGGCTGCATCAGCTGTATCCCTCGTTCATGGCCAGTTTCAAGGGTCCGACGCTGGCAGTCGCGGCGACCGTGTCGTATCTGAGCATCGGCGCGCTCACCGATCCCAGTGGCAGCCGACTGCCCGAACTCAGTGACGTACCGGCGTTCATCGGAAGTTTCGTCCAGGTGCTGGAGAAGGTGTTCGGTCGTTTGACGAGTCCACCGCAGCCGGTGCCCGTGCCCGCCCCGGCCACCGAGGACGGTGGGCGATGAATACTCCCCTGTGGCAATGGGTGGTGCGCAGCCGGATCGCCATCGCCAATATCGGACTGATCGTGGTGCTGATGCTGGGCTGCGGGTATATCGGCTCGAATGTGCTGCGGTTCAATCCGATTCCGCACACCTACAAGGTGACGGTGCTGCTGTCCACCTCGGGTGGACTGCTCGCGGGCAATGACGTCACCTTCCGCGGACTGCGGGTGGGCCGGGTCGATGAGATCCACGTGGCCGGTGACGGTGTGGCCGCGGTCGCCGAGATCGACGATTCGGCGCATATCCCCTCGGACGGTGTCGTCGCGGTCGGCCGACTGTCCGCCGCCGGTGAGCAGTATCTGGACTTCCGCCCCGACTCCGATTCCGGCCCTTACCTTTCCAATGGCGCGGTAGTGGACCGCACCCGCACCAAGACACCGGTGCAGATTCAGTCGGTACTGGCCAACCTCAGCGATTTCATCGGCGGCATGAACGCCGACCGGTTGAATGTGATCGTCGACGAGCTCGACAAGGCGCTCGCCGGTGGACCGGATCGGTTGCGCAATATGGTTTCCGGGATCAGCCGGGCCATGTCCGGGCTCAATGATCTGCTCCCGCAGACCAAACAGCTGCTGGAGAATCTCAGCGTCATCGGGGCGACGACCTCGCACGCACAACCCGACCTGGGCACCATCACCGCGGCGGGTACCGCGCTGTTCCAGCAGCTGACCGCGGCCGACGCCGAGGTCCGGCATCTGCTGCAAACCGGACCGGATCAGCTGGCCACCATCGGCGGATTCGTCTCCGAGACAAAGGATCCCATCACCAACCTGGTCACCAACTTCGTGGCCATCACCAAGGCCGCGAAACTGCGGGCCCCCGCGATCGCGGCATTGTTCCCGGCCATCCGCGCCGGTTCGGAAGCCCTGGGCATTCCGGCGCACGACGGCAGCTATCACACGCTGGTGGATCCGTGGCCGCGTCCGTGGTGTGAGTACGACACCATCCCGGTGGTGCCGACCAATGCCCAAACCGATACGCGCACGCGGCTTTACAACTACTGCCTCACCAACAATCCGGCGTTGCAGGTGCGCGGCTCGGCCAATGCGCCGCGTCCCGATGTCGCCGACAACGGCGCGAGCGCGCCACCCGGTGTGACCGGTAACGAACTGTCCCAACCCGTCACTGGTCGATAGGAGAAAACTTATGAGCGGCAAAGAAATCGAGGATGACAAGCCCGACGAGGTCGTTGCGGAGGCACCCGCGGAATCGACCACATCGGAGGAGAGCACGGTCGAGTCGGTCGCCAAGCCCACCGATCCGGAGGAACCCGCGAAAGAGCCCGTAGGCGAGAAGAAGTCGCGCCTGCGCACGCTGACCCTGCCTGTGGTGGGTCCCCGAGGACGCATCGCGCTACGGGCCGCCGCGGTGGTGGCGCTGGCGGCGTCCATCGGGTCGAGCGTGTTCTTCTTCCAGCGCAGCCAGCACGACAGCGATCTGCTTGCCGCGCAGGCCGATGCCCGCGCGGCGGCGTGCAAATACGCTCCGGTGCTGGTCACCTATGACGCCAAGAACCTGGACGCGTACTTCAGCGCGGTGCTCGCGGGTGCCACCGGCGAGTGGAAGACCCAATTCGACAACACCAGCAAGGATCTGCGCGATGTGCTCACGCAGGGCCAGGTGGTCGCCGAGGCCAATGAGGTGCAGTGCGCCATCCGCACCGGGGACCAGAATTCCGCCGAGGCCATCGTGGTGATCGGGCAGACCATCACCAGCCTGGGCACCCAGGGCAAGCCCGCTCCGGGGCAGCTGTCGATGGTGATGCGTCTCGAGCATTCGGGTGATCGCTGGCTGGTGAACAAGCTGAACTCGCCGCTGGTTCAGCCGCCGCAGTCGTGATGTGAAGCTGGGCAATGACTTCCGAGGAGGTGCGGGTGCATCGTCACCGCCCCAAGGATCGGCGCGCCCAGATCGCGGCGACCTCGGCCGCAGCGTTCGCCGAGCTCGGCTACCACCAGGTGAGCATCACCGATATCGGTGCGCGCCTGGGCATTACGTCCGCGGCGCTGTACCGGCATTACCCGAGCAAGTACGCGATCTTCGCCGCGGAATTGTTCCGCTTGGCCGAGGTGACGGTCGCGGCGGTGACCCTGCCGCCGCAGGCGCAGCAGTGGACGCCCCAGCGGCGACTCGGGCACGCGCTCGAGGCCATTGTCGCCGGAACCATCGCCAATCGGCCGACGGTTGCCTTGGCGCGCAGGGAAGCCCGCTACCTGGACCCGCCCGATCGCGCCACCCTCGACGACCGGTTCGCCACGGCGACGGCGATGCTGTCGGAATTGGTCGCGGGGGGTGCGCCCAGAGCTGTCGGCGCGCGAGTGCGGGGTGCGCGTCATCGCAATGTTCAGCGCGGTCAGCAGCATCGGCGACCATCGGGTGGGGCTGTCGGCGAAATCGATTTCCGCACTGCTGGATTCGCTGTGCTGGGCGATCGTCGAGACGGATCTGCCCGAGCCGGATTCGATCTCGGATCGCCCGGGCACGGAGGTCGCGTCGCCGCTCAAGCATGAGCTCATGCTGCGGCAGGCGATTCACCTGTTCTATGAGCGCGGCTACGCCAATGTCAGCGTGGAGGACATTGTGCTGGCGGCGGATCTGCAATCGGCGTCGGCGCTGTATCGCTATTTTCGCAGTAAGGGCGATCTGCTCACCACCGCGTTCCACCGCGTCACCGATCGGATGGTGGCGATCATCGGCCCGACCATCGCCGAATCCTCCTGTCCCGCGGAGGCATTGTCGAAGATCGTCACCTACTACGCCTCGGAGGCGCTCACCGAACGTGAACTCGCCTACGTGTACTACGCCGAGGCCGGCCACCTGCCGGTCGACGAACGCACCCCGGTGCGCACGGTGCGCCGTCTGATCGTGGACCAGTGGGCGGCGCTGCTGATTGCCGCGCGACCCGAACTCTCCCCCGCCGAAGCGCACATCCTGGTGCACGCCGCATTGGGATTGGTGGTCGACTTCGGGCGCGTCTACGGCGACGATGAGAAGCTGTGCCCGCAGCGCTGGGTCATCTGGCTCATGCAGATCGCGCTGTTCTGGGAGTCACCCGCGCGATGGCATAAGTTACCCTGACTTCCGTATCGGAGCTGAAGAATATCGTCCGTCAAGTGCCATTTGCTACACATATGTGAGTTTTCATTCAAATCGAGTCTGTTCCCGATAGAACGCCGAACAGCGCTGTTCGCTGCCGTAACATCGCGTCCATGTCAGCCGGTGCCAACCGAAAAGATCATGGGGCCGCGGCCGCCTCCGGACAGCCGCGCCCGGTGCGCCGCCGGCCCAAGAACCGGCGCGCGATGATCGCCGCCACCTCCGCCGAGGCGTTCAGCACGCTCGGCTATCACGGGGTGAGCATGGAGGAAATCGCCTCCCAGCTCGATATCAGTTCCACGGCGCTGTACCGGCACTATCCGAGTAAATACGCGCTCTTCCGCGAGGAAATGCTGCGCCTGAGCTCGGTATGCCTGCAGGCCGTCGCGCTGCCCGCCGGCGATTCGGATCTGCCGCCCGATGATCGGGTGCGCGTGATGATCGATTCGCTCATCGCGGCCTCGATCGCCCATCGGCGCAGCGCGGCACTGCTGCGCTGGCAGGGGCGCTATCTCACCGCCGAGGACCGCCGCGAGCTGGGCGCGGAACTGGCTGCCGCCGATCGGGGTATGCGGGCGCTGCTGGCCGAACTCCGCCCGGAGCTGAGTGAGGACTCCAATGCCGTTCTCTCGCAGTCGCTTTACAGCATCATCACCAGCATCGGCGATCATCATGTGACGCTTCCGGTGAAAGCCCTGAACCGCCGACTACACGCGGCGTGCGTGGCGGTGTCACACGGCGATCTACCCGGACCCGTACCGGTGCCCGAGCCCGAACCGGCGCCGGACCCGGGCACGCTTTTCACTCCGGATCTGTTGCTGCGCAAGTCAATCGAGCTATTCCACGAACGCGGTTACCCGAATGTGAGCGTCGAGGATATCGCCGAGGCGTCGGGCCTGCCCGCCCCGTCGGCGGTGTACCGGTACTACCGCAGCAAGGGCGATATCCTGACCGCCGCCTTCCGCCGCGCCGCCAAACTCGTTTCCGACGCGGTCGGCCCCGCCGTCGCGGCTTCCGCCTCCCCCGAACAGGCCCTGACCACCCTGATCGAGCAGTACGTGGCGGGCTCGTTCAAGGAACGGGAGCTGACCTTCGTCTATTACGCGGAGATCGGCAATGTCGAACCCACCGAGCGCACGCTGCTGCGAAATGTGCAGCGCCTCAATGTGGAAGAGTGGGCTCGGCTGCTGGTCGCCGCGCGTCCCGAGCTCACCGCCGCCGAGGCACGGCTGCTGGTGCACTCCGCGCTGGCGCTCGTGGTCGATCTGGGCCGCCGGTTCGGGTCGGCGCATCCGGCGTGCGCGCAGGTGCACGTCGCCTATCTCATGCGCACGGTCCTGTTCGGCTAGCGCTCGCCTCGTACGGGCCGATTCCCTTCGCGCACTTCATAATCGACCGGCCAACAGCAGCGATTCGACTCCGGTCGGCAGGGCGCCCTCGGCTGCCGCGTCGATGAGGAAGCCTTCCAGCGTCGCGCGGAACGCGGTCGCGGCGTGCGTGGGGACGACATCCTTGCGATGCGCGAGCGCGACCGTTCGGTGCAGGCTCTGCCCACTTGTATTGTCGTGCAACGACAATGGAGTCCCGCGCAGACCGGGCCGCCCCGCCAGCACGGTACTGGGCACTACCGCCACCCCGAGACCCACCTCGACGAACCGCAGGACCGCGTCCATCTCCCCGCCCTCGACCGCGAAACGCGGTTCGAATCCGGCTTGGCGGCACGCGGCGATGGTGGCTTCACGCAGGTCGTAGCCCTGGCGGAACATCACCAGTGGCCGGTCTTTCAGGTCCGTTATCCGCATGCGAGACCGAGCGGGCAGCGAATCATCGCCCGCCTGCGAGGCCACCACCAGGTTGTCCCGCAGGATCGGGCTGGTGACCAGCGGAGTGTCCTCGGCAAGCGGCAGGATCACCAAGGCGAGATCGAGGTCGCCCTTGGTCAGATCCCGTACCAGGTCGCGAGATCCGCTCTCCTCCACAATGAGTCGAATACCGGGATAGGCGTCGTGGAAGCGGCGCAGAATATCGGCCAGCAGTCCCGAGCAGAGTGATGGCGTGGCTCCCAGCCGGACCCGCCCGCGCCGCAATCCCGCGAGCTCCTGCACCTCGAGTCGTGCGGTATCCACATCGGCCAGAATGCGATTCGCCAACGGCAGCAGCGCCTCACCGGCCGGGGTCAGCGTGATATTGCCTCTGGCACGGCTGAACAACGGTGCACCCAGCTCGAGTTCGAGCACCCGAATCTGCTTGGACAGCGACGGCTGCGCGACGCCCAGCACCTCGGCCGCCCGAGTGAAATGCCTAGTCTGCGCCACCGCCAGGAAATACGACAACTGCTGCAACTGCACACTCGATAGCCTAGGACTACCGACTTCGGGTTTTCGATTCCGAGAGATAAGGATCATGCGGCGCGTGTGAAAGCCCTCACGCCAATTTCCGCTACAGCGCGTAGTAATTGGCGTCGCAGCTTGGTTCATAGACTGCGGCCATGGAGATCAGAGCGGCATGGACTTGGACCGCCTGAACTGCCCGGACGTACTTTTCGCTGGTGGCTATGGCAATACCGGCGCTCTACCGCTCGACGGTGGGCAAGAAGGCCGTAATGGCGGTGACGGGCGGCATTCTCGTGCTGTTCCTGATCGCCCACATGGCGGGGAATCTCAAAGTCTTTCTGGGGGCATCGGATTTCAATCATTACGCGGAATGGCTGCGCACGGTGGGCGAGCCACTGCTGCCGCACAGGTGGCTGCTCTCGGCCATGGAGGTCATGCTCGCCGCGAGTGTGATCCTGCATATGTGGTCGGCGGTCAGCCTCGCACGCACCGCGCGGCAGGCGCGGCCGGTCAAGTACGCGGCCAAGAAGAAATCACATGCCAGCGGATACGCGGTGCACACCATGCGGTACGGCGGGGTGATCATCGTGCTGTTCCTGATCTGGCATCTGCTGGATCTGACCGCTGGCGCGGTGAATCCCGAAGGTGCTGATGCGACCCCGTTCGCCAAGGTCGTCGCGGATTTCGAGCCGTCTCGGTGGTACATCACGGCGTTCTATGTCTCGGCGGTGATCCTGGTCGGCCTGCATCTTCGGCACGGAATCCGCAGTGCGTTCCAGACATTGGGGCTGGCGAGCAGTCGCAGCTATGCCGCATACGACCGGTTGGCCGCAGCGCTGTCGCTGCTGTTGGTCGCGGGGTTTCTGGCGGTTCCGATCGCCGTCACGTTCGGATGGGTGAGGTAATCATGAGTGAGTTCTACGACATCGGCGAGGCGATCACCGACGGTGCCGTCCCGGCCGGTCCGATCGAGAATCGTTGGACCACACGTAAATTCGAGGCCAAGCTGGTCAATCCCGCGAACAAGCGGAAGAAGACGGTGATCATCATCGGCACCGGTCTCGCCGGTGGTTCGGCCGGCGCAACGCTCGGCGAACAGGGCTACCGCGTCATTCAGTTCTGCTTCCAGGACTCCCCGCGTCGCGCGCATTCCATTGCGGCGCAAGGCGGTATCAACGCGGCGAAGAACTATCGCAATGACGGCGACAGCGTGCACCGCCTGTTCTACGACACGGTCAAGGGCGGGGACTACCGGTCCCGGGAATCGAATGTGCACCGGCTCGCGGAGATCTCCACGCAGATCATCGATCAGTGTGTAGCGCAAGGGGTTCCGTTCGCGCGGGAGTACGGCGGGCTGCTGGACAACCGATCCTTCGGCGGCACACAGGTTTCGCGCACGTTCTACGCGCGCGGCCAGACCGGACAGCAGTTGCTGCTGGGCGCGTATCAGGCGCTGCTGCGCCAGGTCGAGCTCGGCACGGTGGAATTGCATGCGCGGCACGAGATGCTGGACCTGATCATGGCCGACGGGGTGGCGCGCGGGGTGGTGGTGCGGGATCTGATCAGCGGCGAGATCAAGTCCTACACCGCCGATGCGGTCGTGCTGGCCTCGGGCGGCTACAGCAATGTGTATTTCCTCTCTACCAATGCGATGGGCTCGAATGTGACCGCGAGCTGGCGGGCGCATAAGCACGGGGCGTATTTCGCGAATCCCTGCTTCACCCAGATCCATCCGACCTGCATTCCGGTGTCGGGCAATCATCAATCCAAGCTGACCCTGATGTCGGAGTCGCTGCGCAACGACGGCCGGGTGTGGGTGCCGGTGCGAGCCGGGGATCAGCGCACAGCCGGTGATATCCCCGAGGCTGAGCGTGATTACTACCTGGAGCGGATCTATCCGGCGTTCGGCAATCTGGTGCCACGCGATATCGCCTCGCGGGCGGCGAAGAACGTCTGTGATGAGGGGCGCGGTGTCGGGCCGGGCGGACTCGGGGTCTACCTCGACTTCGCCGACGCGATCGAGCGGCTTGGGCTCGAAGCCGTAAAAGCCAAGTACGGCAACCTCTTCACGATGTACGAGCGGATCACGGGTGAGAATCCGTATGAGATGCCCATGCGGATCTACCCGGCGGTGCATTACACGATGGGCGGGCTCTGGGTCGATTACGACCTGCGCTCGAATATCCCGGGACTGTTCGTGATCGGTGAGGCCAACTTCTCCGATCACGGGGCGAATCGGCTCGGTGCGTCCGCGCTCATGCAGGGGCTGGCGGACGGGTATTTCGTGCTGTCGACCGCGATCGGGGACTATCTCGCGCGCGGGCCCGTCGGGGAGGTCGACGAGGAGGCAATCAGCAAGGCCGAGAACAGGGTTCGCACAATGGTCGACACGCTGCTGTCGATCAAGGGCGATCGCACGGTCGACTCCTTTCACCGCGAGCTCGGGCACATTATGTGGGAGCACTGCGGTATGGAGCGGACCGAGGAGGGTCTGCGCAAGGCGCTCGGTCTCATTCCCGCACTGCGGGCGGAGTTCTGGCAGCGGGTCAATGTCCCGGGTTCGGGCGATGACCTCAACCAATCGCTCGAACGCGCCGGTCGAGTCGCCGACTTCCTGGAGCTGGCCGAACTCATGGTGATCGACGCACTGCATCGCACCGAATCCGCGGGCGGGCACTTCCGCGCCGAATCCCAGACCGAGGACGGCGAGGCTCGCCGCGATGACGAGCGATTCTCCTATGTCGCGGCGTGGGAATGGGGCGGCGACAACGCGCCGCCGACCCTGCACCGCGAGGCACTCGAGTTCGACTACGTGCACCCGACCACCCGCTCCTACAAGTAGACAGGACCAGCCACATGAAGCTGACATTGCGCATCTGGCGGCAACGCGGCCCCCGCGACAAGGGCCGCCTGGTCGACTACCCGGTCGAAATCTCTTCCGACGCCTCATTTCTGGAGACATTGGACGTGCTCAACGAGCACCTCACCGCCGAGGGCGAGGAACCCATCGCCTTCGACCACGATTGCCGCGAGGGCATCTGCGGCATGTGCTCCCTCGTCATCGACGGCACCCCGCACGGCCCCGAAAAAGCAACCACCACATGCCAACTCCACATGCGTAAGTTCTCCGACGGCGAGACCATCACGGTGGAACCATGGCGCGCCAAGGCTTTCCCGGTCGTCAAGGACCTGGTCGTGGACCGCTCGGCCTTCGACAAGATCATCGAAGCAGGCGGCTACATCACCGCCCCCACCGGCACCGCCCCCGAAGCCCACGCCGTACCGGTCCCGAAACCGGACGCGGACTACGCCTTTCAGGCCGCGGAGTGCATCGGCTGCGGTGCGTGCGTGGCGGCCTGCCCCAACGGTTCGGGCATGTTGTTCACCGCGGCAAAGATCACTCACCTCGGCCTACTCCCGCAAGGCCAGCCCGAACGCTACTCCCGCGTGGTCGACATGCTCGAAACCCACGACGACCTGGGCTTCGGCGGCTGCACCAACACCGGCGAATGCACCCTCGCCTGCCCGAAGGAAATCCCCCAGGACGTCATCGGCCGCCTCAACAAGGATCTGCTCCGAGCAACCTTGAAGCGCCGCTGACCCCACCGGCGCCTGAGGCATCAACCGCTTCAGTCGCCGGTCTGTCCATCGATTCGCTCGCGAATGAGGTCCGCGTGCCCATTGTGACGCGCGTACTCCTGGATCATGTGCGTGAGAATCCAGCGCAAGCTGTAGCGATCTCCGCCCTCCGGATAGACACCGAAGGTCTCGACCGACTCACAAGCGTCGGTAATCCGCCGCGACTGGGCACACGCGTTGTGCCACAACCTGAGTGCTTCGTCCACGTCGGCATCGTCCACATCGAAGTCGGAGCCATCGGGAGCCCCATCCCGCCAATACATGAACGGGGTGTCCTCCGCCTCGGACAGCACCCGCCCGAACCATCCCAGCTCAACATCGGTCAAATGCCGAACCAACCCGATCAACGACAATCGCGACGGCTCCACCGCCCGCAACCGCAGCTGATCAGCGGTCAGCCCAGAACACTTCCGTGCCAACGTCTCCCGATTGAACTCCAGCATTCCGATAAGCGTCTCCCGCTCTCCGGCAACCTCATCGGATTCATTCCGCTCCGTCGACCCCATCCGTCCATGATGCCGTTAGATCGCCGCGGTCCTGGCTGGACGGGGTGACGCCGTACGCGGGCGAGGTTCGGTGGAGAGGGTGGGTTCCGGGCTTCTCGTGGTGACGCGAATTCCGGCCGTATTCAGTTGGGGGTGTAGGGAATTCAGGGTGAAGAGTTCTTCGGGGTTGAAGCAGCCGAGTGGGGAGGTTTGCAGGAGGGAGTTGCCGAAGATCAGGGCGGTTTGGGCGGCGTGTTGGTAGCCACCTGCGCATTCGACTGTGCGGATGTCCAGGGTTGTGCCCTGTCGGCTGGTTGCGATCCAGTGCAGGATCGGTTCGGTGGTGGGGTGGGGCGGGATGGAGTGGCGTCCGAGGTGGAAGGGGGTTTCGGGGATGTCCGGGAGGAGGCCGAGGGGGTTGAGGGCGATTACCAGGCGGTGTAGGTGTGGGCGGTCGAGGTAGGCGTAGGTGCGGATGGTGCGGCCGCCCGCGGTGTCCAGGAGCCAGGCTCGGTCTCGTTCGGCGAAGCCGAAGCATTTCTTTTTGCCTATCGGGTTCGGGAGGGTGACCGTGCGGGTGTCGTGGCGGGGGGAGCGTTTGTTGTAGACGCCGTGCTGGCCGATGGTGGTGAGGTTCTCGTGTACGAAGTGCACGGCGGCGCGGCCGGCCATACCGCTCGCCGGTAGGCACATCACGAAGTCGATGGCGTCCGACTCCGGGTGGCGCGCAAGCATATCGGCGATGACCAGGTTGGTCACCCCCGGTGCCAATCCGGCGTTGAGGAGCGCCGTGCCGCGAGAAGTGCTCTGGGCGGCACGAATTCGGAGTCTGCGCGCCGAGTTCACCGGGACCGTGGCCATATTGAGGATGTGGTGACCGTGTTCGAGGGCCCATTGCTCGGCGCGCAGGTCCTCGTCGGCGACCGTGTTGACGGTGAGGTCGGCGCGCGCGAGGGCCGGGCCGATGGTTTCGGGGCGGGACACGTCGACGGTGACCGAATCCGGGTCGCCTCGGTATCTGCGTGTCCCGCGCAGCACGTGCCACCCGGCGCGGGCGTATGCCGCGGTGACGGTGGAGCCCAGGACCCCGTCGGCGCCGATCACCAGCACGGTTCGACTGTTCATCGCGTTTCCCCTATCCCTCGGGTCCGGAGGGTTCCGGACCGTCTCCACGCCGGTGACCGACTGTAAGTCGCAGACCGACTCTGAGTCTGTTCAGTATGATTACCAACCGTGAGTGAGGTCAAGGGCGGCAGTCGCCGCGATATGTACGCCGCGCTGACCAGGACCGCGATCCTCGACGCGGCCCGCAAGCTCTTCGTGGAGCGCGGATTCGACACGACCTCGGTCGATGACATCGCGCGCGAATCCCAGCTGAGCAAGGGCGCGGTCTATCACCACTTCCAGGACAAACAGCAGGTCTTCGCCGAGGTGTATCTCGAGGCCGAGCGAATCGTCATGCTCGAGGTCACCAAGGCCGCCGCCGCGCCCGACCTCTCCCCCTGGGATCGAGCCGAGGCCGCCGCGCAGCAGGCGATCTCCTGCTATGCCGCCGATCCGGACACCCGCGCACTGCTGCGGCAGGCCACCAGCGTGCTCGGCTCCGAACGCACCCGCGAACTGGACGCCACCGTCGCCATGCCGTTGATCGAGGGCATGCTGGCCGAACTCGCCCGGGTCGGCGAATTGCGTCCGGTGAATACCGATGTCGCCGCGCAGCTCGTCTTCCGGCTATTGGCCGAGGCGTCCATGACGGTAGCCCTGGCCGAGCATCCCGAACAGCTCACCGAGGACGTCGAACTCGTCACGTTCACCATGCTCAGGGGATTGCGCGCACAACCGAAGTCCTAGTTTGTGATTCGGACATTTCCATTGATACCGTTCGGCCGATCGGCGACACCAATGCCGAATCAGGCTGGCACGGAAGGACATACGCTTTGAACAGGGTCATCACCCTCGCCCTGGCCGGTATCGCGCTCACCGGTTTCGCCGCCGGCGCCGCGCAGGCCCGCACTATCGACGGCGGGACCTTCCCGACCCGTGCGGCCTGCGAGTACGCCGGCAAGACCCAGGTGCGCGGCGAGGTTCTCGGCTTCCGGTGCAGCGCCACGTCACCGAATTCGTCGACCGGGGATTACTACTACGCGCTCTACCTGGAAACCCGAGATGCCAACCGCCCCTGCCAGACCGGCGGCACCGGTTCGGCGGCAGCCTCGTCCGAAGCGTTCTGCCTGTTCCAGCGCCGCTGAGCTGAGATCCCGAAAGCCTCACTTCCGCAGCGGAAGTGGGGTTACGGGTGGTCGAGACGAATCCGCGCCACGAGTGAACGATGGTCCGCGCCCGGCAGATTCACCGTCTCGACGGTGACCGCGCTCCCCCGCGCGATGAGAACATGGTCGATGCCGACCAACGCCGGGAATCGTTTATCGGTGGGATAGGTGACCAAGTGTCCCGCGCCCGCCTGTTCGGCGGCATCGCTGAAGCGCTCCGACAGCAGCGCGCGGAACTGCGCGTGATCGTAGGTCGCGTTGAAGTCACCGGCCGCGATCACCGGCCGATCCGCGGGCGCATGCGCGAGAATCGCACGTAGCCTGGACAATTCGTCCGCCCACACCCGAGTCCCGTAGACCGGCGGCACCGGATGGAACGCGTAGATCGACACCGGTCCCGCGCCGGGGATAGTCGCGGTCGCCGAGAGCTGATTCAGCACGAACCCGTCATACTCGACGGTGTCCGACAGTGGATATCGACTCCAGATGCCGGTCCCGGTCGCGGTCCTACCGGGCGAGATGTACCGGTACGGCAATACCTCGTCGAGCCCGGCCCGGCCCAGTCCCGCCACCGCGGCGGGTGTGAGCTCATTGACGGTGAGCACAGTGATGTTTCGCGACCGCACCCGCTCGACGACTGCGGTTGGATCGGCGCCGTCGAACAGCAGGTTCGATTGCATCACCAGCACTTCGGGCCCATTCGCCCCGCCTGAATTCCCGAGGTACAGCGGGGCCTGCGTCCACACCGCACCAGCCACGACGACACCTGCCACGCCCGCGCCGATCCAGCGTCGCGTGGCCGCGAACGCCACGGTTCCCACCAGCGCGGCACCCATCAGATACGGCGCACCCGACGCCGCCAATACCAGGACCTCGGCCTCTGACCAGCTGAAATGCAGCCCGATTCCGGCAACTCCCGTCAGCGTCGCGGCCCATCCGACTACGCCCGCGCTGATCCCCACCCACTTCGACACCACCGCACCAGACAATCACACGCGGTCGTGACCGACTATTGACATGTGAGCGACTCGAAGTATGGTTCAGACTCATAGTATGTGAATTATTCAATCGCACTGAGGAAAGCCCATGCGACCTGCGTCCACCGCTCTTCCGCTCCTGGCCTGCGCCACCATGCTTCTCACCGGTTGCGGGGGTCAGGACAAAACACCGGCGAAAGCAGCCGTCACAACCGCCGTCGACTGCACCCAGCACGGCAAATATCCCCGGTCCCCCACCGTCGACCTGCTCAATGGCCTGTTGACCAAGGGCCTTGACCCGAACATCCCCACCGCCGACAAGGTCGACCTGATTCAAGGCGCGGCCGGAGATCCCGGACTCTTCAACCGCATGCTGCCCGCGCTACAGCAGGCGAACTTCTCGGTCGTCATCGACAACGTCACCGACTACTGCAACGGCACCGCCAATGCCGATGCCACGCTGAGCTTTTCGGGGCAGACCAGCCTCGCTCAGGTGCCGATCGTCGCCGAGGACGGTCGCTGGAAACTCGAACGCGCCTGGGCGTGTGGTCTGGCGGCTAGCCTGCAGCAGACTTCGCCGATCTGCACCTGATCTGCGCGGCGGCGGATTCCGCTGCCCCGCAACGCCATACAAGAGCTGACCTCACGGGGAAGAGGGCACGACACATGTTCCTGACAGGATTGGCCGATATCGCACGGCGATCACCACGCCGCATCGTCGCCGCGGCGGTGCTGTTTCTGGTGCTCGCCGGTGTGTTCGCCGCACCCGCCACCTGGAAACTGGCAGCCGGGGGCTTCTTCACCGAACCCGGTGCCGAATCAACAAGGGCCGAGCAGGTTTTGGAGGGGATCTTCTCGGCCGGCGGCGAACCGATCGTTCTGACGGTGAGCAGCGATGCGGGCGCGGACAGCCCCGAGGCAGCCGCTCGCGGCAGGGCGCTTCTCACCGCATTGCAAGCTTCACCCTATGTCCGGCAACCGATTTCGTATTGGACGACACCCACTCAACTGAGCGGATCATTGCTGAGCCAGGACCACCGCACGGCCCTGGTCGCCGCTCAAATCATCGGCGATGACGTGGATGCGCCCGTGCGCGCTCGCGAGTTGATCGAACCCCTGCTCGGTACTCGAGACGGCGTGACCGTCACCGCGGGTGGGCAGGCGATGGTTTTCAGCCAAATGCAGAAGCAGACCCGCAGTGACCTGCTGCTGCTCGAAGCCATCGCGATACCGCTCACTTTTCTTGCCCTGGTGTGGATTTTCGGCAGTGCGGTGGCGTCTGTCATCCCGTTGCTGGTGGCGTTCTTCGCCATCGCCGGAACAACCGCGACGCTGTGGGCGCTGCACTGGTTCACCGGCGTCTCGAGTTTCGCCATCAACGTCGCCACCGCGTGCGGGCTCGCGATGGCGGTGGATTACACGCTGCTCATGGTCAGCCGATATCGCGAGGAGATCGGGACCGGCAGATCACCGCACCGGGCGGTGTCGATCACCATGCAGACCGCCGGACGTACCGTGACCTTCTCTGCGCTGATCATGGGGTCGGTCTTCCTGGTGTTGACGGTGTTCCCGCAATACATGTTGCGGTCCATGGGATTCGGCGGCGCGATCGCGATCGGATTCGCGCTGATCGGCGCGCTACTGATCGCACCCGCGCTACTGGTGCTGCTGGGCTCTCGGCTGGACGCCTTCGATCTGCGCACACCCGTGCGCCGGTGGTTGCGCAGGCCGCCAATCCGATTCGTGCCTCCGGAGCAGCGGTTCTGGTATCGCGCAGCGCATTTCGCCACCCGGCGGCCGATCGCGGTGGTTCTCGTCATTGGTGGTGTGCTGACGGTGATGGCAGCACCACTGGCGGGTATCACACTGGGATTCCCCGATGACCGTGCGCTGCAACCCTCGACATCCGTGCGGCAGACCGGCGATATGTTGCGCGCGGACTTCCCGCAGCAGAATCTCGCCGGACAGGTAGTCATCGTGATGCCCGACGGCATCACCGCACCGGGCGATGTCACGCGATATGCCGCCGCGTTATCCAATGTCGACGGCGTGATGACGGTCGCGAGCCCCAACGGTATCTACGCCCAAGGGCATTCGATCGGACCCGCGACGCTCGGCGCCGCGCTCAAAGGTCATGCGGCCTATCTGACCGTCTCCACGAACCGAGACCCGTTCAGCGACAGCGGAAAACGCCAACTCACCGAATTGAAGCGGATCACCCCACCCGCGCCGACTCTGTTCACCGGACTCGCTCAGCGCGATATCGACAACACGCGCGGGGTCACCAGCAAAATCCCCGCGGTATTACTCCTGGTCGCGGTGATCACCCTGATCCTGATGTTCGCCATGACCGGCAGCGTCGTCCTGCCGATCAAAGCCTTTCTGCTGAACCTGCTTTCGCTCGGCGCGGGGCTCGGCGCGCTGGTGTGGATCTTCCAGGATGGGCACCTCGGCGCATTGGGCACGACCGCCACCGGCGCGGTCAACCCGATCAACCCGCCGTTCCTGGCCTGCGTCGCCTACGCATTGGCCGTGGACTACGAACTGTTCGTACTCGCCCGCATCAGAGAGGAATGGCTCGCCTCGCCACGCACCGCCGCCGATAACGAACGCTCGGTGGCGCTGGGTATGGCTCATACCGGCCGACTGGTCACCGCGGCAGCGACGATCATGATCATCGTCTTCGCCGCCATGTGCGCGGGCCAGGTCTCATTCATGCGCGCCCTGGGTTTCGGCCTGGCCATCGGAGTGCTCGTCGACGCCTTCCTGATCCGCACCCTCTTGGTCCCGGCCTTCATGACCCTGCTCGGCCGCGCCAATTGGTGGGCACCGCGTCCCCTGGCCCGCTGGCACTCTCGATTCGGTCTGAGCGAGTCGACGGTGTGGGATTCAGAGAGCGTTCGAACCACAGCAAGCTCGACCGATGTGTCGGCCACGACCGTGGCCTCGTCCGCATCGTCGTGACCGACATTCGGCAGGCTTTCCGACATACCGGACAGGCGCCTGGACCTCCGCTTCCCGGTAGGCACTGCGGTGGCGCGGGAATTTCGACGGCATTGCCTGGTTACAGTGGGACGCTTTCGATCGACCGCTAGACAAGGATTTACGTTGACCGAACCTCTGCACGAGGCGCATGACCGGGCCAGTTGGGCTGAATTGTTCTTCGATCTGGTGCTGGTATTCGCGGTGACCCAGGCGGCGCATCTGCCCGTCGGACATCCGAATTGGGGCGCGGTGGGGCAGGCGGTACTGCTGCTGGCCGTGATGTGGTGGTCATGGGTGGGCGTCACGCTCGCGGTGCACGGGGTGGAAGACACCGACCGGCAGCGGTTCTTCCTGTTCGTGGCCGGACTGTGCATGTTCGTCATGGCGATCACCGCGCCGCACGCGTTCACCGGGCGCGCCACACCGCTCATCTTCGCGGGCGCACATCTGGTGCTGCGACTGCTGCTGTGGAACGCGATGCGCCGCAAGAAGGCGTTCGAGACCTGGCTCAACCCGTACGCGGTGACGCTGGTCAGCTCGGTTTTGCTGGTCATCGCGGCATTCGTGCCGTCTGGTGGTGTGCGCGACGGAATCTGGATCGCCGCGGTGTTGTTGGCGTTCGCCAGTCCGGCTGTGCGGTCGCGAACGCTGCAGGGGATGCAGTTCGGCGCGACCCATCTGCCCGAGCGGTTCGCGCTGTTCGTGATCATCGCGCTCGGCGAATCGGTTGCCTCGGTGGGCAATGGGGCAGCGGAGTCACATCTGGGAGTGTCCGCCTGGATCGCCATCGCGCTGACCTTCGCGCTCGGCTGCGGACTGTGGTGGCTGTACTTCGCGTACGGATTCGCCGCCATCGAACACTCGCTGCGCACCAACGCGATTCGCGCGACCGTGGTGCGCGATGTGCTCAGCTACGGGCACATGCTGCTGGTGATCGGCCTCGTGCTGGTCTCGGTGGGTGCGCGCGCGGTGGTCGAACATCCCACCGAGATCGCGCACGGAGTCAACGGGCACCTGCTCGCGCTCGGGGCCGCGCTGTTCGTACTCGGGTTCTGCTTCACCCGCTGGCGTATGTTCGGCGCTCCGACGGTCGGGCGGACCGTCACCGCGCTGGGGTTGTTCGTCGTCGCCGCGGTGGGGGCGCTGTTGCCCGGCATCGTGACGCTGATCATCGTCACCGCCGCGATCGCCGCATTGAACGGTTATGAGCACTGGGTGGTATCGACGAATCGCCCCCTGGCACTGGTTCGCCTGCCCGCGCGCTCCTGATCCGAGAACTCGGCTGTGCCACAGACTATTACGTGTCACAAAGCCGGGCTCTGCATGTGCAGGTGTTCTTGCAGCAGGCTAGGCTCGGCGGGGGAATCGGCAGGGTTCCCTATGGGGGTGGTGATGGAAATCAGCTATGCCACTGCGGGATTCGGAGTCGAATCCCGCAGGGTCGGGATCGCTGACGTCGTCCGGTCATACGGGATCGACGGCGTGCGGGGGCGGATCGCTCAGCTGCGCAGTGCTGGAATGAACTACGCCGCAACGGCTATCGAGCGTGAGCTCGAAGCCGGTCAATGGGCCGGAACCGCAGTACCGGTACGGGTGTGCCAGATGAAGTGAAAGCCCCACTTTTGGTGGCTGGGGGATTGCCGGACCAGGCGATATGGTTCGGCCGTACCAGTCGAGGGGATTTCATGAGCTACTTGTTCGGACCGCGAAGAGCGGATTTCGCAGGAACCGTGACGGTCGGCTCGCGCGGGTGACGCTGACCGCTTCGGCCGTGACGACGAGCGGGACCGCTGACGAAATCGAGCAGGAGCGGGAACACGCGCCGATCAACCGACGGCTCGCTCGCACGGTTCTGGTGAGCGGAATTCTGCTCACCTCAGGGACTTTCGCCTACGGGGTCTGGGATCGCCGATGGATCGCCGATGACGGATTGACCGTGCTGCGTACGGTGCGAAATCTGCTGGCGGGCAACGGACCCGTCTTCAACGCGGGCGAGCGTGTCGAGGTCAACACCAGTACGGCGTGGACCTATCTCATCTGGTTCTTCAGCTGGCTGACCGAAGCGCGGCTCGAGTACGTGGTGCTCGGCATCGCACTGACGCTCTCGGTCACCGCCATCGTCTTCGCCATGGCGGGGACGGCACGGCTGTGGGGTGGCGGCGGCCAATTGCTTTTTCCGGCAGGTGCTCTCGTCTACATTGCGTTGCCACCGGCGCGGGACTACGCCACCTCGGGGCTCGAATCCAGCCTGGTCATCTGCTGGCTCGCGGTGCTGTGGTGGTGGATGATCCGCTGGAGTCGCGCCCAGACCATGGGCCGCGCCGACGTATTCGGACTGTGTTTCTTCGCGGGGTTGGCGCCGCTGATCCGGCCGGAGATGGCCATGGCCGGAATTCCCGCGCTGCTCATGATCACATGTGCACCGATGCCAGGTATCAGCTTGCGCCCGTGGATATTCCGGCTGTCATGTGTCGTGTTCGCAGGTCTGGTCCCGGTCAGCTATCAGATCTGGCGGATGGGCTATTACGGTCTGCCGTACCCGAACACCGCCGTCGCCAAGGACGCCAGCGGGGCGAAATGGCGGCAGGGACTGACCTACCTGTGGAATCTGATCGGGCCGTATTGGCTCTGGGTGCCCCTGGTCATACTGGCCCTCGCGGCTCTGGCGACGGTGCGCTCGCGCGGGTTGGGCCATAGGATTCGGTTGATCAACCGCTCGAAAGCCACTCCGCGCCAGCGTATTCGCTTAGTGAAGATGTGGCTGCGAACTCCGTCGGCAGTCGTGGCCCTGACGCTCGGCGCCGCCGCATTGCTGACGATCTACCAAACTCGGGTGGGCGGCGACTTCATGCACGGTCGCATGCTGCTACCGCCGCTGTTCTGCGTACTGCTGCCCGTCATGGTCATGCCAGTGAACATTGTTGCCGCGCACATGAATCCGCGCGCGACAGTACTTCGTATCGCATCGTTTGCCGCAGTCGCGGGCTGGGCTCTGCACGCCGCCAACGTCATTGCCATCACCGCTCCCAACGGGATCACCCCCACCGGCATCGCCGACGAACGGCACTACTACATCCAAAACACCGGTCACGCTCACCCGATCCGCGCCGAGGACTACCTGGACTATCCTCGGCTCCGGCCCATGATCGTCGACCTCGCGGCCAATCCCGCCGGTGGCCTGCTCATCAATACACCGTCATTCACCACCTGGTACGTCGTCCCGCCCCGCTCCCCCAATGTGGCGTCTTCCCACACTGTTTTCTACGTCAACCTCGGCATGATCAGCATGAACATGCCCCTGGCTGTCCGAGTCCTGGATCCCGTCGGGCTGGCGTATCCCTTGGCGGCCCACACCTTCCGCTTCCCCAACGCCCGCATCGGGCACGACAAGAACCTCGACTCCGACTGGGCCGTAGTCGATTCCGATATGGCCACCCGCCACCCCCGTCTGCCCCTGTACCTCGACGAAGGCTGGGTGGCCCGCATCGGCACGGCCCTGACCTGCCCGCAGACCCGGGACCTCCTGGACTCCGTGCGGGCACCGTTGACCTCGGATCGTCTCCTGCGCAACATCACACACTCACTGGGTTACGCCAGATACCGCATCGATCGTGTTCCCGAACAGGAGCTGGCCCGCTGCCAGTGGTGAGATCGCTTGACTACAGGGGTCAAAGACGACGGGTGCGCAGGACACCGGTCATCAGTGGAAGGGTGAACTCACCGCCAGCTGTCGCGGGAACGCTCGTCAGGAAGGCCCGAGCGCGCCCGAGCAGGGCTTCCCGCTCCTGAGTTGGCATGACCAGTACCCCCGCACGAGTGCTGAGCGTCGCGACAAGCGATTCGGCGGTACGCCGCTGCCCATGCGCGAACTCGGCTTGTTC
This sequence comes from Nocardia sp. NPDC052001, assembly GCF_040680615.1. NCBI lineage: Bacteria > Bacillati > Actinomycetota > Actinomycetes > Mycobacteriales > Nocardiaceae > Nocardia > Nocardia sp. NPDC052001. Next base: position 5,443 of record NZ_JBFAXC010000014.1, on the reverse strand, counting down.
GGCTGATCCGAACCGGCCGAGCCCACCGGCACCGGGAAGATGCAGTGCCGCCGTGGCTCCACGCCAGCTACTCACCGTATCCCGCACCCCGATAGCCGCACTTCCGGCGACCCGCGCCAACCCGGCGACCCACTCAACGCTGTCATCCATGACATTCCACAACCCGGCGAAGACACCGCCGGGCGCCAGCACCCTGGCGATCTCCGCGCTCGCCACATCCATATCGAACCAGTGCAGCGCATTGCCAGCCAGCACGGCATCAACCGAACCATCCGGTAGCGGAATCCCCTCGGCACTCCCCGGCAACGCTCGAATCCCCGGCAACCCCCGCCGCAATTCAACCAACATCGCCGAATCAGGCTCAACCGCAACAACATCGACGCCCATGGCAACCAAGTTCCCAGCCAGCTTCCCCGTCCCGGCCCCGAGATCGAGCACCCGCGGACCGGGCGCACCAGCCAGCGCCCAGCTCACCGCGGCGGGCGCATAGTCCGGCCGATGCGCGGCATAGTCGGCCGCAGCAGCACCGAACGATGAAGCCAGAACGTCCCGCCCACCCTGTTCCATGCGCCCACCCTACCCACGCCCGGGCCGCGAATACCGCTCCCACGGAGGGATTCTCGCCCGATATCGGTGCAAGAGTGCGATCCGACGCAAGCCCGGATGGGGCATTGATCCGATCAGATGCAGTGGCGCGATCAGCCCCGCACCGCGGCTCCGCTGGACAGATCGAGCCGAAACGGCGTCCCGTCCACATCCGGCTCCCACCCTCGCGCCAGCGCCTCCCTAATGGTGTCGGCAACCTCCCCGGGCAGCACCGGCCGGATCTCCTCGGTGCTCCAGGCGACGCTCGGATGCAAACGATCGGTGGTGACCAACAACGTCGAGCCACCCCGCTCCGGCCGATCAACCGCGTAGATACACGGCGTCCACCCCAACGCCTGGCTATAGGTCGCCCGCCCCCGCAACCTCCACCGATACCCGATCCCATCAACCGTAATCGGTCGTGATCCCTTGCGGCTCAACGTCATTCCGCCACCTCCAACTCCATACCCGAACTTCGTCGTGCCTGTCAGGTATACGGGGGCTCGGCAATGGATTCCAGCGAATATCCGCCCCGGGCAACACCGGCGTGCATCAGGAGGACGCTTTACGCAGGCGCGCAATGCGATACACCGGGTCGGGGCGAGGCTCGTCCTGATCGGGCAGTGCGATGATCCTGGACTGGAGATCGGCCGCAGCGTCGTCGTCGAGTCGCTGAAACCAGGCGATGTGCGGCAACGCACCGAGCAGTTGGCGGGGTGAGCGCCCTTGGCCGTGTCCGGTGTACGCGGCTTGCCCAGCTGGCTCGAGCCCGTGACGATGGCCGACCTCGGTTAATCGTGTTGGGGCATCGGATGTTTCGGTCACGAGCATGCGGTGGACGGGTTCGAGGATCGTGGCCAGATCGCTCCGTGTGCCGTAGACGGCGAATTCCTTGTCGACCGTGGCCATCACCACTCCGCCCGGTCGCAGAATGCGGGCGGCTTCGGCGATCGATTGTTCGGCGATTTCGGGTCCGACCAGGTGCAGTAGCCACATGAACAGAACGGCGTCGACGGTCGCGTCGGAGATGGGAAGGCTCGTCGCATCGGCGCGCACGACCGCGCCGTCCAGTCGCGGGCGTGCGTATTCGAGCATGCCCGCTGAGAGGTCGACGCCCAGGACAAGGCGGTCGGGTGCGCGCAGTCGGGTGCTGACGATTCCGGTTCCGCATGCCACGTCCACCACCGTGCGCGCGTCGGCGGGCAGTAGCGTGCGCACGGCTTCGGCGGCGGCCGCTGCGCGCTCGTCGCCGCCTCGAGTTCGGTCGTAGGTCGCGGCCTCGATGTCGTAGTCGAGCATATTCGGTACCGTACTCGCGAAAGCCGTTCGAGTTGGGAAACTGGTTGCCGAATGGAAACCAGTCGATATACGGTCGATTCATGCACGACATGCACACGCCGGAGCAGGCGCTGGAAATCGCCGCCGCGGCCACCCGTCAGGCTCGCGATGCCGCCGAGCTACCCACCTGGGGACCCGTCGCCGCCGGGCTGCTCGCCGGGCTCGGCGTCGCGCTGTTCGGCGTGGCCGAGGCCCAAATCGACTTCACCAGCGCGCTCAACCTCATCGGATTGATCGGCGGAACCCTCTCGCTGGCAGCGTTTTTCGCGGTTTCACGCTGGCTGGCCAGGGTCCGGCGCGAGCGGGGTCTGGTCCCGGCGCCGGTCTCGATGTGGAAGGTGATCCTGGTCGTGGTGGTGCTGGCGCCGATGGTGCCTATGCTTGGTCTCGCGTTTCCGGCGTTGTACGGATGGCTGTGCGGTTTGGCCGGAGTGATTGCGGGTGGATGGATTTGGATGACGCAGGCACGGCCTCGGACCATGCCGTGGATCAACTGAACGAACTGTTCGCCTCTCTGCCACGGCTCAAGCTCGTGGCATTCCTCGACGGGTGCACCGAGGCCGAATTCCTGGTCATCACCGAGCTGTGCGAGCTGAACAAGTCGACGCTGTCCAAGGCGATGACACTGCTCGAGTCTGCCGGATACATCAAGGTCACCAAGGGTTACGACGGTCGTAAGCCGAAGACCTGGCTGGCCCTTACTCACAAAGGCCGCACCGCGTATCACGCGCATCTCGCGGCGCTGACCCGATTGACGCGGATGGCAGGCGAAGCAGGGTCCTGACCGGATTACCGCCGCTGCCAACGCCAGGCGAACTCGGCCGGTTCGGGCGGTGGGCCGGGAAGTTCACCGTCCACGGTCAGACCCGTCACCAGCAGGGCCAGCAGGCGGCGTCGCAAATGCGCGGCGCGCTCCGGATCCGAGGCCGAGATGGCCGCGCACGATTCGAGAATGATGCCCAAATCCGCTGCGGTGACACCGGGGCGCAGGCGTCCAGAGGATTGCGCGCGGCGAACGATCTCGTCGGTGGCCTCGGCGGGCGGCGCGACATCGGGCAGCATTGAATCATCCGGGGTGAACATGCCCGCAAGGTGCACCGTCAATGAGTGCACGTCGGCGTCGACGACCCGCTGCAGAAAGTCGACCAACCCCTGCCACCCGTCCGAATTCTGCAGCGCCGCATCAGCTTCCAGCGCATAGCGGCGCAGCCCATCGGAGCAGAGCGTCCGTAACAGGATCTCCTTGCTCGGGTAGCGCCGATAGAGCGCGCCGATTCCCACCCCTGCCCGCTCGGCGACAGCGGCGATCGGGGCATGGGCGTCGGCCAGGAATACCGCTCGTGCGGCGTCCAGAATCACTTCATCATTGCGGGCCGCCTGTGCTCTCCGGCCGACCAGGGGCGGCTGAGCTCGGGAATCGGACGTTTTCGGCATACCTACAGGCTAGCATTGAAACGGAATACTCCGTTCTGATTGCCGCCTAATCTGAACGCGACATCCCTAGGTCTTCTCCGAAATCAGCTGAGACCGGCGAGCCGGGCGATGGCGACGCGGTCGAGCAGACCGGCGTCGCGGCGCCATTCCCGGATGGTAACCGGGGTGAGGGTTCGGGCGAGTTCCCTGAGTGCCGTGCGCATTTCGAGGCGGGCGAGGCTGTCGCCGAGGCACCAGTGCATGCCGAGTCCGAAGGCGATGTGGGAGTGGGGGCGACCGGGCTGGAAGGTGTCGGCGTCGAGGCCGAAGACCGCCGGGTCGCGGTTGGCGGCGGATAGGGCGAGTTGGATTGGTTGGGCGGCTTGGAGTTTCACGCCGTTGGTGAGGGTGATGTCGCGGGTGGCGAACATCGGCACCAGGGTGAATGGGGTTGCGTAGCGCAGGGTTTCGTGGGCTACGGCATCCAGCCACTGATCGTCGGCGGTGGCTGCGGCAGGGAGTAGGTCGAGTTCAATGCCGAGGCCGATGAGCAGGCAGATGGCGGTCGCCGTGGTGCTCAGTCCGGCTGCCCAGCAGCCCCAGACCAGGGCGTCGCGCTCGTCCACGTCTATGGCTCCCGCGGCGTGGGCGGCCGAAAGATCCGCCAGCAGACCGTCTTCGGGCTGGTTGTCGAACAGCCCCTGGAAGAACGAGCGCAGGGCGGGCGACTCCGGTTCGAGGGCCTCGAATCCCGGCCGTTTCTCGTAGGCTTCCACCTCCTCCCGGACGATGGTGGCTACATCCAGCGGCAGCCCCAGCAGTGACGAGACCGCCCGGGACGACAGAGTGCTCGCGAACTCCACCAAATCGAATTCACCCGAAGAGTTTTCGATTCCTTCACGCACTCCCCTCGCGGCCAAATCGCGAACCGTCGGTTCCAGCTCGGCGATCGAGTTCCTACCGAAATGCTTGGCGAGGAGCTCGTGCAGCACCGCATGTCTGCCTGGCGACCCATCCGCTCGCGTCTCACCCCGCGTCCACGGAAACAACATGTTCAGATGCGGCCGCTCCGGCATCGGCACCCCCATCCCCCCGACGAACTCCAGCAGATAGCTGAAATCCGTTGTGAACGCGCCTTTCTTCTCCAACCGGAAGATCTCGACGACGTCCGCCATCCGGGTGAAATGCAGCATCTCCTGCTCCTCGAACGGCTCTGCAGCCGTGTAGAAGCGTGGATCACGGGGCAGGTCGGACGGCTTCACAGGCATCTCTTTCCCACACGGCCAGGCGGTTGCTGCGGGCCGGTACTCATGGTCCCGCTCGAGGCGCGGGAGATGGCGTAAATCGGCGCATTCGGCCGGGGCGACGGGCGTTATGGCGCATTCGAGTGATCGACCGATATGGTCACCACGAGCTATTCGGGGGGCGTCATGGACGGACAGATAGAACGTCAGCGACTATTCGAGCAAGTCATGCGCCCGGCACGGGCCGCGCTACCGACCGCATTGGACCGCGATCCGCGCCGGAGGTTCCAGGTGGCCGAACTCGCGACCTGCTCCCGCTGCAAGGGGCGAGGCACTGTCGGCGGCTACACCTCGGCCGAGGATGACTGGGAGGAAGACGCCTTCACCTGCGGTGAGTGCGGCACGGTTGGCCAAATCCTGCTGGATTCTCCGATCGTCGACTCGCCACCGGCGGCTGCGGTCATCGCATTGACGCTCGACGTCGAAGGCGTGACGCGGGCGGAAGCCGCCGCACGCACGGCGATCGAACGCCTCGCAGTATGGGGCGTGCCGAATACGGACCGGATTGTGTGGCGGATCGGTGGCCCGGTGAACCGTCCGAACCGTGACGCCAACCCGCATCCGCGAGCTGAGGTGCTGGTAAAACTCCTTCGAGACCAGTGGACCTTCAGCGAGTGGTGGGCTCAGTTCGGAACACTGGGTCCGGGCCTGCTGTCCACCGACCCGCGCTCTCTCTTCCTGGACCGCGCCGCCTGGCATCTGACACTAAGACCGTGTCTCACGTGGATGATTTCGCTCGTGTTTTCGCGAGCTTCTTGTAGCCGGTCAGTGCGGCAGCCAGTGTGAGAAAGGCCAGGTAGTGG